>NZ_BAAJOU010000001.1:0-86248 GCF_057536035.1 Nonomuraea sp. B208
GCGGTAGATCGTGGCCGTGCCGACGCCCGCCTCGGCCGCGATGTCCCGGATGGGCGCCTCGACGCCCGAGGTGACGAAGACCGCCGCGGCGGCGTCGAGCAGGGTCTTCTCGTTGCGCCGGGCATCGGCCCGCTTGCGCGTGCCGCCCTGCGTGCCCTGCGCGGCCCGCGCGGCCTGCGCGCCCTGCGTGCCCTGCGCGGCCCGCGCGGCCTGCGCGCCCTGCGTGCCCTGCGCGGCCCGCGCGGCCTGCGCGGCCTGCCCGCCCTGCGCGGTCTGCGCGCTCTTTTCGCTGTCGCTCACCGCGCCGCTCCTTCCGCCGGCACCGCCGCCCGGCTTGCTAAACGGGACACTGTCCCATATGTTCTAAACGGGACACAGTCCCACTTGTTCTCTCTCCCATGATGCCAGAGCGCGCGCCCGCATCCTCCCTCCGCGAACCCCCGGCCACCCGGCCGGAAGGAGCACACCCATGCCCTACGACTCCCCGCCCAGCTTCGGGATCATGACCGCGCCGATGCAGGTCGGCTACCACGACGTCCTGCGGGTCTGGCGCGAGGCGGACACGATCCCGGCGATCGAGCACGCCTGGCTGTTCGACCACCTCCTGCCGATCGCGGGCGACCTGACCGGCCCCGTCCACGAGGGCTGGACCCTGCTCGCCGCCCTCGCCGCGCAGACCCGGCGGCTGCGGCTCGGCCTGATGGTGACCAGCAACCGGTTCCGGCCGCCCGCGCTGCTCGCCAAGATCGCCACGACCGTCGACATCGTCTCCGGCGGACGCCTCGACTTCGGCATCGGCGTCGGCTCGCGCCCCGACCATCCCCTGGCCCGGCGCGAGTACGAGGCCCACGGCCTGCCCTTCCACGACACCGCCCACGCCGTGGCCAGCCTGGCCGAGGCGTGCACGGTGATCCGGCGGCTGTGGACCGAGGACGAGCCGTTCGACTTCGACGGCGTCCACCACCGGCTGAAGGGCGCGTTCGGCAACCCCAAGCCGGTGCAGCGCCCCCACCCGCCCATCCTCGTCGGCGGGCGCTCGTCGGCGACGCTGCGCGTGGCCGCCGAGCACGCCGACCTGTGGAACATCCCCGGCGGCGGCGACATCGCCGACCTCGCGGGCCGCTCGGCCCTGCTGGACCGCTACTGCGCCGAGATCGGCCGCGACGCGGCCGCGATCACCCGCTCGATCCACCTGCCCGTCTCCTACGACCGTCCCGGCCCCACCAGGGACGCGATCGGCGCGGCGGTCGAGGCCGGCTTCCGGCACGTCGTGCTCGGACTGCCCGCCCCCTACCCCGACGGCGTCGCCCGATGGGTCGCCGACGAGCTCATCCCCACCCACTGACCGACTGACGCAAAGGAAGACCGCTCTCATGAGCATGACGGACACGACGACCATCGCCGCCCGGGTCGTCTCGGTGAAACCGGTGGTGCTGCCCACCCCCGGCCGTGGCGAGGACCTGCGGGTGCGGGTGTCCTCCCCCGCGACCGGGCGGGACCTGCCGGTCGTCGTCCTCTCGCACGGCTTCGGCTGGTCGATGGACGGCTACGGGCCGCTGGCCGACCACTGGGCGGCGCACGGATTCGTGGTCGTCCAGCCCACCCATCTCGACTCGCGGACGCTCGCCCTGCCTCCCGACGATCCCCGTACCCCGCTCATCTGGCGGTGGCGGGTGACGGACCTGAGGCACGTCCTGGACCGGCTGGACGCCGTCGAGGCGGCCGTTCCCGGCCTCGCCGGGCGCCTCGACCGCGACCGGATCGCCGTGGCCGGGCACTCCTGGGGCGGGCAGACGGCGAGCATGCTGCTCGGCGCGCGCGTCCTCGACGCCGCGGGCCGGCCGGGAGAGGATCTGTCCGACTTGCGGGTCAGGGCGGGCGTGCTGCTCGCCACGCCGGGATCGGGCGGGGCCGACCTGACGCCGTTCGCGGCCGAGCACTTCCCGTTCATGAACCCGGACTTCGCGCGGATGACCACGCCGGCGCTCGTGGTCGCGGGCGACCAGGACCGGTCGGCGCTGTCGGTACGGGGCCCGGACTGGTTCACCGACCCGTACCGGCTGAGCCCGGGAGGCAAGAGCCTGCTCACCCTGTTCGGGGCGGAGCACTCGCTCGGCGGGATCGTCGGCCCCGGCGCCGCCGAGACCACGGACGAGAGCCCGGCCCGCGTCGCCCTGATCCAGCGGCTCACCACCGCCTACCTCCGCACCGCCCTGGACCTGGGCGACCCCGCCTGGCCCAGCGCGTGCGCGGCCCTGGCGGCGGAGCCGGGCCCGCTCGGGCGGATCGAGACGAGCTGACCGGCTCAGCCCGCCAGGCGCGGCAGGTCCTGCCGCGACTGGTCGGCCAGCATGCGGGCGACGTCGGACACCAGCCCCCGCCGCTCGTACGCGGCCCGCTGCCGCGCCGCGCCCGAGCCGTGCCGGTGCAGCACGTCCAGCCCTTCGTCCATGAGGGGCAGGTCGCCGAGGGCGCGCAACGCGGGCCCGATGTGGTCGATCAGCGTGTCCACCAGCCGCCAGACGGGCAGCGTGCGGCCGGTGAGCTGGTCGACGTTCTCCCCCTCCAGCCCGTCGCGGGCGGCCCGCCAGCTCGCGGCGGCGAGCAGGGTGTGGTCCACGTTCGGCGCGGGCCGGCCCGCCCGTACCTCGCCGAGCGCCGTGGCGGCCAGCGCCCTGACCAGCCCCGTGAGGAGCACCACCTCGGCCACGGTCTGGCAGGTGTCGGCCACCCTGATCTCGATCGCCGGCCTCTCGGAGGAGAGCCTGGCCTGCCACTCGGGGACCACCCCGGTGGCGTGCAGCCCTTCGACCAGCCAGTCGTGGTGCTCGGCTGACCGGAACCAGGGCGGCGGCCCGGCGGCGGGATGACGGCTCCTGGCCATCGCGCGCCCGCTCGCGCAGCCGGTGTCCGTGTCGCCGCCGATCGGCGAGTTCACGGTCAGCGCCTGCAGCACGGGCAGCCAGGGCCGCAGATGGTCGACCACCTGGACGGCCTCCTCCCGGTCGTCAACGCCGAGCCACACGAGACAACCGGCGTCGCCCGGCAGGTCGCCCGACAACGCCGTGCCCGTGGCCGCCACCCCGGCGCCCGCGCCGTCGGCGGCGGCCACCACGACGGCGCGCAGCCGCAGCAACTCCTCCCGCAGGCCCGCCAGCTCGGTGTGCGCGCCGCTGCGGGTCTCGATCTGGAATCCGGTCCGCGCCGTCACCTGGTCCCGGACGGTGCCGCCGACGCGCTCGCGCACGTCGCCGGCGACCGGCGTCACCTTCGCGGTGGCCGGGTCCAGAAGAATGAACCCCTCCTCGACTCCCATGGTCACATCCGTTTCAGCCATGGGACCCCCTCTTCCCCGTACGTGCGCGGCCTTGCGGATCAGTCTCGTGCGGCCAGGGGCGACGTGCGCTGCCGGCACGACGAAGCAGAGCGGCGGCACCAGGAGACGTTCTGAGGAGGAGACCGAGGACGGGAAAGGGGAGAATCCGCTCCTTTCCACTTTCAACCTATAGCGCACCCGGGGGCTTGCGGCAAGACCCCGGTCGTGCAGGACAATCGGCGGCCGAGGCCGAGAACCTGCGAAAACGCCGGAGCGCATTACGTGAATCACCCATCGACCATCAGCGTGTTCGACCTGCCGGAAAGGCTGTCCGCCAAGGCCGACCCGGCGCTGATCGGCCGCGACGAGCAGCACTTCGCGGCCGTCGCCGAGGCCCTGGAGCAGACGGTCGCCGAGTTGTCGGACCGTCTCGACGCCACGCGCAGGGCCCCCGGCGGCGCGGGCCGGGCGGCGCTGGACCGGGACCTGGAGGTCCACCGGCTGAGCGCCCGCCTGCGTACGCTGCGCCGCTTCGGGCTCGACCTGTGTCTCGGCCGCATGGTCGGGTCGGAGGGGGCCGAACCTGTCTATGTCGGGCGGCTGGGCCTGACCGACCGGGAGGGCCGGCGGCTGCTGCTGGACTGGCGGTCCCCTGCGGCCGAGCCGTTCTTCGGCGCCACCCACGCCAACCCGATGGGCCTGGCCAGCCGCCGCCGCTACCGCTGGACGCGTGGCCGGATCAGCGACTACTGGGACGAGGTGTTCACCGCGGACGGGCTCGACGGGCACGCCGCGCTGGACGACCAGTCGGCCTTCATCGCCAGCCTGGGCGGCAGCCGCTCGCCGCGGATGCGGGACGTGCTCGCCACCATCCAGGCCGACCAGGACGCCGTCATCCGGGCGAGCTCGCGCGGCGCGCTGGTCGTGGACGGCGGTCCGGGCACCGGCAAGACCGTCGTCGCCCTGCACCGCTCGGCGTACCTGCTCTACGCCGACCCTCGGCTCGGCCACAACCGGGGCGGCGTGCTGTTCGTCGGGCCGCACCAGCCGTACCTGGCGTACGTCGCCGACGTCCTGCCCAGTCTCGGCGAGGAGGGCGTGCAGACCTGCACCCTGCGCGACCTCGTGCCCGAGGGCGCGACGGCGGCGGCCGAGAGCGACCCCGAGGTGGCCCGGCTGAAGGCGTCCGCGGACCTGGTGAAGGCGATCGAGCCGGCCGTCAGGTTCTACGAGAACCCGCCCGCGAAGGGCATGACGGTCACCACCGAGTGGTCCGACGTCCGGCTCGGCCCCGACGACTGGGCCGAGGCGTTCGCGGCGCCGGAGCCCGGCACCCCGCACAACGAGGCGCGCGACCGCATCTGGGAGGAACTGGTCGAGATCATCGTCGGCAAGCACGACGACGAGGACGTCCCCGCCGACCTGGTCCGCAGGTCGCTGCTGCGCGACCGGGAGCTGCTGACGGCCTTCAACCGCGCCTGGCCGGTGATCGAGCCGGCCGACCTCGTCGGCGACCTGTGGTCGGTGCCCGCGTACCTGCGGCTGTGCGCTCCCTGGCTGGCCAAGGAGGAGATCAGGCGGTTGCAGCGTGCCGACCCGCAGGCGTGGACCGTGTCGGACCTGCCGCTGCTGGACGCGGCCCGGCAGCGGCTCGGCGACCCGGAGTCGTCGCGGCGCAGGCGCAGGCAGGAGGCCGCCGCCGCGGCGGAGCGCGAGCGCATGGTCGGCGTGGTCGACAACCTGCTCCAGGCCGACGACGACGGCGAGGCGGCGGTGACGATGCTGCACGGCGCGGACCTGCGGGAGGCCCTGGTGGACGAGGGCGCGCTGCCCGCCGCCGAACCCGACCGGCTGGCCGGACCGTTCGCGCACATCGTGGTGGACGAGGCCCAGGAGCTGACCGACGCGGAGTGGCAGATGCTGCTGCTGCGCTGCCCGTCGCGGAGCTTCACCGTGGTCGGGGACCGCGCCCAGGCCAGGCACGGCTTCACCGAGTCGTGGCGGGAGCGGCTGGAACGGGTCGGGCTGGACCGGATCACCCTCGCCTCGCTCACCGTCAACTACCGGACGCCGGAGGAGATCATGGCGGAGGCCGAGCCGGTCATCCGGGCCGCGCTCCCCGACGCCAACGTGCCGACGTCCATCCGCGCCGGTGGCGTGCCCGTGCGGCACGGGTCGGTGGCGGAGCTGGACGCGATCGTGGACGGGTGGCTCGCCGAGCACCCCGAGGGGGTCGCCTGCGTGATCGGCGACCCGGCGTTCGAGGCGCGGCCCCGGGTCCGGTCGCTGACGCCGCAGCTCGCGAAGGGGCTGGAGTTCGACCTGGTGGTGCTGGTCGATCCTGAGCGGTTCGGCGAGGGCGTCGAAGGGGCGGTGGACCGCTACGTCGCGATGACCCGCGCGACCCAGCGGCTCGCCGTCCTGACCAGCTCCTGATCCCACGACACCACGGCACTGTGACAGGGGTCACAGTGCCGTGGTGTCACAGCGGGGCCGCGGGCGGTGTCACATGCGTGGCACTTTCGACGGCGAGCGGGCAGGAGCGACCATGAGCACAGGCGGCGAGCAACGGCTGGACGCGGCGACCGAGGCGTTCGTCACGCACCGGAACCTGCTGTTCACCGTCGCCTACGAGCTGCTCGGCTCGGCGGCCGACGCCGAGGACGTCCTGCAGGAGACCTGGATGCGGTGGGCGGGCGTGGACCTCGGCACCGTACGGGACCGGCGCGCCTACCTGGTGCGGATCGCCACCAGGCAGGCGCTCGGCCGGCTGCGCACGCTCGGCCGGCGCAGGGAGTCCTACGTCGGACCCTGGCTGCCCGAGCCGCTGCTGACCTCGCCGGACGTGGCGGAGGACGTCGAGCTGGCCGACAGCGTCTCGACCGCGATGCTGCTGGTGCTGGAGACGCTGCAGCCGGCCGAGCGGGCGGTGTTCGTGCTGCGCGAGGTGTTCGCCGTGGACTACGACGAGATCGCCGAGACCGTCGGCAAGACCCCGGCCGCGGTCCGGCAGATCGCGCACCGCGCGCGGGCCCACGTCGCCGCGCGGCGGCCGCGCGGCAGCGCCTCCCCCGCCGAGATCAGGAACGCGCTGGCGGCCTTCCAAGGGGCGGTCGAGACCGGCGACCTGCGAGGGCTGCTCGGCATCCTCGCCCCCGACGTGGTCATGCTCGGCGACGGCGGCGGGGTCGCCAAGGCCGCGCTGACCCCCTTGGTCGGCCCCGACCAGGTGGCCGCGCTGGTGGCCAGGCTGCGCACGCCCGACGCGCCGGCCGTTCTGGAGCAGGCGCAGATCAACGGCCATCCGGCGCTGATCTTCCGGATCGACGGCGCGATCAGCACCGTTCTCACGGTACGGATCGACGACGGCCTCATCACCGGCCTCTACGCCGTGCGCAACCCCGAGAAGCTGTCGCACGTCGAGCGGGAGACCCCGGTCAGCCGATGAGGGCTCAGGCCAGGGTGGCACCGCCGTCGACGGTGATGACCTGGCCGGTGACGTAGGTGTTCGCCATGAGGAACAGGACGGAGGCGGCGGCCTCTTCGGCGGTGCCGACGCGGCCCAGCGGCATGCCCGCCCCGGCGGCGGCGACTCCCTCGTCGGAGTCCATGCCCGGGATCGAGCGCAGGAGCGGGGTGTCGATCATGCCGAAGCGTACGGCGTTCACGCGCTGACGGGCCGGGGCGAGCTCCACGGCGAGGGCCCTGGTCAGGGTCTCCACGGCGCCGGCGAGCGACAGCGGCGCGCTCATCCCGGGCCTGGGGCGGACGACGAGCGTTCCCGAGCTGAACGTGAGCGAGCCTCCGGCGGGCAGGTGGGCCGCGGCCGCGCGGGCGGCGGCGAACACGGGCCAGAGGCGGGTGTCGAGGAGCGCGCCGAGGCCGTCGCGCGACACCCCGCTCACGGGGCCCGCGCCGGCCATGCCGCCCGCGGTGACGAGGACGTGGTCGGTGCGCCCGGCGCGGTCGAAGGCCTCGTCGAGGGTGCGCTCGTCGCCGCCGTCGCCGGCGACGGCCACCACGGCGTCGTCGGGGTCCTCGTCCTGGCCCGCCTCGCGTACCCGGGCGACGGCGGCCTTCAGCCGGCCGGGGTCGCGTCCGACGAGGACGACGCGCGCGCCGACGGAACGCAGCAGGACGCCGGCCGCGAGGCCGATGCCCGAGCTCGCGCCGATGAGGACGGCGGTGGCGCCGGCGAGGCCGGTGGGCAGCGGGGAGCGTACGGGGGCGGGCGCGGTGGTGCCAGTGGACATGAGATGCCTTCCTGGATGGCGAGAAATAAACCATCTGGTTGTTTTATTTCCGGTCCGATCCTGCCGCTCGCGAGGGAGTGAGTCAACCCGATGGTTTAATTCGTCCATGGCCTATGACGCGGAGGACACCAAGCGGCGCATCTTCGCGGCCGCCACCGCCGAGTTCGCCGAGCACGGGCTGGCGGGGGCCAGGGTCGACCGGATCGCCGCCGCCGCCAAGGCCAACAAGCAGGCCATCTACCTCTACTACGGCGGCAAGGAGAAGCTGTTCGCCGCCGTCCTGCGGGCGAAGCTGGAGGAGGTCCATGTCGCGATCTCCATCGATCCCGACGCGGTGGCCGACTCCGTCGGGCAGATCTTCGACTGGCACCAGCAACATCCCGAGCTGATCCGGCTGCTGCTGTGGGAGGCGCTGGAGACGCGCGACGGCGGGCTCGGCGCGAGCGAGACGGAGCGGCGCGTCGCGTTCCGGGAGAAGGTGTGCGGCCTCGCCGACAGCGTGGCCCCTCACCTGCCCGAGCAGGAACGCGTACGGGCCGCCCAGGACCTGCTCTTCACCATCATGGGGCTCATCTCCTGGAACTTCGCGGTGCCCGGGATGTGCCGGATGATGCTGGGCGAGGAGAGCGACCAGGCGGCGCTGGCCCGCCGCCGCGAAGCGGTGATCGCCGCCGCTCGCCGGCTCGCCACCACCCCCGTCGCTCCTTGACTGGCGGGCCGCCAGGGTTGAGCGCCGTGCGCACTTACCGGGATCCTGCCTCCTGAGCATATACTTGTAATAAGACATGTATATGCAGGAAGGCATGCGTCATGGATCGTCCCATCGGTTACTGGCTCAAGCACCTCGACCGGCTCATCGAGGCCGAGGCCGAGCGGGTCCTCGACGAGGAGCGCCTCACGCGCCGGCACTGGCAGGTGCTGAACGTGCTCCGCCAGGCCCCGCAGACCGCGAGCGGTCTCCGGGAGACACTGCGCCCCTTCTGGCAGCCCGGGGCGATCACCCTGGAGGACGTCACCGGCGAGCTGACCCGGCGCGGCTGGCTCACCGAGGACGCCGAGGGCCGCCACGCCCTCACGCCGGAGGGCCTGACCGGGCACGCCGCCGTCCAGGAGAAGGTGCACGGCATCCGCTCGGCGTTCCTCACGGGTCTCACGGAGGAGGAGTACGCCGGCACCGTACGCACGCTCCAGCGGATGGCCGCCAACCTGGAGGCCCGAGGCGGCGTCACAGCAGGCGGCGCTGGACCACGTCGGCGATGACGGCCCGTACGACCTTCTCGACGGCCTCCGGATCCGGCGCGGCGCCGTCGCGGTCGGCGAAGAGCAGGTGCCCCGCGCCGACGAGGGAGAGCGCGAGCGCGTCCACCTCGGCGTCGGCGGCGATCCGCCCCATGGCGCGCTCCTCTCCGAGGTAGCCGCCGATCATGGCAGCGGCCTCGGCGAGGACCGGGACACCGGCCTCCGGACGGTCCTGGCGCAGCCGGGCGCGCAGCTCGTCGCGGAAGATGACGAGGCCGACGATCGACACCGCGACCGGGTCGAACAACTGGATCAGCGCGGCGGTGAGGTTGCCGGCGACGGTCCCGCGTCCGGCGGCCGCGCGCAGGTCGGCGGCCTCGGCGGCGAGCCGGCGCACGCGCTCGCGCACCAGGTCGGCGAGGAAGGCGTCGAAGTCGGCGAAGTGCCGGTGCAGGACGCCCTTGGCGACGCCGGCCTCGTCGGTGACGGCCCGGCTGGTCAGCCCGATCGCGCCGTCCCTGAGCAGGACCCGCTCCGCGGCGTCGAACAACTGCTGCCGCACATCGCGGAGCGCCACTCCCGTCGGCATCGCCCGTTCTCCCTCTCGCACGCTCGACAAGTGGGCGAGCGCCCACTACTGTGGGCGCATGCCCACTTTAACTCAGGGAACCCCGCAGGAGCCTCATGAGGCCCGGCAGACGGCCGAATCGTTCGGTGTGGACGCCGAACGCTACGACCGCGCCCGCCCCGCCTATCCGGACGCCCTGATCCAGCGGATCATAGCCGCGAGCCCCGGCCCCCACCTCCTCGACGTCGGCTGCGGCACCGGCATCGAGGCCCGGCAGTTCCTCGCGGCCGGCCACACGGTGCTCGGCGTCGAACCGGACGCGCGGATGGCCGCGTTCGCCCGCCGCACCGGCGTCGAGGTCGAGGTGGCGACGTTCGAGGAATGGGACGCCGCCGGACGCACGTTCGACGCGGTCGTGGCCGGCCAGTCCTGGCACTGGGTGGACCCGGTCGCGGGCCCGGTCAAGGCCGCGCGGGTGCTGCGCCCCGGCGGCCTGCTCGCCGCGTTCGCCCACGTGTACGACGCGCCGCCGCCGATCGCGGAGGCGCTCGCCGGCGCGCTGCGCCGCGTGCTGCCCGGCGCACCGGCCGTCGCCGGCCCGCCGAAGGCCGCCCAGGACGTCTACCGGCAGATGTTCGAGAGGTTCGCCGACGGCATCCGGCAGGCGGGCGCGTTCGGCGAGCCCGAGCTGTGGCGGTTCGACGGGGAACGCCACTACACCCGCGCCGAATGGCTCGACCTGCTGCCCACCACCGGCGGTCTCACCCGGCTCAGGCCGGACGACCTGGCCCGGGTGCTGGAGGACGTCGGAGCCGCCGTGGACGCGGCCGGCGGCGGCTTCACCACGGCCTTCACCACGCTGGCCGTCGCCGCGACACTCCGGTCCTGAGCGGCGACCTGCGCGTTTCCTGTGCGCATTCTGGCAGCTCTGACCTGCGAAGACGTGGTGCGCGCGGATCGCCGGGCCGGGTTCTCTCCCAGGTAGGCGTCCTAGGGTGAGGCCCGTCCATCCGGCCTGACGATCTAGGAGCATTCGCGCGCATGTCCGTCTCTTCTCTCGAAACCACCGTCGGCGACGACGTGCGACGGGTGCGCGGCAACGACTACCGGGTCCTCCAGCCGCCCGAGGACTTCGTGCCCGAGCTGCGGGTGAGCGTGATCATCCCGGCGTACGGCGCGCAGCACAAGCTGGATCTGGTGCTGCGGGGGCTGGCGCGGCAGACGTACCCGGCGGAGCTGACGGAGATCATCGTCGTGGACAACGGCAGCTCGCCGCCGCTGCGCCTGCCCGGGGACTCGGCCGCCCGCCTCATCCGCTGCGACCGGCCGGGCCGCGCCGCCGCCCGCAACGCCGGCCTCGCCGAGGCCACCGGCGACGTCATCCACTGGCTCGACTCCGACGTGGTGCTCACGCCGGGCGCGATCGAGGCGCACATGCGCTGGCACCACGCCGCCCCCTACCTCTCGGTCACCGGCTACATCCGCTTCACCTCCGCCCCGCTGCCCGACACGCTGCCGCAGGACCTGGAGGCGGCGTTCGAGCCCGCCCTGCCGCACGCCTGGCTGGTCGGGCTGGTCGAGCGCACCGACGGCCTCACCGCCAACCCGGTGCGGCCGTTCAGCCTGCACGTCGGCGGGGCCACGTCGGTCAGCGCCCGCCTGATCGAGGCGGCCGGCCCCATGGACGAGGACCTGGTCGTCGGCCAGGACACCGAGATGGGCTACCGGCTGGCGCAGGCGGGGGCGGTGTTCGTGCCCGAGCCGCGGGCCCGCGCCTACCACCTCGGCCCGACCATGCGGATGCGCGAGCAGCAGCGCGTCGACCGGGTCAGCCACGCCTTCGTCGCCGACCGCATCCCTGCTTACCAGTGGCTGCGTACGCATCCGGCGCGGCGGTGGAAGGTGCCGTACGTGACCGCGGTCCTGGACGGCACGGCCGGCTACGAGGCGGTCCGCACCGCCGTGGACGCCCTGCTCGCCTCCACGGTCGCGGACCTGTCGGTGGTGCTGGTCGGCCCCTGGGACCGGCTCGACCGCGACCGCCGCGCCCCGCTCAAGGACCCCGACCTGGACCTGGTCCTGGTGCACGGCCACTACGAGCACGAACCCCGGGTACGCCTGGCGACCGCCGCCGAGGTGGACCCGTCGGTCCCGTTCGTGCTGCGCCTGCCCGCTGGTTGGGCGCCGGGCGAGGACGGCGTGGCCAAGCTGCTCGACCTGGCCCGCGCCGAAGGGCTCGGCCTGGTCCAGGTGCTGCTGCGGGAGTCACCCGAGGGCGTCGTCGCGGCCCGGCTGGAACGGGTGTCCGCCTTCGCCCGCGCCCGGCTCGTGGTCCGGCCCGGCGAGGACCTGGACGACGCCGTGGCGGACGTCTCCGGCGTGCGGTGGGTGACGGGCGAGGCGTACGGGTTCACCGAGGGGCCGGTCGAGCCGCTGGGGCGGCGGGCGGCGTACCAGGCCAGGGTGCGGGCCGAGGCGGAGGCGGCGCGGCTGGCCGGCGAGGCCGAACGGCTGCGCGGCCAGGTCGCCAAGTGGCGTGACGAGGCGGCGCGCTGGCGCAAGAGCACGGTGGAACTGCGCCGTGAGGTGGGCGCGCTGCGCCGCGAGGTGCACGCGGCGCAACGCGACCGCCGGCTCGACCAGCAGCGCGGCATGCGCGCCGTCCTGTCCAGGAGGATGCGCCGCGCGCTGGGCCGCAGGTCGCGCGGCTGACCACCGCGTGGAGCGGTCGCCGCCCGCGCGGTTCCGCTCAACGGTCGCCGGGCATGCGACTGCGCTCAGCAGTCACCGGTCGCGCGACTTGCGCTCAGCAGTCACCGGTCGCGCGACCCGCGCTCAGCAGTCCCCGGCCGCGCGGGCGTAGTCGGCTGCTCCTCCGGCGAAGTCGTAGAGGATGACCGGCTCGTCGCCCACCACCCAGGCGTCATGCCCCGGTGAGCAGACGAAGACCTCGCCCGGTCCCGCCTCTGCCTCCGCCCCGTCGTCCATGCGCATCCGCATCCGGCCCTGGACCACGAACCCGTGGTGACGGATCTGGCAGGAGCTGGTCCCCGCGATCTGCTTGACCGACTCCGACCAGCGCCAGCCCGGCTCGAACGTGGCCACGCCGAAGCTCAGCCCGGACAGGTTGCACACTTCCAAATGACCCTTCGGGAAGTCACGGCGCTCGTCCGGCTTCTCGATGCTCTTGATCTCGATCACGACGCCTCCTTCCGTCAGCTCCAGTCTTCCATCGGGAAACCCCCATATGGGGAAGGACCTGGGCAAATGGAGGTCACATGCGGGCCTCGCGCCGCAGCAGCGCCGCCAGGGTCTCCGGGTCGGCCCCGGCGACGCCCTTGGCCGCGAACCAGGTGGCCATGTTGCGCGCGTCGCGGTCCAGGAACGACGGCCCGGCCGGATGCGCGACCACGTCCACGATCTGGGGCAGGTCGATGATGACCAGCCTGCCGTCGCGGACCAGCACGTTGTACGGGGACAGGTCGCCGTGCGCCAGCCCCTCCCCCGCCAGCGTCACCATCGCCTCGACGAGCTGCTTCCACAGGTCGTCGAGGCCCTCGGAGACCTGGGCCAGGCGCGGCGCCGCGTAGCCGTCGGGCGTCCCGACGAACTCCTGCAGGATCTCCGTGCCGAGGATCTGCACCGGGTACGGCACCGGCATCCCCAGCTCCCACAGCCGGCACAACGCCCCGAACTCCGCCACCGCCCACTGCGTCGCGATCATCTGCTTGCCGAACGCGGTGCGGTTGGCCATGGCGCGGTTCGTCCGGCTCTCGCGGGTCGTGCGGCCCTCCAGGTAGCCGGAGTCGCGGTGGAACAGGCGGTGCTCGGCCGACCGGTAGCGCTTGGCCGCCAGCAGGCAGACCCGGTCGGTGCCCGGCACGCCCCGCGAGATCAGGTGGACGTCGGCCTCCTTGCCGGTCTTCAGGATGCCGTGCTCGGTGTCGACGGCGGCCAGCTCGGTGACCAGCCAGTCGGGGTACGGGCGCGGCCCCTTCTCCGTGGGCGTGCTCTGGTCCCAGGTGGACCAGCGATCACCCTCGGGAGGGCCGTCGTCGGACGCCGTCTCGGGCGTGCTCTCCAGCCAGGCGATGTCGTCGGCGTCGAGGGCGTGCTTGCCACGGCGGCGGTGTTGCGAGTGCTTCGGCACGGTGGGAATGCTCCAGATGTGAGGCCCACCGGGGTGCCGATCGAGTCAGGTCAGCGGCGGACGCCCGGCGGGAAGGTGTGGGGACGCGGAAAACGGCACGCGAACAGTCGTCGTCACGGTCTCACCCTCCCTTCGACAGGCGATCTGCTTCGCCCGCAGTATTCCGCAGCCGCCGCTTCTCCGGCAACGCATTTAACGAGCGCCGGCGAGCAGCACCACGCAAACCCCGCGGGCTTGGGAGCAGCGGCTCGTTCAGGCGACTGATTCCTCCTCGCCCTCGTGAACCCGGCCGTGGCCGACCGGACCGCCGTGGCGGAGCTGGTCGTGCAGACGGGCGCAGGCGCGGGCGAACCGGCTCCTGCCGCCCGCCGTCGCGTACGCCGACACCTCCGGGATCGGGCCGCGTGCCCCCGCCCAGGCCGCCACGTCCGCCGCCAGGGTCACGGCCTCGGTGTGCTCGACCCGCGCCCGTTCGCCGGGGGCGGGCAGCAGCGCGGGCAGCAGGCGGGTGAGCAGCCGCCAGACGGCTTCGTACGCGCCCTGCCGCGCGGCGTCGGCGAGCACCCCCACGATCGGCCGCTGCCGGTAGTGCGGGGTGCGCCGGAGCAGCAGCGCCACCTGCGCGCCCACCTCCTCGGCCGGCAGGTCGCCCCTGGCGGCCATGCGCACCAGCAGCGCCGCCGCCTCGGGCTCCGCCCTGGCGACCTGGCAGGCCAGGACCAGCGCCATCGCCTCCCCGGCGGGCCCGTCCGCGTCGGCCAGGTTCCGCACCCACCGCGCGGCCACCCCGGGATGGAGGACGTCGGGCACGTAGTCGGCGGCGACGATCTCGCGGTGCGAGGGCAGGAGCGACGGCCACCAGCTGAGAAGGCCCCGGGACCGGAACCAGCTCCAGCGGGTCCGGGTGGTCAGCAGCTCGTCGAGCGCTTCGAGGCCGGTCGGCTCGGCGCGCAGCACCGGCCGCAGCCGGATCTGGTAGGGCCGCTCGGCCGGCTCGTGCTCGTCGAACAAGCGGTCGGTGGCGCCGTCGAGGTAGGACCACCGTACGTGCGTCTCCGGGTCGCGCAGCCCGCCCTCGGCCAGCCAGCGCGCGGTGGTCGCGGCTGCCGGCGAGCCGATCCGCGCGGCCTGCCCGGCCGCCTCGGGGTGGCGGCCGCGGGGCAGCCGCAGCAGCGCCTGCGCCAGGTCGGCGGGCAGCGGCGCGGCGTCCACTGCGGCGCACTCCGCCAGCCGCTCCACCAGGACGGCGGGGTCGAGGTGGCCGGTGGTCAGGGTGGGGGTGGCCAGCAGCACGGGCGGCAGCGTGCCGGCCCGCAGCGCGCGGTGGATCTCGTCGAGCCGGCGCAGCAGGAACAGGTGGGGCGGCGCGACCTCGTCCGCAGGGGGCAGGCTCGGCTGACTCCTGGCTCCCAGCCCAGCCGACGGCCCGCCCAGCGGCCCGCCCAGCGGTCCGGCCAGCGGTTCGCAGATCCATCCGGCCGCCGGTCCGCCCCTCGATCCGCCCAGCCGTCCGGCCGACGGGTGGAGGCCGAGCAGGCGCACGGCGCCGCTCCACGCCGCTTCCAGCAGCTCCCCGATGGTCTGCTCCAGCCCGCCGACGGCCTGCTCCGGCCTGGCGAAGACGGCCATCGGCTCCAGGTCGGTGGAGGCGGACGCCGGCTCCGGCCTGGCGAAGACGGCCGTCGGCTCCGGACCGGTGGAGGCGGACGCCGGCTCCGGGTCCGGGTCCGTCACCTGCGCGGCCAGGGCGTCGATCCAGTCGCTGACTTCGACCCAGGACTCCTGGGGGTGCACCTGCGGGTGGCCGCCGAACTGCCCGGCCAGCGTGCGCCGCAGCCCCTCCCGATCGGTGGCGGCCCGCCGGACGAACGCCGCCAGCCACCGCTCCCCGTCCACCCACGTGTGCACGCTCTCCCACACGTCCAGCGTCGGCTCAGGGAACGGCCCGGGCGCGGCGGGCGCGGGCAGCGGCGGCGGCGTGAACGCCTCGGGCTGCTCCTCCCGCGCCGCCTCGCCGCCGAACCGGCCGGCCACCCGCACCCCCAGCGCCTCGGGAAGCAGCGGCACCGCCTCGGCGAGAATCTGGCCGGCCGGGGCGAGGGCGGCGGCACGCTTGAGCGCGATCCTGGCGGCCCGTCCCTGGACCTCGTAGGAGGCGTGCCCGAACGCCGTGGCCAGGGCGGCGGCCAGCTCGGCGGCGTACGGATGCCCGGTCGCACCGTCGGTCTCCCCCTCGACGAGGCGCAGGCCGCCCAGGGCGAGCTTGGACTCCGCGCGGAAGGTGAGCGCGCCGGCCGCCTCGGCCGTGTCGGCCGGCTCCAGCGGGCCGCCGCGGCGGAGCTGGGCGAGGGCCAGCTCGGCGACCGGGCCGGGCGCGACGGGCAGCAGCCGCAGGTAGTCACGGGTGCGGGCGGCGGCCTCCTGCGGCGTCGGGTCGAGCATTTCGTGCAGCCGGACGAAGAAGCGCAGGCCGATGCCGTCGCCGCCGCGCAGGAAGCGGCGCAGGCAGCCGTCCAGCAGCTCCGCCCGCGACACCCGACCGGCCGCGAGCAGCCGCCCGATCAGGGACAGCCAGGGGGTGGGGGCGGGGGTGAGGCGCTCCTCGCGCAGCTCGCGGCCCACGCCCTCGGCCTCGAAGATCCGCGGCAGCAGCGGGCCGAGCAGCGGGTCGTCGTCGGCCGGGCCGGTGCGCAGCCAGGCGGTCACGAGCGGGTCGTGCTCGGGTGGCGTGGCCCCGGTGGCCCGCAGCACGGCCAGCGCCAGCGGGACGTCGCGGTCGTCCGGTGTGCGGATCTTCCTCCCGAGACGGGCGGCCACGTCGGCCTGCCAGCCGGCCGGGCGCGTGGCGAGCACCCGGGCCAGCTCATCCAGCCTCGGCCACGGGTCGGCGAACTCGCGGCGGGTCAGCCAGGCGGCTGTCGCGGCGGGGCCGGACAGCACGCCGGCTCCCACGATCCGCAGCAGCTCCCCGTAGCCGCCGAGGCCGCGCAGCTCGTCGCGCAGGTCGGGCAGGTGCCGGGCGGTCTCGGCCCGCTCGGCGTCGGACAGGGCGATCACGAGGTCGGCCAGGCCGCGCGCGTCGCGGGCGACGGCGCGCTCGCGAATCCGCGCGCAAGAAGGGGGGCACGTCATGGCAGCACCCTAGAGATGATCTCCGACAATCCGCGTCCGCGCCGTCAGCAGGTCGTGGGGCAGAACGTGACCTCGGGGTAGCGCGCGGACGGCTGGTCCAGGAGGGGCTGCCGCTCGCCCTTCAGGTGCCGGTCGAGGAAGGCCGCCACGTAGGTGCGGGTGAGCTCGGCGGCGCGCGCCGCGGGCAGGACGCCGGAAGCGGGCGTGACGCCGAGAGCGCCGGACAGCAGCGGGCCGTCGGTGAAGGACTGGTGCTCCGCGCCCGCCAGCACGAGCCAGCGTTTCCACCCGGTCAGCAGCTTCCAGTCGCGTTCCCACGAGGTGTCGCGGCCGCCCGGGACGTGCTGCGGCGAGCCCAGGAACAGGAACGGCCGGGAGAACCCGCTCTTGGGGATGCGGGCGTAGGTGGTGCCGTCCATGTCGATCCCGGCGCGTACGCGGGAGTCCTTCACCATGGTCGCCAGGGCGCCGGCCCCGCCGATCGACTGCCCCACCATGGCGATGCGGGACCGGTCGATTCGGTCGGCGCCATCCCATCTCGCCGGCAACTGGTCGAGCACGAAGGAGACGTCGGCCGCCCGTACCGCGACCAGCCCCGCGCCGAAGCCCGGGTCGCTGTCGCTGTCGCAGGCGAGGCATTCCGCGACCCGCCCACCGGGAAGGGTGGTGGCGTGGTTCTCGTAGGTGTGGTCGATGCCGGCCACGACGTACCCGCGGCTGGCCAGGTCCTCGGCCAGGGAGGTGAGCGTGCTCATCGGCTTGGTGAAGCCCGGGGAGAGCACCACGAGCGGCCGTTTCCCGCCCGTGGGTGCGGCGTCCGCGACGGCGTTGGTGCGCGTCCTGCTGAGCGTGTCGTCAGGCACGCCCGCGACGCCCAGCCCGCGCAGGGTGAGCTCCGACTCCTTCGGCGTCATGTACGCCGCCCGCCGCCCGTCCCGCTGCTCGGTCGGGTACCACAGCGTGACCTTGAGCTCCCTGGCGTCGGCGTCGAGATTCCAGGGGTCGGGGCGGGAGGCGTCCTTCAGGTACAGGGCGGTGGTGCCGACCCGGTGGGCGCCGGTGGGGGCGGGCAGGGTGGCGGGGCCGGCCGGCGTGGCCGACGGGACGGCGGACCGGGGCGGCGCGGGCGCGGAGCAGGCGGACACGGCCAGGACGACCAGTCCCGCGGCGGCTGCGAGGATCTGTCTCATCGGGAGGTCCGTTCACTCGTGCAGCAGGGTCAGGGCCTTGGCGAGCGCGGGGTCGCGCCCGGCGGCCGCGTCCTGCGGGGTCAGGGGCACGTGGTGGTCGGGCGGCACGCCGATCCGGTCGATCACCTCGCGGTCCGGGCCCAGGTGGTGCCTGGCGGGGAAGCTCAGGAGGGTGTTGTTCGCCAGCAGGTACGGCTCCGCCGGCCCCGAGATCACCCCGGCCGTCCTGGTGCCGACCAGCCGGCCGAGGCGCAGGTCCTTGACCGCGGAGCTGAAGTGCTCGCACGCCGAGGCGCAGCCGCGGTCGGTGAGCACCACCAGCGGCAGGCCGAGCAGTTCGACGGTGTCGTCGGTCCGTGTGGTCGCGCACGTGGCGTCCGCGGTGCACTGGTAGGCGGTGACCTTGCCGTGGCCGAACGCGCTCACCAGCCGGGTCGCCTCCGTGGGGCTGCCGCCGCCGTTGCCGCGTACGTCCAGCACGACGCCGGACAGGGTCCGGCCGGCGCGCAATCGGGCGACGGCCCTGAAGACGCGGTCGGCGGAGTCGGGGGCGAAGCCGCGCAGCCGTACGTAGGCGGTGTCGTCGTCGAGCAGCTTCGACTGAACCACTTGCAGGGCGGCCAGGTCCTGCTGGTAGAGGCCGGGTTCGAGCGTCACGCTCCAGCGGCGGCCGGTGCTCTGTCGCAGGAGCCGCAGCCGGACCGGGCGCGCCTCCGGGTACGCCGGGTAGAGGGCGGCGATCGCGGGCGTGGCCTTGCCGTCGGTGAAGGGCGCCGAGCCGTCGACCGATTCGATGATGTCGCCCGGGCGCAGCCCGGCCGCCCGCGCCGCCCCGCCCTGCACGGCGGTGACGAACAGCGGGGGCAGGGCGACACCGGGGTTGCCGTCCACCTGCGGGCCGTTGACGTTCGCCAGGAGACCCAGGCCGTAGCCGTCGCCGTCGTAGGCGTCGGGCGGCCGCTCGACGTCGTGCGTCCAGCGGGCGTGGTTGTCGCCGAGGGCGGCCACCATGGCTTCGAGGGTGACGACGGCCAGCCTGTCGCGCAGGCCGGGCACCTGGTCGGTGACCCTGCGGTAGGCGGCCTCGAAGGCGGTCCAGTCGCTCTCGCGGTCGCCGGTCAGCGCCGGCATGCCCGCCTCGGGCAGGTCGCGGCCGGCGCGGTTGAGCTCCTGGGTCAGGGCGGCGAACCCGGCGCTGAGCAGCGAGCGGGCGTCCAGCGTGGGGCCGCCGTAGTAGTTGCCGAGGATGCAGAAGTACGCCTGCTCGATGACGTCGATCGTGGTGGCCGTCTCCGCTGCGGGGGCGCTCCGGGGGGCCGCGCAGACCGTGCCGGCCGTGCTCGCCTGGGCGCGCGGCGGCGGCGGCGCCGTGCAGGCCGCCGTCGCCGCGAGGGCGAGCGCGGCGGCCGTGATCCTGACGGCGGTCATGACAGGCGCCTGCGGATCCACCAGAAGCAGAGCCACGACAGGGCGAGGGTGAGCAGGGCGTAGATCCCGGTCTCGATCCACTGGAAGGGCCAGAACCGCTCAAGGGGCTGGTAGGTCGCCTGCTGCCGGTAGCCGAGCCGGTTGATCTCGGCGATGCAGCCGTCCCCGCCGGCCGCCGACGGCGCGCAGGGGCCCGACGTGGTGGAGATCTTGGCGGCGCCTTCGCCGCCGGCGCCGACCGTACGCCCGGACGCGTCGACCAGGTCGGCGGACAGGACCCAGGCGCCCGCGTGGCCGGGGACGGCCGACTTCAGCTGGATCCGCACTTCTCCGCCCTGGTCCCGGCTGATGCCGAGGTTGTCCACGTTCGTCGGGCCGAGCTCGAAGGTCGAGGTGACCGGGGGCATCAGGTGGGGCCGGACCAGCAGCGGCATGGCGAGCTGGAGCGCGGCGAAGACGGCCAGGGTGACGGCCATGGCGGGCAGCGTGCGGCGTACCAGCATGCCGGCGGTCACGCCGAGGACGAAGGTGAAGGCCGCGTACCCCATCGGGGCGATGCCGCGCGCGCCGAACACCAGCGGAGCCATCAGGGCCAGGTTCTCGGCGGCCGACTTGTCCAGCGGGTCGGACCACCACGTCACCATGAGGCCGCACAGGCCGGCGAAGGTCACGGCGGTCAGGCCCATGAGCCCGAGCTTGACCGCCAGCCAGCGGCTGCGGGTGATGCCCTGGTTCCACACCATCAGGTGCGTGCCCGCCTCCAGCTCGCGGGTGATCAGCGGCGCTCCCCAGAAGAGCCCGGCGAGGGCGGGCAGGAGCAGCACGACGAGGGTCAGGGCCACGAACGCGGTCTCGTGCCCGCCGAAGAAACGGTCGTAGAAGCGGTCGCAGGTGCCGTCCTGGGCGCAGGCGGCGATCCCGGCCGAGTAGTCGAAGGCCAGGCCGGGGCCGGTCAGGGCCAGGACGACGGCGAGCAGGACGAGCAGGGCGGCCGTCATCGCGGCCGAACCGCGGAACTGGCGCCAGGTCAGCCAGATCATCGCCGCACCTCCAGGGCGACCCGCCGGTCCACGGTGGTCTTGTCCATGTACGCGAGGACGAGGTCCTCCAGGCCGAGCCGGGTGACCGTCCAGGCGGGGTCGTGGATGGGGCCGTCGGTGCGGACCACGTACGTGCTCTGCCTGGCGGTGTGACGCGCGCTGACCACGTGCTGGTCGGCGGGGAGCCGGTCGGGGTCGCGGCGGGCGCCGGTGAGCCGGTAGTGGGTCGCCAGCAACCGGTCGACCTCCCCGGCGACCTGGACGCGGGAGTCGACGAGCACGATCAGGAAGTCGCACACCCGTTCCAGGTCGGAGACCAGGTGGGAGGAGAGCAGCACGCTGAACTCGTGCTCGGCCGTGGCCTCCATCAGCCCTTGCAGGAACTCGCGGCGGGCCAGCGGGTCGAGCGAGGCGACCGGCTCGTCCAGGATCAGCAGCTCGGGCCGTTTGGCCAGGCCCAGGGTGAGGGCGAGCTGGGCGCGCTGGCCGCCCGACAATCTGCCCGCCCGCTGGGCGGGGTCGAGGCCGAGCCCCGTGATCCGGTCGCGGGCCAGGGCGGCGTCCCAGCGGAGGTTGAGCCGCTCGCCTAATCGCAGGTGGTCGGCGACGCTCAGCCCGGCGTAGACGGGGGTGTCCTGGGCGACGAACCCGACCCTGGCGAGCTGCGGCGGGCCGCCGGCGGGACGGCCGCCCAGCACGGTGATCGTGCCCGCCGTCGGCTCCAGCTGGCCGCTGGCCAGCTTCAGCAGGGTCGTCTTGCCGGCCCCGTTGGGACCCACCAGCCCCACGACGCGGCCCGCCGGGAGGTCGAGGGTGCACTCGCGCAGCGCCCAGCGCCTGCCGTATCTCCTGCCCAGTCCGTGGGCCTCCAGGACGGCGTTCACGCTATGTCCTCCTGTGCGGTGGTCCGAAAGGTGGTCATGAAGAGGGCCTCGATGCTCTCGTCGTCGAGGCCGGCGCGGCGGGCCTTGTCCAGCCAGCGCCGCAGTTCCTGCCGGAGCGGGCCGTGCGCGGCCAGCGAGGCGTCGGCGAGGGTCGCCGTCACGAACGTCCCCACCCCCGGCCGGGCCGCCACCAGGCCCTCGTGCTCGAGTTCCCGGTAGGCCTTCAGGACGGTGTTCGCGTTGATGGCCAGGTGCGCCACGACCTCCTTGACGGTCGGCATCTGGTCGCCCTCGCGCAGCACGCCCAGGCGCAGCGCGTGCCGTACTTGCTGGACCAGCTGCAGGTACGGCGAGACACCCGACCTGGCGTCCAAGTGGAACTCGATCACCGGCTTCTCCATTTATCTAGCCTGCTAGCACTTTAGGATCCCAGATGTTAAGGGATCATAAGGAACGCTGTACAGGCTTGATGCCGGTCAGGAGAGGCGCTAGGCGACGCCGCTGAGGTCGCGGGACTTCTCCGGCAGGTCGGGCACCTGCTGCGCGGAGGCGTAGGCGGCGTCGCGGACGTCGTTGAGCCAGCTCGCCGGGGGCAGCCCCGCGATCGGGTGACGGATCGGGTTGAAGCGCGTCGGATAGTCCGCGTCCTCAAGGGCCGGCGCGGACAGGCGCACCTGCCCGAACGGCCGCCACGGCCCCGACGGGGCGGCGGCGAGGAGCGCCACGGTGAGCGGGCCGTGCTCGACGACCTGGGCGAGCGCGTCGAGCGTGGCGGGCAGCCGTACCGGCGTGTGCAGCAACGCGCCCAGCAGCACCCGCCGCTCCCCCGCCTGGTACGGGAACAGGGAGCTGTAGAGCCCCGTCCACCGGGTCGCGGGCCGCAGCAGCCGCCGGCCGAGCGCGGTGCGCCCGGTGGTGGCCAGCAGCAGGTCGGCGGTGGTGTCGTCCTGCTCCCAGCGGAGCGCGAGGCCGAGGATGTCGGGAAGCGGCGGCGGCACGCCGACCGAGCGGGACAGCCGGGCGATGCCCGGCAGGTCCATCCGCCGGTCGAGGAAGGGCACCCCCCACGGCTCCGGCGTCCCGTGCAGGCGCAGGTGGGCGTCGAGGACGAGCCCGGACGTGTGGAGCGGCCTCCCGTGCCGGAGGCGGGCCGCCGCGCCGAAGGCCGCGGCCAGTCCTGACCTCGTGAATGAGGTCCACGGCTGTCGCATGGGCTGCTCCTTGGCGTCGGTACGGGCAACTGCCTCCACGGGACGGCAGCTACCCCGTGGGCGTCACGCAATCCCCTCGGCGGTTCTCGGCGGAATGGTGTGGTTGATCCGGAAGAGGTGGTCCGGGTCGTAGGCCGCCTTCAGCGCGGCCAGCCGCCGGTAGGTCTCCTCGGTGTAGGCACGTCCGACCCGGGCGGGGTCGGAGTCGTGGTCGAACTGGAACCCCGGGAGCTGGGCGCCGGTGTCCCATCGCCGCAGCCGGCGCAGCACCTCGTCGGCGGTCCTGCGTACCTCGTCGGCCCGCTCGGGCGGGGCCGGCATCCGCAGCCACAGGTGGAAGGCCGCGCCCTGGGTGCTGACCGCGTGCGGCCGCGCGGGCGGCCGGTCGAGCGCCCCGCCCAGGTGGCGCAGCTCGATGCCGGGGAACGGCCCGCCGGGCGCCGCCGGGTCGATGAACGACACCAGCTCCGCCACGGCCTCCTCGTCCAGCTCGTACGTCAGAGCGCTGCGCAGGTGCGCCATGACCGGGTTCCTGGGGTCCTGGTAGATGCCGGTGATCTCCGGGTACGGCATCGCGCGGCAGGTGTCCTCGTCGGGCCCGAGCGCGCGCAACGGCTCCACCAGCCGCTCCGCCCGCTCCTCGTCCCCCGTGCAGACCACCCGGACCAGCACGAGCGAACGGCCGCGGAACTCCGCGGGCACCTGCGGCGCGTCGGGGAAGCGCATCAGCGTCACCGAGGACGACATCTCCTCCGGCTGCTCCTTGGCCCACGCCAGGTAGGAGCGGAGCACGTGGGCGGCCCGCCCGGCGTCCTCGACCGGGTAGCGGAGCCCGCCGCCGTAGACGGTGCGCAGCGGCAGCAGCTCGATCTCGGCGGCGACCACGACGCCGAAGTTGCTCTTGCCGCCGCGTACCGCCCAGAACAGGTCGGGTTCGCGCGCCGGCGAGACGGTGCGGAGCCGGCCGTCGGCGGTGACGACGTCGAGCGAGCGGACGTGGCCGGCGGCGAAGCCGTACGTGCGGCAGGCCAGCGGGAGCCCGCCGCCGGTCAGGTAGCCCATCACGCCGACCTGCTCGGAGGAGCCGCAGAGCGGCACCAGGCCGTGCTCGGCCGTCGCGGCGAGCACCTCGCCCCAGCGCAGGCCGGCGCCGATCCGCGCGGTTCCCGCGTCCGGGTCCACCGACAGCTCGCGCAGCCGCCCGGTGGCGATGAAGACGGCGTCGTCCGCAGGGACGGACACGCCGTGGCCGGTCGACTGGACGGCGACCGGGCGTCCGGTGTCGGCGGCGAACCGTACGGCGGCGGCCACGTCGCCCGCGTCGGCGGCCTCCACGACCACCGCGGGCCGGTGCTCGACCGTCAGCAGCCAGCCCGAACAGGTCTCCTCGAAGCGCTCGTCGCCCGGATAGAGCGTGCGGCCACGGACGCGCGCGCCCAGGCTCGCGCGCCCGGGGTCGCGGCGTTCGGCGGTGTCGGTCATGTCGTTGATCCCTCGTCAATCCGTTGGTACGTCCAACATTGGCCGGGCCAACGATCGCAGATAATCGTGGGTCTGTCCAACGATTGCTAGATTGGCGCCCGTGAACATCCCCGAGGAAGCGCCGCCACGGCGGCTGCGCGGCCTGCCGAGCAGGCTGGCGAACCAGGCGGCGCTGACGGCCAACCGGATCGTGGACCGGGCGCTCGCCCAGGCCGGCGTACGGCGCTACCACTACGCGCTGCTCGCCACGCTGGAGGAGTACGGCCCCGCCAGTCAGGCCGGTCTCGTCCGCCGTACCGGCATCGACCGCAGCGACATGGTCGCGGTCGTCAACGACCTCGCCGGACGGGACTGCCTCGAGCGCGCGCCCGACCCCGAGGACCGCCGGCGCAACATCATCACCATCACCCCGGCCGGCCGCGGGCAGCTCGTCGAGCTCGACCGGCTGATCGCCGCCGCCCAGGAGGAGTTCCTCGCCCCGCTGCCCCCGGCCGACCGCGAGCACCTGATCGACCTGCTCACCCGCCTGGTCGAGCCGGGCGACGCCCGGCGGCAAGAAATCGGCAGCGTACGGTGATCGGTACGCCCTGCCCGGAGTGGCGCCCGCTCCCGCGAGGTACGACCTGGTTCTGACACCGGCGAGCCATCGGAGGAAACGGTGCGGAGGACCTTGCCTGCCGCGGTGGCGGCGTTCACGGCCGCGCTGGCGCTGACGGGTGGCTGCGGCGACGGCGGGTCCGGGGCGGGCGGCGCGGGAGAGGCCGGACCTGGCGCCCCGCTGCGGGCCCGGCCGGTCATCACCCCCGACGAGGAGCTCGTCCCCGAGGAGGACAGCGGCGATCTCCCAGAAGCGACCGTCCAAGTAGGGCTCGACTGCCAGCGGATGGGGCAGAGCCGCGACTTCGCGGGCACGGCGGAGCGGATGGGCCGCGCGGCGTCCTCCGGCGACAGCTCACCCGAGACGAAGGCGATCGCCAAGGTCTGCCAGGCGGCGGCCAAGGCGAACCAGGGGCTGATGGGCGAGGCGTACCACGACGCCCTTCAGGCGGAGCAGCAGAGCTCCCACCTGCACCCCCAGATGCTCCGGCCTGGCCTGCGGATGCTCAACCACACACTGCTGGTGGCCGCCACCGCCGAGGGCGACCGCGCCACCGCCCTGCGGGCCCGCGCCGCCCTCGAACGCCTCGGCGGGCTGCCGCCGGAATTCCTCAGGGACGCGTGCTCGGTGGCCGCCGATCCCGCCACCCTCCCGGACTGCGCGACGCTGCCGCCCACCGGCACGCGGTCGTCGTCCTCGTCGCCGTCCTCCGCCCCCTCGTCGTCGTCCTCGAACGGGCCCGAGCCCGGCACGGGAGGCCCCTCTGCGCCGTCCCCCGAGGAACCCGTCCAGCCTTCCGGCGACGGCGGCCCCACACAGCCGGACACCGACCACGGCCCGGCGCCGGACGAGTCGTGACCGGAGCGCCGCCTGAAGACGCCTCCGAAGGTGACGACACCGGGCCGGCCCAGGACCTCAGCCGCGTCTGGAGCGTCCTCGCCCACGTCGTGACGCCCACCACTTTCGTCGCGGCCGTCATGATGTACGTCGGGGCCGTCCGCGCCAACACCATGTACGCCGGTCTCGGGATCGAGCAGAGCATGCTGGGCCTGTCGTTCCAGGAATACGTGCTGCGCAGCGTCGCGCCGGCGACAGAGCCGCTGATCCTGCTCCTGGTGCTGGCTCTGATCGCGCCCACGGCGCACCGGTGGCTGGTCCGGTCGGCGGACCGGCACCGTACGGCGACGACGCGGGTGATCACGGTCATGGCCGTGCTCGGGGTCGTGAGCGTCGCGGTGGGGATCGTGGCCCTGGCCGGCTGGTGGAGAACGCCGTTCTACGTCGTGCCCTTCTGCCTGGGGCTGGGCGTCTTCGTCCTCGTCTACGGCGACTCCCTGCGCCGGCGGATCCGTCCGCGGCCGGCGAGCTCCCCCGCCGACCAGCTCGTCCGCCGCACGGCCTGCGCGGCGCTCCTGCTGGTCCTGCTGCTGTGGGCGGTCACCCTGTACGCGCAGCGGCGTGGCGCCGAGGCCGCCTTGCAGTACCGGGTGGACTCCGCGGGGCTGCCCAGCACGGTGGTGTACGCGGCCAGGCGGCTGCACCTGGAGGGCCCGGGGATCAAGGAGACGGCGCTGCCGGACCCCGAGGCCATGTACCGCTACCGCTACACCGGCCTGCGCCTGCTGATCCACTCCAACCAGCGGTATTTCCTCCTGCCCGCCTGCTGGGCGAGCGATCCGTGGGCGCGCGCGATAGCCCTGCCCGCCGACGGGTCGCTGCGCCTGGAGTTCTCCGTACGCAGGACGCGGCCGGAGTGCCCGCCCTGAGCGGCGGGGATCACTCGTCCAGGACGCAGGAGCGCTCCATCAGCTCCGTCATCGCCTGCCGGAAGTCGCGGCGGCGTCGCTCGCTCCAGCCCTCGGTCAGCCGGTCGAAGACCTGCTCCTGCCAGTCATGGGCGTGATCCAGCAGGGCCAGGCCGGAAGGGGTGAGCGCGGCCCTGCGCTGGCGGCCGTCGGCGTCCGATGCCTCCATGGTCAGGTAGCCGGCCTCTCTCGCGCTCCTGACCAGCCGCGACGCGCCGCTCTGGTCGATGCCGATCTCGTGGGCGACCGCGTTGACCGTGGCCGGGACCCCGCGCCCGGTCAGCGCGTGGACGGCCTCGGCGACGAGCACGAGCCTCCCCTGCTCGGCCATCTCGGGATCGCCGGTCTGGGGCCTGCGCGACCAGTACCGTACGAACGCGAACAGAACCTGCCCCGGCCCCGGGTCGCTCATTCGGTGGCCGCCATCTCGCGGCAGATGTAGGCCAGCTCCAGCGCCTGCCGGAGGTCCGGCAGCCGCAGCGCGGCCGTCACCTTCCCGTCCGCCACCCGGAACACCGTCGCCACGCGGGTCGCGGTCCCGCTGCCCGGCCAGGTGGCGTCCTCCTCCACGACCATGAGCCGCTCGCTGACGGGATGCCACGACCTCGGGCGCAGGGTGATGCCCGAACGCTCCACCCATTCCGCGAACTGTCCCGGGGTGATCGGCCCGGCGCCCTTCGGGCCCAGGACGACGATGGGGTCGCCGACCACTTGCGCGGAACGCCGCAGGTCGGCGTCGTTCACGCTCGCGTGCCACTCGTTGATGGTCGCCTCGAGTACCGATTCCATCCTTGAACTCTATGCGAAACGCATACATCTCGGGAAGCCCCGGAACGCCTGCCGGCAACTGGCTTCGCTGCTGAGCGACGATTTCACCCCACACTGGGAGTCTTCACTTCGAATACCCTTATCGACTCCACGCAAGGACAGTTGTGACCAACCACGAGAAGCCGTCCGGCACGCCGAATCCGCAGCCGAACGCCAGGAACAGCCGCGCGGGCGGCCTCTGGCCCCTGGTGCACGCCGAGCGTGCCGCCCTGGCCGCCGACCTCGCGGAGTTGACCGACGAGCAGTGGGCCACGCCGTCGCTGTGCGCCGGGCTGACCGTGCGCGAGGTGCTGGCACACCTCATCGCGGGGGCGAGCCTCAACAGCGTGCGATGGATGGCGGGCGTGATCCGCTACCGGTTCGACTTCGACAAGCAGGTCGCCATGCGGCTGGCCGAACAGTTGGGCGCGAACGCCGCCGAGACGCACGACAGGTTCCGGCGCGTCATCACGAGCACCACCAAACCGCCTCTCCCGGTCGTGGCGATGCTGGGCGAAACGATCGTGCACGCCGAGGACATCCGGCGGCCGCTGGGCATCCGCCACGACTACCCCATCGAAACCCTCACCCGCACAGCCGAGTACTACCAGGGCTCCGACCTCGTCCTCCCCGCCAAGAAACGCATCGCCGGCCTGCGGCTCGTCGCCGACGACGGCCCTTTCACCGCCGGCTCCGGGCCGCTGGTGTCGGGCAGCACGCTGGCCCTCATCATGGCGATGACCGGGCGCACGGCGTACTGCGACGAACTCACGGGCGAAGGGGTCAAAATCCTCCGCGATCGACACGACCTGACCTGACCCAGGGCCGACCCTCCCACCGCCGGTCCAGACCGTCACCCTCCTCCGTCGCCAGCGACCCCACCGACGAGGTCGCTGCCGACGACCTCACCGACAACCCTGCCGACGAGGTCGCTTTCGACGGCGACCTCGTCAACCAGCCGACCGATGCGACGACCGCCCCGCCCTTCCTCGGCCTCTCACCAAGCCACCCGCGAACGCCTCACCTTGGCTCACTCCCTAGCGAGTCCGGCGACATCAAGGAAGAAGCCTCAGGCAGACAGAGCCGCTCCTGGAGCCGTCCGCCGACGCGCGAGCGCCATCTGCCGCCCGCCAACGCCAACTCCCACCCCTCCAGCTCCAGATCCAGATCACCCAGCCCAGGCAGGCCCCGGCAGCCCGCCACAGCACCACGTGAGGCGAGCCGACTTTCGGCGTGACAAGCGGCCCGGCTCCGCGATCACCTCGTCGCGGCCTCCCGGTACGCCGGACGCCGCGAAGAAGAAGCTGGGCGAGCTACTCGTCCCGCTGAACCGCAGGCCGGTGCACCATCAGCTCGCCCCGCCCAGCGCCCCACCCAGCCTTCCGCGCCGCTTCGGGTCGGTGCAGCCCTCGCCAGTGAGCACCGTCTCGCACGCTCGCAGCCGCGCCATGAACACCGGCGAGCCGTTAGCTGTCTGCTACAGGAGACTTAGCAGCCACAGCCGGACACAACCTGGAAGACGACGAGCGACAGCAGCCACCACCCCCCACAACACGGACCTGCCGATCGTGCCTGCGGGCCTCACCGACACCCAGGCCGGGTAGACCGACATCGGCAACAGCGGCCTGTTCAACCGTGTCGCGGCCTCTTGAGCTTGAGCTTGAGCTGGAGCTGGAGCTGGAGCGACGCCCTTCGCTCGGGCCGGAACCCGATGTCACCACACCTTGGCCGACACGTCGCCACACCTCCACAGACCCACCCGCGCACCGAGAAGCCCCTCTGGGCGGCCAGTAAGAAACGCTGCTCAAACAGCCGAGCCCGTCAGCACCAGCCACCCAAGCTTGAACGGAACCAGACCAGCACGACCTCATCCCGTCCCGTCCCGTCCCGCCACGCCATCCTCCCGTTTTTCGAATTCAAATTTCTGGAAAATAAAAATGCTAGGGTCTGCGTGTGGCTTCGGAGACAGCTGTCGTGACACCTTGCAAGCACTGCGGAGCACCGATCGAGCAGCGTCGAGGCCGGGGACGCCCCAAGTCCTACTGTCCGGAGAAGAACTGCCAGGCAGCGGCCAAGCGGGACCGGGAGCTGCGCCGGGCGACTCCCGGTCTGGAGGGCGCCCTTGCCAGGGCCGAGCAGCTGTACGACCGAATGGAGAGCGGCCTGGCGGCGGCGATCGAGCCCCTGGCGCGGGCGTTGGCCGAGGAGCTCAGCCCCGCCGGCGTGGAGGCGAAACTCAGCGCGGTGCAGGCCGAGGCACACGCACGGGTGGCGATCGCACGTACAGAACGTGAGCAGGCGTTCGAGCAGGTACGGCTGGCGAGGGAGGCGACCGAGCACGCCCGTCGGCAGACGGCCGAGATGCGCGTCCGCCTTGAGGAGGCGGAGAGCGAGAAGGAGACCGCGCTCAACGACGCCGAACGGGCCAGGGAGCAGGCGCTCGCCGCGCTGCGCGAGGCGGCCAGCACCGAACGGCAGGCGCTGCAGACCGCAGAGGAGGCGGGGCGGCGGGCAAAGCTCGCCGAACGGCGGGCCGAGGAGGCGGCACGGCAGGCCGAGCTGGCCGAGCGGCGGGCCGAGGAGGCGCGGGCGGAGGTGACCCGCGCCCAGGAGGAGGCGAGGGCCGAGATCGAGCGCGTCCGCAAGGAAGCCGGACGCGACCGGGCGGACAAGGAACAGGCGCGCAAGGAAGCGAAAGCCGCCCTCCAGAAGCAGGAGCGGGCCGAGCGCGAGCTGATCGCGGCCCGCGCACGAGAGGAAGCCGCAGCACAGGAACGGGAAAGAGCCCTGGAACGGGCCCTGATGGCCGAGCGGGCGGCCACCGAGGCGGGCCGGGACCTTGCCTCCATCCAGGCGGCCAAGGCAGCGGCGGCCGAGGAGAAGGCGCGGGCGGAAGCGGTCGCCAAGGAGCTCGACCATACGCGGATCGAGTTGCGCATGGAACGGGCGCGGATCGAGGAGCTGCGGGCGGAGCTGGAGGCGGCTCGGGCGGAAGCGGCGCAACTGCGCGAGCGGGCCGTCGCCGCCGAACTCCGGGCAGAACGGTGAGGCCGGACGATGCTGACACTTGACCAGATCCGCGCGTTCGTGGCGGTTGCCGAGGAACTGCACTTCGGCCGCGCCGCCGAACGCCTCCGCATGACGCAGCCACCGCTGAGCCGCCACATCCAGAAGCTCGAACGCGCGATCGGCGTGACCCTCCTCGAACGCGACAACCGGCGGGTGATCCTCACCGAGGCCGGGCGCGGCTTCCTGGAGGACGCCCGTCACATGCTCACGCTGGTCGATACCGCCGGCGACCGCGCCCGCCGAATCGCCGGCGGCGCCAGCGGCACGCTGCGGCTCGGCTTCACCGCCGTCTCGGCGATCAGCGTGCTGGGCCCACTCCTGCGCCTGCTCGCCGAGCGTCTGCCGGAGGTCGACATCATCCTGCACGAACAGGTGACCGCCAGGCAGATGGACGGCATCCTGCGCGGCGAACTCGACCTGGGCCTGGCCCGCCCACCCTTCGACCTGCCCCGCCCATCGTCCAGCGTTAGGCCATCCCGCCCATCCATGGACCCGTCCCATCCAGCCTCCGGCCTTGACTCGGCCCGCCCATCCATGGACCCGTCCCACCCAACTCCCGGCGTTGGCTCGGCCCGCCCGCCTCTCGACCCACCCCACCCAACGTCCCGCCTGGACTTGGCCCAGCCACCGTCCCATCCAGCCCGCCCATCGCCCGGCCCAACCGTGGCCGACTCCTCCTCCCCACTGGATCTGGCCCGTCCCCCTATCAATCCAGTTCGCCCGTTGTCTGACCTGGCGTCGGCCCGCCCGCCGGCCGACGTGAATCGTGCCCGGTCGACGTACGACCTGGCCGGAATCGACTCGCGAGTGATCTTCCGCGAGCCGCTGTGCGCGGCGGTGCCCACCGGCCACGCGCTGGCCGCGCTCGACCGGCCGCTCGCGCCCGAAGACTTCGCCGGCCTGCCCATGGTCAGCTATCACCCCGTACGGTCGCGCTACTTCCACGAGCTCACCGTCCGTTTCCTGTCCACGGTGCGACCCAGGGACGAGCAGCAGGTGCACCAGATCCTCACCGCGGTGCTGCTCGTGGCCGCAGGGCGAGGCGTGGCACTCGTGCCCGCAAGCGCACGCTCCCTCGGCATCGAGGGCGTGGTGTTCAGGGACCTCGTCCACGGCGGCGGCAGCCCCACTTCCGCAAGCCGTAGCGGCAATCCGATGACCGGGGACGAAGGCGACGAGCTCACGGTCGAGAACGACAGAGGCGGGCACCCCGTGGAACTCCATGCCATCTGGAACCGCGGATCGGCCAATCCGGCCCTGTGGCGCGTACTCGAACTGCTGGACGACGTCGAGGGCCAGGACTGAACCTTACGTGGGCGGGGCGCATCCATCCCCCGATACGCAGCGTGCATGCCCGGATCGTATGCGTGAACGGCCTGCTCGCGCATCGGACCCAGGTCGTACAACCGTGGTCTGCCTGAGCCGCGAAAAGAACAGACGACGGTCCGATGCGGCGCGGCGGCCCGTCACGGCACTCTCGAACGCGTGATCCAGTCGAACCTTCTCCGGCTACGCCGTGCCCTGCTGTCCCTGTCCGTCGCCGCATCGGTGGTGGCGCCGGTGATCGGCACGGCGCACCCAGCGGCGGTGCCCGCGCCCGTCCCCGCGAGCGCGACCCCTCTGTCAGAGCTGACCGCGCAAGCCCTGGCAGCCAGATACGCCACCAGCCGGAGCGACGTCCTGGCCGCCGCCGACGCGGCCATCCGTCATGGGGACCTGCGGCGAGCCACGGCGCTGCGAGTCATGGCCGATCCCGGCCGCAGGTTCCTGTCCTTTGACGGCCGTGACGGCGGGCGCGTCGTGGAGATCTTCGGCGACCTGGCGACGGCGGAGCACGTCGCCGTCCTGGTTCCCGGCGCCGACACCAATCTCGACAAGTACGGGCTGCTGCGCGGCGGCGCGCTCCGCCTGCATCAAGCGCTCGGCGAGGGGCACGCCGTCGTCGCCTGGCTCGGTTATCGGACGCCCGCGACGATCAGTCTGGACACGCTCACGTCCGACCTGGCGGACAAGGGTGCCGCCGATCTGCACGGCTTCGTCCGACGGCTGACGGAGACCAAGGGCGGCGGCAGCTTGTCACTGCTGTGCCACTCGTACGGCGGAGTGGTGTGCGCACGCGCCGCACCTGGACTGGACGTCGCCCGCATCATCCTGACCGGCAGCCCAGGCGTCGGCGCGGACAACGTCCGCGAGTTGCGGACCTCTGCGGCGGTCTGGGCGGGGCGCACCAGCAACGACTGGATCAGCCTGGTGCCGCACATCCGTCTGCACCTGCCCTTCGTCACCCTCGGCCTAGGCACCGACCCGGTCTCCCCCGATTTCGGCGCGCACGTCTTCGCGGCGGGCGATGGCGGCCACAGCGACTACCTGACGGACGGCTCCCTGTCCCTGCAGAACATCGCGCGGATCATCACAGGCCGGGATCCCCTCCAGGCCGACCCCGGCCGCTCCCGACCAGACACCGCAGCCGTTCGAACAGACCAGAGACCGCCCGTCACAACACCAGAGCCACTCCTGAGAGCACCGGACGAAGCCGCGGCACGACCAGCGGACGCGGCCACGAAACTGCTCATCAGCAGCACGAGGAATCAGGGACCGATCACGGAAGCGAACGCCCATGTCACAGCGCAGGCGCGTTCGGACGCGGGACAGGGCGCGGGACAGGACCTGGGCGGACACGCGCGCATGTCGCCGATGGGGCACGGGGGCGGGCACATACCCCTGTCGCCGAGCGGAGGCGGGCACACACGGATGCCGCCGAGCAAGGGCGGGCACGCGCGGATGCCGCTGGAGGTGGCCGGGCGTGCGTGATCTCGTGCGGAAGGTCGAGGAGACGACGCCGGCCGGGCGTGACCGCAGCGTGGATGCCCTGCGCGCCCTGGCCATCGGCGGTGTGGTGCTCGGCCACTGGCTGGTGAGCGCGCTGGTCGTCGAGAGCGGCAGCGTTCGGGTCGCCAGCCCGCTGCGTGACATGCCGTACCTCGCCCCGGTGTCGTGGGTCCTGCAGACCATGGCGCTCTTCTTCCTGGTGGGCGGCCAGATGACCGCCAGGAGCCACGCCTCCGCGCGCGCTCGCGGTGTCGGCTACGGGCGGTGGCTGCGGGTGCGTGCGGCACGGCTGCTGCGGCCGGTCGCGGCCGTGGCGGTGGTATGGACCCTGGTGGCCTTGGTGATGCTCGCCTCGGGTGCCGACTTCAAGAGTGTGCAGGCGCTGGCCAAGCTGGTGTGGTCCCCGCTGTGGTTCCTGCTGGTGTACGCAGGGCTGACGGCGTTGACACCGCTGGTCGCCCGGTTGCATCCGGCGTGGCCGCTCGCCGTGGTCGCTCTCGTCGACCTGGTGCGGTTCGGGTGGAGCGGGCCTGAGTGGGTGGGATGGGTGAACCTGGCGGCGGGGTGGCTGGTGCCGTACTGCTTGGGGGCGGCCTGGGCCCGTGACCGGCTGAACGAGCGGACGACCGGATGGGCGTTGCTGGCCGGCGGCGCGGCCAGCGCGGCCGTGCTGATCGTGTGGGCCGGTTATCCGGCTTCCATGGTGGGAGTGCCGGGTGCCCCGATCTCGAACCAGTCCCCGCCCACCCTCGCGGCGGTCGCGTTCGGGCTGGCCCAGTGCGGAGCCGCGCTCCTTCTCCGCGATCCGCTGCGGCGACTGCTGGCGCGGCCCACCGTGTGGGCGTTCGTGGCACTGGCGAACCTGTCCGCAATGACGATCTTTCTCTGGCACCAGACGGCGATGATCGCGGTCACCACACTCGGGCTGCTCGCCGGCCGCCCTCTGCACGGCCTGCACACCGTGCCCGGCGAACCGTCCTGGGTGCTGGCCAGGCTGGCCTGGTTACCGGTGTTCGCGCTGGCGTTGTGCGTCTGCTGGGGCGCGTTCCACGCCTATGAACGGGCCCGGCCACCTGAGTCTCGGATCCGGGCGGAGGAAGCCCAAGCCCGGTCGTAAGAGCCGAGGAACGGCAAGCCGGGCACCGTTCCCGAAGGACAGGGGGGGCTCAGGCGGGTGTGGAGACGGTCCAGGGCCGCAGAGGCATGGGGACGGATCATGCGGCTTGCGGCACAAGGAGAACTGTGTGGTCAGCGGCGGCGGCCCCGGAAGGTGCGGCGCAGGTCGTCCACCCACTCCCCCGGAATCTCCCAGGGGATGAAGTGGCCGCCGTGATCATGGACGGTGAGGTTGACGTGGTTGTACCAGGCGGCCCTGCCGCTGTCGAGGAAGTGCTGGACGCGCTGGTCGGTGGTGACGCCGGGCGGGTTCTCGTAGCCGACGAAGGTGATGCCGGTCGGCGCCTCCACGGGCGGCCACCGTTCGTGGGACGGGGTCCACGGGTAACGGTTGTTGTTGGCGTACGTGCGGATGGACGTGCCGATCGAGTTCGTCACCCAGTAGATCATGGCGTGGGTGAGGAGGTCGTCCTTGGTGAAGACGGTCTCGACGTCACCGCCGTTGTCGCTCCACTTGATCCAGCGTTCGAGAATCCAGGCGAGCAGCCCGGCGGGCGAGTCCGACAGCCCGTACGCCAACGTGCTCGGGGCCAGCACGTGCGCGGCCAGGTGCACGGCGAAGCGCCTGTCCAGCGCCACGACCTGGGCATGGACGTCGGCCGGCAGCCCTTCGGGGATGGGCCGGCCACCGCTGAGGTCCCAGGCCCGGTCGCCGTTGAACATCGTCAGCATCTGGCCCGAGCCGATGTGGATGCCGTACAGCTCGGCGGCGTACTTGTGGCCGAGCTGCCCGCACACCAGCGCGCCGACGTCGCAGCCGGCGGCGGCGTAACGGTCGTGGCCGAGGACGTCGGTCATGAGGGTGTGCCAGACGTCGGCGACCTTCCAGAAGTTCATGTCCGGGCGGCCGGGCAGCGGCCCGGAGAATCCGAATCCGGGGAAGGAGGGCACGATCACGTCGAACGCCTCGGCAGGGTCGCCACCGTGAGCGGCCGGGTCGGCGAGCGGATCTACGACCTTGGACCAGTGCCAGAACGTCCAGGGCCAGCCGTGGGTGAGGATCAGCGGCGTCGGGCTGGGGCCCACGCCCGGGCGGCGCATGAAGTGCACGGGCACGCCGTCGACGTTTACCTTGTAGTGCTCATAGGCATTGATCGCCGCCTCGGCCTTGCGCCAGTCGTAGCCCGTACGCCAGTAGTCGACGAGTTCGCGCAGGTAGTCGGCGTTGACGCCGTAGTACCAATCCTCGTTGCCGGCGTCGGCAGGCCAGCGGGTGAGCTCCAAGCGGCGGCGCAGGTCGTCCAGGACGTCGTCGGGCACGTGGATCGGCGTCGGTTCCAGGGGGAACGAGCGGTTCCCCTGCGCGGTGGGCTCTGTGGTGGGCATGGTCATTTCCTCCTGTCCGGGGCGTCGGCTTCGCCGGCGAGCCGCCGGTTCACCTCGCTCATGCGGGCCAAGGCGGGCAAGGCGGCCGCGATCGTCGCCCGCTCGGCGGGGGTGAGCTCGCCGGTGAGCTCGGCGAGATGCGCCCTGCGGTCGGCGCGCCGCCCGTGCACGATCGCGGCGCCGGCCGGTGTGACGTCGACGAGCACGGCGCGGCGGTCCGACGGGTCCGGCCGGCGCTCCACCAGGCCGTCGCGTTCCAGTTTGGCGACCATCTGGGTGATGGCGGACTGGGTGACCTGCTCACTCGCGGCCAGCTCGGTGAGACGTTTGGGGCCCTGTCCGGCCAGTGTGTGGAGCACTGACAGCGTGGTGAAGCTCAGCCGCTGCACGGCGGGCAGGCGGATGAACATCCGGGTGAACTCCTCCAGCACCGAGGTCAGGTGGGCGACATCGAGCTCGCCGGGCTGCGGTTTGGGCGGCACCGGAGGAGTATATAAGGAACTTAATTAAGTTGCTGTTGTTTTTGTTTCTGTGATGGCGCAGATGCACGGCACGCCCCTGAGAGGTGATTGCGCGGCGCCGCCAGGATGGGAGGTCGGTGGCGCAGGCTTGGCTGCGGCTCAGCACCGCTTCGAGGCAAGTGCCCGCTGCCGCCCTGGTGCGTGGGCTCAGCGCGCCGGGCGCGAGTGCGCAGCACGGACCTTGGCGCAGGTGTGTGGCATGGGCTTTGGCGCGGCTGCGCACGGCCCGAGCCACGCAAAGGTGCTCGGTACTGGCGCTGCGGCTCTGGCGCAGGTGTCCAGCGCCGCCATGGTGCACGGGCTCAGCGCACTGGGCGCGGGTGCGCAGCACGGACCTTGGCGCAGGTGCGCAGCACGGACCTTGGCGCAGGTGCGTGGCATGGGCTTTGGCGCGGCCCGGGCCCGTGCAAGGGTGCTCGGTACTGGCTCTGGCGCAGGTGTCCAGTGCCGCCTTGGTGGCGTGGGTTCAACGCACTGGGCGCGCGTGCGGGGCACACGGACCTGGCGCGGGTGCGCGGGCCGGGGACCGTGCGAGGGCTGGGGCTACAGGCCCTGGCGCAGGCGCCCGGCACGGGCCCTGGTACGGGCGCCCGGCACGGGCTCTGGTACGGGCGCCCGGCACGGGCTCTGGTACGGGCGCCCGGCACGGGCCCTGGTACGGGTGCGCGGCACGGGCCGGGGGCTCGCGAGTGGTGCGGCCTTGGGGCGGCGTGTGGTGTCGCCTTGGGGGGTGGTGTTGTCCTGGGGTGGGGGGTGGTGTCGCCGCCAACCGGCTTGCCTAGGCGTCGAGGCAGGTGGGCGGTGCCGTCGTGCCTTCTCGTCTCGGCTGACGCGGTGTGGCGGCGGCGCTGTCAGCTTGGTGTGCCGATGAACTGGTGGTCGGTGCGGATGCGGCCGTCGTCGTTCAGGGCCAGGAGGTCCAGGCCGCCGCCGACCGTCTCGCCGGTGCTGGTCGACACCATCGACCAGCGCACGGCGATCAGGTCAGGCAGCAGTGCGAACGGCTCACCGTCTGCCTTGAAGACATGCTCCCCCGATGCGACGAACATCTCGTAGGCCCGCCGGACCCTGGCGTCCAGGCCGTCGTGACCGCGCGCCTCCAGCGGCGGCACCGGGAACGCCAGGCTCGCCGCCTCCTCTCGGATCGCCTGCGGCGGGTCGACCAGCACCTGGACGCCGTCGGGCGCCCACAGCTCCCGGATGAGGGCGGCCCGCCGGTCCGGGTCGGGTTCGTTCCACTGGGCGACGTAGCGGCCGGCCCATTCCTTGATCTCGATGGGGTTGCTCATGACCGGCAGTCTGTGCCGGGCGAGTGCGGTGGCGCGATTCCCTGGAGGGAATCGCGCGACGGACGCCGTCCAGTATGAATGGGTTCATGACAGTGTCGGCCGAGCCCAACCACTTCGCCCGCGAGCTTCGGCGATGGCGTGCGCGTCGCCGTCTCAGCCAGCTCGATCTGGCCATCAGGGCCGACACGACGCAGCGGCATCTGAGCTTTCTGGAGCAGGGGCGTTCTCGGCCGGGGCGGGCCATGGTGGTGCGGCTGGCCGAGTCGCTGAGCCTGTCGCTGCGGGAGCGGAACGGGTTCCTACTGGCCGCCGGGTATGCGCCGGTGTACGCGGAGTCGTCGCTGGACGCGCCCGAGCTGGGCCCGGTGCGCGAGGCGTTGGACCGCATTCTCGATGGTCATCTGCCCTGTCCTGCGGTCGTCGTGCGGCCGCACGGGCTGCTGGTCGCCGCCAACGCGGCCTTCGGGGTGTTGTGTGAGGGCGCGGCCCCTGAGCTGCTGAAGCCTCCGGTCAACGTACTTCGTCTGGCGTTGCATCCTGACGGCATGGCGGGCCGGGTGGTGAACCTGGCCGAGTGGGGCCGCCACATCACGGGCAGCCTGCGTGACCAGCTCGACCGCAGCCCTGATCCGGAGTTGGAGGAGTTCATCGCTGAGCTGGACGGTTATCTGCCCGGGCTGGGGGCGCCCGGCGGGCATCTCGGCTTCGCCGTGCCGCTGCGGTTGCGCGTGCCGGAGGGTGAGCTGCGGCTGATGACGACGCTGACTTCGTTCGCGACGGCTGTGGATGTGACGTTGGCGGAGCTGCGCCTGGAGGCGTTCCTGCCTGTTGACGAGAACTCGGCGCGCATCCTGCGGGAGCGCAGCATGGCCTACTGATCGACACGGCACCGTCCGCTGGGCGGCAGGGCCTGCTCGGCGGCATGGTCCACTGATTGGGACGAACTCGTTGGCCGGCACAGTCTGTTGGCTGGCGCGGTCCGTTGGCCGGTACGGCTTGTCAGTGGCGGCGGATCTGATGAGGGCTCGATCCCTCCTGCCAGAAGTCGATGACCAGTTCGTCGCCCTCGACGTGGGTCCAGACCACCTCGGTCAGCTCGATGCGGAACAGATGCGATCCCTCCTCCGAAACCTCCAGTGCCGCGAGCACGTCCGCTCCGGTGATCTCGATCGCGCGTCCCGCCAGCTTGACGTCGCCCTCCCAGGACGACGGGTCGTCGCCCTCGGGGGCGCGCGAGGTCACGTGGATGGCCATGCGCGGGTCGCGCCGCAGGTCGAGGGCCTTGACGGCGCCGCCCATCGACCCGATCCACAGTTCGCCGTTCTTCAAGGTCGTCTCGGTGCCGCTGACCCTGGGCGAGCCGTCCTTGCGCAACGTGGCCAGCACCTTGTGCCGGTAAGCCTCCACCAATCGGCGGGCGACCTTGCTCAGCTCGGGGGCCTGCTGCTCGAACTCCTGCCATGACGCCATGCCCGCCATCATGCCCGAAGCATCCGACAGGATCGGGGCTCGTCGAGTCGCCCCATCAGCAGTCGCCGGCCGGCTCGTGCGTTGCGGGTAAATGCAGAGGGAAGTGGCCGGGGTTTGGAGGATCACGCGGCCGGCACGCCGGGCAACGCCCGCGTGAGCTCAGGAAGCGGGTCCGTTTCTGCACCCCGAGCAGCACGGCGAGTCCACCGGCACCGCAGAAGGTGACCTGGGACGGGTCCGTCCAGGACGAGGCCGCAGGCGCCAGGGGTGAGGAGGCTGGTCAGGCGCTGGCGCAGCCGGGCCGTCCTGGAGATGTCGGTCTCCCCTGACAGGTGCACAAGCGTCGGTGTCGGATGGGTGTCCCTGCCGGGCGGGGCGGTGTCGATGACGGTCGTGGAAGGTTCCTTGCTGGCTTGGGGACGTGGGAAGCCTGCCTGCGGGAGAGCGGCCTGGCCGTCGGCGCGCGGCTCCCGGGCAGCGGGATCCGGCAGTCGTCGGTGCGCGCGGCTCCCGGACGGCCCCGGGCCGTTCGATCAGGAAGGGCTCCCAGGCCGTTCGATCAGGAAGATCGCGAGGGCAGGACGGTCGGGCGCGCAAGGAGGACGATTGCGGCGCGACGGACGAACCCGTCCTCGGCTGCGTATGGGCAGGGAGGCAGGCTCCGCAGGATGCGGGTGGCGGGAGGGCGGAAGGTGTTTTGGGACAAGGCCGCCTGACCTGTTCAGGCCCATCGTGAGCGGCACCTGCAGCCGTGGTTCGCCAGGCTGGGTGCCGACGTTCGAGACGTCACGACGACGGCCGTGCGCGCGCGGCAGCGAGGAGGGTGAGGGCGGCGGCGCGGGCCTCGGCGCCCGGGCCGCGTGTGTCGCGGTGGGCGGCGACGACGGTGGCGCCTTCGACCAGCATGAGGAGCTGGCGGCCGAGCAGGCCGGGTTCGGCGGCTCCGGCGCGGTCCGCGATGCCGGTCAGCAGGGCGAGGTGGCGGCCCAGGTGGCGGGCGGTGATGGCGCGTACCTGCGGGACGTGGTGCTGGGCGGCGGCGTTGACCAGGGCGCAGCCGCGGAAGGCGGGCTCCTCGTACCAGTGCTGCAAGGCGTCGAACACGGCGGCGAGCTGGGCGGCCGGGTCGTCGCCCGCCGCCGCGACGGCCGACTCCACCCAGGCGATCACGCGGTCGCTGCGCGCTTCCAGCACCGCCTCCACCAGGCCGTCCTTGGTGCCGAAGTGGCGGTAGAGGGTCTCCTTGGACACACCGAGCCTGGTGCACAGCTCGGCGACGCCGATGCCGTCGAGGCCGCGTTCGTACAGCAGGGCGGTGGCGGACTGGAGGATGGCGGCGCGGGTGCGGGCGGGGTCGATGGTCGAGCCCTTGGGGACCGGCATGACTTGGATCGTACCGCTCGGTGCGATGACTGCTACGATCGCCGGACCGTACCGATCAGTTCGATCTACTCCAGGAGCGACACGTGACCGACATCGTCCTCGTCCCCGGCATGTGCCACGGCGGCTGGTGCTACGCCGACCTCGGCGACGAGCTGCGCCGGCGGGGCCACCGGGTCCTGCCGATCACCCTCACCGGCGTCGGCGAGCGGGCCCACCTGCTCAGCGGCGGCGTCAACCTGGACACCCACATCGAGGACGTGACCTCCCTGCTGGCCGCCGAGGACGTACGCGACGCGGTGCTGGCCGGGCACAGCTACGGCGGGATGGTCATCACCGGCGTCGCCGACCGGATGCCGGGGCGGGTGGCCTCGCTTGTCTACCTGGACGCCATGGTCCCCGGCGACGGCGACTCCTGCTGGGACCTGGCCTCGGAGAACGAGCGGCGCTGGTACCTGGACGTGACCGACGACGGCTTCGCCACGCGGCCCCTGCCGTTCTTCGACCCGCGCGCCACGCCGCACCCGCTGGCCTCGGTGCTCCAGCCGCTGCGCCTGACCGGCGGGCTGGAGCGGGTGCAGCGGCGGACGTACGTGTACGCGACCGGCTGGGACGGCCCCTCCCCGTTCACCACCACGTACGAACGGCTGCGCGAGGACCCCGCCTGGCGGGTGGTCGCCGTGGACGGCGGCCACAACCTGATGCGCGACGCCCCGCACGACCTGGTGCGGATCATCACGGAATCGGCCTGACGGCAGGTGTCAGCGGGCGAGCAGGTCGCGCAGGGCCTTGGCGACCTCGGCCGGAGCCTCCTCGGCCATGAAGTGCCCGCAGGTGACGGTCCGGTGGTCCAGATCGCCCGCCCAGGCCCCCCACAGGGCCGCCGCGTCGTAGCCGAGCGCCTCGCCCCAGTCCTGCTGGAGCACGGTGACCGGCATGGCCAGGCGCCTGCCGGCCGCCCGGTCGGCCCGGTCGTGCTCGGCGTCCACGCCGGCCGAGGCGCGGTAGTCGGCCACGATCGACGGGACGGCGGCCCGGCAGGCGTCCAGGTAGGCGGACCGGACCGCGGGCGGGATCGACTCCGCGTCGCCGGTCCACAGATCGAGGAAGTGGCCGAAGAAGGCGTCCGCGCTCGCCGCGATCATCGCCTCGGGGAGGCCGGGCGGCTGCGCCATCAGGTACAGGTGGAAGCCGACGGCCGCTTCCGCGCCGCGCATCACCTCCCACATGTCGAGCGTGGGCAGGACGTCGAGGCAGGCCAGATGGGTGATCGCGGCCGGGTGGTCGAGCCCGGCGCGGAAGGCGACCAGGGCGCCGCGGTCGTGACCGGCCAGCGCGAAGCGCTCGTGGCCGAGCGCGCGGGCCAGCGCGACGACGTCGGCGGCCATGGTGCGCTTGCTGTAGGTGCCGGGCCCGGTCTCGGCGGGTTTGTCGCTGGCGCCGTACCCGCGCAGGTCGGGGCAGATCACCGTGTGGGAGGTGGCGAGGTCGGCGGCCACGTGCCGCCACATGAGGTGGGTCTGCGGGAAGCCGTGCAGCAGCACGACGGGGCTGCCGGAGCCGGCGACGGCGACGTTCAGCGCCACATCGCCGGCGACCGGGACGCGGTGGTAGGCGAAGCCTGGGATCCGCATGAGGTTTCCTTTCCTTCGGGGTCGGCTTCCAGCCTGCCGGGCGGCGATGAGCATCCGATGAGCGCGCTACGGTCGACAGGGTGGGGGTGCGCTTCGGGGTGCTGGGGCCGGCGACGGCCTGGGACGACGCCGGGAACACGATCGACGTCAAGGGGCCACGGCACCGGGCGGTGCTGGCCCGGTTGATCGTCGCCCGCCGCCGCGTCGTACCCGTGGACCTGCTGGTGGCCGACCTGTGGGAGGACGGCGACCCGCCGCGCGGCGCGGTGAGCGCGGTGCGGACGTTCGTGGCGGCGCTGCGCCGCGCCCTGGAGCCGGAGCGGCCGCCCCGCGCCGCGCCCCGGCTGCTGGTCACCGAGGGCCCCGGGTACGCGCTGCGCGCCGCGACCGGCGCGGTGGACGCCTGGCGGTTCGAGCAGGCGGTGGCCGACGCCGCCACGCTGCCGCCCCGGGAGGCGCTGGAGCGGCTGGAGGAGGCGCTGGGCTGGTGGCGGGGGCCGGCGTACGCCGAGTTCGCCGGGCAGGAGTGGGCGCGGGCCGAGCGGTCACGGCTGGCGGAGCTGCGGCTGCACGCCGTCGAACGGCGGGCCGAGGCGCGCCTCGCCGTACGCCCGGCCGCCGAGGCGGTGCCCGACCTGGACGCCCACGTGGCCGAGCACCCGTGGCGGGAGGACGGCTGGCGGCTGCTGGCGCTGGCGCTGTACCGGGCGGGGCGGCAGGGGGACGCGCTGGCGGTGCTGCGGCGGGCGCGGGCGCTGCTGGTGGAGGAGCTGGGCGTAGACCCGGGCCCGGCGCTGCGCAGGCTGGAGTCCGACATCCTGCATCAGGCGCCGCATCTCGACCCCGCCGCTTCCGGTACGGCGGACGCGGTGTGGGCGCGGGCGGCCGCCGCCTACGACCGCAGCGCGCCGCCGGGGGCGCGGGCGCGGCTGGAGTCGACCGTGAACCTCATGCGCGACCTGGCCGTCACCGGCGGCGCGGGGCTGGAGGCGTCCGGGCGGCACCGGGTGGCGGCCGTCGCGGCGGCCGAGGAACTGGGCGACGCCGAGCTGACGGCGCGGGTGATCGGGGCGTTCGACGTACCGGCGATCTGGACCCGGTCCGACGACCCGGCGCGGGCGGCGCAGGTGGTCGCGGCGGCCGAACGCACCCTCGCCGCGCTGCCCCCGGACGGGACGAGGGCACGCGAGGCGACGCGGGCGCGGCTGCTGGCCGCCGTCGCGCTGGAGTCGCGGGGCGGGCACGGGCCGCGCGGCCCGGAGGCGGCGCGGCAGGCCGAGCGGCTGGCCCGCGAGCTGGACGACCCGGCGCTGCTGGCCTTCGCGCTCAACGCCGTCTTCATGCAGAGCTTCGAACGGGCCGGGCTGGCCGGGCGGCGGGACGCGATCGGCGCGGAGCTGGTCGCCTTGTCGGGGCGGCACGGGCTGGTCACCTTCGAGGTGCTCGGCCATCTCGTCCAGCTGCAGGCCCGCTGCGCCCTGGGCGACTTCCTGGCGGCCGACGAGCACGCGGCCGCGGCCGGGCGGCTGGCCGAACGGCATGAACGGCCGCTGGTGGGGGTGTTCACCGGCTGGTACCGGGCGCTGCGCCTGGACATGACGGGCGCGCTGCCCGGCACCGCGTCCCGCTCGGGGCTCGATGGGGATGCGGCCGAGGTGGAAGGGGCCTATCGGGAGGCGGCCGGGCTGCTGGTGGGGGCTGGGATGCCGGGGCTGGAGCGGGGGCTTGCGGCGTTGGCGTTGTTGTGCGCGCGGGTGCGGCGCGGCCTGCCGCCCCCGGGCGGGGACGCCGACTACGGCCCGTACGAGCCGTGGGTCCGTCCCCTGATCCTGGCCGCCGCAGGGCGGACGGACATGGCCGCGGCGGCGCTGGACGAAGTGCCGGACCCGCCGCGTGACCTGCTGCTGGAGGCCATGTGGTGCCTGGTGGCGCGGGCCGCGGTCGCCACAGGGCACCGGGAGGCGGCGCGGCGGGCCCGCGACGCGCTGGCACCGGCGGCCGGTGAGCTGGCGGGCGCGGGCAGCGGCCTGCTCACCTTGGGGCCGGTCTCCGATCACCTGGCCGCGCTCACGCGCGTATCCAGACAGGGCGAGCCTGGTTAAGGTAGAAGATCTCCGGCGAAGGGACGCTGCGATGGCGGCCAGGACCGTGATCGTCACAGGGGCCAGCGACGGCATCGGCCGCGCGGCCGCCCGCATCCTGCACGAGCGCGGCGCGCGCGTCGTGCTCGTCGGGCGTTCGCCGGACAAGACCGAGACGCTGGCCAAGGAACTGGACGCCGACTTCCACGTGGCCGACTTCGCCCGGCTGGCCGAGGTGCGGGCGCTGGCGGAGACGCTGCTGGAACGCCACCCGGTCATCGACGTGCTGGCCAACAACGCCGGCGGCATCATGGGCTCGCGCCGTGTGACGGCCGACGGCCACGAGACCACCTTCCAGGTCAACCATCTGGCGCCGTTCCTGCTCACCACGCTGCTCCTGCCGCGCCTGGCGGAGAGCCGCGCCACGGTGATCAACACCTCCAGCGAGTTCAACCGGGGCGCCCGCCTCGACCTCGACGACCTCGACGCCGTACGCCGCTACTCCGGCACCCGCGCCTACGCCAACTCCAAGCTGGCCAACATCCTGTTCACCCGCGAGCTGCAACGCCGCCACGGGGCCGACGGGGTCAGCGCGGTCTCCTTCCATCCCGGAGTGGTCGCGACGAACTTCGCCGACGGCACCGACAGCCTGGCCCGGCTGACCTACCGCTCGCCGCTCAAGCGGCTGATGCTCACGCCCGAGCAGGGCGCCGACACCCTCGTCTGGCTGGCCACCACCCCTCCCGGCGAGGGCTGGGAGCCCGGCGGCCACTACGTGAAACGCCGGCCCGCGCCTACCCACCGCCTGGCCGGCGACCCGGAGGCGGCGCGGCTGCTGTGGGAGCGCAGCCAGGCGATGCTCACCCTCTGAATGCTCACCACCTGACCGCGGGAATGCCGGCGGGGCGCCGTGGGTTACACGGCGCAAGAAGTTGAAATTTCAACCTGGAAGGTGTGTCATGCCCGCCGTCACCGCAGACACCCTGACGCTGCCACGCGTCACCACCCCCGATCCGGCCGCCGCCCGGCCGCGCCCCGTGCGCTCGGTGACGACCGCGCCCACCGGCTACGAGGGCGAGGGCTTCCCCGTCAGGCGCGCCTTCGCCGGCCTGCCCCAGTCGCTGCTCGACCCCTTCATCCACATGGACCAGATGGGCGAGGTCGAGTACGCCCCCGGCGAGCCGAAAGGCACCCCCTGGCACCCGCACCGCGGCTTCGAGACCGTCACCTACATCATCGACGGCATCTTCGAGCACCAGGACTCCGCCGGCGGCGGCGGCACGATCACCGACGGCGACACCCAGTGGATGACCGCCGGCAGCGGCCTGCTCCACATCGAGAAGCCGCCGGAGCACCTGGTCGTGTCCGGCGGGCTGTTCCACGGCGTCCAGCTGTGGGTCAACCTGCCCCGCGCCCACAAGTTCCACGTCCCCCGCTACCAGGACATCCGCGGCCGGCAGTCGGCGCTGCTGGCCTCCGGTGACGGCGGCACGCTGCTGCGCGTCATCGCCGGAGAGCTGGACGGCCACCCCGGCCCCGGCGTCACCTTCACCCCGATCACGATGGTGCACGCCAGCCTCAGCCCCGGCGCGCGGCTGGACCTGCCGTGGAACCCCGGCTTCAACGCCCTGGCGTACGTGCTCGCCGGACACGGCACCGCCGGCGCCGAACGACGCCCGGTCACCAAGGGACAGCTGACCGTCTTCGGCGCGGGCGACTCGCTCACCCTCGCCGCCGCCCCCGACCAGCCGCAGGCCGAGCCCAACCTGGAGGTGCTGCTGCTCGGCGGGCAGCCCATCCGCGAACCCGTCGTCCACTACGGGCCGTTCGTCATGAACACCCGTGCCGAGATCGTCCAGGCCATGGAGGACTACCAGGCCGGCCGCCTCGGCGTCGTCCCCGCCGCCCGACTCCCCCACACCGGTCCGGGAAAGGAGTGACCATGATCGCCGACACCTACGCGCGCGGACGCATGTTCTTCCAGCTCAAGGACTACATCGAAGCCGCCCGCCACCTCGCCGGCGTCGTCGCCGAAGCGCCCGACGACGTGGCCGCCCGGCTGCTGCTGGCCCGCGCCTACTACCACTCCGCCCAGCTCGGGCGGGCCGAGGCCGAGCTGCGGCAGGTCATCGAGCGCGACCCGGCCGAGGCGTACGCGTACCTGCTGCTCGGCCGGACGCTCGAACGCCGCAGCCGCCCGCAGGAGGCGGAGCCGTACCTGCGGCTGCACGCCGCCATGACCGGCACCGCCGCCTGAACCACCACCCGGACGCGGGGCACCGCCCCGCGTCCGGGACCCGGCCGCTCGTCAGCCGATCACGCCGCCGAGCCGCCCCTCCAGCATGAGCAGCAACTCCCCCAGCAGCCCGGCCAGCTCACGCTCCCGCCCCGGAGCCAGCCCCGCCAGCAACGCGTTCTCGTACGCCAGCTGCTCCGGCACCAGCTCCAGCACGAACGCCCGACCGCGCTCGGTGAGCGACAGATGCGCCACCCGGCGATCCCGCTCGTCCACCCGCCGGGCCACCAGCCCGATCTGCTCCAGCCGCCGCACCCGCTTGGTCACCGCCGCCCCCGAGGCGAACGTCTCCCGCGCCAGCCGCCCCGGCGTCAGCTCGCCGCCGACCCGCAGCAACGCGCACAGCAGGTCGTACTCGGCGCGGTTGACCCCCGCCCGGCCCAGCGGCGCGTCCGTCGCCTGCTGCAGCAGCGCCGTACACCGGTTGAGCCGGCCGATCACGGCGATCGCGTCGAGGTCGGCATCGGGAAGGACCTGCCGCCACTGACGCAGCGCCACCGCCACGGCGTCCTCCACCTGCCCGCCCTTCCTCTCGACCCCCGCCGGCTCGGCCCCGGCGACGGACCGATCGTACGCGCCAGTCACGGATGCCGCACGGCGGTCAGCTCGGCCAGGCGGCGGTGCCCCGCCCGCTCGGCCGCCACGATCCGCTCCTCCGGCAACGCCGCCCCGCGCCACTCCCCCGCCGCCAGGTCGGCCGCCTCCCGCAGCCCCACCAGCGCCGCGCGCAGCCGGTCGGCCGCCGGACGAGGCTCGGCCACCAGCCGCTCCAGCCGTTCCAGCCCGTCGTGGACCCGCCCGGCCGCCCGCCGGTCGCGCAGCACCACGCACGCCGCCAGCCCGGCCACCGCACCCAGGCAGGTGTCCAGCCACCGATCGGCGACCAGCACCGGCACCGGCTGCGCCCCCGCGAACTGCGTCATCAGGATCGCCGTCGGCGTCACGAACACGCTCCCCAGCCAGTAGTTCCGCGTCATCGCCCGCTCCGTCACGAACTGCAGCGCCAGCACCGTCACCAGCAGCGCCACCGCCCCCAGCCGCGTCACCGGCGCCAGCAACGTGAACAGCGCCACCCCGAGCAGGTTGCCCACCACCCGCTGCACCGCCCGGCTCCACGACATGGCCGTGTTGGCCGCGAACACCGACGCCGCCGTCACCACCGCCCAGTACGGCCGCCCGACCCCGAACGCCATCGACGCCCACCCGGCCACCGCCGAGCCGGCGAACACCATCACCACGACCCGCCACCGGCCCGCGACGTCCCGCGCCAGCCGCCGCAGCCCACGCCCGGCGCCCTCCTCGGCGGCGATCCCGGCCAGCTCCGCCCGCTCGGCCGCCGCGGTGCCCAGGTCACCGGCCGGCGGCACGGGCACCGGCCGCCCCTTGCGCAGCTCACGCGCCCAGCCGCGCAGCGCCTCCGCCCCGACGCCGCCGCTCACGCCCGACTCCGCCCGCACCAGCAGCCGGCGCAGCTCCTCGCGGCCCGCGCCCGCGCGCAGCAGCGTCTGCCAGGCGGCGTTCACCGCCGCGGCGGCCGCGTGCCGCGCCTCGTGGAGGGCATCAGCCCCGTCCTGCCGGGCGCGGAGCAGGCGCGCGGTCGCCTCCAGAGCGCGGGCCACCGCCACCCGCTCCGGCCCGTCCGGCCGGACCAGCCACGGCGCCATCCCCACCGCCCAGGCCACGGCCCCGCCCAGCACTCCAATCCCCAGGTGCAGCGGCACGTCGGCGAGCCGCTGCGGCACGAACGCCGCGCTCGCCGTCAGAAAGGTGAGCACCACGTTGCCCGGCGGGCCGATGCGGGTGGCGTCGCACACCGCCTTGTGCAGCCCGGCCAGCACCGCCGCCACCGCGACCCGTACGGCCACGGCGTCGGTGAGCGCGGCGGTCACCAGCGCGATCCCCGTGCCGGCCAGCATCCCGGCCACGACCCACGCCAGCGCCCCGGCCCGCGCCCGGTAGGGCAGCGCGTGACCGTAGAGGGCGCACATGGCGCCGGTGGCGCCGTACAGGACCAGGTCCAGACGCCCCGCCGCCACCAGCGGCCCCAGCACCACGAGCAGCGCGACGACCGAGCTGAACGCGGGCTTGTGCCAGACGTCGCCCAGCGGTCTCAGCCGCAACGCGGACAGGGCGGGCAGACGGACGGCGAAGGCAGAAGAACGCATCCCATAAGTTTAGCAAATGTTTCACTAGTAAAATAACGATGGCCGAAGCGGACAGGACGTGACCGCCATTCCCGGCACAATGACCCCATGCCGAAGACGTCCGCGCGCCTGCTCTCCCTGCTCACCCTGCTCCAGACCCGCCGCGACTGGCCGGGAGCGCTGCTCGCCGAACGCCTCGACGTCAGCCCCCGCACCGTCCGCCGCGACGTCGACCGTCTGCGCGAACTCGGCTACCCCATCACCGCCGCCAAAGGACCCGAGGGCGGCTACCGCCTCACCCCCGGCACCGACCTGCCCCCGCTCCTCTTCGACGACGACCAGGCCGTGGCCCTCGCCATCGCCCTCCACCACGCCACCGCCACCGGCGCCGACATCGCCGAAGGCGCCGCCCGCGCGCTCACCACCGTCCGGCAGGTCATGCCCGCCCGCCTGCGCCACCGCATCGACGCCCTCCACGTCACCGCCGTCGAACCCCCCACCACCCGGCCACGCGCACGCACCGACAGCGCCCTCCTCATGACCATCAGCGCGGCCGTCCACGCCCGCGAGATCCTGCGCTTCGACTACGCCCCCGGCGGCGAGGACGACGGCCCGCCGCGGCGCGTCGAACCCCACCACCTCCTCACCTGGCGGGGGCGCTGGTACCTCCTCGCCTGGGACCTCGACCGCCACGACTGGCGCACCTTCCGCGCCGACCGCATCACCCCGAAGGTCCCGACCGGCCCCCGCTTCACCCCGCGCGAGCCGCCCGCGGGCGACGTCGCCACCTTCATCGCCGCCCGCTTCCGCGGCTCCGACCCCGCGACCGGCACCGCGGACTGGCCCTGCCAGGGCGAGGTCATCCTCCACCTGCCCGCCGCCGACGTGGCCCCCTATCTCCACGACGGCATCGTCGAGGAGCTCGGGCCCGGCCGCTGCCGGCTCGTCCTCGGCTCCTGGTCGTGGCACGGCCTGGCCGCCGGGCTCGGCAGGTTCGACGCCGACATCGAGGTCGTCGGCCCGCCGGAGCTCAGGAACGCCTTCGAGCGCCTGGCCCGCCGCTACGCCAGGGCCGCCACGGGCTGACTCGTTGCTGCTGGGTTTTCCAGGTGCTGATGGAGGCGTCACCCAACCCGACGCCTTTACAATGTAGATTCCGAGACCAGCCTATGGAGGCGCCTCGCCTCCTGGACCAGCCGCGACGAGCCCTTGCGTGCCGCGACCGCCGCCACCTCCGGCAGGTCCGCGCGCACCCGCCCGATCCTCGCCGCCCGCGCCCCCGTCGCCAGCAGGTCCGCCAGCCCGGCGCGCGGCCGTTCGCCCTCCTCCGGCAGCAGTCCGGGAAGCAGCCGCAGCACCACCTCCCACACCGCCTCGTGCGCGCCCGCCTGCGTCGCGTCGTCGAGCACCGCGACCACCCGGTTCAGCTTGACGTACTCGCTCTTGACCAGCTTCGTGACCACCTCGGCCAGCTCGGCGGCCGGGACCTCGCCACGCGCGGCCAGCGTGAGCAGCGCGTCGCCCGCCGCCGCCCGCCCGGCCGCCTGGGCCTGCCCCATACCGCAGGCCAGCGCGTACGCCATGCCCGTGCCGAGCGGCCCGTCGCCGTGGACGAGATCCACCAGCACGCGCGCGTCGCTGTCCGTGCTCTCGGTGCCCGCGCACAGCGGGGACGCCAGGTGGGCGGCCACCACCTCGCGGTGTGAGGGCATGACCAGCGGCCACCAGTCCGTCGACCACGAGTAGTCGGTCCGCGTCTCCAGCAGCTGCCGCACGCGCTCCGGCGCGCCGACCGCGTCGATGGTGGTCGGCAACCGATGCCAGGGGCGCCGCGTGATCGTCACCTCGGGATCACCCAGGCGCTCCCCCCGCATCCAGGCGGCGCACGCCCGCCCCGCCTCCGACACCAGCCGCCCCGCGCGGGCGACGTCGGCGGCGGCGATCTCACGGGGCAGGCGGAGCAGGGCCTGGGTCAGGTCGGCGGGCAGGGCCTCCACCCCTTCGGCCTCCAGGCGCTCCAGCCGGTCGAGCAGCACGCCGGGCGCGACGTGGCCGGTGACCGCCGTCGGAGTCGCCAGGACGACCGGGTAGCGGCCGCCGTCGGCGTAGCGGCCGGCCAGCTCCGCGCACCGGCGCACCGGGGGCTCGTCGAGCACGGCCAGGGACATCGACCACCGCCTGGGCCGCGAGGGCAGCGACCTGCTCACCTCCGGCGCGGCGAAGGCCAGGAACGCCCGCCGCAGCCCGTAGCCGACGTGCTCGTCGAGCCCGTCCGGCCAGTGCCCGAAGAAGCTCGCGTCGAGCGGCTCGGTCCAGGGACGCAGCGCCGCACGCAGCCCCTCCGGGTCGCGTTCCGACCAGGTGGCGAGCCCGGCCAGCAGCACCTCGAACGTGTGCGGATCCTCGTCGGAGAGGAAGCTGTCGAGGCCGCGCGCCAGCTCCTCCGGCGACCCGTACGGCGCCGGCAGCCGCCGCCCGTCCACCGCCGCCGCCAGCGGCACCGCCTCCAGCTCGTCGGCCTCGATGGCGCCTCCGTATCCGGCGGCGACCTTCTCCCGCAGCTCGGCGGGCAGGCCCGCGGCGGCGGCGCGGACCGCCTCCCGCTCCTCGGGGCCCGCGTGCGGGGCCAGCCGCACCGCGAGCCGCACGGCCCGCTCCTGCAGGGCCAGGGTGTCCTGGGCGAACAGCACCGCCATCGCCCGCAGCACCGTGCCCGTCCGGCCGCCGTCGCGCGGCACCGCGTCGCCCGCCCACGCGATCGCGCCCCGCAGCAGCTTCTTCTCCGGCCGGAACACCAGCGCCTCCAGCGCCTCGGTGAACGACTCCTCGCTCAGCCGCCCGGCCTCCTCCAGCCGCCGGAGCTGCGCCAGCGCCAGGTCCGCCACCGCGACCGGCCCGGCGGGCAGCAGCGCCACGTAGTCCTCGGCGTGCCCGGCGGTCTCGTCGAGATCGGGGCCGAGCCGGTCGTGCAGGCCCGCCAGCGGCGACAGCGCGGCAGGGCCGTCGCGCAGCAGCCGCCGGACCAGCCCGTCGAGCACGACCGTCCGCTCCAGCAGCCCGGCCTCGACCAGGCGGACGACGTTGTCGGCCACCTCCCACAGCGGCAGCGTGGCGAGCCCGTCGATCTCGAACAGACCCGGCCCGTACGCGGCGAGCAGCGGATCGCCCGCCGCCCGGTCCGCCTCCAGCGTGCGCAGCCAGCCGGTCTTGAAGGCGTCGGCCTCCTGCGGCGGCTCGACGCCCGTCTCGCGGACGAGCTCGGCCGCCACCCGCCACGGCCATCCGTCCGCGAGCCGCAACCGCCGGGCCAGGCGCACGGCCAGGTCGGCGCGCCAGTCGTCCGGCCGGGCGCGCAGCACCTCCAGCACGCGCGGGACGTTCCGCTCACTCAGGTCGCGGAAGTCGCGCCGCAGCAGCCACGACGCCACCGCCGACGCCCCGCCGATCGTGCCGGCGCCCGTCAGCAGCAGCGGTGACAGCTCCTGGCGGTGTTCCCACGGGGAGATCCCGGCCGCGCGCCGGTGGGCGAGGCGCCTGGCCGGCTCCTCGGCCACCGACCGGCGCTCGGCCGGGGTCAGCTCGCCGACGCGGCGCATCGTGCCATGCACGTCGCCGGCCTGTGCGAGCTTCAGCAGGTCGTCCCAGGCGCTCACGCGGGAACCTCCGATCCATGACGGCTGATCATGGTCGGGGACGTTAGCGGGAGCCTCCGACAGTTCGCCGCCGGTGATCCGCCCGGCGGCCGCTCAGCCGCCGACCTGCTCCAGGAGCCTGAACCGGTCGACCTTGCCCGTCTGGTTGCGCGGCAGCGACTCCACGAAAACGACCTCGCGCGGCACCTTGTACGCGGCCAGCTCGGCCTTCACCGCCTTGCGCAGGTCGTCGGCCGACGGCGGCGCGTCCCGGTCGGGCACCACGTACGCGGCCAGCCGCTGCCCGTACTCCTCGTCCGGCACCCCCAGCACCGCCACGTCGGTCACGCCCGGCCGCCCGGCCAGCAGGTCCTCGACCTCCTGCGGGAACACGTTCTCGCCGCCGGAGACGATCATGTCGTCGTCGCGGCCGTCGATGAACAGCAGCCCGTCCGGGCCCCGGTGGCCGAGGTCGCCGGTGGGCAGCAGGCCGTCGGCCGCGCCGGTGAAGGTCAGTCCGCCGGACACCAGCACCCGGCCCACCTCGCCGGGCGGCTGCTCGGCGCCGTCCGGGCCCGCCACGTGGACGGTCGCGCCGCGCGGCGGCCGGCCCACGGTGCCGGGCGCGGCGCGCAGCTCGGCGGGCGTGGCCAGCGCCGCCCAGCCGGCCTCCGTGGAGCCGTACAGGTTGTAGAGGACCTCGCCGTAGGCGTCCATGAACCCGGCGGCCAGGCCGGGAGGGAGCGCCGAGCCGCCCGAGACCACCACCCGCAGGTCCGGCAGGCGGCGCGGCGGGAGGGCCAGCAGCCGCCGCAGCATGACCGGCACGGCCACCAGCGCCGCGGCCCGCTCGACGGCCAGCGCGTCCAGCACGGCGCCGGCGTCGAACCCGCGCAGCAGCACGACCGGGCAGCCGAGCACCAGAGCCGCGCCGTACCAGAGCAGGCCCAGGCCGTGGAACAGCGGCGGCGCGATGAGCATCGGCTCGCCGCCGCGCAGCGGCACCGTGGTCAGCATCGACACGAACGGCTCGGTCAGCTCGGCCAGCGACAGCCGGCGCGGAGCGCCCTTGGGCGTGCCCGTCGTGCCCGACGTCAGCAGCACCAGCCGCCCCGGCCGGCGCGGCGGCTCGGCGGCGGAGCCGTCCGCCAGGCCCGCGGCGGCGAGCGCGTCGAGGTCGCCCACGCGCGGCCCGTCGAACTCCACCGCCGGCAGGTCCGGCGCGGCGATCAGCACGTCCACGCCCTCCCGCGTCAGCACCTCGCGCAGGCGCGGCCCGGCGAGCCCGGTGTTGAGCAGCAGCAGATCCGCGCCCAGCCGCGACACCGCCGCGATCGCCAGCGGGAAGCCCCGGTCGTTGGGCCACATGACGGCGACCGTGCGCCCCGGCCCCACCTCGTGCCGCCGCCGCAGCTCGGCGGCCAGCCCGGCGGCCCGCGCGTCCAGCTCGCCGAACGTCAGCGAGCCCGCCTCGTCCACCACGGCCGTGCGGTCCGGCCAGCGGGCCGCCGCGATCGCCACCCCGGCCGCCGGGGTGACGCCGAAATGCCGGTACGCCTCCACCACGCGGGCCAGCGCGGCGGGCGGCACCGGCCCCAGCAGCCCGTTGCGGGTCAGCGTGATCGCCGCCTCCACCCCGAAACCGCCCAGCTCGACCAGCCTTGCGAACATCCGCGCACCGACGCCTTTCGCTCGAACGGGGATCGACGGAGAGCGTACGTGTACCCCGGCGCGCCGGTCAGGAACCCGCCACCTCCAGCGCGATGCGGACGGTGGTGCCACCGGGCCCGGTGAGGAAGACCACCTCGTCGGCCAGGCGGCGCATCAGCCAGATGCCGCGCCCGCCCGGGGCGGACGCGGCCGGCAGCGACTCGCGTTTCAGCACCTCGACCGGGATGCCGTCCCCGTCGTCGGCGACCTCGCAGACCAGCCTGCCGCCCCCTGGGCCGTCCTCGCGCCACAGGCGCAGCCGGCCCCGCCCGCCGCCGTGCTCGACCGCGTTGACCAGGCACTCGTTGACCGCCGACAGGAAGTCGCCCAGCCGCTCCCCCGTCACCCCCTGGGCGCGGGCGCAGGCCAGGACCGCGCGGCGGGTGCGTACCAGGCAGCTCTCGTCGAAATCCACCTTCAGCAGGCCCATGTCCTCACTGTCGGCGACTTCCGGCGTTCCGAACAGTGCTCAAGGTCACAACGACCGGAGTGTGGCCTTTACAAAGTAGATCAGGGAGTCAGGCCGAACCGCCCGGCGAACGCCGCCAGCTCCTCCCGCCGCTCCTCGGGGTCGGGCGAGGCCGGGCTGACGACGAGCCGCGTCACCCCCTGCGCGGCCAGCGTCTCGACGTCGTCCTCCGTCATGTCGAGTGCTCCCCAGCGGGTGTACTCCAGCGCACCGGGGTCCCGTCCCGCCTCGGCGGCCGTGGCCCTCACCAGGTCCCACTGCCCGGCCCGTTCCCGCGCGTCGAGCCGCCCGCCGGGGAACCAGCCGTCGCCGCGCAGCCCGGCCCGGCGCGCGGCGGCCCGGCTGGACCCGCCGACGTGCACCGGCAGGCCCGCGCCGCCCAGCGGCTTGGGGAAGCTGCACAGGTCGTCGAAGGCGTAGAACTCCCCCTGGTGACCGGCGCCCTCCTCGCCCCCCGCCCACAGCAGCCGCAGCACGTCGATGGCCTCGTCGGCGCGCCGGCCCCGGGTGGCGAAGTCCACCCCGACCGCCCGCGCCTCGCCGGGCAGCGCGCCGACCCCGACGGTGAGCAGCCTCATGCGCCCGCCGGACAGCACGTCCACGGTGGCCAGCCGCTTGGCGAGCGGCACCGGATGGTGGTACGGGATCAGCAGCACGGCGGTGCCGAGCAGGATGCGCCGGGTCGCCCCCGCGACGAAGGCCAGGCAGTCGAGCGGGTCCAGGTACGGCAGCGCCGGCGGCAGCTCGAAGGGCCCGACCCGGGCGCCCGGGTACAGGACCACGTGCTCCGGCACGTACAGGGACTCGAACCCGCACTCCTCGGCCTGCCGGGCGAACGCCACGAGCTGTTCCGGGTCGGTGCCGAAATGGGCGGCGTTGTAGCTGATTCCGAATTTCACCGTCGCAGGCTAGAACCTTGACACCGGCGTCAGGGCAAGTCCGAAAGTTTCACGATCGCTTGCCGCCCGGGCGGGGTCGCGGCTTTAATACGCCGAGACCCCGCCCCGCGCCCCGTGAAACGTTTTTCCCTTTCGGGAAAGCGCTTACCCAACGAGAGGACCCCGTGATGCGGTTACGAAAGGCCGCCCTCGCCCTGGCGACGGCACTGGCCACGGCGGCGACCGGCGCCGCCGTGACGACCGGTGGCCCCGCCCAGGCCGCCCCGCCGACCAAGCAGATGGAGGACCTGGACCGCGGGCTGATCAGCGTACGCTCCGGCTCCGGCAACCTCGTCTCCTGGCGGCTGCTCGGCACCGACCCCGACGGCGTCTCCTTCAACCTCTACCGCGGCTCCACCAGGATCGTCTCCGGCCTGACCGCCTCCACCAACTACCTCGACGACGGCGCAGCCGCCGACGCCTCCTACACGGTCCGGGCCGTGGTCGGCGGGGCCGAGCAGGCCGCCTCCCCCGCCTCGCTGCGCTTCACCGGCGGCGCGTACCTCGACGTGCCCATCCAGCCCCCGTCCGGCGGCACCACCCCCGACGGCGTCTCCTACACCTACAGCGCCAACGACGCGAGCGTGGGCGACGTGGACGGCGACGGCCAGTACGAGATCATCCTGAAGTGGGACCCGTCCAACGCCAAGGACAACTCCCAGTCCGGCTACACCGGCAACGTCTTCGTGGACGCCTACCGGCTCAACGGCACCCGCCTGTGGCGCGTCGACCTCGGCCGCAACATCCGCGCCGGCGCGCACTACACGCAGTTCCAGGTCTACGACTACGACGGCGACGGCCGGGCCGAGGTCGCCATGAAGACCGCCGACGGCACCAGGGACGGCACCGGCGCCGTCATCGGCAACTCCGGCGCCGACCACCGCAACTCCAGCGGCTACGTGCTGTCCGGCCCCGAGTACCTGACCATGTTCAACGGCCTGACCGGGGCCGCCATGTCCACGGTGAACTACGACCCGCCGCGCGGCACCGTCTCCTCCTGGGGCGACAGCTACGGCAACCGGGTGGACCGGTTCCTGGCCGGGACGGCGTACCTGGACGGCGAGCGGCCGAGCCTGATCATGGCGCGCGGCTACTACACCCGCAGCGTCATCGCCGCCTGGGACTTCCGCAACGGCACGCTCACCAAGCGGTGGACGTTCGACAGCAACTCGGCCGGCTCGCAGTACGCCGGCCAGGGCAGTCACAGCCTGTCCGTCGGCGACGTGGACGCCGACGGCCGCGACGAGATCGTCTACGGCGCCATGGCCGTCAACGACAACGGCACCGGCATGTGGTCCACCCGCACCGGCCACGGCGACGCCCAGCACCTCGGCGACTTCGACCCGGCCCGCGCCGGCCTGGAGTACTTCAAGGTCAGCGAGGGCACCAGCCAGCCCGGCTCGCTCTACATCGACCCGCGGGGCGGCCAGGTCCTGTGGCAGACGGCGTCCGGCTCCGACAACGGGCGGGGCGTGGCCGGGGACATCTCGACCGTGCGGGTCGCCTCGGAGTTCTGGTCCGCCGCGGACGGGAACCTGCGCAGCGTCACCGGCAACACCGCAGGCCGCAAGCCGTCCTCGATCAACTTCCTCGTCTGGTGGGACGGCGACCCGGTGCGCGAGCTGCTCGACCAGACGCGCATCGACAAGTACGGCACGGACGGCGACACCCGCCTCCTGACCGCCTCGGGCGTCCACTCCAACAACGGCACCAAGGCCACGCCGTCGCTGTCGGCCGACCTGTTCGGCGACTGGCGTGAGGAGGTCGTCTGGCCCACCTCCGACAACCGGGCCCTGCGGATCTACTCCACCACGATCCCGACCGACCGCCGCCTCTACACGCTCATGCACGACCCCCTCTACCGGGTCTCGGTCGCCTGGCAGAACACCGCCTACAACCAGCCGCCGCACACGAGCTTCTTCCTCGGCGACCGCATGCCCACGCCGCCCCGCCCGGACATCTACGTCCGCTGACCGTCCTGCTGACGGTTGTGGTCCGGCCGCCCGGCGTGATTACTCACGCCGGGGCGGCCGGATCACGTCCGGTGGCGATCAGTTCCAGTTCTTCCACTGCTTGCTGCCGGGCCACCAGTACTTGTCCTGACCGGCGGTCTGGCCGCTGCCGGTCTGGCTGGTGCCGTACTGGCCGCTGCCGGACAGGGTGTTGTCGGACTGGACGTTGTCGTACAGGTTGCCGTCGTACTTGTTGTACTCGTCGTACTCGTCGTACTCGGGCTTGACCTGCTCGACCGACTTGTACGGGTCGACCTTCTTGTAGTCGTCGTGCTTGAAGTCGTGCTTGAAGTCGTGCTTGAAGTCACGCCTGATGTCCTGGCGCCGGTGCCGGCGGTGCAGGTTGATGTTGTCGTTGATGTTGTCGACGATGACGTCGACCCGCGGGAGACGCATGCGCGGGCTGCGCAGCACCGGCTTCTCCCTCGTGACGTATCTCGTCTGCGTCACGTGCTTCACCGGCTTCGGCGGGGCGCCCCCGGCCTCGACGGTGGGGACGATGGTGCTCGCGCAGGCCACACCGAGGCCCACGGGCAGGATCATGATGCTGGCGGCCGCACCGGTCAGAGCCAGTGCCGCGAAGCGCCCGCGGCGCGGCGCCCACGTTTGCCGAGTCTTCATATTCACGTGCTCTCGTTTCCGTTCATGGTGATGTCTACCGAAAATCCGGCACTCGCACTTCGGCGTGCGCTCAGACGCAAGCAGACGTACCCATGCGGATGTTCTCTTTTATCCCTCCAAACTCAAAGGACCCATCAAAACCCCCAGAACCCACCTGTAACAGGACGCGCCGTTCGTCTCGGTCTATTCGGTGATCTCGTTGACCAGCCTGGACCAGAACGCCGTCAGTTCGCCGCCTCTGTAGCGGGTGTGGCGGATGCGTTCATGGCCGCCGTCCCGGTCGGTGCGGTAGACGGCCACCTCGGTGTAGGGGACGCCGTCGTCGTCGAAGCCGGTGTAGAGGTGGGCCCAGTCCCCGGGCTGCGGCGTCCAGTCCGGGAACGCGAGCCGGGCGGCGTGGTCACGCAGCGCGCTCAGCCACTTGTCCTCCCCCGATGTGGCCATACTTCACCGTGCCAGGACAGGGGCAAAGAGTGGGGCAAATGGCACAAAACCGGCACTAGGCGCCGCGGCGGCGGGCGCGGTAGGCGGTGGCCTTGGCGCGGTTCTGGCAGGACAGGCCGCAGAAGCGGCGGGAGGCGTTCCTGGTGACGTCGAAGAAGACCAGCTCGCAGCCCTCGGCCTCGCAGCTGCGCAGCCGGACGCCCTGACCGACGCCGATGACCATGGCGAGGGCCGTGGCGGCGTTCGCGGCCCAGGCGTCGGCGAGGGTCGCGTCCGGGGCGTGGAAGGCCAGGACCGGCGGGTCGCCGTACAGGCTGGGGACCGCGCGGTGGCGGATCAGGACGCCGTTGAGCGCGGCCACCGCGTCCGGGGCGCCGCCGAGGACCGGGCGCAGTTCGGCGGCGATCCCGGCCAGGCGGGCGGCGTCCTCGTCGCCGAGTCGTACCGGTCCGGCCACGCCGGGCGACGGGCTCCAGCCCGCGCGGGCGAGCGCCGTCTCCAGGGCCGGCCCGGGGTCGGACGGGGGCTCGACGTCGCGGCCGCGTACGCGGGTCACGGCCAGCTCGTTCACCAGCAGGACGGCCAGCTCCGCCCATCGCCCGACATAACTGTCTATTTGGGATTGACCAGTGATGCGCCACGCGTCTATCGTCACTGGCATAGCTTATCTAGACAGTGAGGAATTGGCATGGACGAGATGGCCCGGCTGGCCCGCCGCATGTGGCATCAGCTCGAACCCCTGCACGCCGTGCTGTACTTCTCCCCCGAGGCGTTCGAGGAGGCCGCCGCCCTCGGCTACGACGTCGAGTCGCGCTGGCCGAGCTACTTCGCCTACCGCACCGCCCCGCTCGGCCAGGCCGGCACGCGGCTGGCCACGGCGGCCTGCTACAGCTTCAGCCCGGCGACGGTGGCCGAGCACGTGCCCGCCGTGTGGTCGGTCGCCGCACCGGAGCGGGTGCTGGAGGCGCGGCTGACGGCGGTGGACCGCACGTACCGGAGCCTGCTCGGCGACCTGCTCGCCGGGCCGGAGCTGCGGGAGGCCGCCGAGCTGGCCCGGCGGGCGGCCGAGGGCGCGGGCGTGGAGGGCCGGGCGTTCACCGCCGCGAACCTGGACCTGCCGTGGGCCGACGAGCCGCACCTGGTGCTGTGGCAGGCGGCGACCGTGCTGCGCGAGCACCGCGGCGACGGTCACCTGGCCGCGTTGCTGGCGGCGGAGCTGGACGGATGCGAGGCGCTGGTGTCGTTCGCGGCGATCGGGGCCGCGCCGGTGGAGACGTTCGCCGGGCGCGGCTGGAGCGCCGGGGAGTGGGACGCGGCCCGCGAGCGGCTGGCCGCCCGCGGCCTGGTGGACGCCGGCGGCCAGGCCACCGAACGCGGGCGCGCGCTGCGCGACCAGGTCGAGCGGATGACCGACGAGCTGGCCGCCGGGCCGTGGCGGCTGCTCGGGCAGGAGCGCGCCGACCGGCTCGCCCGGCTCGGCGCGCCGCTGCTGGGCCCGGTCTTCGAGGCGGGCCTGCTGCCGATGACCAGCACGCTCGGCATCGCCACCGTCAAGGCCCCGGACTGAGCGCGGCCCGGACCGGTCGACGAGACTGGGTACCGGTCCCGGCACGGCGGGCGGGCGACGGCTGAACGGGGGGTGTCATGGCCAGGGGTGCGATCGCGTTGGCGCTGGCGGCGCTGCTGGCCGCGTCGCCGGTCGCGGGCTGCTCCGCCGCGCCCCAGCCCGCCCCCGCGCGGCAGGCCCAGCGGAGCCCGGCGAGCCCGCAGCCCGATCAGAGCCCTTCCGTTCAGCCCACGCAGGCCCGGGGACGGGCGAGCGGGTGCTCGGCCGCGCCGCGACTCAAGGCGGGCCGCCACACGATGACGCACGACGGCCTGCGCCGGACCTTCCTGCTGGCCGTCCCCAAGGGCAAGGGCCCGCATCCCGTCCTGCTGGACCTGCACGGGCTCGGCTCCGACGCCGCGCAGGAGAGCTTCTACAGCCGCCTGGCCGTGGAGGGCCCGCGCCGCGGCTACGTCGTGGCCACCCCGCAGGCCGCCGACGGCCGCATGGGCTGGACGCTGCCCGGCACCCCGGGGCCGGACGACGCCGGGTTCCTCGCCGCCCTGCTCGACCGGCTGGAGAGTGGCCTGTGCGTGGACCGGGGGCGGGCGTTCGCGGCCGGTATGTCGTACGGCGCCGCCATGTCCGCCGCCCTGATCTGCGCCCTGGACGGCCGTCTGGCGGGCGTCGGGGCGGTGGGCGGGCTCAGCGTCGCCCGGCCGTGCGACCGGCCGCTCCCCACGACGCTGCTCGCCTTCCACGGCACGGCCGACCGGGCGGTCCCCTACCGGGGCGGGCATCCGTTCCCCGACGCCACGGGCGCCCTGCGCGCCCTCGCCGACCTGGTGGTCCTCCCGCCGGTGGAGCGGGCGGCCGACGACTGGGCGCGGGCGTTCGGCTGCTCCGGCCGCGCGACCACCCGCCCCGCCACCGGCGTACGGCTGCGGACCTGGGGATCGTGCCCCGAGGGCGCCGCCGTGCGCCTCTACACCCTCCACGGCGGCGGGCACACCTGGCCGGGCTCCGCCGAGGTGCCCCGCCTCGGCGCCACCGCCCGCACCCTGGACGCCACCGCGCTCATCCTCGACGCGTTCGACCGGCCCCCGGCCCGCTGATCGGCTACCCGGCGCAGCCGACGCTCCAGCGACTACCCTTGTCGCTCATGACTCAGGTTGGACAGGCGACGGCCCGCGCCCTGCTGCGCCGGCTCGCCGTCGAGCAGGCCGAATGCAAAGTTCCCTCGCTGACGGCGGCGATCGTCCGCGACGGGCGGACGGCGTGGTTCGGCGGGCGCGGCCGGGTGGGCGACGGGCCGCCCACCGCCGCCACGCAGTACCGGATCGGCTCGATCACCAAGTCGATGGTGGCCGTGGTGGTGATGCGGCTGCGCGACGAGGGCGCGCTTCAGCTCAACGACCGTCTGGACGCCCACCTGCCTGACGCGCCGCACGGTCATTTCACCATCGCCCAGTTGCTCTCGCACACCTCCGGGCTGACCGCCGAGCCGCCCACCGCCTGGTGGGAGCGCACCCCCGGCGTCCCTGTCGACGACCTGTTCAAGCGCCTGGGCCCGGGTGAGGCCAAGCACCGGCCCGGCCGCCGCTTCCACTACTCGAACGTCGGGTTCGCGCTGCTCGGCGAGCTGGTCGCGCGGCTGCGCGGCGGCACCTGGTGGGACGCCGTACGCGAGGAGGTGCTGACGCCGCTCGGCATGGACGGCACCACGCCGCGCCCCCGCGCCCCGCACGCCACCGGTTACGCCGTGCACCCGTGGGCCGACGTGGTGCTGCCCGAGCCGGAGCACGACGCCGACGCCATGGGCCCGGCCGGGCAGCTCTGGTCCACGCCGCACGACCTGGCGCGGTGGGCGGCGTTCCTGTGCGGCGACACGGGCGGGGTGCTGTGCCCCGGCACGCTCGCCGAGATGCGCGAGCCCATCGGCGTGGACGACGGCGACGCCTGGACCTCCGGGTTCGGGCTCGGCCTGCAGCTCGCCCGGTCCGGCGGGCGGCGCCTGTCCGGCCACTCCGGCTCGATGCCGGGCTTCCTCGCCACCGTGTGGGCCGACCCGGCCGAGGGCGTGGGGGTGCTGTTCATGGCCAACACCACCTCCGGGCTCAGCGGGCGGCTGCTCACGGACCTGCTCGACATCCTCGACGAGCACGAGCCGCGCCTGCCCGACGAGTGGCGGCCGGTCGCGGCCGACCCCGCCCTGCTGGCGCTGACGGGGCTGTGGCACTGGGGGCCGAAGCCGTACGCGCTGCGGCTGCTGCCCGAGCGGGGCCTGGCGCTGGAGCCGCTGAACGGGGGCGGGCGGGCGTCGCGGTTCGTGCCGCAGGACGACGGGACGTGGCTGGGGCTCGACGGCTACTACGCGGGCGAGACGTTGCGCGTCTCCCCTGACCACCTCGACCTCAACACGTTCATCTTCACGCGGGAGCCGTACGACCCGGCCGCGCCGGTCCCGGGCGGCGTCGGCGACTGGCACGCCTGACCGCTCCCCCGGCGTCCGGGCCGCGCGGCGGTGGCAGCATGGTCGTGTGCGCGTGGGGATCCTGGGGCCGATCGAGGTCGAGTCGGACGCCGTCGGCGGCGCCCGGCTGCGCCTGCTGGTCGCCCGGCTGGCGCTGGCGGCCGGGCGGGCCGTCACGGCGGAGGAGCTGGCCGGGTGCCTGTGGCCGGACGACCCGCCCGCCGACCCTGGCAACGCGCTGCAGTCGCTGGTCTCCCGCCTGCGGCGGGCGCTGCCCCGCGCCGGGGCGCTGGTGTCGGTGCCCGGCGGCTACCGGCTGGACGCCGGGACCGACGCCGAGGCGTTCGACCGGCTCACCGCCGAGGCCCGCCGACAGGCCGATCCGGCCGTACGTGAGCGGCTGCTGACCGAGGCGCTGGCGCTGTGGCGGGGGCCGGCACTGGGCGAGCTGGCCGCGCTGCCGTTCGCGGCCGGGCACGCCGCGCGGCTGGAGGAGGCGCGGCTGGCGGCCGTCGAGGACCGCGCGGAGGCGCGCCTGGCCCTGCCCGCCACCCCCGAAGCCGACGTCGTGGGTGAGCTGGGGGAGCTGGCCGCTCGCCATCCCCTGCGGGAGCGGCTGCACGCGCTGCGGGTCCGGGCCCTCCACGCCGCCGGGCGGCGGTCCGAGGCCCTGGCCGCGTACGAGGAGTGCCGCCGCGCCCTGGCCGCCGAGCTCGGGACCGGGCCCGGGGCCGAGCTGCGCGAGGCCCACCTGGAGGTGCTGCGGGCCGAGCCGCCCCGCCCCCGGCGGACGAACCTGCGCGCCCCGCTGACCAGCTTCGTCGGCCGCGACGCCGAGCTCGCGCGGCTCCACGACCAGCTCCGCGCCGGCCGGCTGGTCACGCTGGTCGGACCCGGCGGCGCGGGCAAGACCCGGCTGGCGACCACGGCAGCCGCCGCCCTGATGGCCGAGCACACCGCGACGTGGCTGGTGGAGCTGGCCGCCGTCACCGACCCGGCCGACGTGCCGCGGGCCGTGCTGTCCGTGCTCGGCGACCAGGCGAGCCGCCATCCCGGCGTGACCGGCACGGTCGAGTCCCTGGCCGAGGCGCTGTCGCCGGGCCGCGTCCTGCTGGTGCTGGACAACTGCGAGCACGTGGTCGAGGCCGCCGCCCGCCTCGCCGAGGAGCTGCTCGGCCGCTGCCCCCGCCTCCGGGTGCTGGCCACCAGCCGTGAGCCGCTGGGCATTTTGGGTGAGACTCTCAGTCCCGTGCCGCCGCTGCCGCCCGAGCCCGCCGTGCGGCTGCTCGCCGACCGCGCCGCGGCCATCGACCCCGCCCTCGTCCTCGACCCGGGCGTCGCCGCCGAGATCTGCCGCCGGCTGGACGGGCTGCCGCTCGCCATCGAGCTGGCCGCGGCCCGGCTGCGCGCCCTGACCCCGCGCGAGCTCGCCGACCGGCTCGGCGACCGGTTCCTGCTGCTGACCGGCGGCAGCCGTACCGCGCTGCCGCGGCACCGGACGCTGCGGGCCGTCGTCGCCTGGAGCTGGGACCTGCTCGACGACGACGAACGGGTCCTCGCCGAACGGCTCGCCGTCTTCGCGGGCGGCTTCGACCTGGCCGCCGCCGAGGGCGCCGGCGGCAGCCTCGACGTGCTCGCCGCCCTGGTCGACAAGTCCCTCGTGCAGGCCGCAGGCGACGGCCGCTACCGCATGCTGGAGACGATCAGGGAGTACGGGCTGGAACGGCTGGCCGACGCCGGTCTCCTGGCCGAGGCGCGCGCCCGCCACGCCGCCCACTACCGCGACCTGGCCGAGCGGGCCGAGCCGCACCTGCGCGGCCCCGACCAGCTCGCCTGGATCGCGCGGCTGCTGGCCGACCACGACAACATCCTGACCGCGCTGCACCACGCGGCCGACACCGGCGACGCCGACACGGCGCTGCGGCTGGCGGCGGCGATGGGCACGTTCTGGGTGATCCGCGGCTTCAACGCCGATTCCGTCGGCTGGCTCGAACGCGCGCTCGCCCTGCCCGGCTCCGCCCCCCGCCAGGCCCGCCTCATCGCCTCCGCCGTCTGCCTGATCAACGGCGCGCTGGCCGGCGGGCACATCCGGGCGGAGTCCGCGCTGCGCGAGCTGCGCCGTACGGCCGAGGAGGCGGAGCCGGAGCCGGAGCATCCGGTGCTGGCGATGCTGCAGCCGGCGCTGGCGCTGTTCACCGACGACTCGGCTTTCGGCATGGAGGTGATCGGGCGGCGGCTGTCCCACCCGGACCCCTGGACGCGCGGCATGCTGTACGTCGCGCGAGCCGCGCTGAAGGAGAACGACGGCGACATGGCCGGCTCGCGGGAGGACCTGCTGGCGGCGTGCGCGCACCTGCGGGTGGCCGGCGAGCGGTGGGGCCTGTCGATGGCGCTGACCTCGCTGGCGGAGGCGCACGCGGTGTTCGGCGAGTTCGACGCGGCGCTGGCGGCCATGGCGGAGGCCATGACGCTGCTGCGCGAGCTCGACCCGGAGGCGGGCCTGCTGCACCAGCAGGGCTGGCGGGCGCAGATCCGGGTCAGGCAGGGCGATGTCGAGCGGGCCCGCGCGGAGTTCCGCGCGATGCTGGAGCCGGGCGGCGCCGAGCCGTCGGAGCACGATCTCGCCTTCGCCCACCTGGGGCTGGGTGACCTGGCCCGGATGGAGGGCGAGCTCGGGGCCGCGGGGCGGTCGTACGAGCAGGCGGCGGCGCTGCTGGAGGAGTCCGCCTCGGTCGCGCCGCAGCTGCGGGCGCTGGTCCTGATCGGGCAGGTCCATCTGGCGGTGGCGCGCGGCGCGCTGGAGGAGGCGGCCGGGCGCGTGGCCGAGGCGGTCGAGCTGACGCTGCTGGTGCGGGACATGCCGGTGCTGGCGCGGGCCGCGGTCGCCGTCGCCGAGCTGCGGGAGGCGCAGGGCGCGCCGGAGCGGGCGGCGACGCTGACCGGCGCGGCCGAACGGCTCCGGGGCGCGCCCGACGCGGCGCTTCCCGACGTGGCCCGCCTGACGTCCCGGCTGCGCGCCCGGCTGGGCGCGGCGCGCTACGCCGCCGCCCACGCCCGCGGCCGTGCCCTGCCCCCCGCCGAGGCCGTGTCGCTGGTCCGCGCGGCCACGGCGGACCCGCGCGACAGCGGCTGCACCGGCCCGTGAGGCGCGGTGGGCCGGCGGGCGCGGCTGGTCAGGCGCGGCGGCGGTAGGCGGCGACGGCGAGCGGGGCGAGCACCGCCAGCATCACCACGCCCGACACCAGCGTCCACACCACGCCGGTGGCGACGGGCCCGCCCAGCATCAGCCCGCGCGCGGCCTCCATGGCGTGGTTGACCGGGTTGACCGAGACCCAGGCCCGCAGCCACCCCGGCAGCGTCTCCTTGGGGGTGACCATGCTGGTGCCGAACGTCAGCGGGAACAGCACGATGAACGCCGTCCCCTGCACCCCGCCAGGCTCCCGCATCAGCATCCCGACCAGCACGAACGCCCAGCTCACGCAGAACGCCAGGAACACCGCGAGCAGGCACGCCGCCAGCACGGGCACGATCCCGGTGTGCGCCCGGAAGCCCAGCGCGTAGCCGAAGCCGAGCAGCACCGCCTCCGCGAGCACGTACCGGATCAGGTCGCCCAGCACCGAGCCGACGAGCGGCGCCGAGCGGCCGATCGGCAGGCTGCGGAACCGGTCGAAGACCCCCTTCTTGATGTCGGTGTTGAGGTTGACGCCGGTCGCCATCCCGCCGAACAGCACGGTCTGCACCATGATCGCCGGGAGGAGGAACTGCAGGTACTCGCCGGTCGAGCCGGCGACCGCGCCGCCGAGCAGGAACACGTAGACGACGACGAACACGACCGGCTGCAGGGTGACGTCGATCAGCTGCTCGGGGGTGCGCAGGGTCTTGCGGACGCTCCGCCCGGCCAGGGCGAGGCTGTGCCGGGCGAGCCGGAACGGGCGCCGCCCCTCCTCGCCGTGGGCGGCGGCCCGTGAGGGGGCCGCGGTCCCGGTGGTGGTCATGCGGCGCTCTCCTGTCCGGTGCGGTGGCCGGTGAGGGTGAAGAAGACCTCGTCCAGGCTGGGGAGGCGGAGCGACAGCTCGGTGACGGCGAGTCCGGCCGCGTCCAGGCGGCGGACGATCTCGGTGAACGCGGCGGCGTCGTCCACCGGCACGGTCGTCACGTCGCGGCCGGCCGGCTCGGCGGGACGGCCGGCGACCGCCGCGGCGATGGCCGCCGCCTCGGCCAGGCGGGCCGGGTCGGCGGGGCGCACCAGCACGGTCTGGCCGCCGACGACGCGCTTGAGCTCGGCGGCGGTGCCGTGCGCGATCACCCGGCCGTGGTCGACGACCGAGATGGCGTCGGCCAGGGCGTCGGCCTCCTCCAGGTACTGGGTGGTGAGCAGGACGGTGACGCCGTCGGCGACGAGGCGGCGGACGATCGCCCACACGTCCTCGCGCTTGGCCGGGTCGAGACCCGTGGTCGGCTCGTCCAGGAAGATCACTTCCGGCCGGCCGACGAGGCTCGCGGCCAGGTCGAGGCGGCGCCGCATGCCCCCCGAGTAGGTCGCGGCGCGCCGGTCGGCGGCCTCGGCCAGGCCGAAGTCCGCCAGCAGGCGGGCGGCGCGGGCCTTGGCCTCGCCGGAGCGCAGGTCGAGCAGGCGGCCGATGAGGACGAGGTTCTCCGTGCCGGTCAGGTCCTCGTCGACGGAGGCGTACTGGCCGGTCAGGCCGATGAGGCGGCGGACGCGGGCGGGGTGGCGCACGACGTCCACGCCGGCGACGGCCGCGCGGCCCGCGTCGGGACGCAGGAGCGTGGCGAGGACGCGTACGGCGGTGGTCTTGCCGGCGCCGTTGGGGCCGAGGACCCCGAGGACGGTGCCGGGCGGGGCGGACAAGGAGATGCCGTTCAGGGCGGTGGTCTCGCCGAAGCGTTTGACCAGGCCCTCGGCTTCGAAGGCGTACATGGGGCCCATCGTGGGGGGCGGCCCTGCCGTTTCCCGCACAGAACGCTGTCAGCCCCCGCGAACCGCCTGACAGCCGCCTCAGCCGGTGAGCGCACGGGCCAGGTCGGCGGCCGGGCCCGGCGGCAGCGTGCCGTGCAGGAGCTCGACGCGGTGGACGAGGCGCGGCGCGGACACCGGCACCCCCACCGCGCCCCCCACCGCGCCCGCCACCGCACCGCCCAGGACGGTGGCGGGCAGCAGGGTCAGGCCGTGCCCGGCGGCCACGAGGGCGATCAGCGTGCGCACGTCGTCGCCCCGATGCTCCAGCGCCACGGGGAAGCCGTCGCCGACGAGGGCGCGCAGCCGGGACAGCGGGCAGAGCGGCGTCCGCAGCCAGCGCGCGTCCGCCAGGTCGGCCAGCCGCAGCGCCGCCCGCCCGGCCAGGGGATGGCCGGCGGGCAGGGCCACGACCACGTCCTCCTCGCCGACGCCCGCGGTCGTCATCGGCCCGGCGTCGGGCGGCCGCAGCGGGTCGCTGGGCGCGGCGAGGCCGTCGACCAGCCCGAGGTCCGCCTCCCCCTCGGCCACCAGCGCGGCGACCCGCTCGCGCCCGCACGTCACCACGGTCACCTCCAGCCGGGGCCGCGCGGCGCGGGCCCGCGCCAGCCGCTCGGCGAGGGCGGCGGTGAAGCCGAGCGGGGTGACGGCCAGGGCGATCCGGTCGCGGGGCGCGGCGGCGGTCCGCAGCACGTCGGCGCGGGCCGCGCGCAGCCGCAGCAGCAGCGGCTCGGCGTGCTCCAGCAGGCGCCTGCCGGCCGGGGTCGGCTCCACGGGACGCCGGCTCAGCAGCGGCAGGCCGAGGTCGGCCTCCAGCGCGGCGATCTGCTGGGAGATCGCCGACTGCGTGTAGCCCAGCTCGGCGGCGGCGGCCGAGAAGGAGCCGCGCCGGGCCACGGTCACGAACGTCGTCAGCAGATGAGGGTCCATCAGCACCCCTTATAGCAGGTGCAGGAATCATCGTTGGCGCTTCACCGGTAGCGGCCGTCACGATGGTGGCATGAGAATCGCCCTCGTCGGGGACCGCTCCCCCAGCGTCCGCTCGCACACCCGCGTCCCCTGGGTCATGGAGGCGCTGCGCGAGCACGACGGCATCGCCCTCGACCCCTACTGGATCCCCACCACGGACGTCGCCGCCGGGCTGGACGGCTTTGACGGCGTGTGGCTGCTGCCCGGCAGCCCGTACCGGGACGAGGCGGGCGCGGTCGAGGCCGTGCGCGTGGCCAGGGAGGGCGGCCTGCCGTTCCTCGGCACCTGCGCGGGCTTCCAGCACATGCTCCTCGAGTACGCCCGCCACGTGTGCGGCCTGGACGTGGCGCACGCCGAGAACGACCCGGCCGGCCGCGACTTCCTGCTCACGCCGCTGGCCTGCTCGCTGGCCGGTCACGAGAGCCTGGTCCGGCTCACGCCCGGCACCCTCATCGCCCGGATCGTGGCCGCGCCGGAGACGCTGGAGTCCTACGTCTGCTCGTACGGGCTCAACGAGTCCTACCGGGACGCCCTGACCGCGGGCGGGCTGGTCTTCTCCGGCCACGCCGCCGACGACGGCACTGACGACGGGGCCGCCCGCGTCGCCGAGCTGCCCGGCCATCCGTTCTTCCTGGCCACGCTGTTCCAGCCGGAGCTGGCCGAGCGGGACGGCCGGCCGCATCCGGTGATCTCCGCGTTCGCCGCCGCCGTGGCCCGGCACGGCGCGGCGCGGCGGGCCGTCAGGCCGGTCGCCTGATGCTCTCGATGATCCTGGCGAAGCCCTCCTTCCCGTGACCGGCGTCGACCTGGCGCTGCACGAGCTGCTGGACCATGTCGACGACCTCGGTGCTGATGCCCTGCTCGGCGCTGGCGGCCACGAGATGGCTGAGGTCGGAGAACTCCAGGCTCTGCTGCCCCGGCACGGTGTAGTCGCCGCCGTCGATCACTGCGGCGAATCCTTCGAAGCCGCCGGTCATGGCGGTCAGCCACGGGGCGGCCATGGCGGCGAACTCCCTCGCCGTCACGCCGGCCGGGGCGACCATGGCGGCGCCGTGCATGAACCCGGCGAACATGACGTACATGCCGGAGAGGAGCGCGAGGTCGTACAGGGAGGCGAGGCCGGCGTCCGCGCCGAAGTAGGTGCTGCTCCCCCACAGGTCGAGCAGGTGCTTGTGCTCGTGGAAGGCGTCCGCCGACCCGCTGTAGAGGACCGACGACCCCGGCCGGCCGATCATCTGCGGCACGGCCATGATGCCGCCGTCGAGGTACGCGACCCCGGCACGCTCCGTCCAGACCGCCATCTCCCGTGACTGGGCCGGTGTCGTGGTGGTGACGTTGACCAGGGTCCGGCCGGCCAGCTCGCCCGCGAGCGGTTCGAGCACCTCGCGGACCGAGGCGTCGCCCAGCAGGCAGACGATCACCAGCTGGCCGGCCCGCACCGCGTCACCGGCCGTGGCGGCGGCCCGCGCGCCCTGCGCGACCAGGCGGTCCGCCTTGCCCGGCGACCGGTTCCACACCGTCACCGGATGCCCGGCCGCCACCAGGGCGGCCGCGAGCGCGCCGCCCATCTCTCCCAGGCCGAGAACGCTCACTTGAATGTCGTGGTTCGTCATGGCCCCATCCTGTCCACTACCGGTAGGGTTGACCAGTACGGACTATTTAGTCAGGTACTCACCAGAAAGTAAGTACGGCTGGGAGAGAGCGGATGGCGTCATCGGCACGACGGGGTCCCTACTTCTGCGGCATCGACGCGGCCATGGACGTGGTCGCCGGCAAGTGGAAGTCCCTCATCCTCTGGGAGCTGCACCACCACGGCACCCGCCGGTTCGCCGAGCTGCGCCGCGGCCTGCCGGGCGTCAGCGAGAAGATGCTGGTCCAGCATCTGCGCGAGATGGAGGAGGACGGCCTGGTGCACCGCGAGGTCTACCGCGAGGTGCCGCCGAAGGTCGAGTACTCCCTGACCGAGCACGGCGTCTCGCTCAACGCGGCGCTCGCCCCCCTCGGCGCCTGGGGCACCGAACGCATGGGGCGCATCGGCGCGGCGAAGGTCTCCGTGGACGCCTGAAGCCCCGAGGTCACCTCCGCCGCTCGGCCGCCGCCAGGGCGGCGAGCTTGCGCAGGCTGTGGCGGAACACCGCCTTGGCCGCCGGCCGCACCAGCGGCCATCCGGCCCGCCCCAGCGCCCCGAACGGCGCCAGCAGCTCCTCCGACCAGATCACCCGGCTGCCGCTCCCGAGCGGCCGCACCCGGAACGCGCCCCGGCCACGCACCGGCCGCCCGGTGTGCTCCATCACCACCAGCTCGGGCGGCTCCCACCGGGTGATCGTCATCGTGTCCATGAACCCGACCGGCCCCACCCCGGTGTAGGCCTCGACGGCGTCAGGGGCCACCTGGCGGGTGCTGGTCAGGAACATCCACTCCCGCTGCCTGGCCCAGTCGGTGAGCAGCGCGAACACCTGCCCGGGCGGCGCCGCCACCTCGACGGCGGCGCCGACGTACACGGCTCTGCCCACGTCGCCTCCTGTCTCTCCTCGCTCCCCCTACCCCGCGCGCCCGGTGCTAGAGTCCCGTCCGGGATGGACGACCTGAGCGAGCATCTGCAGCCGGTCCCCGGGCAGCGGCTGCGCTTCGGCCACGGCGCCGAGGGCATCGAACGGCTGGAGGCGAGACTCGTCGGCGCGGCGTTCGCCACCCACCGCCACGACACCTACGCCCTCGGCGTGACGCTGTCCGGCGTGCAGACCTTCCGCTACCGGGGCGAGCGGCGGCACTGCCTGCCGGGCGAGTGGCACGTCCTGCATCCCGACGAGCCGCACGACGGCGCGGCCGGCACCGACGAGGGGTTCGGCTACCGCATCCTCTACGTGGATCCGTTCCTGGTGCGGGAGGCGCTGGGCGGCGGGCCGCTGCCGTTCGTGGCCGACCCGATCGTCGCGTCGTCAGGGATGGACCCGTCGCTGCTGGCCTGCCTGCGCCGGATGGACGAGCCGCTGGGCGCGTTCGCCCGGCTGGAGGTCGCGGTGCTGGTGGCCGACGCGCTGCGCAGGCACGCCGGCGGCCCCGTGCAGGACGGTCCCGGGCCGCTGGCGGTGGCGGCGCTGGCGCGGGTGCGCGAGCTGATCGCGGCCGACCCGGCCGCGCGGCTGACGGTGGCGGAGCTGGAACGGGTGTCGGGGCTCGACCGGTGGACGCTGGCCCGCCAGTTCCGCGCCGCCTTCGGCACCAGCCCGACCCGGTTCCGCACGATGCGCCGGCTCGACGTCGTACGGCGGGCGCTGCGGCACGGCACGCCGCTGGGCGAGGCGGCCCTGGAGGCGGGCTTCGCGGACCAGGCCCACATGACGCGCATGTTCAAGCGCGCCTACGGCCTCACTCCGGGCCGCTGGCTGGCCGCCCTGCGCCCCTAGCTGTGCTACAGGCCGCCGGCGACGTTCATGACGGCCCCGGTCACGTACGACGCCTCGTCCGACAGCAGCCACGCCACCGCCGCCGCGATCTCCTCCGGCCGCCCGGGACGCCCCAGCGGGACCCGTTCGGCCACCCGCCATGCCCGTCCGGGCTCGCCCGCCCGCGCGTGGATCGAGGTGTCGATGGTGCCCGGCGACACGGCGTTGACCCGCACCTCCGGGGCGAGCTCCTTGGCCAGGCCGATCGTCATGGTCTCCACGGCGGCCTTGGTGGCGGCGTAGGCGACGTACTCGCCGGGCGATCCGGTGCGGGCCGCGACCGACGAGATCGTGACGATGGCCCTCCCGCCGGGCGGCCGTCCCCGCCACCGCCGGGCCGCCTCCCTGCACAGGCGCAGCGGCGCGACCAGGTTGACCTCGACCACGCGCCGCAGGTCGTCGTCCGTCAGCTCGGCGAACGGGCCGAGCCGTCCGGTGACGCCCGCGTTGTTCACCAGCCCGGTCACCTCGCCCGTCGCCTCGCCCATCGCCTCGCCCATCGCCTCGGCCGCGGCGAACAGCGGCCCGGGGTCGTCCCTGACGTCGTGGCGCAGGCCGCGGACCCGTGGCCCGAGCCGCCGTTCCAGTTCCCGCGCCTCCTCGTCGGAGCCGGAGTGCGTGAACAGCACGCTCGCGCCGTCCGCGCTCAGCCGCTCCACGATGCTGCCGCCGATCCCCCGTGAGCCGCCGGTGACGATGATCACGCTGTCCGTCCTCTCTCCGTCCTGGCCTCGATCGCGCGGATCACGGCCACCATGTCGAGCCCGCCGTGCCCCAGCCGCAGCGTCTCGGCGAACAGCGCGTGGCAGACGTCCAGCAGCGGCGCGGCCACGCCGCGCTCCCGCGCCGCCTCGGCGATGAGCCGGTTGTTCTTCAGCACGTCCGCGATGGCCGCCTGGGCGGCGAAGTCGCCCTCGACCAGTTTGCGGGCCTTGACCCGCGAGACGTCGCTGGCCATCGGCCCGGCGCCGAGCACCCGCGCGAACGTCTCCATGTCCAGCCCGTGCCGGGCGGCGAAGTGTGCCGACTCGGCCAGTCCGCTCACCATCGTGATGAGGAACAGGTTCACCGCCAGCTTCATCAGCAGCGCCCCGGGGACCGGCCCGCACGGGACCGTCCCGGAGCACATCGGGGCCAGCAGCGGCCGTACCTCCTCCACGGCGCCCGCCTCGCCCGCCAGCATCGCCACGAGCCGGCCGGCCTCGGCGGGGCCGCGCGAGCCCGACACCGGGGCCTCCACGTACCGGCCGCCGGCCGCGAGCACGTCGCCGGCCAGCGCCGCGGAGTACGCGGGCGCGGTCGTCCCCATGTGCACCACGATCCGGCCGGACACGCGCGACGCGAAGCTCGGGGTGCCGCGGCCCAGCACGGCGTCCACGGCGGCCTCGTCGGCCAGCATGAGCAGCACCACCCGCGCCAGCAGGAACAGCTCGTCCGGGTCCGCCGCCACCCGCGCCCCGGCCGCCCGCGGGGCCTCGGCGCGGGACGGGGTCCGGTTCCACACCGCGAGCGGCGTGCCGGCCCTGGCCAGATTGACCGCCATGGGCTGCCCCATGAGGCCCAGCCCGGCGAACCCCACCGTCATCCGCTCCACCTCCCTCTCCAGCGGCATCCGTTGTAGCGGAGGGAGGGGGCGCGGGTCTTGAACGGTTGTGATCGGGCAGACCGGAATAGGAGCGGCGGACGGGCCGTTGTCGTGGACGCGGGCCCCGATCCGGTGGCCCGCCCGGACGAGACGCGCCGTACCCGGCCTGCAAAGACGACGCTCCCTGGGAAGGAGCCGTCATGGCCTGGTTGTTGATCATCGCCGCCGGTCTGTTCGAGGTCGTCATGGCCTACTCGCTCAAGCTCACCAACGGGTTCTCCGCGCTCTGGCCGAGCGTCGCCTTCGGCGTGTCCGCGGTGCTGTCGTTCGGGCTGCTCGCGATGGCGCTGAAGAACCTGGAGGTCGGCACCGCCTACGCGGTGTGGACCGGCATCGGCGCCGTCGGCACCGCCACGCTCGGCATGATCGCGCTCGGCGAGGACACGTCCCCGCTGAAGCTGATCTCGATCGGGCTCATCCTCCTCGGCGTCGTCGGCCTCAACCTGGCCGGCGCCGGCCACTGACAGACAGATCCCCGCCCTCGGGCCGGGCGGCCCGAGGGCGGGGATCTGTCCGGGTCAGCGGCGCGCCGCCTTCTTCTCCTTGCGCCGCTCGGCCACCCGTACCCCGATGAACACCAGCACGGCGGCCACGACGATCCCGATCACCACGTTGGTGCCGACCCCCACGTACGTCTCCACGAGGTGCCACTGCTCCCCGAGCAGGTAGCCGGCGTAGACGAAGATGACGTTCCAGATCAGGCTGCCCCCGGTGGTGAGGAGCAGGAACATGGGCAGCGGCATGCGCTCCACCCCCGCCGGGATGGAGATGAGGCTGCGGAAGACGGGGATCATCCGGCCGAAGAAGACCGTCTTGCGGCCGTGCCGCTGGAAGAACGCCTCGGTCTTCTCGATGTCGGACGTCTTCAGCAGCGGCATCCGCTCCACGAGGCGGATCACGCGGTCGCGCCCGAGCATCGCGCCCACCCAGTACAGCGCCAGCGCCCCGACGACGGAGCCGATGGTGGTCCACACGAGCACGTCCAGCAGGTCCAGCTCCCCCTGGCTGGCGGTGAAACCCGCCATGGGCAGGATCACCTCGCTGGGCAGGGGCGGGAAGAGGTTCTCCAACGCGATCGCGAGGCCCGCCCCTGGGGCCCCCAGCGTCTCCATCAGTCCGATGAGCCAGTCAGTCATGAGCCTCAAGGCTAGAGATGATCAGATAAGTTCGGAATGAGGCTGCTGCCCGGCCCAACCGGGGGTAAACCTCACCCCTCCGGCCGCACCCGTGCCTCGGGCGCGTAGCGGGCGACGAGTTCGGCGCCGATCCTGGCCAGCTCGGCGCGCACCTCCTCCGGCTCGACGACCTCCGCCTGGGCGCCCCAGCCGGCGAGCTGCTCGGCGATCGACAGGGCCATCGGGGCGGCGACCCGTACCCGCGCCCGGCCGTCCGGCTCGTGCCCGAGCACCTCGCAGTGGCGTCCGAAGTGGTCGCGCAGGACCCCGGCGTGCCGCCCGGCGACGAGCACCACCGCCGTCACGAGGGAGCGGCGGCGCTCGACCTCGCCGACGACGCGCTCCCATTCCGCCGCGAGGTCGAAGCCGTCCGGGCGCTCGGCGGGCAGCTCGGTGGGCTCGGCGGCGGCAACGCGGTCCACCCGGTACGTCCGCCGCCCGGCCTCGGTGGCCGCCACGAGGTACCACAGGCCGTCCTTGTCCACCAGTCCGAGGGGATCGACCAGCCGCTCGGCCGGCTCGCCGCCCTTGCGGGCGTAGGTGAGGCGCACCTTGCGCCCGGCGACGACCGCGTCCTGCAGCGTCCGGACCAGGGCGGGCGGCTCCCGTCCCGCCTCGCCCCAGCCGGCCGGGTCCGACACCACCGCCCGCGCGGCCGCCTCGGCGTCCGCGCGGAAGGTGGCCGGCAGCGCCCGTACGAGCTTGCGCAGGGCCGAGGTGAGCGCCGGCGCGGCGGGCGTGGCCGGGCCGAGGAGCAGGAACAGCGCCCGCGCCTCGGCGGCCGTCAGCCCGGTCAGGTCCGTACGCGCCCCGCCCACCAGCGACCAGCCGCCCCCGCGTCCCGGCTGCGGGTAGACGGGGATGCCCGCGGCCGACAGCGCCTCCAGGTCGCGGCGGGCGGTGGCGACGGAGATCTCCAGCTCCCCGGCCAGCTCCGAGGCGGTCAGGCGGCCGCGTCCCTGGAGCAGGAGGAGGGCGGCGACCAGGCGGTCTGCGCGCATGCGTTCATCCTGGCAGGAAAAGGACTCAGGGGATGAGCACTTTGGGCGCGATGATGGACCCATGGAGATCTTCGAGGACGCCGCCGCCTGGCGGGACTGGCTGGAGCGGCACGCCGGCAGCGCGAGCGAGGCGTGGGTCGTGCTCGCCAAGAAGGGCACCGTCGAGCCGACCCGGCTGACGTACGAGGAGGCGGTGGAGGAGGCCCTGTGCCACGGCTGGATCGACGGGCTGACCCGCTCGCGGGACGCGGCGACCTACATGCAGCGCTACACCCCGCGCCGGCCGCGCAGCGCCTGGTCGCGGTCGAATGTGGACCGGGTGGCGCGGCTGACGGCGGCCGGCCGGATGCGGCCTGCCGGGCTCGCGGCCGTCGAACGGGCGCGGGCCGACGGCCGCTGGCCCGCCTGATCCCTGGTCAGGAGGTCACGTACACGACGTGGCCGGCGCTCTCCGGATCGTCCAGGAGGGAGAGCATGCAGTCGGCCGTGTCGGCGCGCACGGTGCTGTGGCCGCCCCTGACGCAGCGGTCCCAGGAGGTGCGGTAGCGGCCGGTCGGCGGGGCGTCGCGCAGCCGGCCGGGCCGGACGACGGTCCAGTCGAGGCCGGCGCGGCGCAGCAGCTCCTCCGAGGCCGCGAGGTCGGCGTAGGAGTGGCGGAACAGCGGCTGCACGATGAGCGGCTTGAGCACGTACCGGGTGAAGGGGCCGTCGCCCGCGTCGGCCACCATGCCGGCCGCGCCGACGGTCAGCACGCGCCGCACGCCGGCGCGGCGCATGGCCTCGGTGATGGCGGCGACGCTGCCGGAGTGGACGGTGGTGGGGCCGCGCTCGCGGCTGCCCATGGCGCTGAGCACGGCGTCACGGCCCGCGACGCCGGGGGCGACGGCGGCGGGGTCCATGACGTCGGCCTCGACGACCTCGACGCGGTCACGGAGCCCGGCGGGCAGCCGGGCGGCGGCGCGTACGACGGCGGTGATCTCGTGGCCCCGGTCGAGGCCCTGACGGACCAGTTCGAGCCCGATGCCGCCGGTCGCTCCGAAGACTGCCAGCCTCATGGGCGTCCCCTTTCCCGGAGGGTTAGTGAATGTTCACTCACCACCCTACCTCCGAGCCCCGCCGCCCACCCGGCCGGTCCGATCTAGGCGCCGGGCTCCGGGGCGTAGAAGGAGGTGACGGCGGTGACGTGGGCGGCCGCCTGCCCGGCCGGGATGCCGGCCGCCTCCTCCGCCGCGCCCCACGCCCGGGCCGAGGCGGTGATGACCTGCCGGCCCTCCGGGGTCAGGTGGAAGGTGTCCTCACCTGCCTTCTCGCCGCCGGCGAGGTGCAGGGCCAGGCCGAGCAGCCCGAGGTCCCAGCCGACGCCGACCCCGCCGCAGCCGAACCCCTCCCACATCTCCGGCGGGACCTCGGCGACGTGGCGCAGCTCGAACAGGGTTGCGCCGCCCTCGGACGTCAGCTCGACCGAGACCTCCGACAGGCCGGGGGCGTCGCCCATCGCCCAGCTCACCTTGAACCGCCGGGGCGGCACGCACTCCAGGATCTCGCCGCCGGCGTTGCCCTCGAACTGGTATCTGCCGCCGAGCCGCAGCTCGCCGCTCACCGGCAGGAACCAGCGCTTGAGCCGGTCGGCGTCGGTGCAGGCGTCCCACACGTCCTCGATCTCGGCCTCGTAGCGGCGGCGGATGACCAGCTCCTTGCGCTCGCCGTCGAACAACTCCCGGTGCGCCCGGGTGATCTCGTCAACCATGTTCATCAGGGGTCTCCTTCTTCTCGGTGGCCGGTCTGCGTTCGCGCCTGCCGCGGGCCAGCTCGGTGGCCAGGGCGTCGAGGCGCTGGTCCCAGAACCCGCGGAAGCGCTCCAGCCAGAGGTCGACCTCACGCAGCGGCCCGGCCTCGACGGCGTAGAGCCGCCGGGTGCCCGCGGCCCGCACGCTGGCGAACCCGTTGTCGCGCAGCACCCGCAGGTGCTGCGAGACGGCCGGCTGGGAGATGCCGAACTCTTGCTGGATGACGGCGGTGACCTCGCCGGAGCTTCGCTCACCGCCGGCGAGGAGCTCCAGGATCCGGCGCCGGACCGGATCGCCGAGGACGTCGAATGCGTGCACGACCTGAGTATTTCAGGCCCTACTTATATAAGTCAAACTTGAGATAAGGTCAGTCGTCCAGGCCGCGGGCGCTCAGCGCCTCGCCCAGGGCGTCGGCGTGCCGCAGCGCGCCGACCACCAGCGGCACCGCGAAGGCCCGCAGGCTGCGCTCGACCCCGCGGGCCCGCTGCGCGTCGCGTACCCGGCCCGCCAGGTCCGCCAGCACCGGCACCGTCCTGATCGTCAGCGACAGCAGCAGCGACAGCCGGAACGGGTCCAGCCCGACCAGCCGCGCCGGGGCCATCAGCCGCTCCAGCACGGCCATCATGTCCGAGGTGCGCGTGGTGATCGTCACCAGCCCGGCCAGCGCCACGGCCACCACCACCCGCAGGGTCGTGACGGCCGCCCCCTCCACGCCGACGAACGCCCACTGCAGGGCGAACAGCGCCACCGCGAACCAGCGCACCGGCCGCACCTGCGCCCACGCCGCCGCCACGCCGACGCGGGACAGGGCGTACAGGGCCGCCGTGAGCACCGCCGCGCCCCCCAGCGCGAGCGGCGAGCTCAGCAGCACCAGGGCCGTGCAGACGACGGCGAGCCCGGCCAGCTTGGCCCCGGCGGGCAGCCGGTGCAGCGGCGAGGCGCCGGGGACGTAGGCACCGGTCCTGCCGTTCACGCCATGAGCTTCCGGTAGTGGCCGACGGCCTCCTCGGGCGCGCCGTCGGCGACCACGCGGCCCTCGTCGAGCACGAGCACGCGGTCGAAGCCGGCCAGCAGCGGCAGGTCGTGGGTGACCACCACCACCTGCTGCGGCAGCTCGCGCAGCAGGTCGGCCACCTGGCGCGAGTGGCGCAGGTCGAGCAGCGTGGTGGGCTCGTCCATGACGATCACCTGCGGCTCCAGGACCATCACCGAGCACAGCGCGAGGAGCTGCTTCTGCCCGCCGGACAGGTGATGGGCCGGATGGTCGGCGTGACCGGCCAGGCCGTAGCGGCCGAGGACCTCGGCGACCCGCCGGTCGGCCTCCTCGCGGGGCAGGCGGTGGCGGCGCAGCGAGAACGCGACGTCCTCGGCCACCGTCGGCATGACGATCTGGGCGTCGGGGTCGGTGAACAGGAAGCCGACGTCGCGCCTGATCCTCGCCGCGTGGCGGCGGGTGTCCAGGCCGAGCACGGTCACGGTGCCGGACGTCGGCAGCGCCAGGCCGTTGATCAGGCGCGCGAGCGTGCTCTTGCCCGAGCCGTTGGCCCCGACCACGCCGATCCGCCGCTCGCCGAGCGAGGCGGTGACGCCGCGCAGCACGTCCCGCTCGCCGAGCCGGACCCGCACGTCCGCGAACTCGATCACGTTCCCCCCACTTCACACCACCTCGAACAGGGCCGCCACGCCCATGCCGCCGCCGACGGCCGCCGCGGCCAGGCCCAGCGTGCCGGGCGGGGCTCCGCCGCGTACCAGCCGGGTGAACAGCCGGGTCACCACGACCGCGCCGGTCGCTCCCCAAGGGTGGCCGAGCGCGAGCGCGCCGCCGCCCGAGCAGACGCGGCCGGCGTCGGCGCCGAGCGGGTCGAGCCCGAGGGCGTCGGTGACGGCCAGCACCTGGGCGGCGAACGCCTCCACGAGCTCCACGGCCGCCACCTCCTCGATGCCGGCCCCGGCACGCGCCAGCACGCGCCGTACGGCGGGGACCGGGCCCCAGCCGGGCAGCGCGGGGTCGCAGCCGGTCACGGCCCCGGCGACCAGCCGCAGCCCGGGCCGGCCGGCGCGCAGCCGTTCCGGCACGACGGCGACGGCCGCCGCGCCGTCGCTGATCGGGGAGGAGTTGCCTGCCGTCACCGATCCCGCTGACGGGGGCGTGGTGAACGCCGCCGGAAGACGGGCCAGGGACGTCACGCGCAGCGGGCGCGGGCGCTGGTCGTCGTGCCGGCCGCCGACCGGGACGATCTCCTCGGTGAACGCGCCCGCGTCGCGGGCGGCGAGCGCGGCCGCGTGGCTGCGGGCGGCGTAGGCGTCCTGGCGGGCGCGGGTGATGCCGCGCGCCGCGGCCAGCGCCTCGGCGGCGGGTCCCATGTCGGGGTCCGGGTGGCCGTCCGGCGCGAACGGCGCCCGCGCGTAGGGCTCGCTCTCCCCCCTGCGGGTACGCAGCGGCGCGGTCGAGGCGCTCTCGGCCCCGCCCGCGATCACCAGCTCCGCCTCCCCCGCCCGTACGGCCTGCGCCGCCACCAGGATCGCGGCCAGCCCGCTGCCGCACTGCCGGTCCACGGTGAGGCCGGGCACCTCGTTCCCCAGCCCGGCCGCCAGCGCCGCGACCCTCGCCACGTTGCCGCCGGGGCCCATGCAGTTGCCGAGCACGACGTCGTCCACGGGGCGTCCATCCAGGCCGGCGCCGAGGCGGGCGTCGCGGGCGACGGCGGCGACGACCGGGGCGGCCAGCAGCTCGACGGTGAGGTCCTTGTAGGCGTGCCCGGCCGTGCCGATGGGCGTGCGGCGGGCCGCCACGACGACGGGCGCGGCTGGATCGGCCGCCCTGATGCCGGAGCCGGTCACGTCAGCCGCCTGATGCCGGGGTCGCCGCCGGCCAGGCGGGACGCGACCAGCGCGCGGGCCGGCTTGCCCGCGCCGGTGCGGGGCAGGCTGGGCACCGCGTACCAGCGGCGGGGCCGCTGCGCCGCGTCCAGCCCGCTCCGGGCCACCGCCTCCAGCAGCGCCCGGGGCGGCGGCGCGCCGCCGTCGCCCTCGACGACCGCGGTCACCACCGAGCCCAGGGACGGGTGCGGCGAGCCGATCACCACGATGTCGCCGACGCCGGGCACCTTGCGCAGCACCTCCTCGACGTCCTCGGGCACGACGGTGGCCCCGCCGGTCTGGATCGCGCCGTCGCCGCGCCCGCGCAGCCGCAGCGGCTCCCCCGGCCGGTAGGGGTGGGCGACGTCGCCGACGGTCATCCAGCCGTCGCCGTCGCGGCGGAGCGGCCCGCTCGCGCCGCCCAGGTAGCCCTCGGCCAGCCAGGGCGAGCGCGCCCACACCTCCCCCAGTCCGCCGGCGCCGGGCCGGACCTCGATCTCGGTCTCGGGGAACGGGCGCAGCCCCGCCCCGTCGGCGTCGGCGGCGACGAACGACAGCTCGCTCGCCCCGTAGTAGGCCACCACCCGGATGCCGGTCCGTTCGGCGGCCGCTCGTACGCCGGGGGCGAGCGCGGCCCCGCCCGCCACGGCGGCGCGTACCGATCCGGGGGCGGCCAGCACAGTGGGCAGCAGGTGCGGCACCAGGTGCACGACCGTGGCCCGGTCCAGGTGCGCGGCCAGGCCCTCGGGGCCGCGGCCCGTCGGCCGGCGGCCCGGGACGAGCGCGGTCGCGCCGATGGCGAGGGCGTGCACGGCGGCGAAGGCGTACAGGGAGGACCACAGCGGTCCCGGCACCAGCACCACGTCGTCGGCGCTCATCCCGGCCAGGTCCGCCAGGTGTGGGAACGACCCCGTCCAGGAGGCGCGGGTGCGCACGATCGCGCGGGGGCGGCCGGTGCTGCCGGAGGTGAAGCAGGCCCAGGCGAGGTCGCCGGGCGCGGGAGCGGGGACGATCGCGGGGCCGGGCGCGGCCGGCAGCGGCTCGTCGACCAGCAGGTCCGGGGGTGCGGCGGCGAGCATGCGCGCCCAGCGCGGCCGGTCCCAGGCCGGGTCGCCGACGAGCGGGGTGGCCCCGGCGAGGTCGGCCGCCAGCACGGCGGTCAGCAGCGCGACCGGGTCGGCGAGCCCGATCGCGACGAGCGAGCCGGGCCGTACGCCCAGGCCGCGCAGCCGCCGCGCGGCGCCGTGGACGTCGCCGGCCAGCCCGGCGTAGGTGAGCTCGCGGCCCGGTCCGCGGAGCGCGACGGCGCCGGGGCGGGCGGCGGCGTGCCGCAGGACGTGTGCTGCTACCGGCATGAACCGCTCAACGCCCCCAGCCCGAGCGGAGCCGTTCGCGGTGCACGGCGGGCACCGCGTCCGGATAGGCGCGCTGGACGCCCCGCGCCACGACCGAGGCCAGCACCGCCTTGATGACGTCGCCGGGCAGGAAGGCGGCGCTGAGCGCCGCGGCGGCCGGCAGCGACGCGCCCGTGACCAATGCCTGCACGGGGATGCCGAACAGGTAGATCACGCCGATGCCGCCGACCAGGCAGGCCACGACGAGCTGGAGCAGGCTCGGGCTGCGGCCGGCCCGCTCGGTGAGCCAGCCGGTCACGGCCGCGCCCGGCAGCCAGCCGATGAGGAACCCGGCGGAGGGCCCGATGAAGGCGCCCAGCCCGCCGCGCCCGCCCGCCAGCAGCGGCAGCCCGGCCGCCACCAGCACCAGCAGGACGGCGACGGCCAGCGCGCCCCGCCACGCGCCGAGGATCACCCCGGCCAGCATCACGCCCAGGGTCTGGAGCGTGATCGGGACCAGGTTGCCGAAGACGTTGACCGAGCCCGGCAGCCCGAGCACGGCGATGAGCGCGGCGAACACCGCCACCCTCGCCAGGTCTCCGGTGGGGAACCGTCGCCACTTGCCTGCATTCTTCATGAAGTCGATCTCACACCAGAACGGCATGCTTCGGTCATGGAGGGTTCCCACAACAATCCGGCCGTTCATCTGCGATCGAACGATACCCTCCGGCAGCCGGTGGACAGGTTGAGGGGTCTTCACACTCTGGCGATGAGCACGGACCATGCCGCGTCAGCCGGAGCACGAATCAGGACCTTGCTCACTCTCAACGGCCCCTCGGGATACGCATCCAGCTTCGTGACGTTGTACCGCCCGAAGCAGGCATGGCCTCCCCGGAAACGGCCCTCGATCTCGATGGTCAAGCTGCCGCGGCTCCCCGTGCAGTCGATCGCGATGCGGTAGTCGGTGGTCAGCTTCACTTTGCCGGTCCACGACACCGTTCCGGCCCGCGGCTCGACGTGGTGCAGGGCGATCTTGCCCTTGACCTTCTTCGTCAGGTCGACCAGCGGCCGCGCCGTCACGGACGGGCGAACCGGCGTCGGCATCGCGGCCGGCGCGGCGGAACAACCGCAGATCATCAGGACGGACAGCAGAAGTCCGAGGCATCTGCGCGTCGGCACGGTGATCACCGGAGGTCCTTGTAGAAGAAGCTGCAGGCGGCCGGCGTGCCGTCCGGGGAGGCGGCGTAGCCGGGGACGATGCCGTAGCGGGTCCAGCCGCCGGTGAGGTAGACGTGCTCGGCGGTGCTGCCGGTCTCGGTGTCGAGCATCAGCAGATGGACGCCGGCGGCGAGCGCGGCCCGCTCGGCGGTGGCGAGCAGCGCGCGGGACAGGCCGCGGCCCCGGGCGTCGCGGTGGACCATGAGCTTGATGATCTCGCCACGGTAGCGGGAGTTGGGCTTGGTGGCCAGGGCGAGGCCGATCGTGCCGGCGACGCCGGAGTCGTCACGGGCGACCCAGACCCGCAGGGTGCCCGCGGCCACGGCCGGGGCCTGGGCCCGCCACCAGGCCGCGGCCTCCTCCAGGCTGAACGGCGACAGGAAGCCGACGGACGCGCCGTCGTCCACGGCGTCGGCGAGCAGAACGGCCAGATCCTTGATCGCGGCGTCGAACTCCTCGGCCGGCAGCAGGTCGATGGCGTACATGCGCGAGGTCCTTCCAGTGGGGGGTCAGGGCAGGACGACGAGGATGACGTAGCGGGCCGGGCCGGGGCCCGGGCAGTGGAAACGCGAGGCGCCCCACAGCAGGAAGCGCAGGCAGTCGCCGGCGTCGAGGGCGTGCGTGCGGCCGTTCGCGGTGATCTCGACCGTGCCTTCCAGCACCCAGATGTGCTGCTCCAGGCCGGGGACGGGCGGCACGTCGTACGCGATGTCCGCGCCGGGCCGCAGCGTCCCCTCCACGACCTCGCCGCGCAGCCCCGGGTGCGGCGGCGAGACCGACCGGCGGACGAAGCCGGACTCCTCGTCGCGCCACACCCGCTGCTCCGCCGCGCGCACCAGCAGCGGCGGCTCCGTCTCGACCTCGGCCAGCAGCCGCGACAGGGTCCGCTCGTAGACGGCGCAGAGCTTGTTGAGCAGGGCGGCGGTGGGGCTGATCTCCGCGCGTTCGAGCCTGGACAGGGTGGAACGGCTGACGCCGGCGCGGGCGGCCAGCTCGTCGAGCGACCACCCGCGCTCGACGCGCAGCTCCGCCAGCCGGCCCGCGAGCCGGGCGTCCAGCTCCTCCGCGCTTCTCATATCCGGGATGTTATCCCACATCCGGGACAAGCGGCGGAAGAGGACTACAGGGCGTTGAGCAGCGGGACGAGCTGCTCCTCCTCGTAGTCGAGATGCGCCTCCAGCTCCGCCGTCAGCCGCTCCACCTCGGCCAGCAGCGCGTCCGGGGCGACGTCGTCGGCCGCGAGCAGCGTACGCAGCTCCTCCAGCAGCCGCGCCACGACGGCGTGCTCGGCCCGCAGCCGCTCCAGCGCCGGCCCCAGCTCCGGATGGCGTCCCTCCAGCCCGGGGAACATGAAGTCGTCCTCGCGCGCGTGGTGCACGTGCAGCCCCTGGCAGAGGGTCAGGCAGTTGACCTTGAGCTGGGCGGCCACGCGCGGGCCCGAGGCGGCGACCTCGGCGCGGATGAGGGCCAGCTCCCGGCGGAAGGCGTCGTGCAGGCGCTTGAGCCCGTCGCCCATCGGGCCGGCGGGCGGGCCGGGATCGGCGGCGACGAGCGCGACCACCGGCAGGACGCGCCCGGACTTCGTCTCGTAGTCGGCCCATCCCGGGCTCTGCTCGACGGCGCGGGCGAACAGCCGGTCGCGTTCCTCGCCCGTGAGCACGACCGCCTCGGCCTGGTAGGTGAACGTGCCGTCCTCGACGGTGACGCGAGGGTCGGCGCGCAGGTTGTGGTACCAGGCCGGGTGGCGGGGCGAGCCGCCCGCCGAGGCGATGACGAGGACGCGGTCGCCGTCGGGCAGGCACCCGACCGGTACGGTGTGCGGCGCGCCGCTACGGGCGCCGGTGGTGGTCAGCAGGAGCAGCCTGGCGCCCTCGAAGGGGCCGCCGACCCGGCCGCCGTTGGCGCGGAACTCGTCGATGATCTGCTGGTTGAAGTCCATGGGCATGCGTGTTCGTCACTCCGTGCTTGGGTGTGTGCGAAGTCGGCGGGCATGGGAGAACCCGCACGGCATGCCGTCAGAGCGAGCGGGACGGGCCGACTACACCGTCCGTGGCATGGGATGACGCGCGGGGATCCGGTGGTCAGGCACGACCGAACGTGTGAGTGTTCACGGCGTCATCCCCTTTGATCGGGCGCCTCCATGCCGCCGCCGTACACCCCGGCCGGCGTCACGCGACGCGACGGCCATTACACGCGCCTTCTGTGGATCTTGTCAAGCGCGGCCGGGAACGTTATCCGGGGCGTGCGGCGGGAAGGGAGATGCGATTCCGGGCGAATCCCACGGGAGGGACGGTCGTATGAGCATGCCGCCGTTAGGGACGCATGTCTGGTTCGGCGACGACAGCACGTTCTCCATGGACCTGCGCGTGACCGTCGTCGGCCGGACCCCGGCCGACCTGCGCGCCCGCGCGCTCGACGAGGCCCGCCTGTTCTACGGCGGGCGGGCCGAGCACGCGGGCGTCACCGTTCTCAGCGCCGACGTGGAGAAGGCGGACGACGGCTACCGCGCGACCGTGGTGTTCCGCCAGGTGACCGGCTGAGCCGCGGCCCCCGTCAGGGGGCGTCCGTCAGGCGGGTCTCGTAGGCCCAGGAGGCGATGCCCACGCGGTTGCGTACGCCGAGCTTCGCCTGGATGGCGGAGATGTGTCCCTTCACGGTGCTGAGGGAGATGAAGAGCTCGGCGGCGATCTCCGGGTTCGTACGCCCCCGCGCGACCGCACGGGCCACCTCCGCCTCGCGCTCCGACAGCGGCGACGCCGGACGCCGGTCGCCCGGCGCCTGGCCGGCGGCCGTGACGTGGCGGAGCAGGCGCAGGGTGAGCGACGGGGAGATCAGGGCGTCTCCCGCGCTGGCCGCCCGTACCGCCTCCACCAGCAGGGCCGGTCCCGCGTCCTTGAGCACGAAACCGACGGCACCGCCGCGGAGCGCGCCGTGGACGTACTCGTCGAGGCCGAACGTCGTGACGACGACCACCCGCAGCGGGGAAGGGACGCCCGGCCCGGCGAGCGCGCGGGTCACCTCGATGCCGTTCGCGCCGGGCATCTGGACGTCGACCAGGCACACGTCCGGACGCAGCCGCCGGGCCAGCGCGATCGCCCGGTCGCCGTCCGCGGCCTCGGCGACGACGCGGATGTCGGGCTGGTCCTCCAGGATGACCCGCAGGCTGGCCCGGACGAGCGCCTGGTCGTCGGCGAGCAGGACGCTGATGCTCATGGCGGCTCCGATCCGGTGGGCGGGGGCAGCGGGAGTGCGGCGCGCACGCACCAGCCCGGCGTGCCGGGGCGCGGGCCGGCGTGCAGGGTGCCGCCGAGTGCCGTCACGCGTTCGCGCATGCCGAGCAGGCCGTAGCCCGTGGCGGCGCGCCGGCGGCGGGCGGGGGCGGGCGGGGCGTCGTCGGTGATCTCGACGGTGAGCGTGCCGGGCTCGCGGGCGACGGTGACGTGGACGGAGCGGGCTGCGCGGGCGTGGCGGGAGACGTTCGTCAGCGCTTCGCGGACGACGCGGTAGACGGTGCCGGCGATCTCCGGCGGCCAGGCGGCTTCGTCCTCGTCGTGCGCGGGCAGGCGCAGGTGGACGGGCGGGCCGTCGAAGCGGGCGGCGAGGCCGGCGAGGGTCTCCGGGGGCGGCGCGGGCGGGGCCGCGTCGCGGAGCAGGCCGACGAGGCGGCGCATGGCGG
>NZ_BAAJOU010000002.1:0-171681 GCF_057536035.1 Nonomuraea sp. B208
AGCAGGTCGGGGTCGTCGCGCAGCGCGGCGAGCTGCCCGGGGTTCTCCAGCAGCGCGAACGTGCCGAGGGCCAGCATGTTGGCGGTCGTCTCGTGGCCGGCGCCGAGCAGCACCAGGGCCATGTCGACGAGCTGGGCGTCGGTCAGCGGCGGGTCGGCGTCGTGGATGAGCCCGGACAGCATGTCGTCGCCCGGCTCGCTCTTCTTGGCGTCGACCAGTTTCTGGATGAACCCGTACAGCTCCAGCCCGGCGCGGGCCCGCTCGTCGTCGGGGGTGTCGGAGTTGAGGGCGATGGCGGTGTTGGTCTGGAACTGGTCGCGGTCGGCGTAGTCGACGCCGAGCATCTCGCAGATCACGAGGGAGGGGATCGGCAGCGCGTACGCGGGCACGAGATCGGCCTCGGTGCCCGCGGCCCGCATGGCCTCCAGGTGCTCGACGGCGATCTCGCGGATGCGCGACTCCAGCGCCCGCATCCGCCGCACGGTGAACTGGCCGGTCAGCAGCCGCCGCAGCCGGGTGTGCTCCGGCGGGTCCATGAAGACGAACATCCCGTCGGTGCGGCTCGCGACCTGGGGCGCGGCGGGCCCGGGGCGCGTGGCGTCGGGGTGGCGGACCCGGTCGGAGCTGAAGCGGGTGTCGCCGAGCACGGCCCGTGCCTCCTCCAGACCGGTGACCAGCCAGACCGGCGCGCCGTTGGCCAGCGTCAGCGGCTGGACCGCGCTCTTCCCGCGCAGCTCCCGCAGCCCGGCCGGCGGGTCGAACGGGCAGGCGCCCCGCTCCACCATGTCCGCGGGCAGCAGGCGCCGCATCGCGGTGGGGGACTCGGTCGTCATGAGCACATCCTCTCCTGGGCGGCAAGGTCTCGCCCGCCACCCTAGGGCAAACGTGCACGACGTGCATCCATGCACGTCGTGCACGTTCTGAGAGTCAGGCCAGCGAGAGACGTACCGGCCCGCCCGCCGGGTCGGCCCCCGCCACCAGGGAGAACGGGACGCGGAAGACCCGCCCCGGCGCGGCCGGCCACGGCAGGCGGGCACGGCCGAGCACCCGCCCGTCCTGCGTGGCGGTGACGCGGGGGAGCGTGCGGAAGGCGTCCGACCACAGCAGCAGCTTGCCGCGCGAGGGCGGCGGGCCGCCGGGCCGGACGAGCTGCGGCGCGACCCACCGCAGCGGCGCGTCGGCGACCAGCGGCACCCCGCCGCCCGGCGCGGGCTCGCCGGCCAGGTGGCCGAGCACGGCCGCGGCGACGTGCCGGCCGTCGAGCGCGGCCACGTCGGCGGTGTCCACCGGGTGCAGCAGGTTCCCCGCCGCGAACACGCCCGGCACGCTCGTGGCCAACGAGGTGTCCACGCGCGGCCCCCGCGTGCCCTCGTCCAGGTCGAGCCCGGCGGCGCGGGCCAGCTCGTGGTCCGGAATCCAGTCGCCGGTGGTGATCACCGTGTCGCAGGGGACGCGGTGGCGCCGCCCGGTGTCCAGGTTCTCGATGTCGACCGAGGTCACCCGGCCCTTGCCGTGGATGGCGACCACGCGGGTGCGGGCGCGCACCAGCACGCCGAAGGCCAGCCGGCCCGGCACGCGGAACGCGGTGTAGGCCTCCGGCTTGTCGTACTCGCTGGTCATGAGCACCGTACGGCAGCCCGCCTCGTGCAGGGTCAGCACCGCCGACCAGCTCACCAGCTCCGCGCCGACGATCACGGCCCGCCGCCCGACCTCGCGGTGGTGCAGGTGCACCAGGTTCTGCAGCTGGCCGGTGGTGTAGACGCCGTCGGGGCGGTCGCCCGCGATGAACCTGGCCGGCCGGGGCCGCTCCCGTGCCCCGGTCGCGAGGACCACCGCGTCCGCCTCGACCAGCCGCCGGCCGCGTGGCGAGGTCACCTCCAGGGTGCGCGGACCGGCCCAGCCGGTCACCATCGCCTCGGTCTCCAGCCGGGCCCCGGCCTCGCGGGCCGAGCGGGTGAGCCGGCGCGCGTACTCGGGGCCGGACATGAACCTGCGCAGGTCGCGCATGCCGTAGCCGGGGTGGTCGCTGTGCCGGGGGATGCCGCCGGTCTCCGCCTCCCGCTCCAGCACCAGGACGTCGCCGGCCACGGACGGGGCGAGGGCGGCCGCCGCGGTCAGCCCGGCCGGGCCGCCGCCGATCACGGCCACCCGCACGCGCTCGGTCATTCCGTCGCCCCCTCGAAGATCTCGCGTACCCGGGCGCCGCAGTAGAACCCCTGGCAGCGCCCGTTCATGGCCCTCGTACGCCGCCGCAGCCCCTCCAGGTCGGCGGGCGGCACCGGCGAGGCGAGGGCGTCACGCAGCTCGCCGCGCGTGACCCGCTCGCAGAAGCACACCACCCGGCCGTACTCGGGGTCGGCCGCGATCGCGGCGGCGTCCTGGTACGGGCGGGTGAACGCCTCGCCCAGGTTCGGCATGCGCGGCGGCGCGGGCAGCCCGGCCCGCTGGGCCAGGTCCAGATGCTCGCCCAGCAGCCCCGCGACGTGCTCGGCGATCGCCATCCCGGCGGTCAGCCCGGTGGAGCGGATCCCGCCGACCAGGAGGTAGCGCTGCCCGGCGTCGAGGTCGATCAGGTAGTCGTCCTGGCCGATGGAAGCCCGCAGGCCCGCGTACGTGGCCGTGACCTCCTCCTTCGTCAGCCCCGGCATGAGCGCGGCCGCCTTCTCCCGCAGGAACGCGAGGCCCGACTCCGAGGTGCCGGTGGCGGTGCGGTCGGCCAGGTCCTCGGCGGTCGGGCCGACCATGACGTTGCCGTAGATCGTCGGGCTGACCAGCACGCCCTTGCCCGCCGACGACGGGACGGGCAGCACGATGCAGGGCGCGAGCGGCCGGGCGAGCTTGTCGAAGACCAGCAGCTCGCCGCGGCGCGGCGTCACGGTGAAGCGGTCGTGGCCGAAGAGCGCGTCGAGCCGGTCGGCGCCGAGCCCGGCGGCGTTGACCACCCACCGGGCGGTGACCTCGCCCGCGGTGGTGGTCAGCCGGGTGACCTCCGCGTCCTGGTGGACCGCGGTGACCCGGTGGTGGCGCAGCAGCCGCACACCGCGGTTGACGGCGTCGGTGGCGAGGGCCAGGTTCGTGGTCCAGGTGCAGATGACGGACTCGCCCGGCACGGTCAGGCCGCCGAGCGCGCCAGGACCGAGCGCGGGGACCCGGCGGTAGACCTCGGCCGCGTCCACGATCTCGCAGGCGGTGTAGCCGTTGCGGGCGGCCTTGTCGCGCAGCCCCGGCAGGGCGTCGAGTTGTTCCTGGCTCCAGGCGACCAGCAGCGCGCCGGTGCGCTCGACCGGGATGCCGGTGGCGGCGGCGTACTCGCCGAGCAGGTGGTAGCCGCGGGCGACCAGGCGCGACTCCAGGGTGCCCGGCTTGGCGTCGAAGCCGGTGTGCAGGATCGCGGTGTTGGCCTTGCTGGTGCCGTCGCCCACGTCCCCGCGTGCCTCCAGCAGCGCCACCGACAGGTCGGCGCCGCCCAGCAGGCGGGCGATGGCCGAGCCGACGATGCCGCCGCCGATCACGGCGACGTCGTACGTGATCATCACTGCTCCTCAGAGTTCGCGGACAGGGTGGCGCGGGCGGCGGCCTGCCATCGCTCCAGGTAGCCGGCCGCCCGCTCGGCGGGCCAGGCGGGCTCGTAGACGGCCGACGGCCGCCAGCCGCCCGTGGCGGTGGCCGGGTCCAGCGCGGGGTCGAGGGCCATCAGGGCGCAGGCGGCGGCCCCGAGCGGGGTGGCGTGCGGCGACGGGTAGACCTCGACGGGGATCTGCGCGAGGTCGGCCTGCGCCTGCATGAGGACGCGGGAGCGGGTCAGGCCGCCGTCGGCGCGCAGCCGGGTCAGCGGCGCGCCGAGATCCGCCCCGGCCAGCTCGCTCAGCGCGGCGACCTGCGCGGCGACGCCCTCCAGCAGGGCGCGTACGAGGTGGCCGCGCCCGGTGCTGAGCGTCATGCCGGTGAAGGAGGCGGTGGCGCCGGCGTCCCACCAGGGCGCGGCCAGCCCGGCGAGCGCGGGCACGCACAGCACCCCGTCGCCGGACGGCGCCGCGACGGCGTCGAGCTCGCCCGCGCCGCTGATGAGCCCGAGGTCGGCGAGCCAGCGCACGGCCGAGGCCGCGGTGTAGACCTGGCCGTCCACGCAGTAGCGGGTCTCGCCGCGCAGCCGCCAGGCGATCGAGGTGGCGAGGCCGGACGCCGAGCGCGCGGGCGTGGTGCCGAGCTGGGCGAGCAGGAACGCGCCGGTGCCGTACGTGCACTTGGCGGTGCCCGCCTCCAGGCACGCCTCGGCCAGCAGCGCCGCCTGCTGGTCCACGATCAGCCCGGTCACCGGCAGCTCGGGGCCGAACGCGCTGGTGGTGCCCACCACGGCATCGCTGGCGACGATCTCCGGCAGCCGCTCGCCGCCGAGCCCGAACAGCTCGACCAGCTCGTCGTTCCAGCGGGCGTCGTCCAGGCCGAGCAGCAGCGAGCGGGAGGCGGTGGAGGCGTCGGTGACGAACGCCCCGCACAGCCGGTGCACCAGCCACGTGTCCGTGGTCGTCACGACGCCCTCGGTGGTGAGCTCGTCGCGGACCCAGCGCATCTTCGGCGCGGAGAAGTACGGGTCGAGCACGAGGCCGGTCAGCTCGGCGACGCGCCCGGCGTGCTCGGCCCGCGCCGCGCACAGCGGCTCGGCCCGCCGGTCCTGCCAGACGATGGCGGGGGTCAGCGGCTCGCCGGTGCGGGGGTCCCAGGCGAGCACGGTCTCGCCCTGGTTGGCCAGGGCGACCGCGTCCAGCGGCACCCCGGCCTCGGCCGCGGCCCGCCGCCCGGCGGTCAGGACGGAGTCGAGCAGGGCCCGGGGGTCCTGCTCGACGCCGCCGCCGTCGAGGTAGCGGGGCCGCAGGCCCTCCTCGGCGATCGCCAGGACCGTTCCAGCCGCGTCCACGACGATGGCCTTGGTCCCGGACGTGCCCTGGTCGATGGCGAGGATGTGCATCGTCAGCTCTGCTCCTTCTGCGCGAACGCGGCGTCGATCGAGTGCATGTCGGGCATGTCCAGCGCTCGGCGCCCCCGGGTGGCCAGCAGCGTCACCAGGTAGGCGGCGCCGATCACGACCATCACCAGGACGTAGAGCCAGGCGTCGCGGAAGGAGGCGTCGCGGAAGAGCGACAGCTCGAACACCAGCCACACCACGGACACCGCCAGCACGGGCTTCTCCCACGTGCCGAGGTCGAACTTGCCGCCCTCGGGCAGCGCCCGCCGCTTGGTGAGGTAGAGCGCGACGGTCGCGGCGTAGATGACGGCCGGCAGCAGCGTGGCCGCGCCGAACAGGGTGAACAGCGCGTCCTCGGAGAAGGCCGAGAACAGGCCCAGGATCACCTCGGCGAGCACCACGTAGAACACCGTCGCACGCAGCGGGGTGCCGAAGCGCGGTGAGACCTGCTTCCACTGCCGCCAGCCGGGGAAACGCTCGTCCCGGGACATCGCCCAGGTCAGGCGGGTGCCGGTCATCATGATGACCAGGCCGCAGGCGAAGATCGCCAGCACGACGAGCAGCAGCAGGAGCGTGGCCACGACCGGGCCGAGGGTGTTCTTGATGACGTCGGCGATCGGCGTGCCCGACGCGGCCAGCGCCACCGGGTCACCGGCCGCGAGCGTCACCGCGATCAGGAACAGGAAGCCCAGCACGCCCGAGGCGAGGACCGCCTGCCACATGGCCCGCGGGACCACCCGCTCGGGGTCGTTGGTCTCCTCGGCGAGGTTGGCCGCCGACTCGAAGCCGACGATGGTGAACGCGCCCAGCAGGAAGCCCAGCATCCACGGGCCCGCCGAGGTGAGGCCGCCGAAGCTCCAGTAGCCCTCGGCCGGGATGGCGCCGTGGCTCCACAGGTTGCTGAAGTCCATGTCGTTGCGGATCGCGGCCACCACGAGCAGCAGCACGGTCAGCAGCACCATGCCGACGAGCTCGGCCGAGACGGCCGCGTTGTTGACCTTCTCCGCCCACCGGGTGGAGCCGCCGATGAGCGCGGCCTGCCCGAGCAGGATCAGCGCGGTGACGCCCCAGGTGACGAAGCCGTTCGCCGTGTAGTCCAGCAGGACGGGCAGCACCGTCGAGGCCACCGTGTAGTCCACGGCCACGACCACGACCGCGAGGAACATGAACGAGATCCAGCCGATGATCCAGCCGAGCACGGGGTTGGCCAGGCGGGAGGTCCACTGGTAGGCGTAGCCGGTCACCGGGATGCGGGAGGCCAGCGAGCCGATCACGAGGGCCACCGCGAGCTGGCCGATCACCGCGATCGGCCAGGTCCAGATGCCGAGCGGTCCCGAGGAGTTCAGGACCGACCCGTAGGTGGTGAAGATGCCGGTCGCGATCGAGACGAACGCGAAGGCCACGGCGAACGACGCGAACTTACCGGTCCGCCGTTCGAAGGACTGCTCATAGCCGAAGCGGGCCAGCTCGTCGCTGTCGGTTTTTGGTTCACTCATCGCAACCTCCTCCTTGGTATATACCATCTGGTGTAGACCGCAAGGTACCGTCCAGGCGGGCTAAGGTGTCAACCATGGGGACGAGAGTTCACAAGACCGCAACATCTCCGCGTTACGTGACGATCGCCGCGGAGCTCCGTGACCGGATCACCGGCGAGAAGCTCGGCCCGCACACCCTCATGCCGTCGGAGCGGGAGCTCAGCGAGACCTACGGCGTCAGCAGGATGACGGCCAGGCAGGCACTCGCGCTCCTGGAGAAGGAGGGGTACGTCTACCGCAGGCCGCCGCGCGGCACGTTCGTCGCCGAGCCCCGCGTGCCCTTCCACATCGGCAGCTTCTCCGACGAGATCATCCTGGCCGGGCGGCGGCCGTCCGCCCAGCTCATCTGGGCCGAGGAACGCCCGCCCACCCCCTCCGCGCGGGCGGCGCTCGACCTGGCGGGCGAGGAGACCGTGCACGCCCTGCACCGGCTGCGCTTCGCCGACGACGAGCCGATCGCCCTGGAGACCACCTATTTCCCCAGCGCCCTCACTCCGGGCCTGCTGGGGCAGCCGCTCACCGGCTCGCTCTGGCACGTCCTGCGCAGCGAGTACGGAATCGTCCCCACGGACGCCTCCGCCGTCATCGAGTCGATCGTCATCGACGACGCCTCCTGCGCCCGGCTCAAGGTGCGCAGCGCCTCCAACGGCGTCCTGCTGACCCGCCGCACCTACACCGCCGAGGGCCGGTGCATCGAGTTCGCCCGCGACGTCTACCGCGCCGACCGGGCCTCGTTCAGGGTCGAGGCGCGCATCCCCGTGCCCGTGAGCGACTGAGCCTCAGTCGCCGTCCGCCCGAGCGGGGAGCGGCTTGCCGAACGGGACGGCGCGCAGCACGCGCAGGCGCTCGGCGGCGGCCGGATGGTCCTGCCCGGCGGCGAGCCGGTAGTAGAACCGGGCGATGTCGAGCTTGGCCGGGCCCGCCTGCTCGCACGCCTCCCCGTAGGCGAAGGACAGCCCGGCCGCGAGCTCGACCGGCCGCGGATGGGCGGCGAGGGCGCGGGCGTCCGGATGGCCGCGCCGGGCCGCCGCGTGGACCCAGTAACGCGCCTCCGCGACCTTGCCGGTCAGCAGGTCGATGATGGCCAGCCGGCACGCCGCGTCGGGGTCGCCGTCGCCCGCCAGCCGGACCAGACGCGCGACGGTCCTGGTGGTGCGCCGCTCCGCCTCGTCGGGGGCCGTCGTGTAGGGGTCGTACGAGCCGGAGACGCGCGGCCGGGCCGGCTCGCTGCGGGCGGCGCGCCAGCGGACCTGCCACTGCTCCAGAGTGCCGAGAGAGCCGGGCGGCAGGCCGGTGCTCTCGGCGTGGCGCCGGCAGACCGCCACGAAGGAGGCGACCAGTTCCCAGTCGGGCAGGCGCTCCCGCTTGCCGTTGAGTATGTCGTTGAGCGTGCTCACGGGGAGCTTCTTGGGCGTGTCCAGCACACGGGACCATCGGTGCATCTGTGCATAGCTCGGCTGCCCGGCCGCTTCCCGCAACTCTATGAGCGCAGCGATGAAGGCGGAATGCGGTCCCGCCCGGAAGGTGTCAGTCATCGTCCCTGGTGAGGTCGGAGTCGGTGAGTGCGGCAATAGTTCCAGAAAAATCCTCGCAACCCACGATGATTGACGAATTCCATCTCGTTCGGCACCACAGTCACGCCGGTCAATCAGCGCCTCAAAGGTCTCAGAGGCGGTTCCGCACGTTTCTTTGTTATTCCGTCCGGATGATTCCGGATAAATCCGGATGAGTGCGGATATCGGCGGGCCGACCGGCTCATTTTCGGGCTCGTACGGCCCCGTCCGGGCATGTTTGGACCGGTGGCCGGACGCTTTCCCGCACCGGCAGGGTGAGGCGCGATGAACCGCCGCCCGCCGGGAGGCCCCTGCCCATGTCGACGCCCATGCCCCTGCCCCTGCCCATGCCGCTGCTCACGGCCCGCCCGTCGAGCATCGCGTACCGTGCCGACGCTCCCTGCCTCGCGGACGAGCGCCTGCTGGTCACGCTGCTGACGGCCTGGGTGCTGGCGACGGGCCGGACCCCTCCCGCCGGCCGCCCCGGGGACCTCACCCCCGAGGAGCTCATCGACTTCTGGGCCGACGAGCGCCCCTGACCGTTCGCAGAGAAGAGGACCATGTTCACCACGCGCCAGTTGCTCACGCTCACCGTGACCGTCGTGATCGCCGCGATCACCTGCGCCCTCGTCCTGGCCACCGGCGCCGAGTGGCCGGGCGCCCTGCTCGGCGCGGGCGGGGCCGGCGGCGCGACGCTGGCCGCCCTGCCGAAGCTGCTGAGCAGGCGCGACCCCTAGGCGGGGTCGTCGCCGCCGGGCGTCAGGACGTGATCGACCGCGCTCAGCGCCAGCGTCTTGTAGCCGACCGAGTCGAACAGCACGGTGATCCGGTCGGGCTCGCGGCCCATCACCGTCCCCCCGCCCCACGTCTTGTGCGTCACCTTCGCGCCCACCGGGAACGGCCCCTCGTCCGCCGGGGGCGCCGGCTCCGGGTCCCCGCCGTCGCGGCAGGTGTCGCACGAGCCGCACGCCCCGGCCGCGTACGGCTCCCCGAAGTACGCCAGCAGGAAGCGGCGGCGGCACCCCAGGGTCTCCGCGTAACCGCGCATCATGTCGACCCGCGACCGGTCCAGGTGGTGCCGGGCCTCGTCGAGCGCCGCCGCCCGCTCGGCGGCCTCCTCGGGCGGCAGCCCGGGATCGGCGTACCGGAGGTCGCCGGCGTCGGTCACGGCGAGCGCCCCCGCCCGCTCCAGCAGGTTGACCAGCCGGGTGAGCTGGGACGCGCTCAGCTCCAGCAGCCCGGCCAGCTCCCGCGCGGGCACCGCCCCCGCGTGCTCGCGGGCGAGGGTCGCCACCCGGAGCAGCGTCTCCGCGTCGGCCCGGCCGCCGGTGAAGAAGCGGCGCAGGCCGAGATCCTCGGGCCGGTAGAACAGCACCGCTGAGGCGGGCGCGCCGTCCCGCCCCGCGCGGCCGATCTCCTGGTAGTAGGCGTCGGGGGACTCGGGCGGCGCGGCGTGCAGCACGTAGCGGACGTCCGGCCGGTCGATGCCCATCCCGAACGCCGACGTCGCGACCACCACGTCCAGGTCCCCGGAGGCGAACAGCTCCTGGACGCGGGTCCGCTCCGCGGCCTTCATCCCGCCGTGGTACGCCTCCGCCCGCCGCCCCCGCTCGGCCAGCGCGGCGGCGTACCGCTCGGTGTCCTTGCGGGTGGCGACGTAGACCAGGCCGAGGCCGTCCTGCCCGGCGGCGTGCTCGACCAGCGCCTTGCTCTTGTCCTCCTCGCGCACGAACCGGCGGACCTCCAGCGCGATGTTCGGCCGGTCGAAGCCCCGGACGATCTCCACGGGGTCGGTCAGGCCGAGCGCGCGGACGATCTCCTCGCGGACGTTCGGCGCGGCCGTGGCCGTCATCGCCACCACCGGCGGGTGCCCCAGCCGGGCGATGACCCGGCCGAGCCGCTGGTAGTCGGGCCGGAAGTCGTGGCCCCAGGCCGCGACGCAGTGCGCCTCGTCGATCGCGATCAGCGACGGCCGGGCCTGCGCCAGCCGCTCCACCACCTCCGCCTTGGCGAGCTGCTCCGGCGACAGGAACACGAACTCCGCCGCGCCCGCCGTCACCTGCTCCAGCCCGCTGTCCACGGAGGTGGTCGAGTTGACCGCCACCGCGCCGCCCGCGTCCGCCTTGAGCAGGCCCGCCACCTGGTCGCGCTGGAGCGCGATGAGCGGCGAGACGACGACCGTCGGCCCGTCGAGGAGCTGCGCGGGGATCTGGTAGACGGCCGACTTGCCGGCCCCCGTCGGCATGACGAGCAGCACGTCCCGGCCGGCGAGCAGGTGCTCCATCGCCTCCTGCTGGCCCGGCCGCAGCCGCTCCCACCCGAACCGCCGCCGCGCCGCGGCCCGCAGCCGCCGGCCGCGCCGCCCGAACCGATGCCTCAACGCCACCGTCAGGCTCACTGCCACCCGCCCTTCGCCCGGTCCCGCCGCCATGGTGGCGGGGCCAGTACCCAGCCTGGCCCCGCCCATGCGCTACGGAAAGCGATCAGGCGATCAGGTCAGCACTGCGGCCAGGTCAGCACTGCGGCGCCACGGCGTCGATCTTTGCGCCGAAGTCGTTGTCGTAGACGGTGCGGTAGTCGCCGTTACGGACGACGCGGGTCTCCTTCCTGGTGGGGACCGTGATCCAGTTGATGAAGCAGCCGTCCGCCCCCGCCCGAAATGAGCCGACGTTGTCGTGCAGGGCGGGGGGCACGTCCACGTAGCCGTTGCCCGGGTTCCAGCACCAGCTCGCCCCGCTGAAGTTGCGACCGGTGTAGAGGCAGATGTCGCCCGCGCGGGCCGCGGCGGCCGGGGCGGCCAGGACGGCCAGCGCGGCGAGCGTGGCTGCGGAGGCGGCGGCGATGCGGGTGACGTGGGACGTCCTCATGGTGTCTCCTCGTGTCGGGGGACCGGGACGGCGGTCGCCGCCCGGCTCCGTCACATCCTGTAACAGTGTCGTCACTCTTCGAATCCGCCCGTGTGGTACATGAGGGGGCACTACAGGTGGCGGAGAAGTGGCCGGAGGGTCATGGCGGAAGCCCGCGCTCTCGGCTATAGAACGACGGGCTTGGCGCGGCCCGGCGCGCTCGGCTACGCTCCGCTCGATCGACCGGCCCCGTACGCCGGTCAGCGGACACCCCCATGCCGACCTGCGAGGCGCACGATGAGCGACCGTCCCGGCCGCGTCCACGTCGTCTGCGCCGAGGTGCCGCCCGACATCGTCGGCGGGCTCGGCCGCTACGCCGAGCGGCTGATCGCGGCGCTGCGCGGACGCGGCACGCCCGTCGTCGTCCACGGCGCGGCCGGGCGGCGCGGGCGCGCGCCGCGCGCGGAACGCCTGGACGAGGTGCTGCTCCGCCGGGTGCCGGTCATGGGCTGGGGCCCCGCAGGGAGCTCCCGGCTGCCCGCGCCGCTGCGCAGGGCGGCCAGGTTCGCCGGGATCCTCGGCTACAACCTGCGCGTCGCCGCCCGCGTCCTGCGCGCCGAGCCGCCGTGGGCGCGGCGCGGCCCGGACGGGCCCGTGGTCGCCGTGCACGACTGGATGGGCTGCCCGGCGGGCATCCTGTGCGCGCTGCTCGGCCGCCTGCCCGTGGTGTTCCACGTCCACACCCGCGAGCTGAACGACGCCCCCGGCGCCCGCCGCTCCCTGTTCACCGCCGTCCTCGACGCCCTGGAGACCGCGACGGCCAGGCTGGCCCGCCTGGTCGTGGTGCCGAGCGCCGGCGTACGCGCCGAGCTGCTGGCCAAGGGCTGGCCCGCGGCGCGGCTGCGGGTCGTGCCGCACGGCTTCGAGGAGCCCGGCCTGCTGCGGCTGGCCGCGCTGCCCGCGCGGGAGCGCGAGCGGCTGCGGGCCGAGGTGCGGGCGCGGCACCTGCCCGGCGGGAAGGGGCGGCTGATCGTGTTCGTCGGGCGGCCGTCGCCGCACAAGGGCGTCGGCACGCTCGTCCGGGCCGTGCCGCGCGTCGCCGAGAAATACGACGACGTGCGCGTCCTGCTCGTCGGCGGGCAGCCGCCGCACAGCGGGGACGACGCCGTGGTGGCCCGGCTCATCGAGCGGACCGGCGTCGCCGGGCGGGTCACCGCGAGTCACCGCTTCCTGCCGCAGGAGGAGGTGTTCGGCTGCTTCCTCGCCGCCGACGTGTGCGTGTTCCCCTCGACGTACGAGCCGTTCGGGCTGGTCGCGGTCGAGGCGATGGCGCTCGGCCGGCCCGTCGTGGTCGGGCCGGGGTTCTCGCCGGACGTCGTCGGCGACGGGGCGCTCCGCTGCGTCCGCGACTCGCCGGACGACCTGGCGGGCGCCCTCCTGTCGTGCCTCGGCGACCCGGAGGCCGCCGGGCGGCTGGGGGAGCGGGGGGCGGCGCACGTACGGGCCCGGTTCAGCTGGGATCGCACGGCCGAGGCCACCCTGGCCGTCTACGCCGAGGCGGCGGGGGCCGGCCGCGGCGCGTGAGCCGCTTTGCCTCCCTTCGGCGTCTCCCGTACGGTCCGGTTGATCGCGCAATCTGATCAGAAAGAGGACGACGTGCCGCACTACAGCAAGCTCTGCCGCATCGTGATCGACGTCGAGGAGCGCCACCACGCCGACGAGCTCGCCTTCTGGCAGGCCGCGACCGGGGCCACGCTGGAGAACTTCCCCTCCTTCCCCGAGTTCCACGGCGCCATGCTGGGCAGCGGCGACTTCGGGCTGCTGCTCCAGCGGCTGGACGAGGGGCCGGCCCGGGTGCACCTCGACTTCCACACCGACGACGTCGAGGCCGAGACGGCCCGGCTGGAGCGGCTGGGCGCCAAACGCGTCAGGCACCTGGACGGCCGCTGGTGGATCATGGAGGATCCGGCCGGCCTGCGGTTCTGCGTCGTCCCCGAGCCGCCCGGCGCCCTCCACGACGGCAACGCCCAGCGCTGGGAGGACTGACGGCCCTCCGCACGACCGGGCCGGGCGGGCGGTTGCCCGTCCGGCTTTCCCATGCCCGCGTCCGCCTGTCGAAAAGGGCCCTGATTGCAGGATTCTTGCAATCGGTTGTTGCAGAAATCTTCGCGCAGCCAGCCAGAACGCCCAGCGCCGTTTGCAGTTTTACCTGGATGTATTGACGTTTCCGCCATGTAACGTCACTGTGACTGCAACCGGTTGGCACTCCCCCCTTGAGAGCTGTGCAGCGCCATGCCTCGAACCGACCGAACGGAGCCGGACGTGCGCAACAACCATTTCTCCGGACGGAGGGCGGCCGTCGTGCTGGCCGCCGGCGTCCTCGCCGCGGGCGGCCTGGTGGCCGTGCTCGGCACCCCCGCCTCGGCCGCGCCGGCCGACGGCGCCTACACCCTCGTCAACGCGGGCAGCGGCCTGTGCGCCACCGTCCCGGGCGCCGCCACGGGAGACGGCGTCCAGCTCAGCCAGACCTCCTGCACCGGCGCGGACGGACAGGTCTTCACCCTCACCGCCAGCGGTTCGGCCTACCGGCTCACCGCCCGGCACAGCGGCAAGTGCGTCGGCGTCCGCGACGCCTCCACCAGCGCGGGCAAGCCCGTCCAGCAGGAGAGCTGCACCGGCGCCACCTCCCAGACCTGGCAGCTCACCGCCTCCGGCGCCAACTACCGCGTCGTCAACGCCAACGGCGGCAAGTGCCTCAACGTCAAGGACAACGCCACCTCCTCCGGGGCCCTGCTCCAGCAGAACTCCTGCGACTCCGTCTCCACCAAGCAGTGGACGCTGAGCCCCGCGGGCGGCGGCCCGACGCCCACGTCCACCCCCACGTCCACCCCCACCACCACCCCGACCACCACGCCCCCGCCGGCGAGCGGCACCCTGTACGTCTCGCCGAGCGGCCGTGACAGCGCCACCGGCACGCAGTCCGACCCGACGACCCTCACCTCGGCGATCGGCCGCATCGCCGCCGGCGGCACCATCTACCTGCGCGGCGGCACCTACTCCTACGCGCAGACCGTCACCATCGCCGCGGGCAACAACGGCACCTCCAGCGCCCGCAAGAAGCTGTCGGCCTATCCAGGCGAGACCCCGGTGCTGAACTTCTCGGCCCAGAGCGAGGACCCGGCCAACCGGGGGCTCGCGGTGAACGGGTCGTACTGGCACGTCTACGGCATCGTGGTCGAGCGGGCCGGCGACAACGGCATCTTCGTCGGCGGCAGCAACAACATCATCGAGCGCACCACGACCCGCTACAACCGCGACACCGGCCTGCAGCTCTCGCGGATCGCCTCCGACACGCCGCAGAGCCAGTGGCCGGCCAACAACCTCATGCTCAGCGTCCTGTCGCACGACAACGCCGACTCCGACGGCGAGGACGCCGACGGCTTCGCCGCCAAGCTGACGGTCGGCTCCGGCAACGTCTTCCGCTACGCGGTGTCCCGCAACAACATCGACGACGGCTGGGACCTCTACACCAAGACCGACACCGGCCCCATCGGCGTCGTGACCATCGAGGACTCCCTGGCCTACAACAACGGCACCCTGAGCAACGGCGGCCAGGCCGGCAACGGCGACCGCAACGGGTTCAAGCTCGGCGGCGAGGACATCTCCGTCAACCACGTCATCCGTCGCAACATCGCCTACCGCAACGGCAAGCACGGCTTCACCTACAACCGCAACCTCGGCACCATGACGATCTCCGACAACGTGAGCATCGACAACACCGAGCGCAACTTCTCCTTCGACGGCGGCACCTCGGTGTTCCGCGGCAACACCTCCTGCCGCAGCGGCAGCGGGAGCAACGACAAGATCGTCGGTAACTCCGACAGCTCCAACCAGTTCTGGAGCGGCTCCAACGGCTCGCGCTGCTCGTCCTACAGCGGCACGCTGAGCTGGTCGTTCGCCTCGGACGGCCGGCTCGTCGTGAGCTTCGGCGGCGTCCCGGTCACCTTCTAGCGCGGCTCTCCCCCCGCCACCCGTCCGGAAGCTCCGGGCGGGTGGCGCTCGCGTTCACGGGCCCGGCGCGCCCGCCGTCACGGCCCTCAGCTCGGTGAACGCCTCCCGCATCACCTGCCGCAGGTCCGCCTCGCCGGGTTCGCCCACCCAGCGTTCGAAGGCGATCTTGAAGACCGCGATGCCCGCCTCGGCGGCGAGGCTCGCGGCCGGCTCGCCGACCCCGCGCTCGCGCAGCGCGCCGGCGAGCGTCCTGGCGAGCGTGGCCAGCTTGATCAGCTCGCGCTCCCGCAGCTCGGCGTGGGCGAGGATGATCGCCTGACGCCTGCGGGAGCGCTCGTGGCGCTCCTGGAACAGTGGCCCGACGGCGTCGAGGGCCGCCGCGACCGCCTCCAGCGGCCCGGCCGATTCAGGCGCGGCGGCGACGGCCGCCGTCAGGCGCTCCTCCAGCAGCGTCCCGCCGCCGAACAGCACCTCGCGCTTGTCGGCGAAGTGCCGGAAGAACGTGCGCTCGGTGAGCCCGGCGCGTCTGGCGATCTCCGCGACCGTCGTCTGCTCGTATCCGCGCTCGCCGTACAGCTCCAGCGCGGCCTCCTCAAGCCGGCCGCGCGCGTTCGGCTCCCATCGCCCCATGCCCCCGATCATAGTTGATGACAGTTACTGACATCGCGGGCTATGCTCGTGATGACAGCAACTGACATCAGTCGGCGGCGGCGTCAGCCTGCCCGCCGGCTCTTTCGGAGGTCTTTCTCATGCGTGTCTTCGTCACCGGCGCGTCCGGCTGGATCGGATCCGCCCTCGTCCCCGAGCTCATCGGCGCGGGACACCAGGTCATCGGGCTCGCCCGGTCCGACGCGTCGGCGGACGCCCTCGCCGCGGCCGGCGCCGAGGTCCGCCGGGGCGCCCTCGACGACCTCGACGTCCTGCGGGACGCCTCCGCCGCCGCCGACGGCGTGATCCACCTCGCCTTCAAGCACGACCTCGCCTTCAGCGGCGGCTTCGAGGCCGCCGCCGTCGCCGACCGGCGCGCCGTCGAGGTCATGGGGGAGGCGCTGGCGGGCTCCGGCCGGCCGTTCGTCCTCGCCTCCGGCCTGCTGGGGCTGCTGCCCGGCCGGCTGGCCACCGAGCGGAACGACCCGCCCACGGACCACCTGCCCGCGGGCCCCGCCGGCCGGCGGGAGACCGCGCGGCTGACCGTCGCGCTCGCGGAGCGGGGCGTGCGGTCGAGCGTCCTGCGGCTGCCCCCGACCGTGCACGGCGAAGGGGACTACGGCTTCGTGGCGGCGCTGGTCGGCGTCGCCCGCGACAAGGGCGTGGCCGGCTACGTGGGCGACGGGTCCAACCGGTGGCCGGCCGCGCACCGCCTCGACGTCGCGACGCTCTTCGTGGCGGCGCTGGAGCGGGCCCCCGCGGGGTCGGTGCTGCACGCGGCCGCCGAGGAAGGGGTGCCGTTCCGCGCGATCGCCGAGGTGCTCGGCCGCCACCTGGGACTGCCGGTGGCCTCGATCCCCGCCGAGAAGGCGGGCGCGCACTTCGGCTGGCTGGGCGACTTCGCCGCCACGGACGGCCCCGCCTCCAGCGAGCTGACCCGCGAGCTGCTCGGCTGGCGGCCCGTACGGCAGGGGCTGCTCGCCGACCTCGACGAGGGGCACTACTTCCGCTGATTCGCGGGGTGGCGGCCCTTGGCAGCCGCCGCGCCTGGCTTTAATGTTCAGTGCAATGCCACACATTACCTACCTGATGCCGGGCGTCCTCGTACGCGAGCACGCGACCGCCGTGCCGCTCGACTGGTCCGACCCGTCGCGGGGCGAGATCGAGATCTTCTTCCGCGAGCTGGTGGACCCCGACCGGGCCCGCGAGGACCTGCCGTGCCTGGTCTACCTGCAGGGCGGCCCCGGCGGTAAGGGGCCGCGCCCGCTCGCCGCGGACGGCTGGCTCGGCCAGGCGCTGCGCACCCACCGGGTGATCCTCATGGACCAGCGCGGCACCGGCCGCAGCACCCGGGTCGACGGCCGCCGGATGAGCGCCTTCGCCACCGCCGAGGAAGGGGCGCATTACCTCGCCTGCTTCCGCGCCGACGCCATCGTGGCCGACCACGAGCACGTACGCCGGACGTTCTTCGGCGGCCGGCGCTGGAGCACGCTCGGCCAGTCGTACGGCGGGTTCCTCACCCTGACGTACCTGTCGAACGCGCCGGAAGGGCTGAGCGCCTGCTACGTCACCGGCGGCCTGCCCGGCCTGGACCCGTCCGCGGCCGAGGTCTACCGGCGCACCTATCCCCGCGTCCAGGCCAAGAACGAGGAGTTCTACCGCCGCTACCCCCAGCACGTCGAAACGGCCGCCCGCGTCGCCGACCGGCTCGCCGCCGGCGACGTACGGCTGCCCGACGGCGACCCGCTGACCGTGCGGCGGCTGCAGTCGCTCGGCCTCGACTTCGGCATGAAACCCGGCTACGAGCGCATGCACTACCTGCTCGACGAGGCGTTCAGCGGGGACGAGCTGTCGGCCACGTTCCTGCACCAGGTGCTGGCCCGCACCTCCTTCAGCGACAACCCGCTGTTCGCCGCGCTCCAGGAGAGCATCTACGGCCACGGCCCCGGCCCCACCGGATGGGCCGCCGAGGCCGAGCGCGCCCGGCATCCGCGCTTCGCCGAGGACGCCAGGCCGCTGCTGTTCACCGGCGAGATGATCTACCCCTGGATGTTCGAGGAGATCGCCGAGCTGCGGCCCTTCCGCGGCGCGGTCGAGCTGCTCGCCGCCCGCCCCGAGTGGCCGCCGCTCTACGACCACGACCGGCTGGCCGCGAGCGAGGTCCCGCTCGCCGCCGCCGTCTACTACGACGACATGTACGTCGACGCCCACCTCCAGCTCGACACCGCCGCCCGGATCGGCAACGCCCGGTGCTGGGTCACCAACGAGTACGAGCACGACGGCGTCGGCGACCCCCGGGTCCTCGGCCGGCTCAGGGAACTGGTCCGCGACATGGGAGGAGAGATCGCCGATGCGTGAGGGCAGGCCGCCGAGGCTCAGCGAGATCCCGGCGTTCACCGCGTACATGAACACCGGCTGGGACGTCCCCGACCGCACCCCGCCCGTCGTCCCCGGCGCGGCCGAGGCCGCCGCCGCGCACCGGGCGAGGCTCGCCGAGGCGCTGCCCGGCCGTACCGTCGTGCTCGCCGCCGGGCGGGCCCCCGTCCGCAGCAACGACACCACCTACGGCTTCCGCGCCGACAGCGACTTCGTCTGGACGACCGGCTGCGCGATCGAGGACGCCGTCGTCGTGCTGCGCGACGGCGAGGCCACCCTCTACGCGCCGCCCCCCGCCTACCCCGGCGACCCCCGCTTCTGGAGCGACGCCCGCCACGGCGAGCTGTGGGTCGGCGCCGCCCCCGGCCTGGACGACTGGTCGCGGGCGCTCGGCGTGCCGGTCCGGCCGCTCGCCGAGCTGGACCTGGAGCCGGGCGAGGACGCCGAGGCCCGGCGCGTGCTCGCCGAGCTGCGCATGCACAAGGACGACTGGGAGGCCGAACAGCTCCGCCAGGCCGTGGACCGGACGGTCGAGGGCTTCGCCGCCGTCGTCCGCGAGATCCCCGCCGCCCTCGCGGGCCCCGGCGAGCGGTGGCTCCAGGGGACCTTCGACCGGTACGCCCGCGCCTACGGCAACGGCCCCGGCTACGCCTCCATCGTCGGCAGCGGCCCGCACGGGGCCACCCTGCACTGGGAACGCTGCGACGGCCCCGTCCTGCCGGACGAGCTGCTCCTGCTCGACCTGGGCGTCGAGGTGGCCAGCCACTACACCGCCGACGTCACCCGCACCTTCCCCGCCTCCGGCCGCTTCAGCCCCGCCCAGCGGCAGGTCCACGACCTGGTCGAACGGGCACACCGGGCCGGGCTGGCCGCCGTCCGGCCGGGCCGCCCGTTCACCGGCTTCCACCACGCCGCGATGGAGGTCATCGCGCACGGCCTGGCCGACTGGGGGCTGCTGCCGGTCTCCGTGGACGAGGCCCTGTCCGACGGCGGCCAGCACCACCGCCGCTACCTGGTGTGCGGCATCGGCCACCACCTCGGCCTGGACGTGCACGACTGCGCCCGCGCCCGCGAGGAGACCTACCACGGGGCCGTGCTCGCGCCCGGCATGGTGCTCACCGTGGAACCGGGACTGTACTTCCACGCCCACGACCTCACCGTGCCGCCCGAGCTGCGCGGCATCGGCGTCCGCCTGGAGGACGACCTGCTGGTCACCCCCGGCGGCGCGCGAGTGCTGTCGGAGGCGCTGCCCCTGGACGCGGCCGGCATCGAGAAGTGGATGGCGCAGGCGTGACCGATCTCGTGGTGATCGGCGCGGGCGTGGTCGGCGCCGCCGCCGCCTACTTCGCGTCGCTGGCCGGGCTGCGGGTGGTCGTCGCCGAGCGCGGCGCCATCGCCGGCGGCACCTCCAGCGCCGGCGAGGGCAACCTGCTCGTCTCCGACAAGGAGGCCGGGCCCGAGCTCGACCTCGCCCTGTACGCGCAGCGCGTGTGGCGCGAGGACCTGGCCGAGCACGCCCGGCTGTGGGAGTTCGAGTCCAAGGGCGGCCTGGTCGTCGCCCGGTCCGAGTCGAGCGTCGCGGCGCTGCGCGAGCTCGCCGTCCACCAGCGCCGCCACGGCGTCGAGGTGCGCGACGTGCCCGGGGACGAGCTGCGTGGGTACGAGCCGCATCTGTCGCCCGAGCTGCGCGGCGGCGCGTTCTACCCGCAGGACGCCCAGGTGCAGCCGATGCTCGTGGTCGCCCACCTGCTGCGCCTGGCCCGCGGGCTCGGCGCGCGGGTGCGCACCGGGGCCGAGGTGACCGGGTTCCTGCGCGACGGCGACCGGGTGACGGGCGTGCGCACCACGGCCGGCGACCTCCCGGCGGGCGCGGTGCTCAACGCCGCCGGCACCTGGGCGGGCGACGTGGCCGCGCTCGCCGGGGTCCACGTGCCGGTGCTGCCGCGGCGCGGGTTCGTGCTGGTCACGCAGCCCATGCCGGCGCGTACGATCCGGCACAAGGTGTACGCCGCCGAGTACGTCGGCGACGTCGCCAGCTCCGACGCCGCGCTCCAGACCTCACCCGTCGTCGAGGGCACCGGCAGCGGCACGATCCTCATCGGCGCCTCGCGCGAGCGGGTCGGCTTCGACCGTACGGTGTCCACAGCGGCGATCGGCGCGCTGGCGAGCAAGGCGATCGCGTTGTTCCCCATGTTGCGCGACGTCCGCGTCATGCGGACCTACCTCGGGTTCCGCCCCTACTGTCCGGACCATCTGCCGGTCATCGGGCCCGACCCGCGGGCGCCCGGCCTGTGGCACGCCTGCGGCCACGAGGGGGCGGGCATCGGGCTGTCGGCGGGCACCGGCAAGCTGATCGCGCAGGCCCTCACCGGTGAGCGGCCCGACCTGGAACTCAAGCCGTTCGCGCCCGAACGGTTCCCGGAGCCCGAGGAGGTGCTCTCTTGACGTACCACATGACCTTCCGCGGGGCCGTCGTGCCCGCCGAGCCGGGCCAAAGCGTCGGCGCGGCCCTGGTCGCGGCGGGAATCCGCGACTGGCGCAGCACCCGCAAGGGCGGCCGGCCGCGCGGCCTGTTCTGCGGCATCGGCGTCTGCTTCGACTGCCTCATCACGGTGAACGGCATCCCCGACCGCCGCGCCTGCCTCACCCCGGCCGCCGACGGCCTCCACCTCACCGACACCCCCGCCACCGCCGACACCCCCGCCACCGCCGACACCCCCGCCACCGCCGACACCCCCGCCACCGCCGACACCCCCGCCACCGCCGACACCCCCGCCACCGCCGATACCCCCGCCCCTGAGGACCCCGCCCCTGAGGACCCCGCCCCTGAGGACCCCGCCCCTGAGGACCCCGCCCCTGAGGACCCCGCCCCTGAGGACCCCGCCCCTGAGGGTTCCGCCCCCGAGGCTCCCGCAGTCGGCGGCCCCGCTCGCAAGGACGCCGCCCCCGAGGCCCCCGCTCTCGGCGGCCCCGCCCGCAAGGACGCCGCCCCTGAGGACCGTGTCCTCGGGGGCGGCGAGGCGGGAGGTGGGCATGCGCCGTCAGCATGACGTGGCCGTGGTCGGGGCCGGGCCGGCGGGGCTGGCCGCGGCGGTGCAGGCGGCCGAGGCCGGGCTGCGGGTCGCGCTCGTCGACGCCGCCGCCCAGCCCGGCGGCCAGTACTGGCGGCACTACGACGAGCGCCACGCCCGCCCCGCCGACCGCGCAGGCCACCACGACCTGCGGACGTTCACCGCCCTGCGCGCCCGCCTGCGCGCCCTGTCCGCCGCCGGCCTGATCCGCCACCTCCCCGGCCTCCAGGTCTGGCTGATCACCCGCGCCGCCGACGGCGCCTTCATCCTCCGCACCACCCCGGCGGCCGGCGCGCCGGGCGAGATCGGAGCCACGGTCACCGCCCCCGCGCTGATCCTCTGCCCAGGCGGCTACGACCGCCAGCTCCCCGTCCCCGGCTGGGACCTGCCTGGCGTGATGACCGCGGGCGGCGCGCAGGCCCTGCTCAAGGGCCACCGCACGGCGCCCGGCCGGCGCGCCGTCGTCGCCGGCACCGGCCCGTTCCTGCTGCCGGTCGCGACCGGCCTCGCCCGCGCCGGCACCGAGGTGGCGGCCGTCGTCGAGGCCAACGCCACCCTCGGCTGGCTGCGCGACCCGGCGGGTGCGGCCTCGGCTCCCGGCAAGGGCCTGGAGGCGCTGCAGTACGCGGCGCTGATGGCCCGGCACCGCATCCCGTACCGGACCAGGACGGCGGTCACCGAGATCCTCGGCGAGGACCGCGTGGAGGCGGTCCGGGTCGCCCGCGTGGACCGCGACGGCCGCCCGTACGGACCGGCCGAGGAGATCCGCGCCGACCTCGTCGCGCTCGGCTGGGGCTTCACCCCGTCGGTCGAGCTGCCGCTCATGCTCGGCGCCGCCACCCGCAAGGACGTGGACGGCTCGCTCGTGGTGTCCGTGGACGCCCTGCAGCGCAGCAGCGTCCCCGGCCTGTACGTGGCCGGCGAGGCGACCGGCGTCGGCGGCGCGGCCCTGGCCGGGCAGGAGGGCCGCCTGAGCGCGCTCGCCCTGGCCCGCTCGCTGGGCCGGCCGGCCGACCCGGCGCTGATGGTCCGGCTGCGGACCGCGATCGTCCGGGGACGCCGCTTCGCCGCCGCCATGCACCGCACCTACCCGGTGCCGCCCGCGTGGACCGGCTGGCTGCGGGACTCGACGCTGGTCTGCCGGTGCGAGGAGGTCTCGTACGGCGAGCTGCGCGCCGCGCACGCCGAGCTGGGCGCGGCGGACCCCCGTACGCTGAAGATGCTGGCCAGGCCCGGCATGGGCTGGTGCCAGGGCCGGGTGTGCGGCTTCGCCACGGCGGGCATCGCGGCGTGCCTGAGCGGCCGCGAGAGCACCGCCGACGACCTGCGGCCGATGTCCACCCGCCCGATCGCCGCCCCGGTGACGCTGGGCGAGCTCGCCGCGCTGGCCGACGACGCGGCGGGGGAGGGCGGCCCCTGACGCCGGGCCGGCCGTAGGTCAGGGGTACGGAAACGACGCCGCCCCGGCCGGACACGAGGCCGGCCGGGGCGACGGAAGGAACAGGGCGTCAGCCGCAGTGCTCGAACGAGCTGGTGTAGGAGCTGGAGCCGATCGAGCCGCCCCACTTGACGCACTTGCCGGGGGCGCTCCGCTTGACCGGCCCGGCGTAGTAGGAGAAGTTGCCCGAATCGGTGGCCCTGCTCGCGCCCTTCGGCTCCAGGAACGCCGAGACGGGCGAGGCCGAGCCGAGCTTCGTCGTCTTGAGCGTCACGACGCAGTTGGAGCCGTTGCCCTTGTTGTAGAGCAGGTAGGTGCGGCCCCCGGTGAGCGCCGCCGAGTCGATGACCGCGTAGCCGCTGCCGCAGACGGCCGCAGGGGTGTAGCGGTTGCCGCCGCCACCGGTGGCACCGGTGTCGCCGCCTCCGCCGCAGGAGTTGGTGCTCTTGACGGCCTTCTTCTGGCCCAGGGAGACGGTCACGCCGTTCACGGTCGGGCTGGTGTTCATCGCGCCCGAGGAGGTGCGCTGCTCGTAGTGCAGGTGCGGGGCCGAGGAGCCGCCTGTCGAGCCGACGGTGCCGATCACGGTGCCCTGGCCGACGCTCATCGAGCTGCCGGCCGCCCGCACCATGGTCGACAGGTGGGCGTAGCGGGTGCGGGAGCCGTCGCTGTGGCGGATCTCGACCCATTGGCCGTAGCTCTTGCTGCCCTCGTTGCGGAAGGTGGCGGTGCCCGCGGCGGTGGCGCGGACGGTCTCGCCGTTGATGGCGTCGCCGCCGTAGGTCTGCCAGTCGATGGAGCCCGACGGGTTGTGTTTGGGCGTCCAGTTGTTGGCGTAGAACGTCTTGCCGCAGTTGAACGGGCTCTGATGCGTCACCGCGAGCGTCGCCGCGTCCTGCTGCCGCGCCATGGCGGCGTGCTGGGGGAGCATCGCCGCGGGGACGGCGAGCAGCAGGGCGGCGATCGTGGATCTGAAGGTCTTCGGCCAGGTCGGCGCGCCGGTGGTCGGCATGCTCACCTTTCTGAACGGGAACGAGGGGGGGACGCTGTCAGGCGTTCCGCCGCCTTGCGGTGCTGGAGTGACAGCCGGTAAGGCGGAGGTTCAAGAAGATATCTGTGAAAGATGTCTTCATCAACGCCTTCGGCGAAGGCGGCGGCCGTCGCCCGGCACCGTCGTCACTCGCCGGGCTCCTCCACGTACCGCAGCGTGACGGTCAGCTCGATCGCCGTCCCCGTCGCGGCCCGCGTCAGAGCGGCCAGCTCCGTCCCCTCCAGGCCCAGCGCCTGGGCGAGCAGCCGCAGCGACGTGGCGCGCGGCCTGCTCAGCGCGCCCGCCTCCAGCCGGCGCACCGTGCGCACGTTCAGCCCCGCCCGCGCCGCCAGCTCCTCCTGCGTCACCAGGGCCCGCTCCCGCCAGGCCCGCAGCAGCGCGCCCAGCGCCGGTTCCGCTCCCGTGGGAACCGGCGCGCCGCGCGGCGGGACCTCGTCCTCCGTGGCCGGTGCGGCCACGGTGATGTTCGCCAGCACCCGCATGGGCTCTCCTCCTTCCGTACGCCGGCACCGCGCCGGCCGGACCCCACTCTTCGCCGGGGTCCGGCCGCGCGGCAACGGCACCGGCCGTCCGTGTCCTGATCCCTGCGAACGCTGGCCGAAATCCGCGCGGGGCTCAGCCGGTGGCGAGCGCCTTCCGCAGCGCCGCGCCGAACGCGGCCGGGTCCGTGCCGAAGCCGCCGTGGTCGCCGGGGAACGGGGCGATCCGCGTGCCCAGCCGCTCGGCGACCAGCCGCGTGGCGCGCGCGTACGGCTCGTCCTCCGCCGTCGCCGCGCCGAGCGCCGGCACCACCCGCACCCCGGCCGCGCGGACGGCGGCGAGGTCGGGGGAGTGGCGGGAGAAGGACGGAGCCTCGTAGCCGATGAAGAACGCGGCGTTCTGCTCCATGCGGCCCATCATGGCCATGATCTCCGGGTCCGGCTGCCCCTCGGGGGCCTCGCCGCCGTCCGCGTCCTGCTGTTCCTGGTGTTCCCCGCCGCCGTCCAGGCCGGCGGCGAAGATCTGGTGCGCGGCGCCCGGGCCCTCCTTGTGGAAGGCCTCCTCGACGTCCTGGAACAGGACCCGCCAGCGGTCGCGCTCGGGCAGCAGCTCGAACAGGGGCGGCTCGTGGGCGACCAGCGTCCGCACCAGCTCGGGACGGCGGGCCGCCAGCTCCAGGCCGATCACCGCGCCGGAGCTGTTGCCGAAGACCAGGGCCGGCTCCTCCGGCGTGACGCCGACCGCCGTCAGCAGCCGAGCGGCGTCGTCGGCGTGCACCTCGACGCGCTGCGGCTCCGGCGGGCCGTCCAGGGGGCTGCGCGAGTTGCCGCGCCGGTCGTAGGTGACCACCGTGTAGCGGTCGGCCAGCGTCGTGGCGAGGGCCGCGAAGCCGGCGGCGTCGTACACGCCGCCGCAGATCAGCAGCAGGATCGGGCCGGAGCCCCGCACCTCGTGGTGCAGGGTCGCGCCGGGCGTGGCGAGCGTGCCGGTCCTGATGGCTTCCATGGTGTGTCTCCTCAGAGTGTTGACGGTGACTCCTTCACCGGGCAGTCGGAGCCGCTGCCGGCTTCTCGACACCCGCGCCGGCTTTTCTTAACAGAAAATCGTTGGCTCCCGCCGTGAGCGCTGCGGCAGCATGACAGGGCGGCGTCGGCATTCGGGAGGGCGGATGGCTGTGCTCGGATCACTCGTGGGCTCCGGAGAGCGGTCGTCCGCACGAAAATCGGCGGTCCTGCTCGCACTGCGCTACTACTGGAACGAACTGCGCCGGCAGTGGCCGGTCGCGCTGCCCGCGCTGACGCTCCCCGCCGTCGGCAACATCTGCCTGTTCTACCTGGCGCCGCTGGCGGTGGCCGGCCTGGTGGGGCACCTGGCGGGCGGCGGCGACGGGTCCGTCGGGTCGCTGCTGCCGTACGTCCTCGGCTTCGCGGGGATGCTCTTGGCGGGCGAGGCCCTGTGGCGGGTGGGCCTGCACTTCCTCAACCGTACCGACGCGCGCGGCATCGAGCGGCTCGGCGTCGTCGGCATGGACGAGCTGCTGGCCAAGGACGCCGCGTTCTTCCACAACAACTTCGCCGGCTCGCTGACCAAGCGGGTGCTCGGGTTCTCCTCCAGGTTCGAGGAGTTCGCCGACACGCTCGCCTTCTCGATCATGGCCAAGGTGGTGCCCCTGGGCTTCGCCTCGGTGGTGCTGTGGCAGTACCACCCGCTGCTGGTCCTGGTGCTGGTGGGCCTCATCCTGGTCACCGGATTCCTCGTCGCCCCGCTCATCCGCCGCCGGCAGGCTCTGGTCGACCGGCGGGAGGCGGCCAAGGTGCTGGTGTCGGGGCACGTCGCCGACGTGCTGGCGAACATGGACACCGTCCGTGCCTTCGCCGCCGAGGACCGCGAGGCCGCCGAGCACCGGGCCAGGGTCGCCGAGCAGGGCCGGGCGTCCCTGCGCTCGTGGGACTACGGCAACCTGCGGGTCGACACCGTCGTCGCGCCCCTGTCGGTGCTGACCAGCGCCGTCGGCCTGCTGCTCGCCGTGGCGCTGCGCGGCGGGCTGGGCGTGGAGGCGATCGTGGTGACGTTCACGTACTACACCAACACGATCAGCATCATGTTCGAGTTCAACCAGATCTACCGGCGGGTCGAGAGCGTGCTCACGGAGGCCGCGCAGTTCACGGAGCTGCTGCTGGACCCGCCGACCGTGGTGGACCCGCCCGAGCCGCAGCCGCTGCGCCCGGCCGACGCGAGCGTGCGCTTCGAACGCGTGCGCTTCGGCTACGCCGACGGCGATCCCCTCTTCGCGGATCTGGACCTCGACATCCCCAGCGGCACCAAGATCGGCCTGGTCGGCCAGTCGGGCGGCGGCAAGACCACGCTCACCCGGCTGCTGCTGCGGCTCATGGACGTCGACGGCGGCCGCATCCTCGTCGGCGGCCAGGACATCTCCCGGCTGCGCCAGGCCGACCTGCGGAGCCTGATCGCCTACGTCCCGCAGGAACCGGCGATGTTCCACCGCACGGTCCGCGACAACATCGCCTTCGCCCGGCCGGGCGCGACCGAGGCCGAGATCCTGCGGGCGGCGCGGGCGGCGCACGTCACGGAGTTCGTCGAGGCGCTGCCGGAGGGCTTCGACACCCTGGTCGGCGAGCGGGGCGTGAAGCTGTCCGGCGGGCAGCGCCAGCGCGTCGCGCTCGCCCGCGCCATCCTCCGCGACGCCCCGATCCTGCTGCTGGACGAGGCCACCAGCGCCCTCGACTCCGAGAGCGAGATCCTCGTCCAGGAGGCCCTGTGGCGGCTCATGCAGGACCGTACGGCGATCGTGGTCGCCCACCGGCTGAGCACGGTGGTGCGGATGGACCGGCTCGTCGTGCTCAACCGGGGGACCATCGTGGAGGAGGGCTCCCACAGCGAGCTGCTGCGGGCGCAGGGCCCCTACGCCCGCCTCTGGAGCCACCAGTCCGGCGGCTTCCTGCCCGAGGAGGACACCTCCGACGGGATCCAGGAGGCCGGCGCGGGCCGGGAGGTCACGGCCTGAGCCCGGACGCCGCCCCGGGTCAGGTCGGGGCGGGTTTGCGGGCCACGCCGCACACCGCGCTGACCACGCCGGTCCCCTCCGGCGGCTCGCCGGCGCCCGCGTCGGGACGCCACGCGGGTGTCGGCACCACGCCGGGGTCCACCGGCTCCAGCCCGGCGAAGAAGCCGGCGATGCGCTCAGGGGCGCGGAGCTGATAGGTGTTGGCCGCGCTGCCGTTGTAGGCGGCGACGGCCTCGACCAGCGCCGGGTTCGTGTCGACGCCGTCGCTCAGCACCAGGTGGCTGCCGGGGGCGAGCGGCTCCAGCAGCCGGGCGACGACGTCCTCCGGCGCGTCGTCGTCGGTGAGCTGCCCGGCGACGCTCAGCATCATGAGCGCCACCGGCTGGGACAGGTCGAGGGTCCGCGCCGCCTGCTCCAGGATGAGGCCGGTGTCGCGGACGTCCGCGTGCACGTAGTCCGTGGCGCCCTCCGGAGCGCCGACCAGCAGGGCGCGGGCGTGCGCCAGCACGATGGGGTCGTGGTCGACGTACACGACCCGCGACCCGGGCGCGAGGGCCTGCGCGACCTCGTGCGTGTTGTCCGCCGTGGGCAGCCCGCTGCCGACGTCCAGGAACTGCCGGATCCCGGCCTCCAGCACCAGGTGGCGGACGGCCCGGATGAGGAACGCGCGCTGCGTGCGGGCGACCGCCGCGAAGTCGGGGAACAGCCGCAGCAGGGTGCGCCCGGCCTCACGGTCCACGTCGAAGTTGTCGCTGCCGCCGAGCAGGAAGTTCCACACCCGCGCCGAGTGCGGGACCGTGGTGTCGATCTCGGCCCGGACGTCGTGCTCGCTCATCGGCCCGCTCCCCTCCCGTCATGATCCGGAACGAATTCCAGGCCATCACGGGAGGGAGGGACGGTCAAGCCTCGTCCTCCTGCTGAAGAGGAGGGGGGACGCGTTCGGCGCGCAGGCTGGTGACCGTGACGGTGAACAGGACCGTGACGATGACGCCGAGCGAGGCCGGCGTCGGGATCTCCGGCACCCACGCCCAGATCCCGTGCGCCCAGTGCAGCACCAGCTTGACCCCGATGAAGGCGAGGATGATGGCCAGGCCGTAGTTGAGGTGGCGCAGCCGGGCCAGCGCGCCGCGCAGCACGAAGTACAGCGCCCGCAGGCCGAGCAGGGCGAAGGCGTTGGTGGCGAAGACCAGGAACGGGTCGTCGGTGACGCCGTAGACGGCGGGCACGGAGTCGACGGCGAAGACGATGTCGGTGGCGAACACCGCGACGGTCGCCAGCGCCAGCGGGGTGATCGCGGTCCGGCCGTTCTCCCGCACCAGGAGCCGGAAGCCGTGGTAGCGGGGCGAGACCGGGACGAGCCGGCGCAGCAGCCGGACGCTGCGCATGGAGTCGATGTCCACGGCGTGCGCCTCGCCCTTGCGCGCCTCCCTGAGCACCTTGCCGGCGGTCAGGATGAGCACCGCGCCGAACAGCAGGAACGCCCACGTTCCGCTCTCCAGGGCCGCCGCCCCCAGCGCGATGAAGATCGCCCGGAGCACCAGAGCCCCGATGATGCCGTACAGCAGCACCCGCTGCGCCAGCTCGGCGGGCACCGCGAAGGCCGCCAGCAGCAGCATGAACACGAACAGGTTGTCCACCGACAGCGACTTCTCCACCACGTAGCCGGTGAAGAACTCGACCGCCACGCCGCCGTCGAACTCGGCCCACAGGTAGAAGCCGAACAGCACCGGCAGCACCAGGTAGAAGACCGACCAGCCGATCGCCTCGCGCATGCGCACCTCGTGCGGGCGCCTGGTCAGGACGATGTCGACGACCAACAGGACGAGCAGCGCGGCGACGGTGACCGCCCACAGCGTGAAGGACGCGATGGAGCCGGACGTGCCGGACGCAGCCGAAAGTGTCCCCGGGGACATGGAACCTCCTCGAACGTGACTCAACCGTTCGAGGTCTCCTTCACCCGGGGGTAGCGGGCCGCCGTCCGGGGACGCTCAGGTACGTCCGTACTGACCGGATCGGCGCTTGCGAAGTACTCCCCTCGCCACGCTGAGCGTAGACCAGATCAGGACGTACCTGAACCTTTCCGGCCGAAGTCATGGCCGGAAAGCCCCATCGCGCGGCTCTTACCCGGTGGGCCGGGTCCCGTTCACGTGCGCGTGACTTCGGCCACGCATACGGCCGCCCGCCGCCATCCCGGCCGCCGCCAGGCCCGTGAGCGCGATCCAGATGCCGACGACGACGTTGTTCAGCACGGCTCCACCCGGGACCGCGCCGCCGTAGACGACCCAGGGCGCGATGATCGTCCAGACGCCGATGATCGGCGTCACCCAGGCCAGCCCGTGGGTGCGGCCGTAGGCCGTGGCGAAGCCCACGGCGAGGGCCGCCACCGCCAGACCGGTCACCAGGTTGTTGACGGTGAGCCGGCCGGCCTGGGCGAAGCCCGCCACCCAGGGCGAGATCGCCAGAAAGAGCCCGGCGAGAAAGGTGAGCCCGTCGAGCGCCTGGAAGAGGCCCCGGCAGGCCGCCTCCTCGTAGTGCTGCCGCGTTTCCGCCATGTCGGGACGCATCCGCGTCCCCGGTGTTCGGACCATCGTGCACCGCCTTCCTGAGATGCGCGGACCTCGGTGCCTCATGCCCTCATACCCCTGGTGAGGGGCCTATTCAAAGGAGCCGTCCTCCAGCCGCCGTACGGCCTCGGCCAGCGTCGGCTGGATGTCCAGGAACCTGTCGAGGCCGCGGTCGCGGAAGATGCGGCGGGGGAGCGGGCCGACGCCGAAGACGACGAGGCCGCCTCCGGTCGTGCGCACGTGCCGCTCGGTGGCCAGCAGGACGGTCAGCCCGTACGAGTCCGCCGAGGTCAGGCCGCTCAGGTCGATCGCCAGCAGCGGCGGGTCGCGCACGGTCAGCGCCCGGGCCAGCGCGTCCTGCAGGACGGGGCAGGTGTCCATGTCGAGCGGCCCGCGCACGGTCACCACGACGACCCGGTCGCCGGCGGGGCGGTCGCCGACCTCCAGCCGGCGCTCGCCTGACGGGCTCACCGGCCCACGCCCGCGACCAGGTTGATGGTGAGGGCCAGGATGACGGCCCCGAACAGGTAGGACAGCAGCGCCTGGCGCAGCACCGCCGCGCGGAACCCCGCGTTGTTCAGCTCGGTGTCGGAGACCTGGAACGTCATCCCCACGGTGAAGGCGAGGTAGGCGAAGTCGGTGAAGCGGGGCCGGGGGTCCGTATCGTGGTCGTGGAAGTCCACCCCGCCGTAGGGGCCGGGGGAGTAGTACATCCGCGTGTAGCGCAACGTGAAGATCGTGTGGACCACCGCCCACGAGACCACCACGCTGACCACGCCGACCCCCACGTGCAGCACCAGCTCCTCCGGCGTGTCGGCCTGGACGACCAGGTAGGCCACGGCCACCAGGCTGGCCACCGCGGCGACCAGGACCGCGAGGTCCGCCCCCGCCCGTGAGGGGTCCTCGCTCCCGATCGCGGAGGCGGTCGCGGGGCCGTCGAGCCGGCCGATCCGCCACCAGGTGCTCGCGAGGAAGGCGAGCCCGGCGGCGTCCCAGCCGATCAGCGGCACGAAGGACGCCGGCACGAGGGCCACGGCCACGGCCATGACGACGACCCCGATCACGGCGGCGATCTCCGCTGTCCGCCGCGCCGCGGCCCCCGCCAGCCAGGACACCCGCTTCGGCCGCACCACCTGGGATCCCTCCGTTCGCCCGCCGCGTCGGGTCCAGGCTAGCGCCGCGGGCCGCCCCGGATGATCTCCCGCGGTGCGGGTCGCGCACACTGACCTGCTCAGAAGTGGAGTGATCAACCTCTTAGCGGGCACAGTCTGCAAGTCAGACATAACTCTCTGTAGTGGGTGAAGGAGGGAGATGTACCGCTCATTCGGCATCGCCGCCGCACTTCTCACCGGCACGGCGCTCCTCGGCGGCACGGCATGGGCCTCGGTGGCCTCGCCCGCGAGACCGCCGAAGCCGTCGCGGCCGCACTTCGCGCGGGCCGAGAACATCGCGCACCGCGCGGGCTCCGGCGTCGCGCCCGAGAACACCATCGCCGCCTGCGTCAGGGCCAGCGCCTCGGGCGCGGACCGGTGCGAGTTCGACGTCCAGCAAACCAAGGACCAGCAGCTCGTCCTCATTCACGACGAGACGCTGGACCGCACCACGAACGTCGAGGAGGTCTTCCCCGACCGCAGCCCGTGGCGGGTCTCCGACTTCACCCTCGCCGAGATCCGCCGCCTGGACGCCGGGTCGTGGTTCTCGCCGCGCTTCCGCAACGAGCGCGTGCCCACGCTCCGGCAGGCCCTGGAGATGCTGGGCAAGGGCAGGGCCGGGCTGCTCCTGGAGATCAAGCACTCGCCCCGCAGCCCCGGCATCGACAGCCGGGTGGCCGCCGAGCTGCTGGAGACCAGGGACCTGTGGGAGGGCCGGCGCCTCGCGCTCCAGTCATTCGACCGGCGGGCGTTGCGTACGCTGCACCGCGCGGTGCCCGACGTCCCCATCCTTCTGCTCGGCGGGAGCGGCGCGGAGCTGTCCGAGGTGGAGGACTTCGCCGACGCGCTCGTCCTGCCGCACGCCGCCCAGCTCAGCGCAGGGCAGGTGCGCCAGATCAAGGCGCGCGGCCTGCGGGTCTACGCCGGCCCGACGGACCGGCCGCGGGTGCAGCGCCGCCTGCTCTCCCTCGGCGTGGACGGCATCATGACGGGCGTTCCTGCCCGCCTGCGGGACGTGCTGCGCTATTGACGTCCGTGACGCGCTTGTCAGACCTTGCCCGCGGCGCTCAGCCCTTGCCCGCGGCGTTGACGATGCGGGTGGTCGAGCGGCCGGGGATGGCCTCCATCTCCCAGCAGTCGGCGCCGAGGATCGCCGCCGCCGCGGCGCGGGCCCCGGCGTGCGGGTCGCCCGCGGTGTGCGCCAGGGCGCGGGGGCTCATGGGGGCGAGCAGGTCGATGTAGTCCTCCGGGCCGTGCGCCTCGGGCGGGCCGGTCACGATGAAGACGCCCGCGACGAACCGGAGCGCGGCCAGCACCTCGGCCCGCTCGGCGGCGGGGTTGAGCGGGCGGGTCGGCCCCTTCCACGCGCGTACGCGGGGGTCGTCCTCGACGCCGACGACGAGCGGCAGCCCGCGGGCCGCCACGGCGCCGAGATAGCGCACGTGGCCCACGTGCAGGATGTCGAAGACCCCGGTCACGACCGCCGCCCCCGGCCGGTCGTACGGCTGCACCCAGAGGGCCTCCAGGCTGCTCACGCGACCTCCTCCGCTGCCCTGCCGGCCTCGACGGCTCCGCCCCTGGGCCTAGACGATTCGTCGATCGCAGCGTACTCGGTCGCTCAGGAGGGCCGTGCAGGTGACCATGGGAAAGTGCATTCCTACCTTTTGGCGAGGCTCCGGAAGGTGGGCGCGGCGCGTCTCATAACGCCGCCCGGGTACGGGCACGATCATGGGGGAGGTCGCTGATGCCGGACTTTCACCGCGTTGACGGGTCTGTCGGCGGGGTTGTCGACGAGTTCGCCGACGAGTTCGTCGACGGGGGCGACCTCGTGGTCCGGTTGCCGGGGGCGCCCTCTCAGGTGGCGCGGGCGCGGGGGGTCGTCACCGACGCGCTGGGCCGCGACCATCCGCTCCACGACGACGTGGTGCTGCTCACCAGCGAGTTGGCCACGAACGCGGTCCTGCACACCCGCTCCGGCGCCGGCGGCTCGTTCACGGTGAGCGTGACCAGCTCGCCGTCCGCGGTGCGGGTGCGCGTCGAGGACGCCGGGTCGGACGGGCCGCCGTGCGTGTGCCGTACGGGGGCGCAGTCGACCAGCGGGCGGGGCCTGCCGCTCATCGAGGCGCTCAGCCACCGCTGGGGCTTCACCCGCGAGAACGGCTCGACCACGGTCTGGTTCGAGCTGCTGCTGGCCGGCGTCGCGGCGGTCGCGGTCTAGCGGCTCATCCGGCCGCCCGGCCGGGGCGGTCCCCGGGGAGCGGGATCCACTTGTGGGACCAGGTGACCAGCTCGTCCAGCACCGGGCGCAGCTCCTCGCCCATCTGGGTCAGGTGGTATTCGACGCGTACGGGTGACGTGGGCAGGACGCGGCGCTCGACGAGCCCGGCCGACTCCAGCTCGCGCAGGCGGCGGGCGAGCATCGTGTCGTTGATGCCGGGGATGGCCGCCTTGATGTCGCCGTAGCGATGCGCGCCCTTGAAGATCATGTGGATCACCGCGCCGGACCAGCGGGCGCCGATCAGCTCCAGGGCGATGTGGAAGCGCGTGCAGACGGAATCCGAGCTCACCTCTTGATCCTACATTTGCTAAGGAATGTTGAGCTACTCAATAATGTTGAGTGCTGCGTTCCGGCAGCTAGAGCACGAGGAGAGTCATGAACAAGCCCGTCCTGCAGGTCATCGTCGCCAGCACCCGCCCCGGCCGCGCCGGCCGCGCCGTCGCCGACTGGTTCGCCGAGCGGGCCGCCGCCTCCGGGCTGTTCGAGGTGGAGCTGGTGGACCTGGCGGAGGTCAACCTGCCGTTCCTGGACGAGCCGCACCACCCCCGGCTGCGCCAGTACGTCAACGCCCACACCAAGGAGTGGAGCGCCACGGTCGAGCGCGGCGACGCGTACGTGTTCGTGACCCCCGAGTACAACCACAGCTTCAACGCCGTGCTGAAGAACGCGCTGGACTACCTGCACCACGAGTGGCAGTACAAGCCGGCCGGCTTCGTCAGCTACGGCGGCGTCTCCGGCGGCACCCGCGCCGTCGCGGCCCTGCGCTCGGTGATCAGCCTGCTCAAGATGGTTCCCGTGCCGGAGGCGGTGCACATCCCGTTCCTGCCGCGCTTCCTGGCCGAGGACGGCACGTTCCGCCCCGCCGAGGAGACCGTGGCCGCCGCCGACGCCATGCTGGCCGAGCTGGCCAAGGTCGGCGGCGCGCTGCGCCCGATGCGCCTGGCGTCCTAGTCTGGGGCGGCCTCACACGTCGAGGCGGCACAGCCCTTCGGCGAGCGCCTTCGTGGTGAGCCTGGTGCGGCTGTCGCAGCCGAGCTTGGCGAAGATGTGCTCCAGGTGCGTGGTCACCGTGCGCACGCTGAGCACCAGCGCGGCGGCGATCTGCGGGTTGGAGTCGCCCGCCGCCACCCGGGTGAGGACGTCCACCTCGCGGCCGGTCAGCTCGTACGGCAACGCGCACGGCCGCTCCCCGGCCACCGCCCCCTGGAGCGACCCCTGGAACCCGACGCCGGCCCGCAGCAGCCGCAGCTCGTGCCAGCGCCCGCCGCCGTCCAGCCAGAGGCCGTGGCGGCTCAGCTCCCGCGAGTCGATGAACGCGCGGGCGTAGGCCGCCACGGCCGGATCGTCCCAGAGCGCCGGCGACGGCTCGCGCCCCGGGACCTCGCGCCGGACGCCGAGCCGGTCGAAGGCCACCGCGCGGAAACCGGGCGGCAGGCCGACCGGGTCGATCACGCACCGGCTCAGGTCGGTGAGGTGCGCGAGCAGCGGACTGACGGCCGACACCACCGCCCCCATGCGGCCGGGGAACGCGTCGCGCGTGGCCAGGTGCAGCAGCCCCGTGTAGCGGCCCTCGGGCAGGAACAGCGGCGCGGTCAGGCCCGCCCGCCAGCCGTAGGGGGCGAGGTGGCGGCGGAAGTAGCGCTCGGTGCAGGGATCGGGCATCGGCACGGGGGAGCGGGTCGCGCGGGCGCGGCGGTAGGCCTCCAGCCCGGCGTACTCCTCGGCGGCGTCGCGGTCGATCTGCCGGTGGCCGTCGGAGACGACGCTGTGGTGACGCCCGGTGGCCGGGTCGAAGGCGACGAACTCGTACGCGTCGAGCGGCACCACCCTGCGCAGCGCGGCCATCGCCGCGTGCGCGTCGCCGCCGCCCGCCACCTGATAGCCGACCTCCGCGAACGCCCGGAGATGGCGGACGTCCAGGGTGATCTCGGCCATCGCCCCTTTATACCATTCGCCAATCTCCGAGGCCCTGCTGAAGATTATTTTCAGCGGGCTCGGGGTGCTACCGTGAATCCATGCAGCGCGCTCACGTCATCGCCACGACGACGCCGGACCCCGTCCCGGCGCGCTGACTCCACGCTTCCCGGGCGAACGCCCGGGACCGCTGGTCGTTCGCCCTTTCCCGCGAAAGGATGATCATGAACGACCATCGCAGACTCGGCCGCGAGCTCGGCATCTTCGACACCGACCCACTCATCGGCTCCGGCCTGCCCTACTGGCTGCCCGCCGGCGCGGCGGTGCGCAAGGCCGTCGAGGACTACGTGCACGAGCTCGAACGCCGCAACGGCTACCAGCACGTCAACTCGCCCGTCCTCGGCAAACGCGAGCTCTACGAGCGATCCGGCCACTGGGCCCACTACGCCGAGGACATGTTCCCGCCGATGAGCGTCGGCGGCGAGGAGTTCGTGCTGCGCCCCAGCCTGTGCCCGCACCACGCGATCGTCTACCGCTCCCGGCAGCGCAGCCACCGCGACCTGCCGCTGCGCCTGGCCGAGCTGGGCGGCATGTACCGCTCCGAGCCGTCCGGCGTGCTCGGCGGCCTCAGCCGGGTGCGCGCCATCCAGCTCAACGACGGCCACGTCTTCTGCCCGCCCGAGCGGGCCGCCGCCGAGGTCTCGGCCGCGCTCGACCTCATCGGGCAGGCCCACGCGCGCCTCGGCGTCGGCGCGGTCCGCTACCGGCTGTCGCTGCGCGGCGAGGGCGGCAAGTACGTCGACGACCCCGCCATGTGGGCCCGCTCGGAGTCCCTGCTGCGCGAGGTGCTGGACGAACGCGGCCAGGACTACGACGAGGAGCCCGGCGAGGGCGCCTTCTACGGCCCGAAGATCGACATCCAGATCACCGACCCGGCCGGCCGCGAGAGCACCCTGTCCACCGTCCAGGTCGACCTCTACCAGCCCGCCCGCTTCGACCTCGCCTACGTGGGCCCCGACGGACCGAGGCGGCCCGTCATGGTGCACCGCAGCGTCGTCGGCGGCCTCGAACGCCTGGTCGCGCACCTGATCGAGGTGCACGCGGGAGCGTTCCCCGCCTGGCTCGCGCCGGTGCAGGCCGTGGTGCTGCCGCTGTCGGACGCCGAGCTGCCCGCCGCCGACGGACTGCTGCGCCGCTGCCTGGCCGCCGGGCTGCGGGCCGAGCTGGCGCCCGCCGACCGGGGCAGCCTCGCGGCCAGGATCAGGGCGCACCGGTTGGTGCCGTACCAGCTGGTGGTGGGCCCGCGGGAGGCGGCGGCCGGCGGCGCGTCGGTGCGGCTGCGGGACGGCGGCCAGGCGGGGGACGTGCCGGTCGAGCGGCTCGCCGCCGAGGCGCGGCCGTTCCCCTGACCGGCTCCGCGGGCGGTGCGCTACGCGAGGGCGGTGAACCGCCGCGCGTTGCGCACCGCGGCGCCTCCCGGGTCGTTGTTGAAGTACACGTACGCCTCGTCCCAGCCCGCCTCGCGCATCCGGGCCGCCCACGCCGACAGCACGGGCTCGCCGTACTCCCAGCCGTCGGCGGCCTGGTGCAGGCGTACGTACCCCCAGTCGGCGGTGCGCCAGAGCGGGCTGACCGGCCGGTCCAGCCGGTCAGCCCAGCACAGGGCCGCGCCGCGCGCCTCCAGGACGCCCTTGACCTCGTCGGTCCACCAGGACTCGTGCCGCGGCTCCACCGCCACCCGCACCCCGCCGGGAAAGCAGGCCAGGCACTGGTCCAGGCGGCCGGGCTCGGCCCGCAGGGTCGGCGGGAGCTGCAGCAGGATCGGGCCCAGCTTCTCCTTCAGCCCCGAGGCCGCGTCCATCAGCCGCCGCACCGGCTCCTCGGGATCCCGCAGCCGCTTGATGTGCGTGAGGAACCGGCTCGCCTTGACCGCCATCACGAACCCGTCCGGCGTGCGCTCCCGCCAGGCGGCGAACGTCTCCTGCCGGGGCAGCCGGTAGAAGGCGTTGTTGCTCTCGACGGTGGGGAACTCGGCGGCGTACGCCTCCAGCCAGAGCCGCTGCGGCACCCCCTCCGGGTACAGCACCTCCCGCCAGTCCTTGTACTGCCAGCCCGAAGTGCCCACCAACCATGTCACGGCTTTACGCCTACCCTGACCCCCGCCGTGCAGTACTGTCACTATTCGTCAGGCGAGGAGGACCAACACGCGATGGGCGCCAATCACGCTCACGGCCCGGCCGCGCCCCTGTCGCGGCGCACGCTCATGGCCGGTCTGGCGGTTCTGGTGCCGCTGGCGATCGTCACGCTGGCGGCACTGATCTGGCTCTGGCCGGAGGGCGGCCAGTCCGCGGCCCCGGCGGAGACCGGCACCCAGAGACTCGGCGGCACCGTCACCGCCGTCACGCTCACGCCCTGCGCGGCCGTGAGCGAAGGCGCCCCCAGGCCCGACCCCGCCACCTGCGGCAAGGCCACCGTCAAGCTCGGCGAGGGGCCCGACACCGGCAAGGACGTCGAGCTCCGCCTGCCCAGCGGGCCCGGATCGCAGCGTTTCGCCGCGGGCGACGCGGTGATCCTGCTGCGCGCCCCCGACGGCGGCTACCAGCTCTCCGACCACGACCGGGGCATGCCGCTGCTGCTGTTCGGGCTGGCGTTCGCGCTCGCGGTGATCGCCTTCGGCCGCTGGCGCGGGGTGACCGCGCTGGCGGGGCTGGCGGTGACGTTCGTGCTGCTGCTGACGTTCGTGATCCCCGGCATCATCGAGGGCAAGCCGCCCATCCTGGTCGCCGTCGTCGGCGCGGCCGCGATCATGCTGACCGTGCTCTACCTCACGCACGGCTTCTCGCCGTCCACCACGACGGCCGTGCTCGGCACGCTCGCCGCGCTGGCGCTCACCGCCGGGCTGTCATCCGCGGCGCTGGCTTTCGCCCAGCTCAACGGCGCCACCGACGACGTCGCCGTCACCGTCGGCATGAGCCTGCCCATCGACACGCGGGGCCTGCTGCTGGCCGGGATCATCATCGGCGCGCTCGGCGTGCTCGACGACGTCACCGTCACCCAGGCGGTCACGGTGACCGAGCTGGCGCAGGCCAACCCCTCCTACGGCTTCGTACGCCTCTACCGGGCCGCCTCCCGGGTGGGGCGGGCGCACATCGCCTCGGTGATCAACACGATCATCCTGGCGTACGCGGGGGCGTCGCTACCGCTGCTGCTGCTGTTCAGCATCGGCTCCCAGCCGCTGGGCGAGGTGCTGACGACGCCGGTGGTCGCCCAGGAGATCGTCCGCAGCATCGCGGGCACGCTCGGCCTCATCTCGGCCGTGCCCGTCACGACGGCGCTGGCCGCGTTCGCCGCCTCCCGCCGCGCCCGCTCCGCTCCCGAGCAGGCCGGGCCGGCCGAGGACGAGCCCGACGACTTCTTCAGCCGCCGGGACGACGCCGACGACGACGACTTCTTCAGCCGGGTGGGCGGCGACGGGCACGTGGTCGCGGCGGGCGAGGCCGAGCGCCGTGAGTCCCCGGTGCCGGAGGGCGGCTTCTTCACCCCGGCCCCGCAGCGTCCCGGCGGCCCGTCCGCGCTGCGCCCCGACCCGCACCCGGCCTACCCGTCGTCCGGCGCGAGCGACGCCCACGCCCAGCCGCCCGCCGGACGCCGCGGCTCCCGCCACCGCCGCCGCGCCTGACCGGCGCGAAGGGTCAAGTCAGTACGCCTCGGCGCTGCCGTCCACCCGCAGCTTGCGCCGGGCCCGCTCGTAGAAGGTGGTGCCGACCCGCACCACCTTGGCGGCCCCCGGCCACGCGCTGACCGTGATCGAGTCGCCGGGGCACAGGTGGCCGACGACCCTGCCGTCCACCTCGACCGCGAGCCGCCCGCTGGTGGGCAGCACCTCCAGCGTCACCTCCTCGTCCGCGGGCAGCACCAGCGCCCGGTTGAACGACGAGTGCGCCGCCGCGGGCACCACCAGCACCGCCTCCACCCGCGGCGAGACGATCGGCCCGCCCGCAGAGAAGCTGTAGGCGGTGGACCCGGTGCTGGTCGCCACGATCACCGCGTCGGCGGAGAACCGGACGAAGTCGCTGCCCGACGGGGTGACGGCCACGCCCGCGAGCCCTTCGCCGGGGATGCGGACGAGCGCGATGTCGTTGAAGGCGGTCACGTGCGCGTCCGCCACCCGGCTTCTGATCGCCATCCGCGGCTCGACCGTGTAGCGGTGCCCGTCGATGGCCGACAGGGTGTCCGCCAGCTCGTCGACGTCGATCTCCGCGAGGAACCCGAGCCGCCCGAGGTTGACCCCCAGGATGGGCGTCGGCCGCCCGGCCAGCAGCCGCATGGTGCGCAGCATCGTCCCGTCGCCGCCGAGCCCCACCAGCAGGTCGGACCGCTCGACCAGCGTGTCGGCGTCCACCGCGACGGCGCTGCAGTCGATCCGCCCGACCTCCTCGGGCAGGCCGAGCACCGTGGCGTCCTTGGCCCCCGCCCAGCGCAGGATGGTGTCGATCGCCTTCTTCGAGTCGCGCTCCGGATGCAACACCAGCCCGACCGTCCCGACCATGCCCATAGGGCCAGCCTATGCGGTGCCCCTCCTCCGCTACGGTCGAGGGCATGCGGCTTCATGTGGGATGCGCGATGTGGACGCACGCGAAGTGGCCGGGGCGGTTCCTGCCGCCCCACCTGCCGGCGGGGGAGCGGCTGGGCGCGTACGCGACCTGGTGCAACGCGGTCGAGGGCAACACGACCTTCTACGCCACCCCGTCGCGCGACACCGTGGAGTCGTGGGCGCGGCAGACGCCGCCGGACTTCCGGTTCGTGGTGAAGTTTCCCAAACCGGTCACGCATGAGCGGCGGCTGGTGGACGCCGACGAGCCGGTGCGGGCGTTCCTGGAGGCGATGGAGCCGATCGCGTCGCGGACGCACGCGCTCTGGGTGCAGGTGCCCGGCTCGTTCGGGCCCGGCGACCTGGGGGCGCTGGCGGCGTTCCTGCGCCGGGTGCCGCGCTCCTACCGGTGCGCCGTCGAGGTGCGGCACCCGGCGTTCTTCGCCGACGCCCGCGCCGAGCGGTCGCTGGAGCGGGTGCTGGACGCGGCCGGGGCCGAGTGGGTGCCGTTCGACACGACGGCGCTGTTCGCCGCGCCGCCGACCAGCGACGCCGAGCGCGACGCGTGGACCAAGAAGCCCAGGATGCCGCGCAGGACGCGCGCGCTGACCGGGCATCCGATCGTCCGCTACCTCGGCCGCGACGCCACCGAGCGCACGGTGGAGGGCTGGCGGCCGTGGCTGGACACGGTCACGGCGTGGCTGCGCGAGGGCCGCTCGCCGACGGTGTTCGTGCACACCCCTGACAACGCCGACGCCCTGGAGCTCGCCCGGCGCTTCCACGACGAGGTACGCGCCCGCCTGCCCGAGCTGGAGCCGCTGCCCGAGCCGATGCCGCTGCCCGCCGAGGACGAGCCCCTGACCCTCTTCTGAGCCGGGCGCCCGGCTCAGACACGCGGCGGGCGGGCGCGATCATGGGCCGCGGCCCATGATCGCGTAACCTTTCCAGGCATGACGGCCGACTCGCTGGCGCGACGGGTGACGGACCTGCTGGCGCCCCAGGTGCTGGTGATCCTCATGCCGCCGCTCGTCGGCCTCATCGCGCAGGGCTGGAGCGGGGCCGCGTGGGGCCTGGTGGCCTCGGCGCTGTGCGGCGGCGTCCCGGCGGCGGTGATCGCGGCCGGGGTGCGGTCGGGGCGGCTCGACTCCCACCACATCGTCGATCGGGCGCGGCGGGCCGGGCCGCTCATGGCGGCCGCGGCGGCGGTGCTCGTGGCGCTGCTGCTGCTCGTCCTGCTGGGCGCGCCGCTGCTGCTCGTGGCCACCGTGACCGCGATGCTGGTCGCGCTGGCCGTGACCGTGCCGATCACGCTTCGGTGGAAGATCTCCTTCCATGCCGCCGTGTCGGCGGGGACGGTCGTCGTGCTGGCGTACGTGCTGCCGTCCGCGCCGACGCTGCTCGCCGGGGCGGCGGTGGTGGCGCTGATCTGCTGGGCGCGGGTGCGGCTGACGCACCACACGTGGCCGCAGGTCGCGGCGGGCACGGCGGTCGGCGCGCTGACGACCTGGGCCACCCTGACCGCCTTCGGGCTGTGACCGCCCTCTGACCGCCGGAATAGGCGGGCTCGCGGCGGGGTTGCCGCGTTCATGGATACCGCAGCTCGCGGCCGGGTGCGCGTCGAGCGCACGGCCAAGCGTGTCAGGGCCTACCTGGGCGGGCGGGCGGTGGCCGACACCACCGCCGCCCTCCTCGTGTGGGAGGTCCCGTACTATCCGACCTACTACTTCCCGCTCGCCGACGTCGACGAGTCGGCGCTGAAGGCGACCGGCGCCACGAAGCGCTCGCCGTCGCGCGGCGAGGGCGTCGTGCACACCGTGACGAGCGGCGCCGCCGAGGCGCCCGACGCGGCGCTGACCTACCCGGACTCGCCGCTGGAGGAGATCCGCGGGCACGTCAGGTTCGAGTGGGACGCGATGGACGCCTGGTTCGAGGAGGACGAGGAGGTCTACGTCCACCCGCGCGACCCGTACACACGGGTGGACATCCTGCCCACCTCCCGCCACGTGCGGGTGGAGGTGGACGGCGTGACCGTGGCCGACTCGCGTGGCGCCCGCGTCCTCTTCGAGACCGGGCTGCCCGCCCGCTACTACCTGCCGAAGACGGACGTCCGGCTCGACCTGCTGGAGCACACCGACACGGTGACCCACTGCCCCTACAAGGGGACGGCCGAATACTGGTCCGTCAACGGGCAGCGGGACCTGGCCTGGTCCTACCGGACGCCGCTGCCGGAGAGCGAGCGGATCGCCGGGCTGATCGCGTTCTACAACGAGAAGCTCGACATCTACGTGGACGGCGAGCTCCAGGAGCGGCCGAGGACGAAGTTCTCCTAGGCGGCCGGCCGCCATTCGGGGTCGCGGCCGAGGTAGCGCAGCAGCGCGGCCACGTCGTCGTCGCCCTGCTCAGGGGCCAGGGCGGCGGCGTACGCGCCCCACGCGCGCAGCGGCTCGACGATCTCGCGGGCCACCCGCATGAGCGGCCGGGCCAGACCGGGCGTGAGCGGCGAGGGCGCGCCGGCCGCCACCGCGATGTCCCAGGCGTGCACGGCGGCGTCGAGCGCGCACGCGGCCATGCCGGACCAGGCCGTCATCCGGTGCGGCGGGACCGGGGTGGGCACCTCGGCGGCGTCGTGGTCGACGGCCGCCCAGGCGGCGGCCGCGCGGGTCAGCGCCGCCTCCAGGAACGCCGCCGGGTCCTGCTCCGGCTTGCCGGAGGGGGAGAACGGGTCGAAGTCCGGGCCGGGCTCGCCGGTGAGCGCGGCGGCGAACCCGAGCTGGTCGCCGGCCGCGTGCTGCAGGACGGCGGTGACGTTCCAGTCCGCGCAGGGCGTGGGAAGGTCCCAGCCGCCGGCGGGGACGGCGGCGACCGCCGTGCGCAGCGCCTCGTGTGCCTCGTCCAGAACGTCCCAGCCGCTGGTGATGCCGCTCATGTGTGAGTCCCCTTTCGTGGTGACTCCACTCTATCAGAACGGAATGCTTTGTTCCACTGTTTCTTCGTCCGGGGCGACGGTTCGCCGCCGCCCCGGACGCCTGATCAGTCGTTCGTCAGAAGCCGGGTGAGGACGCGGACGCCGAACTCCAGCCCCTCCACCGGCACCCGCTCGTCCTTGCCGTGGAACATACCGAAGTAGTCCAGGTCGGGCCGGAGCATGAGCGGCGCGAAACCGTAGCCCTTGATGCCGATCCTGGCGAACGACTTGGCGTCCGTCCCGCCCGCCATCACGTACGGCACCGGCCGCGCGAGCGGGTCCTCCGCCGTCAGCGCCCCGGCCAGCTCGTCGAAGAACGCCGACGGGTACGGCGCGTCCGGCGCGTCCTCCAGGTTGACGAACTCGCGGGTGACCTTCGCCCCGAGCAGCTCGTCGATCGTCTCCAGGAACTCCTCGCGCAGCCCCGGCAGGTAACGCCCGTCCACGTGCGCCTCCGCCGTCGAGGGGACGACGTTCACCTTGTAGCCGGCGTCCAGCATGGTCGGGTTGGCCGAGTTGCGGATCTGGCTCTTGAACAGGCTGCCGAGCGGGCCGAGCCGGGCGGCCTCCTCGTCCAGCCGGTCCAGGTCCACGGGCCGGCCGGTGACCTCCCCGAGCTCCTTCAGCAGCGCCGCCACCGACGGCGTCAGCCGTACCGGCCAGCGGTGCGAGGCGACGCGGGACAGGGCGTGCACCAGCGTGGCGACCGGGTTGTCCACCGGCGGGCGCGAGCCGTGGCCGGCCACGCCGTGCGCGGTCAGCTTCATCCAGGCGGTGCCGCGCTCGCCCACCGCGATCGGGTACACCCGGTGCCCGCCGGAGGCCACGCTGAACCCGCCGGACTCGCTGATCGCCTCGCTCACCCCGTCGAACAGCTCGCGGTGCTCGGTGACCGCGTGCCGCGAGCCGTGGTCGCCGGTCGCCTCCTCGTCGGCGAGGAACCCGAGCACCAGGTCCCGCCGGGGCCGCGCGCCGCGCGCCGCCATGCCGAGCACGGCCGCGAGGGTCATCGCGCACGAGCCCTTCATGTCGACCGCGCCGCGCCCGTACACGCAGCCGTCCACGATCTCGCCCGAGAACGGGTGCATCCGCCACTCGGCCGGGTCGGCCGGCACCACGTCCAGGTGGCCGTGGACGAGCAGCGCGTCCGGCGAGTCGCCGGCGATCCTCGCGACGACCGTGGTCCGCTTCGGCGCCGCCTCGAACACGACCGGCTCCAGACCGGCGTCGGCCAGCAGGGTGGCGGTGTACTCGGCCGCGGGGCGTTCCCCCGATCCCGGATTGGTGGTGTCGAACCTGATCAGATCCGAGCAGATCTCGGCGACGCTCTTCACGCTCGTCCCTTCAGGGTCAGCGGCGGCACCTCGGGCGTCTCCATGCCGAAGATCAGCCCGTAGAAGGCCAGCTCGGCCTCCAGCGTCGCGACGATGGTCTCCTCTCTGCGCCAGCCGTGCTGCTCGCCGGGGAAGGTCAGCAGGGCCCACTCCTTGCCGTGCCGGTCCAGCTCGGCGGTGAAGCGCTCGGCCTGGCTCACGTCCACGATGGCGTCCTCCAGGCCGTGCAGCATCAGGCACGGGCCCGAGGCGCGGGCGGCGTTGAGCAGCGGGGAGCGCTCGGTGTAGCGCTGCCGGGTCTCCGGCAGCGGGCCCACCAGGCCGTCCAGGTAGCGGGACTCGAAGTCGTGCGTCTCGGCCGCCCAGCTCTCCGGGTCGGTGATCGCGTAGTGGGCGACGCCGCCCGCGAACACGTCGCTGTGCACCAGCGCGGCGACCGTCGTCCAGCCGCCCGCGCTGCCGCCGCGGATCGCCAGCCTGGCGGCGTCGGCGCGGCCCAGCTCGACCAGGCCGCGCGCCACCACCGCGCAGTCCTGCACGTCCACCACGCCCCACTGGTGGCGCAGCCGCTCCCGGTAGGCGCGGCCGTAGCCGGTCGAGCCGCCGTAGTTGACGACGGCGACGCCGATGCCGCGGCTGGTGAAGTAGGCGATCTCCAGGTCGAGCACGATCGGCATGTGTCCGGTGGGGCCGCCGTGCACGAAGATCACGTACGGGGCCGGCCCCGCGGGCGCCCCGGACGGCGGGTAGAGGTGCGCGTGCACGCCCTCGACCGTCACCGCCTCCGGGGCGGGCAGCAGCGCCCGGTCCGGCAGCGGCTTGGGCGCCGAGACGACCTCGGGCGCGCCGCCGTCCAGGTCGAGCAGCACGACCTCCAACGGCGTGTACGGCGTCGCCGACACCCCCGCCACCCGCCGGTCCGCCACCGACACGGTCGAGGCCCAGTACGTCGCCTCCCCGCCGATCTCGCGCAGCTCGCCGCTCCCCGGGTCGAGCACGCCGAGCCTGCGGTGGTCGGCCGTGCCGTACAGGGCCGCCAGCCGCCCGTCCGCCGCGACGGCGAAGAACGACATGCCCGGCTTCCACGTGGCCGCGCCGAACTCCGACTCCATCGGCGTGAGGTTGACCGAGGGGGAGCCGTCGAGGGGCACGAGGTGGATGTTCCACCAGCCGGTGGGGTCGGTCACCGCGTACAGGCTCGCCCCGTCGCGCCACTCCGCCTGGGCGACAGACTCGCTCGGGCCGCCCGCCACCACGCGGTGCTGGCCCGCCGTGCCGTCCGCGCCGAGCGGGGCCACGCACAGCTCGGTGCCGTCCCACGGCATGTTCGGGTGGTCCCAGCCGATCCAGCAGACGTGCCGGCCGTCCGGCGACAGGCGGGGGTTCATGAGGAAGTGCTGGGCCTTCGCGACCACCCGGACCTCGCCGCCCGCCAGCGGCACCGCCACCAGGTCGCGGACGTCGTCCACCTCGCGCACCGCCCACACCTCGTCGCGGCCCGGCGGCAGGTACAGGTCGGCGTACCTGGCGGGGCCCTCCGGGGTGAGCGGGACCGGCTCGGCCCCGCCGTCGCGGCGGTAGAGGCGCTGGTCGGCCCAGTTCGTGAAGACCAGGCCGCCGCCGGGCAGCGGGCGCCAGGAGCGGCCGCCGTACTCGACCACCCGGTTGCGGGCGTTCCAGCCGGGCGGCAGCGCGTCCGTACGCGTGCCGTCCGGCAGCCTGCGCACCACGCACCGGCGGCCGCCCTCGTGGGGACGCGGCTCGTCCCACCACACCTCGACGCCGGCGGGCGTGGCCACCGCCTCCACCCACTGGGGGCCGCCGTCGGTACGGGCCACGTCGATCGGTCGAATACTCATGAACTCACCAATTGCCATCACTACTGTAGGGAAGGGACTGCTCGGGCGGGTGCAGCACGTACGCGATGCCGCCGCTGCCCGAGCCCCGCAGCCACACGTTCTCGAACGCGGCCCGCGGATACACCCGCCGCACCTCGCCGTCGGGCACGGCCGGGTCGTTCACGATCACGTCGCCGGCCGCGGTGAAGCCGGTGACGACGTGGATGTGGCCGTTCGTGGAGTAGCCGGAGCCGGGCAGCTCGTGCGCCTTGAACGACTGCGACGTGATCACCGGGATGCCGGCCCTGACGAACAGCTCCAGCTCCGCCGCCGAGCGCAGCCGCGTCACGAACCCGGCCAGCCCGTAACGGCCCGCGTAGGCCACGTTGAACGGCCAGTTGCCGGTGCCCTGGTAGCTCTCGTCGTAGGCGCCCAAGGCCGCGTGGTCCACGGCCGGGGCAGGATCGTCCGCCCCCACCCACGCCAGCTCCTCCGGGCCGGGGCCGCGTCCCCAATAGCCGAGCACCATGGCCACCGACGCCGGGCCGCACCAGTTCGCGCCGCCGCCGTCGAAGCGCGGATGGTGGCCGGCGTGCGCGTGCTGCCAGTGCCGGGGGACCGCCAGCTCCACCGGCTCGGCGGCGAGCGGCGCGCTCGGCGTGACCGGCCGGCGCGGCACGGCCGAGGCCATCACGCCCAGCCCGGTCACCCGCGCGGGCCCGTGCCGGACGATCCGCACCTGGTAGGCGGTCACCGGCCGGCGCGCCACGAACGTGTCCACCGCCACGTCGCCGTCCTCGTCGCCCTGGCCGGGCACCGACGTGCGGGGGGCGCCCTGCTCGGACCAGCGGCCCATCACGTACCACTTGGTGAGCGCTCCCGACGGGACCCTGGCCCGGAGCGCGATCTCGATCCAGGCGCCCGGCGGGGTGCGCGCGGTCCAGGAGGGGACGAGCTGGGTGGCGGGGAAGCCGATCTCGCGTTCCTCGCCGGTCCACACGTCGCCCGCGGGCTCGCCCGTTGCCGGGGGCACGGCGAAGCGGGCGAAGGAGACGCGGGCGAGATCGACGGTGAGCACCAGGCACATTGTGGTTTCGTCCCCGGATGCCGCACATCGGATGGTTTACGTACCGGCCTGGGCGGGGGCGTTCCCCGGCGGCTTCCCGGCGGCGGAATTGTGTCGGTGTTGATCTCTAATGTGCGGGCCATGACTCAAGCCGTACAGGCCTACTCCTACGCGGGCCACTCCACCCTCACCGACGGCAGGCTCGGCCTCTCGACCTCCGGCGGCACCGCGCTGTCCGGCCCGCAGGCGCACCCCCGCTTCTTCAGCGGCCTGCTCACCCACGCCGCCCCGGCCGCCGCCGGGCTGCTGGCCGTCGCCGACGTCGCGCTCACCCGCTACCACCAGCCCCGCCCCGGCTGGACCCGCGACCCGGTGGTGACCTGCGACGGCGACCGGCTCAGGTTCGAGTCGTTCTCCGCCTGCGGCGGCGTCTACGCCCGCCTCGACGTGCTGGAGCTCGACGGCGACGTCCTCGACCGGGGCACCACCAACGTCGACGTCAACGGCCCGCTGCGCGAATCCCTCGCCAGGGTCGGCGGGCGCGACCCGCTCCACCTCGGCGTCGGACCCGACGAGCTGACCGTCACCACCCTCGACGGCGCCGTGGTCGAGAAGAAGGTGCCGCTGCCCGAGCGGTGGCTGCGCGGCTTCGCCGAGGTGCAGGTGATCGCCGCCGGGTTCGACCTGCGCGCCGAGCTGGCGGGGCCGCAGGCGGTCCGCTTCCTGCGCTCCCTGCCGCGCGGCGCCCGCTCGACCGTCTGGGCCGTCCCGTCCGGGCGCGACCTGCGCCTGTCCTCCGGGCCCGCGCGCGGCGGCGTCTGCCTGTCCGGCACCGGCCGCGTCGCCACCCTCCTGCCGCTGCTGCGCTTCGCCAAGAAACTCCGCGTGTACGGCCCCGCCGACGGCTCCTCCACCGCCGGCGCCTGGGAGCTGGAGCTGCCCGGCATGCGCTACACGCTCGCCGTCTCGCCCGAGCCGTGGCGCGGCTTCTCCGGCGAGGGCGCCGTCCTGTCCGACCTCGCCACCGACGAGGCCGCCGGCGACGCCGACCTGGTCGGCATGCTGCTCAACTTCGAGCCGACGGTCGAGCTCGGCCTGCTCGCCGACCGCTCCGGCCTGCCGGTCGAACGCGTCCGCGCCGCGCTCACCCAGCTCGGCGTCGCCGGGCGCGTCGGTTACGACCTGCACGAGGCCGCCCACTTCCACCGCGAGCTGCCGTACGACCGCGACCAGGTCGCCCAGCTCAACCCCCGCCTCACCGCCGCCCGCCGGCTGGTCGCCTCCGGCGCGGTGCGCCTCATGGGCGCCGACGCGGCCGAGGTCACCACCGACGGCGGCGTGCGCCGGGTGCGCATCGAGTCGGGCGAGTGCACCTGCACCTGGTGGTGGGACCACCGGGGGTCGCGCGGCCCCTGCAAGCACGTCCTCGCCGCCCGCATCGCCGCCCGCCCCGCCACCCTGCCCACCACCCTGCCCGAGCCGACCCCGTCCGAGGCCACCCCATGACCCCCACCCACTCCCCACCCACCCGGCCCCCGGCCCCCTCTTCCCCTGGGGACCTCGTCCGGGTGGGTGGGGAGGCGGATGGGCCTGAGGGAGCTCCCAGGCTCCCGCTCCTCCTCCTGGGAACGTCGCTCGGGCGGATGGGGATCCTGCTCCGAGCCCCGCCCCCGGGCATCCCACTCCGGGCCCTTCTCTCTCCGGGGACCTTGCCCGGGCGGAGGGGCCTGATGAGGCTCCTGCCCCGAGTCCCGTCACCCCGGCCCCCTCTTTTCCTGGGGACCTTGCCCGGAAAGGGGCGTGGGCGGGGGCGGTGGTGGCGATCGACAGTGGGGATCCGAAGCTTGTCGCCGACCACGTCCTGAGCCTGGACGCGGCAGGACGCAAGGCGGTGGCCGCCGCACTGCCGGCGCATCTCCCCGTCGTACGGGGCAGCGCCGCACCCGGCGACGAAGCATGGATCGACCCCATGCGCGTCGCCGGCGCGGGCACCATCTCCGGCGCCGCCGCCACCGTCGCCTGGCTCAACCGCCGCGACTTCCAGGACCGCCGCCACGAGGCCCCCGACGCCACCCCCATCCTGGTACGCGTCCTGTCGGCCCGCCCGCCCGCCTGGCAGGCCGACTTCGCCACCCGCGCCGCGCTCAGGCTCCCCGGCCGCACCCGTGGCAGCCACCGCCGCTCCGGTGACGCGGGCGCCCTCGCGCTGGCCATGCTGCGCCACACCGGCGTCACCCCACCTGAGCACGACCCCCTCGTGGTCGAGTGGGCCGCGCGGCCGCCCACCGCCGACGGGCTGAGCCGCGACCCGCTGCTCGGCCACCTGCTGCCCCGGCTGTTCGAGGCGGAGGGCGTCGGCAGGGCGCTGCGCGACGAAAGCGGTGACCGTTCCGGCGCCTGGCTCGACGCGCTCACGACACTGGCCGGCGAGGGGGCCATCGACCGTGAGCTGCTGCTCGACGGCTGCGTACGCCGGTTCCTGCGCGGCGGCCCCGTGGTCGGCCTGCGCTTCTTCGCCCGCCTGCACGAGCGATTGGAGCCCACGTACGACGAGGTGCGCGAGCGCGCCCCCGCCTACCTGCGCCTGCTTCCCGCCGCGCCGGGCTCGGTCGCCGACCTGGCGCTGCGCCACCTGCGGCGGCTCGCCGAGCTGGGGCCGGAGGACGTGGGGGAGGCGGTGCGGGCGCTGCTGCCCCGCACGGAACGCCGGCTGGTGACGGCCGGGCTCGCCTGGCTCGACGAGTACGCGCGCGACCGGCACGCCGGGCTGGACGCGTTCGCGCCCGCGCTGGCGGACGCCTTCCGCTGCCCGTCGGCCGACGTGCAAGGGCGGGCGGTGCGGCTCGCGGTCACGCACGCCGGGCAGTTCGGGCCCGAGGGCGTCGCAGCCGTACGGGCCGGAGCCAGGGTGCTGCCCCGGGACCTCGCGGAGACCCTGGCGGCGGCGTTCGGCGGCGACGCGCACGCGGGGGTGCGGCGCGAGCACGACGCTTTCGTCCCCGTCCCGCTACCCGCCCCCCGGCCCCTCGCGCCACTGCCGCCCGCGCCCCGAACCGCCGCCGACCTCGCGGATCTCCCTCATCGGGACGACTGGCAGGCCATGGAACGGTGGCTGGCGGCCGTCGTACGGCTCCACGGCGAAGACCCCGGCGGCCTCGCAACGGCCCTGGCCGGACGCACCACCCGGAGGGCCGGAACCGGCGGCCCTCGGCACGAAATCGAGGCGTACTCGGAGGCGATCGCCGCCCTCACAGCGGAGGGGCCAACCGACCGGCCTGCGGCCCCGCCCGTGGATCGGCTTGCGGGCGCGTCCGTGGAACGCCTTACGGGCGGGCCTGCTGATTGGCCTGCGGCCCCGCCCGTGGACCAGCTCGTGGACCGGCCGGAAGGCCCCTCGCAGGGGCTTTCCGGGGAATCCCTGGACGGGGGCGTGAGCTCACTCGCCGGGAGGTCCCGTTTGCCCGCGCCCCACCTGTTCCTGCTGCGCCGCTGGGCCGAGGTGCGGGACGGGCTGCGTGAGGGGGCGTTGCCGCCGTTCCTGCTGGCCGAGCCCACCGAGCCGACCGGCCACCTCGATCCCGCCGAGCTGGTCGCCCGGCTGGAGTCGTACGAGCGCGCGGGCGTTCAGGCCATGCCCGCCGACCTGCAGCAGGCGCTGCTCCGGTTGCCCCGTGCCGTACCGCCCCAGGTGGTGGCCAGGGCCCGCGTGCTCACCTCAGCGGCAGGACGTACGGCGGCCCACTGGATGGACAGCGCCCGCCCCGAGCCGTTGACCACGATCGACTGGCCGGACGAGGGGTCGGGGGCTCTCGTGCCGCGCGTCCAAGCCGCCGCCACCGGGCTGCCGCTGATCGACCTGCTGTTCACAGCCCCCGGGCCGTATCCGGGCGAGGAGCACGGCGGCTGCCTGTCGTGGTGGCCGTACGTCATGCCGTCGGACCGGGAGGTGGTCGCGCAGCACTACCTGCCCCACCTGCGCGCTCGCGAGCGCGTCGGGCCGGGTGAGGCGCTGGCGCTCGCGGCGGCCGGCGGGCCGCCGGGGGAGGGCGTCGCGCTCGTGCTGGCCCACGTCGTCGCGGACCGGGTACGGGACGGCGCCCCGGAGCGGCGGGCCGGGCCGGTGGTGGAGCTGGCGGCGCGGGGCGCGCTGGACGGGGCCGGGCTCGGGCGCCAGCTCGGCCGGCTGCTGCGCCGGGGCTGGTGCAAGCCGGGCCCGGCGCTGGAGACGCTGGAGGCCGCGGCGGCGCTGGGCGCGTACCGGCAGGTGTGGGAGGTCGTGACCGGGTTGCTGGAGACGTTCCTGCCGGGGCCGGAGGAGCGGCCGGCCGCGCGGCACGCGCAGGTGCTCACGTTCGCCCTGCGCGCGGCGCGGTGGGCCGGGGCGCGCGGGGCGGTGCCGCGCGTGGCGGAGGCCGCCGCGCGCCGGGCGTCGAACAACTTCGTACGCGAGGCGCGGCGGCTCCACACCCATCTGACGTGAGCGGTGTGCCGGAGCTCAGAGGTAGAGGCCGGTGGACTCGTCGCCCTGGGCGGGGGTGAACTCGCGGCCGGCGCGCAGCGCGTACAGCTCCGCCAGGGTCGCCCCCGACGGGCCCACGCCGTCGGACCTGCCGAGCCAGGCGACGGCCTCGTCCCTGCTCAGCGGCCCGACCTCCAGCTGGGTCAGGCACCGGCCCGGACGGACGACGGCCGGGTGGAGCCGGGCGAGGTCCTCGTTGGTGGTGATGGCCACCAGCACGTCCCGGCCCTGGCCGAGCAGGCCGTCGGTCAGGTTGAGCAGCCGCGACAGGCCCTGACCCGCCTGCGCCTTCGCGCCCGAGCTGATCAGCTCGTCGCAGTCCTCCAGGACGAGCAGCCGCCAGCGCTGCGCGTCCTCGTCGGTGTCGTAGCCGACCGCCACCTCCATGAGGTAGCCGGGCTCGTTGAACAGGCGCTCCGGGTCGAGCACGCAGTCGACCTGGCACCACTCGCGCCACTGCTTGGCGAGCGTGCGCAGCAGCGTGGTCTTGCCGGTGCCGGGCTGGCCGTGCAGCAGGATGAGCCGGCCGTTGACGTCGGCCGGGGTGATCGACATCAGCCGGTCAAGGGCGGGACGCACCTTGCCGGAGTAGTTCTGGCTGATCTCCGGCCAGGGCTGGGCGGTGATCGGCTTCTCCGAACGCGTGCCCCCGTGCGTGCCCCGCCACCAGAAGCCCATGTCGACATGGTCGGCCTCGGGCACGGCCTCCTCGGCGCCCTCGATGCTCTCGCGCAGCACCGACTTGGCCAGCTCCTCGTCGATCGCCGTGACGCTGACCGTGGCCGTGCGGTTGCGGTGGCGCACCACGCGCAGCGTCCAGCCGTCGCCGCAGATGAGCCGCGACTCCGTGCCGTCCTCGACCCGCGCCGTACGCAGCACCCGGCCGCCCTTGGGGGCGAGCGGCGCATCGGAACGCACGCGCTCCAGGTTCGCCAGCCGGGACCACGGCTGGGCGCCCGTCGCGAACGGCGACAGCGCCAGGGCGTCGATCACGTCGATGGCGGAGTCGGCGTCGTCGATCCAGATGTTCATCGGAAGCTCCGAAGACTCCGGGCTGGGGAACGGCACCTCCTTAATCACAGACATAGCGTCCATGATCTAGTCAGCCGGGCTCAAATGTCGAAGGTTTTTGCCTGCCGATCTGGTTAGTTCTTGCTGAGCGAACCGGTCTGCGTGACGAGGCCGAGGCCCGGCTCGTCGCGCCAGGTGTAGCCGAGCGTGCCGTCGGAGCGCAGGTCGAGCCAGATGGTGCCGGCGATGCAGCCGCCCTCGTTCGCGCCGAGGGAGAAGGTGAGCCGGGTGTCCTCGACCTGAGTGAGGGTGATCATGCCCTTGCACTTGCCGCCGTTGTTGTCCTCGCGCCATTCGGCGATGGACTCGCCCTTCTTCATGCGTACCTCGTTGTCGGCGCCGTCGCCGTCCAGCGGGTTGGTGCTGGTGGTGTGGCCGGACCAGTCGCCCGCGAAGGCGGCCGGGATCTTCAGGCCGGCGGCGGGGCGGGAGGGGGCGCTGGTGCCGCTGCCGGAGCCCGGGGTGGCGGGGGAAGTGGTGGCGGGCGGGGCGGCCGACGGGGAACGGCCGGTGTCGGTGAGGCGGTCGGGAGGCCGGTTCAGCAGGACGACGGCGACGACGGCGGACGCCGCCAGGACCGCCGCCACGCCCACCGCGCCCATGACCAGCCCCCGGGGCCGGGAACGGCCCGGCACCGTGTCGGCCTGCGGACGCGGAGACGCCCCCACGGGCGCGTCGGAAGAAGCCGGGGGCTGAGCGACGGCAGGGGCCGGGGAGTGGGAGGGACCGGGGGCGACGAGGGCGACCATCAGCTGTTGTGCTGTGGGACGCCGTCCCGGGTCCTTCGACAGGCAGGCGGCCAGCAGCTCCCGCAACCGCTCCGGTAACGCCGACAGATCGGGCTCGGCGTGCAGCACCCGGTGCAGCACCGCCGGCACGGTGTCGGCCCCGAACGGGCTCACCCCCGTCCCCGCGTACACCATCGACGCCGCCCACGCGAACACGTCCGAGGCCGCCGACGCGGGCGTGCCGTTGATCTGTTCGGGCGCGAGGTAGGCGGGCGTCCCGATGATCCCGGACGTGAGCGTCGCCGAGCCCTCCGCCCGCGCGATGCCGAAGTCCACCACGCGCGGCCCGTCCGGCCCCAGCAGGACGTTGCCGGGCTTGAAGTCGCGGTGCACGATCCCCGCCGCGTGGATGGCGGCCAGGGCGGTGGCGGTGCCGACGATCAGCCGTTCGAGCTCGCCGCCGCGCAGCGGCCCGCGTTCGCGCACCCGCTCGGCCAGCGAGGGGCCGTCCACGTACTCGCTCACCACGTACGGCCGAGGCCCGTCAACGGAGGCGTCGAGGACCCGCGCCGTGCAGAAGGAGGCGATGCCCTCCAGCGCGTCGAGCTCGCGGGCCAGCCGGGCCCGCGTCTCCCGGTCGCCCGCGCTCAGCAGCTTGACCGCGACCGGGTCGCCGCCCCCGGCCGGATGCGCGAGGTAGACCACGCCCTGCCCGCCCTCGCCGAGCCGCCCGGCCAGGCGGTATCCGCCCAGCGATTCCGGGTCGTCCGGGGCGAGGGGGTGCACCATGGCGGATACGTTACCGGTCCTCCTGCGTCGGGAAAGATCGCCAGGTACCTTGTTGCCCCGTGTCAAACAGCTCCTTACACGGAGGTAACGGGGAAATGTCCAGGGTCACGGTCCGTGAGCGCCTGCGGTACTGGTTCGACAACACGATGTCCAAAGGCACCGCCTCGCTGATCGGGTGGCTGGCCGTCGTGTCGGTGGCGCTCATCGTGACGGTGACCGGGTTCGCACTGTGGCTGGCGCCGGGCGAACCGGACGGCACGGGCCGTGTGGGCGAGGTCTTATGGATCACGCTCATGCACGCGCTCACCCCGAGCAAGGTGGCGAGCGACAAGGGCTCGGCCGCGTACCTGGCGGTGATGTTCGCCGGCTCGCTCGGCGGCCTGTTCATCGTCAGCATGCTCGTCGGCCTGCTGTCCAACGGGCTGAAGCAGAAGGTGGACCGCCTGCGCAGGGGGCGCTCGCGGATCGTGGAGTCCGGCCACACGGTGGTGCTCGGCTGGTCGGACCAGGTGTTCACGATCGTGGGCGAGCTGGTCAAGGCGCACGCCAGCCAGAAGCGGTCGGCCGTCGCGATCCTCGCCGACCGCGACAAGCTGGACATGGAGGAGGACCTTCGCGAGCACCTCGGCGACCTCGGGCGTACCCGGCTGGTCTGCCGCACCGGCAAGCCCACCGAGCCGCACGACCTCGCGCTCATGAACCTCGCCGCCGCGCGGAGCGTCGTCGTGCTCTCGCCCGAGGGCGAGGACCCGGACGCGCACGTCATCAAGATCCTGCTCGCGCTGGCCAAGCGCGAGGGCGCGCACCCGCCGGTGGTCGCCGCGCTCACCTCCGGCCGCAACCTCGCCGCCGCCCGGCTGGCCGGCGGCCCCGACGTGCACCTCGTCGACTCCGACGACACCGCCGCCCGGCTCATCGTGCAGTCCTCCCGCCAGTCCGGCCTGTCCGTGGTCTGCATGGACCTGCTGAACTTCGACGGCGGCGAGATCTACCTGCGCACCCCGAAGAAGCTCGTCGGCGTCACCTACGGGGAGGCGCTGCACGCCTACCAGACCGCCTGCGTGATCGGCCTGCGCCGCCCGTCCGGCGTCGTGCTCAACCCGCCCGGCGACACCGTGATCGGCGCGGACGACCAGGTCATCGTCATCGCGGCCGACGACTCCCACGTACGTCTCGCCGCCGCCGGCCCGTCCGTGGACGAGTCCGCCATTGCCGCTCCCGCCGGGAGGCCGGCCCCCGCGCCCGAGCGCACGCTGCTGCTCAACTGGAACGGCCGCGCCGAGCGGATCGTCCGCCTCCTCGACGCCTACGTGGCGCCCGGCTCGGTCCTGGAGATCGCCGCCGGCGACCCGAGGGCCGGCGCCGGGCTGACCGGGCTGCGCAACCTCACCGTCAACGTCAAGGACTGCGACACCACCGACCGCTTCGCGCTGGAGTCGCTCGGCGTCGGCCTGTTCCAGCACGTCATCGTCCTGTCCGACGACCGGTTCGACCCGCATCACGCGGACACGCGCACGCTCATGACCCTGCTGCAGCTCCGGGACATGCAGAGCGCGCTCGGCGAGCACTACTCGATCGTCAGCGAGATGCACGACGAGAACAACCGCGCCCTCGCCGAGGTCACCGAGGCCGACGACATCGTCATCAGCGACACGGTCATCGGCCTGCTCCTGGCCCAGCTCGCCGAGAACCGCCACCTCGCCGAGGTGTTCGGCTGCCTCTTCGACTCACACGGCTCGGAGATCTATCCCCGCCCCGCCTCCTCGTACGTCAGGACCGGGACGGAGGTGACGTTCTCCACGGTGATCGAGGCCGCGCGGCGTCGCGGCGAGTCCGCCATCGGCTACCGCGCCTGCGCGGGCCGCGACGACCCGCCGCACTACGGGATCGTCCTCAACCCGGGCAAGTCCGACCCGATCGTCTTCGCCGAGGGCGACGCCGTCATCGTCCTCGCCGAACACTAGGGCCGAATCCCTGAAGGCCCCCGACCCGTTAACGTTTCTGGCGTGAGGACCATCGACTGGGTGGACGGCGCGATCGAGCTGATCGACCAGACGCTGCTTCCCGACCAGTGCGTGACGTTACGCGTCCACACCGTGGACGAGCTCGTCGACGCGATCCGCCGGCTAGCCGTGCGCGGCGCGCCCGCCCTCGGTGTGGCCGGCGCGCTCGGCGTCGTGCTCGCCGACGGCGACCCGGAGCTGATCGCCCGGCTGCGCGCCGCCCGTCCCACCGCCGTCAACCTCGCCTGGGGCGTCGACCGCGCGGCCGCCCGCCTCGCCGAGGGCAGGGAGGCCGTGCTCGCCGCCGCGCTGCGCCTGCGCGACGACGACATCGCCGCCTGCCGGGCCATGGGGGAGCGCGGCGCCGACCTGCTGGAGGGCGACCGGCTGCGGATCATGACCGTGTGCAACACCGGCGCGCTCGCCGCCGTCGAGCACGGCACCGCGCTCGGCGTCGTCCGTACGCTGCACGAGCGGGGCCGGCTGGCCGAGGTCCTCGCGCTGGAGACCCGGCCGCTGCTGCAGGGGGCCAGGCTCACCACCTGGGAGCTGGCCGGGATGGGCGCGCCGCACCGCCTCGTCGCCGACTCGGCGGGGCCCTACCTGCTGGCCAGGGGCGGGGTGGACGCCGTGCTCATCGGCGCCGACCGCATCGCCGCCAACGGCGACACCGCCAACAAGATCGGCTCGTACGCCCTCGCGCTCGGCGCCGAACGCGCCGGCGTCCCGTTCTACGTCGTCGCGCCCGAGTCCACCATCGACCCCGGCACCCCGACCGGCGAGCACATCGAGATCGAGGACCGCGGCCCCGGCGAGATCGTCTCGGTCAGGGGCGTGCGGGTCGCACCGGAGGGCACCGACGCGATCAACCCCGCCTTCGACGTCACCCCGCACGACCTCATCACCGCCATCGTGACGGAGAGCCGGGTGATCCGGCCCTAGGCAAATCAGCCAACTCCGGGACCTGTCCGCGTATCCCTTGTTACGCTCAGTATTCCCCGCACTAGTCTCGGAGTTCGTCTTGGCCATCGACCTGGTGTCACGGCGCGACTGGAACGCCCGCGCCCCCCGCGGAGACTACTCACAGCTCGACTCCGCCAAAGGCGTGAAGGTCCACTACACCGGCGGCAGGGTCGATCCCGGCATCGTGAGCGACCACGGCGCGTGCGCGGCCCTGGTGCGCTCCATCCAGACCCACCACATGGACGGCAACGGCTGGGTCGACATCGGCTACTCCTTCGTGGCCTGCCCGCACCGCAAGGTGTTCGAGGGGCGCGGCCTGCACCACCTGCCCGCCGCCAACGGCCCCGGGCTCAACGCCGGTCACTACGCCGTGCTCGGCCTGGTCGGCAACACCGGGCTCGTGCAGCCCACCGACCTGATCCTGCACGCCATCCTCGACGCGGTCGAGCACGTACGCGCCCGCGGCGGCGCCGGCAAGGAGATCAAGGGGCACCGCGACGGCTACTCCACCGACTGCCCCGGCGAGCCCTTGTACGCGTGGGTGCGGCGGGGCGCGCCCCGGCCCTCGGGCGGAGCGGAGCCGCCTCCGTCCGGGCCGGTCGCGCCGCCGTTCCCCGGGCGGCTGCTGTCGTACCCGCCGGTCATGCGGGGTGACGACGTACGCACCTGGCAGGGCCGCATCCGGCAGCGCGGCTTCGACCTCGACGCCGACGGCGCCTACGGCCCGGCCTCGCGCGCCGCCTGCCTTGCCTTCCAGCGGCAGCAGGGCATCGCCGACGACGGCGTGGTCGGCCCGCTCACCTGGCGGCTCACCTGGGAGGCCCCGCAAAGCTGATCAGGGTGTCGGGGGCCCCTGGGGTGCTGGTTCCTACCGGTTCCGCCTACTATCCGAGACATGGAACTCGCAGCGGGGTTCACGCCCACGACCCGTGACGACTGGCGGGAGCTGGCGGTGGCCGTCCTGCGCAGGTCCGGGATCGAGGCGGGCTCGCCCGAGGAGGCGCTGTCCACCCCCACCTACGACGGGCTGACGATCGCGCCCCTCTACGACCTGGACGACCTGCCCGGCGACCCTGGGTTGCCCGGTGCGCCGCCGTACGTGCGGGGCGCCCGCACCGTCCCCCGCTGGGACGTCCGGCAGCGGCACGCCGCGCCCGACCCCGAGGCGGTGCTGGCCGACCTGGAGAACGGCGTCACCTCGCTGTGGCTGGTCGTCGGCGACGGCGCGATCCCGCCGGAGGCGCTGGCAGGCGTGCTTAAGGACGTGCTGCTCGACCTGGCCCCCGTGGCGCTGGAGGCAGGCCCGCGCACCCGCGAGGCCGCCGAGGCGCTGCTCGCGCTGGCCGCCGAGCGCGACGTCGCGGTCTCCGGCAACCTGGGGGGCTCCGGCGCGGCCGGAGCGGAGCTGGCGGTGCGGTGCGCCGCCGGGTTCCCCGGCCTGCGGGCCGTCACCGTGGACGCCACCCGCTGGCACGACGCGGGCGGCGGCGACGCCGACGAGCTGGGCTGCTCGATCGCGCGCGGCGTGGCCGAGCTGCGCGAGCTCACCGGGGCCGGGCTCTCCGTCGAGCAGGCGCTGGGGCAGATCGAGTTCCGCTACGCCGCCACCGACGACCAGTTCGCCACCATCGCCAAGCTGCGCGCCGCCCGGCGGCTGTGGTTCAGGGTCGCCGAGGTGTGCGGCGCGCCCGGGCACGGCGGCCAGCGGCAGCACGTGGTCACCAGCTCGGCCATGATGACGGTCCGCGACCCGTACGTGAACCTGTTGCGCACCACCGTCGCCTGCTTCGCCGCCGGGGTGGGCGGGGCCGACGCCGTCACCGTGCAGCCGTTCGACGCCGCGCTCGGCCTGCCGGACGGCTTCTCCCGCCGCCTCGCCCGCAACACCCAGGCCCTGCTGCTGGAGGAGGCGCACCTGGCCCGCGTGCTCGACCCCGCGGGCGGCTCCTGGTACGTCGAGCGCCGCACCGCCGACCTGGCCGAGCGGGCGTGGGCGTGGTTCCAGGAGATCGAGGCCGCCGGCGGCGCCGACGCGGCCGAGGAGCTGATCGCCGCCCGCGTGGCCGCCACCCGCGAGCGGCGCGCCGCCGACGTCGCCCGCCGCCGCTTCCCGATCACCGGCGTCAGCGAGTACCCCGACCTCGGGGAGCGGCCCATGAGCAGGAGCGGGAACGGCATCGCCACGCCGCGCTACGCCGAGGAGTTCGAGGCGCTGCGCGACCTCGCCGAGTCGCGGCCGGAGCGGCCCAAGGTGTTCCTCGCCACGATCGGGCCCGTCGCCGCCCACACGGCGCGGGCCGCGTTCGCCGCCAACCTGTTCCAGGCCGGCGGCTTCGCGACCGAGACCGCCGGGCCGGGCGCCGACCCCGAGCAGATCGCCACCGCCTTCGCGGTCAGCGGCGCCCGCGTCGCCTGCCTGTGCTCCAGCGACCGGCTGTACGCCGAGCACGCCGCCCCCGTGGCCGCCGCGCTCAGGCGGGCGGGGGCCAGGCGGGTGTGGCTCGCGGGCCAGGGCGTGTACGACGGCGTGGACGGCACCGTGCACGCCGGCTGCGACGCGCTGCACGTGCTGCGCACCACCTATGACGACCTGGGGGTGACCCGATGATCCCGGACTTCTCCGGCGTACCGCTCAACGGCCTGGCCAAGGAGCCGGGACGGCGGCCCGAGCCGGACGGCGAGGTCTGGGAGACGCCGGAGGGCATCGCGGTCAAGCCCCTCTACACGGCGGACGACCTCGACGGGCTCGACTTCCTGCGCACCTATCCCGGCGCGGCGCCGTACCTGCGCGGGCCGTACCCGACCATGTACGTCAACCAGCCGTGGACCGTCCGCCAGTACGCGGGCTTCTCCACCGCTGAGGACTCCAACGCCTTCTACCGGCGCAACCTGGCCGCCGGGCAGAAGGGGCTGTCGGTCGCGTTCGACCTGGCCACCCACCGCGGCTACGACTCCGACCACCCGCGCGTGGCGGGCGACGTCGGCATGGCCGGGGTCGCCATCGACTCCATCTACGACATGCGCCAGCTCTTCGACGGCATCCCGCTGGACCGCATGTCGGTGTCGATGACCATGAACGGCGCCGTCCTGCCCGTCCTCGCCCTCTACATCGTGGCGGCCGAGGAGCAGGGGGTGAAGCCGGAGCAGCTCACGGGGACCATCCAGAACGACATCCTCAAGGAGTTCATGGTCCGCAACACCTACATCTATCCGCCGGCCCCCTCGATGCGCATCATCTCCGACATCTTCGCCTACACCAGCGAGAAGATGCCGAAGTTCAACTCGATCAGCATCTCCGGCTACCACATCCAGGAGGCCGGGGCCACCTGTGACCTGGAGCTGGCCTACACGCTGGCCGACGGCCTGGAGTACCTGCGGGCCGGGGTCGCGGCCGGGATGGACGTCGACCGGTTCGCGCCGCGGTTGTCATTCTTCTGGTGCATCGGCATGAACTTCTTCATGGAGGTCGCCAAGCTCCGCGCGGCCCGGCTGCTGTGGAGCCGCATCGTCAGGGACATGGGCGCCAAGGACCCCAAGTCGCTGAGCCTGCGTACGCACAGCCAGACCTCCGGCTGGTCGCTCACCGCACAGGACGTGTTCAACAACGTGGCCCGTACGTGCGTCGAGGCGATGGCCGCCACCCAGGGCCACACCCAGTCGCTGCACACCAACGCCCTGGACGAGGCACTGGCGCTGCCCAGCGACTTCTCCGCGCGGATCGCCCGCAACACCCAGCTCCTGCTCCAGCAGGAGTCGGGCACCACCCGCGTCATCGACCCGTGGGGCGGCTCCTACTACGTCGAACGGCTCACCCACGACCTCGCCGAGCGGGCGTGGCAGCACATCGAGGAGGTCGAGGCGGCCGGCGGCATGGCCAGGGCCATCGAGGCCGGGCTGCCGAAGCTGCGGATCGAGGAGGCCGCCGCCCGCGCCCAGGCCCGCATCGACTCCGGGCGGCAGCCGGTCATCGGCGTCAACAAGTACCGGACCGGCGACGACCAGGTCATCGACGTGCTCAAGGTGGACAACAGCGCGGTTCGCGGCCGGCAACTGGAGAAGCTGGCTCGGCTGCGGGCCGAGCGGGACGCCGACGAGGTGCGGCGCGCACTCGACGCGCTCACCGCGGCCGCCGGGAACCCGCAGGCGGGGCTGGAGCACAACCTGCTCAAGCTGTCCGTGGACGCCGCCCGCGCCAAGGCCACGGTGGGGGAGATCTCCGAGGCCCTGGAGCGGGTGTTCGGGCGGCACGCCGAGCGGGTCCGTACCATCTCAGGCGTGTATCGCGACGAATCGGGCCCCGCCGAGAACATCGAGCGCGCGCGCCGCGCCTGCGCCGAGTTCGAGCGGGCCGAGGGGCGCCGGCCGCGCATCCTGGTCGCCAAGATGGGCCAGGACGGGCACGACCGCGGCCAGAAGGTGATCGCGACGGCCTTCGCCGACCTCGGTTTCGACGTGGACGTCGGCCCGCTGTTCCAGACGCCGGAGGAGGTCGCGCGGCAGGCCGTGGAGGCCGACGTGCACGTGGTCGGCGTGTCCTCGCTGGCCGCCGGGCACCTGACGCTGGTGCCCGCGCTGCGCGAGGCGCTGGCCGGGCTCGACGCCGGCGACATCATGATCGTGGTCGGCGGCGTCATCCCGCCCGGCGACCACGACGAGCTGCGTGCCGCGGGCGCGTCCGCGATCTTCCCGCCCGGCACGGTGATCGCCGACGCCGCGCTCGGCCTGCTCGACCAGCTCAGCCGGCGGCGCACAGCGTGAGCGTGACCGACCGCTGGACGACGACCGGGGACGTGATGCGCAGCGTGACGCGGCGGGTGGCGCCCTCCGGAGGCGGGTCCGCCGTCAGGGCCCGCGGTGAGGTCAGGTAGCGCTGGCCGTTCCCGGGGATGAGCGTGGAGGCGGTCGCGCCCGCGGGCGCGCCGTCGATCAGCCATGCGTAGCGGATGGTCAGCGGGCCGCCGGTGCGGGCGGCCAGGGCCCGTACGGTGACCTCGCCGGGGGTCCAGCAGCCGTCGTTGCCGGTGCCGTGCGGGCGCAGGCGGGTGACCTGGAGCCGGGCGGGGCTCGGCTCGGCGGCGCGGCTGCTTTCGGGCGGGGCGGCGGGAGGCTCGGGGCGCGGGGGCTCGGTGGGGGTGAGCCAGACGATCGCGGCGGCCAGGACCGGCACGAGGACGCCCGAGACGGTCGTGATGAGCGCCATCCTGACCCGCCTTCCCCTGCTCGTGGGGGTGGCCGGCGCGTCGCCGGTGACGAGGACGTCCACGAACGCCGACCGCTGCCCCTCCTCGACCCGCGGCTGCTCGAAGCGATGGAACGCCGTCCAGTCAGGTGGGGGAGCGGTCGCCCGCCCCTGACCGGGCTGCGCGGAGGCCGCGAAGGGACGCACCAGGAGCGTCCCGGTATCCCGCGCCTGCGCCTCCGGCGACGACAGATTCGACTCCGGGGGCGGAACGTGCAGCCCCGGACGCGGGATGTGCGGGTCCGGGAGCGGAGCCTGTGGGTCCGGATGCGGGAGCTGCGAGTCCCGGAGCGGCGCCTGTGGGCCCAGGTCCGGGAGCTGCGGGCCCCGGAGCCGGGCCGCCGGGTCCTGGCGAGAGAGCTGTGGATCCGGATGGGGGATGCGCTGGTCCGGGAGCGGGTGCTGCGGGGCCGGATGCAAAAGATGCGGGTCCGGGCGCGAGGCGTGAGTGTCCGGGCGCGGGAGCTGTGGGTCCGGATGTGGCAGGTGCCGGTCCCGGGGAGAGGCGTGGGGCGCTCGGAGGGGGAGGCTCGGGGGGCGGAACTCCTGGGTGGCGGCTGGGGTGGCGAAGTCGTCGTCCGGTGTGGGGGCGGCGGTGCCGATGAGGTGCAGGAGTACCTCGCGCATGGTCGGGCGGGCCGCCGGGTCCTTGGCCAGGCAGGCGGTCACCACCTCACGCAAGGGGGCGGGGAGTGCGTCCAGCTGCGGCTCGTCGCGCAGCACCCGCTCGGCGACCTCGGCCGGGGGACCGTCCCCGAAAGGTGGCACCCCGGTGGCGGCGAACCCGACCACCGCAGCCCAGGCGAACACGTCGGCGGGCGCGCCGCCCGAGAGTCCCGCGACCTGCTCGGGCGCCAGATAAGCGGGCGCCCCGGCGCCGCCCGCCATCGCCGTCCCGGCCCCGCGCACCACCTCCCCGTACGCCCCCGCGATCCCGTAGTCCGCCACCAGCGCCCCACCAGGCCTCAGCAGCACGTTGGCCGGCTTGAGCGCCAGATGCGCGATGCCCGCCTGGTGCAGGGCGTTCAGCCCGGTCGCCACCGCGACGGCGAGCCGGGGCAGCTCGCCCGCCGGGGCGGGCGCGGCCTGCTCCAGGGTGGGCCCGTCCACGTACTCGCGCACCACGTACGGCCGCTCGCCGGTCGCCGCGTCGAGCACCCGCGCCAGGCAGGACGGCTCCATCCGCCGCGCCACGGTCAGCTCCCTGACCAGCCGCTCCCGGTCGGCCAGGACCTCGGGCAGCAGCTTGACCGCGACGGGCCTGCCGTCGCGCGCCCGGCCGAGGTAGCCGGCGCCGCGCCCGCCCGAGCCGAGCCGCCCGACGAGCCGATAGGGTCCGGCGGCAGCCGGGTCGCCCGCGCGCAGCGGTTCGACGTTGGGCATGAGGGGAGTGACTCCTGTGACGGCTGAGACCGGAACCCCAGCACCATACTGGCAAAGTCAACATTTGTCAGAAGACATGATGACCAAGAGGAAGAGAGGGGTGCGGGGCGTGCACTCGCTGGAGGATTACGCCGACGGCGTCCGCGCGGGCTCGCGTACGTGGATCGCCCGCGCGATCACGCTGGTCGAGTCCACCAGGCCCGACCACATGGCCCTGGCTCAGCGGCTGCTCGTCGAGCTCACCCCGCTCACCGGCCGCGCCCGCAGGATCGGCGTGTCCGGCGTGCCGGGCGTGGGCAAGTCGACGTTCATCGACGCGTTCGGCACGATGCTGACCGGGGAGGGGCACAAGGTCGCCGTCCTGGCCGTGGACCCGTCCTCCACCCGCACGGGCGGCAGCATCCTCGGCGACAAGACCCGCATGTCCCGGCTGTCCGTCGATCCCGCGGCCTTCATCCGGCCCTCGCCCACGTCGGGGACGCTGGGCGGTGTGGCCAAGGCCACCCGGGAGGCGATGGTCGTGGTGGAGGCGGCCGGGTTCGACGTGGTGCTCGTCGAGACCGTCGGCGTCGGCCAGTCGGAGACCGCCGTGGCCGACATGGTGGACACGTTCCTGCTGCTCACCCTGGCCCGTACCGGCGACCAGCTCCAGGGCATCAAGAAGGGCGTGCTGGAGCTGGCCGACGTGATCGCGGTCAACAAGGCCGACGGCGAGTACCAGCTGCCCGCCAAGAAGGCGGCCAGGGAGCTGGCCGGCGCGCTGCGCATGCTGCGCTCCGACAGCACCCCGCCGCCCGTGCTGACCTGCAGCGGCCTGACCGGCGACGGCCTGGAGAAGCTGTGGCGGCACGTCGTGGCGCACCAGGAGTCGATCGACCTGGCCGCCAGGCGGCGGGCCCAGCAGGTCGGCTGGACGTGGACGATGGTCCGCGAGCGGCTGCTGGCCGAGCTGCGCGACGACCCCGAGGTGGCCGCCATCAAGGACGAGGTGGAGCGGCAGATCCTGGACGGCTCGCTGACCCCGGCGCTCGCCGCCGACCGGCTCCTCTCGGTCTTCAAGCGGCCCTGTTCCCGCCTCCTCGAAGGCGGCCCCGCCACCTCCTGATCTGAACGCCGCACACGCGTTTCCTGACCGCGCGTGCTAGATTTTGGCCATGCGGTCAGAAAATGAGCCAACTGGTCAGAAGTCGCGGTCGTTCATCGAGGACGCCCGGAGGGCTCAGATCGTCGCCGCGGCCATCGACGTGATCGCCGACGTCGGGTTCGCCCAGGCGTCCCTGGCCCGCATCGCCAGGCAGGCCGGCATCAGCAAGGGGCTCATCTCCTACCACTTCGCCGGCAAGAAGGAGCTGATGACCGAGGTCGTCGTGGTCACCTACACCGCCATCGCCGACCACGTCCTGGCCGCGATGCAGGGCGTCGAGTCGCCCAGGGAGCTGCTGCGCACGCACGTGCTGTCCGTCGCCGCCTACATGCGGGAGCAGCGCAAGGGGCTCAAGGCGCTGGGCCAGATCTTCGGCAACCTGCGCGACGCCGACGGCAGGCCCCGCTTCGGCATCAGGACCAACGACGAGATCTACCGGAGCCTGGAGAACATCTACCGCGCCGGCCAGGCCGCCGGGGAATTCCGCGACTTCGACGTCCGGGTGATGGCCGTCACCCACTCCGCCGCGGTGGACGCGATGTTCGCCTACTGGGTCGAGCACCCCGAGCACGACCTGGACGAGCACGCCCGCCAGCTCGCCGACCTCCTCGAAAGGGCATGTGCCACATGAAGACCGAGGCCACCGGCACCACGAGCACCACCACCAGGATCCTCGCCCTCGACAACTTACGCGTCGCGCTCACCGCGCTGGTGGTCGTCCACCACGCCGCCATCACCTACTCCCACATCCCGCTCTGGTACTACAGCGAGCCCGCCCAGGACCCCTCGGGCTTCCTGCTGGACGTCCTGCTCGTCGTGAACCAGGCGTTCTTCATGGGGTTCTTCTTCCTCATCTCCGGCTTGTTCACCCCCGGCTCCTACGACCGCAAGGGCGCGGGCCGCTTCCTCGTCGACCGGCTGCTCCGGCTCGGCGTCCCGCTGCTGGCCTACGTCGTGCTGCTGCGACCGCTGGTGATGCTCGGCGACTACCTCCAGGACCCGGACGTCCCCTATTGGCAGCACTACCTCGACACCTTGGACGCGGGCCCGATGTGGTTCGCCGAGGTGCTGATCGTCTTCGCGCTGGCCTACGCCGGCTGGCGGGCGCTGCGCGCGCCGCTCCCCGCCCGCCCGGCCCCGCTGCGGCCGCGCTGGATCGTGCTGTTCACGCTGGGGCTGGCGGCGGCCACGATCCTGTGGCGGATCCCGGTGCCCACCGGCACGTACGCGCTGGGGCTGCCGACGCCGGACTTCATGCCGCAGTACGCGGCCATGTTCGTGCTCGGCTGCGTCGCCCACCGGCGCGGCTGGTTCGAGACGCTGCCGGTGCGGGCGTCCCGCGTGGGCTTCGCCGCGGCCGGGGTCGCCACGGTGGCGCTCATGCCGGTGGCGCTCGGCACCGGGCCGCTGGCCCCGGCCGCGATGAGCGTGTGGCATTCGGTCTTCGCGGTCGGCATGATCATCGGGCTGACCGTGTGGTTCCGCGAGCGGTGGAACCGGCAGGGACCGCGCGGCCGGTTCCTGTCCCGGCACGCCTACGCCGTCTACGTCGTCCACCCGCTCGTGCTGGTAGGCCTCGGCTGGGCGCTGCGCTGGCTGTCCGCGCCCGCCGCGGTCAAGTTCGTGATCATGCTGGTCCCGGCGCTGCCCCTGTGCTGGGGGCTGGCCTTCCTGGTCCGGCGGCTGCCGGGGGCCGATCGCGTGCTGTGACCGGCCCCCGGGACGTGCTCAGCCGTCGTAGAAGCCGTCCAGGGTCTTGCCGTGACGCTCCTCGACGATCTTGCGGCGGATCTTGAGGCTGGCGGTCAGCTCGCCGCTCTCCACGGTGAAGTCCTCGGCGAGGATCGCGAACTTCTTCACCGTCGCGTAGCTGGCCTGGTCGGCGTTGACCTGGTCGATCGCCTTCTGGATCTCCGCGCGCATGCGCGGGTGCTCGCGCAGCGCCTCGGCGTCGGCCGGCAGCGACTCGGCCGCCGCCCACGGCGCGACCACGTCCATGTCGAGCGTGACCAGGGCGGTGACGTAGTTGCGCCGGTCGCCGTGGACGAACACGTGCGACACGTACGGGCAGGCCGCCTTGATCGAGCCCTCCAGGTGGGTCGGCGCGACGTACTTGCCGCCGGAGGTCTTGATCAGCTCCTTCTTCCTGTCGGTGATGCGCAGCCGGCCGGCCTCGTCCAGCTCGCCGATGTCGCCCGTGCGCAGCCAGCCGTCCTCCAGCGCCGCCGCGGTCTCCTCGGGCAGGCCGTGGTAGCCGCGCATGATCCCGCGCCCGCCGATGAGGATCTCGCCGTCGTCGGCGATGCGCACCTCGGTGCCGGGCAGCGGCGGGCCCACCGTGCCGAAGCGCGGCGAGTCCGGCCGGTTGAGGAAGCTGCCCGCCGACGACTCGGTCAGGCCGTAGCCTTCGAGGATCGTCAGGCCGGCCGCGTCGAAGAACTCGGCGATGTCGGTGTTGAGCGGGGCCGCGCCCGAGATGAAGTAGCGGACCCTGCCGCCGAAGCGCTCCCTCAGCTTGGCGAAGACGAGCCGGTCGGCCAGCGCGTACTCGGCGCGGGTGGTGAGCGGCAGGCTCGCGCCGCGCTGGCGGGCCCGGCTGACCCGGATGCCGGTCCTGCGCGCCCATTCGAAGATGCGCAGCTTCGCGCCGCCCTCGCGCCGCATGGACGCGGCCACGGTGTTGTGGATCTTCTCGAAGATGCGCGGCGCGGCGGCCATGATGGTCGGCCGCACCACCCCCAGGTTGTCGGCGATCTTGTCGAGCCGGCCGTCGATCGCGGTCGGCACGCCGATGCCGATCATCACGACCTCCAGCAGCTTGCCGAACGAGTGCGACAGCGGCAGCCAGAGGAAGTGCAGGTCGGCGGGGGAGATGAGACCGAGCTGCCGGACCGCGTCGGCGGCGTACAGCCAGTTGTCGTGGGTGAGCTCCACACCCTTGGGCCGGCCGGTGGTGCCCGAGGTGTAGATCAGGGTGGCGAGGTCGTCCTCGGTGATGGCGTCCACCATGGCGTCGTAGTCGCCCTCGCCGGTCACCGAGCCGAGCGGCACCACCCAGCCGTCGTCGCCGGGGGAGCCGTCGACGACGATCACCTGCGTGACGCCGGACAGCTCCTGCCGGACCGAGCGCAGCTTGGCGACCTGCTCGTCGTTCTCGGCCACGACGATCGTGCTGCCGGAGTCGGTGATGACGAAGGCCGCCTCGGCGGCCGTGTTGGACGGGTAGATCGTCGTCGTGGCGGCGCCGGTCGCCAGCACGGCGAGGTCGGTGAGGATCCACTCCAGCCGGGTCGAGCACAGGATGGACACCCGTCTGCCGGGGCCGGCTCCCAGTGCCGCCAGGCCGAGTGCCAGCCCGCGCACGCGCTCGCCCACCTCGCGCCACGTCAACGACTCCCAGCCGTCATCGGTGGGCACGCGGTACGCCTCGGCGTCGGGGGTGGCCGCGATCCGGTCGCGTAACAGGGCGGGGATGCTCGACATGCCTGTCCTCCAGAGGTGCTGTTGTGCCGACTCTAGGCCGGGAGGCCGCGATCAGTCGACGGTCCGGCCCCGCGGCTGGATCGCGGCGACCGTTCCCGGGGTGCGGACCTCCCACGCGCCGCAGGCGCAGCGGAGATAGCACACCACGCCGTCGGAGGTGCGGTGGGAGGAGACGACGGTCAGGGCGAGGGGGTCGTGCCGGTGTCCGGGGTGCATGATTCCAACCTGAGGTAAGGACCTTGTTCAGTTCAACACTTACAACCTGCTTCGCCGGCCGTGACCCGCACGTGGGCCATCATGGATGAGCCTTTCCCCCTACCCGAGAGGAAATCCCCCGATGCGCGTGCTGCTCACCGGATTCGAGCCGTTCGGCGGCTCCGCCGTCAACCCGTCGTGGCAGGCGGTGCGGCTGGCCGAGGCCGCGCCGCCGGAAGGGGTGTCGCTGACCACGGCGCTGCTGCCGGTGGTCTTCCATGACGCCATCGCGCGGCTGCGCACGGCCGTCGAGGAGTCCGGGGCGGACGTCGTCATCTGCGTCGGGCAGGCGGGAGGGAGGGCGGGCATGACGGTCGAGCGCGTCGCCGTCAATCTCGACGACGCCAGGATCCCGGACAACAAGGGCGTCCAGCCCGTCGACGAGCCCGTCGTCGCGGGCGGGCCGGCGGCGTACTTCTCCACCCTCCCGGTGAAGGCGTGCGTGGCCGCCGTCCGCGACGCCGGTCTGCCGGCGTCCGTGTCGCACACGGCGGGCACGTACCTCTGCAACCACGTCTTCTACGGCCTGATGCACCACCTGGAGTCCGGCCGGCCGGGACGGCGCGGCGGCTTCGTGCACGTGCCCTACCTGCCCGAGCAGGTCCCGGACGGCGACAAGCCGTCGATGCCCGCCCGGTCCGTCGCCGAGGCGCTGACGGCGATCGTGTCCGCGGCGGTCACCACGACCGAGGACCTGAAGGAGACCGGCGGCGCCCTCCACTGACCCGTGGTTGCCCCTGCTCGGGGTGATCCCCTAACCTGGAATGGTCTTATCGCCGACCCACGGGGGCAGTTGACGTGAGGATCTGAGGTCGCGGGCACCGCGCAGTTCCGCCCTGTCATGGGCTTTTCGTGCGCACACCTGGACCTCTCGGCGATCCTCCTCGCCCCTCCGTCGCGGGCTCGGCCCCGGCTTCCATGTGTCGCGCGTCTGCGGTGTTTCCCGCCTGTCACGAAATTTGTCGCACGATTTCGACTTTTGTGCTGGGAGCCGCCTCTATGCCTTTTTCCATCGTCGTCGACCGCGTCAGCTTCGCCTGGCCGGACGGCACCCGGGTGCTCGACGGGCTCGACGCCGCCTTCCCCGCCGGCCGTACCGGCCTGATCGGGGTCAACGGGTCGGGCAAGTCCACCCTGCTGAAGATCATCGCTCGTGAGCTGGCCCCGCGGTCCGGCTCGGTCACCGTCACCGGAGAGGTGGGATACCTGCCGCAGAACGTGCCGCTCGCCGCCGCCCGTACGGTCTCCGACCTGCTGGAGATCAGCGGGAAGCGGGCCGCGCTGCACGCCGTCGAGAGCGGCGACGTCGCCGAGGAGCACTTCACCGCGATCGGCGACGACTGGGACGTCGAGGAGCGCGCGCGGGCCGAGCTCGACCGGCTCGGCCTGGCCCACCTCGGGCTGGACCGCACGGTCGGCACGCTGTCCGGCGGCGAGACCGTCATGGTCGCGCTCGCCGCCCAGCTGCTCAAGCGGCCCGACGTGCTGCTGCTCGACGAGCCCACCAACAACCTCGACCTGGACGCCCGCGAGCGGCTGTACGCCGCCGTGACCGCCTGGCCGGGGGTGCTCGTCGTGGTCAGCCACGACCGGGCGCTGCTGGAGCTCGTCGACCAGGTCGCCGAGCTGCGCGAAGGCGGCGTGCGCTTCTACGGCGGCAACCTCACCGACTACGAGGGGCAGGCCGCCGCCGAGCAGGAGGCCGCGCTGCGGACCGTACGCGCCGCCGAGGGCGAGGTGCGGCGGCAGCAGCGCGAGCTCGTCGAGGCGCGGATCAGGATCGACAGGAACATCCGGGCCGGCAAGAAGGCCGCCGCGAACAACAGGGCGCCGAAGATCGTCGCCAACGGGCTCAAGCGCAAGGCGCAGGCCACGGCGGGCAAGCAGCGGACCCTGCACGAGGAGAAGCTGGAGGAGGCGCGCGAGCGGCTGGGCGAGGCCGAGCAGGCGGTGCGGGGCGACGCGGAGATCAGGATCGAGCTGCCGGGCACCGAGGTGCCGTCCGGCCGCACGGTCCTGTCCCTCGCGCTCGCCCCGCCTTCGAAAGAGGGGGAGACGGGGGAAGAGGGCACGGCGGAAGAGGGCACGGCGGAAGAGGGCGCGGCAGAAGGGGAGACGGCGGCGGAGGACGCGGCGGAGGATCGGGTCGTGCCGTTGGAGGCGCTGATCGTGCGCGGGCCCGAGCGGATCGCGCTGCTCGGCAGGAACGGCTCGGGCAAGACGACCCTGCTCAAGCGCATCGCCGCCGGCGAGGGCGCGCACGTGCCGGTCCGCTACCTGCCGCAGCGGCTCGACCTGCTCGACGACGGGCTCAGCATCATCGACAACGTCCGGGCCGTCGCGCCCTCGGCGTCGGTCAACGAGGTACGCGCCCGGCTCGCGCGCTTCCTCTTCCGCGGCCAGCGGGCCGCCCAGGCCGTCGGCACGCTGTCGGGCGGCGAGCGCTTCCGCGCCACGCTGGCCGCGCTGCTGTCGGCCGAGCCGCCGCCGCAGCTCCTCCTGCTGGACGAGCCGACCAACAATCTCGATCTGGCCAGCGTCCGCCGGCTCGCCGAGGCGCTGGCGGCCTACCGGGGCGCGCTGATCGTGGCGAGCCACGACCTGCCGTTCCTGGAGACGATCGGCATCACCCGGCGGCTGGTCCAGGACCGGGAGAGGGGGTTGACGGAGGTCTGACCGGAGGGGGCTCCGATTGACGGGCGGGGAGCAACCGGGCGATAGTGTGGCAGGTGGCTTCACCCCGTTTGATCTCGTGTGTTCTCGCTCTCGCGACCCTCACGGTCGGCGCCTGTTCCTCCACCGCGCCGACCCCCGAAGGCGGCTCGTCCACGGTCTCCGGCGTGGCAGGGGGCACCGGCGGCGACGCCGGCTCGGCCTCGGCCGCGCCGAGCGCGAGCGCGCTCACCCCCGAGGCGTACAAGGCCGAGCTCGACGGCAGGCACAAGCCGATGGCCGACGCGATCGGCTCGCTCGCGGGGGCGCGCGGGGTCAAGGCGCTCGACCAGCGGGTCAGCAAGGCCGAGGAGACGTTGTCCGGCGCGGCCGAGTCGCTGGCCGCGCTGGTCCCGCCGGCCGACGTCCGCCCGCAGCACGACGCGTACGTCACCAGCCTGCAGGACTTCGTCACCGCGCTCGGCGCCACGAGCGGCAAGGTCGGCGCGCGCGCCCTGTGCACCTCCTCGGCCGTGCTCGCCGACCTCGGCGCCAAGCTCAAGGCGCTGGACGAGGCGGGGGAGGCGCTGCAGAAGGCCGGAGACTACCCGGCCGACGTGGTGGACGTGAAGGCGGCGCGCAAGCAGACCCGGCGGCTCGGCAACGGCTCGTTCGTCCGTAACGGATCGTTCGGCGGGCGCAGCTCGCTGGAGATCGACAACGGCGCCGGCAGGGACGCGGTGGTGACCGTGATGCGCGGCAAGAGCAAGGCGTTCAGCGTGTACGTCCGCCGCAAGGCCAAGTTCAAGGTGAAGGGCGTGCGCGACGGCTCGTACAAGATCTACTTCACGCACGGCGTGGACTGGGACGGCCGCAACAAGGCGTTCACCCGGGAGTGCAGCTTCGAGAGGTTCCAGAAGTCGGTGACGTTCAAGACGACGGTCACGGCCACGCAGATCCGCTGGCACGACTGGCGCGTCACGCTGCACGCCATCACGGGCGGCAACGCCCGCACCGCCCCGGTCGACCCGGAGTCCTTCCCCGGCTGATCGGCCAGGGGCCGCGCCCTCGCAAGGAGGACGCGGCCCGCGCACGATCAGGTGGAGAACAGCATGCCCACCCAGCTGCGCTGGTGGCGGTGGTGGCCGTGGTGGTAGCCGCCGTGCGACGGCGCGCCCCAGGCCGGGCCGGGGGCGGGCGGCGGCGGGGGAGCCGCGTGGTACTGCGACTCCATCCTGGTCAGGGTCTCCAGCTCGCCGTAGTCGAGGAAGATCCCGCGGCAGTTGTCGCACTGCTCGATGTGGACGCCGTTGCGCTCATAGGTCCGCATGTTCCCGCGGCACTTGGGGCACTGCATCGAAGTCGCTCTCCTTGGCTTTCAGGTTCCAGGATGAAACCTACCGCGCGCAACCCGCCTACGCTCTGACGATTCGGTTGCACGCCTCGATCAACGAATGCTCGACGTCGTCGAGTTCCCGGCCCTCGCGCTCGGCGTTGACCACGGCCACGGCGGCCAGTTGCACGGTCAGCGCCCGCGCCGGGACGTCCAGCCGCGCCCACGGGTCGCCGCCGCCCAGGGCGGGCCCGCCCGCGGCCAGGTAGGCGCCCAGGAACCGCTGCCACACGGCGGGGTCGAGCAGCCCGGCGGCGTACCAGGCGGCCGGCCGGGCCAGGTCCCAGGCCGGGTCGCCGACGCCCAGGTCGTCGACGTCGATGAGCAGCCAGCGGTCGCGGCGGACGAGCTGCCCGAGATGCCAGTCGCCGTGCGTGAGCAGCCCGGGGGCGGGCCCAGGGGTGGGCAGGGACGCGGGCAGCTCCTTGAACGTCCGCCGGATCAGCGCCTCCACCGGGCCGTCGCCGCTCATCCTGCTGACGGCGCGGGCGGCCCGCGCGGGCCCTCCCGCAGGGGGCAGGGCGGGCATCAGCGTGAGCGGCACGGCGTGCAGCGCGGCCAGCAGCCTGGCCCCCTCCTCCCAGGGCGCGTGGTCGAGGTCGTCCTGACGGACGGGCCGCCCGGCGGGCCACACCGTGACCGCGCGCCCGGCGACCGTCAGCACCTCGGGGTCGAGCGGAGCCAGCATGACCGTGCTCGCCGCGGGGGAGGCGGCGGCCCGTAACCGTACGCGCAGCTCCTCCGCGTCGTCGCGGGCCGAGTGGGCCTTGACCACCACCTCGCCCCTGCGCAGCACGATCACGTCCGTACGCGTCGGATGCAACACGGGCGCGCCCGTCCCGCCGTAGCCGGCGGCGATCTCGGCCAGCTCCTCCTCAAGACCCACGGGGTACAGACTATTGGCGGCAAACCGGTCGGTCAGACTGGGAGCATGAGAATAGGTTTCGCCGTACCGCAGTCGGGCGCCTGGGCCACACCGGACAACCTGCGCCGGGTCGCCGTCCGGGCCGAGGAGCTCGGCTACCACGACCTCTGGACGTTCCAGCGCCTGCTCTACCCCGTGGGGCACGAGATGGGGCCGACCTACCGCAGCGTGCACGACCCCGTGGTGACGCTGGCGCACCTGTCGGGGGTGACCGGGCGGATCGGGCTCGCGGTCGCCGTGATCAACGCGTACGTGCAGCCCGTGGTGCTGGCCAAGCAGCTCGCCACGCTGCAGACGCTGTCCGGCGGGCGGCTCATCGCGGGCATCGGGCTCGGGTGGGTGCCGGAGGAGTTCACGGCGGCCGGAGTGGCGTTCGAGGGGCGCGGGCGGCGCGGCGAGGAGTTCGTCGAGGTGCTGCGCAAGGCGTGGAACGACGACCCGGTCGAGCACGAGGGCGAGTTCTACCGCGTGCCGGCCTCGCACCTCGACCCGAAGCCGGAGCCGGGGCCGCCGCCGATCCTGCTCGGCGGCACGGCCGAGGTGGCGCTGCGCCGGGCGGCCCGGCTGGCGGACGGGTGGGTGAGCTCCAGCAGGGAGGACCTGACGGCCATCGCGGAGCGGATCAAGCTGATCAAGGCGGAGCTGGCCGCGTCGGGGCGGGACGCGGCCGGGTTCCGCTTCGTCTGCCGTGGCGTCACGCGGGTCAGGCCCGAGCCCGGCGAGCGGCCGCTGACCGGCCCGTACGACAAGATCCGGGCCGACGTGGACGCGCTCGCCGCGGCCGGCGTGACCGACGTCTTCCACGACCTCAGCTTCGACCAGGAGTTCGTCGGCCTCGACGCCGGGGAGGCCGCGCGCCGCGCCGAGGAGGCCCTGGAGGCGCTGGCTCCCTAGCCCCCGCTGTACGGGACGGTGATGATCTCCAGGTTGTGCCCGTCGGGATCGGACCAGTAGAGGCCGCGCCCGCCGTCGTTGGTGTTGATCTCGCCGGGCCGCCGGTGGAACGGATCGGCCCAGTACGTCAGCCCCCGCTCCTTGATACGCCCCCAGATCCGGTCGAACTCCTCCTCGCTCACCAGGAACGCGTAGTGCTGGGCGGTCACCGGCCCGTCGGCCTGGGCCACGTCCAGCGAGACGCCGTTGCCGAGCGAGACGACCCGGAAGGGGCCGTAGACGGGCGCGGGCTCCAGCCCGAGGATCTCGGTGAGGAAGGCGGCGGTCGCGTCCCGGTCGCGGGCCGCGACGATGGTGTGGTTCAGCTGCACTGCCATGACTTCCACGCTATGCGCAGAAGCGGCAGGACGGTCAGCCGGCCAGTCGCAGGGCTTCGGCGGCGACGGCGTGGCGCAGCTCGCGGATGCCGTCGCGGCCCCGTACGGGGTGGACGGCGTTGGTGAGCAGCACCACGGTGAGGCGGCGGACCGGGTCCACGACGAGGGACGTGCCGGTGAAGCCCGAATGGCCGTAGGCGCCGGTCAGCGGCCCGACGATGGCCGGGTCGCCGAGGCGCACGCCGAGCCCGTGGCGGAAGGGCGCGCCCGTCGCGCCCTGGTCGCGGGTCAGCTCGGCCACGCTCTCCGGCCGCAGCATCGGGCCGCCGCCGCGCCGCAGCGTCTCGCCGAAGGCCAGCAGGTCGGCGGCGGTGGCGAACACCCCGGCGTGGCCGGTGACGCCGCCGAGGGCCCAGGCGGTCTCGTCGTGCACCTCGCCGCGTACGCAGCCAACGCCGGGACGCCCGGCCTTGCACTCGGTGGCGGCGACGCGGGCGGGGTCGCGGGGCCCGTACCCGGTGTCGGCCAGGCCGAGCACGCCGGTGACGCGCTCGCGGACGAGCACGTCGAGCGGCGCGTCCCCGGCCAGCTCGGCGAGCCCGCCCGCCATGATCATGCCGACGTCGCTGTAGAGGTAGGGGCCGCCGACCGGATGGGTGGGCGGCGTGCGCCACATCGCCGCCATGCGTTCGGCGGCGGTGGCGTCCGGGAGTTCCCTGTCGATGCGGCGGCCGGGCGGCAGGCCCGCGGTGTGCGTGAGCAGCCGGCGCGGGGTGATCCTGGCGTCGAGGCCGGGGACCAGCGCGGCGGCCGGCTCGTCCAGCGCCAGCCGGCCCTCCTCGGCCAGCGAGAGCAGCACGACCGTGGTGAACAGCTTGCTGACCGAGGCCAGGTCGAAGATCGAGTCGTGCCGCACCGGCGGGCGCTCGGCGGCCAGCGCGCCGTCCGCGCCGGTGTAGCGCACCAGCTCGCCCGTGGCGGCCGTGGCGGCGACGTCGCCGTCCACGGCGATCATCGCCACGGCCGCCGGGCAGACCCGCGGCACCGCCCCCGCGAGGATCGCCGCAAGCCCGTCCGGCATGTCCGCCCCCTCCACCCGTGATCAGCCGTTCAGCTCGCCGCTCAGCCGCTCAGCGCGTCGCTCAGCCGCTCGCCGTGCGTGGCGAGCAGGGCGCGGGCCGCGTCGGCGTCGATGCCGTGCTGGATCATGAGCACCGCGACCTTCGTCCGCCCGCCCGCCGCGTCGAGCGCCGCCCCCGCCGTCTCCCGGTCGGCGCCGGTGATGTCGCGGACCATGCGCAGCGCCCGGTCGGCCAGCTTGGAGTTCATCGCCGACATCTCGACCATCTGGTTGCCGTACGTCTTGCCGAGCTTCACCATGCTGATCGTCGAGATCATGTTGAGCACGAGCTTCTGGGCCGTGCCGGCCTTCAGGCGTGTCGAGCCGGTCACCACCTCAGGCCCCACGACCACCTCGATGCCGTGCTGGGCGGCGGCCGACAGCGGCGCGCCCTCGTTGCACGACAGGCCCACCGTGAGCGCGCCGCGCACGGCCGCCTCCGCCAGCGCGCCCAGCACGAAAGGGGCCCGCCCGCTCGCGGACACGCCGACCACCGAGTCCAGCGCGCCCACGTCGAGGTCCCTCAGGGCGGCGGCGCCCGCCTCGGCGTCGTCCTCCGCCCCCTCGACGGACCGGGTCAGCGCGTCGGGGCCGCCCGCGATGACGCCCTGGACCAGCGACGGGTCGGTGCCGAACGTGGGCGGGCACTCGCTGGCGTCCAGCACGGCCAGGCGTCCTGACGTGCCGGCGCCCACGTAGAGGAGCCGGCCGCCCTGCGACATGCGGGCGGAGATCGCGTCGATGGCTCCCGAGATCGCCGGGATGGCCACCGCGACGGCCGCGGGCACGGCGGCGTCGGCCTGGTTCATCAGTCGGGCGATCTGCTCCGTCGGCAGCCGGTCGATCTGGCTGTAGCGGGGGTCGCTCTGCTCGGTGGACAGCTCGGGTAGCGGATCAATCATGACGCTAATTTCCACCCTTATCTTCCCTCTTGTAAATATCTTTCAGCACAATGGCTCCATGACTCTTGTGCGTACCGGAGCCGAACGGCTGGCCAACGATCCCGCGCTCGCGGGAGGTACCCGCCTCGGCCTCGTCACGAACCCCACCGGCGTGCTGCCCGACCTGACCCCCACGGCGGAGGCGCTGCTGGCCGCCGGGGCGCCGGTGACCGCCCTGTTCGGCCCCGAGCACGGCCTGCACGGCACCGCCCAGGCCGACGGGGGCGAGGCCGACGGCGTGGACGAGCGGACCGGGCTGCCGGTGCACAACACGTACAAGCTGGCCGGCGAGGAGCTGGACGCGGCGGTCGCCGCCGCCGGCGTGGACACGCTCGTCTTCGACATCGCCGACGTGGGCAGCCGTTTCTACACCTACGTGTGGACGATGTACGACCTGCTCGCCTCGGCGTCCCGGCTGGGCCTGCGGTTCGTGGTGCTGGACCGGCCCAACCCGCTCGGCGGCACGGTCGCCGAGGGCCCCCTGCTCGACCCCGCGTACGCCAGCTTCGTCGGCCGCCACCCCATCCCCGTGCGGCACGCGCTGACGGCGGGCGAGCTGGCCGGGCGGTTCGGCTTCGACGCGGACCTGACCGTCGTGAAGATGACCGGCTGGCGGCGCGACACGCCCTGGGAGGAGACCGGGCTGCCCTGGGTGATGCCCTCGGTCAACATGCCGACCCCCGACACCGCCCTCGTCTACCCGGGCACCTGCCTGTTCGAGGGCACGAACTTCTCCGAGGGCCGCGGCACCACCCGGCCGTTCGAGCTGATCGGCGCCCCCTACGTGGACGGCCGGTTCGCCCCGGCGCTCGACGCGCTCGGCCTGCCGGGGGTGCGCTTCCGCGACGTCCGCTTCACCCCCACCTTCCACAAGCACGCCGGCACGCCCGTCCGCGGCGTCCAGCTCCACGTGCACGACCGCGAGGCGTTCCGCCCGGTGCTGACCGGGGTGTCGATGCTGCACGTGGCCCGCACCCTCTACCCGGACGACCTGCGCCTGCTGCCGGGCCTGGACCACCTGTGGGGGTCCGGCGAGCTGACCCGGCGGCTGGAGGCCGGGGAGGACCCGCGCGAGCTGTGCCCGCCGCCGGGAACCCCTTCGGGACCGCTGCTCTACGGCTGACATCACGCCAGGGCGCGCCGGTAGAGCCAGAAGACCCGCTCCGCCCGCGCGCCCACGGCCCGCGAGTAGAACCGCAACGGCCCGACCCACCCGATCTGGGCGTCCGCCTGCCCCGCGGCCCGCTGCTCGGCCAGGCACCTGCGGAGCAGCACCCGGCCCAGCCCGAGCCCCCGCGCGGCCGGCGCGGTGCCCATCGGCCCGAACCAGGACGGCCGCGCCCCCCACGCGGCGAACGCCAGGATCTCCCCGTCGCGCTCGGCGAAGTGCAGCCCGGTGGCGTTGGCCGCCTCCCAGGCCCACCGCTCGTTCCAGTGGCCGGCGACGAACGCCGCCACCCGCTCCCGCTCGTCCCCGCCGGCCGCGCGCACGGCCACCCCGGCCTGCTCCAGCCGGACCAGGTCGTCCTCGACCGACAGGTCGCCCTCGCCCAGGTCGGCCGTCATGTTCCAGGCCACGTGGTAGCGCTCGTAGCCGAGGCTCTCGGCCAGGCAGGCTGCGGCGGTGTAGCGCACGTCGATGCCGGGCCAGGCGTAGCAGGGCGGGTTGCCGGCCCAGCGGGCCTCCCGCGCGCCCCGCTCGCGCAGCCACTCCTCGGCCGCCAGCACCAGCGCCCGGCCGCGGCCCTCGCCGCGCGCCGACGGGTGCACGGCGAGCAAATCGAGATGCCCGGTCCCCGGGTCCTTCTCCGACAGGGACGTCATCACCACGCCGCCGTCCACGGCCAGCGCGGTCCACGTCCGGCCGGGCGGCGGCGCGGCCAGCCGCCGGACCAGCGCGGCCCCCTCCCCGGGGTCGCAGGTCAGCGCGTCCGCGGCGATCCCGGCCGCCTCCGCCAGCTCCGCCGCGTCCGCGATCGGCCGCGCCTCGAAGGCCATCACACCTCACTCATCGGGCGCGCGATCACGCTGCGCCGCTCGGGGTAATAGCACGCGTGCTCCTGCGGGATCCCCTCGGTGATCTGCAGCAGCGGCCGCTCGTCGGCGCACCGCTCGCCCTGGAACGGGCACCGGCGGGCGAACAGGCAGCCCTCGTCGGACTGGCTCTCGTCCAGCGACGACAGCGGCGTCACCGGCTCCTCGCCCGGCCGCTCCAGGCCGTGCAGCACCGGGATGGCCGACAGCAGCGACTGCGTGTACGGGTGCACCGGATCGGCGATCACCGTGTCCACGGGGCCGCGCTCGACGACCTGCCCGCGGTAGATCACGTACAGCTCGCCGTCGTCGCCGATGTAGCGGGCGGTGGCGACGTCGTGCGTGATGAACAGCACGCTGACGCCGAGCCGCTCGCGCAGGTCCTTCAGCAGGGCCAGGATGCCGAGCCGGAGCGAGACGTCGATCATCGAGACCGCCTCGTCGGCCACCAGCATCTCCGGGTCCACCGTGAGGGCCCGCGCGATGACCACCCGCTGCCGCATGCCGCCCGAGAGCTGGTGCGGGTAGCGCGCCAGCACCGTGCCGGGGTCCAGGCCGACCAGCGAGAGCACCTCGGCCGCCCGCTCCTCGATCCACGCCGACGACCGGCCGGTCTGCTTGGCGCGCAGGCTCAGCGGGGCGTACAGCGTCTGGTGGATGGTCCGGGTCGGGTTGAGCGCCGAGTACGGGTCCTGGTGGATCATCTGGATCTTGCGGAAGTGCGGCTGGCGCTGCTTGGGCCGCAGCGGCGTCATCGGCACGTCGCCGATGACGATCTCGCCCTCGTCGTAGCTCTCCAGCCCCGCGATGATGCGCCCCAGCGTGGTCTTGCCGCAGCCGGACTCCCCGATGAACGAGGCCGCCCCGCCCTTCGGGATCGCGAAGTCCACGCCGCGCAGCGCCCGCACCTCGCGGGCGCCGAGCACCTTGCCGCGCTGCTTGAACGTCTTGACGACGCCGGTCCCGGTGATCACGCGTGCTCCTTCGTCGCGACGGTCGTGGACGCCGGCGCGCTGTTCACGGCGTGGCAGGCCACCAGGCGCGGGCCGTCGGCGACGGTCTCCGGGTCCACGGTGTCGCACACGTCCATGCGCAGCTCGCAGCGCTCCCTGAACACGCACCCCTGCTTCGGCACGGTCGCCAGCGTCGGCGGCCGGCCGGGCAGCGCCCGCGCCTCGCCGATGTCGCCGGTCAGCCGGGGGATGGCCTGGATCAGGCCCCGCGTGTACGGATGCCGCGGCGCCCCCAGCACCTCCCGCGTCGGCCCCTGCTCGACCAGGCGGCCGCCGTACATGACGGCCAGCCGGTCGGCCACCTCCGCCACCACGCCGATGTCGTGCGTGATGACCAGCGTGGTCAGCCCGCGCTCGGCGTGCACCTCGCGCACGATCCGCAGGATGTTGGCCTGCGTGATCATGTCGAGGGCGGTCGTCGGCTCGTCCAGCACCACCAGGTGGGCGTTGAGCACCAGCGCCAGCATGATGCCGACGCGCTGGCGCATGCCGCCCGACAGCTCGTGCTGGTGCGAGTCGAGCACCCGGGCGCCGTCCAGGCCCATGCGGCCGAGCAGCTCCTTGGCCTCGCGCACCAGGCCGCGCAGGTCGTCCACGCCGTGCGAGCGGCCGAGGTCGAGTAGTTGCTTGCCGACCGTCTTGAGCGGGTTGAGGGAGTTCTGGGCGGCTTGGAAGACGTAGCCGATGTGCTTGCCGCGGGCCTTGCGCAGCTCCTCGCCGCGCAGCCCGACGACGTCGCCGAGCCCGTCGATCTCGACGCTGCCGCCCGCGATCCTGCCGGGTGGCTGCACCGCGTTCAGCAGCGACAGCGCCAGCGTGGACTTGCCGGAGCCGGACTCGCCGACGATGCCGGTGATCGAGCCTGGCTCCAGCGTCAGCGTCACGCCTCTGACGGCGGGCAGCTCGCCCGCGGGGGTCTTGTAGACGACGGTCAGTCCGTCGATGCGCACTCCCGGCGCTTGGTTGCTCACCCTCACTACTCCTCGCGCAGCCGGGGGTTGAAGATCTCGTCCATCGCGTCCACGACGAGCACGATGGCCAGCGTCAGCAGCAGGATCGCCAGCAGCGGCCCCAGCAGGTAGCCGAGCGCGTTCGGGGTGATCAGCGCGCCCGCCTGGAACACGGCCAGGTTGAGCATCACGCCCCAGTTGTCCGACTCGTACGGCAGCACGCCCAGGAAGAACAGGCCCACCTGCGAGTAGACCGCGCCGGTCACCGAGATGAGCATGTTCATCGCGATGTACGGCGCCATGCTCGGCAGCAGCTCCTTGCCGATGATGTGCGTCGTGGACAGCCCGAGCCCGCGCGCCGCCTCGATGAAGCCGCGCTCGCGCAGCGACAGCGTCTGCGAGCGCACCGCCCGCGCCACGCCGCCCCAGCCCAGCAGGCCGAGCACCAGGCCCATCTGCCACGGGCTGCCGAAGCGCCACACGGTGGCCAGCACCAGCAGCAGCGGCAGGCCGGGGATGGTGAGCTTCATGTCGGTCACCCGCATGAGCACGGTGTCCCAGCGGCCCCGCTTGAAGCCGGAGAACAGGCCGATCGAGGTGCCGACGACCACCGTGATGAGCGCGGTGATCGCGGCGGTCAGCAGCACGTACCGGGAGCCGGTGATGACCAGCGCCAGCACGTCGCGGCCCTGCGGGTCGGTGCCGAGCCAGTGCTCCCAGCTCGGCGGCTGCGTGATCGCGGCCGGGTCGTTGGGCAGCGGGTCGGGCAGCAGCATCGGCCCGACGACCGCCATGACGACGAACCCGGCCAGGATGACCACGCCGACCAGGCGGCTCGGCTTGCGCCGCATCACCCGCCACACGCCGCGCCAGAAGTTGCGGCGCAGGGTCGAGGCGGCCGATCCGGTCTCGGGGATGAGCGTCGCGCTCACGAAACCTCCTCCCCGCTGCGCACCCGCGGGTCGATGACCGTGTAGAAGAGGTCGGCGACGATGTTGGCGAGAATGGTGCCGACGGTGATGAGCAGGAACGCGCCGCCCATCAGAGCGTAGTCCCGGTCGTTGACGGCGCCGATGAGCAGCCAGCCGAGGCCGGGATAGTTGAAGATCTTCTCGATGAAGACCGCGCCGCCGAGCAGCAGGCCCAGCGACAGGGCCAGCATGGTGAACAGCGGCAGGATCGCGTTGCGCGCGATGTAGCGGAAGACGATCGAGCGCTTCATCCCGCGCAGCTCGGCCGCGAGGATGAAGTCGTCGCCGAGCACGGTGACCACCGACGACTTCATCGCCAGGATCCACCCGCCGTACGCCGACAGGGCGTAGGTGAGGACCGGCAGCAGGGCGTGCTCGACGAGCGAGCCGAGGTAGCCGGCGTTCCAGCCGGGCTCGTACAGGATGTCCACCGAGCCGTCCGCGGGCAGGACCCCGAGGAGCGTCGAGAAGATCATCACGACCAGCAGCGCCAGCACGTACTGCGGGACGCCGTGGAGCAGCGAGCCCGAGATGGACAGGGCGTCGCCGAGCTTGCCGCTGCGCTTGACGGCGGCGTACACGCCGAGGATGATCCCGACGAGGAAGCTCAGCAGCGTGCCGGCCAGCACCGGTAGAACGGTCCACTTGGCCGCGTCGGTCAGCACGTCGAGCACCGGGGTGCCGGGCCTGCTGACCGAGACGCCGAGATCGAGCCGGAACAACCCGGCCATGAAGTCGGTGTACTGCTGCCACAGGCTGCCGTCGGGCTGGAAGCCGTAGAGCACCTTGACCGCCTGCCGGGCGGCCTCGGGGGCCATGCCGCCTTCGATCAGCTTCTCGTACCGGGCGGCCATCGGGTCGCCCGGGATGTTGTTGACGATGAAGAAGCTGATCGTCGCGACTACGAGGATCATGACGAACCCGCGGGCCAGGTGGCCCGCGAGTCGCCGTGCGATGAGCGTCATAGGCTACTGCTTCGCCTTGATCAGACCTTGCTGGATCCACACGCCCGAGGGCAGGACACCGGTGCCCATCCGCAGGATGGAGTCGTCGTGCGGCCAGCCGGTGAAGCGGCTGTTGTTGACGAACTGGGTGTTGACGTAGTCCCAGAGCTGGATGACCGGGAGGTCCTGGTTGGCGGCCTTGGCGAGCTGGGCCATGATCGGCTTGGCGGCCTGCTCGTCGGAGGAGTTCAGCTTGGCGGTCAGCTCACCGGGGTTGATCTTCTCGCCGTCGACCTCGATCTCCTCGGGGCCGCCCATCCAGTTGCCGTTCTTGCCGGGCGCGGAGTGCTGCACCTTGCCGGCCACGTTCGCCCAGCCGTTGGAGGCGCCGTAGAGGCGCTGGAAGATGTCGTACGGCGCGGGGCCGAGCGCCATCAGCCAGAAGCCGACGTCGTACTTGCCGGCGGCCAGCTCCTCCAGGTAGAGCGGGTAGTCGGCGGTCGTCACGACCTCGGCGTCCACGCCGGCCTTGACGAGCTGGCTCTTGATGTTCTCCTGCGCCGACAGCCAGTCGGAGAAGCCGGCGGGCGCGTGCATGGAGACCTTCCACGCCGAGCCGTCGGCCAGCGCCCACTTGCCGTCCTTCTTGACCAGGCCGGCCTGCTTGAACTCCTCCTCGGCCTTGGCCACGTCCACCTTGTACGGCTCCAGCGACGGCAGCGTGTCCGGGATCCAGGCCTGGGCGGCCTTCTGGTGGATGCCGCTCGTCGTGACGGCGGCGGTGCCGCCCTCGGGCGAGGCGACCTGCGTGACCTGCTCGCGGTCGATGAGGTAGGCGAGGCCGCGGCGCACGTGGACGTTGTCGTACGGCTTCTTGGTCTGGTTGAAGGCCATGCTCACCGCGACCGGCGAGTAGCCCTTGATGACCTCGTTGCCGTTGGCCGACTTGATCCGGTTCATCACGTCGGTCGGCGCGGCGGTGAAGCCGGCGTGGTCGAGCTTGCCGGCGATGAGGTAGTTCCAGATCTGCTCGTTGCCGGTGTAGTTGAGGAACTTCACCTGCGCGGGGGCCACGTTCGCGGCGTTGTAGAAGTACTTGTTCTTGACCAGCAGCGCCTCGGAGGGGTTCACCCGCTCCAGCACGAACGGGCCGGCGGAGACGTCCTTCTCCGGGGCGAAGGCGATGATCTTCTCGCCCAGGCCGGTGATCTCCTCGCGGGCCTTCTCGGCGTCGGCGCCCTCGCCGCGGGCGGCCTTCAGCTTGTCCCAGAAGTCGGCCGGCAGCACGCTGCTCCACACGTGGGCGGGCAGTACGGTGGTGTCGAGCACGCCGCGCGCGAACTTCGGACTGGGGTTGGCCATGTCCTGCGTGATCTTCACGGTCTGCGGGTCCACCACGGTGACCTCGGCGGCCGCGCCCGCGGCGCCGGGGGTGACGGAGAAGGCCGTGCTGCCCTGCGTGTAGGCGATGCCGATGGACATCTTCACGTCGTCGGCGGTGACGGGCTTGCCGTCGGACCACTTGGCGTTCGGCTGCAGCTTCAGCGTGATCGCGGAGTTGTCAGGGGCGATCTCCCAGCTGGCCGCGATGCCGGGGAGAGCCTGGTTGGGATCGGTGAGGTGGTTCTTGACCCAGCCGAGCTTCATGGAGCTGTAGCCCGGGAAGGAGTTGCCTTTGGGGTTGTACGGGTTGGCCGGGGCGGATGCCTCCAGGCCCGGCCGGTTGACGTCGATGGTGGTGAACAGGCCACCACCGCCACCGCCCGCCGCGTCGCCGGACTTGTTGGTCGAACCACCGCTGCACGCCGCTGTCGCGGCGGCAAGGCCCAGCAACGTCACTACCGCTGCCAGTCGCTTCATTTGCCGCTCCGGGGGATGTCTCAAGGGATTGACCGGACCCTACGGTCGCCTCCGGAAAGCGTCAATAATCTCCAGAGACTGTGAGGTTAATGTAACTTTCCTTCATGAGTGTACGTAGTGACGCTAAGCGCCATCAAGTAAAGCTTTACGGGACGACCAGCACCGCCGCGCCGTTGACCTGGTCGTTCGCCAGATCCGCCAGCGCCCGGCCGGCCGCCTCCAGGGGATAGGGCACCGCCGAGACCCGCGGCGGGTGCGCCGTCGCCAGCTCCAGATACGCCCGCCCGTCGGCCCGCGTGTTGGCCGTCACGCTGCGCACCGTGCGCTCCTGGAACAGGTGCCGCTCGTAGTTCAGCGACGGGATGTCCGTCAGATGGATCCCGGCGATCGCCAGCGTGCCGCCCCGGTCCAGCGCTTCCAACGCCGGCGGCACGAGGTCGCCCACCGGCGCGAACAGGATGGCCGCGTCCAGCGGCTCGGGCGGCCGGTCGCCCGCCGAGGCCGCGCCCAGCTCCAGCGCCAGCCGGCGCGAGGCCGCCGACCTGGTCACCGCGTGCACGGTCGCGCCCCGCGCGATCGCCGCCTGCGCGGTCAGGTGCGCCGAGGCGCCGAAGCCGTAGATGCCGAGCCGCCCGCCCGGCGGCAGGTCGCAGCGGGCCAGCGCCCGGTAGCCGATGATCCCGGCGCACAGCAGCGGCGCCAGCCGCTCGGCGGGCACGTCGTCCGGCAGGTCGTAGACGTAGTCCTCGGGCGCCACCACGTACTCGGCGAAGCCGCCGTCGGCGTCCCAGCCCGTGTAGGCGGAGGCGGGGCACAGGTTCTCCATGCCCCGCCGGCAGTAGCGGCACGTGCCGCAGGTCGAGCGGAGCCAGGCCACGCCCACCCGGCGCCCGGTGCCCTCGACCCGGCCCACCACCTGGTGACCCGGCGTGGTGCGCGGGCGGCGGGGCGGCAGGTCGCCCTCGGCCAGGTGCAGGTCGGTCCGGCACACGCCGCACGCCTCCACCCGCACCAGCACCTCGCCGGGGCCCGGCTCGGGGACGTCCCGCTCGACCGGCTCCAGCGGGCCGGACGCGATCGGTCCCGGCTCGCGCACCACCCACGCTCTCATCCCGCGCCACCTCCTCCTGCGGTGTTACCTCCTTAGACGGCGTTCACTCGCATTCTCATGCGGCATCGAGCCGGGTCGCCGCGAGTGAGGCGTAGAGCGCGGCGCCGTCCGTGAGCACCGCGTCGTCGAAGCGCGCCTCGGGGGAGTGGTTGTAGGGGGCGGTGGCCGGGTCCAGGTCGGGCGGGCACGCGCCCAGGAACACGAACGCCCCCGGCACCCGCTCCAGCACGTACGAGAAGTCCTCCGACCCCATCACCGGCTGCGGGGCGACGAAGTAGCGCCCCGGGCCGAACAGCTCGTCGGCCGTCCTGCCCACGAACCCGGCCTCGTCCTGGTCGTTGACCGTCACCGGGTAGCCCATCCCGAACGACGTCTCGGCCGTCATGCCGTGCGCCGCCGCGATGCCCTCGACCAGCTCCACCAGCCGCCGCTTGACCAGCGCCCTGTTCTCCTTGCTGAACGTGCGCACCGTCGCCTCGAACCGGGCCTCGTCGGGGATCACGTTGTCGGCCGAGCCGCCGTGGAAGCTGCCCACCGTCACCACCACCGGGTCGAACACGTCGAACGTCCGGGTCACCATCGTCTGCAGCGCGGTCACCATCGCGCAGCCCGCCTGGATGGGGTCCAGCGCCCGGTGCGGGCTCGACCCGTGCCCGCCCCGGCCCTTGACCGTCACGCAGAACACGTCCGCCGCCGCCATGATCGGCCCCGGCCGGGAGGCGAACAGCGCGTTCGGCAGCATCGACGACACCACGTGCATCCCGTACGCGGCCACGGGCCGCTCGCCCGCCGCCTCCAGCACGCCCTCGTCGATCATGTACTTGGCGCCCTCGTGGCCCTCCTCGCCCGGCTGGAACATGAAGATCACGTCGCCGGCCAGCTCCTCGCGCCGCGCGCTCAGCAGGTGCGCCGCGCCCGCCAGCATCGCCGTGTGCAGGTCGTGGCCGCAGGCGTGCATCTGGCCGGGCAGCTGGGAGACGAAGGGCAGGTCGTTCTTCTCGGTCACCGGCAGCGCGTCCATGTCGCCGCGCAGCAGCACCGCGGGTCCCGGCCTGCCGCCGCGCAGCACGGCCGTCACCGAGCTGAGCGCCTCGCCGGTCCTGATCTCCAGCGGCAGCCCGTCCAGCGCCGCCAGCACCTTCTCCTGGGTGCGGGGGAGGTGGAGGCCGAGCTCCGGCGTGGTGTGGAGGGAGTGCCTGAGCTGTACGAGTTCGTCCCGCATGTCCTGTGCGGATTCCATGAACGACATGAGCACATTGTTCACGTACCGGCACGGAAGTCGACAAGATACGTCGGTACGATGGCCGGGTGACTCAGCGTAAGCGGATCGACTCCTGGCTGTCCGACATGGACGGCGTCCTCGTCCACGAGGGGCGGCCGGTTCCCGGGGCCGCCGAATTCATCAAGAAGCTCAGCGAATCCGGCAAGAAGTTCCGGGTGCTCACCAACAACTCGATCTACACGCAGCGCGACCTGTCCGTACGCCTGGCCGGGGCCGGGCTGACCGTGCCCGCCGAGTCCATCTGGACCTCCGCCCTCGCCACCGCCCAGTTCCTCGACGACCAGCGGCCGGGCGGGTCGGCGTACGTCATCGGCGAGGCCGGGCTCACCACCGCACTGCACGAGGTCGGCTACATCCTCACCGACCTCGACCCCGACTACGTCGTGCTCGGCGAGACCCGCACCTACAGCTTCACCCAGATCACCCGCGCCATCCGGCTCATCGAGAACGGCGCCCGCTTCATCGCCACCAACCCCGACCCCATCGGGCCGTCCACCGAGGGCTCGCTCCCGGCCTGCGGCGCCGTCGCCGCCCTCATCACCAAGGCCACCGGCGTCGCCCCCTACTTCGTCGGCAAGCCCAACCCCCGCATGATGCGCAGCGCGCTCAACGACATCGAGGCGCACAGCGAGACCACGGCGATGATCGGCGACCGCATGGACACCGACATCGTCTCCGGCATGGAGGCGGGCCTCTACACGATCCTCGTCCTCACCGGCGTCATGCAGCGCGAGCAGATCGACCGCTACCCCTACCGGCCGTCCCTCATCGTCGAATCGGTCGCCGACCTCATCGACCTCATCTGAATCGACCTCATCTGAACCTGACGGATCCCGACAGGTACGCCTGGCAGGCTGTGACGCCATGAACCGCGTTCACCTGGAGATCGGGCGCAAGAAGGTGTTCGCCTGCTCGCTCGACTGGCCCGGCTGGGCCCGTTCCGACAAGAGCGAGGAGGCGGCCCTCGACCGCCTGATGGACTACGAGGCCCGCTACCGCGTCGTCGCCGACCGGGCCGGCGTCCCGTTCCTGCCGGGGGAGCCGGAGGTGGTGGCCCGCGTGCCCGGCGACACCTCCACCGACTTCGGCGTCCCCGCGATCGTCGTCCCCGGCCTGGACCTGGAGCCGCTGCCCGCCGCCGACGCCAGGCGCCAGGTCGCGCTGATGCGCGCCGCCTGGGACCTGTTCGACGAGGTCGCGGGGGACGCCCCCGAAGAGCTGCGCAAGGGCCCGCGCGGCGGCGGGCGCGACCGCGACCGGATCGTGAGTCATGTGGTGGAGGCCGAACGCGCCTTCGCCCGCAAGGTGGACGTGCGACACAAGCCGTACAAGTCGGCCGCCGACCGCGACGCCCTGCGCCAGGAACTCACCGCCACCCTGTCCTCCGCCTGGCAGCCACCCCTCACCACCGCCTGGCCACCCCGCTACGCACTGCGCCGCGTCACCTGGCACGTCCTCGACCACCTCTGGGAGATCGAGGACCGCAAGTAGATCAGAAACCACTACGCAACGTCGCGACTCTCCCACTCTGTGCAATCATCGCCTGGCCCAGAAAGGGACCTGGCTAAACTACGTAGCCAGGTCCCACCAGTCACTGTAGGCATTGGAGGGGCTCGTGTACGTGGAATTCGAGATCGACGGCCTGAAGCGCCGGGTGGGCGACATCGAGAAGTTCCTGAAAACGGGGGGCATCGTGACGGACCACACCAAGGAACTCGACCGACACCTCAAGCTCTTCGAGCGCGTCGACGCCCGCACGGAGAAGATGCAGAAGGACATCACGCACCTCCGCAAGGACGTCACCACGATGCAAGGCGACATCACCCGCCTGCAAGGGGACGTCACTGAGATCAAGGGTGAGGTGTCCGAGCTCCGAGCCACTGTCACGAGCCTGGATGCGAGGGTCACCAGCCTGGACGCGAGGGTCACCGACCTGGATGCGAAGGTGACCCACCTGGATGACAAGGTAACCCGTCTGGATGACAAGGTGACGAAGCTGGACTCCAAGGTGGATCTGATCCTGGAGAAGTTGAGCGCGTAAGGCGGGGGAGCCCTCGGCCCGAAGGGGGCCGGGGGCTCCAGCATGTTCGACACGACGCGTCTGATGTGGGCAAAGCCGGTCTCGCGGAGGGGGCGTGCTGGCTACGATCGTCACAGAACGCGATCGGACGGACACAAGGACGCGAGGGAGAAGGCGGGCGTGGGTGGATGTGCAGACGGAGATTCTCGGCTTGAAGCTCCGTGTTGAGGACCTGGAGGCGGACCGCGACAGGTCGGCCGGCCCGTCGGCGGCCCGCCACGCGGAGCTGCTGCGCGAGATCAACGAACGGACCCGGGTCCTCCAGAAGGAGATAGCCGCCCTCCGCGGCCGCGTCGGCGAGGTCTGCCTGGAGATGGGCCAGGACCTCGCGGCCCTGCAGACCGAGGTCGAGGGCGTGCGCCGCGCGATGGTCCCGCCGTTCGTCCGGGTGTCCAGGAGCTCCGGCGACGAGATCCAGCTGCGCGTCGACATCGCCGAGGGGTTCGCGGAGGTGCGGGCCGAGATGGCCCAGGAGTTCGAGTCCGTACGTTCGGAGATGCTCGACCTCGGCATCAAGCTCGACCGGTTACTGGCCCGGGAGGACGACTGAACCGGACCGGGCCGGGCAAGGCAGGCATGGACACAATGGACATCGTGCACAAAAAGTCGCACCGAGTCATAGACGCCCACACTCTTTGACCGGTAGGTCCTTCAGGTAGCCTAACCTACGGTACCGTAACCTGAAGGAGAAGATCATATATGGCGATGACTCAGACGGAGCTGCTGCACGAGCTCGAGCCCGTCGTGGCCGTCGAGCTGGACCGCCACGAGAAGATGGCCAAGGAGTGGTTCCCGCACGAGTACATCCCGTGGAGCGAAGGCCGTGACTTCGACGGCATCTACGGGGGCGAGGCGTGGCAGGAGAGCGACTCGAAGATCCCCGAGGCCGCCCGTGTCTCCCTCATCGTCAACCTCCTGACCGAGGACAACCTGCCCAGCTACCACCACGAGATCGCCACCACGTTCGGCCGCGACGGCGCGTGGGGCACCTGGGTGCACCGCTGGACGGCCGAGGAGGACCGGCACGGCACCGCCATCCGCGACTACCTCACGGTGACCCGCGCGGTCGATCCCGTCGCGCTGGAGCGGGCCCGCATGCACCACATGGAGCAGGGCTTCGCCACCGAGTACGGCACCATGCTCCAGCAGCTCGCCTACGTCTCCTTCCAGGAGCTCGCGACCCGCATCGCCCACCGCAACACCGGCAGGGCCTCCGGCGACGAGGGCTGCGAGCGCCTGCTCGCCCGCATCGCCGCCGACGAGAACCTGCACATGCTCTTCTACCGCAACCTGCTCAAAGCGGCCTTCGAGCTCGACCCGGGCCAGACCATGCGCGCGGTGACCGACGTCGTCACGACGTTCCAGATGCCCGGCCAGGGCATGGAGGGCTTCACCCGCAAGGCCCTCATCATCGCCAACGAGGGCATCTACGACCTGCGCCTGCACCTCGACGACGTGCTCATGCCGGTGCTGCGGCAGTGGTCGGTGTTCGACAAGACCGGGCTCGGCCCCGAGGGGGAGGCGGCCCGCGACGAGCTGGCCGCGTTCCTGGACAGGACCGAGGCGACGGCCGCCAGGTTCGTCGAGCGCCGGGAGGAGCGTCGCGCCCGCGCCGCCGCCCGCCTCGGCTGACGGCCGTGACGCCGGCCCCGGTTTACGGCGGCCTCGGTTTACGGCGGCCTCGGTTGACGGCCGCCCCGGTTGACGCCGGCCTCGGCTGACGGTCGTTCCGGCCCACGGGTCGGGAAACGGTCGGCCCGTGGCGGGACGCGCGGGCCGGACGTGCCATGATCCTGCCCCATGGACGTCCTGGCCCAGTTGCTCATCGCCCTGTTCGCGTTACTGACGATCATCCTGCTCGCCCTGGCGGCGCAGCGGCTGCTGGGCGTCAGGTTCGGCGCGGTCCGCACGCTCGTGGCCGGGCTGGCCGCGTTCCTGCTGGCGCAGCCGCTGCTCGGTCCGCTGCTGACGGCGATGAACATCCCCGCGGACGGGCAGGTGCCGGACGCGGGCGCGCTGGGCGTCCTGCTGCTCGCCACGATGGCCATGGTGCTCATCCCCATGGTGCTGCTGGTGCTGGCCGAGGCGCTGGTCCCGCCCGGCTCGCTGCCGGGGCCGGTGGAGCTGCTGCGCTCGGTGCGGGGACGGGTCTCGCGGGCTCGCCGCTACTCGCAGATCACCAGGATCGCGATCAAGCACGGCCTCGGCCCCTACCTGCGCGGCCGGGGCGAGCGGCTGGAGGACCGCACGGGCAAGGTACGCCTGGCCAGGTCGCTGCGGGAGGCGCTGGACGAGGGCGGCGTCACGTTCGTCAAGCTCGGCCAGGTGCTGTCCACCCGGCGTGACCTGCTGCCCGCCGAGTTCGTCGAGGAGCTGGGGCGGCTGCAGGACCAGGTGGTCCCGGCGCCGTGGGCGCAGATCGAGCCGGTGCTGGTGGCGGAGCTGGGCGCGCCGGTAGAGGAGGTCTTCGCCGCCTTCGACCGTACGCCGCTGGCCGCCGCCTCCATCGGGCAGGTCCACGCCGCCCGGCTGCCCGGCGGCGAGGACGTCGTCGTCAAGGTACGCAGGCCGGGCATCGGAAGGGTGGTGGCCAAGGATCTCGACATCGTCCGGCGGCTGGCGGCCACGCTGGAGTCCCGCACCCGGTGGGGCCGTTCGCTGGGGCTGCGCGATCTCGCGGAGGGGTTCGCGGCGGCCATCCGCGAGGAGCTGGACTTCCGCGTGGAGGCCGCCAACATGGCCGCCGTCACCGCCCCCCAGCCGCCCGCCACCGCGGAGGGCGCCCCGCGCGTCCGGTACCCGGCGCCGATGACGGCGCTCTGCACCGAGCAGGTGCTGGTCATGCGGCGGCTGTCCGGGCGGCCGGTCACCGAGGCCGCGCCCGAGGACGGCCCGCGCCTGGCCCGCGACCTCCTGGACTGCCTGCTCCGCCAGATCCTCGTGGACGGCGTCTTCCACGCCGACCCGCACCCCGGCAACCTCATGCTGCTCGACGACGGCGCCCTGGGCCTGCTCGACTTCGGCTCGGTGGGCCGCCTGGACGCCGCGGTCCGCTCCGCCCTGCAACGCTTCCTGCTGGCCATGGACCGCCAGGACCCGCTCGGTGTCACCGACGCCCTGCTGGAGGTGGTGCCCCGCCCCGAGGACATCGACGAGGCCGCGCTGGAACGCGCGCTCGGCCAGTTCATGGCCCGCCATCTGGGGCCGGGCATGGACAGCGTCCAGATGTTCACCGACCTGTTCAGGATCGTCACGGCGTACGGGCTGTCCGTGCCGCCGGAGGTGGCGGCGGTCTTCCGCGCGCTGGCCACGCTGGAGGGCACGCTGGTACGCCTGTCGCCGGGCTTCGACCTCATCGGCGAGGCTCGCGCGTTCGCGGGCCGCCACATCGCCGAGCGGGCCGAGCCGGCCGCGGTGCGGGAGACGCTCACGCAGGAGCTGGCCGCGCTGCTGCCGATGCTGCGCCGCCTGCCGCGCCGGGTCGAGCGCATCGCCAGCGCCGCCGAGCACGGCCGGCTGGCGTTCAACGTGCGGCTGCTGGCCGACGAGCGCGACCGCCGCTACCTGACCGGGCTGCTGCACCAGGTGCTGCTGACGGTGCTCGGGGCCACGTCGGGCGTCATGGGGGTGATGCTGCTCGCCAACGACGGCGGGCCGCAGATCATGCCGGGGGCGACGCTGTACCACCTCATCGGCTACAACCTGCTGATGATCTCGGCGATCCTCACGTTGCGGGTGCTCGCGCCGATCTTCAGAAGACGTCCGGAATCCGAGGACTAACTCCCGCACCAGGGGTAGAGCTGCGGCGCGGAAACCACTCTTGACTCGGGCATGGTCTTGGACAACCTACGCATCGGGCAGGTTTCCGGTAACACCGGACCCCCTTGGGAGCAGAGGGTGAAAATCATCGGCATCGCCGCCGGCCTGCACGCCGGTTCCTTCGTCAACAGGCTGCTGGGAGCGGCGGGCGGTGAGTTGCCCGAGGACGTCGGATTCGAGGTGTGGTCCGGGTTGGGGGAGATGCCGCCGTACGAGCCGGGGCCGATGCCCGCGCCCGTGGGGGAGCTCATCCGGCTGATCCTGGCGGCGGACGCGGTGGTCGTGACGGCGCCCGAGCACAGCCTGCTGCCGGACGAGCTGATCGACACCCTCGACTGGCTGGCCGCGTCCGGGGTGCTGGCGGGCAGGCTGGTCGCGGTGATGAGCGCGAGCGCGCGGGCGTGCGGGGCGATGTGGGCCCAGGCGGAGCTGTACAAGAGGCTGCAGATCGCCGGGGCCGTGGTGACGGGCGCCGAGCTGGTGATCCTGCCCGGCCGCCGGCACTTCGACGAGGACGGCCGCCTCGCCGACCCGGTCCTGCGCGCGCAGGTGCGTGACGTGATCGGTCAGCTGTGCCTGGCCCAGCCGGCGCAGCCGGTCCTTGACGAGGTCATGGAGCCCGCGCTCGACCTGCGCGGTGAGCCCGCCCTCGGACTGCGCGAGCCCGTGCTCTCCCTCTGAACCCTTTCTCCTGAGAGCGCCGGCTCAGAGGCCGCGGCGCAGCCGTTTGATGTCCGAGCGCTGCTTCTTGGCGGCGATGCGGCGCTCGACGGAGCCCCGGCTGGGCTTGGTCGGGCGCCGCCGCTTCGGCGGCGGGGCGATGGCCTCGCGCAGCCGCTGGGCCAGCCGCTGTGTGGCGGCCTCCCGGTTCCTGAGCTGCGAACGGTACTCGGAGGCGGCGATCGTCACCGTGGCCGACCCCAGCCGGTCGAGCGCCCGCTGCTTGAGCGCGGGCGGCAGCGCCGTGCTCGCCGCCACGTCGAAGGTCAGCTCCACCCGGCTGTCGGTGGTGTTGACGCCCTGGCCGCCGGGCCCCGACGAACGCGAGAAGCGCCAGACGAGCTCGGCGTCGGGGATGACGACGGCGTCGTTGACGACCAGCGGGCCGGGCATGAGCGGAACTCCTGTCGGGATGGATCGTGGGTCCTTGACCGAGTGTCACCGTATCTGGATGACATATGCCGATTCCAACGGTATTTCCTTTGATACGCGCATGAGGGAGGCAGGAGTGGCGGTCATCGTCGGGGTGCACGGCATCGGCAAGTACGACTACTTCCAGGAGGCGGGGTCGGCCGCCGGGGCGGCGGAGGCCATGCGGTTGAAGTGGGACCGCTACCTGCACGCGGCCCTCGGCGGCAAGGGGGACGGACACTACTTCAGCGAGATCGCCTACTTCTCCCACCTGCTGCGGGACGGCGAGGCGCGGGCGCGCTCCCTGGCCGCCATGGACGCCCCCGCCCAGCAGGTCCTGCTGGAGTGGGCGCGCAACCGGGGGCTGGGCGAGCAGGTCACGGGCGCGCTCAGGGCGTTCACCGGATGGCTGCTCACCGCGCTCGACGCCCGGTCCACGGCCTTCGCCGAGCTCTTCGCGCCCGAGGTGGCGGCCTACCTCACCGACGCGGCCAGGCGCGAGCGGTGCCGGCAGGCCGTGGCCGAGACGGTCCGCCGCAACCGTCCCAAGGTGGTCATCGCGCACTCGCTCGGGAGCGTCGTCGCGTACGAGACCTTATGGGCCAACCCCGACCTGCGGATCGAGCTGCTGATCACCCTCGGCAGCCCGCTCGGCATGCGCAACGTCGTCTTCGAACGCCTGCTGCCCGCCCCCATCAACGGCCGCGGCGAGCGGCCGCCCGGCGTGGCCCGCTGGGTGAACATCGCCGACAAGGACGACATCGCCGCCATCCCGCCCGGCTTGGGCGGCTGCTTCACCGGCGTGGACGCCGAGGAGCTGGTCAACCTCGACTGGCTCGACTTCCACACGGCCGAGAAATACCTGGGCTGCCCCGCGCTCGACCCGCATCTGCGACCATTCCTGGCATGACCTGGATCGTGTTCGACTACGGCGGCGTGCTGTCGCTGCCCCAGCCCGAGGCCGACACCCTGGAGATGGCCCGCGCGATGAACGCCGACCCCGAGGCGTTCGTGACCGGCTACTGGCGGCACCGGCTGGACTTCGACCGGGCCGACCTGACCCCGCACGCCTACTGGGCGGCGGTGCTCGACCGGCCCGTCACCCACAGCGAGGTCGCCCGCCTGGTCGCCATGGACGTCGCCGGCTGGGCCCACCCCGACCAGGGCACCGTCGCGCTGCTCGGCGAGCTGCTGGCCGACGGCCGCGACGTGGCGCTGCTGTCCAACGCGCCGATCTGCCTCGGCGACGGCCTGGACGAGCTGCCGTGGATCGCCGCCATCGCACGCCGCTTCTACAGCGGCAGGATGGGCCTGGTGAAACCGGACCGGGAGATCTACGACGAGGTCGCCCGCGCGCTCGGCACCGAGCCGGCCGACGTCGTCTTCATCGACGACCGCCCCGAGAACGTCGAGGGCGCCGAACGCGCGGGCATGACCGGCCTGCTCTACACCGGTTCCGCCGACCTGCGCGCCGCCCTCGGGGCCGTGCTGGCCGCCTGAGGACGACCGTTGCTGTTCACCGGGCCTTGACTCCCCGGCCACGGGCGGGTCAGCCCGGCCGGACATACCTGGTACGTGGACCGCAGAGCCTTCCTGACCGCAGCGGCGGCCGGCCTCGTCACCTCACCGGCGTGGGCCGCCCCCGCCTCGGCCACCTCGTCCAGAACCTCCCGAACCCTCCGCTCCGACCCGTTCACGCTCGGCGTGGCCTCCGGCGACCCGTCGGCCGACGGCTTCGTGCTGTGGACCCGGCTCGCCGCCGACCCCCTCGGCGGCGACGGCCGCGGCGGCATGCCCTCCCGCGACGTCGAGGTGGACTGGCAGGTCGCGGCCGACGAACGTTTCTCCAAGGTCGTCCGGTCAGGCACCGCCACCGCCCGCGCCCGCGACGCGCACAGCGTGCACGTCGAGCTGTCCGGCCTGGAGCCGGGCCGCGAGTACTTCTACCGCTTCCGCGCCGAGGGCCGGCTGTCCCCGGCCGGCCGCACCCGCACCACGCCGACCGGCGCGGCGACGCCGCTCACGTTCGCCGTCGCCGCCTGCGCGCACTACGAGCACGGCTACTACACCGCCTACCGCCGCCTCGCCGAGCAGGAGCCCGACCTCGTGGTGTTCCTCGGCGACTACATGTACGAGTACGGCCCCAGCGGCTACACCGCCCTGGCCGGTCGCGTCCGTACCCACACGCCGGGCAAGTGCCGGACCCTGGCCGACTACCGCCTCCGCCACGCCCAGTACAAGAGCGACCCCGACCTGCAGCGGGCGCACGCGGGCGCGCCGTGGCTGGTGGCCTTCGACGACCACGAGGTGGAGAACAACTGGGCCGGTGAGGTCTCCAGCACCGGCGCGACGGGCTTCGCCGGGCGGCGGGCGCACGCGTTCCGCGCCTACTACGAGAACATGCCGCTGCGCCGCGCCAGCCTGCGGGGCACCTCGCTGCGGGTGAACCGGCGCGTCTCCTGGGGCACGCTGGCCCGGTTCCACCTGCTCGACACCCGGCAGTTCCGCGACGACCAGGCCTGCCTGGACGGCGTACGGGCGGGCTGCGACGAGCGGCTGTCCGGCGGGCGCACCCTGCTCGGCCGCGACCAGTGGCGCTGGCTGGAGGACGGCCTGCACGGCTCCACCGCCCGCTGGAACCTGCTCGGCCAGCAGATCATGGTGGCGCAACGCGACTTCAGGACCGGCCCCGGCCGCGAGGTCAACCTGGACTCCTGGGACGGGTACGCCGCCGAGCGCACCCGCCTCCTCGGCGCGCTGTCGCGTACCTCGAACCCGGTGGTGCTGACCGGCGACGCCCACATGCACCACCTGGCCGAGCTCAAGCCCGACTTCGACGACCCGGACTCACCGGTCGTCGCGAAGGAGCTGATCACCTCGTCCATCGCCAGCGACGGCGACGGCTACCGCGACCGGGAGTGGATCGCCGCCGCGCTGCGGGAGAACCCCCACTTCTCCTACATCGACCAGCGCCGCGGCTACCTCATGGCCCGGCTCACCAGGGACGAGCTGTCGGTCGACTTCCGTACGCTCGACCGCGTCTCCCGGCGCGGCGCGCCCGCCAAGACGTCGCACCGGCTCACGCTGACGGCCGACTCCCTGAACGCCCGCTGAGAGCAAACTGAGGATCCGCTCAATAGGCGGCCCGGCAACGAGGCCGGGCCGCGACCCGGGGGCAGGTCCGCCCTCTCCCGAGGCCGCCGGGGGCGGGGCGGGCCCGGGTCGCGGCCCGGGGATCATGGGACGTCGGACGCGTCAGGCGTCGGGCCAGGCGCCGTCGGGGAACTCACCCGTGGTGCCGTCCGAGATCACCACCTGGTCGCGCTCGGTCAGGCCCGAGGTGACCTCGACGTACTGGTCGCCGCGCACGCCCGTCTCCACCACCTTGGCCAGGTCACGGCCACCGGACCGTACGGTGATCACCTGGGCGCCGTCCGGCCTGCTGCGGACCGCCGCCGCCGGGACGTAGATCGCGTCCGCGGCCGCGTCCGTGGTGACCGTCACCGAGGCCGTCTGTCCCAGCATCAGGCCGGTCGGCGGCTCGTCGAAGGCGAGGGTGACCGAGTAGCGGACGAGCTGGCCGTCCCTCGTCGCGGTCGGCGCGATCGCCGTCACCGTGCCCGTGTGACGCTCGCCCGGGCGGGTCGCCAGGGTGATCGCGGCCTGCTGGCCGAGCTGCAGCCGGTTCACGTCGGACTCGGTCACCATGGCCTGGACCTGCAGCTCGTCCAGGTCGCCCAGGCTGATGAAGGTGCCGGTGCCGGCCTGGTCGCCGGGCGCGCCCGCCACCGAGAGGACCGTGCCCGCCGCTGGGGCGAGGATGCGGGTGGCGCGTACGGCGTCGGCGGCCTCCTCAAGGGCGGCCTCGGCGCGGTCCACGTTCGCGGCGGCCTGCTCCTTGCTGGTGCCCTGGCTGCCGCTGGTCCTCGGGCTGGTGGAGGGGGCGGTGGACGGGGCGCAGGAGCCGGTGCTCGGGCGGGCCGAGGGTTTGCCGGCGGTGGCCTGCTTCTTCGTGGCGGACGGCTTGGCCGTGGGGGAGCCGGCCGGGCGGTGGGTTTGTCGCGTGCCGTCGTCCTGGGGCGGGGCGGTGACGGTTTCGGTGACCGTGACCGTGGCCGTCACGGTGGCGGTGACGGTCACCGTGGGCCCAGGTTCGGGCTCGGTGGGCCTGGTCGTCGGGGTGGTCGGGGTGGAGGTAGGAGTGGCGGTCGGCGTGGCTGTGGGACGCGGGGTGCGGGTCGGCTCGGGCGTCGGCGAGGTCGTGCCGCCGTGGCCGGGGGAGCGGACGGGACCGAGCAGCGCGCCTCCGGCAGGGCCGTCGGCGGCGCTGGTCCGGCCGCTGGTCGGGGCGCTGGTCGGGGTGGCCGAGGGGGTTCCGGCGGGACGGCCGGACGTGGTGGCGCCGGGCTTGCCGCCGACAGGGGTGCAGTCCGTGCCACCGCGCGCCGCGGCTGCGCCCTTGGACGCCGACGTGCCCCTAGTCGTGGACGTGCCCGCGGACGCCGACGTGCCCGCGGACGCCGACGTGGTGGCGGTGGAGGCCTTGTCCAGTGCCTCCTCGGCCGCCGCCAGGTCGGCCTTGGCCGCCTCGTACGCCTCCCGCGCCTCCCGCCCGTCGATCCGGGCCAGGACCTGCCCCTTCTTCACCTTCGCCCCCGTCTTGACGTACACCTTGGTGACGGTGCCCGAGGAGCCGAAGGCCAGGTCGCGGCGGGAGCCGTCCACGGTGTTGCCCGCGGCGCTCACCACCGCCGTGACCTGCCCGCGCTGCGCCGCGGCGAGCCGTACCTGGACGGCGGCGGGGGAGTCGTCGCGCGTCGCGAGCACGGCCACGCCCGACCCGGCGGCGAGCACGACCAGGGCGAGCCCGCCCAGCGCGAAAGTCCGTCTCATGACGGATCATCCTGGCGAAGCAGGTTCGCGGCAGCCTGCGAGCCGCCTGCAAGTTCTCTGTGCGCCCGCAGGGGCGGGCCCGCTGTCAGCGAACGTTCAGCTTGCTCGCGGCTGCGGCGCAGCCTGGTGTGCAAGGGTCACCGCTCGTGAAGGTGTCGAACAGGCGCAGATCGCGCAAGAGCCGCGGAGCGCTGATGACCAACGGAGCGCTGGCGGTGCTCCTGCTGGGCGGGGCCGCGTTCGCCTACTCCCAGCTCGGTACGGAGGAGGCGGCGAGCGAGAGCGCCGTGAGGACGGTGACGGCGAGCCGCGGAACGGTCGTGGCCGCGGTGTCCGCCACGGGCGCGGTCGAGAGCGCCAAATTCCGCGCCCTGTCCTTCGGCACGTCCGGCACGGTCGAGAAGATCTACGTCAAGGCCGGCGACAAGGTGAGCAAGGGCCAGCTCCTGGCCCGGCTGGACGACGCCGCCGCCCAGGAGAACCTGTCGGCGGCCAAGGCCGCCTACGACAGCGCCCTCGCCGACGGCACGGACACGGCGCAGCTCTACGCCGCCTACGTCAAGGCCCGCAACTCCTACCGCGAGGCGCAGCGGACGGCCGCCGCCACGGTGCTGAAGGCCCCCTTCGGCGGCACCGTCACGGCCGTCAACGGCTCGGTCGGCGCGAACGCCGGCGGCTCGGGCGGCCAGAGCAGCGCAGGGCAGGGTCAGTCGCAGAACTCCAGCGGTTCCACGTCCACGTCCACGTCCGGCTCCGGTTTCGTCGAGCTGGCCGACACCACCAAGCTGCAGCTCGTCGGCACCTTCACCGAGTCCGACGTCGGCAAGCTGAAGAAGGGCCAGAGCGCCACGGTCACGTTCGACGCGCTGCCCGGCGTGAGCGCCACCGGCAAGGTCACCCAGATCGAGCCGGTCGCCACCACCAGCAACAACGTCGTCCAGTACCCGGTCACGGTGACGTTCACCGAGGTGCCCGACGAGGTCCGGCTGGGCCAGACCGCCACCGTCGAGGTCGTCACCGGCCGCGCGGAGAACGTCGTCGCCGTCCCGTCCACGGCGATCTCCACCAGCGGCGGCCAGACCACCGTCACCGTGCTCCGGCAGGGCCGGCAGACCCGGACCCCGGTGGAGGTCGGCGTACAAGGGACGACCCTGACCGAGATCAGGTCGGGCGTCTCGGAGGGCGAGCAGATCGTGCCCCCGGCCGCCTCGACCGGCACCACGCCGGGCGGCAACGGCCGCTTCGGCGGCGGCTTCCCCGGCGGTGGCGGCATACCCGGGGGCGGGCGATGACCGCCGGGCTGCGCGTCGTGGAGGACGTGCCGGTCCTCCGGGTACGGAACCTGGTCAAGGAGTACGGCGAGGGCGACGCCAGGGTCCGCGCCCTGCGCGGCGTCAGCCTGGACGTCCAGCAGGGCGACTACGTGGCCATCATGGGCGCCTCAGGCTCCGGCAAGTCCACGCTCATGAACATCCTCGGCTGCCTGGACGTGCCGACCTCGGGGACGTACCTGATCGACGGCGCCGACGTGGGCCGCCTGAACGAACGGCAGCTCGCGATCCTGCGCAACCGGCGGGTCGGGTTCGTCTTCCAGTCCTTCAACCTGATCCCGCGCATGAGCGCGCTGGCCAACGTCGAGCTGCCCCTCGTGTACGGCGGCGTCCCCCAGGCCGAACGGCGCGCCCGCGCGCTGGCCGCGCTGGAGGAGGTCGGCCTGCGCGACCGCGTGCACCACGAGCCGAACCAGCTCTCCGGCGGCCAGCAGCAGCGCGTCGCCGTGGCGCGGGCGCTGGTCACCGCCCCGGCCCTGCTGCTGGCCGACGAGCCGACCGGCAACCTGGACACCGCCTCCACGAACGACGTGCTCCAGATCCTGGACCGGCTCAGCGCGGCCGGCCGCACGATCGTCTGCATCACGCACGAGGACGACGTCGCCGCGCACGCCAAACGGGTCATCCGCCTGGTGGACGGCGAGGTCGTCGAGGACCGCAGGCAGGCGCCGGTGGACGGCCCGCCCCCGAGGACGGCCGCCGGATGAACCAGTTCGAGATCCTCCGCTTCGCGCTGCGCGGCCTGCTGGCCAACAAGATGCGCAGCGCGCTGACCACGCTCGGCATCCTCATCGGCGTGGCGGCGGTCATCCTGCTGGTCGCCGTCGGCGAGGGCTCCTCCCGCTCGATCCAGCAGAACATCCAGCGCCTCGGCGCGAACACCCTCACGATCTCCCCGTCGTTCTCGGGCGGCGGCGGGGGCGGCGGTTTCCGCGTCGGCGGGGCGGGCGGGGGCGGCAACACCGGGCCGCGTACCCAGGCCAGGCAGCTCACCCTGGCCGACGCCAAGGCGCTCACCGACCGGACGCTCGCGCCGTCGGTCAAGAGCGTCTCGCCGGTCGTGAACGCCTCCTCGGCGACGGCCGCGTACGGGCCGGCCAGCCACGCGATCTCCCAGTTCGTCGGCACCTACCCCAGCTACTTCGAGGCGATGAACAAGCCCGTCGCCCAGGGCACGTACTTCTTCAACGACGACGTGCTGGCCGCGCGGAAGGTCGTGGTGCTCGGCCGGACCGTCGTCGAGGAGCTGTTCGGGACGGTGGACCCGATCGGCAAGCAGGTCAGCGTGTCCGGGGTGCCGTTCACGGTGGTCGGGGTGCTCAAGGAGGCCGGGTCCACCGGCATGCAGGACGCCGACGACATCGCGATCGCGCCGCTGCCGGCCGTGCAGCAGAGCCTGAGCGGGTTCGGCTCGCTCGGCCAGATCGTCGTCCAGGCGACCGGCGCCGGCACCACCACGACGGCGCAGTCCGAGGTCACCGCTATTCTCAACCAACGACATGGCATCACCGGCAACAACCCCGACTACCGCATACTCAACCAGGCCACGTTGCAGGAGACCGTCAGTGAGGCGACCGGCACCTTCACCGTGCTGCTCGGCGCGGTCGCCGCGATCTCGCTGCTGGTGGGCGGCATCGGCATCACCAACATCATGCTGGTGACGGTCACCGAGCGCACCCGCGAGATCGGCATCCGCAAGGCGATCGGCGCGCCGCGCGGCGCGATCCTGGGCCAGTTCCTGGTGGAGGCCACCCTGCTGAGCCTGGTGGGCGGGTTGTCGGGCGTGCTGGTGGCCTTCATCGGCACCAGGTTCAGCATCGCCGGCATCGAGCCGGTCCTCGTGCCGTCGTCGGTGGCGCTGGCCCTGGGCGTGTCGGTGGGCATCGGTCTGTTCTTCGGCAGTTATCCGGCAAACCGGGCGGCCAAGCTCCGGCCGATCCAGGCCCTGCGCCACGAGTAAGGAGAGTCACATGTCGAAGCTCGACTCCTCGCCGTTCCCCGACGACCTGGGGGAGGAGCTCGCCGTCGAGCCGCGCCAGGGCAGGTCGAAGGTCACGCTGGCGCTGGCCGCCGGCGTGGTGCTGGTGGCCGGCATCCTCATCGGCATCCAGGCGGGCAAGCTCTTCGGCGACGACACGCCCGCCGTCGCCGGCGGGCAGCGCCAGGCGGCCGGCACCGGCCAGCAGCAGGGCGGCGGACCTCCCGGCTACGGCCAGCAGCGGAACGGCGGCTTCCCCGGCGGTGGCCAGCGCATGGGCGGCGGCACGTTCGGCACCGTCGAGAAGGTCGAGGACGGCAAGGTGTACGTCAAGACCGCGGACGGCAAGACGGTCACCGTCACCACCACCGACCAGACCACGGTCCAGATCTCCAAGCCCGGCAAGGTCACCGACCTGGAGCAGGGCAGCGACGTCACCGTACGCGGCGAGCAGGGCGCCGACGGCTCGGTCACGGCCTCCGCCATCACCCAGGGCGGCCGGCAGTTCCCGGGAGGCGGACCGCGATGAGCCCCGAGCCCGAGGCCAGGCTGCTGGTGGTCGACGACGAGCCCAACATCAGGGAGCTGTTCTCGGCCAGCCTGCGCATGGCCGGGTTCGAGGTGCTGACCGCCGCCGACGGCCGGGAGGCGCTGCGGGTGGCCGAGGAGAGCAGCCCCGACCTGGTGATGCTCGACATCATGCTGCCCGACCTCGACGGCATGACGGTCGCGGGCCGGCTGCGCTCGCGCGGCCGGCGGGTCCCCGTCCTGTTCGTGACCGCCAAGGACACCCCCGAGGACCGCATCGCCGGGCTCGGCCTCGGCGAGGACTACGTGACCAAGCCGTTCAGCCTGGAGGAGACCATCGCGCGCATCCGGGCCGTGCTGCGCCGCACCCGGCGCGGCACCCCGCCGCCCAACCGGCTGCGCGTCGCCGACCTGGAGCTGGACGAGGAGACCCACGAGGTGTGGCGCGACGGCCTGCCGGTGAAGCTGTCGCCGACGGAGTTCCGGCTGCTGCGGTACTTCATGCTCAACGTGGGCCGGGTGCTGTCGAAGACGCAGATCCTCGACCACGTCTGGAACGGCGACTGGCGCACCGACGTCGGCCTCGTCGAGTCGTACGTCTCCTACCTGCGCCGCAAGGTCGACACCGGCGAGCACAAGTACCTGCACACCCTGCGCGGCGTCGGCTACATCCTGCGCCCGCCGCGCGGTCTGTGAACGCGATGCCGAGCAGGCTCCGCAAGCACCTGGCCAGGACGCCGCTGTGGCTCCGGCTGGTGTCGGCGACCCTGCTGCTGGTCACCCTGGCGATCACGCTGACCGGCCTGTTCGCGGTGCGGCTGCTGCGCGGCTACCTCGTGGAGCGGGTGGACCAGCAGTTGAGGGCAGCGGCCGCCCCGCGTGACGTGCTCCCGCCGCCGGAGCCGCGGCTCGCGGGCACCCGGCCGCAGCGCTTCCTCGGCCTGTTCCACGTGGTGGTGCTGGACGCGAGGGGCGCGCCGGTCCGTACGCTCAGCGAGTCCACCGCCGCGCACACGCCGAGCCTGCCCCGCCTGGCCGCCGCCGACGTGGCCGAGCTGGGGGGCCGGCCCTTCACCGTCGAGTCCGTCGATGCCGCCGGGCCCACCTGGCGGGTCGTCGCCGTGCCGGGACGCGACGACGAGAGCCGGGTGATCGCCATCAACCTGGGCGACGTGGACGACACCGTCTCCCAGCTCGGCCTCATCGTCGCGGTGGGCGGCGGCGGCACGGTGATCGTGCTCGGCTTCGCCTGCCACTGGCTGGTACGCCGCAGCCTGCGCCCCCTCCAGGAGATCTCCCGCACCGCCAACGACATCGCGGGCGGCGACCTGTCGCGCCGCGTCCCCCTCTGGTCCGGCACCACCGAGGTCGGCAAGCTCGGCCGCTCGCTCAACACCATGCTGGCCCGCATCGAGGACGCCGTGCGCGAGCGCGAGGAGGCCGCCGAGTCGGCCCGGCGTTCCGCCACCGCGGCCCGCCGCTCCGAGGAGCTGATGCGCCGCTTCATGGCCGACGCCTCGCACGAGCTGCGTACGCCGCTCACCTCGATCAGGGGGTTCGCCGAGCTGTACCGGCTGGGGGAGGAGAAGGACCTGGACGAGGCCGTCCGGCTCCTCGGCCGCATCGAAGGGCAGGCGGCCCGCATGGGTCTGCTGGTGGAGGACATGCTGCTGCTGGCCCGCCTCGACCAGCGGCGCGCGCTGGCCACCCGGCCGGTCGACCTGCTCAGCCTGGCCGCCACTGCGGTGATCGACGCGCAGACGCTGGCCCCCGACCGGCGCATCGAGCTGGTACGCCTCTTCGACGGCGACGGCGAGGTGCTGGTGACCGGCGACGAGCCGCGGCTGGCGCAGGTGCTGGGCAACCTCGTCGGCAACGCGCTCGCGCACACGCCCGCCGGCACGCCGTTCCAGGTGCGGGTGGGCGTGGACGGCGACCACGCCGTGGTCGAGGTGGCCGACGAGGGGCCGGGGTTCCCGCCGGAGGTGGGCGAGCGGGTGTTCGAGCGGTTCTACCGGGCCGATCCGGCGCGGAGCACGGGCGGGTCGGGGCTCGGGTTGTCGATCGCGGCGACGCTGGTGGAGGCGCACGGCGGGGTGATCGTGGCGGAGAGCGAGCCGGGCAAGGGGGCGTTGTTCCGGGTGATCCTGCCGGCGCACCGGCCGGGGGAAGGCACGGATCAGCCGAACCCGTAACGCGTGGCCGATCGCCTGGCGGCTGGGCGAAGGGCTCAGCTCCGCCGACGGCGGACCGGCCGCGGGAGGGCCCGGCTCAGCCGAAGGCGTAGCCGTACAGGCCGGTGCCCTTGGCGATCTCGCGGACCTGGCCGAGGCGCAGGCCCCGCGTCCGCGAGCCGGGCGCGTACATCACCAGCCCCTGGCCGGGGGCGGCCACCACGAGCCCCTGCGGCGCCCCGCCCCGCTTCAGAGACTCGCCCGGCTTCAGAGACTCGCCCGGCTTCAGAGACTCGCCCGGCTTCAGAGACTCGCCCGGCTTCAGAGACTCGTCCCGCTCCAGCGACTCGCCCCGCTCGAGCGACCGGAACCGTCCGCCGCCGGGCAGCGCCGCCAGTGCGGCGCCGAAGTCGCGTCCCTCGCCCTTGATCAGCAGGTTGCCCTTGCGGGTCAGCCCGCCGCCGGCGCTGCCGGCCAGCACCTGCACCGCGCGCTCGCCGGGCACGCCGATGGCGAGCTCGTCGCGGCCGTCGCCGTTGAAGTCGCCGGCCGCCAGCGCCGAGCCGAACCGGTCGTAGTAGCGGGGCCGCCCCTCCAGGGTGTTCTGCGACCACGCCTCGGCGCGGGCGGTGCTGAGGCCGCCGCGCGAGCCGTACAGGACGTCCACCGTGCCGTCGCCGTAGTCCATGGCCCGCTGGTTCGCGCTCAGGCCCTCGCCCGGCACGCCGATGGCGAGGTCGTCGCGGCCGTCGCCGTCGAAGTCGCCGGTGGCGAGCGCCGCGCCGAAGGCGTCCCACTTCTCGGCGGCGCCGGTGATGCCGGGGGTGCTCTGGGTGAGCAGCCTTGCCCGCTTGCGGTGTACGTCGACGACCGTGACCGAGCCCTGGCCGTCCTGCGTGACGCTGTCGGCGGGCGCGCCGACGGCCAGCTCGTCCCGGCCGTCGCCGTCGAAGTCGCCGGTGGCGAGCGCGGCCCCCCACTGGTCGGTGACCTGCGCGGACTGCCGCACCCACGTCGTCCGCTGCGTGATCACGTACGGCTCGCGGCCCTTCAGCCCGTACACGGCGACCGCGCCGCCCGAGCGGTGGCTGGGCGCGCCGACGACCAGCTCGTCCACGCCGTCACCGTCGAGGTCCCCGGCGGCGAGCGCGGCCCCGAACCGGTCGCTGGACGGCTTGGGCAGCGCCAGCTCCTCGCCCTTGACCAGCCCGGCGGGGGAGCCGCGGAAGACCTGCACGACCCCGTTGCCGTCGCCGCCGGGCACCCGCTCGCCTGCGAACTCCTCCGACACGCCGACCGCCAGGTCCGCGCACCCGTCGCCGTCGAAGTCGCCCACGGCCAGCGCCGAGCCGAACGAGTCGCCCGGCTCGGCCCCGTCGCCCTGGGTGAGGGTGACCTTCGTGCCGGAGCCGTACAGCACGGCCACCGAGCCGGCCCGGTCGCGGTCGTAGGGGGCGGCGACGGCGAGGTCGGCGCGGCCGTCGCCGTCGAAGTCGAGCGGGTGGCCGCCGCACGGGCGGGCCGCGGGAGCCGTGCCGGAGGCGAGCGGAACCGCCAGGAGGGCGGCGAGCAGCGCGTTCATACGACCAGTGATGTCCTCCCGGCGCGAACTCGGGCTTAACACCGTGGGAACGTGCCAGGATAGTCGCGTGGACATCGATCTCGCGGATTTGGATTTCTGGCGCAAACCGCTGAAAGAGCGGCACGAGGCTTTCGCCCGGCTCCGTCAGCTGGAGCATCCGGTGTTCTTCCCGGAGAAGAAAGTGCCCTTCCTGCGCTCGGGCAAGGGCTTCTACGCCCTCGTCCGGCACGCGGACGTGGTCGAGGCCAGCCGCAACGCCAAGATCTTCTCCAGCGAGCCCGCGGTGACCAATCCCGAGCCGCCCGGCTGGATCAAGCAGGTGTTCGGCGAGTCCATGGTCAACATGGACGATCCCCGACACGCCCGGCTGCGCCGCATCGTGACCCGCTCGTTCAGCCCCAAGATGCTGGCCGGCCTGCAGAGCGACATCGAGGCCGCCTGCGCCCGCATCGTGGACGACGTGGTCAGCGAGGGCCCCCGCGACTTCGTGTCGCAGGTCGCCGCCCGCCTGCCGATCCACGTCATCTGCGACATGCTGGACATCCCGCAGGAGCTGCGGGACAAGGTGCACCAGCACGTCGACATCTCCACCGCCTACACCGGCGTACGGCCCAGCCTGGCCCGCAGCGTCCAGATGGCCGGCCAGAACATGCTGGCCCTGCTCGCGCTCCAGCGCATGGTCATCAAGCTCGGCCACGAACGCGCCGCCGACCCCAAGGGCGACCTCGTCTCGCTGCTGGTCACCGCCAACGTCGACGGCGAGAAGCTGACCGACAAGGAGCTCGGCTCGTTCTTCTCGTTGCTGCTGGTGGCGGGCAACGAGACCGCGCGCAACACCATGGCCCACGGCCTGAAGATCCTCACCGACAACCCGGCGCAGCGCGAGCTGCTGATGAGCGACTTCGACAAGCACATCGGCAACGCCGTCGAGGAGATGGTCCGCTACGTCTCGCCGATCATGCAGTTCCGCCGCACGGTCACCGAGGACTACTCCCTGCGCGGGCTGGAGCTGAAGAAGGGCGACAAGGTCGTGCTCTTCTACGGCTCCGCCAACCGCGACGAGACCGTCTTCCCCAACCCGGACACCTTCGACATCACCCGCGAGACCAAGCCGCACGTCGGCTTCGGCGGCCCCGGCCCGCACTTCTGCCTCGGCGCCAACCTCGCCCGTCAGGAGATCCGCACGATGTACCGCGAGCTGCTGACCCGCCTGCCCGATCTGCGCGCGACCGGCGAGCCGGAGCTGCTGCTGTCCAACTTCGACAACAGCGTCCGCAGCCAGCCCTTCACGTTCTGATCATTCTGGGGCGAGCACGTTCGTCCGGATGGTCACGAACGTGACCAGCGCCGACACCGCCATCATCGCGGCGCTCACCAGCATCGCGGCCCGGAACCCGGCGTCGAACACCGGCGGGTTCTGGAACGCCTCGCCCACCAGCCCCACCAGGGGCGGCACGGCGGCCACCGCCAGCAGGCCCCCGGTGCGGGCCACCGCGTTGTTGACGCCGCTGGCGGTGCCCGCGTAGCGCTCGTCCACCGTGGCCAGCACGGTCGCGGTCAGCGGCGCGACGGCCGCCGACAGCCCGAGCCCGAAGATCGTCACCGCCGGCAGCACCCGCAGCGGGTACGACGCGCCGAACCCGATCGTGCTCATCGCCACGAACCCGGCGCCCGCCAGCAGGATGCCGATCGTCATCGGCCAGCGGGGGCCGTAGCGCTTGGCGACGTCCCCGGCCTTCGCGGACAGCAGCAGCATGAGGATGGTCGTCGGCAGCATCGCCAGGCCCGCCGCGATCGGCGAGAACCCCGACACCACCTGCAACTGCACGACCAGCAGGAAGAACGCCACGCCCATGGCGGCGTACATGACGAGCGTCACCACGTTGACCGCCGTGAACACGTGGTTCCTGAACAGCCCCACCGGCACCAGCGCGTCCGGCGACCGGCGCACCTCGACCACCACGAACGCCGCCGCCAGCAGCAGCCCCACGGCCAGCGGCACCGGCGCGCCCCCCTGGATCAGCCCGTACGTGATCCCGGCCAGCGCCAGCGCCGCCAGCGCTGCGCCCAGCACGTCGAACCGCCCGGCCGCCTGCTCGTCCCTGGACTCCGGCACGTGCCGCATCGCCACCACCACGACCAGCAGCGCGAACGGCAGGTTGACCAGGAACGCCCACCGCCATCCCGCGCTCTGCACCAGCCAGCCGCCGAGCAGCGGCCCGGCCGCGCTGGCCACGCCGCCGAGCCCCGACCACGCCCCGACCGCCCGCGGCCGGTCCTTGCGGGCGAACGACGCCTGGATGATCGCCAGCGCGCCCGGCGTCAGCAGCGCCCCGCCGACGCCCTGGAGCGCGCGGGCGGCGATCAGGAACTCGATGTTCGGCGACAGCCCGCACAGCGCCGACGCGACCGCGAACCAGATCGTGCCGATGACGAAGACGGTGCGCCGGCCGTACCGGTCGCCGAGCGAGCCGCCCAGCAGGATCAGCCCGGCCAGCGTCAGCGTGTAGGCGTTGACCGTCCACTGCAGGCCGGCCATGCCCGCGTTCAGCTCGCGCCCCAGGAACGGCAGCGCGACGTTGACGATCGTGCTGTCCAGCAGGGCCAGCCCGGAGCCGAGCACGGTCGCGAGCAACACCCACCGGCCGCGCGCGGACTTCAGCTCCAGATGCCCGCCGGCCTGAACGGGACCGCTCACTGCTCCACCGCAGCGCCCAGCTCGGCCGAACTGGCCAGGTCGGCCGGACTGCCAGGCTGAGCCGGACTGCCCGGCTCGGCCGGACTGCCTGCCTCGGCCCGCCCGACTGCCTCCGCCCGGCTGCCTGCCTCCGCCGGATTGCCCAGCGCTCGCAGGACGAACTCGGACACCAGCGCCGCCGCCGCCTCGACGGTGACGCTCCCGCTGATCAGCGGCACCCGCTCGGCGCCGATCACCGCCAGGACCATCCGCGCCGTCGCCGCGACGTCCACCACCCGGAAGTCGCCCGAGGCGGCCCCGCTCTCCAGGATCCCGGCCAGCACCCGCTGCATGGGCGCGACGTGCTCGGCGAGCTGCTGGTAGGCGTCCGGCCCGAGCGCCGCGCCGAGATCGGCCGCCCCCGGGTGCGGATGCGCCAGCAGCCCCTCCAGCTGCAGCCGTACGAACGCCCGCAGCCGGTCGGCCGGCGAGGCGCCGGCGGGCAGCTCACGCTCGTAGCTGTCGATGAAGTAGCTCGTCACCCGCTCGGTGAACGCCAGCAGCAGCGCCGCCTTGTCCGGGAAGTAGTTGTAGAGCACGGTGCGGGTGATGCCGGCCTCGCTCGCCACGTCGGTCATGGAGATCGCGTCGATGCCCTGCGTCCTCGACAGGCGCGAGACGGCCTGGAGGATGCGGTCGCGCGTCTGAGCACGATGCTCACCGATGGTGGCGGCCGAGATCCTGGGCATAGGCCCATGGTAGGCCCGCGGCAGATGATCCGTTCATGCTTCGATGTCCGTCGAGCACCGCTTGGTCCGCCGCTTCGAGGACGGGCGTGCCGTACAGCATGAGCCGTGGCCAAGGAGATCGGCGGCTACCAGCAGGCGCTCACCTACATCGCGCTCCTGTCGAAGGCCCCGTTCTTCCGCTACGACCTCGGCGTGCTCACGCGCTCACCTTCATGATGATCGGCCACCACCGCCACAACACCCCCGGGCTGGTACGCCCCGGCCCCATCTACATCCGGGACTCCCTCTCCCGCGAGGTCGTTTACGAGGGCCCCGACGCCGCCCTCGTCCCCGGCCTCCTCGACGAGCTGATCGGCTGGCTCAACGACGGAGACCTGGACCTGCCGAGCCACGTCCGGGCCGCGATGGCGCACCTCAACCTCGTCAAGATCCATCCCTGGCGCGACGGGAACGGCCGCATGTCACGCGCCCTGCAGACCCTCGTCCTCGGCCGCGACCAGATCACGACGCCGGAGTTCTCCTCGATCGAGGAGTGGCTGGGGCAGCATCGAGTCACCGTCGACTACTACGACGTGCTGGGCGCGGTCGGCGGCCGGCACTGGCAGCCGCACGGCGACACGCTCGCGTGGGTGCGCTTCTGCCTGCGCGCCCACCACCTGCAGGCCCAGCGCGTACGCCAGCGCCTGGCCGAGGCGGGCGAGGTGTGGACGCTGCTCGAAGGCGAGGTGGACCGCGACGGGCTCAACACGCGCTGCGTGTCCGCCCTGTACGAGGCTTTCGTCAGCCGCCGGGTGCGCCGCAGCCGCTACCAGGCCGACGAGGACCTCAGCCAGGGCCAGGCCGCCCGCGACCTGCGCGACCTCACCGCCAAGCGCTGGCTCCAGCCGTACGCGAGACCAAGGGCCGCCACTACACGGCGGGCCCGCGGCTGGCGCGGCTCAAGGAGGAGTTCGCCGAGCGCGTCACGCCGCGCTGCGGGACCCGTACCGCCCGGGGGTCAGGCCGCGGTCCTGACGACGTCGAGCAGCTCGGTGAGGACGTCCGCGTTCAGCCGGTACGCCAGCCGCACCTCGCGGATCATCCGCTGCCGCTCGCGCTCGTCCAGGTCGAGGGCGTCCAGACGGGAGCGGTAGTCGTTCTTGAAGCGGGGCAGGCTGCCCAGCTCGTCGAAGAAGTAGAAGTCGACGCCGCCGCCCCTGTCGTAGCCGTAGATCTTCTGCAGCTCCATCCGGATGAACTGGCCGCCGGACAGGTCGCCGAGGTAGCGGGTGTAGTGGTGGGCGATGTAGCCGCACGGCCAGTCGGCCACCTTGCGGATCCGGTCGACCAGCGCGGTCGTGGACCTGGACGGGGTGACGCGGTCGCGCCACGACGGGCCGTAGATCGTCGTGAGGTCGCGTTCGAGCGCCGCCTCGCGGTACAGCTCGGGGAAGACGAAGGCGCCCGCGACCGGGTGATCGGCCAGCTCGCGGGAGACGCCGTCAAGGGCCACGTACGCGAAGTAGTGCTGGGCCACCATCTCGCCGTACTCGTGCTCGGTCAGGCGTCCCGCCATGAGCTCGGTCAGGTAGCCTTCGGCCTCGGCGGACTGGTGGTCGCCCCAGGTGGCGTTCCTCAAGGTCTCGGAGAACGACGTCGTCACGGCCCACCTCAATCGCACGGTACTTTCATGACGAAGTGTCACAAACACTGGGAGCGCACGTCAACCCTTTGATGACACCATGTCATCAAAGCCTGGTTTCCTTCTTCTGTACCCAGTGACGTGCGTACGAGTCTCGACGGTAGTCGGCGCCGCGTATCTTCTCGGTCTAGAAAGACTGGACAGGGGAGTTCATGAGCGGCTGGCAGGTACAGGAGGCGAAGCAACGCTTCTGTGAGGTTGGACGGCGCGCGGTGAGTGAAGGCCCTCAAGTAGTCACCCGGCACGGGGAAGAGGTGGCCGTGGTCATCGATATCGGCGAGTACCGCCGTCTCAGAGGAGAGACTCCTGACTTCCGGAAATTCCTCCTGGAAGAACCCGCCTGGGACGACGACCTTGAGATCCCCCGCAACCGTGACCTCCCCCGAGAGATGGACTTCGACTGAGGGACGTCGGCTACCTCCTCGACACGAGCGTGGTCTACGAAACGGCAGCCCGCACGTCCGGGACTGGATCGGCGGAGCTCATGGACCCACGCTCTACCTCAGCGCCCTGACCGTGTGAGAGATCCGCTGTGGAGTTGAGCTCCGCAGACCCAAGGTCCAGCCCAGGCGACCCTCCTGGAACGCTGGCTGCACGCTCTTCACCGGCAGTTCGGTGACCACATCATCCCCGTGATCGCGGCGATGGCCAGGGTGCTCGGGTGGACGCTGGTGAGCAGGAATGTGAAGGATTTCGCAGGGACCGGCGTGTCCGTGGTCAACCCCTTCGAACCGCTGAATTGACCGGTCAGCCGCGGGTGTAGCGGTGCTTGGCGCCGGGCGGGAAGTAGTCGGGGTCGCCGGTCTCGCGGAGCTGGATGTCCGGCCGCCGGCGGTGCGGCGGGACGTAGGCCGCGAACTCGCTGTTGAGGCGGAGCAGGTGGGTCAGGATCGACTCGCCGGCGACCTCGGCGATCCTGGCGGAGGGAGCGACCCCGGGGGCCAGCTCGACGGTGACGGTCAGGCGGCGGTCGCGGTGCTCGTCCTCGACGGTCTCCAGGACGAACTTGCCGGTGACGAACCCGCTGACCTCCCGCTGTTCCAGGCCGATCGCGATGTTCTCCGGGTAGACGTTCGCGCCGTAGTAGGAGACGGTGAAGTGGCTGCGGCCGAAGACGTACACGAAGGGCCGCTCGGGGCCGGGCGCCGACGGCGTGAAGCCGTGGTCGCGGGCGAAACCGAGCAGGCGGTCGTACGGGAGCACGCCGCCCTCGTCGGCGATGTGATATCTGACCAGCGGGATGCCGTTGTCGCCGGAGAACAGCAGGGTCCCCGCGTCCTCCTCGAAGAAGCGCGCCTGCGGGTCGTACTGCAGGAGCGAGGGCAGCCGCGACGCGCCGAACAGCTCCCTTGCCGCCGCGGGACGGGCCGCGAGGAAGCGGCGCAGCTCGACCGAGAGCGGCGTCTCGTTCGCGAGGACGCCGGCGTCGGCGGTGCCGTACAGGGAGGCGATGCCGCCCAGCGGATCGGCGATCCCGGCCCGCTCGCACACCAGCGACCGCCACTCCTCGCTGAAGACCTCGCCCGCCGTGACCAGCTTGAGGTCCCACTCGTGCCAGGGCAGGTCCTCGGCGTCGATGACGTTCTTGAGGAACGGCGGATAGCCCAGCAGCACGACCTGGTCGAAGTGGGGGGCCAGCTCCGGCAGCACCCGGGCGATCTCCCTGCGGTCGGTGCCGGGGGCGACGACTGTGATCGGATAGCCGCGTTCGGCCAGGTGACGGCAGCAGTTGACGGTGAACAGGCCGCCCACCCAGGTGCCGAGCGCGAAACAGACCACGGCCAGCGTGCGGCGCTCCCCGGCCGCGAAGGAGTCGCGGAAGACCTCCTCGAAACGGGCGGCGACGGCCCGCTCGTCGGCGGCCGAACGCGGCCAGAACGACGGCACGCCGGTCGAGCCCGACGACACCGCGATCATGTCGCCGATCACGCCGTCGCGGCACAGGTCGGGCAGCGGGTGACGGCGTACGTAGCCGTCCTTCGTGGTCATCGGCAGCCGCCGGAAGTCCTCAAGAGTCCGGACGCGGGCGGGATCGACGCCGTGCTCGGCGAGGAACGCGCCGTAGGCGGGGACGGTCGCCGCGACCTGCTGGAAGAGCTCAACCGGTTCCACCAGCCGACTGTACGATCTCCGGCGTCCCGGCGCACCCTCCGACGCCTGCATCCCCTGGCAGGGCGGTCATTCCCCGGGGCGGACCAGGCCGTTCTCGTAGGCCCAGACGATGGCCTGGGCCCGGTCGCGCAGCCCGAGCTTCATGAGCACCCGCCCGACGTGCGTCTTGACCGTCTGCTCGGCCACGAACAGCTTGTCGGCGATCTCCTGGTTGGACAGCGCCTGCGCGACGAGCGTCAGCACCTCCGTCTCGCGCTCGGTCAGCTCGGCCAGCCGCCGCCCCGCCGTCGCCGGTCGGGGCGCCCCCAGCCGGGCGAACTCGTGGATCAGCCGGCGGGTGACCTGCGGAGCCAGCAGCGCATCCCCGGCCGCGACCACGCGCACCGCCTCGGCGAGCTGCGCCGCCGAGGCGTCCTTCAGCAGGAAGCCGCTGGCTCCGGCGCGCAGTGCCTCGTACACGTAGTCGTCGAGGTCGAACGTCGTCAGGATCAGCACCTTCGGCGGCCTGCCGCCGCCGGACAGCAGCTCCCTGGTGGCCTCCAGGCCGTTCATGACCGGCATGCGGACGTCCATGAGCACCACGTCGGGGGCCAGCTCCGCCGCCCGCCGGATCGCCTCCCGGCCGTCGGCCGCCTCGCCCACGACCTGGATGTCCGGCTGCGCGCTCAGGAACACCGTGAACCCGGTGCGCACCATCCCCTGGTCGTCGGCGATCAGAACCCGGATCACCCGTCACCCCTCTCCCCGCCGCTCACCGGTCCCCCTTCTCCCGCCCGCTCACCGGGCACCTCTGTCCTGCCTGCCCGCCGGCCGTCTTCTCCTGGGCGCCGGGCTCCGTTCCTCGACACCGGACACCATTCTCCCGGCGACCGTGCTCCGTCGCCCGCGGCACTGGCGTGTGGCGCCGGCAGCCCGTGGTGCGTGGCCTGTTGCCCGTCCATCGGTCGGCGAGGGGTGGCGGCTGCTCATCTGTCGTCCGTCTCGTTCGCGGCGGTCCTCGGGGCGGTGATCGGCAGGATTGCCGTCACCTCGAAGCCGCCGTTCGGCGTCGGGCCCGCCGTCAGCGTGCCGCCCAGCAGGGACGCTCGTTCGCGCATGCCCACCAACCCCTGGCCGGCTCCGGGCGGCCCACCGTCGCCCGTGCCCCGGCTGTTGGCCACGCGGAGCCGTAGCTCGTCGCCCTCGCGGACGAGCTCCACGCCCACGGCGGCTCCGGGCGCGTGCCGCATGGCGTTGCTCAGCGACTCCTGCACGATCCGGTACGCCGACAGCTCCACGGCCGGCCCCAGCCCGTCCAGGGACCCGGACCGCTTGATCAGCACCGCCAGCCCCGCGGAGCGGGCGTTGGCCACCAGCTCGTCCACCCGGTCGAGGCCGGGCTGCGGCGTGGTCTCGGTGCGGCCGTCCTGGTCGCGCAGCACCCCCAGCACCTGCCGCAGCTCCGCGATGGCCTCTAGCGACAGGTTGCGGATCTCCGCCAGGCCCGCCTCCAGCTGCACCGGGTCCCCGGCCGCCTTGATCGGCACCGCCTCGGCCTGGATCGCGATCACCGACATGTGGTGGGCGACCACGTCGTGCAGCTCGCGGGCGATCCGGGCGCGCTCCTCCAGCACCGCCTGCGCGTCCTGCGCGAGCCGGCTGCGCCGCTCCTCCTCGGCCAGCCGGGACGTCGCGGTGCGCCGCACCCGTACGTTGTGGCCGAACAGCACGACCACGGTCACCACGACCGTGACGGCGGCCATCGAGTCGGGGTGCGCGATCCACGCGGTCAGCAGAGTGAGGACCCACACGGCCAGGGTGATCCGCCGGTCGCAGCGCACGGCGACGGAGTAGAGCACCAGCAGGTACGACAGCACGGTGAAGACCGGGTAGGGCGGCTCGCTGACACGCAGGGTCGTCCACAAGGAGAGCGGCAGCAGCGCGAAAGCCGTACGCCAGGCCGCGAGCGGCCACCGGTTGCGCAGCGCCACCGGCAGCGCGGCCGCGACGGCGCAGAGCAACGCGAGGGTCCCCGGGATCGGCACCGATGTCCGGCCTTCGGCTTCGGCCAGGATCGCCCAGTGCCTCACCATGTCCTGGGTCGTGAGGAAGAGGATGACGGCCATCAGGAGCTCGGCCGTCCGCACCAGGCTGAGCCGTTCGACCGGGACCAGCACCCGGAACCCGCGTGGCACGGGGAGCGACAGGCGGCGTGATCGGGGCGGGGGGTCGGCGTTGCCCCGGAACAGGGCGAGTGCGAACGGCTGCAGGGCTGCCGCCACCAGCTCCCGCCAACGCCAGAGCTCCGCCCCTCGTCCCCCCGCCGCGTCCCGCCCACCCCGAGCCCCGCCGCCCGCGGCACGGGGCTGGTGACTGGCGTCGTCGTCGGCCGCACGTCCTGCTGCAGGGGCTACGCCGGCGGAGGGCTCGTGGTCGCCAGGTTCTCCGGGTGCAGGCGTGGGGTTGCCAGGTTTCCCGGGGCCGGGTGTGCAGTCGCCAGGATCCTGGGGTGTGGGTGTGTGGTCGCCAAATTCGCTGGGAGCGGGCGTGTGGTCCTCAGGTTCCCTGGGGGCGGGCGTGTGGTCCTCGGATTCCCTGAGGGCGAGCGTATGGTCCTCGGGGTTCCCTGGTGTGGGCTCGTGGCTGCCAGGTTCCCCGGGTGCTGGTGTGAGGTTGCTAGATCTTTCGGGTGCTGGTGGGTGGTCGTCCGGTTTTCCGGGTGCGGGCGCGCGGGAGCCAGGCTTCCGGGGCGTCGGCGTGCGGTCGCCAGACTCCCCGGTTGCCGGCGTTTGATCCTCAGGTTTCCCGGGCGCGGGCTCGTGGCCGCCAGGCTCCCCAGCTGTGAGCGCGTGGTGATCAGGTGCCCCGGCCGGGCGCCTGTGGCCACCGGCGTCGTCCGCTCCGTACGCGTCCGCCGCCCCACGATCACCGTCATGAGTCTCAGAGGCGCGTGGCGGCGGCGGTGGGGAGGAGGTGCGGGGGTCGCGCCGGCGGTGGATCACGTGGTCAAGGCTACGGACACCGCCGCCCGCCCCGCGTCCCCCCGAGGTCTGATCCTGCCTCAACCCCAGGTACCGCTTACATGATTACGATCGCCCTGAGCGAACATCACCAAGAAAGGGAACATTAGGCGGCTCCAATGGATTGAGTCGGTATAACTCAACCCTTTGGAGTTCACATGAGTGAGAGCTTGACCCTCCCGGTCCTGCCGCTGGACGACGAGGTGGTCCTGCCGGGCATGGTGGTCCCGCTGGACCTGTCCGACTCCGAGGTGCGCGCGGCGATCGACGCGGCCCGTGCATCCGGTGGCAACAAGCCGCGGGTGCTCCTCGTTCCCCGCATCGACGGCCGCTACGGCGCCACCGGTGTCCGCGCCGTGGTGGAGCAGGTCGGGCGGCTTCCCGGAGGCGAGCCCGCGGCGGTCGTCCGCGGCGTGGACCGCGTCCGCGTGGGCACCGGCACGACCGGCCCCGGCGCCGCACTGTGGGTGGAGGCGCACACGATCGACGCCGTCCCGGCGAGCGAGCGCGCGCACGAGCTGGCCAAGGAGTACAAGGCCCTGGCCACCACGATCTTGCAGAAGCGCGGCGCCTGGCAGGTGGTCGACCAGGTCAACCAGATCGACGACCCGTCGGTGCTCGCCGACAGCTCCGGCTACACCCCTTGGCTGTCCACGGCGCAGAAGGTCGAGCTGCTGGAGGCGGCCGACCCCGCCGACCGGCTGGCCCGGCTGATCGAGTGGTCCCGCGACCACCTCGCCGAGCTGGACGTCGCCGAGACGATCCGCAAGGACGTCCAGGAGGGCATGGAGAAGCAGCAGCGGGAGTTCCTGCTGCGCCAGCAGCTCGCCGCCGTACGCAAGGAGCTCAAGGAGCTCAACGGCGACGCCGAGACCGAGGAAGAGGACTACCGCTCCCGCGTCGAGGCCGCCGACCTGCCCGACAAGGTACGTGAGGCCGCGCTCAAGGAGGTCGACAAGCTTGAGCGCACGCCCGACCAGTCGCCCGAGACCGGCTGGATCCGCACCTGGCTCGACACCGTCCTCGACATGCCGTGGAACGTCCGTACCGAGGACAACTACGACATCACCGGCGCGCGGGCCGTGCTCGACGCCGACCACACGGGGCTGAAGGAGGTCAAGGACCGCATCATCGAGCACCTGGCCGTGCGCAAGCGCCGTCAGGAGCGCGGCCTCGGCGTCGTCGGCGGCCGCCGCAGCGGCGCGGTGCTCGCGCTCGCGGGCCCTCCCGGGGTCGGCAAGACCTCGCTGGGCGAGTCCGTGGCCCGCGCGATGGGCCGCAAGTTCGTCCGGGTGGCGCTCGGCGGCGTCCGCGACGAGGCCGAGATCCGCGGCCACCGCCGCACGTACGTCGGCGCGCTGCCCGGCCGCGTGGTCCGTGCCATCCGCGAGGCCGGCTCGATGAACCCGGTCGTCCTGCTCGACGAGGTCGACAAGGTCGGCGCCGACTACCGCGGCGACCCGACGGCCGCGCTGCTGGAGGTGCTCGACCCGGCGCAGAACCACACCTTCCGCGACCACTACCTCGAGGTCGAGCTCGACCTGTCGGACGTGCTCTTCCTGGCGACGGCGAACGTCCTGGAGGCCATCCCGGGCCCGCTGCTCGACCGCATGGAGGTCGTCACGCTCGACGGCTACACCGAGGACGAGAAGGTCGCCATCGCCCGCGACCACCTGCTGCCCAGGCAGCGGGAGCTGGCCGGGCTGAGCGCCGAGGAGGTCGTCGTCGAGGAGGCCGCGCTGCGCAGGCTGGCCGCCGAGTACACCCGCGAGGCGGGCGTGCGCTCGCTGGAGCGGGCGGTCGGCCGGGTGCTGCGCAAGGTGGCCGCCAAGGACGAGCTGCCGGTCACCGTCGGCGAGTCCGACCTGGTCGAATACCTCGGCCGGCCGCGGTTCGTGCCGGAGTCCTCGCTGCCGGAGACCGCCCAGCGCACCTCGGTGCCGGGCGTCGCCACCGGCCTGGCCGTCACCGGGGCCGGGGGAGACGTCCTCTACGTGGAGGCGTCGCTGGCCGACCCGGAGACCGGCGAGACCGGGCTCACGCTCACCGGCCAGCTCGGTGACGTGATGAAGGAGTCGGCCAGGATCGCGCTGTCCTACCTGCGCTCGCACGGCGCGGAGCTGGAGCTGCCGGTCACCGCGCTGAAGGACCGGTCGGTGCACGTGCACTTCCCCGCGGGCGCCGTCCCGAAGGACGGTCCCTCGGCGGGCGTGACGCTGACGACCGCGCTGGCCTCGCTCCTGTCCGGCCGGCTGGTCCGCAGCGACGTGGCCATGACCGGTGAGATCTCGCTGACCGGGCGGGTCCTGCCGATCGGCGGCGTCAAGCAGAAGCTGCTGGCCGCGCACCGGGCGGGCATCACCACCGTCCTGATCCCGGCCCGCAACGAGCCGGACCTGGACGACGTGCCCGAGGAGGTCCGGAGCGAGCTGACCATTCACCCGGTCAGCGACGTGCGCGAGGTGCTGGACCTCGCGCTGACGCCGGCCCAGGTCGGGACCACCGTCGCGGCCTGACCGGCCCTGCGGGGCCACGTCTTGCAGGACCACGTCTTGCAGGGCCACGCCTTGCAGGACCATGCATTGCGGGACCACGCCCGCCGTCCCTCGCCGAGGGACGGCGGGCGTTCCTGTTTCAGCCCGCGCCGTGCGACTCGTCGGTGATCAGCAACGACTCCAGCTCGGACAGCAGCGCGACCACCCGCGCGGTGTCGGCGGGGTCGCGCAGGGCGGCCCCGACCACCTCGTCCACCGGGCTGGTCGCCCGCCGGAACAGCGCGTGCACGGTCCGGTCGGCCACCCGCACCTGCGTACGCCGGCCGTCCCCCGGGTCCGGCCTGGTCTCCAGGACGCCGCGCTCGCGCATGCGCGCCACGGACGCCGACACGTGGCTCTGCGCGAAGCCGGTGCGGGCCTGGATCTCGCGCACCGCGCTGTCCGGATGGCGGAGCACGTCCACGAAGACGGCCTCCTCGCCGGGGGTGAGCACCGGCTCGCCCGCCTCGCTCTCCGTGGCCTTGGCGAGCTCCACCAGCCGCCGTCCGAGTCTGCGCATCCTCGCGATGTTCATGGCCCGCATGTTACATCGCTACCGATGCATCTCTAGCGATATGACCGACGTGACATGAATCACGCGGCTGGTCTGGAATATGCGCTTCTCACCGGCCGTTTGCACGGGCGTGAACGAGGCATACGCGAACCACCAAGGCGCCCCCGGGGCGGCCCTGTGTTGTCGCATGCGCATGAGACGAATGCCGGCCCGCTGACCCCGACCGCCCCCGCCCGCCCGTTCTCCTCCCGAAGGTCCTGATGATCGCCCCCGTGTTCGTGCTGCGCAGGCTGAGCCACCTGCCGTTCCCTCCGGGCACCCGCTGACGCCGGCCGGTTCCTCCGCCCGTCGTCGTCCATCTCCGCGGCCCCGGCCGCCCTCAGTCGTGGGGTAGTTCTTCCGTGATCCAGGCTTCCGGCCTGCGCAAGCAGTACGGCGACGTCGTCGCGCTCGACGGCGTCGACCTCACCGTGCGCGAAGGCGAGATCTTCGGCGTGCTCGGCCAGAGCGGCGCGGGCAAGAGCACGCTGCTGCGCTGCGTCAACCTGCTCGAACGCCCCGACGCGGGCACCGTCACCGTCGCCGGTCAGGACCTGACCGCGCTGCGCGAGGCCGAGCTCAACCGGGCCCGCCGCCGCATCGGCATGATCCACCAGCACTTCGCGCTGCTGTCCTCGCGTACGGTCGCCGGCAACGTGGCGTTCCCGCTGGAGATCATGGGCGTGTCCAGGGCCGAGCGCGAGCGCCGCGTCGGCGAGCTGCTGGAGCTGGTCGGGCTGGAGGGCCGCGGCGGGCACCGCCCGCACCAGCTCTCCGGCGGGCAGAAGCAGCGCGTCGGCATCGCCCGCGCGCTCGCCGGCAACCCGTCGGTGCTGCTGTCGGACGAGGCCACCTCCGCGCTCGACCCGGCCACCACGCAGCAGATCCTGGCCCTGCTCAAGCGGCTCAACGCCGAGCTGGGCCTGACGATCCTGCTCATCACCCACGAGATGAACGTGGTCAAGAGCGTCTGCGACTCCGTCGCCATCATGTCCGGCGGGCGCGTCGAGGAGTCGGGGACCATCGCCGACCTCGTCCGCACCCCCGGATCCCGCCTGACCAGGGAGATCTTCCCGCTGCCCGAGCCGGCGCCCGCCGGTTCCGTGACGCTGACGTTCGCCGGGCAGGCGGGCCGGCCGGTGGTGTCGGAGGTCGTGCGCAAGTTCGACGTGGACCTCAACATCCTGGGCGGCTCGATCGAGGAGCTGGCAGGCGACTCGGTCGGGCGGCTGCGCGTCGCGCTGGACGGCCCGGAGGCCGGGGCCGCGCTCGCCTACCTGCGTGAGTCCGGACTGATCGTGGAGGAGGCCGCGTGACCTGGGAAGAGATGCTGCCGCTGCTGTGGCCGGCGACGGTGGAGACGGCCCAGATGGTGGGCTGGTCCACGCTGTTCACCGTGCTGTTCGGGCTGCCGATCGGCGTGGCGCTCGTCGTGCTCGACCGGGGCGGGCTGCGGCCGGCGCCCGCGCTGCGGGCGGTGCTCGGGTTCGTGGTCAACATCGGGCGGTCGCTGCCGTTCATCGTGCTGATGATCGCGATCATCCCGTTCACCCGGCTGGTCGTCGGCACCACCATCGGGACCGCCGCGTTCGTCGTGCCGCTCACCGTCGGGGCGGTGCCGTTCTTCGCCCGGCTGGTGGAGACCGCGCTGCGCGAGGTCGGTACGGACGTCGTCCAGGCCGCCCAGGCCATGGGCGCGAGCCGGGCCACCGTCGTGCGCAAGGTCCTGCTGCCCGAGGCCCTGCCCGGCCTGGTCGCCGGGCTGACGGTGACCGTCGTGGCGCTCATCGGCTACTCCGCCATGGCCGGCACGCTCGGCGGCGGCGGGCTCGGCGACCTCGCCGTCCGCTACGGCTACCAGCGCTTCGAGACGCTGCTGATGATCGTCACCGTCGTGCTGCTCATCGTCATCGTGCAACTCCTGCAGAGCCTGGGCGACTGGGTCGCCCGGCGTCTATCGCACAAGTAAGGAAGAAATCATGAACATCCGTCGTGTCCTGGGTGTCGTCGCCCTGTCGTTGTCGCTCGCCGCATGCGGTACGTCGCAGTCCGCGACGGACACCACGTCGGAGGCCGGCGGCAAGACCGCCGAGTCCGCCGACACCGTGATCAAGGTGGGCGCGAGCCCCGTGCCGCACGCGGAGATCCTGAACTTCGTCAAGGAGAACCTGGCCCCCGCCGCCGGGCTCAAGCTGGAGATCGTGGAGTTCACGGACTACGTGCAGCCGAACGTGCAGCTCGACGAGGGGCAGCTGACCGCCAACTTCTTCCAGCACAAGCCGTACCTGGACGACTTCAACGCCTCCAAGGGCACCAAGCTGGCCTTCGCCACTCCCGTGCACCTGGAGCCGCTGGGCCTCTACTCCAAGAAGGTCACCGAGCTGTCCGCGCTGCCGAGCGGCGCCACCGTGGCCCTGCCCAACGACGCCACCAACCTCGGCCGCGCGCTCAAGCTGCTCGCCGACAACGGCGTGGTCACCCTGAAGGAGGGCGTCGGCACCGCGGCCACCGAGCGCGACGTCGCCGCCAACCCGAAGAACCTGACGTTCAAGGCGCTGGAGGCGGCGCAGCTCCCGCGTTCGCTGGACGACGTGGACGCCGCCGTGATCAACGGCAACTACGCCCTTGAGGCCGGGCTCAAGCCCGCCTCGCAGGCGCTCGCGCTGGAGAAGACCGAGGGCAACCCGTACGTCAACGGCCTCGTCGTGCAGGCCGGCCACGAGAAGGACGCCGGCATCGTCACCCTCGGCAAGCTGCTGCAGGACCCGAAGACCAAGGAGTTCATCCAGCAGAAGTACGAGGGTTCGGTCATCCCGGCCGAGTAGGTCCCCCCCGGCTTGACCGGGAAGGATGACGGGCGGGCGGCGGCCGCGTGCTGGCGCGCCCGCCCGCCTACCGAATACTGTTCTAGTCATGCATCCGGGAGCCATCGCAGCAGTCACCCCCGACAAGCCCGCTGTGGTCATGGCGGGCTCCGGGCGGATCGTCACCTACCGCGAGCTGGACGAGGAGTCGAACCGGCTGGCGCACCTGTTCCGTGCCGCCGGGCTACGGCCGGGCGACCACATCGCGTTCATGCTCACCAACCACCCGCTCTTCCTGTCCGTCGCCTGGGCGGCGCACCGGTCGGGTCTGTACTACACGCCCATCAGCTCCCGGCTGCAGACCGACGAGCTGGCGTACATCGTGGACAACTGCGGCGCGCGGGTCTTCATCTCCAGCGCGGACCTGGCCGACGTGGCCGCCTCGATCGCCGACGCCACGCCCAAGGTCGAGCTTCGCCTGATGATCGACGGCGTCGCCGAGGGCTTCGAGTCGTACGAGGAGGCCGTCGCCGGGCAGCCGGCGACGCCGGTCGAGGACGAGTGCACCGGCGCCGACATGCTCTACTCCTCCGGCACCACCGGCCGGCCCAAGGGCGTCAAGGTGCCCGCGCCGCACGGCCCCCTGGAGGAGCCCGGGATGCTGCTCCAGCTCATCTCGGCGCTGTTCGCGCCCTCCACCGACAGCGTCTACCTCTCGCCCGCGCCCCTCTACCACGCCGCCCCGCTGCGCTACTGCATGACGTTCCAGCGCCTCGGCGCGACGGTCGTGGTCATGGAACGCTTCGACCCCGAGCAGTACCTGGCGCTGGTGGAGCGCCACAAGGTCACGCACTCGCAGCTCGTGCCGACCATGTTCATCAAGATGCTGAAGCTGCCCGAGGAGACCCGGGCCAGGTACGACCTGTCCTCGCTCAAGTACGCCATCCACGCCGCCGCGCCCTGCCCCGTGCCCGTCAAGGAGCAGATGATGGACTGGTGGGGGCCGATCATCCACGAGTACTACGCGGGCACCGAGGGCAACGGCTTCCTCTACGTCGGCCCCGAGGACTGGCTCAAGCACAAGGGCACCGTCGGCCGCTCCCTGCTCGGCGTCGTGCACATCTGCGACGAGGACGGCGAGGACGTGCCCGCGGGCACGCACGGCACCATCTTCTTCGAGAACGGCGGCCGTTTCGAGTATCACGGCGACCCGGACAAGACCCGCTCCGCGCAGGACCCGAAGGGCCGCGGCTGGACCACGCTCGGCGACATCGGCTACCTCGACGAGGACGGCTTCCTCTACCTCACCGACCGCCGCTCGTACATGATCATCTCCGGTGGCGTGAACATCTACCCGCAGGAGGCCGAGAACGTGCTGTCGGTGCACCCCAAGGTCGCCGACGTGGCCGTCTTCGGCGTGCCGGACGAGGAGATGGGCGAGCAGGTCAAGGCCGTGGTCGAGCCGGTCTCCATGGACGAGGCGGGGCCGGAGCTGGAGGCGGAGCTGATCGCGTACTGCCGCGAGCGCCTGGCCCACTACAAGTGCCCGAAGTCGATCGACTTCCGCCAGGAGCTGCCCCGCCACCCCACGGGCAAGCTCTACAAGCGCCTGCTGCGCGACGAGTACTGGCCCGCCCGCTCCTGAACCCGCGCGGGGCGGCCCGTTTCCCCGGCCGCCCCGTCCTGTCAGGATGGGATCATGCCGGTACAGCAGATCGACCGCAGCAGGCTGAAGGTCACGAGCCGCGCCCACATCGCCCGCTTACGTGCCAAGCGCGCCAACGATCGCGAATGGCGTGAGGCGCGGCGGATGGTCCGCCTCTACCGGCAGGTACGGATCTGGGTGATCTTCACCGGCTTCACCATCGTCCTGCTGGTGGGGGTTCTGCGCGGGATCGGCGTCCTGCCGCCGCTGACGCCGTAGCCCGCACGCGCACCTCGCTCCATCGGCCTTCTCATGGAGTTCTGATCAGAGGCTTAACCAGGTCTTACCTAGCGGCGACCCGCATGCAAGCCTGAGTGTAGCCAGGTGCGTTGTCATCCGCATGCGCGACAGTTAAACGACCTATCAGCGATCTTCGATGTCGGGGTCCGGGCCCACGAAACTGCCGAGGTTGGGGCGCGTGTAGACCAGGCCGGCGTCCCGCATCCCCTTGATCGCCTTACGCGCGGTCATCTTCGCGATCTCGAACTCCTCGATCAGCGACTGTTCCGTGATCTTGCGGCCGGGCCCGTACTCGCCAGACTCAACACGCTGGCGGATGACTCGGACAACCTGCTCCCACCTGGGCAGATCATCTCTCCACATGATCATGTAGGGAGCGTAGGGGCTCACATCAGCACCCCTGTACGTACGAGCACACACGCGCACGCATAGGCACCTATAGACCGGGGTATACCGGCGACACGGCGGGCCCGGGGCGGCGTCACCCGTCCCGGTCCCGACCTCAGCTGTCGTCGACCGGCCCGTTGTAGACCAGCGTCGTGCTGTCGGCCGGCACCACGATGTCGGCGATCTCCACCACCTGCTCACCCGCCAGATAGGCGCGGGCCGCCGTGAGCACGATCGACCCCTGCCCGACCTTCAGCCGCTTCGCCTCGTCGGCTGTCGCCACGCGGGCGCCGACCTCTTCATTCCAAGCGTCCACCAGCACGCCGATCGCTGCCATGCGGTGGGTGACGCCCTGGCCAGCGTGCGGGCCCGCCTCCGGGAAAGCGATCACGGTGCCCTTCGTCAGGCTGAGCGGCTCCCAGCTCGTGGACAGCATCCACGGCTCCTCGTCGTCGGACGAGGTGAAGGAGTAGACGGTGCGCATCACGTCGTGCCGGTCGCCGTCCGGCGCGTCCAGGCCGAGCCGGTCCCGCACCTCCGGCGGCGCCTGCAGCGTGTCCGAGGCGTACTCCCATGCGCCGCGGCGGCCCTGCTCCTCCATCTGGGTGGCGAACGGCGACCCGCCTTGGCGTTCGCGGAACCACGAGCGGACGAGCTGCCGCCGGCGGGGCGTTGCGCGGACGAACATGCCCGCGCCCGGCCGGGACACCAGCAGTCCCTCGGTGGCGAGGGTCCTGGTGGCCTGAGTGATGACGCTCTCGGCCACGTCGTAGTCGCGCGCCAGCTGGTGCCGCGCCGGTAGGCGGTCGCCTGGGGCGAGCTCGCCGGAGGTGATTTGACGTCTCAGATCGGTCGCGATCCGGGCGTATGACGGCTGATCCACAGCAGACAGCTTGACGTGCCGTACGTACGGCTGCAAGCTGACCATACGACTCGCGAGCCGTACGTACGGCTCTGTGACCCGGATTTGGTGGTGACCGTGACAACCTGGACCCAGGACTACCCCGCACTCCCCGGGTCGGCCGACGCCGCGGCGGCCTACGCGGACGCGATCGTCGGTGAACATCTGCCGGGACGTGGTGGTGACGCCGGGAAGATCGTGCGGGAGCTGTTCGTGGCCGCGCTGGCCAGGTCGAGCCCGCTCAGCCGCCTGAACCTGACCACGATCTTCGATGACTCGCCGCGCCGCTTCCTGCGCTTCGAGCTGGTCTTCCCCAACGACATCGAGCGCGTCGACGCCCCGTTCGCCCACCAGATCGTGTCCGCGCTCGCCGACTCGTACGGGGAGACGTGGACCCGCCGGCGGCGCGACCGCATGATCTACGCCGAGCTGTGGGAGCACGCATGACCGCCTGGTTCCGCCATCGCCGCCCCTTGCCGCCCGCCCCCACGCCGCCGAAGGAGACGCCCGAGGAGACGCGGCTGCGCTACATCCGCCTCCTCTACCCGTCCTGGCACGTCGACCGCGACAGCGACGGCGCCTGGGTGGCCGTCCTCAAACTGCAGCTCACCGAGCGGCGGAAGGCATTCGGCGTCCTGGGGACGTTCCGCGCTGACGGCCCCGACGAGCTGTCGCGCATGCTGCTCAAGCAGTCGCTGCTGATCCTCGACGCCAGGCGGCCCGACCGCCCGTAAGCAGCCCCGGCCCGCCGCCGCCCACACCCACCTTTCCCCAGGGCCGGCGGGCCGGGGCGGTGGCCCCGCGCCCGGCTCCCGTCACGGGGCTTCCCCATGGTGCGGGGCCACCATCCAACGGCCGTCCCCGGGCATGCTTCGCGCCGCCAGACCCGTCCACTGGCGCCGCTGCGAAGCGCCCGGGGACGGCCTCCCAATCTCCCCTGAAACGAAGAAGGCCCGACCGGCGTTGGCGCGCCGGCCGGGGTCTTCAGTCCACGACACCAACGCTCTTTGGAGTCCTGAACCATGCACGACAGTACGATCGCGGCCCCGGCCGCGCCAGCACCTTCCGACAACCAGCTCGCCCCCGCCGCGCCGGACCAGCCGGCCGGGCCCGATCCGCGAGCCACCCCCGAGACGACGGAAGAGGCCCCGAAGGAGCGGCGCGTCAACGCGTGGCGGGAGCGCCGCCGCGCCAAGCGCGCCGAGCGTGCCGCGGTCCGTTCGGCCCGGCCGCGCGGCGCGGACCGGTCCCGGTGGGCGGTCCTTGGCGTCGTCGCCCTCGCCGCGCTCGTGCTCGCCATCGTCGGCGTCGGCCTCTACACCGGGCTCGGCGCGCTGCGCGACACCGCGCTCGCCGCGCACATCGAACCGAGTGCTGCCCGCCTGTGGTGGATCGGGATCGATGGGCTGATCGTGGTGGCCATCGTCGCCGCCATGATCCTGCGCCACGATCCGGTCGCCCGACGGTACGCGCTCGGCATCGTCGCCCTCTTCACTGCCGCCAGCGGTCTGCTGCAGTTCCTGCATGGGCTCGGTTGGACCGCCCAGACGGGCCGGTCCGGGGAGCCGGGGTCGCTGCCGTGGCAGGTGGTCGCGGTGATCGCGGTCCTGGTGATCGGGACGATCTTCTGTGGGACGCACCTGTTCGTGTATGCGCTCCGCCATCTGTTCCCGGCTGCTATGGGTGACCAGCCCAAACACGCCGCCGACGACCGCGAACAGGAGCGCCCGAAGCTCACCGAACCGCGCTCGACGGATTCGGACAGCGGGGACGGGCCGGACGATAACGACCGGCCCGAGGAGGTCGTGCTCGACGCGGAGACCGAGCGGGAGGTACGCAAGTGGTTCGCCGCCTGCGCCGTCCACCTCATCCTCGACGCCGGCGGAAAGCCGACCCGCGCGGGCATCGCCCGATCGTTCGGGATCGCCGACCGGCAGGCAGGCTACGTGATCTCCGACGTGGTCGCCGACCGCGAGGAAGCGGCCGAGCGGCAGTTCGAGCAGGAGACCGCGCGCACCTCCGGCCCGGTGCCGCCGGCGCGGGTGCCTGCGGTGAACGGATCGGCGGCCGGAGCGTGATCCAGCACGACGAAGATCTCGGCGTCGTCGAGGATGACGCCGAGGTTCTCGATGAACCAACCGAGGTCGTCACCGAGCGGCCTGTGGACCTTCCCGACGACGGAGATGACGACAGCCCGGCCACCGTCTACGCGACCGTCACCGGCCGCGCCGACGACGAGCGGCGGCCGATTCTCCCCGCCTGGGCCCGGAACCGGCGCGACTTCGAGGCCGCCGCCCGCTGGTGGGCCGGTCACCTCAGCTACACCGCCGCCTACCACGCCGTCCGCGTCCCGCACTATGCGGCCAAGACGGTGTGGTGGGCGCCGCGTGGCTTCGGCGTCACCCTCCGTGGAGCATGGCGGTGGGCGACCGATGCCGAGCAGAAGCAGCTACGCCACGAGGTGGCAGCCAAGGGCGACGTCAACGCCTACCTCGCTCTGGAGCGCGTACGCGCCGAGCACCTGCGCGCCCGGCTGCCCATCGTCGCCGGCGGCGCCACCGGAGCGCTCGGCGCCGCCGTGACCGCCGCCCTCACCATGCCGTCGCCGTGGCTGCAGCTCGCCGGGAGCGGGCTCACGCTCGCCCTCGGCTTCCTCGGGCGACCCGCGGACCGGCCGATCGTCTCCCCGGCCGTGGTCACCACCCGGTTCCGGAAGCTGACGGCGGAGATGGTGCGCGAGGCGCTGTGCTCGATCGGCATCGCCGGCATCAAGGATCCGGCACAGATTCAGTTCCCGGTGGAGATTCACCGGGATGGGCCCGGCATGCTGGCCCGGATCAACCTCCCCCGGGGGGTGGAAGCGGTGAAGGTGTGCGAGGCCCGCCGCGCCCTGTCCTCCGCCCTGCGGCTGCCCCAGGACCAGGTGTGGCCGTCCGTTGGCCCGGACCACGAAGGCCAGCTCGACCTGTGGGTCGGCTACCTGCCCGCCTCGAAGATGCGGCAGCCGAAGTGGAGCCTGCTGGCCGACGGCGCGCGCACGTCCGTGTTCGAGCCCGCGGACTTCGGCGCGGACCAGCGGCAGCGGCCGATCGCGACCGAGCTGATCGCCCGGAACTGGCTGATCGGCGGCGTCCCCGGCAGCGGCAAGTCGTACTTCGCGCGGGCGCTCGCGCTCATGGCCGCGCTCGACCCGACAGTCGAGTTCAAGATCGCCGAGTTCAAGGGGACCGGCGATTTCACCGACTTCGACGAGGCCGGGCTGTGCTCCGACTACTACTGCGGGGTCGACGACGAAGCATTCGAGGGCGGCGCCCGCATCATCGCGTGGGGGCTCGCCGAGGCGGAACGGCGCGGCAAGCGGATCAAGAAGTTCCGGGCCGAGGGCCGCGCCCCCGAGGGCAAGGTCACTCCGGAGCTCGCGGCGGCCGGCGTCGGCCTGCACCCGGTCGTCATCCTCATCGACGAGGCGCACGAGCTGCTCATCGACAAGGAGGTCGCCGCGGCGGCGGAGCGGCTCATCAAGCGCGGCCGGGCCCTCGGCCTGATCGTGATCCTGGCCACGCAGATCCCCGACAAGAAGAGCGTGCCGCCGAACATCACCCGCTGCGTCACCATGCGCGCCTGCCTCGCCGTGCAGGACCACATCGCCAACGACATGATCCTCGGCACCGGCGCATACCGGTCCGGGATCACCGCGACCGGCTACCGGCCGGGCCTGGACGCCGGGTGGGCGATGGTGACAGGCCTCGAACGGCCCATCGCGGTCCGGTCGCAGTTCCCGACGCCGGAGCACGCCGCGAAGATCCTTGCCCGCGCGAGCCAGTTGCGCGGCGGCCAGATCATCGGCTCCGACGGCGCAGAAGCGCCACGCCTAGACGTGATCGTGGACGTCGTGAGGGTGTGGCCGGTCGGACGGTCCGGCGTGTCCTGGCAGCGCCTGGCGCAGTTGCTCGCCGAGCAGCGGCCGGAAGCGTACGAAGGCATCACCCCCGAGTCCGTCAGCGCGCTGCTGCGCGGCCTGGGCGTGCCGAGCGAGAACGTCAAGACCGACGGCCAGGTGCTGAAGGGCTGCCGCCGGGAGGCCGTCGAAGCGGTGCTCTTCCAGCGCGAGCTCGTCGCCGGGTAGCGGCCACCGCCCACCCTCAACCCCTCCGTGCCGGCCGTTCTCGGGTGGCGTTGAAGGGGCGCGCTACCCCGCTACCTCTGGCTGTTTATGCACGTCAGTCAGGTAGCGAGGGCAGGTAGCGGAGCCGCTACCTGCTTCGCTACCGCTACCCCTCCAAGGAGTCTCCGATGGAACCAGGAATCGCTCTGCTGTTCGCCGTTCTAGTCGTCGTCGCGATCTACCTGGCCGGTGTTCGCAACCCGCTGACGAAGTGCTGGCGTTGCGGCGGGAAGGGCGTGCTGCGCTCGTGGCTGCTGCCCTGGCGCTACAGGCCGTGCACGAACTGCGGGCGCAGGGGCGAGGTGCGCGGCCGGTTCGGCGGGCGGGAGTGAGGGCGGCGGCGCCCGGGTCGCTTCCCCACGACCGGGCGCCGCACTCCTCACGCTACCCCCGGGCACGACGAAGAACGGCCCCCGCCCTCCCGAAGGAGGACGGGGGCCGTCTTATGTTCCCCAGGGCAGTAGCTTCCACCGTACGCCTGGGGCCGCGCCGGGGGCTACAGGCCGGTGAGGTCCCGGCCGGAGTGGTTGCCTGGGTGGTAGCCGGTCGTGCGCGCCGCCACAGGCGGGCTGTAGGAGGGTGCGGCCCGCCAGCCGAGGAGGACGCCGGCGGCGGGCCAGCGCGCCTCCAGGAGGCGTACGAGCGTGTAGTAGGCGGAGATGGCGAGCGACACGATGGCGACGGAGGAGGGCTCGACCGGGAGGTCGATGCCGAACCCGGCCAGCCACGCGGCCACCGTGGGGATCCAGGCGGCGACGTTGGTGCGCAGCCAGGACACGAGCCAGTCGGACAGGGACATGGGTGCCTCCAAGGGAGACGGGTTGAGGGACCCAGCTACATGAGCGCTGGTCAGGGCCGGTATGGCATACCAGCCGGCATATCGTCGGGCCGTTTTTCGGCGTCAGCTGGTGGGCGTCGGGGACGGGCTGGCCGTCGGGGCGACCTTGGTGCAGGCGAACCGGGGCAGGCCCGCCTTCGACGTGCCGCCGGGCTTGCAGGTGGCGACGGCGCCGTCGAGGCTGATCTCGAAGCCCTTGAGCGGCCTCACGAGCGCGTCCACCCCGGCCCGGCTGTAGAAGGTCACCTTCCGCTCGGTGGACTTGCAGGCGCCGCTCACGCTCTTGGAGAGGGCGTTGCGCTCCAGGATGCGGACGTAGCCGGTGGTCTTGGAGACGCAGCCGCCGTACGCCTTCGCGGGCTCGGTCCACGCGGCCGACGCCATCGCGCCGGCGGCACCGCCGCCGAGCACCAGGAGGGCGGCAGCGAGGACGACGAGGGGCTTTCTCACGGGTTCTCCGATCGGTTGAGGGCATCCCAGCAGGCGGCCGACCAGACGGGGCCGCTGCCGAGCTTGTGCTGGGCCTTGAACGCCTCGATGAGGGCGGCGAGGTCCGGGTCGGTCGGGTCGTACACGGGGCTGGACTGGTTGGCGGCGCCGAGCTTCTTGCGCAGCGTCACCACATGCTCGGAGCGGTCGCCGGGCTTGAGCTCCGGCAGCCGCGCCTTGGCCGGCTTCGTCGCGCCCGGCCGTGGTGCTCCGCGCCGGACCCATGCCGTCAGCGGTCCGCCGGGGCAGTCGGTGGCGTAGCCGTCGCGGTGGCACTTCACCTCGGGGCCGGCGGATCCGTGCGCACGCAGGTGCTCGATCGAGTCGACGATCGCGTGCAGAAGGTCGTCGTTCGGCTGGGTGAAGCCGCTGTTGCCGAGGAGGGCGAGCACGGCGTAGTGGTCGCTGTTGAGTCCGGGGCCGTTGGCGGCGGGCAGGATGTGGGGGCCGCGGCCGACGAACACCTTCCGGTGCGGGCACCCCGCCAGGCTGTAGCCGATGTCCGAGTAGGGCGTTTCCCGGCCGCCAGCCATATGCATGCGCTGGATCGACCGTACGAGAGCGATGCAGCGGGTGTGGTCGTCCACGATCGCGGGCGAGACATGGCCGCCCGTGTAGTGCACCTTCACACCGCGTGTGGAGGCGATCCGGGTCAGCGCCTGCGAGGGCGCGCGGGCGCCCCAGGCGGCTCGGGTAACGAGCTCGGCCACGGTCACGCTCCCTTCGCCAGGAAGGTGATGAGCGCCAGCACGAACCCGGCCAGCGACAGGAGGACGGCGAGCGAGGGGAGCGGCCAGCGCCCCCGTTCCAGGGCTCGGATGCGGGCCTCATGGTCCGCCAGGTCCTTGGTCAGCTCGCCGTGCGCCTGGGCAACCTGGGCGACCTCGCCCCGGATGCCGTCGACTTTGCGGTCCGTGGCCAGGAGCTGGTCGTAGATTTCGCGTGCTCCGATCGTGACGGGGCCGAGCGGGTCGAGAGGCAAGGGTGCGCTCCGATCGTCGAGGGACACGGCGAAGCGCCGCGATATGGAAGGGGTGGCCGCCCGCGCCTCCCAGGTCGGGGCGCGCATCCAGGCCCCGCGCGGGCGGCCAGGCTCAGTGCTCCATCTGGTCGCTGGCCTTCAACGCAGCCAAGATCGCGTTGACCTTCTCTGTCAGCGACCGGAAATTGTTGTTCAAGGTGGTGCGGTTGTAGGTGGCGCCGACGTCGTCGATGATCGCGCCCGCTGTCCCTGTGGTGGCCGTCAGCCCGGTGACGTTTGGCGCTACCTGGCCTGTCAGCCGGGTGATCGTGCCGGAAGAGTCGATGACGTACGGGCTGCTGTCCATGCCGGTGAACAGATGCACGCCTTCCTCGGGAGGGTCGGGGGCGTCCATCGGCGGCAGGATCCAGCCCTTCGACGCCTTCGTGAGCGCTTCCCGGCCGCCCGGCCCGAGCGCCTGCGCCACGTCGCGCTGCAGGTCTCGCAGGTCCTGCATCGGGTTGGCTGGGCGTTGGTCACGGTCCATCAGGTCACCTCCGACGATTCGACGATGAGCTCCATCTCGGCTTTGCCCTGGTCGCGGCCGACGGGGAGGACCCGCGTCCCGATCCCGCGGTGGCGGGCGTTGAGCCCGGCGCCGGTGCTGGTCCGCTTGTGCCACTCGTCACTGAGCACGAACCGGGCGGTGTCGCCCAGGTTGTTCGGCGTGAACGACGGGTTATCGCCGATCGCGATCGTCACCGAGAACACGGTGACCGCGCCCGACTTGCGAGCGGCCCAGCCCTGCGCCCACTCCTCCAACGTCTCCTGGATCGTCACGCCCGGCCGGTCGACCAGGCGCTCGATGGCGGGCCAGCCCGCCTCCAGGTGGTCGGTCGCCTCATACAAGGCTGAGGTGAGCGGTTCGGCCGACACCGACGCGTCGCCTTCAGCGTCGGGGGTGTCGCCTCTGGCCTCCCACACGGTGCCGCCCTTCAGGGCGTCGACCTCGTACCCCCAGGCGATGATGTCGCCGCCGCCCGACCCCATCCCGAACACGTGGCCGGCGTCGGGGTCGCCGATCGTGGGCGAGCCCACCCGGACGACCCGGTCCAGCCCGGACGCGCCGGTGATGGTGTCGAAAGTCCACTCGAACCCGCCGATGACATCACCCAACTCTTGGATGCGCTGCCCGAACGGGGTCCGGTCCTTGCCCTCGTACAGCCGTTCCCGCACCTGCCCCGAATCGCCGGACGGCAAGACCAGGCCGAGGTTGGCGTGCGGCCGGGCCTGCATCGTGATGAGCAGCTGGCGGAAGATCTCGAACTGGTCGGCCGCGCCGCTGCCGGTGAAGTCGAGGGTGTCTCTGATCCTCACGTGCTGCAGGTACGCCTCCAAGGTGGAGCCTCGCAGCTGCAGGACCGGGGCCTGGCGGCGGTCCTTCCGCAGCGTGTACCCGGTGATCCAGTACTCGCCCCAGTAGTCGCCCTTATGTAAGATCTCGCACACGATCACCCCGGGGCCGCGGTTGAGCTGGGTGCGGTCGCGGGGGATGATCGCGTCGACCTGGTCGCCGATCGCCGACGACGTGATCGGCAAGCTGGCGGAGAACGCCCCTACGCTGGAGGTGCGCCGCTCGAACGACACGCCGGACAGGTCAAGATGGCCGAGGTAGGCGCGGTCCAGCATGCGCCGGAACACGTACTGGAAGTCGGCCGTCCCGACGCCGGGAGTGAAGGGTGGCGGCGGAGGGGTTTCCGGCTCCAGGTCGGCGGCCGGGATGCTGATGGTCAACCCGGTCGAGGTGAGGGTGATGTTGCCAGAGTCGCGTGTGAACGTCTGCACTCCGGACGGGGCCGACGAGGCGATGGTGCGGGTGGCGGCGGCGGAGCAGACGATGCTCGTGTCCAGGCTGCCGCGCAGCACGTACCCGGCCGGCGCCCCCCAGTCGACGGATGGGAACGCGACGTTCAAGAACGAGGCGACCCGGATCTCCAGATGGTTGCCGGAGGCGGGGGTGACGGACGGGGTGCGGGAGCCGTTGTCCTCGGCGACCATGGTGGCGATCCGGGCCGGCACCGTCGGCGACGCCTCATGCACGCAGATCAGGTGCACGTTGCCGCCGGACGGCAGCGTGAACGTGTAGCCGGAAGGCTCGGCGACAGTGGCGATCCGGCGGAGAATCTTGAACGCGGCCCCGAACTCGTCGGGCTCGAACTCGTAAATCTCCGTGAAGCCGGGCGAGGTGACGCCGTCGCCGCCGCCGCCGGAGTAGCCGGTCCACACCGCCCACAGCTGGTCGCCGGGCAGCGGGGCCGGGCTGGGCCGGTCAATGTGCACGGACGAATCGACACCGGCAGCACCGCCGGAGTAGGAGCGGGCGGAGATGGTCACAGCCGCACCCCCTTACGCCCAGGCGTCCCGGTACAGCACATCCGTCTCCGCCGTGGCCGAGATGACGTTGCCGCCGCGGTCGAGCACGAAGTCGGTCGGGTGCACCGCGCCGCCGGCGAGCTGCCCCATCACGGACTCGCCGTCGATGGTGGCGTTACCGAGATCACAGTCGATGACCAGGGTCTGGCCGTCGGTGAGGGTGACGTTGAACTCGACCAGCTTGTTCGTGGTCGCGTTCAGCACGCTCGGAGGGTCGGCGGCCGGGCCGTGCACGACCAGCAGCGGGTGGGTTTCGATGTTGCCGCCATTCGAGATCGTTTCCTGGCCGCCGGCGGGGACGGTGACGCCGGTCGCGAGCAGGTTGTACCTCCTGGGGTCGGAGCACACCCATTGCAGGCTGAGCTGGCCGAGGCCGAGCCGGAGCTGCTGGTCGACGACGAGCGGGTCCCGGTCGATCCGGCCGTAGATCAGGTAGGGGGTGCCGAGGTCGTTGATGACGAGCGGCACCTCACGCTCGTCGGAGTAAACGGGCAACGCCAGCTCCAGAGCTGTGACGGCCGCTTCCACGTCGGCGCGGGGGGCGCGCAGCAGCCCGGTCCAGGTGATGACCCGCTCCTGCAGCAGCGGCCGGCCTGCCCACGACCCGTGCCGGGACGAGCGAGGCACGTTGCCGGAGTCGATCGGCGGTTTGCCCCGCCACCCGGTGAGGGTCTTCCACCTGTACGGGGTGCCGCGGCCGAGCACGAAGCCGCCGAACTCGATCTGGCCAGGCTGCCCGTCGAGTTGGTCGCCGGGCAGCGGCGGCACGGACGCGACCACACCAGCCGCCTCGACGGTGACGGCGACGTGCGGGAGGACGGCGGAGGCGTCGAATTCGGCGACCACGTCGAGCGGCCACACCGTAACTGCCGCCTCGACGGGCCCGGCGGTGAGGCTGATGTCGGTCTGCACCGTCGGGGCGGGGACCGCCACGGTGCCGGTGACGGTGGACAGGTCGACGACGGTGGCCGAGTCGGTGGTGACCGCCGGGGCCGGCACCGCCACGTTGGCGGTGACGGTGGCCGGGGTGGCGTTGGCGTCACCCGAAACGGTCGGGGCCGGGGCCGTGGTGGTGGCGGTGACGGTGGCGGGGGTGGGGCCTGCGCCTGCGCCGGCGTCCGGGGCGGGGACGGTTGTGGTGGCGGTGACGGTGGTGAGGGTGGCGGAGGCGTCGGACGCGCCGGGCTTGAGTTCGAGGGCGACCCACTCCCATTCCGGCCCCGACCCGCCGGACACCAGGTTGAAGGTGACGCTGGTGCCGGAGGTGGCGGTGTTGGCCGCCTTGCGCGCGAACAGGCCGGACAGGCCGGACATGTCGAACGCGGACTCGTCGTCCGAGGACGACGGCAGGCCGGTCACGGCCGTATCCGACGCCGCGATCACGCCGCGCGACCCGGCAGCCGTACTGGAGTAGCCGGTCACGTTGACCGAGGCGGATGTGGAGGAATTCTGCCCGGTCGCGCCGACCGGTGAGGCGAGGTCGACGTCGGTGAACACGTCGACCTTCATGGCGCTGGCGAATACCACGCCTCCGAAAACGCCTGCGCTGGCGAGGGTGACGGTGATGTTGGATGCTCCGGCCGCGCACGGAGCCGTCCAGATCTGGGTGCGGGTGCCGTCGCCGCTGGTGCCGCGGGTGACGCGCCGCGTCCATGTCAGGCCGCCGCCGCTGGTCACGGTGGGGCCGTTGGTGGAGTCGTCGAGCGCCGACACCATCGCCACCAGGAAGCTGTTCGCCGGCGGGGAGAAGGTGCTGGTGACGAGCGTGCCGTTGGCGGTCGTGGTGACGAGCGCCGGGCTGGAGGCGTGCAGGGTGATCGCCAAGGCTTACACCCCCTTCAACGAGAAGAGCCGCCACGGAGGGGTGGCGGCGGCGCGGTGTTGCGGCAGGTCAGGGGGTGAAGTCGATCGTGAAAAGGCCGTTGGCGTGCGGGGTGAGCAGCAGGGTGCCGTTGGCGGTGTTGTAGTCGCTGACCAGGTCGATGCCCATGATCAGGTTGTTGCCTGCGAGGGCGTCAGCGTACATGTCGACGATCCGCACCCCGGACAGCGTCGAGCTCGGCCAGGAGACGGCGTCCGAGCTGTACTTGAGGACGCCTGCGCCGGGCAGGCTGAGGGCGGTGCCGGTGACGACCTTGCCGCCCGCCGTATAGCCCGTGCCGCTGATCTCGTTCGTGGTGGCGTAGGCACTGTCGCTGTTGTAGTTGGGGGTGCGGGAGCTGGTGTAGAGCGCGAACTTGTGCGTCTCCAGGTCCAGGTCCAGGGCGAGCTGGGTGGTGTCGAGGACGTCCTGGTAGGTGACCACGTACAGACCACTGGCCATGTCACTTGCCGCCCTTCATCGTCTTGGCCTGCGCCTTCACGGTCGGCATGTCCACCGAGGCGGAGCCGTCCTCGACGATGACGGGCGGGCCCGGCTGCGGAACCGCGCCGAGCAGCTCGCGCAGCGGCGCCGCCTCGGCCTCCAGGGCGGGCAGTTCGGCCTCCATCGCGGCGAGGGACGCCTCCATGTCGGCGCGGGCCTGCCGCTCCTCCTGCGTCCAGTTCGGGCGCGGCTTCCACGCCGGGGAGTCGAGCGCCTGGCGCAGGTCGGGGATGAGGACGTTCAGCTTGGCGATCCGCGCCTCCCGCCTGAGCCAGGTGCGGGTCTCGTTGATGTGGTGGGAGGCGGCGTCCTTCCGCTGCTTGGCGGCGGCGATCGTCTCCTGGTCGCCGCCCTCCAGGGCCTCCCGGTACGCCTGCTTGGCGTCCTGCAGCTCCTGCTCGATCGGCTCGCACGCCTCCGCCATGGCGAGCTGGGCGCGTAGCTCGGCGACGGTCGGCTGCGGTGTGGGCAGCCCGAGTCCGTTCATCGTTCCTCCGTGGTGATGGGCCGCCACCGCACCTTCAGGTGGGGCATGAACACGATCGCGTCCTGGCCTTCCCAGCGCTCCTGCACCAGGTTGCCGAGCTGGTCGACGCGCACCTGGGCGGGCCGGCCGCGCGCGTCCCGGTAGGGGAGCACCCGGTCGCGGGTGGACGGCGTGCCGAGGCCGCGCTCGGCCAGCCGGCGTTTCAGGTCGTTGAGGTCGTGCTGGCTGGCGGGGACGATCAGCGACATAGGGGTGCTCCTATCCGTAGGCGTTGACCTGCCAGCCGAACTCGTTGCCGATCTTCTGCAGGTCGGCGTCTTCGCGAATGGTGGCGTTCGGCATGTTGACGACCACGCTGGTACCGCCGCCAACTTGTCCAGGCGGGTTCTTGTAGTCGACGCCGCCCCCACCGTTGAGCGCGAGCCCGTACTGGCCGCCCGACCCGGTGGGGGCGAGCTGGCCCGCAACCATCCCGCCGAGGCTGCCCGCCGCCGCGCTGGCGACGTTGGCGGCAACCTGCTGGATGGCTGCGACCGCCTCGCCGGTCGCGTCGGTCATGCCGACGGCGAGCCCCTCGACGGTTTGGCCGCCGATCTCGGCCATCACCTGGCTGGGGCTCTTGATCTTGAGATGCTTCTTGATCGCCGCCACCAGGGCCTTGACGATCTTCTCCATCTCGTCGTCGAGCTTCTTCAGGCTGTCCTGCAGCCCCTTCAGATAGCCCTCACCAGCCTTCTTACCGGTGTCGAACATGGCGTCCGAGCTGACCTTGCCCAACTTCTTCGACGCCTTCTCCACAGCCGCCTGAGCCTTGTTCAACGCCTTGATCTCGGAGCCGTCGCTGCCCACCAACATCTCCGCGAAGGTCGCGCCGCGCTCGACCCCGGCGTCGATGATCTGCTGGATAACGGCCTTGTTCAGGCCACGCTTGGCGAGGGTCTGGATATTGTTGGCGAAGTTGTTGATCGCGCTGGCTCGGTTCTGCAGCTCCGCCGCCAGGTCCCCGCCGCCGGAGAAATCTTCAGCCTTAAGCCCGGTGATCTCAGCCCACTCCTGCGCGCTGCCGGCGACCTGCTTGGCCATCTCCTTCGCCGCCGCCAACTTGGACACCAGGTCCTCGCGCTGCTTCGCGAGCGCGGCCAGGCTGTCGTTACCGATGGACACGAACTTGACCAGGCCGTCGGCGACATCCGGCTGCGACGAGAACGCTTCCTTGATCTTGCCGACCATGCCCTTGACGGTGTCGACCGCGGACTGCTCGTTGTCGCGCAGACCCTTGACCAGGCCCTCCACCGTCCACTTGCCGATCTGCTCGAACACCTTCGACGGCGAATGGGAGTCGATCACCTTCTTGGCGGCGTCGATGACGCTCTGGCCGACCCCGCGCACCGCGTCGACGGCCTGCTGCGCCTTCTCCCGCACGCCGTTGATGAACCCCTGGATGGCATCGCGGCCAGCCTGCAGCAGCCAGGTGCCAGCTGAGGCGAAGACGGCCTTGACCTTGGAGGGGATCTCCTTGGCCGAGGTGACCAGTTCGTTCGCCTTCGCTATGGCCCCGGACTTCAGGCCCTCCCAGGCTTCGATCGTGCTCGACTTCAGGTCGGCCCAGCCAGAGGTGAAGAAGCCCGCGATCTTGCCTGGCACGGACTGCAGCCAGGTGACCAGTTCGGACGCCTTCTGCGTCGCTCCGGACTTCAGGCCCTCCCAGGCTTCGACCGTCTTGGCCTTCAGGTCGGCCCAGCCGGAGGTGAAGAAGCCCGCGATCTTGCCGGGGACGCCCTGCAGCCAGGAGACGATCTCAGACGCTTTCGTGCTCAGCCAGTCGCCGATGCCGGTCCAGATCTCCTGTGTGGTGGCTGAGACGGATGCCCACGCGTCGGCGAAGAAGGGACCCACCGTGCCGGTGAACCAGCTGGTCAGCTCGCCCCACTTGGCTTCCATGTCCGACGGCGAAGGCAGCCAGTTCTGGAGCTGGGCCATGAACATTTCGCCGGCGAACGCGAACGCGCCCTCCCACGACCTCGACCACCGGTCGGCATCAGCTTGGGCGGTGTCGCCCAGCGTCTTCCCGGCCTCGTCGACGGCACCCTTGAAATCACCGATCTTGCTCTTGGCCTCGTCCAGGTTGAGGCTGTTGATGCTCTTCGCCATGTCTTCGGCCTTGGTGCCGAACAGCTCCACGGCGAGCCGGGACCGCTCGGCGGGATCCTTGACAGCGCCGAGCTTCTCCAGGATCTGGTCGAGCGCCTTCCGGGCCGTCGGCCCGCCCTTCGCGAACGCGGACGCCATCTCGTTGGCGTCGAGGCCGAGCTTCTTCAGGGCGTCCTTCGCGGACAGGTCCTTGACGCGGATGTCCAGTTCCTTGAGGGCGTCGGCGACGGTGTCGGAGTCGCGTGCGCCGGCCTTGAGTCCCTGCGCCATCAGGCCGAGTGCGTCCTTCGCGTCCAAGCCGAGGTCGCGGAAGATGGTGCCGTACTCGTTGAAGGTGTCGAGCAAGTCCTCGCTTTTGTTGACGCCCTCTTGCTGGCCGCGAATCAGCACGTCGAACGCGTCTTTCGCGCTGGGCGAAAGATCGTTGCGGAGCATCTGGGAAACGGCCCGCGTCACGGCGCTGACGTCTTCGTCCATGACCCGGGCGACCGTCAACGCCTGGCCGGTCATGTCCTTCAGCGCGGAGTCGCCCAACTTGCCGGCCCCGTCGATGTTCTGCAGGACACGGGCGAGCGCGCCCGTGACCTCCTCCAGGCTCTCCCCGTACGCGTCCGCGTACAGCTCCCCGGCCAGGCGGCCGAGCCGCTCGGACTCCGCGCCGAACGCGCCCACCTTGACGGCGAGCTCGGCGAAGATGTCCTCGCGTTCGAGGGCGTTCCCGATCGCCGACGCGAGGGCGCTGCCGATCGCCGCGCCCGCCGCGGCGACGAGCCCCATGGCGCCGGCCTTCAACCCGCCGACCATGGACTGGCCGATGCCGGCCATGCGGCCGCCGCCGCCCTGCCCGCCTCCGCCGTCCTCGACGCCGTCGCCGAACTCCTGGCCGCTCTTGCGGCCCTGCTTGCGGGCTTCGTCGGGGGCGTCGCGCAGCCCGTCCTCAAGGCCGTCGGCGAGCTGCTCGCCGGCCTTGCGCCCGGCTTCCTTCGCGTCGTCGTCGAGCGCGTCGAAGGCCGCGTCGATCTCCCGCTCCAGGTCGGCCGCGAACTGGTCGGCGTCGGACAGCATGGCGGCCAAGCTGGCGGCGAGCTCGGCCTCCAGCCTGTCGAGGTCGGCTATCGCCTCGGCCGGGTCGAGGCCGTCCTTGATGGCCTCCTCCACCTCGTGGAACGTCTTGACCACGGCCGACTCGATCGAGGCCGTCTTCGAGGTGGTGGTGGACTGGAGCTTGGTGAGGCTGTTTTCCGCCGCGCGCAGCTCGTTGGCGAAGCCCTTGTCCTCCAGGTCGATGAACCCGGTCAGTTCGCCCACCGTCATCCCGGCCACGAGAGGTCACCGCCTCTCGCGTGTTCACAGGGTGCTGATGAAGTCGGCCGCCCGCTCCCCGGACAGCTCCAGCGGCGCGTTGGCCACCGTGATCCGGTACAGGGACTGCGGGGACAGACCGTAAAGGCGAACGTAGAACTGGCGCCAGGTCAGCCCCGCGATGTCCGCCGGCCGGAGTCCGTACTCGCGGTGGAAGTCGGCTTCGATGAGCGGCCAGTACTTGCGGATGCGCCGCTCTTCCGGGGTGAGGCTTTTCCCCCGTCGCCCTCGCCGTCCTCGTCCTCGTCGTGCACGAGGTCGTACGCCTCACGGAACGAGATCGGCTTACCGCGGCCGTGCGACAGGCCCCAGGCGAGGATCACCCGGAACTCGCGCGCCCCCATGCCGTTGTCGCGCCAGGCGTCGAGCACGTCGGCGCCGAACAGCTCGGCGAGCAGCTCGGCGAACGCGGCATCATCGCCGGAGTCGCGCAGCCTCTTAGCCTTGGCCTCGTAGCGGAGCGGCAGGTCCTGCGGGATCTTCACCGTGATGCCGCGGATGACCGTGGTGGGCTGCTGGCCGCGGGCGGCCGCCTCGGCGCGGAGGGTTTCGTCCCAGAAGGCGTCCCAGCCCGCCTCCTCGGCGGCCTCTTCCTGCGCGTCGTCGTCGTGGTCGTCGAATGGCTCGGTGTTCGACATGATCAGGCCACGTCCTCCGTGTCGGTCAGCCCGGACTTGGTGATGGTGGCGGCCCACGCGCCCACCGCGTTCGTCTCGCCGCCCTTCTCGCCGAGCACCGTGGTCGCCTCCCAGATCTTCCACTCGGTGTGACGCGGGTGGCGGAACCGGTAGCGGGCGATGGAGTCCTCGCCGAGCTTGTCTTCGCCGGCGTTGGCCTCGACCTGGGCGCGGCCGGGCTTGGGCAGGCCGGTGGCGGAGTCGTTCTCCTCCTGCCCGGCGAGCGACATGCTGGCGCCGCGCTGCATGATCCACTCTTCGTAGGCGCCCTGCGAGTCGTTGTCGGTGAGCACCGCCCGCTCGACGTTCTCGCCCGGGTTGATCGTGATCGTGGCCAGGTTCTCGATGCGCAGCCAGGTGTCTGGCGTCGAGGACTCCACCTCGACGATCAGATCGCGGGCCTTGATCTTCACGGAAGCCATTAGTTCTCCCTGTTCGTGCTGGTCCGCGACACCTCGGTGCGGAAGTTGACGGTGTACTCGTCGCGCTTGTTGGCGTCCTGGCCGATGTAGACGGGCCCGCCGTTGAGGCCGACCATGAGCGACAGGAAGGTGCCGCCCGGCAGCGTGAGGTCTTCGAGGCCGTTGAGCCGGTCGTAGATGAGTTCGGCGTCCCGTTCGGCCACGCGGACGTCGGCGGCCGGGCCGCGGCACCGGAACTGGATGCGCGGCTCGTCGTAGTTGTCGGCCAGCCTGGACTCTGGGCCGCCGTAGCGGGCGACCGCGACCGCGCGGTCCGGGCTCGCCGGCAGCTTGGTGGAGTGGACGGGGCCGAGGTCGAGGCCGAGCCCGGTGACGTAGGCGATGATCTCTTCGAGGAGGGTCACCGGAGACTCCGGCGGATCTCGGCGGCGATCAGCTCACGCATCGTCGCCTGCTCCGACACCATCGGGTCTTCCAGGTACTTCGCCTTGCGGCCCTCGTCGTGCTTCCACGTCATCTCCTCGTGCTGCCTCACGGCGTACGGGGTGTCGAAGCTGACAGCGGCGCGCAGGTTGGCCTCATCGACGGATAGCGCGCCGGGCGTTTCAGACGGGTCGCCCGACCTCTCCAAGGTGCCCTCTTCGTGCGGCACCTGGTCGCGGGCCACCTTGAGGAGGTGCTCGGCGGCCACCTTCAGCCCCTTGAGTGCGCCGGCGCGCTCGGCGGCAAGGATCTTGCCCAGGTTCGTCTTCAGCTCGGCACGGACCGGCACAGGAGCCTCCTCACTGGCAGGCGACTTCGAGGTGATCAGGGGTGGGGAGGCCGCCGCCGTCCCGCCGGGACGCGGCCAGGGCGAAGGTCTGCCGGCCGTTGACGGTGATACGGGACTGGACGGGGCACACGGTGTCGAGCGGCGCGTAGAAGGTCGTCTCGGAGACGACTTGGTCGCCGGTTGGGCCGATGACGAGCCTGCGGCCGTCGTCGATGAAGCACACCACGGTGGTCTTCGGCCCGTACTCGGGGCCGAACGGGCCCTCGCCCTCGTACGGTTCGATCGTCACGCTGTGGCGCAGCAGGAACGGAGGGATGTCCATCAGCACATCCATGGCCCGTGGCCGGTGAGCCCGGCCTGTTGCAGCACAGCGAAAGCTTGGGGTGCGAGGCGGGTAGCGGCCGAGCCTCCGCCACCCGCCCCGCCGCTCTGCGCCCGCCCCAGCGAGACACTGCCGATGGAGACGTTGGCGTACTCGGCGGACGCGCCTGTCCCGTCCTCCCCGACAGCGGCCCAGGCTGCGACCTGCTCGCACGTCGCTTCCTGGAGCGCGGTCTGCACGTCGGCGTCCTCGGTGTCATAGACCGCGGCGATGAGCGCCTGGTCGACGGCGCGGGACGCGCGTGTGAGCAGCAGGGTAGCGTTGGCCGGAGCGGTGGCCAGGTAAGTGGGGACAAGATCGTCCACAGTCGCGTAGGCCATGCAAGGCACCTCCCGATTCCGGGCGCGGGCGGGCAGCGCACCCTCACGAACACCAGCCCGCCCGCACGCTCGAAGCCGCCGTCAATCGAGGGCGGCCACCATGACCCCGGTCGGGGTCGTGCCGGAGTAGTCGACCCACACCGTGCCGTCGGGCCTGCGGTACTCGGGCCCGAACGGGCCGAACACCTTGCGCTGGCCGGCCGTCATGACGACCGCCTTATCGGCGACCGCGAGCGCGGACGCGCCGACGGTGGCCGGGGTCTGGAAGGTGACCGTGAGGGAGGCGTCGTCGCCGTTGTTGACGTAGTAACGCCTGGTCGCGGTCCATATGAACGAGTTGCCGTCGGTGAGCTCGGCCGTCTGGTCGACGGCGTCCAGATCGACGCCGTTCTCGGACGCGGCCACCGCGGTGAGTGCTGTGCGGGCCACGTCAGTCGCCCCCGAACCGCTCGATCAGGTCGTCCTTGGTGAGCGCGTCGGCGTCGTCTGGGCTCATACCGTTGTGGACGGCCCAGCCGACCCACTCGGCCTTCTTCGCGGTCTTCGAGGGTAGGGACAGCGTCTCCCTAGCCTCCTCGACGTACGGGGTGCCGTCCTCGTTGACGCGCTTCAGGTAGCCGCGGGTCAGCTTGTCCTGCATCACCTCGGAGAGGGGCAAGTCCATCTCCCAGATGGTCCCGCCCTCGCCCCGGAAATACGCGGTGTGGGCCACGGGCTCAGACGCCCTTCGGGAGCAGGAGGGCGTCGATGGCGCCGGTCATGCCGGACTCGAAGTCGATCTCCATCGTGCCGTTGGACTGCAGGACGCGGCCGGACTCGAACGGGCCGATGTACTGCACGCCCGTGGTGGCGGCGACGGTCACGGTGATGTCGCCCAGGCCGGCCGCGAGCGCGGGCGGGTAGTCGCCCGCCTTGATGGTGACGACGTTCGTCGAGCCTTCGGTGTTGGTGACGCGGAGCAGGATGCGCTCCGGCTCCGCCGAGTTGATGACGACGCCGTTGGTGACGAGCGTGGAGTCGATGGTGGTGGCGCCGGTGGCGCCGTTGAGGCCGCCGTTGGCGAGCAGGGCGCGAGGGGTGACTGCGGTGCGAGCCATGGGTCAGCTCCCGTCCAGGATGAGATTGTCGATTGCGTCGATCGCGTCCTGCTTGGATGGGAGCGCGTCGAGGATCTTCACGGTCGAGCCGTCAACGAGCTTGGCGCTGACGACCCAGTTCGTTCCGCTACCGGACGCCAGCAGCGCTGCGACGTGGACGAGGTTCACGCGGCCACCATCGAAGGCAACAAGCCACATACCGATCACCCTCAGGCGGTCTTCGAGGCGGTGAGGACCGCCAGGGAGTCGGGGCGGATGAGCTTGGCACCGTACACGTACAGGCCACGCATCCGGTCGGCGAACCGCACCTCCGAGCGCAGGGCCTCGGTCTTGGTGACCTGCTCGGCGAAGGTGAGCGCGGAGGGGACGCCGGCGATGACGGCGTAGTCGTCGCCGGTGATGAGCGGCGCGTTGTTCGACGTGTAGATGTCGAACCCGGCGGCCCGGCCAACGCGGCCGTTGAGCAGCGGCTCCGTGCTGCCGGACTTCTCGGCGTTGATGAAGTTGGTGTTCTTCTGCAGGAGGCCGTGGTACCACTCGGGGATCACGACGCGCCGGTTCTGCTTGGGCACGTTGGCCTCGGACAGCTTGACGCCGAGGTCGACGAGCGCGTTGTACGCCTTGTCGCCGTCGGTGATCGCCGTGGTGGAGATCTGGTTGGCGGACTGGATCGAGGTGTAGAACGAGGCGAGGTACTGGTCGACCACGTCGGCGATGGCGTACGCGGCCTCCTGCATCGCCTCGGGGACGACGTTGCCGCGCGCCTGCGCCATGTCCACGTCATCCACGCTGAACGCCCAGTACTTCTCCTGGTCGACGACCAGGGTGCGCTGCGCGTCCGTCAGCTCCTCGTAGGAGATGTCGGCGTTGCGGGTGTAGCTGTTGACCGTGGGACGGGAGACCGAGGTGATCCGGACCGTGTCACCCGCGGCCTTGATCTCGCCCTCGTAGTCCCGGTTGGTGAACGCCTCGGCGTACACGTGGGACTTCTTCAGGCTCGACAGGAGCAGGGCGGACCAGATCTCCGGCCGGAACCGGGTGATCGCCATGGTGGTTGCCTCTCTTACATGAGGTGCTTCAGCTTGCCGTCCGCGTACGCCTTCGCGATCTGGTCGGGCGTCATGTTGGCGAGCTGGGCTTCGGTGATGGGCTGGCCTTCGCCGGGCGCGCCCGTGAACTCTCCGCCGGAGACGGCGGGGGCGGGCGGCGGTGCGGGCGTGGCTGGGGTCGGCTGGACGGACATCCAGGGGTTCGCTGCGAGGATCTCCTGGACCTTCGCGGTGAGCTTGGAGGTGAAGTCCGGCGCGGTGGGGTCGAGTTCGGCGGCGGCCTGCTGGAACGGGATCGACGACAGCAGGGCGTGGCCGTTGACCCCGAGGGTGGGGGCGGCGGCGAACGCGTGCTGGGAGACGACCGCGGTCCGGGCGGTGACGCGCCGGTCGGCGTTCTCCTTGCGGAGGTCGTTGATCTCCTTCTGCGCCCACTGGGGGAGCCGGGAGATGTCGCGCGTCCCGTCGTCGGCCGGCTGCTGGGGGGCGGCCGGGGGCGGGGTGGGGACGGCGGGTGGCGGCGTCCACTGCGGGGCGGCCGGCGCGGTGGCCGGAGCCTGTGGTGTGGGGGCTGCCGGGGTAGGGGCCTGCGCGGTCGGGTCGGCCGGGGCCGCCGGTGTCGGGGGCTGGCTGGGGTCGGGCGCGGGCGGGGCGGGCATGGACATGCGGACCCTCCAGGAGTCTGCGGGGTGAAGTTCAGCGCCTGGCTGAACACGGGTTTTGGACCGCTCCGGGCGATCGTTTTCGGGTGTCCGTCACCTGGTGAGGGGTGCCGGAAGACTGGTGGGGCCGCGTACGGTGCATCGCTATGCGACTCACTGTGATCGCGGCTGTGGCCGCGTGCTCCCTGCTGTCCGCCTGCTCAACGCCGGCCCCTGACCCTCAACCGCAGCCGTCCGCGTCGGCGAGCGCCGAGCGCCCCACATCGAGCGTGCCGAGCCCGGACGCCGGCCAGCGCGCGGACTACCTGGCCGCGCTGGAGAAGATCGATCCGGGGTTGGTGGTGAACGAGGAGCGGGTGCTGCGTCGCGCGGGCCGGATCTGTGAGCGCATCCTGCACGGCTCGGACGGCGCCATGTCGTTGGAGGAGTACACCGTGGAGGAGCTGTCGGGCGGGAACGCCACGATCGATGAGGCCCAGGCCAAGCAGGTGATCAAAGCTGTCAAGGCGTGGTGCAAGCCCTAGACGATCGCCTGCTGCACCGGCGGGGTGAGGTCGGTGACCGGCCCGCCCTTCGGCTGGCCCTTCGGGATGTTGCCAGCCCCGATCTGCTCCCGGTACGTGAGCCTCTTCAGCCCCGGGTTGGCCTTCAGATGGGCGCGCAGCGAGGCCTGGGCGGCGGCCACTCGGGCGCGCGCGTCCTTCTTTGCTGCCGGGGTGAGCGCGCCGAGCTCGGCCTCTTTGGCGGCGCGGATCCGCCGTTCGAGGGCGCGCTGCCGCTGGCGGGCCTTGTCGCCTTCCGGGTCGGCGGTGTTCTTCTTCAGGGTTGTGACGCCGGGCAGGTAGGCGGAGGCGCTGTGGCGGCAGTTGGGGTGGAAGAGGCCTTTCGCCCTGGCTCCGTCCAAGGTGTCGATGATGTCGACGGTGACCATGACGCCGTCCTTCGTGGCGTGCTCGACTCGGATCTTGCCGACCGGGCCGGGATCCCTCCTGAGCACCTTCGACTCGAACGGGCGGCAGCGCTTGCACTCCTGCACGTTGTCGGAGATGTAGACCAGGTCGATGTCGAGCTCGGCGAGCCGGTCGGTCTGGCCTTGCACGGCGGCGCGCTGGGCGTTGGTGCGGGCCAGCATCTCGACGTAGGTGGAGAGCTTCCAGCGGCGGCCGGCCCGGTCGGTGAAGTCGACGATTCCGCGATCCATCAACCTCTGCCAGGCGGCCTGTGAGGCTTCGCGCCTCGTGAACGCCCCGGAGGTGATGCGGGCCGCCGCGCCGGCCTGGACGGCACGGTACGCGTCCCAGGGCGCGCGCAGGATGTTCGCGTCCACCCGGCCGACATCCTGGTGGAGGGCTTGGGCGATGTTCTCCAACACCCTGGCGTTCGGCACGATGGCGGTAGCGCGGCGGGCGGCCTGGCCCACGCCGCTCTTGGGGAACCACTTCTCCGGCAGGTCGGCGACCGCGCCGTCCCGGCCGGACCGGTAGGCGCGGGCGACCGCCTCGCGGATGACGGTCGCGCGCTTCTCCTGTAGGGAGGCGAGGATCAGCCGGGCCGACGCCTGGAGCTTGCGGACAGCGTCGAGCTTCTCCTGGTAGAAGGCCAGCGACGCGGGCTGCTCGTCGAGCTCGGCGCGCAGCCGTTGAGCGACGGTGCGCACCAGCGCGGTCTCGACCTCGCGATACAGGTCGGCCACGCTGGCGGCGATGCGGTCGAGGAGGTCCTGGTCCACCGCCATCAGGACCTCCCCGAGCTACTCGCCGGGCGGCGGCTCGTTCTGGCCGCCATCCTCGGGGGTCTGGCCGTCGGTCATCTCGGGCGGGAGCGCGAAGGGGTCCTCGACCGCCTGGGATGCCTCCTTGATGCGGTCAACCTCCTCCTGCACCTCGTCGTCCTCCCAGTCCGGATGCAGCATCCGCACCTTGATCTCGGTCGAGGCTGCCTCGGCCTGCGTCAGGAGGTTGAGGGTCTCGGCGAGGGCCTTCGGGTCGGTGGCGACCCCGTCCTGCCACTCCAGCATGGGCCGCTCCGGCAGCACACCCGTCCCAAACACCACGTTGTCGATGGCGAGGAGCGCGGCCAGAGCGTCGCCCAGGCCCTGCTTCCAGTAGCCGATCTTCTTCGTCCGGGTCGTGTACGAGCGCTCCTGCCGGGCGACGACCTCGGTGGCGGTCGCGGCGACGTCGCCCTCTCCTCCGAAGGTCTGCACGCTGTAGCCGGCGCCGCGCACGGCTTGTTCGAGCCAGTCGGCGGCGGTGGCGCGGTGCTCTTCGTGCCGGATGAGGAACTGCTGCGGGCTGATTTCCATGCGTTCGTCGCCGCCGAGCACGTTCAGCGTCTCGTACAGCTCCTGCTCGACGTCGAACGTGGCGCCCTGGCCCTTGCCCATGCTCTGCAGGTACGACGACGGAACGATCAGCCGCGCCTTCGCCAAGCGGATGTCGCGCCGCCAGGAGGAGTACACCTCGTCGAGGCCGTCCAGCATGGGCTCGATGCCTTGCAGGTCGGAGCGGCCGAGGTAGGCGGCGGCGTGGCTGTTGCGCCAGATCCGGTTCGGGCGGACGTTCGGAATGTAGGCGGCGGTCAGGAACGGGATGCCGGTCTGGACCGTGCCGCCGTCGGTGACGACCTGGGCGAGATGGGCGGTGGCCTCATGCTCAGTGAGGGGAATCATGTGGCCGAGGTCGTCGCAGTCGCCCTCGTACAGGCCGTGCAGGATGGCGCCGGGCTCGTGGCGTTCGAGGTGGCGGAGGACGCGCTGGCCGTCGTCCTCGACGATCCGCCAGAACGTGACCGCGGTCAGCCGTCCCCATCGGAACTCTGGGACGGCGCTGTCGGCGTGGACCGGGGCGAGCCATGGCCCGTCGGGCTGCCCTTCCCGATCCCAGCAGACGCGCAGGTAGACGCCTCCGAGGGCGGCGTCGAGTTCGGCGGCTTCGAGGAGGGTGGAGTGGAGGCCGGACGTGTCGACGAGCTGCTCGATGCGGTCCTGCGTGGCCGTGTCCTCGCTGGTGATGTTGACCATCTCGCCGAAGACGAGGTTGGCGCTCGTGACACAGATGTCGGAGGCGAGGGGGACGTGGAGTTTGGTGCGGGGCTGGGCGCCGTTGGGGCGGGTGCCCCAGAACCAGCGTTCGAGCTTTTTGCCGACGGCGGCGCGCCAGCCTCCGCGCTCGCTGGCGAAGAAGCCTGTGGTGTCGCCGGTCTGTTGGCCGCCGTAGACGCTGGCGAGGGCGTCGGGGTCGCCGGAGTACCAGGCGGACCATTCGGCGAGTTTGGGGGTGATGGGTGCGAGTGCGGGGGGCGGCCAGGCGCCGCCGCTCGGCAGCGGCACGGAGAATCTCCTGTGGCTCGATTGTGGATTACTGGCTGGTAACCGTACAGAATGCCCATTCTGTTCGGTCAGCGTTCGGCGTTTCCGCAGGTCACGCGATCGGGCGAGAAACGGCTCCGAAATTGGCGCGAGAATCCGCCCAAATGTCCGTTTATGCAGTCGTTATGCGTCCGTTTATGCAGCGAGCAGAGTCGGCTCGCGCAACTGGTACTGCCACACCGACCGGGTCGTGTGCACCGCATACCGCGCCGCGTCCAGCGAGTGGTCGTCGGCCTTGATCGGGACGTCCTCGCCGTCCTTCTCGGCCTTCTCGTCATCCCACGAGTAGCCGGGCACCTCGTCGATGAAGCCCTTGCAGGAGCGGTGGACTTTCAGCCGGTCGGTGGCCAGGAGGCTGGACATGGTCATGATGCCGGGCACCACCTCGTTGTCGCCCAGCCGGGAGGCGATGCCGAACGGCGGCTGGTGCAGCTGCACACGGAAGCTCGCGGCGGACGGGTCGACGACGACGTACGTGGGGCGGGGGTGGCCGCCGGCGTCCATCCATGAGACGAGGCGGGTCGCGTACTCGATGTCCGTGAGTGAGCGGCGCTGCAGCTTCGAGTCGTACCGCCACTCGCGGGTGAAGTACAAGCGTCCGTCGGCGCCCAGGCCGAGCATGAGCGCGCTGAACGGGTTGACGGTGCCGTAGTCGACGCCGGTCGCGATCCACTCGACGATCGGCGGCAGGATGTCGACGACGTGCGTGGTCTCGTCCCACGTGTCGTAGATGGCGCCGGAGGCGAGGCACCATTCGCCCTTAATGAACCGCCTGAACCACAGGCCGACGTACTCCGCCTTCAGCGCCTGGACGTAGGCGGGATCCAAAGCGGGATTGTCGTCGAGCGTGAAGTGCCAGTGGCGGAGATCGAGCTCGCCCTGACGCAGCAAGTACCTCTTGCGGACCCAGTGCGCCGGCCCGTCCGGGTTCGTCGTGCAGAACACCTTCGCGCCCGGGACGCTGAGGCGGGCGAGCAGCTGGGTGAAGAAGTCCTCGGGGATGAGGGTGAGTTCGTCGACGTACGCGCCGGCCGCGGTCAACCCTCGAAGCCGGCCTTCGGCCTTGGCGTCGTTGGCGGTGATGACCTCGACCTCGCGCCCCAGGATCGTCGCAGTGGACGCGCCTCGGGTGTACTTGACGTGCTTGGCGGCGGGGCCGGTGACGGCCGGGTCCATGAGCGGTCCGAAGACGTTGCGGGCGACGGTGTCGAAGGTTTTGCCGGAGACGACGAGGGCGCCGCCGCGCGGGGCGCGGCCGACGTACTCCAGCCAGCGCAGCAGGCTGCTGATCGTCTTGCCGGAGCGGACGGCGCCGGACCAGATGTTGATGCGGGCCGTGCTGTGCGCGATCGACCGCGCTTGTTTGTCACTCAGCCGCGGGATCGTCGCCATCGCCGTACTTCTCCCGGAGCCCGTCGAAGAGCGTGCCCAGCAGGGACGCCACTTGGCCGGCGTCGTCCTCGGAGTCGAACCGTTCGCGGGCCATGTGCTTGTCGAACCCGGTCGCGGCGATCGTCATCAGGTTCCGCATGTCGCCCGTGGGCGGCCGGTCCAGGGTCTTCTCGTTGTAGGTGTTGTCCTTGCCGCCGAAGTGGAAGACGACGTGCGGCTGCACCATCTGCTCCAGAGCTTCGCGCGCCCGGCGCAGGAACAGCGCCGAGAGTTCGGCCCGCTCGGCGGCCATGTCGGCCTTACGTGCACGCGTGGCGTTTTCGGTCTGGGCGCGCGACCAAGGGTCGGCTATGGCGTTCTCGTCTGCGATTTTGCGGACGACGCGGTCGCTGACGCCGTGTTTGCGGGCGATGCCGCGGCAGGAGTTTCCGCCGGCTTTGATGTCGTCGAGGATGGCCTGCCGCTGGTTTTCGGGGAGTCGTGGGGGCACACGTGCTCACCCCCGAACGCGAGAAAGCCCCGCTCGGTGGCGGGGCTGGCTGGTGTGCGGGTGGTCAGGCCATGGTGACCACCTCCGTGCTTCGGGCATGCCGAAGACGCCTCGATCATGGGTTATCCACAGGCGCAGTGTCAAGCCAGGTCAGCTACGGTACTTCCCGCCGCAGAGCAGTAGCCACGGATTCCCAGGCCTGCTGTGGCGTCTTACCGGTCGCCGCCGCGAGATGTTCGACCACATGCAGCGTGACGCGTACGTGTGCCGACAGGGCCTGGCCAAGGGACTCGGGCTGTCCATCGCTAAGGACCGCCATCATCATCTGGCGAAGGATCATGCTGCTGCCGACATCGGAGCCACCTGGTTGCAGGACCGTTGAGATCGCCTCAACGATCGCCGCCATCTTCAGATCTTCCTGAGGACGCTTCCCGATGACGTCGTGTAACCCTCGAATTCGTTCATCGCTCATCAGGTCATCGTGCCAGCTCTACAGCGTGCACGCGCTTGGCGAGCCTCGGCCACTCGGACAGCGGCCAGCACGGAGCGCCGCCCCACCACGTCCCCACCTCCCTCGCCGGCGGCTCACACACGCCGTGGCAGACGATGGCGATCTGGCCGCCGGGGAGTTCGTGGACGCGCCACGTCCAGGCGCCGCCGACCGGCTGCTCGGCCGTCCGGCCGCCGCACCAGGGGCAGAGGACGCGGACGGTCTGGCCGGTGTAGAGCATGGCGAGGGCGCGGGCGACGGCCTCGTACATGCGGTGGACGTGGTAGTCGGCGTACTCGTGCCAGGGGCCGGGCTCGCCCAGGTCCTCGATCTCGGCGAGCAGGCTGTCGCGTGCGCGGGCGAGGTAGGGGCGGGCGTCGAGCTGGCCGGGCCCGGGCGGCGCGAGGATCGGCGCGATGCCCCATTCGGTGAGTTCGGCGGCGAGGTCGTCGGCTTGCACGAGCACGTCGAGGATCGTCGACAGCACGGCCACGTTGACGGGCGCCGGGCTCTCGCCCAGGCCGAGCGCGCTGCGTTCGATGCGCTCCGCGCGGGCTTGGGCGTCGCGTTCGGCGCGGGCGTCGTCGCCGAGCTGGCCGGCGTGGCGTGGCTGGTTGGTGGTGAGGGGGAGGCGGGCTTCGAGGAGGTCGGGCCAGTATTCGATGAGCCAGTCGAGGGTTTCGATGACGTAGCTCAAGAGTTGTGCTCCTCCCGGTCGAGCACGGCGAGGGTGTCTCTGGCCTGGTTGATGGCCTCGACACGGCAAGATGCCTCGATGGTGAGGTTGCAGAGGCGACGGACGCGGGCGACGGCGGCCTCGGCCTTCTCGGCGCGCTGCTTCTGCTCGTTCCGCCCCCACTCCAGCGCGCGGATCTGCCGGCGAAGCTCGTCGACCAGGTCCTCAGCGCGCTGCTGCTTGCCCTGGGCCGTCTTGACCTCGGTCGCGGCTGCCTCGCGGACGTCGTAGATGAGCGGCTGGGCGAGTTCCTGCGCGCGGGCCTCGATGTGCGCGTTCAGGTTGGCCAGCATGTTGTCGAGCTGGCTGGCGAGGGCGGCGTCGGCGCAGCGGTGCGGGAGTTCGTCGCGGCTCACTCGGCGCTCCTGGTGAGCATCAGACCGGCCTCGCCGGCGAACGCCTCGATGCGGGCGCGGACCAGCTTGATCTGCACGTGGTGGTCGATGGTGCAGTGGTCGTTGACGGCCATGGAGTCGAGCACCGCGGCGACGTCGGCCGCCGTGAGGGTGAGGACAGAGCCCTCCAGGTACGCCTGTAGAGCGCTGTGCGCGACCCTGATGGATCTTCCGACGCGGATGGTCCCTGGGATCTCGCCGGAGTCGATGAGGCGGTGGATGGTCATCTTGGAGACGCGCAGCAGGGTCGCGATCTCGGCGACGGTCAGGTACTCCTCGTGGTCGCGTGCGGGGCGAACCTTTTCCTGACGGGAAATGGTTGCCTTAGAACGGCGGGCGGTCGTCATTGCGTGTTACCTCGGTTCTCGGCTCGGCGGGTAGTTCGATGAATGCGGTGAGCGGGTTATTGCATTGGTGTGAGGCGAATACTTGGTATCGCCTCAGTTTTTGTATGAAGTAGGGCGATCGCTCGTGGAGTTCGCGCCCGGTTTTCGTGGGCAGCAGGTCGTACGTTTGGCGGCCTTGGAGTAGGGCGACGGCTTCGCCCATTTCGGTGAGTGGGGTGGGGTCGCAGCGGACGGGGCGGGCCGCGGTGTCGGCGTCGAGGCCGGCGAGCACGGGGCCGCGGCAGAGCGGGCACGTCTTGAGGTTGGCGGCGCGCGCCCACTCGGCGCGGCGGGCCTGGAGCCATGCGGCGGTCACCGTGGTGCCTCGGTTTGGGCTTCGCCGGTGCGGGTGTTGATCCATTCGCCGTCGATCTGGGTCCACTCGTCGGCGGTCGGCGCCGGGCGGCCGTCCGTCCCGGCAACCGTGCCCCGCCCCCCTATATAGGAGGGGCGCGGGGCACGGTTTGCCGGTGGTACGGAGCCGTGCCCGAACCCTGCCCCGAATCGGTCGGGCATGGGCGAATCGGATTTTTCGGGCATGTTTTGGGGACCGTGCCCACCGTGCCCCGACGGGACGGGCAGGGGCAAATCGGACGAATCGTTCGTGCCTGCGAGCTCGCCCAGGACGGTGAACATCCGCACGAGCGTGTGCGTGAACGCCTGCCCCTTCTCCTGCCGTACGACGTGCCCGCGCCGGATCAGCTCCTCCAGGGCGTCGTCGATGTCGGGGTTGCGGCCCTCGACGCCCTTGCGGATGGCGGTGAGGCTCGTGCGCGGCGGGGCGTGGTGGAGGAAGGTCGCGATCTCCTCCATCAGGTAGGCGCGCCGGTTGTCTTCCTTTTCGATGCGGGGCGACATATCCGGGGGACGAATCTCCACGGTCACATTTCCCGTGGCGGCATCCGATTCGAGAATGGCGGTGCCCGCGAATTTCGCTTCGGCAGCGATGGCGCGGACGTGCCCGGCCCGGTCCTTGTCGACGTACAGCCGGAGGCGTCCGGTCATTCCTCGGCCGAATGGTTCGGCGACTTCCACGGTTATGGCGCAGCCGGTGAGCATGGCGCGTTTTGCTTGCGCGCCGATGCCGCCTTTCCCTCGGGTGTCTTTGTTCTTGGGGACGTGGTCGATGGCGACGACGCCGGCCCCGGTGGTGGTGAGGGGCTTGAGGAGGAGCTGGGAGAAGCGGGTGGCGTCGGTGTTGGAGTTGAGGTCGAGCCCGAGCAGGGTCATGGCGGCGTTCCAGCCGTCGAGGATGACGAGGCCGGGCTTGACGAGGTCGAGGAGTTCGCGCAGGTCGCTGGATGCGGCGGCGTGGAGCACTTCGTCGGGGCCGACGTAGTAGAGGCGGGCGAGGATGGTGTCGTCGCCGACGCCGAGGGCGCGCAGGCGGCCGACGATGCCGGCGGGGGTGTCTTCGAAGTCGAGGTAGACGACGCGTTCCCCGGCGTCGAGCGCCTGGACGACGGCGAGGAGCGCGACCCAGGTTTTGCCGGACTCGGATTCGCCGAGGAGGGCGTTGACCTTGGCTGCGTAGAGGAGGCGGGCGCCGTCGGCGCGGGCGAGGAACGCGGGCGGCGGCTCTTCCTCGACTCCGGCGAGGATGTTGCCGAGGCCTCGCGGCCACCACGACGTCCGCTCCTTCGCCGCCGCCTCGACGGGCGGGGGATCAGTGCCGAGGAGCTCGTAGAGGCCCTGCATCTCATCCTCTTGGGCGTGGTCGTGGAAAGGGGGCGGCCCCGGTTGGAGGGGCGCGATCAGGGCCTCCAGGCTGTTGTGGGGGGCGCGTTCTTCGACGGCCGCGCGCACGGCGTCGGGCTGGGCGTGGGCGGTTTGGGCGATGGCCCAGGCGAGGATGCCGGCGTGCTCGGCGCGGGCCTGCCCGGCGGGGAGGGTGCGCTCGGCGCCGTCGCGCGAGCTGGCCAGCGCGGTGATGAACGCTTCCTGGAGTGCGCGGGCGGCGGTGAGGGCCGGGTACAGCCCGGCGGCGCTCTCGCGCATCGCCCAGGCGGCGGCTGAGAGGGCGGCGCCGTGCCGGGACTCCCCGGCGCGCACGGCGGCCTCGAAGCGGCCGAAGACGGCGGCGAGGAGTTCGGGCCGCGCGCTGCCGTCGTGCGCCTGGAGGAAGGCGAGGACTTCGCGGTCCGTCGCGGCGTCGCTCGCGTCGGTGGCGTCGGGCAGCTGCTCGGCGAGCACCGCGGGCAGCTCGGGGAGCGCGCCGGTCCGGGCCCAGGTGTAGCGGCCGCCGTCGGCTTCTTTCTCGTGGATGCTGGGGGCGACGACGATGATGCCGTTCTTGCCGCGCACCTCGCCCCACGACCGGCCGAGGGCGCCGTTGCTGTTGCCGAGGTGGCGGCCGGGCGGGACGGCGTACAGGTAGTGGCCGCGCTCCGGATCCTGCTCGCGCGTCGACTGGAACGGGCCGGGGACGGTGAGCAGCGCGGCGCGGAGGAGCGGCGGGAGTTCGGCGGGGGAGTCGACGTCGAAGCAGATGGCGCCGGAGCGGCCGACGTGGAGGGCGAGGGCGTGGTCGGTGCCCGCGAACCACATGATGATGGTCTCGGGGTCGCGCGAGGTCTTGGCCGGCCAGCCCTTCCCGAGCACGCTCCCGGCGTGCTTCGTCTGCTGGTTGACGGGGAGGACGTACCAGCCGGCGCGGGCGTAGGCGAGGGCGGCGGACAGGGTGTCCTGCTCGTCGTCGATGTCGGGGATGGACAGGGTCACTCGGGTGTCGCCTCCCCGTGCTTGCACAGGCACCGCACCCGGCCGTCGACGAGGCCGAGCTCACGCCAGGCGTGGAACGGGCAGCCCGGCACCAGCTGCTCGCCGGGCGGGTGGATGGCGAGCCCCCAGCGCGGGTTGTACGGCCCGCCGGACGCGCGCAGGGTCGCGTACGAGCCGCACACGAGGCAGCGGGCCACGTTGTTGCCGAGCTCCTCGCACCACTCGGTGCGGGAGCCGGGGCACTTCTTCGGCGGGGTGAGCCGCATCGGGGAGAAGACGAGCGGGTTGGTGGCGCCGGGCCAGGTCTCTTGTCCGGCGCCGATGGCGCGGCCTTCGCACGTTCCGCACACCTGATCCCCGGCCGGCGCTTCGTCGACGACGGCCAGGCCGTTGCGCTCGTGGGCGGACTGGCCGCACCACAGGCCGTAGACGATGCCGTGGTCGAGGCGTACGCCGTCGCGGGGGCGGTGCCAGCGGGACATGCCGGGGGTGCGGACGTAGCGGGGCCCGGTGGTGAGCGGTTCGCCGTCGGAGAGGCCGCCGCGGGTGAGTGGGGGTTCGAGGGTGACGCTCATGCGGGACCCTGCCGGGGATCGATCATGCTGGGGCCCCTTCCGTGTCGTGGTGGTGCGGGTGGTGCTTGGTGCTTCCGCCGGGGCTCGAACCCGGGTGCCTGCCGGTGAAGCGGGGGTGCCCCCGGGCGCGCCGTCGAGGGGATGGTGCGGCGCGCCCGGGGGCCGTCTAGGGGGTTAGGAGGCGTGCGGGTCGTAGTAGTCGCCGTCGATCTCGTCGCCGTCGAAGTCGTCGTCGACGTTCTCGATGCGCGGGCACCGCTCGCAGGTGCGGAACCCGGCCCGCCACTCGCTGCCGGCGACGCGGTGGCCGCACGTGCCGACGACGTAGCCGGGCTGGTCGGGGATCTCGCTGCCGTGCGCGGGGTAGACCGGGGTCTCCTCCTGGCCGCCCTGCTCGTGGTACTCGTCGGGTTCGGTGGGCTCGCGGTCGTTCGGCTCCCACAGGTCGTCCACGTGGCTCATGTGGTCCTGCTTCCTTGGTCGGCTCGGATGGGGAAGGGCTGGCCCGGTGTGTCCGCACCCCCGATCGGGCGGACGCACCGGGCCAGCAGAGGGGCTAGTAGCCGAGGGCGGCGCGCTGCTCGGGGGTGAGCGCGGCGAGCGCGGCGGCCTGGGCGTCGCTCATGCCGGGCGGCGGCGTCCACGCCCCCGCGGCGGGCGCGGCCGGGGCCGCCGGCGGGGCGGGCGGGGTGGCGGGCTGGGCCGGGGGAGCGGGCTGCTGCTGGCTCTGGGCCGCGTTGTAGGCGGCCGACTGCTGCAGGGCGCCCGCGTACGCGGAGGTCTGCACCGGCTGCGCGACCTGGGCAGGCTGGCCGCCGTTCACGAAGTCGTTCGCCGCTGCCTGCGCGGGGGGCACGTACACCGCGGTGTACAGCTTCGGCGGGTTCTTGCCCCGAGCCTTCTGCTCGCCGTCGCCCACGTAGGTGACGGTGAGCTGGCCGCCGATGTCCAGGCCCTTCGCGCTCGTGGCGCGCACGGCGGTGCGGATGGCCTGCTGCATGTTGCCCTTGACGTACAGGTTGCGCAGGCCGGTGTCGTCCACCCGCTCGGGGTCGCGCAGGTCGGTCTGCAGGGTGACGACCAACTGCAGCATGGGCTTGCCGTCGCTCTCCCAGAACTTGGGCTTGCCGGTGTCGAGGTCGCGCTGCTGCTCGACGGTGGGGCGGGTGGTGATGGTGCCGGTGATGCTGGTGCCGTACGGTGCCTTGTCGAAGACGGCGTGGCCGGAGGGGATGCCGCCGCCCATCAGGAAGTCGTCGGCGCTCATCATGGTCATGTCGGTCATTGCTGTTGTGCTCCTTGCTCGTTTGCTACTTGGCGATGAGGTCTTGCAGTTCCGACGCCGCCTGCTCGGCGAGGTCGGGGTCACCCGGGCAGCCCCGGGCGAGATCGGTGGACCCGGGCATGAGCCACGGGCAGGAACGGCACCACGACGCCTTCCTCTTCAGCAGAGGGAAGGCGGCCGGCCCGAGCGCGCCGGTCAGCTTCGCGATCCCGTCGGCCCGTGAGAGGGCGTCGAGAGCGCGCTGCCGGTCGTACGGCGCGGACCAGAGCCACCGCTGCCGCCACTCCTGATCGCGCGGCAGCATGTAGATCGCGACGTGCGTGACGGGGCGGCCGGCGAGCTCGTGGCCGAGCCCGTAGACGTGCGCCTGCGTCTCGTACTGCTCGCCCGGGTGGTTGTCCCGCTTGTACTGGCGCAACGTGGATCCGCCGGGGACCTTCCAGTCCCAGACGACGCCGTCGATGTACAGGTCGCTGTTGCCGGAGATGTCGGTGCCGTCGACCTGGCCGACGGTCACCCGCTCCTCGAGCGCGTACCGCACCTGCCCGTCGACGTGCCAGTTCGGCTGCGCGAAGTTGGCGAGCGCCAGCAGCTCCTCCAGGCCGCGGTGGACGTTGGTGCCGATCCACGCCTTCCACGGCAGCGGCTGGCCGGTGTTCACCTGCGGGTGGCCGGCGAGCTTGTAGCCGAGCCGGAGGTCGCAGGGGATGCCCAGCTCGGACGGGCCGGGCTCACGCTGGAGGCTGCGGGGCTGGTTGAGGATGTGGGCCTCGATCAGCTGGTCGAGTTCGGCCTGCTGATCGAGGACCTTCTGCGAGATGCTCACTGGCCCACCTCGCTCCGCCAGCCGGTCGGGCAGAAGCGCGAGGCAACGCCCTCGACCCACTGGCCGTCACGGAAGTCGAGTCGCCCGGCGTAAACCGCCTCAATCTGCTCGGTGGTCATGCGCTGGCCGGGGCAGGTGGACGGCATGGAGCCCTCCAGCCCGCAGCAGACGTCGCAGGCCCACAGACCGCCGTCGCAGAACATGCAGCCGTTGCACTCGGGGTTGGTGCACTTGGCGTCGATGTGCCCGGTCTCGTCGGTGCTGGTCGGGGTGCTCACTGGTCGGCGGGCTTCCGGCTGACGAGGGTGAGCGGGCCGTTCTCGGAGGCGACGATGTCGGGGGTGTAGTAGTCGCCCAACTCGTCCACCAGCTCGACGGCGCCCTCCTTGGTGCGGGCGTAGTTCGTCACGGCGAACCAGACGTAGTCCTCGCGGTCCTTCCACATGTCGCCCTGGCGGGGCGGCCACGCGGGGTGCTGGCCGTCCAAGGGCTCTGACATGGCGTTGCAGTCGAAGGTGTCCGTGGGGCATCCGCAGGTGGCCGCGTCCTCGGTCGCCGCCATGTTGATGGCGCGGGCGAGGTCGAGCGCCGCCGTCCAGGCGGGCTGGACCCGGCCGTGCCGGTTGTAGACGCTGGTGGCCCGGCGGGGGGCGGGGCCGGCGACCTCGCTCTCGTGCGCGCCGACCCTGCTCATCTCGTCGGCCAGGTGGTCGAGCAGCTCCGCGAGGGCTGCGGTGAAGCCACCGTCGAGGTCGCCGTCAGGGGCGGTCTCGCGGGTGTGGGCGGCGGCGCGGCGGAGCTCGTCGGCGGGGGTCGCGCGCTCGATGGAGACCGCGGGGGAGTCGATGCGGATCAGGACGTTGGTCTCGCCACCGCCCACGGCCGGGATCGCGGCGAGGAGGCCGCGGCCGAAGTCCGGGATCGCGTCGATGGTGTCGGCGACGCGAACGCCCGTGAGGGTGATGTTGAGGAGGTCGCCGACCTGCGGCTCGGGGGTCATGGCTGCTGTGCTCCTTGGTTCTCGTGGTGCGCCTTGTGGCGTCCTGATGCACACACGCTACAACATGCAACATCACGCCGCAAGACGCACCACAAGATCATCCCCCGGAGTCGCCCCCGGCGCCCGCAACACGCAGCTGAACAGGGATTCCATGCATGCACTGCGCCTTGAGGTTCGCCTCCTGCAGCTTGGTGCACGCGCGCACCAAGCGCATCAGCGCGCTCCCGCGCCAACGCCAACTCCAGCGAGACGCTGCGCGGCACCGGCCACGGCTGCACCGCCCGATCCCCAGCCTCCAGCTGAATCAGCAGCCGGCCGATCTCCAGCCGGGCCACGTCCAGCTCGCGCCGCGCCTCGGCCGCGGAGTGCCGTTCCTCGGACAGGTCATCCTTCAACCGGCCGATCGTCTCCTGGGAGTCGATCAGCTCCTGGAGGAGCGCGACCGTCCTGGCCTCGACCGGCTCAGCGGGCTTGACCGGTGGCCGGAGAACGGCCGTCAGCAGCTTGCGAATCATCCTTGACCTCCTTCACAGCACGGCGTGCCGTCGGCCGCCGGGCATCCTTCCAGGCAGCGGGCGCACCCTGCGGTCGCGCAGTGGTCGCCCGAGTCGTCCGTCGCGCACTGCTCGGGGTCGCACCGGCAGCACGACGGCGCGGTGGTGGTGGCGCGGGCGGACGGCTCGCCGAGGAACGACGTCACGAACGCGGACACCCCGAGGCACGTCTCCCAGGTGGACACGACCACCTGGCCGCCCTGCCGCTCGGTCACGGTGATGCTGGCCCCGGGTGCGGGGAGGCCCCCACCGCGCGCGGTGAGGGCCTCGGTCGTGCTCACGTTCATCCGGTCACGACCCGCGGCTCGTTATCGGTGGTGGTCACTCGGTTCCTCTCAGGGACGAAAAACACGGCTTGCACCAGACGGACAAGCCGTCCGTGAAGTCGCGGTTGGGGTAGTAGCGGCTGACGCCGCGCGTGATCTTGCAGCGGGGACAGACCTTGTGCGCCTCACCAGGAAGAGCGTCAACCTCCTCCGGCTCCGCCCGCAGCGCGCCCTGTGCACGGCCTTCACACGCCCTGCAGTACGCCTTGAGACGGGGACGGCCGCGCGAGATGAGCGCGAACGCCGTGTACGGCAGCTCCTCCTCGCATCCGGGGCACACCTTGGCGGCCGGGATCAGCCCGGCGATGCGGGCGCGCTCGGCGAGCGTCAGGCCGGCGACGACACCGCCCGGGTCGGCGGAGTACGGCAGCCCCGTGACCCACGTCGTGCATTCGGGCTTGACGGGGCAGGCCCGGCAGACGGAGCGGGCGCGGCGCAGGTCGTGGTCGTTGCTGGGGTACATGAGGGTGGGCTCGTCGACGCAGGGGCCGACGCCCTTCCACTTGGGCAGGTAGGCGAGCGCTACGGTCATGCCACCCTCCCCGCAGGCTCGACGTGCTCGGCGGGCAGCGGGGCCAGGTCGAGGCCGTGCCCGAACGCCGTCAGGTAGGCCAGGAGGCTGGACAGCCGGGTCTGGCCGTGACGGGCGCGCCGCTCGAACCAGCCGATCGCGCTCACTTGCACGTTCATCCGCTGCGCCAGGTAGGTGCGGTGGATCCGCTCCCGACGCACCTCGTCGAGCCGGGGCAGCACTTCCGGGAGCGGGCCGACCGGCGCCCCGTCACGGCCGGTGACGACGAGCTGGCGGCCGACGAGGTGGGCGTAGGCGATGGCGTGGGGGAGGCGGGGACTGTGCCGGCCGACCTCCCACCCGCTGACCGCGTACACGGTCACGCCGAGCCGGTCGGCCGCCTGCTTCTGGGTGAGGCCTGCGGCACGGCGCAGCGCGGCGAGTTGCCGGTGCAGCGGCGCGGTCACGGCGTGGTCTCCGGGAGCGGCTGGCCGTATCCGGCAGTGCGCAGCAGCAGGCACGCGTCGCCGAGCAGGAGCCGCACCGGCAGATGGTCGAGTGGGCCGGCCGAGAGCCGTACGTCGCCGACCATGGGGCGAGTAACCCAGATGGCGGGCAGGTACGCCCACCAGCGGTGCGCCCTGCTCTCGCCGATGCCGTGGCGTCGCAGCACGAGCACGCCGACATCGGCGCCGGAGTGGATGCGCTCCACCTCCGTCTCCGCCATCCAGGCGACGACCTGCTCGTCGGACGGGGAGCGGGTCTGCTGGCCGCCCTTCACCTCCCAGGCGACGCCGGGCGTGCCGGTGATGTCGCCCAGGTCGGCCGCGCCGGCGAGCGCGCGGCGTTCGGCGTGCGGCCAGCCGAGGGTGCGGAGGGCGCGGACGACGGCGGTTTCAGCCGCGGTCCCGAGCGCCTTGGGCTTGTTCACCATCACCGGGCCGCCCCGTCATGCTTGGAGGCCCGGTTGATGTCGAAGGCGGTCGCGAGCAGCAGGACGTCGACGGCGAACCCGAGCAGCGTGAACCAGGCAGGCAGGTCGGCGATGAGGCCGCCGGTCGCCACATACACGGCGACTGTGACCAGCACGAACGTGCACGTGGCGGCGATGATGGTGTGGAGGGCCCAGTGGCGGCGGGCGGCGGCGACCCCGAGGAACGCCGCCGCAACCGCGCTGGCGATCAGCATGAGCAGCAGCATCACGACGCCTCGCTTCCGCTGCCGTCGGTCTGCACGCTGGTGGTGTTGCGCCAGTCGTCGAGGTCGGCGTCGTCGTAGCCGGAGGCGGCGACGGGGCCGAGCATGGCGGTGGCGGCGGCCAGGGCGAGCGTCGCGTGCACCTGGGCCTGCACCAGGGACTCCGTTCCCCTTGCGTCACCATGCGGGAGGTCCTCGACGTAGGAGAGGAACTTCTCGGCCTTGCGGTAGTGCTCCGGCCCGGTCACGACGCCTCCCACTTGCGCTGCTCGTCCTGCCCCTTCGGCGTCTGGGCGTAGGCGTCGTGCTCGGACGCGATCGCACCGAGCGCCGCCTCCTGTCGGCCCGGCAGCTCGCTGCCGTTGATCGGCGGCAGCACCGAGGTGACCGGGTACGGGTCCCGGCCGGCGACGGGCACGACGGGAGGCTGCCACGGCTCCGGGGCGTGGAGCGGCCACGGCTGCCCGGCCTGCATGGCCGGGTTCGGCATCCGCTCGGAGCCGTCCGCCTGCTCCGCGTAGGTGAGCAGGTTCCGCCAGCCGGCCAGCTCGCGCTCGGCGCGGGCCACCTGCTCGCGCAACGCCTCGATGTGCGCGTATCCGATCATGCGATGTCCTTCGGAATGGGGGAGGTTCTGGTGGGGATGCAGCCGCCGGAGATGAGCGTCAGCTCCATCCCGATCGGGACGATGTCGGCGCGGGCGGCGCGCTGGAGGTGGGCGTCCTGGTAGCGGACGGCGACCCGGCCGCCGTGCACCGGGTGCACGGCGGCGATGCGGACGGGCTGGCCGTCGTTCCACTCGGGCGCGGATACGATCATGCGGGCGGTGAGGTCGACGGCCACCATCACGAACCAGCCGCGGGCGCGGGGATGGTGATGGTCGGCCGCCACTCCTCCGTGACGACCTGCACCCGCTCGCCCAGTACGTGCCCGCGGGTGTAGACCTGCACGGTGGTCGGGCCGAAGTGGAGGTTGATGCCCGCGTACTTGTGGCTGGCGTAGGGCTCGACCGGGATGCCCGCCGTGACCGCGGCGGCGGCCCACGCCTCGATCGACGCGCGCGCGGTGTCCTCGTTGCCGTACCAGATGTAGGCGGCGGTGAGCGTGCCGCCGACGCTGACCCCGTGGCTGGGCAGGAGGTCGACGTGGGCCTTGAGGAAGGCGGCGATGGCGTTGAGGCCGTCGACGTGGGCCTGGATGACGTCGAGTCCCGCCACGCTGGTGGGGGAGAGGCTGGTCCGGTCTGGGATGATGGTCATGAGACCCGGTCCCTTCTGGTTGGTGGGGGTGCGGGTTGCCGGGGCCCGGCCGTCGCATGGCCGGGCCCCGCCGCGTCTACGGGGGTTATGCGGTGCGGCGCAGCGGGTTGGGCTGGCGGCGCTGCTCGGCGTTCGCGCGCCGGGTGGCGGCGGCCTTGAGCGATCGCTGGCGCTGGCTGGCGCGGTAGGCGGAGCGGGCGGCGGCCTCGACGTCCTCCTCGCGCACCTTGCCCTCGGCGCGGATCTTGGCGATCCAGTAGTCCAAGCTCAGGGGCGAGGACTTGAAGCCGGAGGCGGTGCGCTCGGCCCGGTTCGGGGTGCGCGCCCAGGAGATGTCCGCGGCGATCTGGTGCCGGGCGGACCGGTCGGCGGCCATCAGGCGGTCGCCGAGGAAGTGCTAGTGGGCTCGACGGGGCGCCCGTCGAGGTAGCGGTCCACGGAGCGGGCGTCCACGAGCACCTCGGCGTTGCGCGCGGGACCGCGCTTCTTGGCTTTGAGGGTGCCGGCCTTGATGAGGCGGTGGACGGTCCAGCGCGACCGGTCGAGGCGCTTGCACGTCTCGTTCATGGTGATGTAGGTCATCGGCTCTTCCGGTTGTTGCACCTTGTTCTTTCGTGCAACAAGACGCTACAACACACATCGCAAAGACGCAACAACCTGCCCCATGACGCCACAATTTGCTGCCTGGTGAGGCAGATTGTCGTGCGAAACGAGCTTCCGGTGTGCGTCTGTGCTACAACTTGCAACATGAGCGACAGCAGCGGACTTCCCCCCGTGCGCCGCCTCTACGAACGCGTGGAATCGGAGCGCAACAAGCGAGGGTGGAGTGCTCTTGACCTGCAAGAACGGTCCGGAGTTGATCGAGCTACCATCTACCGATGGCAACGGGCGAAACGCCTGCCCCTCCCCGAAACTGTGAACGCTATTGCAGATGCCTTCGGCATCCCTCGGGAGGAGCTTCTCGCCGTCGCGGGCCTCGTGGTGACTGGCAACAGTCCGGTCGAGCGCGCGCTCCATGACGCCATCACAGAGCCTCAACCTGTGGTAACCCCCGAAGTCAAGGGCGATGCGGAGACCGAAAAGTTGCTCTCCCGATTGTCGCCGCGGCGGCGCGCGCTACTGGAGGATTTCCGGGAAACGGAGCGCCGGCGACTTGAGCGAATCGCAGAGGATGCTGCGCGTGAGGCTGAAGAGGCTAATGCACGTTTTGCGCGGCTAGTCCGATTTGAAGTGGACGAATCCGGCATAACGGAATCGTAAGCGTGACATAACGTAGCGTCAAAATCACACTTTGAGTAATTTCGAGAATACTTAGAGGAAAGGGTGGAACCCGAACGCTCCTTGTGTTTCGCTGGTCCGTGCAACAACTCGCACCAACCCAAATGGGGGTTTTGCACCGCTCCAGCACGTCCCGAACAGCACAAGGGGGCCCAACCGAAATGCGTCACATGCTGCTGCCCGCCACAACACTGGCGTTGTGGACCTTGAACGTCGTATACGTGGTCGCCGTACTCGGACGCCCACACCTCGACTTCGAGCCGGGCCAGCGGCTGCTCGCCGTCATCACCATTGTGGTCACCGTCGCCTGGCTCCTCCGCCGCGAAGGCATCGAGTACCGCATCGGATACCGGCACGGCCGAAACGATCGAGACAAATAGCACCCCAGGCCGCGCGTAGGTGACGATACGCGCGTCTCAATGAGCACCTCGGGGGAGGCGGGCCCGGAGCCATCGGTGGAGGCTCTGGGCCCGATCCATGCTCACACCCTGTCCGACGGCGAATGCCGCGCATGCGCCGTCCTCGCCCGCTCATCACCGAGCTCCTCCGTGTAGTGCCGGAGCATCGTGTCCGACCTCCAGCCGAGGACGCGCTTCACGTCGTCCGGGCTCATGCCGGCCGCCAGCAGCTGGTGCGCGGACGAGCCACGGAAGCGGTGCGGGTGCAACCCCTCGACCCCAGCCTGCTCGCCGCGTGACTTCAACATGCCCTGCACGCCCGTCACCCCCAGACGCTGCGAGTGCTTGACGGCCAGCCACAGCCACGGCAGGCCCGCGGCCTTGTGCCTGGCCCGGACCCGCAGATACCGGTCGATCGCCTGGACCGTCTTGTCGCCGATCGGCGCCCAGTGCTCGGCCCCGCCCTTGAGCACGATCCGCAGGCGCTTGCCGTGCAGATCTACATCGTCAAGGCGAAGACCTGTCAGGCCGGACACGCGCATCCCGTTGTCGAACAGCGTGCGGATGATGGCGGTGTCACGGCGAGAGGCGAAGTCGCCGCCCTTGCACACCCCCAGGAGACCCGCGAACTGCTCCAGGGTGACGTACTCGCGGACCTTCTTGTGTTCCTGGGGCCGGTCCGCCTTGTGCACCGGCGACACGCTGGCCCGCTCCCCGTCCTCGATGATCCACGAGAAAAACACGCCGAGGTAGGCGTGCGCGGCCCGCGCCGTCGGCAGGCCCCTGGCCTCGCTCTCGTGCACGAGGAACGCCTGCACATGCGCCCGGCCGACCGTCTCGGCGTCGTCCGGGCCGCCCTCGGTCGCCAGGAACTCGACGAAGCGCTGGGCGACGCGCAGGTACATCGTGATCGTGTTCGGGCTCTTGTTCGCGGCGCGGAGGGCGAGCTCCCACGAGGGGATGAGGGCGGTGAGCGGGGTGCCGGCCGGGACGGCAGGCTTCCGACGCCCAGCTGGGGCGCGGCGGGCGGTGGTGATGGGGAAGACGTTGCTGGGCTCGGGCATGGCTGTGCCTCCTCGGTGGAGGGGATGGCCCGCACTTCGCTTATGCGGCGGGAAGCCGATTATGCGGGCCATCACCCGCATGCAAGCCGGACGGACGGATATCCGTCGGCTGCACGCGGTTCGCTGACCCGTTTGAGCGGCCAGAATGAGAAGCGGATGAGCCTTCTCATGGAGTTCTGATCAGAGGCTTAACCAGGTCTTACGCGCGCCTTGGCACCCTTGAGTCAGAGAACCCTCGAGGAGATGACAGATGGACGCGAACGAGCCTCGCGAGCAGGGCACCGGCTGGAGCCAGTTCGGCGCCACCCCGCCGGCCGCCGGGGGCTTTCCCCGGCGGGACACGATCATCATGGAGCAGCCGCCCCCGCCGCCCCCCGCGCCCCCGAAGAAGCCCTTCTACGGCGGCAAGGCCGTCGCCGGGCTCGCGCTGGCGGCAGCCGCCATCGGCGGCGGGATCGTCGGCGGTGCCGTCGTCAACGCGTTCCAGCCCGACCCCGTCTCCGTCACCACCACCTCCAACCCCAGCGCGCCGAGCCCCGTCTTCAAGACCGCCTCCAGCGATCTGACCGTCGCCGAGGTGGCGGCCAAGGTGCAGCCCAGCGTGGTGATGATCCAGGGGCAGAGCGGTGAGGGCTCCGGCGTGGTGCTGTCGGAGGACGGCCTCATCCTGACCAACAACCACGTCGTCGTCGGCGCCGGCCAGGGCGGCGGGCAGATGACGGTCAAGTTCAGCGACGGCAAGACGGCCAAGGCCAGTGTGGTCGGCACCGACCCGGCCACCGACCTCGCCGTCATCCGCGCCGAGGGCGCCTCCGGGCTGACCAAGGCCGCGCTCGGCGACAGCGACCAGCTCAAGGTCGGCGACGACGTGCTCGCCATCGGCAGCCCGCTCGGCCTCGACGGCTCCGTCACCCGAGGCATCGTCAGCGCCCTGGACCGCACCCTGACGGTCGGCGGCGAGCAGCGCCAGCAGCTGCCGCCCGGCTGGGGCCAGGAGCAGCAGCAGGGCCAGAGCGAGGAGCCGACCACGATCGGCGGCGCCATCCAGACCGACGCCTCGATCAACCCGGGCAACTCGGGCGGCGCGCTGGTCAACGCGGCCGGTGAGCTGATCGGCATCAACACCGCGATCGCCTCCGAGGCGGCCGGCGGCGGCGTCGGCTTCGCCATCCCGGTCAACACCGCCAAGCAGGTGGCCGACCAGCTCATCAGCTCCGGCAAGGTCACCCACGCCTTCCTCGGCGTGAGTGTGACGGACGCGACAGGCGACGTTCCCGGCGCCCTGATCAGGGAGATCACCGCCGGAAGCCCGGCGGAGAAGGCAGGTCTGCGGCAGGGCGACCTCATCACCAAAATCAACGACAAGGCGGTTGACGGGGGCGATACGGTTGTTGGACAGGTCAGAGGTTTCAAACCCGGTCAAGCGGTCAAGATCACATATATGAGGGACGGGCAGGCCCACGACGCCACCGTGACCCTCGTCGAGAAGAAATAACAAGGACCCCCTCTTGGACGGGTGTGCCGTCGAGATCGCTGCGGACTCGGCGGCACACCCCCCCAATTCAGGAGAAACGCCGGCCCTCGTCCCGCCGGTACGCCCACGCGGCGGCCACCGCCATGGCGACCGTCCAGACCGCCAGCATCACCAGCGGCACGGTGCCGGGAGTGGTCCCGGCGACCGCCCACCAGATCAGCTCGGCCGCGCCCCTGGTCGGCACGTACGGCGAGACGACCTGGACGAACGCCGGCAGGATCTGCGGCGGCAGCAGCAGCCCGCCCACGATCGCCATCGGGAAGAACAGCACCTGCGCCACCGCCATCGCGGCCTTCGACGACAGCAGCAGCCCGACGAGCAGCCCCATCAGCATGAACGGCACGCTCCCCGCGACCAGCGCGCCCAGCCCGAGCAGCAGCCGCGCCGGCGTGATCGTCGCCTCGGTGAACAGCGCGGCCACCACGATCACGGGGACCACCGACACCAGCATCACGGCGAGCGTCGAGAGCATCCGCCCGGCGAAGCGGGGGAACGGCCCGGCGGGCAGGGTGCGCAGGTAGGGGTTCCACGGCAGCTCGCGGTCCTGCGACACCGAGATGGCGAGCCCGATCAGCGCCGCCGACATGGCGCCGAAGAACATCAGTGAGCCGGTCGCGGTGGTCGCCGCCACCGGGTCCTGGCCGGCGAACGGCACCACGAACGCCACCATCGACACGGCCGGGAACAACGAGCTGGCCAGCAGCCCGATCGGGACCCTGATCTGCTCCAGCAGGAGATAGCGCGTGTGCGCGACCACCAGGTTAGACATGGGTGCTCTCCTTCTGGCCGGACGTGGCGGTGAGGGCCAGGAAGGCCTCCTCCAGGGTGGTGGGCCGGATCTCCAGCCCCGAGAACGCGGCCCCGCTGCGCACCAGCTCGACCACCAGCCGGTCGGGGTCGGCGGTGAGCAGCTCGATCCGGCCGTCGCGCCGCTCGGAGCCGAGGACGCCGGGCAGCTCGGGCAGGTCCGGAGCGGTGAGCGACACCTTGCGGACGCCCACGAAGTCGCGTACGGCGGCCACCGTGTCATCGGCCAGCACCCGTCCGTGGCCGATGACCACGACCCGCTCGGCCAGGGCCTCGATCTCCTCCAGGTAGTGGCTGGTCACCAGCACCGTGCCGCCCTCCTGCTGGAAGGCCCTGATGCCGTCCCACAGCGTCCGCCTGGCCTCGATGTCGAGGCCGGTGGTGGGCTCGTCCAGGAAGACCAGGCGCGGGCGGCCGGCGAAGGCGAGCGCCACGGCCAGCCGCCGCCGCTGCCCGCCCGACAGGCCGCCGACCTGCCGCCGCGCCAGGTCGTCCAGGCCGAACCTGGCCAGCAGCTCGCCCCGCTCCACCGGGTCGGGGAAGTGCGCGGAGACGAAGTCGATGATCTCGCCCACCCTCAACGACTCGGGCAGGCCGGTCTCCTGCGGGGTCACGCCGATGGCCCGCCGCCGCGCCGGGTCCAGCGGCGAGCCGCCGAGCAGCTCGACCGTGCCCGAGGAGGGGCGGCGCAGGCCGACGAACAGGTTGATCAGGGTGGACTTGCCGGCGCCGTTCGGGCCGAGCAGGCCGACCAGCTCACCGGCCCGGATGTCCAGCGAGACGCGGTCGAGCGCCGGCACGTCGCCGTAGCGGCGGCCGACCTCGACGGCCCTGGCGAGGACTGTCATGGGGTTCCTCCAGCGGGGTCGATCAGGGCGCGGATGGCCCTGGTGTAGTCCTCGAAGGCCAGTCGCCCGCGCCTCGTCAGCGCGACGTACGTGACCGGGGTGCGGCCTCTGTGGGTCTTGGTGATGCGGACGTACTCCGCCTCCTCCAGCTTCGTCAGGTGGACCGAGAGGTTGCCGGCCGTCATGCCGAGCAGGTCCTTGAGCGAGCCGAAGGTCATCTCGTCCCCGTCGCCGAGCACGTTGAGCGCGGCGACCACCCGCAGCCTCGCCTGCGCGTGGATGACCGGGTCGAGCTCGGGCGGCGGCTGGTCCGCCGTCATGAGCGGCGCCTCCACCACAGGCCCGCCACGATGAACCCGCCGCCGAGCAGCACCGCCGTCAGCAGCGCGTGCCAGCCGGCGCCGAGCAGGACGCCCAGCAGGTTGACGGCAGCGGTCCAGAGGCCGACGGAGAACATCTGGCGGCTGGACCACACGGCGCCGCCCACCATGTAGAGCACCGCCACGATCGTCAGCATCGAGCCGCCCCAGAGCAGCTGGCTCTCCGCCGGCGGCAGCAGGGGCGAGAGCCGGACGTCGAGCACGGCCGTCAGCGCGATCCCGGCGAACCACGCCCAGCCGTACATCGAGCCCCGGTCCCTCGTCGTGCCGCGGACCTGCCGGTTGGCGCGGGTGATGCCGTAGGCGGCCACCGCGCCGGCCACGAGCTGGGCGGCGGTCAGCAGGGACACCGCCGCGCCCTGGCTGATCGGCGCGTAGGGCCGGCCGTCGAGCCCGAGGTGCAGGAACAGGGCGGTGAACCCGACCAGCCAGGCGACCCCCCAGGGCAGGTAGAGCAGCAGCGGGTCGATGTAGATGTGCCGGGCCGCGGCGGCCTGCTGAGCCTCGATGACGCGCAGCGTCTCCTCGGGTGTGGGCGGCCGCTCGTCGTCATCAAGCACGTAAACTCCTCGGTCGGCCAAACTGGTTTGAATCATAAACCTGATTGCGCCGCCAACACAACGTCCGGCCGCTCGGGGCCGGCTATCTCCGGGTGAGGACCTCGGACTCCCACAGGTCGCGGTAGTAGCCGGGGACGGCCACCAGCTCGTCGTGCCGGCCGCGCTGGGTGACCCGGCCCTCCTCCAGCACCACGACCTCGTCCACCGACTCCAGGCCCTTGAGCCGGTGGGTGACCAGCAACGTCGTACGGTCCCTGGTGACGTCGAGCAGGTCGGCCATCAGCCGGTCGGCGGTCTCCTCGTCCAGGGCCTCGGCGGGCTCGTCCAGCAGGAGCACCGGCGGGTCGTACAGCAGGGCCCGCGCCAGGGCCAGACGCTGGAGCTGGCCGCCCGAGACGGTCCTGCCGTCCTCGCCCAGCTCGGCGTCCCAGCCGGTGCGCTCCACCCAGTCGCCGAGCCGGGCGTCGTCCACGGCCCGGCGCAGCCGCTCGTCGCCGGCGTCGGGGCCGGCCAGGCGCAGGTTGTCGCGCAACGTCGTACGGAAGATGTACGGGTCCTGGGTGAGCCCGGTCATGAGCTCCCGCACGTCGTCGCCGGCCAGGTCGCGGACGTCCGCGCCGTTGACCGTGATGCGCCCGGACTCCGGCTCCACCAGCCGCATCAGCGCCGCCAGCAGGGTGCTCTTGCCCGCGCCGCTCGGCCCGACGATCGCGACCCGCCTGCCGGGCGTGAGCCGCAGCGACACGCCGTCCAGCGCGGGCCGGGTCTCCTCGGGGGCGGGGGAGTGGCGGACGACCCAGGTCCTCGACCTCGACGGTCAGGGGGGACTCCGGCCGCGGCGCGGGGGCGGCCGGGTCGGCGACGGCCGGGGCCGCGGCGCGCACCTCGCGCAGCCGGCGCAGCGCCGCCGTGATGCCCGCCATCCGCTCGCCCGCCGCCGCGAGCGGCAGCACCGGCTCGAACGACACCAGCGCGGTCAGCGCGAGCACCGCCGTGCCGACCGAGCCCACCTGCGCGCCCTGGGCGAGCAGCACCACGGCGGCGACGGTCAGGCCCTGCAGCAGGGT
>NZ_BAAJOU010000003.1:0-250807 GCF_057536035.1 Nonomuraea sp. B208
ATACGGTATACCGTACACAAAGGAGGCTCGCATGGACCTGTACGAGTACCAGGCGAAGGAGCTCTTCAGGCGGCACGGCATCCCGGTCCCGCGTGGCGCGGTCGCGGAGACCCCGGCCGAGGCCCGCGCGATCGCGGCCGACCTGAACGCGCCCGTCGTCATCAAGGCCCAGGTCAAGACCGGTGGACGAGGCAAGGCGGGCGGCATCAGGCCGGCGGCGGGGCCGGTCGCGGCCGAGGACGAGGCCGCCCGCGTACTCGGGATGGACATCAAGGGGCACCGCGCGCGCCGCGTCCTGGTGGAGGCCGCGACCGTGCCGTTCGAGGAGTACTACGCGGCCTTCCTGGTGGACCGCGCCGAGGGCGGTTTCCTGGCGATGGTGTCCGGCCAGGGCGGCGTGGAGATCGAGGAGCTGGCGGCGCGCGACCCCGGCGCGATCGTCCGGCTCCCCGTGGACCCGGTCGAGGGCGTGGACGCCGAGGCCGCCCGGCTGCTCGCGGCCAAGGCGGGCCTGCCCGAGCAGGCCGCCGACGTGCTGGAACGGCTGTGGCGGGTGCTGGTGGCCGAGGACGCGCTGCTGGTCGAGGTCAACCCGCTCATCTGCACCACCGACCAGCGCGTCGTGGCGCTCGACGGCAAGGTCACCCTGGACGACAACGCCGCCTTCCGGCACCGGCGCGAGGCCGAGGAGCCGACCGGCGGCCTGGAGGACCGCGCCCGCGCCAAGGGGCTCAACTACGTGAAGCTGGACGGCACCGTCGGCGTGATCGGCAACGGCGCGGGCCTGGTGATGAGCACCCTGGACGTGGTGGCCGGCGCCGGCGCGGCCCCGGCGAACTTCCTGGACATCGGCGGCGGCGCCTCCGCGCAGGTGATGGCCGACGGGCTGGAGATCATCCTGGCCGACCCTGACGTGCGCTCGGTGCTGGTCAACGTCTTCGGCGGCATCACCGCCTGCGACGCCGTGGCCAACGGCATCGTCACCGCACTGCAACTCCTGGGCGAGCGGGGCCACGGCCGGCCCATCGTCGTACGGCTCGACGGCAACAACGCCGAGCTGGGCCGGCGCATCCTCGACGAGGCCAGGCACCCGGCCGTCCGCCAGGTCTCCACCATGGACGCCGCCGCAGCCACGGCGGCCAGACTCGCGGCAGGGGCGTGAAAGATGGCGATCTTCCTCACCAAGGACAGCCGGGTGCTCGTGCAGGGCATGACCGGCGCGGAGGGCACCCGGCACACGGCCCGCATGCTGGCCGCCGGCACCGACGTCGTGGCCGGGGTGACCCCGGGCAAGGGCGGCCGGTCGGTGGACTTCGGCGAGCGCACGGTGCCGGTGTTCGGCTCGGTGGGCGAGGCGGTGGAGGAGACCGGCGCGGACGTGTCGGTGGTGTTCGTGCCACCGCGCTTCACCGGCGGGGCCGTCGAGGAGTCCGTGGCCGCCGGGGTGCCGCTGTGCGTGGTGATCACCGAGGGCGTGCCGGTGCACGACACCGTGCGCTTCCGGGCGCTCGCGCGGGGACGTACCCGGATCATCGGCCCCAACTGCCCCGGACTGATCAGCCCCGGGCAGTCGTCGGCCGGCATCATCCCCGCCGACATCACCACCGCGGGCCGCATCGGCCTGGTCTCCAAGTCCGGCACCCTCACCTACCAGCTCATGTACGAGCTGCGCGACCTCGGCTTCTCCACCTGCGTCGGCATCGGCGGCGACCCGGTCGTCGGCACCACGCACATCGACTGCCTGCGGGCGTTCCAGGACGACCCGGGCACCGACGCGATCGTGATGATCGGCGAGATCGGCGGCGACGCCGAGGAGCGGGCCGCCGCCCACATCGCCGGGCACGTCACGAAGCCGGTGGTGGCGTACGTGGCCGGCTTCACCGCCCCCGAGGGCAGGACGATGGGCCACGCCGGGGCCATCGTCTCCGGCTCGTCCGGCACCGCCCGTGCCAAGAAGGAGGCGCTGGAGGCCGCCGGCGTCCGCGTCGGCGAGACCCCGTCCGAGACCGCCCGCCTGCTGCGCTCGGTCCTGGCGGGTGCCCGGTGAGGTTCGCCGTCAACCTGTCCATCCTGCTCACCGAGCTGCCGCTGCTGGAGCGGCCCGCCGCGGCGGCCAAGCACGGGTTCGACGCCGTCGAGCTGTGGTGGCCGTTCGACGGGCCGGAGCCGACGGCCGCGGAGACGGCCGCCCTGCGCCGGGCGATCGAGGCGGCCGGGGTCCGCCTCACCGGGCTGAACTTCGACGCCGGCGACATGGCGGCGGGCGAGCGCGGCCTGCTGGCCCGCCCCGACGGCGCGCAGCGGTTCCTCGCCGGCATCGGGCCCGCCGTCCGGCTGGCCGGGGAGCTGGGCTGCCCGGTGCTGAACGCCCTGTACGGCAACGGCCCCGGCACCGACAGGGAGCTGGCCGTGGCCAACCTGCGCCGGGCGGCGGACGCGGCGGCCGGCGTCGGCGCGACCGTGGTCGTCGAGGCGCTCAACGCGTACGACAACCCGCACTATCCGATCACGTCGTCGGAGGCGGCGTTCGCGCTGATCGACGAGGTGGACAGGGAGAACGTCGCGTTCCTGGCCGACCTCTACCACCTGCACCGGATGGGCGAGGACGTGCTCGCGCTCATCGACCGCCACGCCGCCCGCTTCGGCCACGTGCAGATCGCCGACGACCCCGGCAGGGGGCGGCCGGGCAGCGGGGGGATGCCGTACCCGGAGATCCTCGCGCGGCTGGCGGCGGCGGGCTACGAGGGGCACGTCGGCCTGGAGTACCGGCACGAGGGGCCGGGCGCGTTCGACTGGAGGCACGCGTGAACATCGGCTTCATCGGTCTGGGGATCATGGGCGGCCCGATGGCCGCCAACCTCGTCAAGGCGGGGCACACCGTACGCGGCCACGACGTGAGCGCCGCGCCCGTCGAACGGCTGGCCGCGCTCGGCGGCGAGGCCGCCGCCGGCGTGCCGGACGCGGTCGAGGGCGCGGACGTCGTGATCACCATGCTGCCCGACTCGCCGCAGGTCGAGGAGGTCGCGCCGCTCGTCGTCAGGCACGGCCGTCCCGGCCTGCTCTACCTCGACATGAGCACGATCAGGCCGGAGACCTCCCGCACAGTGGCCCGCGAGGCCGCCGCCGCCGGCGTCCGGGCCCTGGACGCCCCGGTGAGCGGCGGCGAGCGCGGCGCGGTCGACGCCACCCTGTCGATCATGGTGGGCGGGGAGCGGGAGGCGTACGAGGCGGCCCGGCCGATCCTCGGGGCGCTCGGCACCACGATCGTGCACGTGGGCCCCGCCGGGGCCGGGCAGACCGTGAAGGCGGCCAACCAGCTCGTCGTCGGCGGCATCTACGGCCTGGTGGCCGAGGCGATCGTGCTGCTGGAGGCCAGCGGCGTGGACCCCGTCGCCGGGCTGGACGTGCTGGCGGGCGGCCTGGCCGGCTCCCGGATCCTGGAGCTCAAGCGGCACACCATGATCAGGCGCGAGTTCACCCCGGGCTTCCGCATCGACCTGCACCACAAGGACATGGGCATCGCCGTCGCCGCCGCCCGCGAGGCCGGCGTCGCGCTGCCGCTCACCGGCCAGGTCGCCCAGCTCGTGGCCGCGGCCCGAGCGCAGGGACACGGCTCGCTCGACCACTCCGCCCTGCTCAAGGTCGTCGAAAGGCTGAACACGTGAAGCGCATCCCGTGCATGGAGGCCGTGGTCGCGGTGCTGGAGTCGGAGGGGGTGGACACCGTCTTCGGCATCCCCGGGGCGGCCATCCTGCCGTTCTACGCCGCGCTGCGGGGCAGCTCGATCCGGCACGTGACGGTCCGCCACGAGGAGGGCGGCACGCACGCGGCCGACGGCTGGGCCAGAGTCACCGGCAACGTCGGCGTCTGCGTCGGCACCTCCGGCCCGGCCGGCACCAACATGATCACCGGCCTCTACACCGCGCTCGCCGACTCGATCCCCATCATCTGCGTCACCGGCCAGGCCGAGAGCGCCAAGCTGCACCAGGAGGCGTTCCAGGCGGTCGACATCGTGGAGATCGCCCGGCCGGTCACCAAATGGGCGGTGCAGCTCAAGGAGCCCGCCCAGGCGCCGTGGGTGTTCCGCGAGGCGTTCAGGATCGCCCGCTCCGGGCGGCCGGGGCCCGTGCTCATCGACCTGCCGCTCGACGTGCAGCGCGGCACCTGCCGCTACGACCGCGACCTCGACGCCCCGCTGCCGGTCGAGGTGCCGCGCCCGCTGCCGAAGCCGGTGCGCAGGGCGGTGGACCTGCTGGAGGGCGCCCGGCGGCCGATCATCCTCGCGGGCGGCGGCGTCATCATCGGCGAGGCGGCGGAGGAGCTGCGGGCGCTGGCCGAGTACCTCCAGGTGCCGGTGCAGGTGACGCTCATGGGCAAGGGGGCCTTCCCCGAGGACCACCCGTTGTTCGCCGGGATGGCCGGCATCCAGACGCAGACCCGGTGGGGGAACGCCGCGTTCCTGGAGAGCGACCTCGTGCTCGCGGTCGGGGCCCGCTTCGGCGACCGGCACACCGGCGACCTGGACGTCTACCGGCGCGGCCGCTCCTTCATCCACGTGGACATCGAGCCGACCCAGCTCGGCCGGGTCTTCGAGCCCGACCTCGGGATCGTCGGGCACGCCCGGCCGGCGCTCGCCGCGCTCCTCGACGAGGCCCGCGCCCGCGGCGGGCCCCGCGCGCCGGGCACGTGGGCGCGCAAGGTGGCCGGCCTGCGCCGCACGCTGAACCGGCGCGACGACTTCGACGACGTGCCGATCAAGCCGCCCCGGGTGTTCCGCGAGATCAACGACTTCTTCGGCAGGGACACCACGTTCGTCACCGCGATCGGGCTCTACCAGATCTGGTCCGGGCAGTTCCAGGCGACGTACCTGCCGCGCCACTACCTGGTGTGCGGGCAGGCCGGGCCGCTGGGGTGGGAGGTGCCGGCCGCGATGGGCGTCAAGTGCGCGCATCCGGAGCGGCAGGTGGTGGCCGTCGTCGGCGACTACTCCTTCCAGTTCCTCATGGAGGAGGTCGCGGTGGCCGCGCAGCACCGGATCCCGTTCGTCATCATCATGATCAACAACGAGTACCTGGGGCTCATCCGGCAGGCCGAGCTCCCGTACGGGATGAACTACGCCGTGGACCTGCACTACGGCGAGGGCGGCATCGACCACGTCAAGGCCATGGAGGCGTTCGGCTGCCCGGCGCGCCGGGTCGAGCTGCCCGGCGACCTCCGTGACGCGCTGGCCTGGGCGAGCGCCGCGTCCGCCCGCGAGCGGCTGCCGGTCCTGGTGGAGGTGATGGTCGAGCGCGAGGCCAACGCCGCCATGGGGCCGGCGCTCGACGCGATCAAGGAGTACGAGCCGCTGCCCGAGCTCATCTCCGCCGACTGGTCCGACTGAGGAAGGATCTGACATGCGGCTCAAACCGGGCACGGCCTGGCACGACGCGTACGACCGCTGCCGGACGGCGGCCCCCGAAGCCTTCCACGACGACCGGGTGCTCAACCACTGGGGCGGCATCTGGCACCGCGACGGCCGCCCCGTGCCCGGCTTCTCGCCCCTCGACGGCACCGCCATCGCCGGCCCGCCGCGCCTCGACCGGGCCGGCGCGGGCCGGGCCGTCGCCGGGGCGGTCGAGGAGCACCGGCGCTGGCGGCACGTCCCGCTCGCCGCGCGCAAGGCCATGGTCACCGCCGCCGTCGAGTCCATGGCCGCCCACCGCGACCTGCTGGCCCTGCTGCTGGTCTGGGAGATCGGCAAGCCGTGGCGGACCGCCCGCGCCGACGTGGACCGCTGCCTGGACGGCGTGCGCTGGTACGTCGACGAGATCGACCGGATGACCGCCGGCCGCACCCCGCTGCCCGGCCCGGTCAGCAACATCGCGAGCTGGAACTACCCGATGAGCGTGCTCATGCACGCCATGCTCGTGCAGGCGCTGGCCGGCAACGCGGTCATCGCCAAGACCCCCACCGACGGCGGGCTGAGCTGCCTCACCCTGGCCTGCGCGCTCGCCGTCCGCGAGGGGCTGCCGTTCACCCTCGTCAGCGGGGGAGGGGCGGAGCTGTCGCCGGTGCTGGCCGGCGGACGGGCACTCGGCTGCGTGTCGTTCGTCGGCGGCAGGGACGCCGGCGCGAAGGTCGCCACCTCACTGGCCGACCTCGGCCGGCGGCACGTGCTGGAGCAGGAGGGGCTCAACTGCTGGGGCGTCTGGCGCTACGGCGACTGGGACACCCTCACCCGCCAGATCCGCGCCTCCTTCGACTACGGCAAGCAGCGCTGCACCGCCTACCCGCGCTTCGTCGTGCAGCGCGCGCTGTTCCACGACTTCCTGCGGGCCTACCTCGGGGCGGTGGACGCGCTGCGCTTCGGCCACCCCCTCGCCGTCGCCCGCCCGGACGACCCGCTGCCCGAGCTGGACTTCGGCCCGCTCATCAACGCCTCCAAGGCGAAGGAGCTCGCCGACCAGGTGGACGAGGCGGTGGCGCGCGGCGCCGTGCCGCTGCACCGGGCCTCGCCCGCCTCCGGGCACTTCCTGCCGGGCCAGGACACCTCCGCCTATCTCGCCCCGACCGCGCTGCTCGACCCGCCCCGCTCCTCGCCGCTCCACCACGCCGAGCCGTTCGGCCCGGTCGACACGATCGTCCTGGTGGACACCGAGGCCGAGCTGCTGGCCGCCATGAACGCCAGCAACGGCGCGCTCGTCGCCACCCTCTCCTGCGACGAGGAGGAGACCTTCCGCCGCCTCGCCCCCGAGGTGCGGGCCTTCAAGGTCGGGCACAACCGGCCGCGCTCGCGCGGCGACCGCGAGGAGCTGTTCGGCGGGCTCGGCGCGTCCTGGCGCGGCGCGTTCGTCGGCGGCGAGCTGCTGGTCAAGGCCGTGACCGAGGGCCCGGACGGCGAACGCCTGCCGGGCAACTTCCCGCACTACACACTGCTGCCCCCGGCCTAACCGGGGATCAGGCCGAAGCGGGTCGCCGCCACCGCCGCCACGAACAGCACCATGGCGACCCGCAGCACCTTCGCGCCCGACCCCAGCGACGGCCAGGACAGGAACGCCAGCCAGCCGATGAACGCGAGCACCGCCAGCGCCGCCACCCCGCCGAGCGGGTTCGCCACCGCGAGCGCGGTCAGCAGCAGCACCACCAGCACCACGGGCGGCACCCAGCGGGGCACCTGCGTGAAGAGGTACGCCATCGGCACCGCGCTCCGCCGCTCCACGGCCTTGCGCAGCCCGCTCGCGCCTTCGGTGAAGAACCGCTCGCCCTGCGGGAGCGGGCGCTTGTCGTGAGAGGCCACGCCCAGAGCCTACGGGAGTGGCCGATGCGCCTCTAGGCTGTTCAGGTGCTCGCCGTGATCCGATACACCGTCCCAGAGTCCCAGTCCCAAGACTTCGCCAAGCAAGGGCAGACCATCCTCGACACGTTCGCCGGCCAGCCGGGCTTCCTGCGCGGGCGGGTGGCCCGCTCGGTCGACGAGCCCAACCTGTGGGCCCTGGTCTCGGAGTGGGAGGGCGCCGGGTTCTACCGCCGCGCGCTGTCCGCCGCCCGCATGGTGATGTATCCGCTGATGATCCTCATGGTCAACGAACCCAGCGCGTACGAGGACGTCCACACGCAGGACGGGACGTAGAGCCACTCGCGCCCGGGACCTCCGCCCGTCCCCTAAGCTGGGAGCTCACACTTTCACACTCGCCGACCTCCAGCCGGAAAGAGAACCAACCAAAATGGCACGACGCACCGACGTCATGGACACCATCGTCAGCCTCGCCAAGCGCCGCGGGCTCGTCTACCCGTCGAGCGAGATCTACGGCGGACTTCGCGCGTCGTGGGACTACGGTCCGCTGGGTGTCGAGCTGAAGAACAACGTCAAGCGGCAGTGGTGGCTGTCGATGGTCCAGGCCCGAGAGGACGTCGTGGGCCTCGACTCCTCGGTCGTCCTGGCCCCCGAGGTGTGGCGGGCCAGCGGCCACGTCGAGACCTTCACCGACCCGCTCACCGAGTGCATGTCCTGCCACAAGCGCTTCCGCGCCGACCACCTGGTCGAGGCGTACGAGGAGAAGCACGGCGCCGAGCCCGAGGGCGGCCTGGCCGGCATCACCTGCCCCAACTGCGGCAACAAGGGCACCTTCACCGAGCCCCGCCAGTTCAGCGGCCTGCTCAAGACCTTCCTCGGCCCGGTCGAGGACGAGTCCGGCCTCGCCTGGCTGCGGCCCGAGACGGCCCAGGGCATCTTCATCAACTACCTCAACGTGCAGCAGTCCGCGCGCAGGAAGATCCCGTTCGGCATCGGCCAGATCGGCAAGTCGTTCCGCAACGAGATCACGCCGGGCAACTTCATCTTCCGCACCCGCGAGTTCGAGCAGATGGAGATGGAGTTCTTCGTCAAGCCGGGCACCGACGAGGAGTGGCACCAGTACTGGATCGACGAGCGCTACCGCTGGTACTCCGACCTGGGCATCAACAAGGACAACCTGCGCCTGTACGAGCACCCCAAGGACAAGCTGTCCCACTACTCCAAGCGCACCGTCGACATCGAATACCGCTTCAACTTCACCGGCTCGGAGTGGGGTGAGCTGGAGGGCATCGCCAACCGCACCGACTTCGACCTGACCGCCCACTCCAAGGCGTCGGGCGTCGACCTCAGCTTCTTCGAGCAGGACACCGGGGAGCGCTACGTCCCCTTCGTCATCGAGCCGGCGGCGGGCGTCGACCGGGCCACGCTGACGTTCCTGCTCGACGCCTACAGCGAGGACGAGGCTCCCAACGCCAAGGGCCAGCTGGAGAAGCGCACGGTCATGCGGCTCGACCACCGGCTCGCGCCGGTCAAGGCCGCGGTGCTGCCGCTCTCGCGCAACGCCGACCTGTCGCCGAAGGCCCGCGACCTGGCCGCGCAGCTCCGCCGCCGGTGGAACGTCGAGTTCGACGACGCCGGCGCGATCGGCCGCCGCTACCGCCGCCAGGACGAGATCGGCACGCCGTTCTGCATCACCGTCGACTTCGACACCCTCGAGGACCACGCGGTGACGATCCGCGAGCGCGACAGTATGACGCAGGAGCGCATCGCGATCGACAGCGTCGAGTCCTACCTGCGCCAGCACCTCAACGACTGACCCCGCCTCCGTTTCCTCCTCGCCCGCGACATTGCGCCCGGGCGAGGAGGAAGCCCGCCACCGGCGGCACGATAACCACCTGACAGCCCTTCGCCGACACGTCCGGCGTTGCCGCGGGCCGCAGCGCAGTGAGCCGGCAGCCGCTACAGCCCGGCAGCCGCCGCCCCGCCACCGGCGGCACCATAACTATCTGACAGCCCTTCGCCGACACGTCCGGCGTTGCGGCGGGCCGCAGCGCAGTGAGCCGGCGTCCACTGCAGCCCTGCAGCCGCGTGCCGACCGCTGAAACGGCCAGGCGCGCGCCGCGCGCCGTCCGCCGACACGGCCGTCCCGACACGCCCGTCCGGACACGGCCGCGCCTCGTACCGTCCGGACACAGCCGTCCCCGACCCGGCCGGCAGCGTTGCGGGCGGGCAGCCGCCGTCGGCTGGCCAGACAGGCCGATCGGGAGCATGCCCTCCCCGACGGACCCCAGTGCGCCGTCCAGCACCCGCAGCACCAGAAGGGCGGCCCCGGGCTGCGCCCTCGCACTGCGCCCTCGCACTGCGCCCTCGCACTGCGCCCTCGCACTGCGCCCTCGCACTGCGCCCCCGCATGGGCCCGCGGTGCGCCTGCCTGTGCCGTGCCTGCCTGTGCCGTGTCCGTCCGTGCCGAGCCCGCCCGTGCCTGCCTGTGCTGCCACCCGCCGGTCGTCGGAGACGGAGGGCCGCTGCTGGCGGCCCCCTGCGGTGCGCCTGCCCGCGCTGGGCCCCGCGCAGCGCCCGCGCGGGCCTTCGCGGCGCACCCGCCCGGCGACCCCGCGCAGCGAGTACGCGCCGTGCTCCCACGCTGTCCCGGCGAGCAGCGTGACGCACTCTGCGCTACTGCAAAGTACTTGGCATGCCTCTGCCACCAGGCGAAGGGCGGCATGTGCAGCGTCTTCGCCTGGCGCGTCCGCCTGGCGGCGTTGTGCGGCGCCTTCGCCTGGGGACCTTGCGCGCGGCCCGGCCCAGCGGCCCCGCTCGCCCATGTTCCCAGCGGCCCTGCCGGGCGGCCTCGCGCGGCGTGTACGCGTCGTGCTCTCACGGTCCGGTGAGCAGCGCGAGGCGCGCCGTGCTTCTTCGGGCACTATGCCTCTGTCGTCAGGCGAGGACCGGTGCGTGTGGTGCCGCCGCCGGCAGGGCGTGGCGAAAAGCCTGAACATCCCATGTCAGGGAAGGCGCCCCGAACCAGACGCCGGCAGGCACGTCCAGGTCAGCGGCACCGGCAGCAGTAGTTCCTGCCCTTTCCCGCTGCCTGACGTAGGCCAGGGGATCGCCCGCGCCCGCGGACAGCGTGACGCCGAGCACCCGGCCCGTCTCTCGCGCGCCCCGCGAAAGCGCCGGTGAAGAAGACCCGGCACGAACACCGTCGCTCCCACGGGGTGATCCGATTCTGCGTCCGCCCCCCTCTTTCCGGCACAAGAATTGGTTTATACCAATTGGTATAAACCAATTTTCGGCAAACCAGCCTTATAATTGGATTAGACCTCTCATAAGCCGTTTACCTGCATAAACAGTGACTTGAGGAAGGAGTGCAGTTTCATCATCAATTTCGCCGGTAGAGTCCGGATCAGACGCGTGTTGGATTGGAGCTGTGGTGGCCAAGTACGTTTACGACTTCACCGAGGGCAACAGGAATCTCAAGGATCTTCTCGGCGGTAAAGGCGCGAACCTGGCTGAGATGACCAATCTCGGGCTGCCCGTTCCCCCCGGATTCACGATCACCACGGAGGCGTGCCGCCACTACCTGGCGGAGGGCGCCGTCCACGACGGTCTCGACCGGGAGGTCGCCGAGCACCTCAAGGCGCTCGAAGAGCGCATGGGCAGGAAGCTCGGCCAGGCCGACGACCCCCTCCTCGTCAGCGTGCGCTCCGGCGCCAAGTTCTCCATGCCGGGGATGATGGAGACCGTGCTCAACATCGGGCTCAACGACGAGTCCGTGCACGGCCTCGCCAAGCAGGCCGGCGGCAACGAGCGCTTCGCCTGGGACTCCTACCGCCGCCTCATCCAGATGTTCGGCAAGACCGTCCTCGGCATCGACGGCGACCTGTTCGAGGACGCGCTCGACGCCGTCAAGGGCCGCCGCCAGGACACCGACCTCGACGCGGGCGAGCTGCAGCGGCTCGTGGAGACGTACAAGGGCATCGTCCGCGAGCAGACCGGCAAGGACTTCCCCACCGACCCCCGCGAGCAGATGGGCCTCGCCATCAACGCCGTCTTCGACTCCTGGAACGCCCCGCGCGCCATCCTCTACCGCCGCCAGGAGCGCATCCCCGCCGACCTCGGCACCGCCGTCAACGTCATGGCGATGGTCTTCGGCAACTACGGCGACGACTCCGGCACCGGCGTCGCCTTCACCCGCGACCCCGGCACCGGCCGCCAGGGCATCTACGGCGACTACCTTCAGAACGCCCAGGGCGAGGACGTCGTCGCGGGCATCCGCAACACGATCCCCCTCGAAGAGCTCGAACGCCTCGACAAGACCTCCTACGACGAGCTCGTCCGCATCATGGAGGTCCTGGAGACGCACTACAAGGACCTCTGCGACATCGAGTTCACCATCGAGCGCGGCAAGCTGTGGATGTTGCAGACCCGGGTCGGCAAGCGCACGGCCGCGGCCGCGTTCTGCATCGCCACCCAGCTCGTCGACCAGGGCCTCATCACCCTCGACGAGGCGGTCACCCGCGTGACCGGCGACCAGCTCGCCAAGCTCATGTTCCCCCGCTTCGACCACGGCGCCGAGAAGAAGCGGATCGCCAAGGGCATGAACGCCTCCCCGGGCGCGGCCGTCGGCAAGGCCGTCTTCTCCTCGGAGCGGGCCGTCGAGCTGGCCGGGCAGGGCGAGGACGTCATCCTCGTACGCCGCGAGACCAACCCCGACGACCTGGCCGGCATGATCGCCGCCAGGGGCATCCTCACCAGCCGCGGCGGCAAGACCTCCCACGCCGCCGTGGTCGCGCGCGGCATGGGCAAGACGTGCGTGTGCGGCGCCGAGGAGCTGGAGGTCTCGACGGCCGAGCGCAGGTTCACCGCGCCCGGCGGCATCGTCGTCGCCGAGGGTGACGTGATCTCCATCGACGGCACCACCGGCGAGGTGTTCCTCGGCGAGGTGCCGGTCGTGGCCTCGGCCGTGGTCGAGTACTTCGAGGGCGCCGAGCCCGCCGACGAGCTGGTCAAGGCGGTGGACCGGATCATGCGCCACGCCGACGCGAGCCGCCGGCTCGGCGTGCGGGCCAACGCCGACACCCCCGAGGACGCCGCCCGTGCCCGCCGCTTCGGCGCGCAGGGCATCGGCCTGTGCCGCACCGAGCACATGTTCCTCGGGGAGCGCCGGCAGCTCGTGGAGGACCTGGTGCTGGCCTCGACCGACGAGCAGCGCCAGGCGGCGCTGGACGCCCTGGAGCCGCTGCAGAAGTCCGACTTCGTGGGCATCTTCCAGGCGATGGAGGGCGCGCCGGTCACGATCCGCCTGATCGACCCGCCGCTGCACGAGTTCCTGCCCGACATCACCGAGCTGTCGGTCAAGATCGCGACCTCGGAGAACCCCACCGACAAGGACCGCGCGCTGCTCGCCGCCGTCAAGCGCCTGGACGAGCAGAACCCGATGCTGGGCCTGCGCGGCGTCCGGCTCGGGCTGGTGATCCCGGGGCTGTTCGCGATGCAGGTGCGGGCCATCGCCCAGGCCGCCAAGGAGGTGCCCGGCGCGCGCCCGGAGATCATGATCCCGCTGGTGGCGACCGTGCAGGAGCTGGAGTCCGTACGCGAGGAGGCGGTCAGGATCCTCGCGGAGGTCGGCGTCGAGGCGCTCGTCGGCACCATGATCGAGACCCCGAGGGCGGCGCTGACCGCCGGCCAGATCGCCGAGGCGGCCGAGTTCTTCTCCTTCGGCACCAACGACCTCACCCAGATGACCTGGGGCTTCTCCCGGGACGACGTCGAGGCCGCGTTCTTCTCCCGCTACCTGGAGCTCGGCATCTTCGGCGTGTCGCCGTTCGAGACCCTGGACAGGGAGGGCGTCGGGCGGCTGGTCGAGCTCGCCGTCCAGGAGGGCCGGGCCACCCGTCCCGACCTGCACCTCGGCATCTGCGGCGAGCACGGCGGCGACCCCGACTCGGTGCACTTCTGCCACAAGGCAGGGCTGGACTACGTCTCCTGCTCGCCGTTCCGCATCCCGGTGGCGCGGCTGGAGGCGGGCCGGGCGGCGCTGAGCGAGACCGACTCCGACACCCGCTGAGCGGGCGGCGGAGGGGGCCGCACGGTCCCCTCCACCAGGCCGGTCAGCCCTGTGGGGTGAGAGCGGGCGGTTGCGGCGCGGCGGGCGACTGCTGGACGGCGGGCGGCTGAGGAGCGGCTGGGGGCTGCTCGACCGGGACGTAGTCATGCCGCATGCCGTGGTCGCCGAGCCACCGCCGCAGCCCCGCCACCGCCTCCGGGTTCGCCGCGACCTGGGCCGCGTACTCCGACAGCGCCACCTCCTCGCCGTCGTCGTAGAGCAGCCGGGCGGGCCCCGACCACGACAGCGTCCACCGGGCCTGGCCGAGCTGGATCAGCACCGCCTCCAGCGCCTGCCCCAGCACCCCGGCCAGCAGCGTCTCCGACGGGTTCCAGCCCAGCTCCAGCAGCCGCGCCTCCAGCTCGGCCTGCCGGCCCCGCGCGATGGCCTCGAAGGCCGCGTCCAGGTACGGCTGCGGCGACCCCATCACCCGCTGCCCGGCCACCGCGAGGTCGTGCAGCGCCTCGGCGTTGCGGCCCGCGTACATGCCCTGGGCCACCAGCTCCTCCCACCCCACCGGGCGGAGCGCGGACAGCGCCTCGGGTGTCCACATGGAGTTCTCGACCGCCTGCGCGGCCACGTTGGCGTCCATGAGCAGGGCCAGGGCCGGGCGCGGGTCGGGGACGTGCTCGGGCTCGGGCAGGCGCTCGATGGCGGCCAGCCGCTCGGCCAGGCCGGGGTGCGAGTCGTACGGCGAGACCTCCTCCGGCTCGGCCCCCAGCTTCGCGATCTGGGCCTGCCGCTCCGGGTCGCCCATCATCCGCTGGAAACCGCCGAACACGGCGGTCGGCCGCCCGCCGCCCGCGCCGGCCAGCGACAGGTAGCCGTTGACGTAGATGTCCCAGCCCAGTGCCGTCGCGTGCACCTTGGTCAGCGCCCCCGCCATGGCCTGCCGGCCGCCGATCGCCACCGCGAGCCGGTCGGCCTCCAGCTCCTGCCGGCGCGAGACGGCCTGGGAGATCCGCAGGTAGAGCTTGGCGTACCAGGTGAACAGCTTCTGGATGAACGGGTGGCCGCCCAGCCCCTGCACGGTCGCGATGAGCGCGACCCGGCCCCGGTAGACCGGCGCGCCGAGCCGCGTGTGGGCGCCGCTGTAGTGGCCGAGCTCGTGCCCGAGCACCGCGCGCATCTCGTCCACGGTGAGCTGCTGGAGCAGCGGCAGCCCGATGAACATGCGCCGCCGCGTCGCCCGCAGCCCCAGCCAGCGGGTGTCCTCCGACACCGCCGCGTTGACCTCGGCGACCAGCCTGATCTCGTCCGGCGGGGCGGTGCGGACCCGCCGGGCGAGGTCCTCGACCAGCTGCCAGAGCACCGGCTCGTGCTCGCGGCCCACGGCCACGCCCGGCTGCTCGCCGTCCTTGCGGCGGCTCACCATGACCAGGGCCCGTACGAGCGCGCCCGCGGCCAGGGTGAGCACCACCGCCAGTTTGAGGGTGCCCGCGCCGAAGTCGACGATGAGCAGGACGTCGAAGAACACCGCGGCCGCCAGGACGAGGCCGACCAGGAGGTAGAAGCCGGCGAGCAACGTGAAGGCCAGCACCGCTCGGAACGCTGTGGTCATGGGGAAGGACTCCCGGGGAAGGGGTTCTCGCGAGGCTTGACACTAGCGGAGACATGAAACTGGATAAAATCGTCGAACCAATGCCGCACTACGATGAGCACGACCAGGAGCGTTGGGTTCCGGAACCTCCCGGCAATCCTGAACGCTCCGCGTTCGAACGCGACCGCGCCCGCGTCCTGCACAGCGCCGCCCTGCGCAGGCTCGCCGCCAAGACCCAGGTGGTCGGCCCCGGCGAGGCGCTCGGCGGCGGCCAGCACATCCCCCGCACCCGGCTGACGCACTCGCTGGAGTGCGCCCAGGTCGGCCGCGAGATGGGCGCCACCCTCGGCGTCGACCCCGACCTGGTGGAGACCGCCTGCCTGGCCCACGACCTCGGCCATCCGCCGTTCGGGCACAACGGCGAGGTGGCGCTCAACCGGCTGGCCGCCACCTGCGGCGGCTTCGAGGGCAACGCCCAGAGCCTGCGCCTGCTCACCCGGCTGGAGGCCAAGGTCCTCACCGAGGACGGCCGCAGCGCCGGGCTCAACCTCACCAGGGCCGCGCTCGACGCCTCCGTCAAGTACCCGTGGACCTGCGACAAGGGCGCCAAGTTCGGCGTGTACGACGACGACCTGCCGGTCTTCAAGTGGATCAGGGAGGGCGCCCCCGAGGGCCGGGTCAGCTTCGAGGCGCAGATCATGGACTGGGCCGACGACGTGGCGTACTCGGTGCACGACCTGGAGGACGCCCTGCACTCGGGCCACGTCGTCCCCGAGGCCCTGCACTCGCCCGCCGAGCGGAGGCTCGTCTGCGAGACCACCCGCACCTGGTACACCCCCGGCGCCGACCTCAACGAGCTGGAGGAGGTCTTCGGCAAGCTCGTCGCCGACCCGCTCTGGCCGCGCCGCTTCACCGGCACCCTGCCCGAGCTGGCCGGGCTGAAGGCGCTCACGAGCGGTCTCATCGGCCGCTTCTGCCGCTCCGCCCAGGCCGCCACCAAGGAGATGCGCAGCGCCCGCCACCGGTCCGACCTGGTCGTCCCGCACGCCACCCGGCTGGAGTGCGCGCTGCTCAAGGGCGTCACCGCCCACTACGTCATGACCACCGAGGACCACAACGCCAACCAGGCCCGCCAGCGCGACCTCATCACCGAGCTCGCCTCCCTGATCACGCTCGGCGCGCCTGGCACGCTGGAGCCCGCCTTCCGGCCGGCGTTCCTGGAGGCGGCCGACGACGCCGCCCGCGTCCGGGTCGTCATCGACCAGATCGCCTCGCTCACCGACACCTCGGCGGTCGCCTGGCACCGGCGGCTCACCCGGTGACCCGATCCGCTTCCCCGAATCCCGCCCGGGGCGGATACTGCGCCCATGGCCACATATGTGATCGTCGGCGGCGGGCTTGCCGGGGCCAAGGCCGCGCAGACGTTGCGCGAAGAGGGCTTCGACGGTGAGATCGTGCTGTTCGCCGCGGAGAGCGAACGGCCCTACGAGCGGCCGCCCCTGTCCAAGGACCATCTCCTGGGCAGGAGCGAGCGCGAGGCCGTCTTCGTCCACGCCCCCGAGTGGTACGCCGACAACGCCGTGGATCTCCGTCTCGGCATGCGGGTCACCCGCATCGAGCCCGAGCACCATGTGGTCCGGCTCGGCAACGGCTCGCGCCAGCCGTACGACAAGCTCCTGATCGCCACCGGGGCCACCCCGCGCCGCCTGCCCGGCCCGGCCGCCTACCTCCGCACCCTGGCCGACAGCGAGGCCATCAGGGAGGGCCTGGCGCGGGCCGAGCGCGTCGTCGTCATCGGCGCCTCCTGGATCGGCCTGGAGACGGCCGCGGCGGCCCGTGCGGCCGGCTGCGAGGTCACCGTCGTCGAGCCCGAGCCCACCGCGCTCCACCGGGTGCTCGGCCCCGAGGTGGGCGGCGTGTTCGCCCGCCTGCACGCCCGCAACGGCGTCGACCTGCGCTTCGGCATCTCCGCCGCCGAGGTCACCGCGACCGGCGTGCGGCTCAGCTCGGGCGAGCGGCTCACCGCCGACCTCGTCGTCGTGGGCATCGGCGCCGCGCCCGAGGTCGAGCTGGCCCGCGAGGCGGGCCTGGAGGTCGGCCAGGGCGTCCGCACCGACGCCGCCCTGCGCACCTCGCACCCCCACGTGTACGCCGCCGGCGACGTCGCCGAGTCCTTCCACCCGCTGTACGGCCGCCACCTGCGCGTCGAGCACTGGGCCAACGCCCTGCACGGCGGCCCCGCGGCCGCCCGCTCCATGCTCGGCCAGGAGGTCGTGCACGACCTGATCCCGTACTTCTACACCGACCAGTACGACCTCGGCATGGAGTTCTCCGGCCACATCGACGGCTACGACGAGGTCGTCTGGCGGGGCGACGTGGACGGCCTGGAGTTCGTCGCGTACTGGCTGCGCGACGGCCGGGTGGTCGCCGGCATGAACGTCAACGTCTGGGACGTCGCGGACGGCATCCAGGAGCTCATCCGCTCCGGAACGGTCGTCGACCCTAAGGAATTGTCGTCGGGTTGAGCGTCTCCTTGTCGGGGATCTCGTCCTTCTTCTCGGCGGTCTTGCGCGGGGTGGGCCGGGGCGTCTTGCTGGGCGTCGGCGGCTGCGCCCGCCCGGCGCACTGGACCGTGCAGGCCGGCGTCTCGCCCAGCTTGGCGCGCAGCTTCAGCGTCTCCTCGCGCGGCGACAGGGTGCGGTTGCCCTTGGCCCAGGCGTCGAGGTAGTCCCACGGCTCGACCATGCCCCGGCGCACCCACCAGTAGGCGGGGCCGGTCTTCCACGAGATCGCGAAGTAGAGGTTGGCGCCGGTGTCGCGGGCGTTGCCCGAGCGGCCCACCTTCCCCAGCACCTGGCCGGCCTTCACCCGCAGGCCCGGCTTGACGCCGGCGTCCACCGAGTCGAGGTGGCCGCCGAGGTAGCGCACGCCGTCGTCGCCGATGACCGTGACGAACCTGCCCTCCCGCGTCCAGCCCTCGTCCCTGGCCGGCGTCCATCCGTTCTGGACGTTGACCTCGTCCACGACGCCGTCCACCGGCGCCACGAACTCGCAGCCCTGCTTGGCCCAGATCGTCGTCTTGGGCAGCACCAGCAGCTTGCGCTGGTAGCTCGTCTTGCAGCCCTTGACGGGGAAGGTGTAGGCGTACTTCGACAGCTTGGGAGGCGGCACCCTGACCGGGTCGTCGCCCTGCGGCGGCTGCTCGGCGGCGGCCTGGTGCTGCGCCGACGGCGTGGGGCCGGGGACGGTCGCGGTGGCCGCCGGCGTGCCCGAGGACGGGGCCGTGGTGGGCGACTTGGCGCTCACGCCCGCCAGCCCGGTCGCCTGCGAGCAGGCGCCCGTCAGCAGCACGGCGCCCGCGACGGCCGCCCATCGTCCGAGATGCCCCGATCGCATGATCTCCACCCGTGTCACCGCTTCCACGAACTTTACCTTTGTAGCCGACCGGGGACCCCCGCCGAGCCGCTTTGCCGCGATCCCCCGAGGGATGAGCCCATTCTGGCGGCAGGTGCGGGGAACGTCAGCGGGGCGGCATAGACTCACCGGCGTGGCTGGCCGGATCCGTGACGTCGACATCGCGCTCGTGCGCGAACGCTCTCCCATCGCCGAGGTCATCGGCGAGCACATCCAGTTGCGCAACGCCGGAGGCGGCAACCTCAAGGGGTTGTGCCCGTTCCACGACGAGAAGTCGCCGTCGTTCAACGTCACGCCCGAGCGCGGCATGTACTTCTGCTTCGGCTGCTCCGAGGGCGGCGACGTCATCACGTTCGTCGAGAAGATCGAGCACCTGTCGTTCGGCGAGGCGGTCGAGCGGCTGGCGCAGCGGGCCGGCATCCACCTCCAGTACGAACAGGGCGGCTACGTCCCCAAGCGCGACCACGGCGAGCGGGCCCGGCTGATCGAGGCGCACAAGGCGGCGGCCGAGTTCTACGCGGGCAAGCTGTTCGCCCCCGAGGCGGCGGCCGGGCGGCGGTTCCTGTCGGAGCGGGGCTTCGAGCGGGCCGACGCCGAGACCTTCGGGGTGGGCTACGCGCCCAACGAGTGGGAGGCGCTGACCCGGCACCTGCTGGGCCGCGGCTTCTCGACGGACGAGCTGGTCAAGGGCGGGCTGGCCAAGGAGGGGCGGCGCGGCCCGATCGACCGCTTCCGCGGCCGGCTGATCTGGCCGATCAGGGACGCCACGGGCGACGTGATCGGTTTCGGGGCGCGGAAGTTGCTCGATTCCGACGACGGGCCCAAATACCTGAATACGCCTGACACCCCGCTTTACAAGAAGAGCCAGGTGCTTTATGGGATCGACCTCGCTAAACGGGAGATCTCCAAGCGCAGCCAGGCGGTGATCGTCGAGGGCTACACCGACGTGATGGCCTGCCATCTGGCCGGGGTGCCGACGGCGGTGGCCACCTGCGGCACGTCGTTCGGCGAGGAGCACATCAAGATCCTGCGCCGGTTCCTGCTCGACCAGGCCGAGTTCCGCGGCGAGGTCATCTTCACCTTCGACGGCGACGCGGCCGGGCAGAAGGCGGCGCTGCGCGCGTTCGCCGACGAGCAGAAGTTCGTCACGCAGACCTACGTCGCGGTGCAGCCCGACGGGCTCGACCCGTGCGACCTGCGGGTCAAGCAGGGCGACGCGGCCGTGCGCGACCTCGTCGCGAGCCGCGAGCCGCTGTTCCAGTTCGCGATCAGGAGCACGATCTCCCGCTACGACCTGCGCAGCAACGAAGGCAAGATCGCCGCTCTCGACGCCGCCGCGCCCATCGTGGCCGGCATCAAGGACGCCGGGCTGCGCAAGCGCTACGCGATCGACCTCGACCGCTGGCTCGGCTTCATGGACGAGCGGTTCGTCATGCAGCGCATCGCGGCGGTCGCCGGGGCGCAGCAGGGCCGTCCGCAGCGCGCCCCGCAGGCGGCGCCGGTCGATCCCGGCGTCCGGGTGGAGGCCGAGCTGCTCAAGCTGGCCGTGCAGCGTCCCGCGCTGCTGGGGCCGCGTTTCGACGCCCTCGACCCGCAGGCGTTCACCGCGCCCGACCACGTCGCCCTGCACCGGGTGGTGGCCGCCGCGGGCGGCCTCGCGGCGGCCGGTCACGGCGGCAGGGAGTGGGTCGACCTGCTGCTGGAGCACGCGCACGAGGAGGGCTCGCGGGCGCTGGTGACCCGGTTCGCGGTCGAGCCGATCCAGGCCGACGCGCACGCCGAGGAGCGCTACGCGGGGGCGATGCTGGCGGCCATCGAGGCCATCGCGGTCGACCGGGCCATCGCCCAGGTCAAGTCGCGCATCCAGCGGCTCAACCCGGTGGAGGAGCAGCAGGAGTACAACAAGCTGTTCGGCGAGCTGGTGGCGCTGGAGCAGCAGCGCCGGGTGCTGCGCGAGCGCGCGGCAGGAAGCTGACCCCGGAAGCCGACCCCGGAAGCAGACACCGGAAGCTGATCGTCCGCGCCGGGCGAAGGTAACGGTTCGGTCGCGACTCCAAGCGGCAAACCCGGCTGGTTGGCCCGGGAACCTGGCGCGGTCCAGCATGCGACAAAGCGGGTGGACAACGTGGTCCGGGCAGCGAAAGAGTCGCGTCCGGCCGGAGGGGCCCGCCGGGCGCGAGAATGCTGATCGCGTAATTGGCTTTACTTTCCTGATCAAACTCCGGCCAAACCTAATTCCGATCTCAATTCGGTAAGGACGGAGGTCTTACCTTCGGTGACAAAAATGGGTCTGCCATTTGACGGAACCAATACTGCAGACTGTCTCCCGTGGGTGCATCGGTGCTGCCAAGCGGACCGCCATCGGTAGATCTTCAGGTGGCGGACCTCGTCGCGAAGGGAAGGGAGCGCGGGAGCGTAACCGTCGATGACGTCGCCGCCGCGCTTGACCGATCCGAGCTGCCGTCCGACGCGCTGGAGCGCGTCGTGCGCATGCTCGCCGAGAACGGCGTGGAGGTCCTCGAGCCCCAGGGCGACGAGGAGTCCACCCGCGCCGATGAGGAAGACGTAGGCAAGCGGGCGCCGACCAGCGATCTGGTCCGCATCTATCTGCGGGAGATCGGCCGGGTGCCGCTGCTGACCGCCGAGGAGGAGGTGGAGCTCGCCAAGTCGATCGAAGCCGGCCTGTTCGCCGAGGACAAGCTGGCCGGTGGGGTCTCGCGCCTGGCCTTCCCCGAGTTCAGGGAGCTCGTCTGGCAGGGCACGCGGGCCAAACAACGCCTCATCGAGGCCAACCTCAGGCTCGTGGTGTCGATCGCCAAGCGGTACGTCGGCCGCGGCATGCTGTTCCTGGACCTGATCCAGGAGGGCAACCTCGGCCTCATCAGGGCCGTCGAGAAGTTCGACTACACCAAGGGCTACAAGTTCTCCACGTACGCGACCTGGTGGATCAGGCAGGCGATCACCCGGGCCATCGCCGACCAGGCGCGGACGATCCGCATCCCGGTCCACATGGTGGAGACCATCAACAAGCTCGTCAGGGTCCAGCGCCAGCTCCACCAGGACCTCGGCCGCGAGCCCATCCCCGAGGAGATCGCCAAGGAGATGGACCTCCCGGTCGACCGGGTCGTGGAGATCCAGCGCATCGCCCAGGAGCCCGTGTCGCTGCAGTCGCCGATCGGCGAGGAGGACTCCGACCTCGGTGACTTCATCGAGGACGCCGACGCCGTCGTGCCCATGGAGGCCGCGGCCTTCATCATGCTGCAGGACCAGCTCGACGACATCCTGGCGACGCTGTCCGACCGGGAGCAGCGCATCATCCAGCTCCGCTTCGGGCTGGCCGACGGGCATCCGCGCACGCTGGAGGAGGTGGGCAGGGAGTTCGGGGTCACGCGGGAGCGCATCAGGCAGATCGAGTCGAAGACCCTGGCCAAGCTCCGCCACCCCACGCGGGCGCAGATGCTGCGCGACTACCTCGACTGAGCGGACGACCGGAGGGCGGGAGAGCGGGCCAGGGCTTGACGCCCCGGCCCGCTCGGCTTCCCGCGCGACGTCAGGAGCAGCCCTCGAACTGCGGCACGGCGATCGTGCCGAGGTGCAGCCCCGACTTGCCGAACCACTTGTGCAGCAGCTTCGACGCCGTCCCGTCCTGGTACATGTCGATGATCGCCCGGTTGAGCTCCTCACAGCCGGGGACGTCGCCCTTGCGCAGCCCGACGCCCGTACGCTGCTCGTTGAACTGGGCGTTGGCCAGCCGCAGCCCCGAGCCGTCCCGCATGGCGAGGCCCGCCAGGATGACGTCGTTGGTGGTGACGGCGTCCACCTGCCGGCTCTTCAGCGCCTCCAGGCACTGCGCGTAGTCGTCGAACGGCACGAGCTGTGCCGCGACCTTGCGCTCCTCGGTGACCCGTTCGGCCGCGTTCGACCCCTTGACCTGGCAGATCCGCCGCCCCTTGAGGTCGCGCACGTTCTTGAACGTCTCGTCGGGCCGCATCAGGATGTCCTGGTAGGAGATGTGGTACGGCCCCGCGAACAGCACGTTGGCCTTGCGGTCCTGATCGATCGTGTACGTCGCCACCACCATGTCGGCCCGCCCGTCGAGCAGCACCTTGTCCCGGTCGGCCGCCAGCGCCGGCAGGAACGTGACGCCCTTGCCCAGCTTACGGGCGAGGTAGCGGGCCACGTCCACGTCGAAGCCCTCGAACGTCCCGTCGGCCTTGCGGAACCCGACCGACGGCAGGTCCGGCCGCACCGCGATGACGAGGTCGTCCTTGTCGACGATCGACTCGACCTCGCCGCTCGCGCAGCCTCCGGCCGCCAGCGCGGCCACCAGGGCCGCCGTCACCGCCAGCACCCGCTTCACCGGTACTCCTTGAGTCGAGGCCACACCCCGGCGATCAGCAGCAGGCCGATCCCGCCGATCGCGAAGGGCAGCAGCCGCCACAGGTTGTCGAGGGCGTTCTCGCCGCGGCCGATGGCCCGCTCGAAGTCGGCCTCGTGCTGGCCGGCCAGCGCCACCACCGCGCGGTCGTAGGCGTCGAACGCCTGCGTCGCCGTCGTGAGCCGGGCCGCCACCGCGCCGTTGTCCCGCCCGGCCAGCGCCAGCTTGCGCAGGTCGGCGTCGGCGGCCTGGAAGCCGGCGAAGGCGGTGGCGACGTCCCGGCCGCGCGGGCCGATCAGCTCGGGCCCGAGCAGGCCGAGCACCTTCGTCTCGCCCTTGGTCACCTTGGCCTGGTAGGTCTCCAGGTTGCCCGCCGGGACGTAGAAGAGCGACTGCGACTTGTCCAGGAACGTGTGCTCGTAGGTGTCGGCCCGCTCCTTGTCCAGCAGATAGCGGCTCTGGTCGCCCTGCATGCTGTTGCTGATCGCCCGCGTCCTCGCCAGCGTCAGCACCGAGTCGAACGACGACTTCTTGGCCTCGCGCAGCGCGTCCTGGTCCTGGCTCAGCACGTTCGAGCCGAACACCAGCGCCAGCGCGGTCGTGACCGTCGCCACCAGCAGCGCGGGGCCGAACACCCGGCGGAAGCGCCGGGCCAGGAAGATCTGCAGCGCCAGCAGGCAGCCCAGCGCGAGCAGCCCGGCCACCACCACCGCGGCCCGCAGCAGCGGCAGCATGAGCTGCTTGTCGTCGTAGGTGCGGCGCACGATGGTGCCGTTCTCCAGCGTCAGGTTGTACGCCTGCGGCAGCAGCACCATCCGCATGAGGTCGGTGGCCTGCCGGTAGGTCGCCACGACCTCCGCCGGCGGCGTGCCCGGCGCGTGCCCGGCGCGCTCGTCGAGCAGCAGGGCCTGCCCGGCCAGCCGCTCGTAGCGGCCGAGCCCGTCCAGCACCGACTGCACGGTCCGCCGCTCGGCCGGGTCGTCGCCGGACAGCTGGAACGCCTTCAGCAGCGCCTGGTTGGCCTCCGAGCGGCGGCTCTCGTAGCGGGCGAGGGCGTCGGCGCGGCGTTCGGCGTACCCGTTGCCCATCAGCAGGGCGTTGGCGACCTGCGCGTCCATGTCGCTGAGCGCCAGGTAGAGACCCGCGGTGGCGACGACCTGCGGCCCGGCGTCGCGGCCGATGACCTGGAGGCCGTCGCGGGCGCTGGAGCTGCCCACCGCCAGCGCCGTGAACAGCAGCGCGAGCGCGGCGGCGGTGACGCCGGTGAGCGTACGGACGCGGCCGGGCACGTTGCGCCGCCTCGGCGGGGGCGGCGGCGCGGGCGCCATCACGGGTGGAGCCGGGGGAGGGGCCTGCGTCATCGTCACGGGGTGCCCTCCCTGATCGTGATGACGGTCCACGCGCCCAGGTGGATGCGGTCGCCGGGGCCGATCCTCACCGGCACGTTCACCGTGAGCGGCCTGCCGTTGACCTGGGTGCCGTTCGACGAGCCCGGGTCCACGACCGTCCACGAGCCGTCCGGCTGGGCCAGCAGCACGGCGTGCAGGTGGGACACGCCCGGGTCCTCGGGCGGGCCGGTCAGGTCGATCTCGGGGGCGACGTTCCTGGCCCGGCTGCGCCGTCCGATGCGCACCTGCTCGCCGTGCAGCCCGAAGGAGCGTTCGGGGCAGTACGGCGGGAAGGCCACCCGGTCGGCGTCCGGCCCGCCCTCGGCGATCACCTTCTCGTAGTAGGCGCGGTCGGCGGCGGTGACCGCCTCCCACCGGGCCCCGGTGACCGGGAGCGGGACGGCCGCCCCGTTCCCGCTGTAGTCGTGGCCGCACACCTCGCAGAACTGGCCGGCGCGCGGCGTCTGGCAGATGGGGCAGCTCTCGGCGGTCGCGCTCTCACCGGAGGGCGCGGCGGGCTGGGCGGCGGGGGCGGCGGCCATCTGGGCGCCGCACACGTCGCAGTAGTCGTCGGCGCCCGACGCGTGCCCCTGCGGGCAGGTCGCCATCACGATCCTTCCTTGCGCAGCCGGCTGGTGCGCACCGATCCGGTGTCGAGCTCGATCTCGTCGGCCTTGTCCACGTTCCTGCGCAGCCGCGCGGTGCCGGTGGCCGGGTCCACCTCGACCACCTTCTCCAGCAGGCGGGCGGTGTCCTCGCGGCCGGACTCGACCGCGATCTCGCGGGCCTTGGCCAGCCGGGCGGTCGCGGTGTCCACGTCGCCGGCCGCGCGGGCGCTCAGCCCGTCCTGGATGAGGTCGTGCAGCTCGGCCTGGCCGGTGTAGTGGGCGACCTTGCCGTTGATGCGGGTGGACTGGGCGAGGTCGTCGGTCCACTGGGCGAGCACGTTGCCGCTGGCGAGCACGTCCCCGGTGTCGGGCCGGACGAGCTTGACCCAGCCCGCCCTGATCTCCTGGCCGATCTGGCCGGGCGGCACCTCGACGCACACGTGGTACTCGCGCTCCTCCGCGCCCCACGACCCGGTCGGGTAGTCGCCGGTGAGCGGGTTGACGTCGGTCCGCTTGCCGGTGAGGTCCAGCAGCACGGGGGAGACCTGCTTGACGAACTTCAGCCGCGCGGTCTGCGGCACCCACACCCGCAGCGACAGCTCGGCCACGGTCTTGCTCATCGAGGTCTGCGTGAGCCGGCGGAAGTACTCCGGCAGGTCGCCCTGGTCGCGGACGAAGTCGAACGTGCCGAGCATCGCCTCGGCCACCTTGCGCAGCTCGGCCGGCGCCCAGTCGGCGCCGACGCCGAGGCAGTCCACCACGAACTTGCCGCTCCAGGCGGCGAGCACGGACGCGAAGACGTCGGCGCGCTCGTTGTTCTGGCCGTCGGTCATCAGCAGCGCGTGCCGGATCGCCGACGGGTGCGCGGTCAGCAGGTGACCGGCCAGCTTCAGCCACTCGCCGATCGCGGTGCCGCCGTGCGCGAGCAGCTTGTCGATGGCCCGGTGCGCCTCGGCCCGCGTCGCGGGGGTGGCCTTCACCAGGTGCGGGTTGCCGCGCGGGTAGACCATCGTGGCCCGCTCGGTGCCGGCGATCACCGCGAAGTACGCGCCGTCGCGCAGCGTCTGCACGGCCGTCACGGCCGCCTGCCGCGCCTCGCGGATCTTGCTGCCGCTCATCGAGCCCGAGGTGTCCACGATGATCACCTCGGCGGCCTCCGCGGGCCCGGCCGCCTGCGTGGTGATCCCGCCCGTGGCGCCGACCGTCAGGATGGCGTGCACCTCGCGGCCGTCGAGGGGGAGATATTTGTTCTGGTCGATCGTCAGCGTGAACGTCGGCTGGTCACTCACGGGAGTTCTCCTAGGGGGATCAGGGCGATCGTGATGTTGTCCTGGCCGCCGGAGTCCAGGGCGTGCCGCAGCAGCTCGCGGGCCAGCTCCTGGGGATCGCCGGGGGCGGGGAGCGGGTGGCCGTCCAGGTAGCGCCACAGGCCGTCGCTGCAGACCAGCAGCAGGCCGGGGCCCTGCGGCTCGAACACGCGCACGTGCGGCCGGACGTCGTCGGCGTCCGCGCCGAGCCAGGCGGTGATCTCGCCGGTCTCGATCGCGTCGTCGGTGGTCAGCAGGGCCCCGCCCGGGGGCCCGTCCGGCGGCCCCTCCGGCGGCCCGCTCGGGAGCTCGGTCGACGGCACGGTCGGGAGCTCGTCCGGGAGCCCGCTCGGCGGCCCGGCCGGGGGTTCGGCCGGCAGCCAGTACGCCCGCGTGTCGCCCGCCCAGGCCAGGCTGATGCGGCCGTCCCTGACCACGGCGGCGACGTACGTGCAGGCGGGCGCGTCGTCCACGGACGTCGCGAGCTTGGTGACCGCCCGCCCCGCCAGCTCGAACGCCTCCTCGTGCGCCAGCCCCCTGATGAGCGCCGCGCTCGCCGCCTCGACGGCCACGGCGGACGCCTCGTCGGCCCTGGGGGAGCTGCCGACGCCGTCGCAGACCACGGCCACGGTGGACCGCCCGGCGGCGAGCAGCGCGACCGCGTCCTCGTTCCTGCTGCGCCGCAGGCCCCGGTCCGTGACCGCCGCCGCGCCGCCCTCCAGGACGATCTCGGCGTGGTCGCGTCCGGTCGGCTGGCGCAGCCCGCACCGCTCGCAGTAGCCCTCGGCGTCCACGGCGGCCGCCCCGCAGGACGCGCACGTCGGCGAGCCCAGCGTGTGGCCGCACTTCTCGCAGTAGGCGTAGCCCTCGTACACCGGCGTGCCGCAGACCGGGCACGCCCCCGACCCGGCGTCCGCCGGGCGGGCCTCCGGGGCCGTCACAGCCACGTCCGGGGACGTACGGCGTTGGCCTGGTCGATGAGGGCGTGCCGCTCCTGGCGGGTGGTGGCGGCCACGGCCAGCCGCCGGTAGATCGACTCCAGCCGCCTGCGCAGCCCCGACTTGGTGAACGCGGCCTCCGCCAGCCGCAGGCCGGGCGGCGGCGCGTTGGACGCCAGCCAGGCCAGGCCGCCGTGCAGCAGCTCGGCGGTGAGCAGGTCGCGGCGGCGGCCGTCGAGGTCGGTGAGGCGGGTCAGCCGGTCGGCCGCGGTGACCAGCTCGCCGGGGACGATCGCGGCCGGGTCCGGCCGGCGCGCCGCCGACACGGCCAGCGCCACCTGCGCCGCCACCCGGTAGCTCGACGTGGCCGGCACCTCGTCCAGCACGCTCAGCCGGCCCGTACGCGCCAGGCCGAACGCGGCGCTCACGTAGCCGTGGTCGGTGCGCCAGACGGTGTCGTACCAGGGGGCGGCGTGCCGGCCCGCGCACTCCAGCGCGAACGCCAGCGCCAGCTTGGGCGCCGGCTCGCCCGGCAGCAGCGACAGGCACGCGTCGAACATCGACACGGCCGTGTCGAGCCGTCCGGTCGCCATCGCCAGCACGCCGCGGTACCAGGTGACCCGCCAGTCGCCGGGCAGCTCGGCCGCGAGCTGGTCGAGCACCACCGGGGCCTCGGCGGCGCCCTCCTCGGCGAGCAGCCTGGCCCGCATCAGCCTGGTCTCGGGCGTCCGCGGCATCGCGGCGAGCTGGTCCACGAGATCCTTGCCGTCCAGGCCGAGCAGCCCGGCCAGCGCGCCGGCGGCCGGGTCGGCCGGGTCCACCAGCGGCACCGGCAGCTCGGCGGCGACGGCCGCCGGGTCGAGCGGCGCGAGCACCGCCCCGCCGCCCTCGGCCAGCGCCGTGCCCACCGCCCCCCGCTCCGGCCCGAACAGCGTCGAGGGATGCGGGTACGGCACCCCGTCCTCCTGCGCGCACACCTCGCGCAGCACCCCGACGAGCTGTTCCTCCATCTCCCAGGCGCTCTGGAACCGGTCGGCAGGGTCGTCGGCGGTGGCCCGGCGCAGCAGCCGGGTGAACGACGGGTGCCCGCAGTCCTGCGGCAGCGGCGCGCCCTTGCCGTTCTGCACCGGGCTGAACCCGGGGATCGCCAGCACGGCGAGGGTACGCGCCACCGTGTAGAGGTCGGAGGCCACCGACGCCGCGTGGGTCTCCAGCTCGGGTGCGTGGTAGCCGGCCGTGGCCCACGAGGTGCCGGGCGGCGAGCCGATGGGCTGGACCGCGCCGAGGTCGATGAGCTTGAGCTGGCGGCCGACCCTGATCACGTTGGCCGGCTTGAGGTCGCAGTAGACCATGCCGTTCTCGTGCAGGTAGCCGAAGGCGTGCAGGATCTCCCTGCCGTACATGAGGACCTCGCGCAGCGGCAGCGGGCCCTGGCGGCGCAGCTCGTGCAGCGACTGGCCGCCGACGTACTCCATGACGATGTAGCCGAGCCCGGCCGAGCGCTGGAAGTTGAAGATCTTGACGATGTTGGGGTGGTCGACCGTGGTGAGGAAGCGCCGCTCGGCCTCGGCCGCGGCCAGCGCCTCGGCGTCGTTGGTGTTGAGCAGGCCCTTGAGCACCACCCAGCGGCCGTCGAGGTTCTCGTCGGAGGCCAGGTAGATCCAGCCGAGCCCGCCGTGCGCCAGGCAGCCCAGCACCCGGTACTGGCCCGCCACCAGGTCGTCCTTGCCCAGTTTCGGGGCGAACGAGTACGGCGTGCGGCAGTGCGGGCAGAACCCGTCGGTCAGCCCGGGATGTCCGTTCCTGGATCGGCCGACGGGCTTGCCGCAGTCGGGGTTGGCGCAGTAGCGCTTCTCCTCCGGCACCTCCGGGTTGGCCATGACGGCGGTGGCCGGATCGCGGTACGGCACCGACGGCAGGTCGGCCAGCGTGGCCAGCACCCCCGCCCGCGACCGCCCGCTGCTGGCCGGCCCCGTCATGCGGCTCACCGGGTTGGTGACGGGCGAGGAGGGCTGGGTGGGCGGCGAGAGCGAGACCGAGGAAGGCGCGGACGCCGGGGGCGCGGCGGTCGCCGCGTGGCCGCACAGGTCGCAGTAGCCCTCTTCGATGGTCCCGGTGCAGCCGGGCTGCACGCAGCGGGTCATGCCTCACCTCCATGGATGGCACGCTGGTAGGTCTCGACGGCCGCGGCCGCCGCGGTCAGGTCGCAGGGGGCGCTCCAGAGCAGGGCGCGGGCCCGTTCGAACAGCTCGGCGGCGGCCTGGTCCTCCGCGAGGCCCTTGCGCACCGCCATCACCTGGCAGGCGCCGAGCCGGCCGCGCAGCTCGTCGCGCCGCCCGACCAGGCCGTACAGCGCCCTGGCCGTGGTCTGGGCCTGCCGGGCCGCGGCGTCGGCGTCGTTCTCCAGCCCGGACAGCCGCTTGGCGCGCAGCACCCACGAGTCGGCCGAGACGTCGAGCGCGTCGAGTGCGTCGGCCAGGGCGTCCACGCGGCTGCGCGGCTGGGCCTGCGGCGGCAGCGCGATCTTGACGACGACCGCGCCGTGGGCCAGCCGGGCCTCGCTCTCGGCGGCCCGCACCCGGTCGAGCGCGGCCACCAGGTTCTCGCGGCGGCGGCCGTACTCCTGCTTGACCGTGACGGCCAGCTCCAGCTCGGCGACGGCGGCGGCCAGCAGCCGGGAGACCCGGTCGAGGTCCGGCTCGACGGAGGCGCCGAGCGGGTCCTCGACCACGTCGGCGCGCAGCCGTACGAGGTCGGCGTCCGCCTGGCCCAGCCCCGGCGCGGCCTCGCCGAGGTCCGCCTCCAGCGCGCGGACGCGGCGCAGGGCGGCGTCGGCGGCGTCGAGGCGGGGGAGCAGATCGTTCCAGCGGGCGTCGATGTCGGTGAGGGCCGAGGTGACCTCGCGGAAGGCGGCGTCCATGCGGGTGACGGCCTGGTCGAGGGTCAGCCGCTCGTCCGCCTGCGGCAGCAGCGAGCGCTGCTCGACCGGCTTGGCCGCGGCCTTCAGCACCACCGACGGCCCGGCGAGCAGCGTGGTGAGCTGTTCGAGCTGGTCGGAGCCGAGCCGGCCACGGGAGTCCCTGATCTGCTCCGCGTCGCGTAACACGGCCCGGTAGGCGTCGTTCAGGCCCCAGAGCCTGGCCAGCGCCGCCTGGACGTCCGTCCAGCGGTGGGCGGTCGCCCCCCGTAAGGACGCGCCCTTGAGCAACTGGTAGGTCGTGTGGGATTCGAGGTCGAGCAGGTCACCGGAGATGCGGTCACGTTCGTCGGCGCGGGCGCGCAGCGCGTGCTCGACGCCTTCCCTGCTCATTGGTGGTCCCAGGTTCATCACGCTCCCCGGCGAAACCCCCCCGATTACCCCGTTTATACCGGGCACAACGGGTGGTCTGACGGCTTAAGTTCCTTTTGCTGGCAAGGGTCGGGGGGACCCCTGACTTGTCCCTGATTCAACCCTGTCTCGCCTGCAAACGGCTTAACGATCTCTTAGCGTTACGTACATGGGACGCATACTTCTGATCATCGCGGCGGTCGTGGCCGCGCTCGTACTGCTCGGCCCCCTGCTGGGGTTCGCGCTCACGCTGCTCAAGTGGGGGCTCATCATCGGCGCCGTCGCCTTCGGCGTCCTCGTGCTGTCGAAGTGGGCCAAGAGGACATAGCTTCTGGACGCTTCCCCAGTCATAGTTGGGTGATGGAGGCGCGGCCCGCGGTAGACGATGCCGCGCTCGGGCGCGAGGCGATGGCCGTGCTCGAGGCGAACTGGACGGGCTCTGGCACCGTGCCCGCTCCCGGGCTCTATCCCCACCAGTGGAGCTGGGACTCCGCGTTCGTCGTCATCGGTCTGGCCCGGCGCCGGCCGGACCGGGCCCGCGACGAGCTGCTGAGCCTGCTGCGCGGGCAGTGGGCGACCGGCATGGTGCCGCACATCGTCTTCCACACCCGCGAGGCGTACTTCCCCGGGCCGTCGCTCTGGCGCTCCCAGGAACACGCGGCCGCGCCGCCCGTCCTCACCTCGGGGCTCACCGCGCCGCCGCTGCACGGGCTCGCCCTGTGGTGGCTCTACCGGCACACCGGCGACCGTGACTTCGTCAGGAGGGCGTACCCGGCGCTGGTGGCCCAGCACGACTACCTGGCCTCGGCCCGCGACCTCGGCGGCGCCGGGCTCGCCGCCATCGTCCACCCGTGGGAGTCGGGCATGGACGACAGCCCCGCCTGGGACCAGCCGCTGCACAACCTGCCCGCCATCCACTACGGCTACCGCGGCGTCGAGCTCGCCGACCGTCACCCCGACAGCGACCACGAGCGCTACGTCTGGCTCGCCATGCGCTACCGCGACGCCGGCTACAGCGCCGGCTACCTGCGCGACGAGCACCCCTTCGCGGTCGAGGACCCCATGTTCAACGGCATCTGGCTGGCCTCCTGCCAGGCCATGGCCGAGCTCGCCCCGCTCGCGCACGCCGACCCCGCCCCCCACCTCGAACAGGCCGCGCGCATCAGGCGCGCACTGCTCGACCGCCTCTGGGACGGCGGCTTCTACGCCCGCGACCTGCGGGCCGGGGAGCTTATCAGGGTGGCCACGGTGGGCGGGTTCGGGCCGCTGCTCGACCCGGAACTGCCCGCCGAGCAGCTGCGCGCGGCCGTCGAGCTGCTGGAGTCGGCCAGGTTCATGGGCGCGACCGGCTACCCCGTGCCGAGCTGCGAGATCCGCGCCGGCCAGTTCGACCGCACCCGCTACTGGCGCGGCCCCTCCTGGGTCAACACCAACTGGCTGCTGCGCAGGGCCGCGGCGGTGCACTCGCTCGACCACCTCGCCCAGCAGCTCACCAACGGCACCCTCCGGCTGGTCAGGCAGGCCGGCTTCCGCGAGTGCTTCGACCCCTTCGACGGCAGCGGACGCGGCTGCCGCGACTTCTCCTGGAGCGCGGCGCTCACCCTCGACCTGCTCGCCGATACCGTGTGGGCATGAACATCTTTCGCCGGCTGCCCGCCGACGTGCGCAAATCCCTCGACCTGCGGCGAGGGGAGCGGGTCCTCACCTTCGCCGTCTCCGGCTCGGGCCACGTGATCGCCACGAACCTCGCGCTGCTGCTTCCCGACGGGACGCGGGTGCCGTACGAGGAGGTCGACAAGGCCTACTGGGACGAGCAGGGGCTCACCGTCCTCACGATGGCCGGCGTGCGCCACGTCGAGCCGGTGCCCGAGCCGCGCATGCTGCCCGAGACGCTCAGGGAGCGCGTCAACGCCACCATCGTGGTCAACAAGCACGTCGACCTGCCCGGCCGGGGCGGCGTACGGCTCGTCGCCAGGCGTCCGCCGGGCGGCGAGGTGCTCGGCTGGACCCTCGTCTTCGACGACGGCCTCGACCCCCAGGACCCCGGCCTGCGCGCGCAGGCCGAGCAGGCCCTGGAGGGGGTGCGGCGCAGCATGGGTGTGTGATCGCGCGCACACCCATGCCCGCCACCTAGTAGGTGATCCCGCTCTCCCGGGACTTGCGCTCCACGCCCGCCGTGACGTCCTCCTCCTCCGGCCAGCCAGTGGCGCCGTTGTGCTTGTGCGCGTCACCGCCCAGGAAGGGGATCCGATGCTGCAGCGTGTCGCCCACCTTGGTCCTGGCCGCGCCCGCGTACCTGGAGGCCTGGGCGCCGACGACGCCCGCGACCTCCTGCACCCTCGGGTTGTCGGCGACGCGCTGCGCCGCGCGCTTGATCTGCTCGTAGCGCTCGCGACCCGCCCGGCTGCCGAGTACGTAGCCGATGGCCAGTCCCATCGTGAATGTCATTCGATATCGCATGTCACACCTCCGCTGTCACCGGGCCTACCCCGGTAACGATGCGACACGCACTCCAGGAGTGCGCTAATCTATTCATGCGCACGACGGAGGGGCCGCAAAACCCCGCCGAGCAGCGCAAACAGATCGATCCCGCGTAGCTCAACGGCAGAGCAGCCGGCTGTTAACCGGCAGGTTATAGGTTCGAGTCCTATCGCGGGAGCATCTTCAAAGGCTCAGGCCCCCTTCCTCGGATCGAGGACAGGGGGCCTGAGTCGTTCCGGGGGCCGACGGGGGAGCGCTCAGCAGGGACGCCGTCCGGAGTGGGGCCGGCTGGGGCGATGAGCGAGGTTCCATGGCGCGGGGTGTCATCCGGCGCGGAAGATGCGGTCCAGGTGGCGGTCGAGGGCGTCGATCACGGTCTCCTCGGTGTAGTGGCCGATCAGGGTCGGGTTGACCAGTCCCTGGGTGATGGCGAACAGGAGCACCGCCTCCTGTTCGGGCACCAGGTCGGCCGGGGCCTCGCCGTTCTGCTGGGCGCGCCGGATCTGCTCGGCGAAGAAGAGGGCGTGGTAGGGGTAGCCCTCCCGCAGCGTCGCGGCGTACTCGGGAGCCACCGCCGACCGGGCGAGGAACGCCAGCGCGATGCGGGCCTCGGTGCGTCGTTCGTCGTCCAGGGGCAGCATCTCGATGATCGCGCTGCGGACGAGATCGCGTGGCGAGCGGGGATCGAGGCAGGCGTTGACCCGCTGGTAGATGCGCTCGTGCACGTGGATCAGCGCGAAGATCATCATCTGATCCTTGGTGGCGAAGTAGTGCTGGACGCTGCCCATCGACACCCCGGCCTCCGCCGCCACGTGTCGCAGGCTGACGCCCTCCAGTCCCTCGCGATCGACGATCCGTAGCAGTGCGTCGGCTATCTGCCTGCGCCGAGCCTGATGATCCACCTGTCTGGGCATGCCGTCCCAATTTTTCCCATGCAGTCGCATTGCAAGCGCTGCGTTCCGCTTTTACGATGCAAGTGCATTGTAAACAGCGCGGAGGAGGACCATGACCATCCGGACGACGCGCAACGACGCGGTGGAGATCGCCTACGAGACGTTCGGGCCGCCCGGCGGCGAGCCGTTGCTGCTGATCATGGGTACGGCCATGCAGATGGTGATGTGGCCCGACGACCTGTGCGCCATGCTGGCCGATCGCGGGTTCGCCGTGGCCAGGTTCGACAACCGCGACGCCGGCCTGTCGACCCACTTCTCCGAGGCCGGGCGGCCGGGCCTGGCCAAGGACTGGTTCAGGGCCGGCAGGGTGGCGGCGTACCGGCTGGAGGACATGTCCGACGACGCCCTCGCGGTGATGGACGCGCTCGGCTGGAGCAGCGCGCATCTCTTCGGGGCGTCGCTGGGAGGCGTCATCGCCCAGCTCACCGCGATCCGCCGCCCCGAACGGGTGCGCACCCTCACCGTCTCCTCCAGCTACGCCGGCTGGAGACGCGGCAGGGTGAACATGCGGACCGTGCTCAGGCTGATGCTCAGCCAGAGCCTCAGGAGATATCCGGCCGGACGGGAGGGGGCGGTCCGGCGTGTCGTGGACGCGATGCGCATCCTCGGATCGCCCGGCTACCCGCTGGACGAGGCGTGGTGGCGGCATGCCGCAGGGGTGTCCTACGACCGCGACTCCAGCCCCGCGGGCGGCGAGATGCGCCAGTCCGCCGCGGCCGGGGCGACCGGCGACCTGCTGCCTCGGCTGGCCGAGGTGAACCTGCCCACCCTGGTCATCCACGGCGAGGCCGACCCGATGATCCGGCCGAGTGCGGCGAAGGAGATCGCCGCCGCCGTCCCCGGCGCCCGGCTCGTCCTGTATCCGGGCATGGGGCACAACCTCCCGCGCGAACTCTGGACCGGCATCGCCGACGAGCTCTGTGCCCTGGCCGGCCGTACACAGCCGGGCCGGGAGGACGCGATGGGGTGAGCGTCCGAGTCCGGGGCATTTCTCGGTTCTCGGGACAAGGGGGGACTTGGCGGCGAAGATGGGTGGACCGGTCCCCAGGGGCCGGAAGCCGCGGGAACTGCGAAGGTGGCGAGGAGAGGGCGCCGCCGCCAGGACGTGCCGTCGTGACCCGGAAATCCGGCGGGGCGATCCGATGACCGAGAAGTGCTGATTGCCGCGTGCGTACCTGGATCAGGTCCCTCAGTCCCTTCGACATGCCCCGCACCCAGGCCTGGCTGGGGCGCATCGCCGACCTGCGTGAGGCGGAACGTTTCGTCAGGCTCTACCACGCCGAGAACCCCGGCGCGGGCGGCCAGGAGGCGCGTCTGCGCGACGTGGCGCGGGAGATCGCCCGTACGGGCACCTACACCCACACCGCCGACGAGCTGGTCTTCGGCGCCCGCGTGGCCTGGCGCAACAGCAGCCGCTGCATCGGCCGCCTCTACTGGCGCTCCCTCCGCGTACGCGACCGCAGGGACGTCTCGACCGCCGAGGGGGTGGCGCTCGAATGCGTCGCCCATCTGCGCGAGGCCACCGGCGGCGGCCGGATCAGGCCCACGGTGACGGTGCTCGCGCCCGACGGCCCGGCCCGTCCGGGGCCGCGGATACTCAACGACCAGCTCATTCGCTACGCCGCCCACCGGTCCCGTGACGGCAGCGTCACCGGCGACCCGCGCAACCTCTGGCTCACCGACCTGGCGAGGACCCTCGGCTGGCGGGGGAGCGCCGGCGGCAGGTTCGACGTGCTGCCGGTGATCATCCAGCCGGGGCTCGGCGACCCGCTGCTCTGCAACCTTCCGGGGGACGCCGTGCTGGAGGTGCCGCTGGAGCATCCCGACTACGGGTGGTTCGCCGAGCTGGAGCTGCGCTGGCACGCCGTGCCCGCCATCTCGGACATGTGCCTGGAGATCGGCGGCGTCTGCTATCCGTGCGCCCCGTTCAACGGCTGGTACATGGGCACCGAGATCGGCGCCCGCAACCTCGCCGACCACGACCGCTACGACCTGCTCGGGACCGTGGCGGAGCGGCTCGGCCTGGACACCTCGACCGAGCGCTCGCTCTGGCGGGACCACGCGCTGGTGGAGCTGAACGTGGCGGTGCTGCACTCGTTCGAGCGGGCGGGGGTGACGATGACCGACCACCACACCGAGTCCCGGCGCTTCCTCACGCACCTGGCGAAGGAGGAGAAGGCCGGGCGGGTCTGCCCGGCCGACTGGTCGTGGATCGTGCCGCCGCTGTCCGGCAGCGCCACCCCCGTCTTCCACCGCTACTACGACACCAGCGTCCTCACGCCGTCCTTCGTCCACCACCGCTAGCGGCGCGGGCCACTTGCCGCCATGGGATAGAACATGATTCTGTTGGCTTCATGTCGGAACTCGTGCTCTCAGCCGTCGACCAGGGCGTGCTCACGCTCACCTTCAACCGTCCCGAGACGCTCAACGCCTGGACGGACGCCATGGGGCGGCGCTACTTCGACCTGCTGGAGGAGGCCGAGCGGGACCCCGCCGTACGGGCCGTGGTCGTCACCGGGGCGGGCAAGGGCTTCTGCTCGGGGGCGGACTTCAAGACCCTGAGCGCCATCCAGACCGGCGCCTACGACGAGAAGCCGGACCCGCGGCCCAACACCTTCCCCACGAGCATCGCCAAGCCGGTCATCGCGGCCGTGAACGGGGCCTGCGCCGGGCTCGGCATGGTGCACGCGCTCGTCTGCGACCTGGTCTTCACCGCCGAGGACGCCAAATGGACGACCGCGTTCCCGCGCCGCGGGCTTGTCGCCGAGTACGGCCTGTCATGGGTGCTGCCGCGGATCGTGGGCCAGCAGCGGGCGATGGACGTGCTGCTGTCGGGGCGGGTGTTCACCGGGCGGGAGGCGTACGAGCTGGGGCTGGTCAACCGGGCGGTGCCCGGGGACGGCGTGGTGGCCGCCGCCCAGGAGTACGCGCGCGAGCTGGCCGCCCACAGCTCGCCCGCCTCGATGTCGGTGATCAAGCGCCAGGTGTGGCGGGACTGGGACGTCACGCTGGAGGAGTCGGCGAAGACGGCGACGCAGGAGATGCTCGCCTCCTTCGGCCGCCCGGACTTCGCCGAGGGCGTGGCGAGCTTCCTCGAACGCCGCCCCCCGAACTTCCCCGCCCTGTAAGAAAGGGTCAGGCCAGGCGGTGGGCGCCGCGTGCCGGGGTGGCCGGCAGGAAGCGCGGCGCCTGGAAGCCGCGTTCGGCGTAGGCGGCCGAGACGGAGTCCTGGACGGACTGCAGGCGGTCGTCGGCGACCAGCGCGACGGCCGAGCCGCCGAAGCCGCCGCCGGTCATCCTGGCGCCCCGCGCGCCGCCCTTGAGCGCGGCCTCCACGGCGAGGTCCAGCTCGGGGGAGGACACCTCGTACTGGTCGCGCAGCGACAGGTGGGAGGCGTTGAGCAGGGCGCCGATCTCGGTGACGGCGCCCGCCCGCAGCAGGCCGATCAGCGCCTCGACGCGGTGGTTCTCGGTGACGACGTGCATGGTGCGCTTGCGCTCGGCCCCGCTCAGCCGGTCCAGGGCGCCGGCCAGGTCGGTGACGTCGCGCAGCGCGGGCACGCCGAGCTTGCGGGCGGCCGACTCGCACTCGGCGCGCCGCTTGGCGTACTCGCCGCCGGCGTGCTCGTGGTGGACCTGGGTGTCGATGATGAGGATGCTCAGCCCGTGCGCGGCGAGGTCGAGCGGGATGGTGCGGGAGGCGAGCGAGCGGCAGTCGAGGAACAGGGCGCGCCCCTCCTCGCTCAGCGCCGACGCGGCCTGGTCCATGATGCCGCAGGGCATGCCGACGAAGTCGTTCTCCGCCTTCTGGCCGAGCAGGGCGAGCTCCATGGGCGTCATGCCGAGCTGGTGCAGGTCGTTGAGCGCGGCGGCGACGGAGACCTCCAGGGCGGCGCTGGAGCTGAGCCCCGCGCCCTGCGGGACGTCGCCGTCGATCGCGATGTCGGCCCCCGCCACGCGGTCGCCGAGCATCGCGAGGACGCCGACGACGTAGCGGGTCCAGCCCTTGGCCTCCTCGTGGGTGGCGAGCGTGACCGGCTCGCCCGGCGACTGGAGCGAGAGGAGGCGGACGGTCCGGTCGGCGCGCGGGGTGACGGCGGCGGTCACGCCCCAGGGCACCGCGAACGGCAGCACGAAGCCGTCGTTGTAGTCGGTGTGCTCGCCGATCAGGTTGACCCGTCCCGGCGCGCGCCAGACGGTCTGGGGGTCCGCACCGAAGGCGGCGCGAAAAGCTTCAACAACGCGCATAACCCAACACTCCTCAACAAGGGCCCGACCGTAGACTAGCGCCATGGAGGAGCTCCTGGATCCAGGGCTCGGGCAGGTCCGGGTGTTCCTGATGCGCGACGACAACAAACCGCGCAAGCTCAAGTACAACCTGGGCCACCGCAGGATCCTCGCCTTCGGCGGCGCCTGGTCCAACCTGATCGCGGCGGTGGCCGAGGCGGGGCTCCGGCACGGCATCGAGACGATCGGGGTCATCAGGGGCGAGGAGCACCTGCCGCTCAACCCCGTGCTCGCCCGCGCACGCGAGTGCGGCATGACCCTCACCTACCTCGACCGGGCCACCTACCGGCGCAAGCACACCGAGGAGGTGCGGGCGGCGCTGCGCGCCCGGTTCGGCGCGGACGTCGCGATCCTGCCCGAGGGCGGCAGCAACGCGGCGGCCGTGCGCGGCTGCGCCGAGCTGCCCGCCGGGATCGGCGTCCCGTACGACGTCGTGTGCTGCCCCGTCGGCACCGGCGGCACGCTGGCCGGCATCGCGGCCGGGCTGCCCGAGGGCAAGCGGGCGCTGGGGTTCGCCGTGCTGAAGGGCGCCGCCTTCCTGGAGGGGGAGGTGGCCAGGCTGCAGCGGGAGGCGTACGGACGGACCTGGTCCAACTGGGTGATCGACCTCGACCACCACTTCGGCGGCTACGCGCGCACGACGCCGGAGCTGACGGAGTTCGCCGCCCGGCACGGCGTCGAGCGCGTCTACGTGGCCAAGATGCTCCTCGGCGTCGTCGATCTGGCCAGGCGGGGCGTCCTCGCGCCGGGCACCCGCGTCGTCGCCGTGGTCACCAGCCCGCCCGAGGCCCCGGATGCTCAGCTTTCGACCCCGGTCGCGGCGTGCGCCGCGCCGACCGGCTTCGACTCGGACGAGCCGCGCTGACGCAGGTAGATCGACAGCACCACCATCGACAGCACGGCCAGCAGCTCCGACTGCCAGTTCTGCAGGCTGCGGTTCCAGAACTCGGGCGAGGTGACGTACGAGCCCCAGGACACCGGGTCGCGCAGGTCCGCCAGCCGCTGGGAGTTGTAGGCGGCCTGCCCGGCGACCGACTGCGCGGCCCACGACAGCGCGAAGATCAGGCCCATCACCAGGCCGAGCGAGTTGCCGAACAACCACAGCCGCAGCCCGTGCGAGCGCGCCCAGCGCGGCGAGTCGGGCGCGGCGTACGCGCCGACCTGCTGCTCCTTGTCGGACTCGCCACCGGCGTCCTCGACGGCCTTCGACTCGGTCGAGCCCTTCTGCACCAGCCAGACGGTGAGCGCGATGTAGAGGAAGAACTGCAGGTACTCCGACTGCCAGTTCTCCGCGACGTTGACCGCGAAGTCGGAGGAGGCGACGTACTCCCAGAGAGAGACGGGCTGGTCGCCCATGGCGCGCTGGTGGTCGTTGAAGTCGAGCCGTCCGGCGACCGCCTGGCCGGCGAGGGCCAGCAGGAACATCACCAGGAAGGCCAGGGACAGCGAGTTCTCCTTGATCCACTTCATAGCCTGGACCACCCCACGGCGAAGAACCACGCGAGCCCGACCACGATCAGGACCGTGGTGATCGTGAACATCACCCGCATCAGTCCTCCACCTCGCACTCATAAGGCAGGTCGCGCACGGGCTCGCAGCCGGCGGCCCGTACCCGCCAGCCGTCGCCGAATCGGTGCAGGAAGAGCGTGTCGCCGGCCAGCCGCACCTGGGCGTTGTCGCCCCACACGCGCACGTCGGTGACCGCGCCGCCGGGGCCGAGCTTGAGCTCGCGCAGCGCCTCGGCGCAGGTCTGGCCGGGATCGGGGAGTTTGTCGGCGGTCTTGGGGGCGAGCAGCTCGCACGCGGCGTCGTCGCGGGACGCGGCGAGCTCGGCGTGGAAACGCTCGGCCGCCCGCGCCGGGGCCGCGGTGTCCGGGGCGCAGCCGGTCAGGGCCAGCGCCACTCCCAGCGCCGGCGCGACGAGCGGGATCTTCATGGCACGCTGCTACCCCCCGATCACGCGAACATGCTGCGCGGGCGGCGGGGGGTCAGCGCCCGAGCTGGTCGAGCACGGGACTGACCAGCGCGTCGAGCTCGCGGGCGAGCACCGTCACCGCGCGGCGGGCGTGCTCCTCGACCTCGTCGTGCGGGCCCTCGGGCTCGGGCGGCAGGTCGCCGAGCGGCAGCGGCGCCTCCACCAGCAGGGAGGCGCGCAGGAACGGGACGCGGGCGAGGTCCTGCTGGGACGGCTCGACGTACTGGCCGAAGGTCTCCTGCCAGCCGAGCCAGCCGCGGTCGCGCCACCAGGCGCGCGAGCGGGTCAGCTCCTCCGGCAGCGGGGAGACGAGCCGGACGCGGGCGTAGAGCGTTCCGTCCCAGGTGTTGCGGTGACAGGTCGCCTCCAGCACGCGGCGGTCCCACCGCACGTAGCCGGGGGTGAGCGAGGGCGGCGTGGCGAGCCGCCACGCGGTGCACGCGAACCTGACGGGGGCGATGTCCCCCCACTCGAACTCGTCCAGGTTCTTGCGCACGTGGACGGCGTAGCGCCCGTCGCGGTCCCTGTCGAAGTCCTGGTCGATCCAGAACGCCTTGGCCATGCACCCCACGCTACGGCCAGGACCCGGGAACGGCTTGCTCTTGATTGATTGACCGGATAGTTTCATCCAGTCAAACAAACGGGGGGAACCGGATGGCCAAAGCCGGACGACCGCCGCAGGACCCGGCGCGCCAGCTCGAACGCGCGCACCGCATCCTCGACGCCGCCGCCGAGCTGATCCTGCGCTGGGGCTACGACAAGACCACGATCGACGACGTGGCCCGCCGCGCCGGCGTCGCCAAGGGCACGATCTACCTGCACTGGAGGACCCGCGACCAGCTCTTCGCGGCGCTGCTGCGCCGCGAGCGGGTCCACCTGTTCGACGGCATCAGGGCGAGCGCCCCGGCCACGCTGCCCGAGCTGTTCGGCGGCCTGGTCCGCGAGACGCTGAACCGCCCCCTGCTGCGCGCGGTCCTGCTCGGCGACGACGAGGTGCTGGGCAAGCTCACGCGCATGAAGCGGACCAGCCGCACCGGCCTGGAGCTGGGCGGCCCCTTCGACACCTACATCGCCCGGCTGATCGGGCTCGGCGCGGTGCGCGCCGAGCCCGGCGACCACCTGACGGTGATCAGCTCCATCGTGTACGGCTTCATCGCCCTGCCGGACCTGCTGCCCGAGAGCGCGCGGCTGCCCGACGAGCGGATCGCCGCATTGGTGACCGACACCGTGGAGCGGGCCATGTCCACCGGCCGCGCCCTGCCGGAGGCGGACCGGCGGGCCGTCGCCGAGGCGACCGCGGACATCCTGGACGCCATGGAGGAGGTCGCCCGCCGCCGGCTCGCGGCCTCGCTCGGGAACGAGGAGTGTGAGTGACGTGAACCTGGTGCTGCCCTTGGACGACCCGGCCGCCGACCTGGCCCTGGCGGGCGGGAAGGGGGCGTCGCTGGCCCGGCTCGCGCGGGCCGGGCTCCCGGTGCCTCGCGGGTTCCACGTGACGACCGCGGCGTACCGCGCGTTCGTGGCGGGCTTCCGCGACGAGATCGACCCGCGTGACCCGGAGGGCGCCGCCGCGCTGTTCGCCCGGCACGAGATCCCCGAGCAGGTCGCGGCCGCGATCAGGGAGGCGTACGCGGGGCTCGGCGACGACGTCGCCGTGGCGGTGCGCTCCTCCGCGACCGCCGAGGACCTGCCGGAGCTGTCCTTCGCCGGCCAGCAGGACACCTTTCTCAACGTCCGCGGCGACGGCCTCCTGCCGGCGGTCCTGCGCTGCTGGGCCTCGCTGTGGAACGCCCGCGCGATCGCCTACCGCGACAGGAACGGCGTCCCGCACGACGACGTGGCGCTCGCCGTGGTGGTGCAGGAGCTCGTGGACGCCGACGCCGCAGGGATCATGTTCACCGCCGACCCGGTGACCGGCGCGCTCGACGAGACCGTGATCAACGCCTCCTGGGGGCTCGGCGAGGCCGTCGTCGGCGGGCAGGTCACCCCGGACACGCTCGTGCTGCGCGGCGGCGCGGTCGTCCGCGAGCAGGTCGGCGACAAGACCGTCATGACCGTGCGCACGCCCGACGGCACCGAGGACCGGCCGGTCCCCGCCGAGCTGCGCCGCGCCCCCGTGCTGAGCGCCGCGCAGGCGGCCGAGCTGGCCGCGCTCGGGACGCGCGTCCAGGACCTGTACGGCGTCCCCATGGACGTCGAGTGGGCCCGCCGCGCCGACGGCACCCTGGCCGTCCTCCAGGCCCGCCCGATCACCGGGCTCAGAGCGCGCCCGGAGGAGTGGAACGACAGCCTCAAGGGCGAATACCTGTGGACCGCGGGCAACCTCGGCGAGGCCATCCCCGACGTGATGACGCCGATCACCTGGTCGTACGTGCGGCTGTTCATCCACGAGGCGATGTCCGCCTCGGCGCTGCCCGGCTTCGACATGGTCGGCAACATCGGCGGCCGGTTCTACATGAACCTCAGCACCGTCCACACGATCGCGGCCGCGATGGGCATGGCCAAGCGGACCTCCGCGACGGAGAACGTCTTCGGCAAGCTGCCCCCGGGACTGGACGTGCCGAAGGTGGCCCTGTCCCGCTGGGAGATCATCAGAAGGGTGCTGCCGATGGCGGTGGCCCTTCAGCGGCGGGTCCGTACGAACCTCAAGGCCATGCCCGCCTTCCTGGCCTCCTCCCGGCGGCGCTGCGAGGAGCTGCGCGCCCGCGTCGCCGCCACCCCCACCGCCCCCGAGCTGGCCGGGCTGTGGGAGCGCGAGATCCGCCCGCACGTGGTCACCGCCTGCCGGATGCTGGAGGCGGCCGGCCGCCAGGGCGGCGGCACCCTCGTCTGGACCCGCGACAAGCTGCGCAAGCTGGCCGGCGAGGGCGACGCCGAGGCCATGCTGTCCGGCGTCGACGCGGGCGGCGGGCTCGCCAGCATGGGCCTGCTCCTCGGCCTGTCCCGGCTGGCCCGCGGCGAGATCACCCGCGAGGAGTTCGCGGCCGCGTACGGGCACCGCGGGCCGCACGAGTTCGAGGTGTCGAAGCCGCGGCCGGGCGAGGACCCGGCGTGGATCGACGCCCAGCTCGCCGGGCTGCGCGACCTGCGCACCGACACCGAGGCGCTGCTCGCCCGGCAGGAGCGGGCCAGGGAGGAGGCGTGGGCCCGCTTCGCCGCCCGCCACCCGGGCCGGGAGGCGCGGATGCGCGAGCGGGTGCGCCGCTGGGGCGCGGTCGTCCGCGACCGGGAGGAGGCGCGCTCGGAGACCATGCGCGCCTTCTGGGTGCTGCGGGCGTTCACGCTGCGCGCGGGGGAGCTGACCGGGCACGGCGACGACGTCTTCTTCCTGTCCCTGGAGGAGCTGCTCGGCCTGCTGCGCGGCGACGCCGCCGGCCTGGACCGGGTGCCGGCGCGGCGGGCCGCCTACGAACGGTACGCGGCGCTGCCGCCGTACCCGGTGCTGATCGTCGGGCACTTCGACCCGGTGCGCTGGGCGGCCGACCCCGACCGGCGGGCCGACGTGTACGACGCCCGCGGCGGCCTCGCCCCCGTCGGCGACGCCGTGACCGGCTTCCCCGGCGCGCCCGGCGTGGTCGAGGGCGTCGCCCGGGTGCTCGCGGGCCCGGACGAGGGCGACCGGCTGAAGCCCGGCGAGATCCTCGTGACGACGCTGACCAACGTGGGCTGGACGCCGATGTTCCCGCGCGCCGCGGCCGTCGTGACCGATCTCGGCGCGCCGCTGTCGCACGCCTCCATCGTGGCCCGCGAGCTCGGCATCCCGGCCGTGGTCGGCACCGGCAACGCCACCATGCGCCTGCGCGACGGCGACCGCGTCCGCGTGGACGGCGAACGCGGCACCGTCGAGCTTCTCGGCTGACTTTTAATCGGTTGCCCCCGGGCCGGGCCCTCTGGTCTGCTGGCCGGGAACCCCAGGAAAGGAGCAGAAAATGCGAGCGACTGTCGTGTCCCTCCGTCACAGGACCGCACCCATCGAAGGACATGACGTTCGTTGCATACGCTCAACCTGGGAATTCTCGCGCACGTGGACGCGGGCAAGACGAGCCTGACCGAGCGGCTGCTGCTCGCCGCCGGGGTCATCGACGAGCTCGGCAGCGTCGACGACGGCAGCACCCAGACCGACGCGCTCGACCTGGAACGCCGGCGCGGCATCACCATCAGATCGGCCGTGGTCTCGTTCGCCGTCGGCGACACCACGGTCAACCTCATCGACACCCCCGGCCACCCCGACTTCATCGCCGAGGTCGAACGGGTGCTCAACGTGCTCGACGGCGCGGTGCTCGTGGTCTCCGCCGTCGAGGGCGTGCAGGCGCAGACCCGCGTGCTCATGCGGACGCTGCGCAGGCTCGGCATCCCCGCGCTGGTCTTCGTCAACAAGATCGACCGCCGGGGCGCGCGGCCCCGCGCCGTGCTGGAGGAGCTGGCCTCCCGGCTGGCGCTGCCGGTCGCCGCCATGGGCGAGGTCGCCGGTGCGGGCACCCCGGAGGCGGCCTTCGTCCCGTACGGCGGGGCGGAGCTGCTCGACGTGGTCACGCTGCACGACGACGCGCTGCTGGCGGCGTACGTGCGGGGCGGGGCCGTGCCGCCCGCCCGGCTGCGGGCCGCGCTCGCCGCCCAGACCCGCGCGGGCCTGGTGCACCCGGTGTTCTTCGGCTCGGCCATCACCGGGGCCGGGGTGGACGACCTGGTGGCGGGCGTGCGCGAGCTGCTGCCCGCCGCCGGCGGCGATCCCGGCGGGCCGGTCTCGGGGGCGGTGTTCAAGATCGAGCGCGGCCCGGCGGGCGAGAAGCTCGCCTACGCGCGCCTGTTCTCCGGGACGCTGCGCGTCCGCGACCGCCTCCGCCTGCCGGGCGGCGGCGAGGCCCGCGTGACCGGCATGGACGTCCTCAGCATCCCCGCTTCCCGCGGGTCCGTCGCCGCCGGTCAGATCGCCCGCCTGCGGGGTCTCGACGCGGTACGGGTCGGCGACCCGCTGGGCGAGCCGCCGCCCCGGGGCGGGGAGGGCCACTTCGCGCCGCCCACCCTGGAGACCGTGGTGCGGCCGGCCCGCCCCGCCGACCGGGGCGCGCTGCTGCTCGCCCTGACCCGCCTCGCCGAGCAGGACCCGCTCATCGGCCTGCGCCAGGACGACGCGCGCGGCGAGGTCTCGCTGACCCTCTACGGCGAGGTCCAGAAGGAGGTCATCCAGGCCACCCTGCTGGAGGAGGACGGCCTGGAGGTCTCCTTCAGGAAGAGCACCACGATCTGCGTCGAGCGCCCGCTCGGCTCCGGCGCCGCCGTCGAGCTGATCGCCGTGGACCCCAACCCGTTCCTCGCCACGGTCGGCCTGCGGGTCGAGCCGGGCCCGCCGGGCGGCGGGGTGGCGTTCCGGCTGGAGGTGGAGCTGGGCTCGCTGCCGTACGCGTTCATGCGCACCATCGAGGAGACCGTGCACGAGACGCTCCGGCAGGGCCTGCGCGGCTGGCAGGTGATCGACTGCGTGGTCACGCTCACCCACTCCGGCTACTGGGCCAGGCAGAGCCATTCGGGCGGCGTGTTCGACAAGAGCATGTCGAGCACGGCCGGCGACTTCCGGGCCCTGACGCCGCTGGTCGTCATGGAGGCGCTGCGGCGGGCCGGGACCGTGGTGTGCGAGCCGGTGCACCGCTTCACGCTGGAGCTGCCCGCCGACACGACCGGCGAGGTGCTGCCGGTGCTGGCCCGGCTCGGCGCGGTCCCCCGCGCGCAGGGGCCGGGCCTGATCGAGGGGGAGATCCCGGCGGCGCGGGTGCACGAGCTGGGGCAGCGCCTGCCCGGCCTGACCCGGGGGGAGGGGGTGCTGGACAGCGCCTTCGAGCGCTACCGCCCCGTACGCGGCCCGGCCCCCGCCCGCCCCCGCCTCGGTCACGACCCGCTCGACCGCAAGGAGTACCTGCTGCGCGTGCGGCGGCGGGTGTGACCGCCAGGCGGGAGGGCGGCCGGGATGGTGAAGCGGTGGGCCCTGCGGTGCGCGGCGTGGGCGGGCGTACGCTCACGCCCGGCGGGGGCCGGGGGCAAGCCCCGGTAGAACCAGAGCTTGGCGAGCTCGATGAGCACGAGATAGGCGGCCACCATCAGGGCGAGGACGAGGAAGAACGGCCCCGGCAGCGGCCGGAAGCCCAGGGCGGCGGCGAAGGGCGCGGCGGGGATGAGCGCGCCGACGGCGACGACGCCCAGGGCGGCCAGCAGCAGCGGGACGCTGGGCCGGCTGCGGAGGAAGGGCACCCGCCTGGTGCGGATGGCGAAGATCACCAGGACCTGGGTGGCGAGGGACTCGACGAACCAGCCGGTGCGGAACAGCGGCGGGCCGGCCTGGAAGAGGCCTAGCATGACCGCGAAGGTGGCGAAGTCGAACAGCGAGCTGATCGGGCCGAAGAACAGCATGAACCGCCGGATCAGCCGCACGTCCCAGCGGGAGGGCCGCCGCAGCCGCTCGGGATCCACGGTGTCGGTGGGGATGGCGAGCTGGCTTGCGTCGTAGAGCAGGTTGTTGAGCAGGATCTGGGACGGCAGCATCGGCAGGAAGGGCAGGAACGCCGAGGCCGCGGCGGCGGAGAACATGTTGCCGAAGTTGCTGGAGGTGCCCATCAGGACGTACTTCATGGTGTTGCCGAAGATCCGGCGGCCCTGGAGGACGCCGTCGGCCAGGATGTCGAGGTTCTTCTCCAGCAGCAGCACGTCGGCGGCGTCTTTCGCGACGTCGGTGGCCGTCTCGACGGAGATGCCCACGTCGGCGGCGTGCAGCGCGAGCACGTCGTTGACGCCGTCGCCGAGGAAGGCCACGTCCAGGCCGCCGCGCCGCTGGACGCGCACGATGCGGGCCTTGTGCTCGGGGGTGACGCGGGCGAAGACCGTGCTCTGCTCGATGAGCGTGGCCAGGTGGGCGTCGTCGGCCGCCTCGACGTCCTGGCCGGTCAGCACCCGCCCGCCCGGCAGGCCGAGGTCGGCGCACAGCTTGGCGGCGACCGTGGGGTTGTCGCCGGTGAGGACCTTGACGGTGACGCCGAGGCCGGTGAGGCGGTCCAGCGCCTGCGGCGCGCCGGCCTTGGGCGGGTCGAGGAAGACCAGGAGGCCGCGGAAGGTGAGGTCGTGCTCGTCGGCCGGGGTGAGCGTCGTCCGCCGGGCGTCGGCTCCGCGCAGCGGCCGGGTGGCCACCGCCACCACGCGGTTGCCCGCGGCGAACTCGGCTTCGAGCACGGCCTTCGCCTGGTCGCCGATGGGGGAGCTGCGCTCCAGCACGGCCTCGGGAGCACCCTTGGTGATGATCACGCGGTGGCCGTCGTCGTCCTCGACCAGCACGGACGCGGTACGCCGCTCGTGGTCGAAGGGCACGAGGGCGAGCCGCCGGCAGCGGGCCGCCGACGCCCGCAGGACGCCGGCGGCGGGGGCCTCCCACAGGGCGGCGTCCAGGGGATTCCCGCCCGCGACACGGCCCTGCCCGTCGGAGGCGGCGGCCTCGTTGCACAGCAGGCCGAGTACGAGCACGTCGTCGGCGGGGCGTCCGTCCGGGCCGAGCGAGCGCATGAAGCTGATCCGACCCTCGGTGAGGGTTCCGGTCTTGTCGGTGAACAGCACCTCGATGTCACCCAGGTCCTCGATGCAGACCAGGCGTTTGACCAGCACCCGGCTTTGCGCCAGGCGCCGGGTGCCGGCCGCCAGGCTGGTCGAGACGACGGCGGGCAGCAACTGCGGGGAGATGCCGACGGCGATCGCCAGGGAGAACAGCAGCGCGTCCAGGACCGGGCGGTCCAGGACGAGGTTGATGGCGAAGATGGCGGCGGTGAGCGCGGCGGCGACCCGTACCAGCAGCATGGAGAACCTGCGCAGCCCGATCTGGAACTCGGTCTCCGGGTGGCGTTCGCCGAGCCGGAGCGCGATCCGCCCGAACTCGGTCCGTCCCGCCGTCGCGACGACGACGCCGGTCCCGGACCCGGCGTGCACCACGCTGCCCATCAGGGCGGAGCTTCGCAGGTCGGCCAGTGCGGCGCCGGCGCTCACGGCCTCGGAGGTCTTCACGACGGGCATCGACTCGCCGGTCAGCACCGATTCGTCGCACTCCAGCTCCGTCACCGACACCAGCCGCAGATCGGCCGGCACGATGTCGCCCAGCCGCAGCTCCACGAGGTCGCCCGGGACCAGGGAGGTCACGTCGGCGAGCCGGGGCCGGCCGTCGCGCCGTACCAGGCAGCGGTGCCGGATCTGGGAGTGCAGCGCCTCGGCGGCCTTCTCCGCGCGGTATTCGTTGACGAACCCGAGCCCGACCGAGGCCGCCAGGATGACCCCGATGATCAGGGCGTCCGACCGTTCACCGAGGAAGAACGACGCGGCCGCGGTGACGGCGAGCAGGACCAGCAGGGGCGAGCGCAACTGACGGGCCAGCACCGCGGCGCGGCGCGCCCGGTGGGTGCGCAGCGCGTTCGGCCCCACCGTGGTCAGGCGGCGCTCGGCCTCCGCCTGGCTGAGGCCGCCGGTCGTGCCGCCCAGCCGGGCCAGCACCTCGTCCACCGGCAGCGCCGCCGCGGTCCCGACCTCCAGCGCGTCCGCCCCCGTCACGTCACCTGCCGGAGGCGGCTCATCGCCGGCCGGCCTGGTCGTCTCTCACCGTCGCCTCCCGTCCGGTCCTGCCGGAGGAGCTTCCCCGGGCCCGCCGGTACGAGTCCCGCTGCGGAGGAAACTCTTGCCCTCCCTTCGTGTCTCGGGTGTCCGATATGAAGGAAACGGGCATGCACAATCCGTGAAGCCACCCTTTTGACGCGTTCCGCGCCCTCGCCGATCGGCGCGGACGGCCGGGCGCCCGGCTGCTCGACGCGCTCGCCGCCGCTGCCGCCGAGCACGCGGGACCGCCCGCGAGGTGGGCGCCCGAGGTCGCCCGCAGGTTCCGGCTGCCCGCGGCCGCCGGGCTCGGGCCCGCCACCTACTTCGCCGACCTGGCGACGCCGCACGGACGCCGCCACGTGCGGGTCTGCACCGCTACGGCCTGTTTCGCGGCCCAGGCGGGCCGGCACCTGCCCGCCGTCGAGCGCGCGCTCGGCGTCACCGCCGTCGAGCGCGCGCTCGGCGTCACCGCCGACGACGACCGCGACCCGGACCCCGGCGTGTCCCTGCGGACCGTCCGCTGTCTCGGTTACTGCTACGGGGGACCGGCCGCGCTGGACGGCGTGACGGCCTGCGCGGGGCCGGACCTCGCCGACCAGCTCGCCGGGCGCGCCCGGCCGCACGCGCCGCCCATCCCGGCGGCCGACGCCACGGGCGACCCGGTGGTGCTCGCGGGCGTCCTGGGCGACGAGGACCCGTGGCTGATCTGGGCGGAGACCGTGAGCCGGCGAAGCCCCGAGGTGGTCCGGTCGGAGGTGGCGGCCTCCGGGCTGCGCGGCCGAGGCGGGGCCGGCTTCCCCGTGGCGGCCAAATGGGCGGCGGCGGGCGGCTCGCCGGACACCGTGGTGATCGCCAACGGCGACGAGGGAGACCCCGGCTCCTACGCCGACCGGCTGCTCATGGAGGCCGATCCGGCGCGGGTGCTCGCGGGCCTGGCGCTGGCCTGCTTCGCCTGCGGGGCGCGTCGCGGACTCGTGCTGGTCCGCTCGGAGTATCCGCGGGCGCTGGCACTGATGCGGGAGGCGGTGGAGCGGGCCCGCGCGGACGGCCATCTCGGCCGCCGGCCGCACGGCGGCGGCGCCGACCTGGAGATCGAGGTGGTGGCGGGCGCCGGCTCGTACGTCGCCGGCGAGGAGACCGCGCTGATCGCCGAGCTGGAGGGCGGCCGAGGCTGCGCGCGGGCCCGGCCTCCGTACCCCACCGACCGGGGACTGTGGGACGCCCCGACCGTGGTCAACAACGTCGAGACGCTGGCCGCGGTGCCGTGGATCGTCAGCCGCGGCGGCGCCGCCTACGCCCGCCGCGGCACGCCCGGGGAGACCGGCACGAAGCTGGTCTGCCTGTCCGAGCGGTTCGCCCGTCCCGGCTGCCACGAGGTCGAGCTCGGCACCCCGGTCCGGCGGATCGTCACCGAGCTGGGCGGCGGGCTGCGGGACGGGGCCGGGCTGGCGGTGCTGCAGGTCGGCGGCCCGCTGGGCGGGTTCCTCGCCGAGGAGGAGCTGGACGTCCCGCTCACCGAGCGGGATCTGGCGGGCCTCGGCGCGGCGCTCGGCCACGCCGGGCTGGTCGCCGTGGACGGGCGGATCGAGCCCCTGGACGTGCTCAGGCACGTGTGGGAGTTCGCCGCGGCCGAGAGCTGCGGCGCCTGCTCGCCCTGCCGGGTCGGTTCGCGGCGAGGGCTGGAGCGGGTGCGCTCCGGGGTTCCTCCTGGCGACGCCTACGGCCGCATGCTGCGGGTGATGGGCGAGGCCAGCCTGTGCGCGTTCGGCCGGCGGCTGCCGTACGCGGTGCGCGGCCTGGTCCGCGCCTACGGGGAGCGGCTGCGGGGGTGGGGCGGATGAGGGTGACCGTGGACGGCCGTCCGGTGGACGTCCCCACCGGGGCGTCGCTGCTGTCGGCCGTACGCGCGGCCGGCCTCGGCGTGCCCACGCTCTGCCATGACGACCGGCTCACGCCCGTCGGCTCCTGCCGGGCCTGCTCGGTGCGGGTGGGCGGGCGCGTCGTGGCGGCCTGCGTCACCCCGGCGGCCGAGGGCGCCGAGGTGACCGTCGAGGGGGAGGAGCTGCGCGGCCTGCGCCGGGACGCCGTGGAGCTGATCGTCTCGGTGCTTCCGCCGTACGCGCTGGACGGCGACGGCGAGCTGGCCAGGACCTGCCGGGAGCTCGGCATCGGCCCGGAGAGCGCCGGAGGCGGCGCGGAAAGGGGCCGGGACGACAGCCATCCGTTCGTCCGGCTCGACCGGGACCTCTGCATCGCCTGCGGCCGGTGCGTACGCATGTGCGCCGAGGTCCAGGGCACGTTCGCGCTCACGTTGACCGGCAGGGGATCGGAGACCGTGGTCGCGCCGGGCACCGGCGGCCTCTGGGCGGACTCCGACTGCGTCTCCTGCGGGGGCTGCGTGGACACCTGCCCGACCGGCGCGCTCACCGAGCCGGGACTGCCCGCGGGGTCCTGGCTGGGCGCGCTCACCAGTACCCGCACCACCTGCGGGTACTGCGGCGTCGGCTGCGCCCTGGACGTGCTCACCCGCGACGGCGAGGTCGCCGCGGTACGCCCGGCCGGCGACGGTCCGGTGAACCGCGGCCACGCCTGCGTCAAGGGCCGGTTCGCCCACGGGTTCCTGCGGGCCGGCGACCGGCTCACCCGGCCGCTGCTGCGCGGGCGCTCCGGCCGCCTTGAGCCGGTCAGCTGGGAGGAGGCGCTGGCGCACATCGCCCGCGGCATCCGCGACGCCGTCGCCGGGGCGGGGCCGGGCTCGGTGGCGGCGATCTCCTCGGCCCGCTCGACCAACGAGGAGAACTACCTGCTCCAGAAGCTCATGCGCGCGGTCGTCGGCACCAACAACATCGACAACTGCTCCCGCCTGTGCCATTCGCCGTCGGCCGCCGGGCTCACCGCCACGTTCGGCCTGGCGGGCGGCACCGACGCCTTCGAGGACGTGGAGCGGGCCGACTGCCTGCTCGTGGCCGGCGCCAACCCCGCCGAGGCGCACCCGGTGGTCGGCGCGCGGCTGCTCCGTCAGGTGCTGGGCGGCGCGCGGCTGGTCGTCGCGGACCCCCGGGCCGTCGGGCTCGCCCGCCACGCCGACGTGCACCTGAGACCCCGGCCCGGAACGAACGTCGCCCTGTTCAACGGGCTCGCGCACGTCCTGCTCGCCGAGGGCCTGATCGACGAGGACTTCCTGCGGCGCCGCGCGGCCGGGCTGCCCGAGCTGGCCGCGGTCCTCGACGACCACCCGCCCGGCCGGGTGGCCGCGATCACCGGGGTGCCCGAGGCGGACCTGGTCGCCGCCGCGCGGCTCTACGGCCGGGCCGAGCGCCCCGCGATCCTGTACGGGCTCGGCGTGACCGAGCACCTGCACGGCACCGACGGCGTACGGACGCTGGCGAACCTGGCGATCCTGCGCGGCGCGGTCGGCACCGGGCGCGGGTTCGGCGTGAACCCGCTGCGCGGCCAGAACAACGTCCAGGGCGCCTCCGACATGGGCGCGCTGCCCGACCTGCTGCCCGGTTACGGCAAGGTCCGCGACCCGGTCGCGCGCGGCAGGGCCGAGCAGGTGTGGGGTGTCCGGCTGCCCGACCACGACGGCCTGCGGATCCCGGAGATGTTCGCGGCGGCCCGCGCGGGAGACCTGCGGGTGCTGTGGATCGTGGGGGAGGACGTGGCGACCACCGACCCCGACGCCAACCGGGTCGTCGAGGCGCTGGAGTCCTGCCCGCTCGTCATCAGCCAGGAGCTCTTCCTGTCCGAGACCGCCCGCCGCGCCGACGTGGTCCTGCCGGCGGCCTCCTGGCTGGAGAAGGACGGCACCTTCGTCAACTTCGACCGGCGCTTCCAGCGCGTACGCCCCGCGCTCGCGCCGCCCGGCGAGGCACGCGCCGACTTCGCCATCGTGCACGCGGTCGCCGCGGCGCTCGGGGCGGACCTGGGCTGCCCGACGCCCGCCGCGGCGCTGGCGGAGTGCGGGCGGGTGGCTCCCGTCTTCGCCGGGATCTCGCACGAGCGGCTGGACCGGGAGGGAGCCGTGCCCTGGCCGTGTCCCGAGGCCGGCCGGCCCGGGGTGAGCCGGCTCTACCAGGACCGTTTCGCCACCGCCGACGGGCTGGCGCGGCTGGCCGCGCGTCCCTACCTGCCGCCGGGCGAGGCCGCCGACGACGACTACCCGCTGATCCTCGTCACCGGCCGTCGCTGGGCGCACTACAACTCCGGCACCATGACCCGGCGGAGCGGCGCCGTCGCGATCGACCCGACGGACCACCTCGACCTGCACCCCGCCGACGCGGCCCGCGCGGGCCTCCGCGACGGCGATCCGGTGCTCGTGGAGAGCCGGCACGGGCAGGCCACGCTGACGGCGCGGGTCACCGAGGAGGTCCTGCGCGGCCAGGTCTTCTGCGCCTTCCACTTCGCCGCCAGCCGGGTGAACGCGCTGATCTCCAGCCACGCGGACACCGTCACCTCGTGCCCCGAGTACAAGGTCACCGCCGTATGTCTCCGAAAGCCTTTTCGGTGAGATCGAATCGTAACATGACGCTCGCTCGCTGATCAGTGGTGGTGAGTTCTCAGAGTCGCAGGTAGGGGCGCATGCAAGCCATAGCAGTGACGCATTGACAGCCCGCCGCCGCCGGTTTACGTTCCCGAAAACCTTTTAGGTCTCCTCGGAATGGATGTTAGCGCTAACAGAAAAGGGAGCACACCCCCCATGAGACGACGACGGGCGGCGGCCCTCGCCGCGGCACTCCTGCTCCTCCTCCTCGGCACCGCGCCCCCCGCGCTCGCGGGCGCGCCGATCACCACCGCGATCTACACGGCCGACCCGGCCGCGCTGGTCGTGAACGACACCCTGTACCTCTACACCGGCCACGACGAGGCCCCGACCGGCGGCACCAACTTCGTCATGCGCGACTGGCACGTCTTCACCTCCTCCGACGCCGCCACCTTCACCGACCAGGGCGCCAAGCTGGCCATCTCCAACTTCTCCTGGGCCGGCGCGGACGCCTGGGCCGGCGAGGTCGAGCGCGGCGCGGACGGCAAGTACTACTGGTACGTCCCCGTCAACGGCAACGGCGCCGGCTGGATGGACATCGGCGTCGCGGTCGGCGACACCCCGCTCGGCCCGTTCCGCGACGCCAAGGGCGGCCCGCTGGTCAGCGACAGCACCCCCAACTCCTCGCCGCTCAACATCGACCCCACCGTCTTCACCGACGACGACGGCCAGGTCTACATGTACTGGGGCTCCTACTACGGCCTGCGCGCCGCCCGCCTCACCAGCAACATGACCTCGCTCAACGGCTCCGTCATCACCCCGAGCGGCGTGACGAACTTCTGGGAGGCCCCCTGGATGTTCAAGCGCAACGGCGTCTACTACCTCGCCTACGCCGCCAACGACTCGGCCTGCTCCGCGCCCGGCTACGCCTGCATCCGCTACGCGACCGCGAGCAACCCGCTCGGCCCGTGGACGCACCGCGGCGTCGTGCTCGACCAGGTCAGCTCGACCACCAACCACCCGGCGATCATCGAGTTCAAGGGCCAGTGGTACATGGTCTACCACAACGCCTCCAGCCCCGGCGGCGGCAACTTCCGCCGCTCGGTGACCATCGACAAGCTGTACTTCAACGCCGACGGCACCATGCAGAAGGTCGTGCAGACCGGCGGCCCGGTCACCCCGGGCAACCTCGCCGCGAGCGCCACCGCCTCCACCTCGTACGTCTCCCCGTGGGAGACGCTGGCCGCGGTCAACGACGGCTACACCCCGGCGAACTCGGCCGACCACAGCCACGGCGCGTACGGCAACTGGAACCACCAGGGCACCGAGTGGATCGAGTACCGCTGGCCGACCGCCCAGACGGTCTCCCGCTCCGAGGTCTACTGGTTCGACGACGACCAGGGCATCGACCTGCCCGCCTCCTGCCGGGTGCAGTACTGGACCGGCAGCGCCTACGCCGACGTCCCCGGCCAGTCGGGCTGCGGCGTGGCCGCGAACACCTTCAACGCCACCACCTTCCCCGCGATCAGCACCACCAGGCTCCGACTGAACATCACCTCGCGCACCGGCTATTCGACCGGCGTCCTCGAATGGAGGGCCTTCTCGTGAGACGTGTCCTGACCGCTCTCCTGCTGGTCGCGGGCCTGGTCGTGGCGGGCGCCCCGGCCAACGCCGACCAGACCATCGGCTATCCGACCTTCAGCGGCCCGGCCGTCCCGGCCCCGCCGGGGACGTACACGACCGGCAACACGATGCGGGCCATTTACGACGCCGAGAGCTCCGGCACCGACTTCTGGATGGACCGGCTGCTCGCCCGGCCCGGCAACGACCCGGCCGGCACCTGGCTGATGACGCGCGGCCGGGCGCTGTTCATGAAGACGCACACGCCCGGCACGCTCGGCTTCGCGGGGCAGGTGGCGTACTGGGAGAGCATCAGCAACGCCAACGCGTTCACCGTGGCCGTCACGCCCGGCACCTTCACCGAGCAGGTGAACTCCCGCTGGCAGGCGCCGAGCCACTGGAAGAGCCGGCACACCTCGGGCTCGGTGACGATCGACCAGACCAAGTTCATCACCGACAACAACGTGGCCGTCGCCAACCTCGCCATCACCAACGGCGGCTCCGCCTCGACCACGCTGCAGCTCCGCGCCACCTCGCCGTACGCGACCACGGGCAGCGGCAGCGAGCTGACCGGCCAGGTCAACGCCTACAACAACCTCACCACGCTCTACCCGAGGCTCACCGGCGACGGCTTCACGGTCTCCAGCGGCGGCCTCAACCGCTCGGTCACCGTCGCCGCCGGCGCCACCGTGACCGTCAAGGTCGTGATGGGCTTCGTCACCAACGAGATCCCGGCCTCGCGCACCGAGTACGACGCCTACGCCGGCTACACGCCCGCCACCGCGTTCGCCACGCACGTGCGCGCGTACAACCGCTGGTGGGCCGACAACGTCCCCTACATCGACGTGCCCGAGCCCGGCATCAAGAAGAACATCTACTACCGCTGGTGGCTGATGCGCTACAACCACCTCGACGCGGACATCCCCGGGCAGACCTTCCAGTTCCCGACGTCGATGGAGGGCGTGCTCGGCTACAACAACGCCATCGCGCTGACCCAGCCCATGCACATCGACGACCTGAAGTACCTGCGTGACCCGGCCTACGCCTACGGCGACTGGCTCAGCGTCGGCCAGACCTCCAAGAACGGCCGCTTCCTCGACAACCCCGGCGACCCCGAGAACTGGTCCAACAGCTACACCCAGTACATCGCCGAGGCCGCGTGGAAGAGCTACCAGATCCACGGCGGCCAGCCCGGCATCGCCGCCAACCTCGCCCGCTACGCCGAGCAGGACGTCAAGGGCCAGCTCTCCTACTACGACACCGACAACAACAAGCTCATCGAGTACGACTGGGGCGCGCTCACCGGCAACGACGCCGACGCCGTCTCCTTCCACTGGAAGCCCGGCCGCATGGACCGCGCCGAGTCCGCCTACCAGTACAGCGGCGCCCTCGCGGCGGCGCAGGCGTACGAGGCCGTCGGCAACACGGCCAAGGCCACCGAGATGCGCAACCTCGCCACCCAGATCCAGAACGCCATTGTCGGCGTGCTGTGGAACCCGGGCCGGCAGCTGTTCGAGCACCGGCTGAAGTCCACCAACGAGTGGGTGCCGTGGAAGGAGATCAACAACTACTACCCGTTCGCGGTCGGCGCGATCCCGAACACGGCGACGTACAAGCAGGCGCTGCGCCTGTTCGACGACCCCGCGCAGTACCCGATCTTCCCCTTCTACACCGCCAACCAGGCCGACAAGGCGGCCTCGGGCACCGGCAGCAACAACTTCTCCACGATCAACTCGACCGTGCAGTTCCGGCTGCTCTCCTCGGTGCTGCGCAACTACCCGAACGAGTGGATCGACCCGACCTGGTACAAGAAGCTGCTCTACTGGAACGCCTGGGCCCAGTACGTCGGCGGCAACACCCAGTGGCCCGACGCCAACGAGTTCTGGGCCGACTGGAACGGCTCGTCCATCACCTACCGCTCCTGGATCCACCACAACATCCTGGGCAGCAGCAACTGGACCGTGATCGAGGACGTCGCCGGCCTGCGCCCGCGCAACGACGCCAAGGTGGAGCTGTCGCCGATCAACATCGGCTGGTCCCACTTCACCGTCAACAACCTGCGCTACCGCAACGCCGACCTGACCATCGTCTGGGACGACCCGGCCGACGGCGTCGTGCGCTACCCGGGCGTGCCCCAGGGCTACTCGATCTTCATCAACGGCAGCCGCGTGGCCACCGTGTCGTCGCTGGTGCCGTTCACCTGGGACCCGGCCACCGGGGCCGTCACCACCTCCGGCACCGTCTCCTACAACGTCGCCGTGCCGGGGCTGCAGGCGCCCGCCCAGGTCAGCCAGACCAGCGCCCGCATGGTCGATCTGCTCGCCAAGGCCGGCGTCGACCTGACCGCCGACCTCGCCAACCTGGCCGCCGGCGCCACCGCCACGGCCTCCACCACCGCCTCCGGCAGCACCACGGCCGGCGCCGTGGACGGCTATCCCATCAACGAGCCGTTCTGGGGCGGCACCACCGCGGGCCAGGACTGGTACGAGCTCAACTTCGGCACCGCCCGCACGTTCAACGAGGTGCGGCTCTACTTCAAGGACAGCCGCCCGGCCAGCACGACCTACCGGGCCCCGGCCTCCTACGACATCCAGTACCACAACGGCAGCGCCTGGGTCAGCGTGCCCTCCCAGGCGAAGAACCCGGCCACGCCGCGCGCCAACTACAACGTGGTGCAGTTCCCCGCCGTCACCGCGCAGCGGGTGCGGGTGCTGGCCACGGCCGCCTCCGGCGCGCGGACCGGCCTCACCGAGATCAAGGTGCACAACAGGGGCGGCGTCCAGCCGTCCGCCAACCTCGCGACCTCCGCCACGGCGAGCGCGTCCAACACCTCCTCCTGGGAGAGCGTGGCCGCGGTCAACGACGGGATCGACCCGCCCTCGTCGAACGACACCGTCAACCCGCGCTGGGGCTGCTGGCCGGAGACCGGGCAGCAGTGGGTGGACCTGACCTGGTCCTCCTCGCGCACGCTCAACCGGGCCGAGGTGTACTTCTTCGACGACGAGCAGGGCATCGACATGCCGGCGTCGTGGAAGCTGCAGTACTGGAACGGCAGCGCGTACGTGGACGTGCCCGGCGCTTCGGCGTACACGCTGACCAAGAACGCCTACAACAACGTGACCTTCACCGCGACCGGCACCACGCGCCTGCGGGTGCTGCTCACCGGCAACGGCTCCAGCAGCGTCGGGCTCCTGGAGGTGAAGGCGTACGGGTCCTGAATTCCCTTGATCGACGAGGGCCCGCCGACCGGCGGGCCCTCCCGCTCCTACAGGTGCCGTCCCGCGCCCGCGCCGGCCGGCACCAGCGCCTTGAGCGCCCTGGCCGGATGCTTCCTGCCGGCCAGGGCGGGCGTCCAGCCGGCGTCGGCGCCGAGCGCGGCCCCGCTGGCCGCGTTGTAGGCCGCCACCAGGTCCGCCGGCCGGCCGTCCACGAGGTTGTCCCGCGCGGTGATCGCCGTGCCGCCGAAGACGGTCAGCACCTTCGCCGCCGGGACGCCGTCGAAGGCGTTGGCCTCGGCGTACACCCGCGAGCCGACGCCCACGCCGATGCTGTAGACGTGACCGGGCCCGCCGGTGACGTAGTTGTTGTAGACGTGCACCTGCCCGAAGCGCACCCGGGGCGTACGCTGCCCGAGGCCCTCGAAGTAGTTGTGGTGCAGGGTGACCTTGAGCTTGTCCTCCTCGGCGTAACGCGCCGGGTTGTCGGTGTTGCCGATGAGCATGACCTTGTCGTGGTCGCTGAGGTGGTTCCAGGACAGCGTCACGTAGTTGGAGCCGCGCACGACGTCGAGCAGCCCGTCGTGCACCTGGTACGGCCGCCCGAAGTACAGCGGCTGGCCCGAGTCGGGGTTGTCGCCGTCGTTCAGCGTGTTGTGGTCCAGCCAGACGTGCGTGGAGCCGGAGACCTCGACGTTGTCGAACGAGGCGTTCCAGTTGCCCTCCGCGCCGTCGGTCGGGTCCCACTGCGGGAAGCAGTCGGAGGTGTCGGTGATGGTGAGGTTGCGGACGATGACGTTGTCGGCGCCGCTGATCCGCAGGCCGAAGCTCTTCAACGCGGCGTCGCGGCCGAGGCCGGCCAGGGTGACGTTGGAGCCGATCGTGACGGTGACGTGCTCGGCCATCTTCGCGTACGACGCCTTGCGCGCCTCCTCCAGCGGCCCGGACGGCACGCTCGTCCTGCCCCACACCGCCGGGTCGTAGGCGGCGAGGTAGGCGTCCAGGCTGTAGCCGTCCACGGCGTAGTCGGCGCAGGTCAGCGGGCGGCCGGAGTCGTCGGTGTCGGCGTCGATGGCGCCCTTGACGTAGACGATGCGCGGCGTGTTGTCGGCCGGGTCGCCGAGCGCGGCCTTGAGCTGGGCGCGGGTGCTGACCACGTGCACGTTCTCGGGGCGGGCGGCCGACCCGCCGGTGGTGCCCGTGGTGGCCGCGGCCCAGCCGTCGTTGGCGGGCAGCACCTGGCGGCCGAGCTCGTGGAGCCCGGGGCGCGGCGGCGTGCGGCGCACCGGGTTCCAGCCGTCCGCGCCCGCGAGGTAGCGCTCCGGGGTGAAGGCGGCGGCCTGCGCGGGCGTGAGCGCCGGCCGGTCCACGCCGGCCGACGCGCCGGGCCCCTCGTTGTGGTACTCCGACAGGCGGGCGTCCCGCCAGCTCAGCCCGGACATGTCGGTCCAGGGGGCGTCCTTGACGTGCTGGCCCAGCCACGACTCGCGCACCAGCACCTGGCCGCGCGCCGTCGCCGAGCCGCCCGCCGGCCACGGGCGGCCGAGGTGCACGCTGCGCGCCGGGGCGTCGCTGACCAGGTGGCTGCGGTAGATGAGGAAGCCGTAGGGGTTGGTGACCTCGGTGCTGGCGGCGGTGACGTAGCCGTTGTTGTCGGCGCTGCCCCGGTCGAGCGATCTGATCACGCAGTTGTCGAAGACGGCGGTGGCGCGGCCGAAGATGAAGTCGACGTCGCCCTCCACGTGGCAGTCGCGGAAGTACTGGCGGGCGGTCGTGGTGGCGGAGGCCGTGTTGGCGTAGAGGGTGTCCTGGTTGCCGAGGAAACGTACGTTCTCGTAGACCTGGCGGTCGCCTGTGGTGCGGACGGCGACGGCCTGGCTGGGGCCGTTCGCGGCCTCGTCGTAGGCGTTCTCGAAGGTGAGGTTGCGGGCGGTGAAGTCGGGGGCGCTGATCACGTACGACGCGCTGCCCGAGGTGCCGTACGGGCCCGAGCCGTCCGGCTTCGGCGTGGCGGCGGAGACGTCGAAGGTCAGCACCACCTCGCGCGGGTCGCGGGTGTCCCCGACGAGGGAGATGTACGGCTTGTCGGGCGGGATGACCACCTGCTGCCGGTAGGTGCCCTTGCGGACCAGGATCGTGACCGGGCGGGTGTTGCCCGAGGGGACGGCGTCGACCGCGGCCTGCACGGTGGTGTGGTCGCCGGTGCCGTCGGCGGCGACCACGATCGTGGCCCGCCCCTGGGCTTCGGCGGGGGTCGCGGTGAGGGTCAGCAACAGGGGGAGGAGTAACAGAAGTCGCATGCGCAACCTCGCAGAGGGTGGTGCGGCAATCGGTTGCATGAAACGTTCGCGCAACCCCGCTGACCCGTCAATGGATGCAGTAAAACTGCATGTTTGCTGCAACAAGCGGTTGCAGGAGTGTTGACCGCCCTGCCGTCCGGCTCTACAGTCCGCCTGCTATTTATCGGGAGATTTCTGAAACTTTCAGGAGCACCGTGCGCACCCTCCTCCAGGCCCTGGTGGCCTTACTCCTGCCCGTCCTGTTCCTCGCGGCCGCCGCGCCCGCGCGGGCCGCCGCCGATCACGTCTACGACTTCGAGGACGGCACCACGCAGGGCTGGAGCCCGCGCGGCGACGGCGTCTCCGTGCCGCCACGACCGGGGCCGCCCACGGCGGCGCCGCCTCGCTGCTCGTCACCGGCCGCACCGCGAACTGGCACGGGGCCTCGCTCGCCGCGCCGTTCGTCAAGGGCGTCACCTACCGGGTGAGCGCTTACGTCCGGCTCGCCGCCGGGCAGCCGGCCGCGACGATCGCGCTCACCGTGCAGCGCACCCCCGCCGGGGGCGAGACCACGTACGAGCGGGTCGCCGCCGCCACCGTCACCGACGGGGCGTGGGTCCGCCTGGCCGGCGCGTACCTGTTCACCGCCGACTCCACCGACCTGCAGCTCTACGCCGAGAGCGACGACGCCACCGGCCGCTACCACCTCGACGACGTCGTGCTCGCCCCGCAGGGCGACCCCACCCGCGAGCCGGTCGCCGCCGACTTCGAGGACGGCACCACCCAGGACTGGTCGCCGCGCGCCTCCGCCGCCCTCGCCGCCACCGCCGAGGCCGCCCACGGCGGCGCCAGGAGCCTCGCCGTCACCGGCCGCTCCGCCTCCTGGGACGGCCCGGCGCTCAACGTGCTCGGCCGCCTCGGCAAGGGCGACAAGTACGACGTGTCGGTGTGGGTCAGGCTCGGCGCCGGCGTGGACTCCGGCCGGCTCGGCCTGTCGATCGAGCGGCGCACCGCGGGCACGCCCAGCTACGAGCAGATCGTGCCGCCCACGGACGTCCCGGCGGGGGAGTGGGTGCGGCTCGCGGGGACGTACACGCTCTCGCGCGACGTCGACTTCCTCAGCCTGTACGTCGAGTCCGACACCGGCACCTTCCCCTTCCATCTCGACGACTTCGCGCTGACCTACGTCGCGCCCAAGCCGATCCAGACCGACATCCCGGCGCTGAAGGACCGCGTGCCCTTCACCCTGGGCTCCGCGCTCACCCGCCCCGACACCTTCGGCGTCCACGGCTGCTGGCCAGGCACTTCAACGGCATCACCCCCGGCAACGAGCTGAAGTGGGACGCCACCGAGCCCCGCGAGGGCGAGTACGCCTTCGCCGACGCCGACGACCTCGTGGCCTTCGGCGAGCGGCACGGCATGACGATCCGCGGCCACACCCTCGCCTGGCACAGCCAGACCCCGGCCTGGGTGTTCGAGGGGGCCGACAAGCAGACCCTGCTGAACCGCCTGGAGAGCCACGTCCGCACCCTCGTCACCCGCTACAAGGGCAGGATCGCGGCCTGGGACGTCGTCAACGAGGTCGTGGACGAGAACCAGCCCGACGGCCTGCGCCGCTCGCCCTGGTACGAGATCACCGGCCTCGACTTCATCCGCACCGCCTTCCGCGTCGCCCACGAGGCCGACCCGGCCGCCAAGCTGTTCATCAACGACTACAACACCGAGTTCCCGCGCAAGCGCGAGGCCCTGTACGCGCTGGTCAAGCGGCTCAAGGCCGAGGGCGTGCCGATCCACGGCGTCGGCCACCAGCTCCATCTCAACATCGAGCAGCCGCCCGCCTCCTCCGTCGAGGACACCATCGAGCGCTTCGCCGGCCTCGGCGTCCAGCAGCAGGTCACCGAGCTCGACGTCAGCGTCTACACCGACTTCGTCTCCTCCTACGACCCCATCCCCGGCGAGCTGATCGCCGAGCAGGGCCACCGCTACAAGGAGCTGTTCGACGTCTTCCGCCGGCAGGCCGCGCACCTCACCTCCGTCACCGTCTGGGGCGAATCCGACGACGTGAGCTGGCTCAACACCTGGCCGATCAACCGGCTCAACGCGCCGCTGCTGTTCGACCGCGACCTCCAGGCCAAGCCCGCGTACTGGGGCGTGGCCGACCCGTCGAAGCTGCCGCCCCGGGTGCGCCGCCTGGAGGCCCCGGCCGGCGAGGTCGTCCTCGACGGCAAGCGCGACCAGCAGTGGGACCTGCTGCCCGACGCCCCGATCGCGCGCGTGGGCGAGGTGTCGGCCGGCTTCCAGGCCCGCACCACGGCCGCCGGCATGTACGTGCTCGCCGAGGTCGCCGACCGCAGCGTCTCGGCCGCCGACCGGGTGACGTTCACCGTGGACGGCGTCGCCCGGACCGTCACCCGGCTGGGCGGGCACAAGGCCGCGGCCCGGCCGACCCCCACCGGCTACCGCGTCGAGGCCCTGGTCCCCAAGGGCACGGACGTGGACGTCACCGTACGCGACGGCGGCACCGCCGTCTCCTGGACCGGGAAGGTCACCCCCGCGCCCGCCGTGAAGCTCACCACCGCCGCCCACCGCGCGCCCGTGCTCGACGGCGTGGCGGAGCCGGCCTGGCGGGCCGCGCCCGAGATCCGCACCGGCACCTGGATCCAGGGCACGTCAGGGGCGACCGCCACGGTCCGGGCGCTGTGGAGCGGCTCCACACTGTACGTGCTCGCCCAGGTCACCGACCCCGCGCTCAGCGAGGAGTCGCCGAACGCCTGGGAGCAGGACTCCGTCGAGATCTTCGTCGACCCCGGCAACGGCAAGACCAAGGGCTACACCGACGACGACGGGCAGTACCGGATCAGCTTCTCCGGTCGGCTCACCGTCGGCGGCACCTTCGACGCGGCCGGCGTCAAGGACAACCTCAGGGCCGTGACCCGCACCGTCCCCGGCGGCTACGTCGTCGAGGCGGCCATCGCGTTGCCGACCGCGACGCTGCGGCCCGGCACGCTGCTCGGCTTCGATGTGCAGGTCAACGACGCCACCGGCGCGGCCCGCACCGCCGCCGTCACCTGGAACGACGCCACCGGCCGCAGCTACCTCGACACCAGCCACTGGGGGGTGCTGCGGCTGGCCTGAGCCCTAGCTCGTCGCCGGGCAGGGGAGGGCGTAGGGGCGGCCGGGGACGTACTGCGCCCACTCCTCGCGGGTGATCGCGCTGCCCGCGCGCTCGCACACCGTGGCGGCGGCCTGCTCGACGTCGAGACCCCAGAGCTGGACCGCCGCGCCCGACGTGGCGGCCAGCGTGGCGCCGTCCGGCGTCGCCGCCACGTCGTCCACCGGCTCGGGACCCGCCAGCACCGCCCACAGGGACGGGCGGGCGCGGTCGGCCACGTTCCACACCCGGAGCGTACGGTCGCGGGAGGCGGTCACCAGCGTCCGGCCGTCCGCGCCGAACGCCGCCGCCGTCACCGGGCCGGTGTGCCCGCGCAGCAGCGCCAGCCGCTTCGGCCGCTCCGGGGCGGCGACGTCCCACAGGGCGGCCGCGCCGTCCGCGCCGGTCGTCGCGAGGGTACGGCCGTCGGGGGCGAACCGCAGGCCCAGCACGCCGCCCGGCTGCGCGGTCAGGTCGGCGAGCAGGCGCGGCGCGGCCGGCTTCGACACCTCCCACAGATGTACGGACGCGGTGCCGGACCCGGTCGCCAGCACCTTCCCGTCCGGGCGGAACGCGAGCGCGTCCAGCCTGCCGTCCGCCGCCGCACCGGGCGTCGCGACCCGCCGCGGGGCGGACGGGGCAGACACGTCCCAGAGCTGCGTCCGGCCGTCCGCGCCGATCGCCGCCACCAGCTTGCCTCCGGGGGCGTACGCCACCGACCGCAGCCCCGACGCCGGTCCCCGGATCGTCGCGACGGCCTTCGGGTTCGCCGGCCGCGCCACCTCCCACAGCCTGGCCGTGCCGTCGAGCGCGGCCGAGACCACGTACCGGTCGTCCGGGCTGAACGCCACCCCGACCACGGCGCCGGTGTGGCCGCGCAGCGTGGAGACGGGCGTCGCGGCGGCCGGGTCGCCGATGTCCCACAGCTTCACGGTCTTGTCGTCGGAGACGGTGGCGAGGGTGCCGCCGCCCTTGGCGACGGCCAGGGCGTTCACCCGCGCCGTGTGCCGGCCCAGCCGGGCGCGGGCGGCCACGCGGGCCGGATCGGCGACGTTCCACAGCCGGGCCACGCCGTCGCCGCCGGCCGTCGCGAGCGTCCGGCCGTCCGGGCTGAACGCGACCCCCGTCGCCGTACTCACCGTCGGGGTGAGGACGGCGGCGGGCTGCGGCTCGCCCGGCGTCGCGATGTCCCACAGGCGAACGGCCCCGTCGGCGGAGGCCGCGGCGAGAACGTCCCCGTCCGGGCCGAACGCCACGTCCTCCACGGCGACGCCGGCCCCGGCGGCGGTGCCGGTCAGCGTGGCCGCCGCGATGTTCCACACGTGCAGCGCGCCCGTGGCGGCCCCGGCGACGAGACTCCGCCCGTCGGGGCTGAACGCGACACTGCGCACCGCGCCGCCGTCCGGGGACGTGAACGCGGCCAGGGTCGCCGGCGTGGCGGGCGTCAGCACGTCGAGCAGCGTGACCCCGGTCGCGGAGGTGACGGCGACCATGCGGCCGTCCGGGCTGAAGGCCACGTCAGCGGGCTCGCCCGGCTGCCTCAGCACGGCGACCGCCTTGGGGGCGGCGGGGGCGGCGACGTCCCACAGACGGACCGTCCGGTCGGCGCCCGCCGTGGCGAGCAGCCCGCCCTTGGGGGCCGCCGCGACGGACAGCACCGGCCCCACGTGACCCTTGAGCGTCGCCAGCGGCTTCGGCCTCGCGGGGTCGGCGGCGTCCCACAGGCGGGCGGTGCCGTCGGCGGACGCCGTCGCGAGCACCTTCCCCTCCGGGCTGAACGCCGCCGCCGTCAGCCCCGCCGAGTGGCCCGTGACGACGCCCGCGCTCTTCGGCCGCAAGGGATCGGCGACGTTCCACAGACGAGCGGTCCGGTCACCGGACACCGTGGCGAGCACCTGCCCGTCCGGGCGGTACACCACCCGCTCCACCGGGGCCGCGTGACCGAGCAGCCGCGACGGGATCGGCCGCGACAGCGCCCCGAGCAGCGCGCCCCTCGCCTCCGGGGTGGGGGAGAGACGATAGGCGGCAAGCCCGAGCTGCGCGGCCAGCGCCGCGTCCGGCAGAGCGGCAGCGGAGGCGGCGACCTGCCTGGACAGCGCCTCGTCCCGCTGCGCACCGACCTGCCGCTCCTGCCGCCCAGCCTGCCCCGCCGCCCGCCACTGCAGCACCGCGCCGGTAGCCGCGGCCAGCACGAGAACGGAGAGCGCGACGATCACGGCCCGGCCCGCCAGCGCGCGCCGCCGCTGCCGCCGGCCGGACGTCGCAAGAAACGCCCGCTCAACCCCCGACAGCCCGTCACCCGCCGCCTCCGGGCGGGGGCGCGTGAGCGGGAGACGCCGGGCCGGGCGCCGGCCGGCGGCGACCAGTTTGCCGTGCACCGTCATCGAGCCCACGGCGGGAAGTGCTCCACCGTCGTCCACCCGCCCCTCCGCGGCGTCCGGCGATGCGGGCCCGGGCGGAGCGCCGGTGAGGGCGATGGCGGCGGCGAGGCGGGTGTCGGCGTACAGCTGGGCGGGGTCGCGGCCCTCGCGGTCCCAGCGCCGCGCGTCCTCCGCGAGCCGCCGCCGCACGAGCGTGGCGGCCCGCTCGGCGTCCACCCACCCGCCGAGCCGCGGCCAGGCGCGGATGAGCGCGTCGTGCACCAGCCCCGCCTCCCCGCCGTCCACCGTGACCAGGCGCGAGCGGGCCAGCCCCGCGAGCACCTGCGCCCGCACGGACGCCGCCTCCCCGGACCCGTCACCGGTCAGCGCGGCGAGGGACACCCGGCGTCCGGCGGCTCCGGCGGCCCCGTCCGTACGCACCATCCGCAGCAGCAGCTCCCGCGCCATCCCCTCGAACTCCGGCCCGAGCGCCCGCAGCGCCTCCTCCGCGCTCCCCGCCACCGCTCCCGCGACCCCGCCGGCCGCCCGGTAGTCGGCCATGGCGAGCACGTCACCGGACCGCCGTTCCCAGGTCGCGAACAGCGCGTGGGACAGCAGCGGCAGCGCGCCCCCCGCCCGTTCCAGCTCCGGCTCGTACGCCCGCAGCTCCTCCAGCACCAGCTCCGCCAGCCCGGCCTCCAGCCGGAGCCCGCACCGCGCCGCCGGCTGCTCGATCATGGCCCGCAGCTCGGCCTCGCCAGGCGGCGGCACGACCTCGGGCCGCCGCAGCGCCGCCACCAGCTCCGGGTAGGCCGCGCACGCCCCGAAGTGCTCGCTGCGCACCGAGACCACCACGGCCGCCGCCCGCGCCAGCTCGCCCAGCGCCGCCACGAACCGCCGCCGCCCGGCCGGATCGCCGCACTCGGTGAACACCTCCTCGAACGGGTCCACGACCACCAGCACCCGCCCGGCCGGCAGGGCGCGCGCCGCCGCTCCGGGATCGGACTCGATGACCGCGCGCAGCCGTACCGGATCGCCGCCGCCGAGCGCGCCCAGCTCGCGGGCCAGCGCGCCGAGCGGGTCGGCGCCCGGCGCGAACACGACGACACCGGCCGCCTCCCCGCCCGGGGACCGCGACGCCAGGAACGCCGGCACGAGCCCGGCCCGCAACACCGACGACTTCCCGCACCCGGACGGCCCGGTCACCACGACCGGCCCACCGCCCACCCGCTCCATCAACGACCGGACCAGCGCCTCACGCCCGAAGAACAGCTCCGCGTGCTCCACCCCGTACGCCGCCAGCCCCCGGTACGGGCTCGCCGGCGGACCCCCGGCGGGCACGGGCACCACCGGCCCCGGCCGATGAGCCGGGTTCGGCGCGAGCGGCGCCGGGGACCCCACGCTCCCGGCGATCCGGCGCGGCCGGGAGAAACCGGCGGCGGGCAGCGCGCGAGCCAGCCGATGATGAACCTGGTCCAGGGTGAAGGCGGCCGGCCCGTCGGGGTCGCCCTCGCTCAGCAGCCGCAGCAGCGCCCCGCCGAGCGCGGTGTGCCGTACGCCGGGCAGCGCCCACCCGTTCGCGTCCCTGCTCGCCGAGGCCAGCACGTACGCCCGGCCCATCCCCTCGAACACCCGGTCCATCGCCCTGGCGGGCACCGGGCGGCCGCCCCCGGTGAAGCAGCAGTCGAGCACCACGACGGCCAGCTCGGCCGCCGCCCCCGCCAGCACCTGCCGTACGACGCCGAAGGGCAGCGCCTGACGACCCGGCTCGCCCTGCGCGAGATCGACGGTGGCGCGCGTGGCCAGGTACAGCTCGCCGTCCGGGGCGAAGATCCCGTACCCGGAGTAGTGGAACAGCAGCACCGAGCCGGCCTCCCGCGCCGCCCGCTCCAGCGCCTCGCCGAGGACGGCCGGGGTGGCGGGATCGACCAGCACGGTCAGCTGGGCGGGCGCGAGCCCGGCCCGCTCGACCAGGCACCGGCCGAGGTCGCCGACCGTGGCGGGAACGGCGGGGGCCACGGGCAGCCGCGAGGCCGGCGGGTGCGCCCCGGTGCCCGCCACCACGGCCCTCGCCCCGTCGGAGGCGAGCAACAGCGGTGGACCGTTCCAACGGGAACGAACCACACGGGTTCTCTCCGAAATCGCCGAATCGTCCTCTGTCATCGGAGCTCCACGGCGGGCAGTCGGGGGTGGCCACTGAGGGCTGTAACGGTACGGAAGTCTCCGGCCGGCGTCGAGGGGCCCGGAGGACGGACCCCTCTGCCTCCCGGACCGGCTCACCAGTTGGCGGGCAGCCCCGGCGTCGTGGCGGGCAGGGCGTGGCCCGCCGGGTGGATGACGTAGGCGACGCCGCCGCTGCTGGAGCTGCGCAGCCAGACGTTCTCGAAGTCGGCGCGCGGGTAGACGCGCCGCACCGCGGCGTTACTGGACGAGGCCGGGTCGTTGGCGATGACGTCGCCGTCCGCCGTGAAGCCGACGACCACCATGAGGTGGCCGTTGGTGCCGTAGCCGGCGCCGGGCAGCTCGCTCTTCTTGAACGACTGCGAGGTGATGACCGGCACCCCCGCCTTGATCAGCAGCTCCAGCTCGGTCAGCGAACGCAGCCGGGTGACGAAGCCGTCCAGGCCGTAGCGGCCGGCGTAGGCGGTGTTGAACGGCCAGTTGCCGGCGCCCTGATAGGCGTGGTCGTAGGTGTAGCGGGCCGCGTAGTCGACCTCGGGATCGGGGTCGGACGGGTCCACCCACGCGGTGTCCTGCGCGCTCGGCCACTTGCCCCAGTAGCCGAGCACCATCGTGGTGGAGGTCGGGCTGCACCACGCCTCGCCGCCGCCGTCCCATTCGGGGTAGTGGCCGACGTGGACGTTCTGGGAGCGGCGCGGCACGTCCAGCTCGACGCCCCAGGCGCCGCCGCCGGGGCTGACCGGCACGGTCTTGCGCTGGGGCACGTTGGAGGCCATCGCCCCGGACGTACGCACCCGCGGCGTCAGCGACGAGCCCGGCGTCCGGTAGAGCGTCAGCCGGAGCTGGTAGCCGCTCATCTGCTTGCCCGCCGCCGCGACCAGCGTGTCCACGGCCACGCTGGCGTCGTCGTCGCCCTGGCCGGCCACCGACGTGCGGCGGATGTCGCCCTCGGCGTAGGCCCAGCGGCCGAGGGAGTACCACTTCGTCAGCCCTTCGGCGTTCCTGGCGCGGGCCTCGACCTGGAGCCAGCTCCCCGGCGGCAGGTCGGCGGTCCAGGACGCGATCAGCTCGGTGGCGGGGAAGCCGATCGCCCGCTCGGGGCCGGTCCAGCGGGCGTACTCCCAGGTCCTGGTGCCGAGGGCGTCGGTGTAGGAGGTGGTGCCCGCGGGCGAGACGAACGACAGCCCGTCACCCGCGGCGGTGCCCTCGGCCGTGCCCGCGGTGAAGTCGGCCCGCTGGAAGACGACGTCGGCCTGGCCGACCGCGGCCGGTTTCGCGGTCGCGGGCGGGGCGAAGGTCGTCACCACGAGGAGGGACGACAGGACCACGGTCAGCGCGCGCATGTGCCCACCTTCTCGCGAGGCGTACATTCGGTACGGTCCGCCCGACCCTAGGCAAGCGCCGCCCGCCGGTCATCCGGAAATCTACGTATCGCCGCACCCGCCCCGCCGCATAGGGTCGTGAGCCATGCGGAAGTACGTGATCATGGGCGTGCAGGGCAGCGGCAAGGGCACCCAGAGCGCGCTGCTGGCGGGCGACCTCGACCTGACGCACATCAGCGTCGGCGACATCTTCCGCTGGCACGTCAAGAACCACACCAAGCTCGGCGCCCAGGTCCGCCGCCTGGTCGCGGCCGGCGAGCTGGTGGGCGACGACCTGGTGGAGTCCGTCGTACGCGACCGGCTCCAGCTCCACGACTGGAACTTCGGCTTCGTCATCGACGGCTTCCCCCGCAACCGCCGGCAGGCGGAGTTCTTCCTGGAGAGCTACGACATCGACGGCGTCATCCACCTCGACCTGCCCGACGACGAGGTCCGCCGCCGCGTCCTCGCCCGCCGGCTCTGCTCCCGCTGCGGCATGGACTACAACCTCATCGCCCACCGCCCCGAGGCCGAGGGCCGCTGCGACGTGTGCGGCGGCGAACTGGTCACCAGAGCGGACGACACCCCGGACGCGCTGGCGCGCCGGCTGCGCGACTACCACGACAAGACCGATCCGGTGCTGGAGCTGTTCCGGCGCAAGGAGTACGTCATGACGGTGGACGCCCGCGCCGACAAGACAACCGTCCAACAGGCCATCCGCACCCGCTTCAACCTCCCCCCGTACGAGCCGTCCCCCGCCACTGGGTGACGATCACCCGTCGCGCGGATGCTCGAAGTCGACGAGGTACTCCGCGCTGACCGCCCGCAGCCCACCCGCGACGACCAGGGCCTCATCAGGGCCGAGCACGGCCGAGTCGACCTCGACCAGCCGCCCGTCCACCTTGGCGAACAACACCTGCCTGCCGTTCGCCCCCTTCTTCGTGAACCATCGATCCGCCGTCGCTGGCCTGCAGGACCCGAAGTCCCGCTCCCACTCCGCGCACGCCTTCTCCGGATCCCCACCGGCGCTGATCCGCACGAACACGTCGGCCTCGCTCCGCCGGCCCCTGGCGTAGTCGAGGGCCAGGACGTCATCGCCGATGGTCCATACCTGGACCAGCACCCGCCCCGGCACCACCTCGGGCACCACCAGCGGCAGGGACTTCTCGTAGGAGGCGACGGTGTCCGCCCGCAGCCGCCGCTCCCACGCCTCCGTACGCCGGTGCTCGACCGTCGCCGTCATGATCACGCACCCGCACACCACCACGGCCGCGACGACCCGAGGCATGAGCGCCTCGGTACTGGCCAGCGCGGCCGCCCCCGCACAACTCACGACCGCCAGCCCGACGAACCCCGCGAACGCCAACCGAGGACTCGGACCCGGCACGACCAGATCCACAGCGTCCTTCAACACCACCAGCAACACGACCGCGAGCAGCCCGCTGCGGACCGGCCGGATGATCCGCAGCCACACGGCCAGCAACACCCCGACGGGCACGACCACCGCGACGGCCACGACCAGCAGGGGCAGGACGGTGTACGCATCGACGTCCTCGACGTACAGCCGCGACACCGGATACCCGACCACGCCCCCGACCACCAGCCCGACCCCACCACCCCGGGCAAGATCCGTCTTCATACGCCCAGAATGGCACCAGCCGCAGCCCGGGCGTTGGTCGGCGCCGAGGGGGTTGCCGCGGATGATGCGGCTTTCTACGTTGAGGGTCATGAGATCGACCATCGTGGAGATCCTCGCCCCGCAGCCTTCGAGCTGGTACAAGAACCGAAACAGTACGGCTGCCCGAGGCGGTTGCAGCCAGCACGGAACCCCGCCCTGCCACGAGGCGATCGTCGCCAGCGTGGTGCTCGCCAACGCCCTCAGCGAGAACATTCAACTGGCCGTCTGCCAGCGAGGCCTCGACGACCTCAAGAAAGGTCAGACCGGAGAACACTCTGATGAGTAGAGCGGGCCGAACCCCGCCTCCCGGCCCAGGGGAGCGGGGTTCTCGCACATCAGTCGCTACTTGGCCAGATGGCGGCTGATCACCAACCGCTGGATCTGGTTGGTGCCCTCGAAGATTTGCATGATCTTGGCCTCGCGCATGTACCGCTCGACCCGGAACTCCCGCGTATACCCGTACCCGCCGAACACCTGCACCGCATCCGTCGTCACCTTCATCGCCGCGTCCGTCGCGACCAGCTTGGCGACGCTCGCCTGGCGGCTGTACGGCAGGCCGGCGTCGCGGCGGCGGGCGGCGTCCAGGTACGTGGCGCGCGCGCTGTCCACCGCGGCCGCCATGTCGGCGAGCAGGAAGCCCAGGCCCTGGTGGTCGATGATCTTCTTGCCGAACGTGCGGCGCTCCTTGGCGTAGGCCACCGCCTCGTCCAGGGCGGCCTGGGCGAGGCCGGTCGCGCAGGCGGCGATGCCGAGGCGGCCGCTGTCGAGGGCGCTGAAGGCGATCTGCAGCCCCTGGCCCTCCTCGCCGATCAGCCGGTCGGGCTCCAGGAGGACGCCGTCGTAGTGGGCGGCGGTGGTCGGTACGGCGTGCAGGCCCATCTTCTCCTCGGGCCGGCCGAAGGTCAGGCCGTCGGCGCGGCCGGGCGCGAGGAAGCAGGAGACGCCGCGCGAGCCCGTCCCCGTGCGGGCGAACAGCGCGTAGAAGTCGGCGATGCCGCCGTGCGTGATCCACGCCTTGTTGCCGGTCACCCGGTAGCCGTCCGCGACCCGTTCGGCCTTGCAGGTGAGCGCGCCGGCGTCCGAGCCGGCCTGCGGCTCCGACAGGCTGTAGCCGCCGATGATCCGCCCGGCCAGCATGTCGGGCAGCCAGCGCGCCCGCTGCTCGGCGCTGCCGTACGTGGCCACGGGGAAGCAGGCCAGCGTGTGCACGCTGGTCGCGACCGCGACCGACGCCCAGCGCATCGCCAGCTCCTCGATGACCTGCAGGTAGACCTCGTACGGCTGGCCGCCGCCCCCTTGCTCCTCCGGGTACGCCAGCCCGAGCAGCCCCGCCTCGCCCAGCGTGGCGAACAGCCCCTCCGGGTAGGTCTCGGCGCGTTCGTGCTCGTCGACCCGGCGGGCGAGCTCCTTGTCGGCGATCTCGCGGGTCAGCTCGATGAGGTCCTCGGCGTCCTGGTTCGGCAGCAGGCGCTCGACTGTCACACTTCCTCCTGACGAGGGGCGGAATCCTGGCTCGGGACGGGTGCTTCCCGCAGGCGGGCCAGCGCGGCCGCCGCGCGTTCGCGGAACTCGGCGACGCGGGCCAGCTTGATGTCCTCGTACCCGCGGATCAGCTCGGGCAGCCCGGCGACCTCCGTGACCGCGGCGGCGGTGGCCGGGGTGAGCCGGTCGAGGGCGGCGCGCACCAGCTCGCGGTACTCGCCGACCAGCTCGCGCTCGACGCGCCGCACCTTCGCCAGCCCGAACACGTCGAACGCCGTCCCGCGCAGCACCCGCGCCGCCCGCAGCCCGCGGAACAGCACCGGAGCCGTACGGCGCAGCTCGATCTTGCGCTTCATGCCCATCGCGCGCAGCACCGGCGGGTGCAGCAGCACCGACACCTTCGCGTCGGCGCCGTGCTCGCGCTCACGCCTGGCCCGCTCGGCGGGGTCGAGGTGGAGGCGGGCGACCTCGTACTCGTCCTTGTACGCCATCAGCTTGTGCAGGCCGCGCGCGTAGGCGAGGGCGATCGCCGTGCCCGCCTCCTCGCCGGCGCGCTCGGTGGCCCGTTCGGCGATCCTGCGGACCTCGTCGGCGTACGAGCGGGCGTAGGCCGCGTTCTGGTAGCCGGTCAGGTCGGCGGCGCGGACGGCCACCACCTCCTCCAGCTTCTCCACCGGCTCCTCGGCGGGCGGCAGCGCGGCCCGGCGGACGGCCTCGGGGTCGGTGACGGCGGCCCGGCCCCAGCGGAAGGCGGCGAGGTTCTGCTCGACCGCGGCCCGGTTGAGCGTGACCGCCCGCTCGATGGCCTCGGCGGACACCGGCAGCAGGCCCCGCTGGTACGCGGCCCCGAGCAGCAGCAGGTTCGCCGGCATGTGGTCGCCGAACAGCGCCTCGGCCAGCTCGTGCGCGTCGAGGCAGAAGACCTCGCGGGCCGCCTGCCGCACCCGGGCGACGGCGGAGGCGTGGCCCGGCACCGGCAGCCGGCCGGTCACCATGGCGGCGGTGGGCACGACGGCCGTGTTGAGCACGGCGGCCGTACGGTCGGGGGCGGCCACGGCCAGGTTCGCCTCGGAGGCCGCGCCCAGCACGTCGAAGCCGATGAGCACGTCCGCGAGGCCGCGCGAGGCGCGTACCGAGCCCTCCGCCGGGCGGGCGGAGATGCGTACGTCGCTCACCACCGGCCCGCCCTTCTGCGCCAGGCCCGTCTGCTCCAGCCCGGCCGCGTGCAGCCCGTCGAGGTGCGCGGCCATCTGGAGGATCTGCGAGACGGTGACGACGCCGGTGCCGCCGATGCCCGGCATCCTGATCAGCACGTCGCCATGAGGCCGTTCCGGCTCGGGCGGATCGACGGGAAGCGCGGGCAGCTCACGGGCGGCGGGCCCGGCACCCGGCTCCACCAGCAGGAACGACGGGCAGTCGCCCTTCAGGCAGCTCAGGTCGGAGTTGCAGGACGCCTGGTGGATGCGGGTCTTGCGGCCGTACTCGGTCTCGACGGGCTGCACGGACAGGCACGTGGACGCCTCGCCGCAGTCGCCGCAACCTTCGCAGACCCGCTCGTTCACCACGACCTTGCGGGTGGGCGTGGGCAGTTTGCCGCGCTTGCGCAGCCGCCGCTCCTCGGCGGCGCACCGGTCGTCGTGGATGAGCACCGTCACCCCGTCGAGCGCCGCGAGCTCGCGCTCGGCGGCGGCCAGCTCGTCGCGGTGCCGTACGGAGGCGATGCCCGCCAGCCGCACCCCCTTGTACGTCTCCGGCTCCGGCGTCGTGACCACGATCCGGCGTACGCCCTCGATCGCCAGCTCGTGCGTGAGCGCCGGCACGTCCAGCCGCCCCTCGGCGCGCTGGCCGCCGGTCATGGCGACGGCGTCGTTGTAGAGCAGTTTGTACGTCATCGTCACCCCGGCCGCCACGGCGGCCCTGATCGCGAGGGAGCCGGAGTGGTGGAAGGTGCCGTCGCCGAGGTTCTGCACGAAGTGCCGGTCCTCGGTGAACGGCGCCAGCCCGATCCACTGCGCCCCTTCGCCGCCCATCTGGGTGAGGCCGACCTGGGTGCCGCGCCCGTGCCCGTCCAGGGCGATCATCGCGTGGCAGCCGATGCCGACGCCGACCAGCGTGTCGTCGGCGGCGCGGGTGGAGGTGTTGTGGGGGCAGCCCGAGCAGAAGTACGGCGTGCGGGCCGCCACCATCGGCAGCCGCGTCCCGGCGAGGCCCGCCTTCCGGATGGTGACGGCCTGCCGGGGCAGCCGGTCGGGGCCGACACAGGTCGCGATCGCCCCGGCCACGTCGTCGGCGGTCAGCGTGCCGCGCGCGGTCAGCAGGTCGCGGCCGGAGACCGCAGGGGGGCGTTCGACGTCGTACAGGGCCTGCTTGACCTGCCCCTCCAGGAACGGGACCTTGTCCTCGACCACCAGCACCCGGTCGAGCCCGGCGGTCATGGCCGCCAGGTCGTCGTACGCCAGCGGGAACGGCATCGCCAGCCGGATCAGCCGCAGCCCCAGGTCGTCCCGGGCCCGCTCGTCGAGGCCGAGGTCGGCCAGGGCGCGCAGCACCACCGCGTAGGTGGTGCCGGAGGCCACGATGCCGAGCCGGGTCTGGTTCGCGCCCGACATGACCCGGTTGAGCCCGTGCTCGCGGGCGTAGGCGCGGGCCAGGTCGAGGCGGCGGGTGAGCATGTCGTGCTCGGCGTCCAGCGCGGCCGCTCCGAGCAGGAGGGGAGCGGGCTTGGCCGGTACGCGCTCCGGCACCGGGACGCCCGCGCGCAGCGGGCCGAGGTCCACGGTGGCCGAGGCGTCGGCGATGTCGGCGACGATCTTCAGCCCCGTCCACAGGCCGGTGGCGCGGGACATGGCCACCGCGTGCAGCCCGAACTCGACGATCTCCGCGACCGAGCCGGGCGCGAGCAGCGGCAGCGACAGGCTCTGGCACATCGGCTCGCACGAGCTGGGCAGCGTGGAGGACTTGCAGCCGGGGTCGTCGCCGATCCAGGCCACGGCGCCGCCGAGCGGGGCGGTGCCGGCCACGTTGGCGTGCCTGAGGGCGTCGGCGGCGCGGTCGAGGCCGGGGTTCTTGCCGTACCAGAAGCCGGTCACGCCCTCGTGGCGGCGGCCCGGCACCTGGCCGAGCAGCTGGGTGCCGGCCACCGACGTGGCGGCCAGCTCCTCGTTCAGCCCCGGGCGGAAGACCACGCCCGCCTCGTCCAGGAAGCGCGCGGCCCGCCCCATCTCCAGGTCCACGCCCCCCAGCGGCGAGCCCTGGTAGCCGGAGACGAACGCCCGCGTGTCCAGCCCGCGCTCCCGGTCCAGCCACCGCTGCTCCAGGGTCAGGCGGACCAGGGCCTGGACGCCCGAGATGAGCACCCGGCCGTCCCGCGCCGTGTACTTGTCGTCGAGCGACACCGGGGTGGGGGTCACGCTCGCGCCCACGCGCTACCTCCTGGCTTGAACCGTTCTGTTGTGATGCCCAGCTGTGACGCCCAGCACAGCAAGCTGGACTGGTATGCGCAAGTATTAGATGAGAAGGTGCGCCGAAGACGCAAACAATATGAGGGAGACCGCCCGTGGAGCGGGTCATCTTTGCGCCGTAGGGAGGGGATCGGGCGTGCCTGAGGTGGACGAGATCGACCACCACGTGCTGCGGCTGCTCAGGGAGGACGGGCGCAGGACGTTCTCCGAGATGGCCGAGCTGGTCGGGCTGTCCGTGGCCGCCGTCAAGCGGCGCGTCGACCGGCTGCGCGACCTCGGCGTCATCACCGGCTTCACCGTGCAGATCGACTATGCCAAGCTCGGCTGGGGCATCGAGGCGTTCACCGAGCTGCGCTACCCGGGGACGACGCCGGTCAGCGAGATCGTCAGGACCGCGACCGAGGTGCAGGAGGTGGTGCAGGTCTTCACGATCGCCGGTGACCCGGACGCGCTGATCCACGTCCGGGTACGCGACCTCGGCCACCTCCAGCAGGTCATCGACCGGCTGCGCAGGGCCGGGGACGTGACGGGCACCAAGACGCTGCTGGTGCTCGGGTCGTGGACGCGCGACGCCCTCGCGCCGCCGCGTACTCCTCGCTGACGGGCTCAGCGGGCCCTTCCCGCGCGCCCCTGCCGGTCGAGGAAGCGCACCATCAGGCCGATCGCGAGCAGGACCGGGACGCCGAGCACCAGCATCCACAACGACACGCCCGTCATCGGGAGGCCGGCCGACACCTCCTCGCCGGCCGGCCCCGGCTCCTCCTCCTCCATCACCACGTGGCCGCCCTTCGCCGCTGCGGGTGCGAAGGGCTCGTCCATCTGCCGCGGCGGCTCGTCGTACGACGCCTCCGCGAGCGGCTCCGGGTGGTCCGGGTGCTCCGGCCGGGCGGGCGGGGGAGGAGGGAGCTCCGCGGGCGCGGGGGCGGGCTCCACCGTGGTGGACGCGCAGGAGCGGTTGTCGGCGCGGTCGCGGTCGCGGCCCGCCGTACGGACCGTGGCGCAGTTCTCGAACGGGACCGTGGGGCCGGGGGCGATGGCGAGCGCGAGCGTGCGTACCTCGCCGGGAGCCAGGTCGCCGAGGTCGCAGGCCACCGTACGGCCGCTGCCGGGGCACTCGGCGGCCGGGCGGTCGGTGACCGTGGCCCCCGGGTCGCGGTTCCGGCTCCGGACCGTGACGTCCGCGGCCCTGGCCGGGCCGTGGTTGGTGACGGTGAGCAGGTAGCCGATGACGTCACCGGCGTGCACGGCGGGCGGGGCGGCCAGGACGAGCTCCACGTCGGCGAACGCCCGTACCGGGGCGGCCAGCAGCGCGACCTCCGCCGGCGCCGCCTCGGGGCCGGCCGTGGCCTCGGCGCGGGCGACCACCTCCACCCCGTCCCGGAGCGACGGGTCCACGGTGATGGGGAGGTCGTAGGTCAGGTTCTGGCCGGGGAGGAGGGCCGTGCCCGGTCCGCCGCAGGTGACGGCGCGTCCGGCGCGGTCGCAGCCGTCGGGGAGGGCGGCGAGGTCCGGGGTGAGGGCGGGGTCCAGGGTGTCGGTGACGGTGACGTCGGCGGCTTCGGCGGGGCCGGTGTTGGTGACGGTCACCCGCAAGGTCGCCCGTTCCCCGGCGAGCAGCGTCGCGGGCATCGCCTCCTGCCGGACGCGCAACCGGACCTCGCGTTCGGGTCCTGACCCGCCGGTGCCTGATCCGCCGGTCCCTGATCCGCCGGGCCGCGACCCGCCGGTGCCTGATCCGCTGGGCCGCGAACCGACCGTCCCTGATCCGCCGGGCTGCGGTCCGCCCGGTCCCGGCTCGCCGGAGAGATCGCCCATCTCCTCCGGCTCTCCCGCGGCCAACGGCCCCAGCCGGTCAACCGTCCAGGACCGCCACTCACTCCGCTCCGGCCGATCCAGCCGCGGTCCCGCGGTCGCGACCCCGGCGGGACCGGGGGCCCGCCGGGCCCGCCCCGCGGCGGCCGCGGCCGACTCACCACCGATCAGGCCCGGCCGGGCCGGCCGCTCACCACAGTCGCCGCCCCCGACCCCCAGCACTGCGAGCGCGACGACCGCCGCGATCCCCGGCATGCCCATTCCGTCCCGTCCCCCCGCACGAACGTGGCGTACGTGCCCGACCCGCTGGCGATCCTCCTCCAACCGGCCCCGCCCCCACCCCTGCCGAGACCCGATCGGTGCCCCGCCATGAAGCACTCTTTGCCGAGCGTGAACAACCCTGGCCCGCCCCGCCGGCCGGCGCATACCGTCGTACGCATGTCGCCCCGCCAGGCCGCCCGCTACGACGCCGTCGCCGACTTCTACGCGTCCGGCTGGACGGACGCCATCGACGACCCGGCCTCACTCCGCCTGCTCTCCCTCGCGGAGCCCATCGCCGGCCGCCGGGTCCTCGACCTCGCCTGCGGCCACGGCCGCGTCACCCGCGAGCTCGCCCGCCGCCGCGCCACCGTCACCGGCGTGGACGTCTCCGCCGCCCTGCTCGCCGTCGCCCGCGAGGCCGAACGCGAATCCGCCCTGGGCATCACCTACGTACACGCCGACCTCACGGCGCCGGACCAGCCTTGGCTGTCCGCGTCCCCGTACGACGTCGTGACCTGCAACTTCGGCCTCTCCGACATCGACGACCTCGACGCCGCCATCGACGCGACCGCCCGCGCCCTGCGCCCCGGGGGGACGTTCGTCTGCTCGATCCTGCATCCCTGCTTCCCCGGCGGCCACCACGTCTCGGGGTCCTGGCCGGAAGGGGGCCGCTACCACGACGAGGGCTGGTGGCGGGCGGACGGCGAGCTGTCCGCGCTCCGCCGCCAGGTCGGCGCCAACCACCGGACGCTGTCCACCTACCTCAACACGTTCCGCCGCCACGGACTGCGGCTGGACGTCCTCGCCGAGCCCGAGCCGCCCGAGAGCTGGACCGCCGAACGCCGGGACGCCGCCCGGCACCCGGTCTTCCTCGTCGCCAGGTGCGTCAAGGGCGACTGACGGCGGACGGCCGCCCCCGTCGCCGGGAGCGGCCGTCGTCGTTCTTCGGCGGGTCAGCCGTTCGGGCAGGTGTCGCGGTACTCGGAGATGGCGAGGCCGCGCGGGGCCGGGCAGAGGAACGGGTCGTAGCGGGTGTCGTCGTCCACCCAGCGCTTCAGCCAGGCCACCATCGACTTGGCCATGGTGGTGTTCGTGGTCTGCGGGAAGAAGTGGCTGGCGCCGGCCAGCTCCAGGTACGCCTTCTCGGACGAGGACGGGATGCTGGTGTAGAAGGGCTGGGAGTGGGTGGCGACCGGGGCGACGGTGTCCGCCTGACCGCCGATGATCATGGTGGGGACGCGGACGCCGCTCCACGACTTGGTGAGGTTCCACGGCGCGAGCGGCACGGCGGCCTGCAGCGACGGGCGGCTGTTCGCGGCTTCGAGCGTGCCGCCGCCGCCCATCGAGTGCCCGGCCACGGCCAGGCGTGAGCTGTCGATGCGGCTGCGGATCGTGGTCGAGCTGCGCTGCGTCAGGTAGTCGAGCGCGGCGAGGAGCTGACGGCCGCGGCTGGCGGGCTGGTCGTAGATCGTGTTGGTCTCGATGCCGATGACCACGAAGCCGTGCGAGGCGATCCGCGGGCCCAGCCAGGCCAGGCTGGCCCAGGTGGCGGTGTAGCCGGGGGAGATCGCGATCGCGCCGAACGTCCCCTGGCTGGTGTCCGTCGGGTAGTAGATCACGCCGCCGCCGAAGCCGCTGACGCTGAGCGAGGAGACGCTCTGCTGGGCGGTGGCGAACGGGCCGCGGCTCGCCTCCAGCAGGGAGTCCGTGGGGTTGGGGCCGCGCTCGTACGGGCTCGCGGCCTGGGCCGGCGCGGCGGTCGCGACGCCGCCGGCGGCGAGGGCGAGGGCGAGGGCGAGTTTGGTCAACGTTCGCGCGCCGCGGTGGGGGGTGGAGAGCTGCACGTCGTCATACTCCCTGCACGTCGGGGGGTTACTGCCGTACCTCGTCATTGTTGGGAGCGGCAGTCAGGCGCGCATCGGTGTAATCACCGGTTCACGTTCACGAAATGAACAGGCGGGTCAGCTCGACCCGTGAGCGTACGCCGAGCCGGCTGAAGATGTTGCGCAGGTGGTGCTCGACGGTGCGGCGGCTCAGGAAGAGCTGCTCGGCGATCTCCTTGTTGGTCGCGCCCCCGGCGACCATCCTGGCGATCTGGAGCTGCTGCGCGGTGAGGGGAGCGGCCGTGCCCGGGGCGGCGGCGGTGGGGTGGGTCGTGTCGCCCGAGGCGCGCAGCTCGGCCCGCGCCTGGCCGGTCCACAGGCGGGCGCCGTACCGTTCGAACGTCTCCAGGGCGGCGTGCAGATGGGTGCGGGCCGCGCCGGGGCGGCGCTCGCGGCGCAGCGCGCTCCCGTACAGCAGCCGGGTGCGGGCCGTCTCGAACTCGCACAACCCCTGCCCGTGCAGCTCCAGCGCCTCCAGGAACAGCTCGTCGCCCTCGCCCGCCGGGGCGAGCAGCGCGCGGCAGCGGGCTACGAGAGCGCGCAGATCGGGGCTGCGGGTGCTGCCGACCCAGCGTTCGAGCACGCGCAGCGCGGCGGACGCCCGCTCGCGGTCGCCGGTACGCGCGCACGCCTCGATCAGGTGCGGCGTCGCCATGACCCGGATGACGACGTGGCTGTTGCGGCGTTCGGCGCGCAGCCGCTGGGCGGCGTCGCCGGGGCGGCCGGCGGCCAGGTCGAGGTAGGCGAGCGCCCAGTTGCCGATCGCGCCCGCGAGGCCGAGGTCGTGGGCGTCGGCGAGGTCGATGGCGGCGTCGGCGCGTACCCGGCAGGCCTCCTGGTCGCCCTCCACGGCCGCGGTGATTGCCAGCCAGGCGAGGTGCTGGGCCGCCGTGTTGAGCTGCCCGGTCTCCTGCGCCAGGCGCAGCCCGCGGGCGGCGGTCTCGGCGAGCGAGGCGTAGCGGCCGGTCCAGTAGTCCGGGTAGATCATGTACTCAAGGAGCTGGGGGATCGCGGAGGCGACGCCCCGGACCCGGGCGGACTCGACGGCGCGCGCCGACAGGCGGTGGGCGATGGCGCCCTCGCCGAGCAGCATGCTGGCCACGCACGCCCAGACCAGCACGGACGGGTCCTGTACGGATCCGGCCAGCTCGACCACGCGCCGGAGCGGGCCCGCGGCCTCCTCGTGCGAGCCGCTGAGCGTGGCCGCCATGCCCGCCAGGTACTCGAACATCAGCTCCGTGGGGGCGCTCTCGTCCGGGCGGCGGAGCGCGGCGGCGTGGCGGGCGATCGCGATGAACGCCCTGATGTCGCCCGCGCGGTAGCTGGCGTCGGCGGCCCGGACCAGGGCGCGGACGCCGAGCATGCGCTGCTCGCCGTCCAGCAGCCGGCCGGCGGCGGCCAGCAGCTCCTCGCGGGCGCTGCCCGTCTCGCCGCCGAGCAGTTCGAGGCTGCCGCGCAGGAACTGTACGCGGCCACGCAGCTCGTCGGGCGGGGCCAGGCCGGGGGCGGGCAGGGCGCGCAGCCGGGCGAGGAGGGAACGGGCGGCCTGGGGGCGGCCGGAGGTCCAGGCGAGGCGGGCGGCGGCGGCCAGGCGCTCGGCCTTGAGCATGGGGTGCGTGGTGAGGTCGGCGGCGCGTTCCAGCGCCAGGTACGGCTCCGGGTGGTCGTCCAGGGGACGCGCGGCCAGGGCGGCGGCGGCCAGGTCGTCGGCGACGCGCGCGGCGGGGGCGTCCGGCGCCCACGACCGGTGCCAGGCCCGGCGCAGCCGCGTGCCGGAGGACGGGTCAGCGGTGTGGCGGGACGGGGGCTCGGTGAGCAGGGTGGCGAGAAGGCGGTGGGCGTGCCGGCGTTCGGACAGGGAGGCGTCCTGGTAGGCCACGGCGCGTACGGCCGGGTCGCGGAAGGCGTACCGGTCGCCGTCGGCGAGCAGGACCCCGGCCTGTTCGGCCGGTTCGAGCGCGGTCAGCGCGCAGGCGGGGCGGGCGGCCCGGAGGAGGGTGGCCACGTCCAGGGCGGGGTCGGCGGCGATCAGGAGCAGCAGCCGGCGGGTCTCGCGGGGGAGCGCGGCGAGCAGCGCGGCGTGCTCGCGCCACAGCCGGCCGCTTCGCGGGAGCGCCGTGGGCGGGGCGGCGACCCCGGCGAGCTGGTCGGGGGTGAGCGAGCCGACGAGCTCGGTGAGCGCGAGCGGGTTGCCGCGGGCGACGGCGTCGAGGGCCGCGACCAGGTCTTCCGGCAGCCGCCGTTCGGGGGCCAGGTCGGCGGCCAGCTCCCGTACGGCGTCCTGCCCGAGCCCTCCGACGGCCCGCGCCGGCACCCCGTCGAGCCCGGACGGGGACCGGGCGGCGAACAGCAGGACGACGCGCGCCCGGCCCAGGCGGCGGGCCGCGAACGCGAGCGCGTCCCTGCTGGCCGCGTCGAGGCGATCCACGTCGTCCACGCACGCGAGCACTGGGCTCATGTCGGCGGCGACCGCCGACAGCAGCCCGAGCACGGCGGCGGGCAGCGCCAGGCCGGGAGCCGTCGTACCGGACTCCAAAGCCTCCCGCAGAGCGCGGGCCTGCGCCTCGGGAAGCCCGTCCGCCGCTGCGGCGATCGGGCCGAGCAGGCCGTGCAGGCCCGCGTACGGCAGCCGCGACTCCGCCATCACACCGGACACCCGCAGCACCAGAAAATCGGGCGTGGCGCGGGCCACGGCCAGGTCGAGCAGCGCCGTCTTGCCGATGCCCGCCACGCCCGTCAGCAGCAGCGCGCCGCCCCGCCCGTCGCGGGCGTCGCCGAGCAGCCGCAGCAGCACGCTCTCCTCGTCGCCGCGCCCGCGCAGCAGGGGCAGGGGCAGGCGCGGATGATCCTGGCCCGATGACATGCCCACCAGTGTTACCCGGACATGTCATCTCTGAAAGGGCCCCCGGTCAGGAGGCTGGTGATTTCCGGATATGCGTGGTCAGCGCAGGTTCCCATCAGCTCACCTGACGGAGCTCGTAGACGGTGTCGCCGCAGGGGCACGTCCATGCCGGGACTCGTCCGGCCGGGGCGACTGGCGCGGCTGGGCTCAGGCGGTTTTCCGGACGTGCGACGCCTCGGCGGAGAGCGGCGCGCCGTCCTGGTCGAGGGGGTGGAGTTCGGGAAGCTTCCGCCCTCGGCCGTCGACGAGAACGGAGTGCGGCTCGTCCGGGGCGAAGGCGTGGCGCTCGCCCCATTGACGCAGGGCGACGATGGCCGTGAAGAGGTCCTGCCCCGCTGCGGTGAGCCGGTAGGTATGCCGTCTGCCGTCGGCGGTGGCGCTCTTGTCGAGGATGCCGTGCTCGACGAGTTTGCGGAGCCGGTCGGCGAGGATGTTGCGGGCGATCCCCAGCCGCTGATGGAACTCGGTGAAGGTCGTCGCCCCGTCCATCGCGTCGCGGATGATCAGCAGGCTCCATCGGTCGCCTATCAGGTCGACGGTCCGCGCGACCGGGCAGGCCGGGTCGGTCCAAGCGCCTCCTGCGGCGAGTGCGACGTCCACTGACTCCTCCGTAGATGAGTTGCAATTTGAAACCATTATGCCCTTATCCTGATTAGGTTGCGTTTTGAAACCTAATGGAGGTTGATGTGCCGTCAGGATTGACCGGGAGGCAGCGGATCGTGCTCGCGCTGGTGTGCGCGGTGGCGGTGTCGACCATCTACGGCATCCAGCCGGTCCTCGAGGCCGCGGGCGAGGACCTCGGACTGGGGGAAGGAGCGCTGGGGTGGCTGGTCGCCGCCGGCCAGATGGGCTATCTCGCGGGGCTGGTGCTGCTGGTCCCGCTCGGCGACCTGTTCGACCGCCGCAGGCTCATCACGGCGCACCTGCTGCTCACCGCAGGAGGTGCTGGGGTGGCTGCCGCCGCACCCAGCGGTGGCATCGCGATCGCGGGCCTGGCCCTGGCCGGACTGTTCGCCGTGGTCGTCCAGATCACGGTGGCCTACGTCGCCGCCGTCTCACCGGCCGGCGAGCGGGGCCGCAACATCGGAGCGGTCACCTCGGGCGTGGTCGTCGGGATACTCGGCGTACGGGTGGTGGCGGGCACACTGGGCGAGCTGACCGGCTGGCGCACGGTCTACCTCGTGATCGCCGGGTTCTGCGCGATGCTCGCGCTCGCCGCCCGCTTCACCCTAGGGGCCGACATCCGCCGCCCCCGAGCCCGGTACGGGCACTTGCTGTCATCGCTGGGTCGTCTGGTCGCCGGCGACCGGCTCTTCCTCAGCCGGGGACTGGTCGCGTTCTTCCTGTTCGCCTCTTTCGGCACGCTGTGGAGCGGACTGGCGCTCCCGCTCGGCGACGAGCCGTGGCACCTCGGCACCGGCGAGATCGGATTGTTCGGACTCGCCGGTCTGACCGGGGCGCTGGGCGCGGCCCGGGCCGGCCGATGGGCCGACCGGGGTCTGGCGCCCTCGGTCACCGGCTGGTCGCTGGCCCTGCTCACGGTCTCCTGGCTGCTGATCGCTCAAGCGCGGTCGTCGCTGTGGCTGTTGATCGCCGGCGTCATCGTCCTGGACTTCGCCGTGCAAGCCGTTCACGTCAGCAGCCAACACCTGCTCACCACCGCCCGCCCCGACCGGAGCAGCAGCGTCATCGGCGCCTACATGGCCTTCTACTCCCTCGGCTCCGCGCTCGGTGCGATCACCACCACCTGGGCCTACAGCGCCATGGGATGGCCGGCCGCCAGCCTGCTCGGCGCGGCCTACGCCGCACTCGGGCTCCTCGTCGCCATCTCGACCCGACGTCTCACCGCTCTGCCTCCCGCCACGGCGGCAACGTCCAGGTCGTCTCCGCCCCGGACGGGTTCCCGATGTGGATGAGCGATCAGCAGTCCTTGTAGGCGGTGCGGCTGCTGTTGTACGAGCACTTGTGGACGAGCCGGCCCCGGGCGTCGCGGAGGTATCCGGTGTCCTTGACCTGGTTCCAGATGTAGGCGAGGGTGCCGCCGCTCCGGCCCCAGTACAGGGTGGTGGCGGTGTCGCGGCCCCTGCCGGTCCGCAGCGTGACCGTCTTGCCCGCTTTGAGGGTGACATCGCCGAACGTGTAGACGTGGTCCGCTCGGGCCGTCTCGTCGCGGACGGTCCAGCCGCTGAGCTTGACCGCGCTCCGGCCGGTGTTCTTGATCTGTACGTACTCGCCGTTGAGGCTGCTGTTCGCGCCGAAGTCCGGTGAGCCGGGCGAGTCGTACCAGATCCGGGAGATCTTCACCGTGGGGGCGGCGGCGGCCTGAGCGGGAGCCGCCATCGTGAGAGCAGCGGCGGCGGCCACCAAGGCGGCGACAGGGGCGACAAGGCGCACTTGTAGTCCTTTGGAGTTGGATGTGCAGTTCGTGTGTATGACGCCTCATCAAGGGCCGGCGTTCACGCCTCCTCCGCCTGATCCTGATCTCTGAGGACCGTCGCAGCGGACACCTGCCAGGCCGTTCGAGGAGTGGGAGGTCAGACGCCGAACGCCGTGGTGGGCGACCCGCCGCGATCACGGTCGCCGGCCCCGGCTCAGGCTGACGGCACCCAGACGAAGCCGTCCGGATCGGTGAAGGGCTGGGCGTCGCTGCCGAGGGCCACCCGGTGCGACCCGCTTCCCTCGGGCGGAACTCCGGCGACCTTGGCCAGAGCCTTGCGCTTGTAGAGCGCCAGCGAGAGAGGACTCGACGGTGACGAGAACTCGACGTACTTGCTCCCGTAGCTCTTCGTCACCTCGAATCCGTGCTCGACGTAGAACCGTTTGCTCGCCGAGACGTCCTGCGCGCCCAGCTGCAGCACGACCTGATCGATCTTCCGGGTTGCTGGGCCGGTGTCCTTCTTCGACGAGCTCGCGATCGTCCAGATCGTGCCGTCCGGGGCCTGCACGACGCCGCCGTAGCCCCACAGGGACTTCGCGACCGGCTTCAGGGGCTTGGCGCCGGCCTCGACGGCGGTGCCGTAGAGGCTGTCGACGGTGGAGGGCTGGGAGACGACGAGCGACATGGCGAAGCCGCGGAAGCCTGACGTGGGCGCGTCCGAGAACTGCAGGCGCAGCCGGTCGTCAAGGCCGAAGGCGGCGGCGTAGAAGCGCTCGGCGTCCGCGGGGTCGGGCACCTCTAGGGTGACGAATTCCAGGTAGGGCATGGGGCTCACGCTATTTTCGCCAGGCTGGGTGCGCTTCTCGATTCCTGACCGACGTGCTTGAGCAGGCAGGGGCAACGCCAGGCGGCCGCTACCGCAGCCCACCCGCTGAAGGACTCCAGGTATTCGGGTTCACGACATGTGAACACGTCGGCCCTGGGTGCCGGTGAAGGCTTTAGGCTGGAGGGACGCGCAGTCCTCGAAGAGGAAGAGCCGCCTGGGTTGAGAAATCGTACGTTGCGCATTCCCGCCACCGCTGCCGCCGTCGAGGAAGCCGTCGAGCAGGCGGCCGCGGGGGAGGTTGTCTTCCTGGAGAGCGATCGTGAGGTGGTGGCCGCCGTGGTCCCGTACGAGGTGGCCGCTGCCGGGATGGACGCGCTCCGCGCGACTGAGGATGCTGCCGATCGCCTGCTGGGAACGAGGTTGATCGCGGAGCTCGGCGCGGGGATGGAGACGATGCGGCTCGGTGATCTGCGGCGTGAGATCGCGCTGTGAAGGGTTACTACGAGATCCTGCTCGCCGCGCCCGCCGTGCGGGAGATCCGGGCGATTCATGCCGATGATCCGGTGGCGGCCAAGCACATCGTCGACTCGCTCGAATACCTCTCCACCGATCTGGAGTCCGGCGCGCTGCGGGTCATCGACGAGGGGGCGGGGCTGTTCAAGGCCGCGGTGGGTGACTTCGAGGCGTTGTGCTGGGTTCGGCGCGAGGAGATGGACGTGGTGATACTGACTGTTTCACGGCACCGTCAGCCAGCGTGAGGCGGCGTCCACGTTGACCTGCTCGGCGTAATCGAGGAATTCCTGTCGGCGCCCGATGCTTTCCGGTTCGGCGTAGATGTACGGGCACATGTCCGACGTCGTCATCTTCGATCGCTGGTAGAGGGAGAATTCGCACCACAGGTAGCCGTGGTGCGACAGTTGCCGCACCACTTCCTGTTTGATCTGCTCTCCGTACATCGAGTCGTGCATCTCGATCAGGATCGCCGGCTGATGGCGCCGGATTGTCTCGCTCGCGCCCGCCAGCGTCCTGCCCTCGTGCCCCTCGACATCGATCTTGATCAGCCGGACGGTCTCCTCGGACCGGGACGCGATGAGGTCGATCGGGAGCGCGTCCACGTCGCCCAGGAAGGCGCCGTAACCGTCCGGTCCACGGTGGAGCAAGGAGACCTCGCAGTCCGCGGGCACGGTGACCGGCTCGTCGAGGTCCAGGGTGCGGGTGCAGGGGCCGGCGACCACGTCGTAGGGGTCCCAGAGCCGCAGCCGCGCCGTGCGGTCGTGCGCCGCGACGGGCTGGACATCGATGTTGCCGATGCCGTTGAGCCGGAGGTTCGTCCGCAGCGTGGTCAGGGCGGCCGGGTTCGGCTCGATGGCGATGACCTTCGCGAACGCCGCGGCCAGCCGGAGGGCGAAGTGCCCGACGTGCGCCCCGACGTCCACGAACGCCGCCCCCGTCCCGCCGAACGACCGGGCGAGCCGCCAGATGTCCTGCTCATGGGGGCCGGGGCCGACGCGGTCGCCGCTGCCGGCCCTCACGGACCAGGTCAGCCCGTCGCGCTCGGCGAGAGGAGCTGCTGTGGACATCAGAACCTCCAGGAGAAGAATGCGGCCCTCATCGGCTCGTGATCACTCTCATGTCGGAGGAGATCCAGCCTCGGTGCGGATAGAAGTCCCGCAGCTCGCGCGTGCGCGCGAACTTCGTGAAGAACACGAACTCCAGATTGGCCCGCCGCAGCATGCTGTGCTTCGACTCCTCGCTCACCATCCCGCCGATGAGGGGCACGGCGTTGATGGCCACTTCGGTGAGCGTGGACAGGCCGGTCGTGGCGAACCGTTCGGCCGCCCTGGCGAGCGTCGGCATCCTCCTGCGCAGGAAGATGCCGATCTTGGAGGGTTTCACCGTCAGGTGCGGGCGCGTCGATCGGATGTGGTCGCAGATGTGCTGCCAGTAGTCGGCCGCGCAGTCGGCCAGGGCGGCGGACAGCGCGTCGTCGGGGTCGCGGGTGTCGGGCAGTTCGAGGTACGTCTGGATCTCGAACAGCTCTCTGGCCCGCCCGCGCAGCTCCAGGATCTCCTCGAAGCGCAGCATGGCGAGCAGGTCGGGTGACGGCCCTTCGACCATGCGATAGGCCGCCTCCACGAGTTCTTCCGCCCGCAACCGTGGGGTGGCGTCCCTCTGCTCGAACGGCCCATCGCTGAGGACGGCTTCGGCGAGGCCCGTGCCTGGGCCGGAGTCCCAGTCGGACCCCAGCAGCCGGGCGTCGAACGCGTTCGCGTGCGCGATCTCGTCGAAGAGGCCGTGGATCTGGATCAGTTCGTCGTTCACCGGAAGACCGGAATCGTGCAGCAACGCGAAGATCGGCGTGTGCGAGAAACGCGGTCTCGCGAGGATGCCGTCGTACCGTCTGCGCAGCTCGGCGGGCTGCTGGGACAGCAGGCCCGCGAGCACCGAGTCCGGCGAGTTCGCGGCGTCGCGGACCTGCCGCATGAATCCGTCCTTCGTCCGCGCGTAGTCGTAGCGGACGACGACGGAACCGTCGCCGGCGAGAACGTCGTCGAGCTCGGTGATCATCCGGTCGCGCGCCTGCGAGATCGGCGAGATGACCCAGCCCTTGCCGTCCGGGCTGTTCTTCTTCCAGCTCCCCAGCACGTCGGCCAGGGAGTCACAGGGATCGAGCCGGTCCTCACGGTAGAGGTAGTTGTGCTCCCGGAGCCCGACCGCGACGACGCCCGCCGCGATGAGCTCTCTGAGGAGCCGGTAGAAGTTGCTCTCCCGCAGGTCGGACCTGCTGAAGTCGCCCACCACGCGGGGGTTGTCGACGAGCTGCGTGTCGTGCACGTAGACGCGCTCGTTGAAGAGCGCTCCGAGGACGAGCAGGGCGCGCAGTTGGATGGTCGAGCTGATGCCGGCCCATATCGGTTCCAAAGCGGCAAATTGCGACGTGGCGCGCAGGGCGTGGATGGAGCGGTCGTCGCCGCGCCTCATCGGACCAGCCTCACCTCTCAAGAGAAGCACAAGCGAACGCCCCAAGGGAAGGATCGGCCCAGCGGGTGGAGGGTGTCCCGGATTTGGACGCGTGAATCAGCTCAAGTCGGCGATCTCGACCAGGTCGACCCGCCACGGCAGGTGCGCCTTGACGGTGTCCCAGCGGCCCGCGTCGGCGGTGAGGACGGGCCAGTCCAAGTGCTGGGAGACCGCGATCACGTGAGCGGCGGCCATGTCGGCCGGAGGTTCCATGCGCGCCGTCACCTCGGCCAGCCGAACGGCCTCCGTGTGCGCCGCGACCGGCTCCAGGGACAGGTGCTCCAGGATGTCGGTCAAGCCGCGGAGGACCAGCCGCTGGTCGGGCGACAGCGCGGCCTCGGCGGTGGCGAAGGCGATGACCGGCACGCTGGTGCGTACGTGGGCGCGGTCGAAGGAGACGATGAGCTGGTGCAGACCGAGGTCGCGGCGGCCCAGCTCGATCAGGACGGTGTCGTCCAGCACGTAGCCGAACGGGATCACCGACCGGCCCCACGAGAACGCAGGATCTCGATCGCCCGCTCGGTCTGCCGCCCGGCTCTGGCCATGCCCTCGGCGTCCTCCTCGGCCTGGGCGAGCACCTCCTGGTAGGCCAGCCGGGCGCGGGTCTTCTCGGTCTCGTGCTGGTCGAGCAGGTCGGTCAGCACGGCGGCCAGCGTGGTGCCCCGGCCCCGTTCGTCGGCGATGGCGTTGAGCCGGTCGCGCACCGCCTTGGGAACTTTGATGGTGGTCATATCGCCAGTCATACCGGAAGACTACCTGGTAGACGTGAAGTATGACGAGAAACGTGGAGTGCCAGGTCAGCGGGTCTGCACGGGGCGTTCCCTGGACAGCAGTCTCCTGATCGCCGGTACGAGGCCGTTCGGCAGGAAGAGGACCACGGCGATCAGGACGAGGGCGTACACCGCGTACGACAGCACGCCCGGTGCGTACGACGGCATCCCCGGCAGGTTCGCGAGCTGGTCCAGCCCCTGGACGAGGAGGGTGATGGCGGCCGCCCCCGCCACCGCCCCCCAGATCGTGCCGAGCCCGCCGACCACGGCCATGACGATGTACTGGATCGAGATCAGCACCGGGAACGACCCCGGCGCCACGTACCCGGTGTAGAAGCAGTAGATGCCCCCGGCGAGGCCGGCGAAGGCGGCGGACAGGGCGAGGACGGCGAGCTTGTAGCGGCCCACCGGGATGCCGGACGAGGCGGCGGCGGTCTCGCTGGTGGCCAGGGCGCGCAGGGCGCGGCCGGGGCGGGAGGCGATGACGTTCCGCGTGACCAGCATGACGAGCGCCAGCCCGGCCCACGTCAGGTACGCGTACGCGGTCACCCCGCCCGCCTCGAACGACCAGGCGGAGAACGGCGGGATGGCCTGCAGGCCGATGTCCCCGCCGGTGAATTCGAGCTGCCCGGCGAGGGAGAGCAGGATGAGCTGCATGGCGAGCGTGGCGAAGGCCAGGTGGTGGCCGCGCAGGCGCAGCAGCGGCAGGCCGACGACGAGGGCGAACGCGGCGGCCGCCACGGGCGCGGCGAGCAGGCCGAGCAGCGGCGGCAGGCCGTTCAGCGCGAGCAGCGCGGCCGTGTACGCGCCGAGCCCGTAGAAGGCGCCCTGCCCGAGCGAGACCTGCCCGGCGTACCCCATGAGCAGCGACACCCCGACCGTGACCATGGCGGCCAGGCCGAGCAGGACGTAGACGGCGAGTGCGCTGTCGTCGAGCACGGCGGGCAGCGCGAGCGTGACGGCGGCGGCGGCCAGCGGCCCCAGGGCGCGTCGGACGATCATGTCGGCTCCTGGGAGATCGCCGGGTGGCGGCCGGCCTGCACGATCATGACGACGAGCATCAGCCCGAGGGCGATCTCCAGCTGGTGGGAGCCGTAGCCGTAGCCGGCGGCCATGGTCTCGGCCACGCCCAGCAGCAGCGCGCCCCCCAGCGTGATCACCGGCCGGGTCAGCGCGCCGAACACGGCGGCGGCGAAGCCGTTGACGATGAGCGTGACGTCGGTGTCGAACGAGATCGGCCGCATCGGCGTCACCAGCACCCCGGCGAGGCCGCCGAGCAGCCCGCCCAGCGCGAACGCGAGCAGCCCCATCCGGCGCACGTCGATGCCGACGACGCGGGCGGCGTACGGGTTGGAGGCGCAGGCGGTGAGCGCCTTGCCCAGGTACGTCCGGCCGAAGAACAACGCGAGCGCGACGAAGGCCACCGCCGTCACCGCGATCACCAGCAGGTGCTGGGTCTGGATCCGCGCCCCCGCGACGGTGACGGACCCGGCGAGGCCGGGCGCGGAGCGCGGCTGGTCGCCCCAGAGCACGATCTCCACCGCGTACGCCAGCACGCCCACGCCCAGCGTGACGATGAGCGACGACAGCGGCGTGGTCCCCGGCCGCCCGACGGCGGCGAGGCCGGTCAGCAGCCCGGCGACGGCCGCCGCGAGCACGGCGGCCAGCTCGCTCGCGCCGTGCGGGAGGCCGAGCCCGAGCAGCGAGGACGCGCACAGCCCCGCCACCACCGCGAACGTCCCCTGCGCGAAGTTCACCACCCCGGTCACCCGGTGGATGACGACCAGGCCGCTCGCGATGAGCGCGATCGCGCATCCGACCGCGAGCCCGTTCAGCAGGTAGGTGAGGAAGGCGCTCATGTGATCGCCCCGCCCAGGTAGGCGCCCGCCACGCGCGGGTCGCCGGCCAGCGCGGCCGACTCGCCCTCGGTGACCAGCCGGCCTGACTCCAGCACGTACGCCCGCCGGCACAGCTCGAAGGCCAGCCGGGCGTTCTGCTCGATGAGCAGCACCGCGAGGCCGCGCGAGCGGTTGAGCTCGGCCAGGTGCCGGGCGAGGCCGGCGGTCACGTTCGGGGCCAGGCCGAGCGACAGCTCGTCCACGACCAGCACGTCGGGCCGGGACATGAGGGCCCGCCCGAACGCCACCATCTGCTGCTCGCCGCCCGACAGCACGCCGGCCCGCCGGTCCGCCAGCTCGGCCAGCCTGGGAAGCACGTCGTAGACGGCGGACGGGTCGCGGACGCCGGAGCGCCAGCCGCCGAGCGCCAGGTTGTCGGCGACCGACAGGTCGGGGAAGAGCTGGCGTCCCTCGGGGATCAGCGCGAGCCGGCCGCCGACCGTGACCGTGCCGGAGGCGGGGCGCAGCAGCCCGGCGAGGGCGCCCGCGAGGGTGGACTTGCCCGCGCCGTTCGGGCCGAGCAGGGCGACCATCTCGCCCTCGGCGACGCTGAGGGTGACGCGGTCGAGCGCGGTCGCGGCGCCGTACGCGACGACGAGGTCCGTCACCTCGATCATCATGCGCTCTGCCCCAGGTAGGCGGCGAGGACGAGGGGGTCGTTCCTGACCTCGGCGGGCGGGCCGTCGGCGATGACCCGGCCGAGGTCGAGCACCACGATCCGGTCGGCGAGCCGGGTCACGAACGCCACGTCGTGCTCGACCAGCAGGATCGTCAGGCCGTCCGCGCGCAGCTCCTCCACCAGCTCCGCCAGCCGCTCGCGCTCCTGACCGCGCAGCCCGGAGGCGGGCTCGTCGAGCAGCAGCAGCCGGGGCCGGGCGCACAGCGCGCGGGCGAGCTGCAGCGCCCGCTGCTGCCCGATCGGCAGCCGGTCGGCGGGCCGGTCCGCCCAGTCGGCCAGGCCGACCCGCTCCAGCGCGGCGTCCGCCCGCGCGGCGATCTCGCGCTCGTCGCGCCGGTGGCGGGGCAGCCGCAGCGCCGCCGCGACGAACCCGGCCGAGGTGCCGCCGTGCAGGCCGACCATGACGTTCTCGCGCACGGTCATGCCGCGGAAGACGCGGGCCGCCTGGAAGACGATCGACATGCCGAGCCTGGCCCGCCGGTGCGGGGCCAGCCGGTCCACCCGGCGGCCGAGGAACGAGATCGCGCCCCGCTCGGCGGCCAGGTGGCCGGTGATGAGGTTGAACAGCGTGGACTTGCCGGCGCCGTTCGGGCCGATGACGGCGCAGACCTCGCCGTCCGCGACGTCGAGGGTGACGTCGCGGACGGCGTAGACGCCCCCGAAGGAACGCGAGACCCCCTGGACGGCCAGCACCCGCTACCCCAGCGCGCCGACGGTCTTGGCCAGTTGCTCGGCCGCCCACGGGGTCGGGACGAACGCGCCGTTCTTGACCGTGTTGACGGAGATGTACTCGGGGGAGAGCCCGGAGTGGTCGGTGGCGGAGTAGCGGAAGCGGCCGTTCGGCGTGACCAGGTCCATCGACTCCAGCGCCTGCCGCACCTTCTCCTTGTCGGTGCTGTTCGCCTTCCTGATCGCCTCGAACAGCAGCAGGCTCGCGCTGTAGCCGTCCTGGGCGAACTGCGGCGGCGGATAGCCGTGCTTCTGCCGGTACGGCCCCGCCATCTGCTCGATGACCTGCTTCTGCTTGCCGGCCGGGAGGTGCTCGCCGATGACGCCGATCGCGCTCTGCACGGTCATGCCCTCGGCCGCCGCCCCCATCGGCTCCAGCCACAGCTTGCTGGCCTGGGACGCGGTCAGGAACAGCGGCGTCTTGAGCCCGGAGGCGACGTACTGCTTGGCCGCGGTCACGCCGGGCGCGCCGGAGCCCCAGAACACCAGCGCCTCGGCGCGGGAGTCGCGCACGTGCTGGAACAGGGCGCTGAAGTCGGAGTTCGTGGTCTCGTACGGCTCGTCCACGGCGATCGTGACGCCGTACTTGCCGGCGAGCGCGGTCATCGCCTGGTGGCCGGAGACCGAGTACGCGCTCTTGGAGTCCCAGGCGACCGCGATCGTCTTGATGCCCTCGGCCTGGATGTACTGCAGGTAGCGCTCGGCGTACATGCTGGACAGGGCGGGGGTGACGAAGACGTACGACTTGATCGGCTCGACCTGCTCCTGCGCGGGCGCGAGCGACAGGTACGGCATCCTGTCGCGCTGCGCGAGCGGCTCGACCGCGAGCGCCGCGTTGGAGAAGACCGGCCCGATCAGCGCGTCGATGTCGCCCTTGATCTGGTTGTAGGCCACGATGCCCTGGTCGGGGGCGGTCTTGTCGTCGCGGGTGACCAGCTCGACCTTGCGCCCGAGCAGCCCGCCGGCCGCGTTGACCTGCTCGACCGCGAGCTCGACGGCCTTCTTGTCCTCGCTGCCGAGCGGCGTGTAGTTGCCGGTGAGCGAGACGATGAGCCCCACCTTGATCGGATCCCCGCCGCCGCCTCCGGAGCCTGAGCCGCCGGAGCCGCAGGCGGTCACGGCCAGGACCACGCCCATCAGGGCGGGCAGCAACTTGCGCATTCAGGACCTCCTGACTGCGATGAGGCCCTGAATGTAGGCAGGTACATTACGGCTGTCAAGAGAGTGCCCAAGATGTGGGGGAGGGGTCCATGCGGCCTCAGTCGGTGATGCTCACCTTCCTGGGGGATCACGTGTACCGGCGCGGGATCTGCGTCTCCTCACGCAGCTTCATCGAGGTGTTCGCCAAGGTCGGCATCTCGGAGGAGGCCACCCGCTCGACCCTGACCCGCATGGTCAGGCGCGGCCTGCTGCGCCGCCGGCGCTCCGGCCGGCGCATGTACTTCGGGCTCACGCCCACCAGCGACGAGGTGCTGCGGGACGGCGAGCGGCGCATCTGGCACAGCGGGGTCGTCAACGACGCCGCGGAGGACCGCTGGACGCTGATCGGGTTCTCGCTGCCCGAGTCGTGGCAGCGGCAGCGGCACGAGCTGCGCTCCCGGCTCGTCTGGTCCGGCTTCGGCCCGCTGCAGAACGGCCTGTGGATCGCCCCCGGCGAGGTGGACGTGACGGAGGTGATCGACGACCTGCGCGCCGACCTGGGCGCGAACGTCAAGGTGTTCGCCGCCGAGCCGCGCCGCCCCACGGACATGCAGGCGCTGGTGCGGGAGGCGTACGACCTGGAGGGCCTGGGCCGCCGCTACCGGGAGTTCCTGCGCCGCTGGGACCGGCCCGACCCCGCGCCGGAGGCCCCCGACGACCTGGCCCGCTCGCTGACGCTGCTGACCGGCTGGCTGCAGATCATCAGGACCGACCCCCGGCTGCCGCTGCGCCACCTGCCCGGCGACTGGCCGGCCGAGCAGGCCCAGCGGGTCTGCCACGCGCTGCACGAGCGGTTCAGGCCGGAGGCGACGGCGGTCGCGGAGCGGCTGCTCGACACCGTCCCCGACGACTCCCTGGCGGGCCTCGATCGCGGGCGGGACGGTGACAGCGATCACATCGTGGCCTAACTTGGGGCTGAGGAGGCCCGATGCGGAATCAGGGGATCGGCTCGTGGCCGGCGCGCAGGGCGAGGATGACGCCCGATCGGGTCGCGCTGTCGTTCCAGGGACGTGACCGCACCTACGGCGAGCTGCGGGAGCGTGTCCACCGGCTGGCCTCCGCCCTGGCGGGCGAGCTCGGCGTGCGGCGCGGCGACCGGGTCGCCTACCTCGGGCCGAACGAGCCCGCGCTGGTCGAGACGTTCTTCGCGGCGGGCCTGCTGGGGGCGGTGTTCGTGCCGCTCAACACCCGTCTGACCGTCCCCGAGCTGCGCTTCGTCCTGGAGGACGCCGACCCGGCCGCGCTGCTGCTGGGCTCGGGCCGAGACGGCGACGGGCTGCCCGGCCGGCACGTGCCGGCGGCGGCGTACGAAAACCTGCTCGCCGCCGGCTCGGCCGCCCCGATCGACGAGCCGGTGAGCCGCGGCGACGTCTGCCTGATCATGTACACCTCGGGCACCACCGGCCGTCCCAAGGGCGCCATGCTCACCCACGGCAACCTCACCTGGAACGCGGTCAACCTGCTGGTCGACGTGCCGCTCGGGCCCGACGAGGTGACGCTGGTCAGCGCGCCGCTGTTCCACATCGCGGCGCTGGCGCAGACGCTGGTCCCGACCGTGCTCAAGGGCGGCCGGTGCGTCCTGGAGCCGTCGTTCGACGTGGAGCGCACGTTCGAGCTGGTCGAGCGCGAGCGGGTGACGGTGATGTTCGGGGTGCCGTCGATGTTCGGCATGCTCACGCGCTCGCCCCGCTGGGCCGGGGCCGACCTGTCGAGCCTGCGCCACCTGCTGTGCGGCGGCGCGCCGGTGCCGCTGCCGCTGATCCGGGCCTACCAGGAGCGCGGGCTGACGTTCCTCCAGGGGTACGGCATGACCGAGACCGCGCCCGGCGCGCTGTTCCTCGGGGCCGAGCGCTCGGTCGACAAGGCGGGGAGCGCCGGAGTGCCGTGCTTCTTCTCCGACGTCCGCCTCGTCGCGCCCGACGGCTCGCCCGCCGCCCCGGGCGAGCCCGGCGAGGTGTACGTCCAGGGCCCCAACGTCATGCCCGGCTACTGGCGCCGCCCCGAGGAGAGCGCGGAGGTGCTCGACGCGGACGGCTGGTTCCGCTCCGGCGACGTCGGGATCGCCGACGAGGACGGCTACGTGACCATCTCGGACCGCATCAAGGACGTGATCATCTCCGGCGGCGAGAACATCTACCCGGCCGAGGTCGAGAGCGTGCTCTACGGCCATCCCGCGGTCGCCGAGTGCGCGGTGATCGGCGTGCCCGACGAGCGCTGGGGCGAGGTGGGCAAGGCGCTCGTCGTGCCGCGGCCGGGCGCGGCGGCCGAGCCCGGCGACCTGCTGCGGCACCTGGACGGGCGGTTGGCCCGCTACAAGATCCCGAAATATCTGCAGATCGTGCCCGAGCTGCCCAAGAACGCGGCCGGAAAGCTGCTCAAGGCCCCGCTCAGGAAGATGTACGGATAGCAGCGCTCAGAGCGTGACGACCGTGCCGGTGAGGCGGGCCCGCTCGGCCGCCCACACCACCCGGTGCGTCATCAGGCTCTCGGCGCCGTCGGTGCTCAGCAGGGACGGATCGCCCGCGGCGACGGCGGCGAGGAACGCGTCGGCCAGCCCTTCGTCGCCCCCGCCGTGCCCGTCGGCCGCCGACGGGCCCGCCTGGCCGACCGTGTCCACGGTTTCCTCGCCGCCGGTGCGGAAGTCGACCACGCGCAGCGTGCGCCCGTCGCCCTCGATGTAGCCGTGGGTGCCGAACAGCCGGGTGCGGCGGTGCTCCACGGGCGTGAACGCGCTCATCGTGAACGAGCACGTCGCGCCGTCGTCGAACTCCATCGTCACCTCCTGGTGGTCCACGACGTCGTTGTCGCAGGCGTACACGCACCGCCCGTAAGGACCGGTGCGCAGCGCCTCGCGCACCTCCTCCTCGGTGCGGCCGGGCGTGACCGCCGACAGCGGCCAGAACTCCCGGTCGGGGTCGCCGAGGCAGCCGAGGTAGAGCCGCGGCGCCGAGTACGGGCAGGACGGCTCCAGCGGGCAGTCCAGGCACCGGTCCGCCGCCCCCTCGGGCCGCTCCTCGGGACGGAAGTGCGACAGCGAGCCGAACGACGACACCCGCGCGGGCGGCCTGCCGAACAGGTGCACCAGCCAGTCCACGTCGTGGCAGGCCTTGGCGAGCAGCATCGGCGCCGAGGTGTCCTGCCGCCGCCAATGCCCGCGGACGAACGAGTGCGCCTGGTGCCACCAGCCCACCGGCTCCAGGTGCTGGGCGCCGATCAGCCGCCCGATCCGCCCCTCGTCCAGCAGTTCCCTGACCGCCCGCGTGTACGGCGTGTAGCGCAGCACGTGGCAGACCGCCAGCATGATGCCGTTGCGGCGGGCGGCCTCGGCGATCTCGGTCGCCTCGGGCTCGCTCGTCGCCATCGGCTTCTCCAGGAGAATGTGATAACCGAGGTCCGCGAGCGCGACCGCGGGCCCGGTGTGCAGCTGGTCCTGGGTGGCCACGACCGCGGCGTCGGCCACCCGCCCGGCCGCCACGAGCTCCGTCCAGTCCGTGTGCGCCTGCCGGGGCTCCAGGCCGAACTCCGCCGCGAACGCGGCGCGCCGCTCCGGGTCGGGCTCGGCCACCGCCACCACGCGCCCCGCGCCCGTGGCGTGCGCGCGGCGCGCGTAGGTCAGCCCTCGCAGGCCGCCGCCCACGACGGCTAGAGTCACCTCAGTCATGGAACCTTCCCCGCTATATTTCATGGAGACCATCATTATTCGGCTCTGGACAGTCGACGGCAAGGGGGGCCGATGGCCGAGGACGTGAGCGGCGGCGACCTGTCGCGGCTCAGGCAGCTCAACGCGCTCGCCCTGATCAGGGCGCTGCAGGGGCGGCCGCCGCTGACGCTCACCGAGCTGGCCAAACGCACCGGCCTGTCGCGCGCCTCCACCGAAGACGTGGCCCGCGAGCTGCTGCGCAAGGGCTGGCTGGCCGAGGCGGAGCCGGCGCCCGGCGGCGTGGGCCGCCCGGCCCGCCGCTACCGCTTCCGCGCCGAGGCCGGCCGGGTGCTCGGTCTCGACATCGGCGGGCACAACGTCCGCGCCACCCTCGCCGACCTGGACGGCGACGTCGCGTCCGCCGCCCGGGTCGCCGTCACGCCGGAGATGGGCCGCGCCGAGCGGCTGGAGGCGGTGGACCGGGCCGTGCTGGCCTGCCTGGAGCAGGGCGGGCTGACCGGCGCGGACGTGTGGGCGTCGGGCGTGGGCACCACCGGGCTGGTGGACGGCGCGGGCAAGGTCATGCTGTCGGAGGCGCTGCCCGAGTGGACCGGCGTCGATCTGGCCGCGCACGTGCGCCGGCTGGCCCCCGCGCCCGTCCTGGTGGAGAACGACAGCAAGCTCGCGGCGCTCGCCGAGTGCTGGCGCGGCGTGGCCCGCTACGCCAAGGACATGGTGTTCCTGCTGGCCGGCCTGCGCACCGGCGCGGGCCTGGTGATCGACGGCAAGCTGCACCGGGGCTTCGCGGGCGCCTCGGGAGAGATCGGCGCGCTGCCCGCGCTCGGCTGGATCCGCGCCCAGGAGCACCTGGTCAAGGCCGCGGGCGGGGAGGCCGGCGACGTGTTCGCGGCGGCCAGGGCGGGCGAGCGGGCGGCGGTCACCGCCGTGCGCCGCTACGTCAGGGATCTCGCGCTCGGCGCGTCCGCGCTGGTCCTGGCGCTGGACCCGCAGATGGTCGTGGTCGGCGGCGGCTACTCGCGCTCGGCCGACGTGCTCATCGAGCCGCTGCGGCGCGAGCTCGACCGCTGGTGCATCCGCACGCCCGAGGTGCGCATGTCGGCTCTCGGCGACGAGGCCGTGGTGCTCGGGGCGGTGCGGCTGGCGCTCGACCACGTCGAGGAGCGCGTGCTCGACGGCCGCACACCGCTCGTGAGCCATCTGTAACACAGGGCCCCTTGAAGAAAATTATCGTGGACTCCATGATTACTCCCACGTTCGAGGAGAGGACTGGGAGATGTGGAAGTCGGCACGGAGCGTCGTGGCGCTCCTTTGCACGGCGCTGCTCGCCTCCGCCTGCGCGGGTGGTGAGCAGGCCGGCACGGGCGCTCAGGCGCAGGGGAAGGTGACGCTGTCGTACGGCGTCTGGGACGCGACCCAGCAGGACGCGATGCGGGAACTGGCCGCCGAGTTCACCAAGACGCATCCGAACATCACCGTGAACGTCCAGCTCACCCCCTGGGCCGACTACTGGACCAAGCTCAAGGCCGCCGTCAGCGGCGGCGCCGCGCCCGACGTCTTCTGGATGAACGGCCCCAACTTCCAGCTCTACGCCTCCAACGGCGTGATCAAGCCGATCGAGGAGCAGGTCGACTCCTCCGTCTACCCCAAGGCGCTGGTCGACCTCTACACCTACGAGGGCAAGCTGTACGGCCTGCCCAAGGACATGGACACGGTCGGCGTCTGGTACAACAAGGAGCTCTTCGACGCGGCCAAGGTCGACTATCCCGCCGACGACTGGACCTGGGACGACTTCAAGAAGGCCGCCGCCAAGCTCACCGACCCCGCCAAGGGCGTCCACGCCATCGGCGCGCAGCTCACGAGTTTCCAGGAATACCAGTACAACACCATCTACCAGGCCGGCGGGTACGTCATCTCGCCCGACGGCAAGAAGTCCGGCTACGACGACCCCAAGACCATCGAGGGCCTGCGTTTCTGGACCGACCTCATCGCCGCCGGGCACTCGCCCGACCTCAAGACCATGACCGACACCGCGCCGCTGCAGCTCTTCGAGGCCGGCAAGCTCGCGATGTACTGGGGCGGCTCCTGGGACGTCGCCGAGTTCACCAAGAACGACTACACCAAGGACAAGGTGGACGTCGCCCCGCTGCCCAAGGGCGAGAAGCAGGCCACCATCATCCACGGCGTGGCCAACGTGATGTCCGCCAAGACCGAGCACCCGGCCGAGGCATGGGAGTTCGTCAAGTTCCTCGGCTCGAAGCCGGCCGCCGACATCCTCGGCAAGAAGGGCCCGATCCCGGCCTACAACGGCACCCAGAACGACTGGATGGCCGCCCACCCCGAGCTGAAGCTGAAGGTCTTCCTGGACGCGGTCGCGTACGCGGTGCCGTACCCCGTCTCCAAGAACACCGCCGCCTGGCAGGAGCAGGAGCTCACCCACCTGACCAAGGCGTGGACCGGCGAGGTGCCCGTCGAGAAGGCCGCCGCCGACCTCGCGGCCGGGATGAACGACCTGCTGGCCAAGGAGTGACGTGACCACGCGCAAGCCGAGGAGCGAGGCCCTGTGGGGGTACGCGTTCATCGCCCCCACAGGACTCGGGCTCGCGGTCTTCTACCTGTGGCCGGTGCTGCAGACCGCGTACTTCTCCTTCACCGAGTGGGGGGTGTTCGGCGGGCACACGTGGGTCGGGCTGGAGAACTACGCCCGCCTCGCCGCCGACCCCGAGGTGCGCCAGGCGGTGCTCAACACGGTCACCTACACCGTGCTCGGCCTGCTCGGCATCCCGGTCGCCATCGTGTTCGCCGCGCTGATGAACGTGCCGGGGCTGCGCGGCGCCGGGATCTACCGGACGGCCTTCTTCCTGCCCGTGGTGACCATGCCGGTCGCGGTCGCGATGTTGTGGCGCTGGCTCTACAACGGCGACTACGGCCTGGTCAACCAGGTGCTCGCGGTCGTCGGCATCGACGGCCCCAACTGGATCGCCGACCCGGACACCGCGTTGTACGCGCTGGTCGTCGTGGGCGTCTGGACCAGCGTCGGCTACAACCTCATCATCTTCCTCGCCGGGATGCAGGCCATCCCCAAGGAGACGTACGAGGCCGCCGCGCTGGACGGGGCGGGCCGCGTCAGGCAGTTCTTCTCGATCACGCTGCCGCTGCTGTCGCCGACCGCGTTCTTCATCTCCATCGTCTCGGTGATCGGCTCGCTGCAACTGTTCGACCTGGTCTTCGTCATGACCGGGTCGGGGCAGGCGGCGCGGGCCAACCCGGCCTACGGGCGGCTGCAGACCGTCGTTCAGCTCTTCTACGAGCGGGCCTTCGTCACCAACGACCGCGGCTACGCGGCGGCCGTCGTGATCGCGCTGCTCGTGCTCATCGCGGCGCTGACGATCCTGCAGTTCCGGCTCCAGCGCAGGTGGGTGCACTATGTCTAGACGCGGGCCGCTCGGGGTGCACGCGGTGCTCATCGCCTCCTCCCTGGCGATGGTGGCGCCGTTCGCCTGGCAGGTGATCACCTCGCTCAAGACGCTCAGCTCCGCGACCCGGGTGCCGCCGTCGCTGCTGCCCGAGGGGCGCTGGGACAACTACGCGAAGGTGTTCGAGCTGCTGCCGTTCGGCGAGCAGTTCCTCAACACCGCGGTCATGGCCGCGGGGCGGGTGGCCGGGCAGGTGCTGTTCTGCTCCATGGCCGCCTACGCCTTCGCCCGGCTGCGCTTCCCCGGCAAGAACGTGCTGTTCGCGGTGTTCCTGTCGGTGCTCATGGTGCCGCCGCAGCTCTTCGTGATCCCGCAGTACCAGATCATGTCCGGGCTCGGCTGGCTCAACAGCCTCCAGGCGATCATCGTGCCCGGCCTGTTCAGCGCGTTCGGCGTGTTCCTGCTGCGGCAGTTCTTCCTCGCGCTGCCACGCGAGCTGGAGGAGGCGGCCCGCCTCGACGGGGCGGGGCCGGTGCGGATCTACTGGTCGATCATGCTGCCGCTGGCCCGTCCCGGGCTGGTCGCGCTGGCCGTGCTGTGCCTGCTGTGGGCGTGGAACGACCTGTTCTGGCCGCTCGTGGTCAACACCGATCCCGAGAAGATGACGCTGTCGGCGGGGCTCGCCTCGCTCCAGGGGCAGTACCAGACGGACTACCCGGTCCTCATGGCCGGCTCGCTCATCGCGTCGCTGCCGGTGATCGCCGTCTTCGTCTTCCTGCAGCGTCAGTTCATCCAGGGCATCGCCCACACGGGCAGCAAGGGCTGAGTCTTGCGGCGAGGGCCCGGGGGACCCGGGTCCGGGCCCTCGCCGGTCCGTCAGCGGACGACGACCGTGGTCAGCGTCCGCGGCTGCAGGGTCACCGTGCGGCCGGCCACCGGTGACGGGGTGAGGGAGTTGTCGTTGTTCGTGACGTACGCGGTGGCCCGGCCCGGCACGCCCTTCCAGGTGACCGCGGCCGTGCCCGTGTTGAGCACCTCGATCACCCGGGAGCCGTCCGGGTTGCGGAAGGCCGACACCTTGAGCGCCGGGTCGGCCGCCGAGGCGCCGACCCGGACCGCGCCCGGCCTGATGAACCTGCTGTAGGCGGCGAGCGCCCACAGGCGCTTCGACACGCTGTACGTCTTCGCCACGTCGTCGATCTGCAGCAGCGCCCGGGTCGCGCCGCGCGACGCGCCGAGCCAGTAGACGTAGCCGCTGACCTGCCCGAGCGTGAGCGCGTCATGGACGGCCGAGGCGATCGTGAAGCCGTCGAAGCCGCTGCCGTCGTCCCAGGCGGTGTTCCAGCGGTCGCCGTTGGGGTTCCACTCCGACATCCACGTCCTGCGGCCGGTCGGCAGCGGCGCGTCCACGGGGCTGGCGTAGGTGTGGCCGGTGTGGGTCTTCACCCAGCGGCGGGCCTCGGGGTCGGCCTCGATCGCCGCCGTGTACGCCTTGGCCTCGTTCCAGCCGAAGGAGTCGCAGCACGCCACGTCGACGTCGCGCGCGATCGGCCCGAGCACCTTGACGAACTCGGCGGCCTGCTCCGGGGTGAAGCGCATGGAGGCGTACGTGGCCGTCCAGTCGGGCTCGTTGGTGAAGCCCAGGTCGGTGATCCTGATGCCCTCCTTGGCGTAGAACTTCGTGTACGCCACCAGGTAGTTCGCGTAGGCCCGCCGCCACTCGGGCAGCAGGGTGCCGCCGTTCTTGTCGTCGCCGTTGTCCTTCATGTAGCCGGGGGCGCTCCAGGCGTCGGCGAAGAAACGCCGCACGCCGTAGCGCTGGGCCTCCTTGGCCACCCAGACCTGGCTGTTGTCGTCGCCGTCCCACACGTATTTCGGCGGGGCGTCCGGGCCGCCGGGGTTCTCCGGCTGGATGGAGACCATGTGGTCGTACGGGCTGCCGGCCGGGGAGGAGCCGATGCCGAGGCGCAGGATGCTCAGCCCGGCGCCCTTCTTGCGGTCGAACCACAGGTCGAGGATCTCCCGCTGCTGCTCGGCCGGGAGGGCCTTGAGCAACTCGTTGCGGCGGAAGGCCTGCGAGATGCCGAAGCCGTCGATCTGCTGGTGGCGTACGTGCTCGTCCAGGGTGACGGCCGGGGGCGGCGCGGGGTGGACAGGGTGGAGGCCGAGCAGGGCGATCGCGACAATCCCGCGTAACATGGCGACTCCGAAAGTTTCGGACATATGGCGATATGTTTCATCGATCCGCCCGGAACGCTAAATGTCGCAAACACCTCCCGTCAACACCCATCTCATGGTTTTGGGGTCGCGGTCAGATCTGGTCCGGGCGCCACGCCGGGAGGTCGTACCGCTTCGCGACCGTCCGCCAGGCGTCGGCGAAGCGGGCCTTCGCCTTCCGCGCGTCCTCCGAGCGGGCCAGGCCGCGCCGGTAGTCACGGTCCTCGGCCACCGGGCCCGAGCAGTCGCCGGCGAGGTGGCGGCGCGCCCATGACAGGAACGCGGCATCGGCGTCGAACGAGGCGTCCAGCGCGGCCACCAGGGACTTCCGCAGGGCGGCCCCGTCCGGGAGCGCGTCCACGGCGAGTGCGCGGGCGGCGGCGAGCTGGTCGCGGCGGCCCGCCGTGATGTCCACGATCCTGTCCAGGCCGCTGCGGCGGCACTGGGTCGTGGCGACGATGGCGTCGGTGAGACCCGAATGGGACGCGTTGCTGCTGGCCAGCACGTCGTTCATGGCTCGCGCCTGAGCGGCGGCGGGACCGGCGGGGCCGGTGGACCGGGAGGGCTGGGCCGGATCGTCGGATTGGTCAGGTCGGGCGGACTGGGCGGGTTCGGTGGGCTGTGCGGATGGGGCGGCTTCGGCGGACCGGGCGGGCTGGGCCGGCTGCGCGGATTCGGCGGGTTCGTTGGGTTCGTCGGATGCCGTGGGTTCCGCCGGGTCGTCGGATGCCCTGGGTTCGGCCGATGCCATTGGTGCGGCGGGCGCGGTCGCGCCGGGAGCCGCGGCCCCCTCGCCGGGCTGGGACGCGATGGTGCTGGAGTCCCCAGCACCGATCACCGGCCGCGGGGCGGCCCCTCCCTCCGTGACCACCCACCAGGTGAGCGCCGCCGCGACCAGCGCCGCAACCAGACTCACCAGCACGGACGCCCGCCGCCACCACCCTCGCTGCCCCTCCACCGGCTCCTCGGCCCGGCGGGGATCGTCCGGAGGCGCGCCACCATCAACCTGCCCGAGACCAGGCGCGGCCGGCCGGGCCTCGAACAGCCCGGACCGAGGCGCCTCTTGGAAGGGGTAGGGACCCGGCCGAGGCGAGCCGGCCCGCGGCGGGCCGAGGTCGCCTGCCAAGGGCCGAGTTCCAGGCGGTGACGGCTCCACCGACGGCGTGCCGGACCGAGGCACGCCCGCCCCGGAGACGCGCGCCCCAGACGGGGGCGGCCCGGACAGGGGCGGCCCGAACCAACGGGGGTTGTCGGGTTCAGGCGGCGGCGGTCCGGGCTGGCGGGGACTGGGGTGGCGAGGGCTGGGCTCTGGCGATGGTTCGGGCCGGCGGAGATCGGGCTGAGGCGTGGAACTGGGCTGGCGAGGGTTGGGCTCAGACGGTGATTCGGGCTGGCGGGGACTGGGTTGAGACGGTGATTCGGGCTGGCGGGGACTGGGTTGAGACGGTGATTCGGGCTGGCGGGGACTGGGCTGAGACGGTGATCCGGGCTGGCGGGAACTGGGCTGAGACGGGGGACTGGGCTGCGGGGGCGGGCCGGGGCGGCGGGGGCTGGGCGGGGGCGGGCCCGGACGGGAAGTGCTCGGGTAGGGATGACCCGGCTGCGAGGTGCCGCGGTAGGGATGCCCGGACCGGGGCGGGTCGGGGGAGGGCTGGTGCGGCCGTGCCGAACCGGGGAAGGGACGGCCGGGCATGCGCGAGGCGGAAGAGCGCTCCCCGCCTCTGCCCCCGCCCGGCCCGGACGCCCCCTGCCCATACGTGTCGAGTCCGGGAACGCCGGTCCCGTGGTCGCCGGGCCCAAGATCGCCGTGCTCGGGGCCGCTACGCCCAAGGGCGCCGGACCTGGGGCCGCTACGCCCGGAGGTGCCGGGTTGAGGGGCGCTGGACCCGTGGGTGCCGAGCTTGGGGGTGCCGGGCCCATACAAGTCCCGCCCAAGGGTGCCGGACTCGGGGGTGCTGGACCCGGGGGTGCCGGGCTTGGGGGCGCCGGGCCCATAGGTGTCCTGCTCGGGGGCGCTGCGCCCGTACACGTCCCGCCCGAGGGCGCCGGGCCCGTACGCGTCCTGGTCGGGGGCGCTGGGCCCGTATACGTCCTGCCCGGAGGGGTCGTGTGCGGCAGGGGTGGGGCAGTGGGGGCAGTGAGGGAGGGTGGGTGGGGTGGGGGAGCCGCAGTGGGGGCAGAGCCGTTCGCCGTCCGAGTCTTGCACCATGTGCGCCCTCCCCGGGGTCGGAGATCAGCGGCCGAAGCAGATGGTCCGCCCCGCGCGGACCTGGTCGGCCTTGTAGGTGACCTGGTCGATGGTGGTGCCGTCGGCGTCCACGAGGACGAGGCCGCCGCCCTGGTTGCCGAGCCGGAGCGGCCCGCCGAGCGTCACCCGCAGCGTCGAGCCGCCCGCGAGGGTGCCGATCAGCCCCAGGCGCCCGCCGGAGCCGGACAGTGCCCATCCGGTGAGGTCCACGGTGCCGGGCGTCAGGTTGAGCAGCGTGACGGACTCGCTCCCGTGGTCGGGGCCGCGCGGGTCGGGCAGGGCGGCCACGATCAGCACGTCGCCCGCGGCGGTGAACGGCGACCGCACCGGAGCGCCGGGCGGCGCGGGGTCGGGGTCGATGACGAACCGCTCCGGCCACACCGTGAGCTGGATCTCCTGCCCGGAGGCGCGTACGACGTCGTGCAGGTTGCCGCGTTCCAGCGTGTCGAGCAGGAAGAGCTGGTCGTCGCGGTGCACGGGGTCGGCCCGCAGCCAGGTGTCGAAGTGCGAGAGGTCGGTGAACCCCTCGGCGAAGTACGGCACCAGCCGCCGGAACAGCTTCGGCCACAGGACGAGCCGTTCGGCCGCCGCGAGCCCGTCGATCGGGGCCGGACCGCCGGGGTCGCCGGTCGCGCGCGGCCAGATGCCACCGGGCAGCGCCTTCTGCCGGGCCTGCGCCGACACCTCGGCCAGATGCGTACGCAGCTCGCCGGGCAGCGTCGCGTAGAACGCCGGGTAGACCAGCCCGGCGGTGAGCAGCGCGGCGTTGACGGTGTCGTCCACGCCCGCCGCGTCGAGGAACACGGCCGCGCCGTCGGGCCCGGGATGTTCGCCCGCGCGGACGAAGCCGATGAGCCGGCCGTTGGCGTCGACGCCGTTGGTGAGGACGTGGCCGCGGAGCTCGTCCTGGTCGGCGGAGCGGACCGTGTTGGGCAGGTCGTCCCAGAAGACGACGTTCGTGAAGCCGAGCAGGCGCAGCAGCTCGTCGCGGGCGGCGTACGCGCCGGCGGGCTCCTGGTGGGTCTCGGCGAAGTGGGTCTCCAGCGCGTCCACGGCCTCCAGGCGGATGGACACGCCGCGACGGCTCAGGGCCGGGGGCCGTCCGGAGTGCCGGGCCAGCCGTTCGACCAGCGCGGGGTTGTCGGGCCTGAACTTGATGGTGTCACCGTCGGGCTCGGGGCCGCGCCGCGGCGAGTCGGGGTAGCGGATGACGAAGACGCCGCGTAACAAGGTATAACTCATCGCAAATCCCCCATGTGCCGGCGACCGGAGCGTAGCTCCCATCCGCGGCCTCGTCCATGACTTCACACAGATCAGCGATGGGTCGGCGCGCTCCGCCGTCACGGGTCCTCGGCGGGAGTGCTCGTGTAGCGCAGGAGGTCTCCTGGCTGGCATTCGAGCACCTCGCACAGCCGCGTCAGGGTGGAGAACCTGATGGCCCTGCCCTTGCCGGTCTTGAGGATCGACAGATTGGCGATCGTCACCTCGACCCGGCAGGACAGCTCGGTCAACGTCATGCCGCGCTGAGAGAGCAGCTCGCCGAGCCGGATCTCGATGCGCCCGTCGAGCTCGCCCGGCGGCACTCAGATCGTGCCTTCGAGCTCGTCGAGCATGGCCAGGCCGCGCCCGATCACCTCAGCCACCACGAACGCCCCCACGCCCATCAGCACGGCGACGAGCGGCGAGCCGACGTCACCGGGCACCACGTACGCGTCGACGGTCGTCATCCGGGCCGCCACGCTCTTCGCCGCGAAGTCGAGGGCGCAGGCCGCCAGCGAGCCGAGGGTGAGGACCGCGCCGATCCTGCGCAGGTCCCGCACCGTGTCGCCGGAGAACAGCGCGCGGTCTCCGGCGACGCCCCGCGTGGTGATGCGGACGAGCCAGAACAGGGAGAAGAGCATCACCAGCGCACCGGGCAGCCACGTGAACAGGTGCAGCGCGGCCAGCAGCGGCGCGCGCGCCGGATCGTAGAGTGCCGCTTCGACCACGACGTTCACCGCACGCACCCCCGGGGCCAGAGCCCCGTCGAGCGACACGCGGGCGTGCGACGGCCAGAGCCCGGTGAAGCCGAAGTCGGCCGTCGCCGTCGGTAAGGCGAGGACGACGTCGGCGATCAGCCGCGCGAGGGTGGCGAGCACGCCGAGCACGAGAGCGGTGGTCAGGAGCAGGTGCAGGCGCCGGGTCCACGCGCCGACCGCCGAGGGCGCGGTTGCTGTCCGGCTGTCGGGCATCGGCCGTCTCCTTTATCGTTTCGATGAGGATGCCACCGCGATAGCATCGAAAAACGATAAAACAAGCCGAACAAAGCGCGCGAGCAACGCAAATCGGCCAGACTTTAGGCATACGCCCGTGAATGCGGAAGGATCGGACATGGCCGAAGAGCAGGAGATCGTCCAGCCCGGCGGGCCCAGGCAGCCGGACCAGGCCCACGAGGTGGTCGTTGCGCAGGTCCGGGACATCACCCGCGAATCGAAGATCGTCATCGAGGCCGGCGGCGGGGTGGACACCGCCTTCCGCCGGTTGTTCCCGACCACCTACGACGTCACCGTGCACCACCCGGAAGGTCTGGAGACCGGCGAGGACAAGTAGTCTCCGCGGCCGGTCAGCGGTAGACCGCCACCGCGGCCTCCCCGACCAGGCCCTCCACGACGCCGACCAGCTCGGCGACCTCGCGCGAGCTCTCGCGGGCGATCTCGCGCAGCCGGCCGACCAGTTGCCCGGACGGCTGGTCGAGGTAGAGCTCCTCCTCCAGCCGCAGCACCGCGACCAGCCCGCACAGCGCGGCGCAGCGCGCGTCCGGCTGCCGCCAGCCCTCGACGGCCGAGCGGGCGCCGGACGAGGCGCGCACCACCGAGGCGATGTCCGCGGGCTCATAGCGGGTGGTCGGCAGCACGCCCATCACCCGCCTGGTGGTGCGGCGCAGCACCCCGGAGCCGGTCAGGGCCTCGCGGGTGCGCTCGTAGGCGTCGCCGGCCGCCCTCTTGATCGGCGTACGGACGTCGCCCGGCTCGCCGGCGACGAGCGCGAGCAGGTCGTCGGCGAAGGCGTCGCCGCCGTCCGCGGCCGGCACGGAGGCTGCCACCCGGCCCCGGGCGACCGCGACCCGGCCGTCCAGCGCCAGCTCCAGCAGCGCCGCCCCGGCCAGCCCGAGCGCCATCGAGGCCGGATGGATGAGCAGTTTCCCGGCCTGGCCGTGCGCGATGAGGTACAGGTCGTGGTGGAGCGGCAGCCGGTCCATGGCGGCGCCCGCTAGAACCGGTCGGCGGGCACGCCGCCGAGGACGGGACGGCGGCCGAGCAGATAGAGCACGAGCAGCGCCAGCGCCCCCAGCGCGAGCCAGATCAGCCCGACGGCCTGCGCCAGGACGTTCGCGTTGATCACCACGAAGATCAGGATCGCCATGCCGATCAGCGGCGCGGCCAGGTGCGGCCACCACGCCCCCGAACGGCCGCGCACCGTGTAGTGCACGATCACCGACACGTGCAGGACGACGAAGGCCACCATCGCGCCCATGTTGATGAGGCTGCTCAGCACGCCGACGCCGTCGTCCCTGACCGACATCCAGATGCCGAGCCCGACCGACAGCGCCGACACCAGCATGATCGCGTTGGCCGGCACGGAGTGCCGGACCGACACCCTGGCGAGGAACGACGGGAGCTGCCGGTCGCGGGCCATCGCGTACAGCAGGCGCGAGACGGCCACCTGGGCCACCAGCGTGTTGGCCAGCCCCCAGAACAGCGCCGTGGCGATCGAGGTGACGTCGCGCAGCCACTCGCCGCCCGCGACCGCCGCGGCGTCGTAGAAGGCGGTGTCGGAGCCGCTGGTGAGCAACCCGTCCGGGTCGGGCACGAGCAGGGCGGCGACCCAGACCTGGGTGATGAACAGCACCCCGGCCAGCACCAGCGCCAGCCGCATGGCCCGGCCGACCTGCTCGGAGCCGCCGGTGGACTCCTCCACCAGCATGCTGATCCCGTCGAAGCCGAGGAAGGACAGCACCGCGACCGAGACCGCGGCGAAGACGATCGGCCAGGAGAAGGTGTCGCCGTTGAACAGCGGCGTCAGGCTGAACCCCCGCCCCTTGCCCTGCAGCAGCGCCCAGATCCCGACCAGCAGGAACAGCGCGAGCACGACCAGCGCCCCGACGATCATCACGCGGGTGAGCCGGATCGTCATGCGGATGCCGCGCAGGTTGATCGTCGTGTTGACGGCCACGAAGCCGATCACCCAGGCCCACACGGGGACGGCCGGGACGACGTCGTTCATGGCGATCGAGGCGACCAGGTAGAGCAGGCTCGGCACGAGGATGTAGTCGAGCAGCACCATCCAGCCGGTGAGGAACCCGACCGGCGGCGCGATGCCGCGCCCCGCGTAGTTGTAGACGGAGCCGGACAGCGGGAACGCCTTGACCATCTGCGCGTACGACGACGCGGTGAACAGCAGGGCGATCATCCCGACGAGGTAGGCCAGCACCGGCATGCCGCCGGATTCGGCGTAGACGATCCCGAAGATCGCGAAGGGCGCGATCGGAACCATGAACACCAGGCCGTAGAAGACGAGGTCGGCCAGCCCGACCCCGCGGTGTAACTCCTGGCGGTAGCCGAACTGTTCGATGCTCTGCTGTGTGCGCACGACCTCTCCATGTCGTCATGCGGCAAGCGCGGGGGGTGACTCGGTGATCCTTCCGCAGCCCGGGGCCACGTCGCAAGGGTCCCCCCTCACCTCACCGCGCCCGAACGCGAGAGGTGAGGCCGTCCGGGACGCGCTAGTGGTGGCCCATGCCCGTGCCGGTGACGGTGACACCGGCCTGCGGGCCGTAGCCGAGGACGCCCATCATGCCCTGCTCCTGGTGGTACAGGTTGTGGCAGTGGAACATCCACTCGCCGGGGTTGACGGCCTGCACGTCGAACTCGACGCGCTCGCGCGGCTTGACGTTCACGGTGTCCTTGCGCGGCCCGCGACCGCCCGGCACGTGCACCTGGAACGTGTGCCCGTGCAGGTGCATCGGGTGCCACATGGGCGACAGGTTGCTCAGCACCACCCGTACCGTCTCGCCCCGGTCCACCTGCAGCCGGTACGGGTCCCCCGCCAGCCGGTCGTTCAGCGTCCACTCGTTGCCCGACTCGCGCATGCCGAGCTCCACCAGGACGGTCCGCGAGGGGCGGGGCAGGTTGTCGGCGCGCCGGGGCCGCAGGTCGCGGTAGGCCAGCAGTTGCCCGTCGAGCTGCGAGGGCTGCACGTCCGAGGCCGGGGCGGTCCCGCTCGCCGTGCGCACCAGCGCGAACGCCCGCGCCCCCTTCCCCTCGGCCAGCGCCACCAGCGGGAACACCCCGTCGTCCAGCCGGACCAGGAAGTCGTAGCGCTCGCCCATCCCGATGAGGAACGTGTCCACCGTGACCGGTTTGACGGCGAACCCGTCGGCGTGCGTGACGGTCAGGCGGTGGCCGCCGAGCGCGACGCGGAAGGCGGTGTCGGCGGCCGCGTTGATGACCCGGAACCTGGCCCGCCGCCCCGGCCGCGCGGTGAACGTCGCCGGTGTCTCCGGGGCGCGCCCGTTGACCAGGTAGAGCGGGTGGCGGACCTCGCCCGTGACGCCGCCGAGCAGGGTGCTGCGCAGGGTGTCGTCGTGGTCGTTGCTGGCGTTGAGCTTCGTCAGCACCTCGTCGGGGGTGCCGAGGATGCCGTCGAGCCAGTCGTCGAGCAGCACGGTGAACTCCACGTCGTAGCTCATCGGCTCGCGCGGGTCGTGCACCACGAGCGGCCCGTAGAGGCCGCGGTCGGCCTGCATGCCGACGTGCGAGTGGTAGAAGTACGTCCCCGGGTCCGGGACCCGGAAGGCGTAGTCGAACCGGCCGCCCGCCGGGGTGGCCTGCTGGGAGTAGCCGGGCGCGCCGTCCATGTGGTGGGCGATCTGGATGCCGTGCCAGTGCACGGTGGTCGGGTCCGGCAGCCCGTTGACCAGCGGCGCGCGGACCACGCCACCGGCCGTGGCGCTGATCATCGGGCCGGGCAGCATGCCGTTGTAGGTCCAGGTGCTGACCGTGTGCTCGCCCAGGGTCAGCGTCGTGGGCAGGGCGCGCAGCGGCACCGCGCGCGACTGCCCTGCCGAGGAAAGGGGCACGGGAGAAGCCGGGACGGGGTCCGTCGCCGACGGGTTGCCGAGCAGGCGCGCTCCCGCCGCGAAGGCTCCGGTGACGATCAGTCCTCTGCGCGAGACGCGCCTGCGGGACCACCACGTATGTGTCACAAGCATTCTCCCCCCGTTCACTTGGCACGGTAACGGACAGTAACGGGAGATTCGGTGTGCCACGCGGACGGTGGTCGATCCGAGGCGCGGCGGATCGCCGAGGCCGGGGGCGCCGCGCCCGAGATCGAGCCGGCCGCCCGGCCCCGGACCAGGCGATGACCGACCCCGAGGTACGGCTGCGCGGCCCGCAGCCGGTCAGGGTCGGCCACCAGCGGCCGTGATCGTGGCGGATGGCGGGAACCGGCGTCCCCGCCATCCGCGTGGGGTCAGCTCGCCGCGTCGGCGGGCTGGTGGGTGTGCGTGCCGGCGCTCCGCTTCGCCGACGCGGCGCGGGCGGTCCCCGCGGCGCCGATCGAGCCGGTGTCGAAGGCGTAGCGCGCGGTCAGCGTGGCGATGGCGTCCGAGTTGACGTCCAGGGCCTTGTCGTTGATGTTGGCGATGGTGTCGCAGACGCTGTGGTAGCACGGGTCGAGCGGGGCGCCCGCCGTGCCGCCGAAGATCGCGGCCTCCTCGGCCGTCTTCAGCTCCTCGGCGCCGGTGAACAGGCCGCCGGAGGGGATCCCGGCCGCGATGAACGCTCCGTAGTCGGAGCGCCCGGTGAACGCGGTCGCGGTGTACGGCAGCCCGCGCCCGGCGAAGAACTTCTCGAAGTCCTCCTCGATCACGTCCGACCCGGCCGGCCCTGAGGTGCCGAACGCGTCGCCGTCGCCGTCGTAGATGCCGAAGGTGTAGTTCGGCGAGGCGATCATGTCGAAGTTGAGGTAGAGCGCGATCTTGGCGCGCTCGGCCTCCGGCAGGGTGGTCACGTAGTGCTCCGAGCCGAGCAGGCCGAACTCCTCGGCGCCCCAGAAGGCGAAGCGCACCTGGTTCTTCGGCTTGGTCTTGGCGAACTGGAGCGCGACCTCCAGGATGCCGGCGCTGCCCGAGCCGTTGTCGTTGATGCCGGGGCCCTCCTGGACGCCGTCCAGGTGCGCGCCGAGCATGACGACGTTGTTCCTGTCGCCCTTCTTGGTCTGCGCGATCACGTTGTACGTGGTCCGCTGCTCCACCACCGGGTCCCAGTTCATCTGGACCGCGGCGCCCGCGGCCGCGGCCAGCTCCTGGCCGACGGAGAAGCGGGTGAAGAACGACGGGATGGTGACGCCGGGTCCGCTGAGCACCGGGTTGAGGTCAACCTCGGTGCGCCCTTCCTGGCCCTCGTTGAACACGATGGCCGCGGACGCCCCGGCCGCCATGGCGTTGTCCACCTTGACGCGGAAGTTGCAGGTGCCGCGCTGCATGAGCGCCACGTTGCCCGGGACGAAGCCCGCGAAGTCGCTCGCCTCGCAGCCGGACGACGAGGAGTTGGCCGGGCCGGGCGGCAGCACCAGGTCGACGGCCTGGACGGTGCCGCTCGCCGCGCCGGCCGGCGAATCGCCCATCGCCACGTAGTCCTGGAAGAAGCCGTACGTGTACGTCTTCGCCGGGGCGGGGCTGGTGCGCTTGAGCACGGGCGGGGTGCGGTAGCCGTCGAAGGTGAACTCGAAGGGCTGGATCGTCACCTCGTAGCCGGCGGCGTGCAGCTTGCGCGCCACGTAGTCGCGGGAGGCGTCGAAGCCGGCGCTGCCGGAGACGCGGGTCCCGTCGTTGGCGTCGGCGATGGCCTGGAACGCCTTGAGGTGCCTCTTGACGTTCTTGCCGGTCACGTCCTTGACGAGCTTGCGTACGGCGGCGTCGTCGCGGCCGTGCGCCTGGGCGGGGCCGGCCACGGCTAACGGGAGGAAGACGACCGCGGCCGCCGTGATGGCGCCGAGTAGGGAACGCATGTTTCCGTTGCTCCTCGGTACGTAAGGGGAGACCCGGGTCGAAGATGCGCGCGTGTCCTGAAACTAGTAAGAATCGCCGTAGATAAGAAGATTGGGGATGTCTCTGTTGCATCACGGAACGTTGACCATCGGTGGCCGGACCGTGCACCGCCTGGGATTCGGCGCGATGAGCCTCACCGGCCCCGGCGTGTGGGGGCCGCCCGAGGACCGCGAGGCGTGCGTCCGCGTGCTGCGCCGGGCCGTCGAGCTGGGTGCCGACTTCATCGACACCGCCGACTCCTACGGCCCCTACGTCAATGAGGAGATCATCCGCGAGGCGCTGCACCCGTACCCGGAGCACGTGACGATCGCCACCAAGGCCGGGTTCGTGCGCACCGGGCCGGGGGAGTGGCATCCCGTGGGGCGTCCGGCGTACCTGCGGCAGGAGGTCGAGATGAGCCTGCGCCGGCTCGGCGTGGACCGGCTCGACCTGCTCCAGCTCCACCGCGTCGACCCCGAGGTGCCCCTGGAGGACCAGGTCGGCGAGCTCAAGGCGCTCCGCGACGAGGGCAAGATCGCCGCGATCGGGCTGTCGGAGGTCACCGTCGCGCAACTGGAGCAGGCCCGGCGGGTCGTGGAGATCGCGAGCGTCCAGAACCGCTACAACCTCACCCTGCGGGCCTCGGAGGACGTGCTCGGCCACTGTGAGGCGCAGGGCCTCGCCTTCATCGCCTACACCCCCATCGCCAAGGGCCGGCTGGCCGCGCCGGGCGGGCCCGTGGACCACGTGGCCCGCGCCCTCGGGGCCACGCCCGCCCAGGTCAGCCTGGCCTGGCTGCTGGCCCGCTCCCCGGCCCTCGTCGCGATCCCGGGCACCTCGTCCCTCGATCACCTGGAGGAGAACATGGGCGCCGCGGCCGTGTCGCTCACTCCCGAGCAGGTGGCCGAGCTGTCGGCGGCCTGACATGCGGAGACCGGCCCGCCGGGTGCGGCGGGCCGGTCTCGCGGGTCGGATCAGCCGAGGCCGTTCCTCATGGCCGTGAGGAGTTCGGCGTTCGAGGTGTCACCGCTGAGCTCCCAGAAGAACGCGCCGCCGAGGCCCTGGTTCTTCGAGTAGCTCATCTTGCCGCCGATCGTGGCCGGCGTGTCGTAGCTCCACCACTGGTTGCCGCAGTAGGCGTAGGCGGTGCCGGCGACCGTGCCGGTGGACGGGCAGCGGGTCTTGAGCACCTTGTAGTCCTCGATGCCCTGCTCGTACGTGCCCGGCGCCGGGCCCGTGGCGGTGCCGCCCGGCGCGGCCTGCGTGACGCCGGTCCAGCCGCGGCCGTAGAAGCCGATGCCGAGCAGCAGCTTGCTCGACGGCACGCCCTTGCTCTTGAGCTTCTGGATCGCGGCGTCGGAGTAGAAGCCGGCCGTCGGGATGCCGGAGTAGGAGGTGAGCGGGGAGTGCGGGGCCGTCGGGCCCTGCGCGGCGAAGGCGCCGAAGTAGTCGTAGGTCATGACGTTGTACCAGTCGACGTACTGGGCGGCGCCGCCGTAGTCGGCCGCGTCGATCTTGCCGCCGTTCGTGCCGTCGGCGGTGATGGCCGCGGTGACCAGGTTGCCGGAGCCGAAGCGCGAGCGCAGCGCCGACATGAGGTTCCTGAACGCCGCCGGGCCGCTGCTGTCACAGGTGAGGCCGCAGGCGTTCGGGTACTCCCAGTCGATGTCGATGCCGTCGAAGACGTCCGCCCAGCGCGGGTCCTCCACCAGCTTGTAGCAGGAGTCGGCGAACGCGGCCGGGTTCTGCGCGGCCTGGGCGAAGCCGCCGGACCAGGTCCAGCCGCCGAAGGAGAACAGCACCTTCAGGTTCGGGTACTTCTTCTTCAGCTTGCGGAGCTGGTTGAAGCTGCCGCGCAGCGCGCCGGCGTCCCAGGTGTCGGCGACGCCGTCCACGCTCTCGCCCGCCTGGTAGAAGCGGTCGTAGTCGGCGTAGCTGTCGCCGATCGCGCACTGGCCGTTCGTCACGTTGCCGAAGGCGTAGTTGATGTGCGTCAGCTTGGCCGCCGAGCCGCTGGTGTCGATGTTCTTGACGTGGTAGCCGCGCTGGTAGACGCCCCACTGGACGAAGTAGCCGAGCACCTTGTTCCCGCCGCCTCCGTTGCCGTTCGAGGTGGTGGCGGTGACGGCGGCGCTGGCGGCGCTGCGGTTGCCGGCGGCGTCGCGGGCGCGGACGGTGTAGGTGTAGGCGGTGCTCGCGGCGAGACCCGTGTCGGTGTAGGTGGTGCCGGTGACCGTGGTGACGAGGGTGCTGCCGCGGTAGACCTCGTAGCCGGTGACGGCGACGTTGTCGGTGGAGGCGTTCCAGGCGAGCGAGACGCTGTTGCTGGTGACGCCGGTGGAGCGGAGGTTGCCGGGCACCGAGGGCGCGCTGGTGTCCGTGCCGCCGCCGTTCGAGGTGGTGGCGGTGACGGCGGCGCTGGCGGCGCTGCGGTTGCCGGCGGCGTCGCGGGCGCGGACGGTGTAGGTGTAGGCGGTGCTCGCGGTCAGGCCGGTGTCGGTGTAGGTGGTGCCGGTGACCGTGGTGACGAGGGTGCTGCCTCGGTAGACCTCGTAGCCGGTGACGGCGACGTTGTCGGTGGAGGCGTTCCAGGCGAGCGAGACGCTGTTGCTGGTGACGCCGGTCGAGCGGAGGTTGCCGGGCACGGACGGCGCGGTCGTGTCGGTGCCGCCGCCGGTGGAGACCTTCCAGAGGGCGGGGACGTTCGGCGGCTCCCAGCCGGGCTGGGAGGTGTGGCCCTGGAGACAGACGTAGTCGACGCCGTTGTAGGTGACGACCGCGCCGGTGGCGTAGGCGGTCCACGGGGCCCATGCGGCGGCCATGACCATGCCGTAGGCGGCGGGCGGCGCCACGGCGACGGAGGTGAGCGGCAGCGCGAGCGCGGCCAGGCAGGCGAGGATCTTGTTTCTCATGTCGCTCCGACATCCGTTGGGGGGCTTGTTGGGGGGTGGGATGCCAGGAAACTATTAGGAAAGTTTCCTTTTAGTTGTGAGACGACCGTAACCTCAAGCTGCGGAGGGCGTCAATAATTCGCGCGCGAAAATCCCGGCGGGGCCAGTAGGGTCTGGCCGCATGACGCAAGCTGTCCGATTGATCCGGGATGTTGGTCTTGCTCCCGCCGAGTACGCGTACGCCGCTGTCGCCGACGTGCCCGTGCGCGCCGTCTGGGCGGCCGGGGCCTGCCCGCTCGACGCCCACGGCGCGACCGTCTGCCCGGGTGACGTCGCCGGGCAGACCCACCAGGTGATGCGCAACCTCGCCGACGCGCTCGCCGCCGTCGGCGCCACCCTCACCGACCTCGTCAAGACCACCGTGTACGTGGCCTCGACCGACCGCTCCGACCTGGTGACCGCCTGGAAGGTCTACCGCGAGCACATGAACGGCCACGACGTGCCCAGCACGCTCCTCGGCGTGACGGTGCTCGGCTACTCCGACCAGCTCGTCGAGGTCGAGGCCACCGCAGTCCTCCCCCTCCCGTAGCCGCCCGCCCCGCCCGCCCCGCCCGGCATCCCGGGCGGGGCGGCACGTTCAGCCGAGGAGGGCGGCCAGCGCCTGGGCCGGCTCCGGGTGAGCGGCCACGAGGAGGGCCGCCGGGGACGCGGGCGCGGAGACCGCCTCGTGCCAGACGGGCTCGCAGCCGAGCAGGACCGCCACCGCGTCGCAGGCCGTACGGTGGGCCGACAGCAGCTCGGCGGCCGGACCCGCGGGCGCGGCGGCCGGCCGGGACACGGCCCCGGCGGCAGGGGCCGGACGCGGCGACCAGGGCGGAGTCCAGGAGTCGACCTCGGCCAGCGAGCCGGGGAACGTACGGCCCGCCTCGCGCACCAGGGCCGGCATCAGCTCCGCGGCCTCGGTGCGCAGCGTCGTGATCAGCTTCGGCAGCCACGGCAGCAGCACCGGGTCGGGCAGCCGCCCGAACGCCTTGGAGATCACCTCCACCACGAACCCCGACAGCGCCGGCACCGGCTCCATGGCCTGCACGAACCCCATGATGTACTGCGGGAACGACGGCACCACCAGCGGGTTGCCCAGCAGCTCCTCGCACCGCTCCCGCAGCTCGGCCACGGTCAGCAGCCCCAGCTGGGTGCGCGCCGCCCACAGCAGCGCCACCTTGGCCGGCGCCTCGGGATGCGACTGCCGCACCGCCAGTTCGAGCTGCGCCCGGTCGCAGCCCAGCGCCAGCGCCAGGCTCTCCATCGAGAACAGGAACCCGAGCATCGCCCCCACCTGCCGCACGCCGGTGTCGTCGTCGACGAACGCCGTCGGCAGCAGCGTGCAGTAGTGGGCGTAGCCGGCGGTGGCGAACTCCTCGCACCAGGCGGGCAGCACCGGCTCGTTCGCCCGGTAGTAGGCCAGCAGCCGACGGATGCGGCTCAGCACCTCGGGCGCGTCGTCCGCGCTCCGCTCGGCGGACAGCAGCTCCACCGCCCGCGCCCCCAGCTCGTCGGCGAAGCGCCGGCTGCCGAGGTAGAGCACGGCGTCCTCGACCGCCGCCAGCGCGACCGCCGCCGTCGCCTCCGGAGCCCAGACCCGCCGCCGCAGCCGCTGCTCCAGCACCTGCTCGACGGTCACGCCGTCGTAGCCGAGCTCGATGAGCGAGCGCTGGTGCTTGCCGAGCGCGAGGTCCCAGCTCTCCTGGATCGAACGCTCACCGAGCCGCCGCTCGCCCATGATGGGACGTACGGCCTCGGGCGGCAGCAGGTAGCGCAGCATCCACAGCAGGTCGGAGCAGGGCCGGAGGTCGGGATCGGCGTGCAGGTCGAGCAGGGCCCGCTGGATCGTCCGCTTCTCCAGGTCGAGCCCGAGCGGGGCGAGACGGTCGAGGACGTTCCTGGCCAGCGGCGGCAGGGCGTCGTAGCCGACCGCGCCGACCCGGTCGCTGCCGAGCAGGATCTCGCACAGCCGGGCCACGTCCCTGCGGCCGGGCACGACGTCCTTCTCGATGCAGGTGACGGCCGCGTCCTGGAAGTCGTACGGGGTGGGCCGGGCCCGGCCGCGCATCCCGGCCAGCAGGATCGAGGTCTCGAACACCGCGATCGCGTCCGCCGTGCTGGCGAGGTAGCCGTTGCGGCGGGCCAGCCGGACGATGTCCACGCACCAGCCGAGCAGCTCGGCCTCGTCGAGCGCGTCGAGCACGGGCGGCCGGGACAGGAACCCGGTGAGCCGGTCGGCGGGGGCCGGATCGACGGCGGGGGCCGGCGCGGCCTTGCGTGCCGCCTGCTTGCCGGTGCTCTTCTGCCCCGCGAGCCGGTACGGCGTCAGCCTGTCGCGCTTGACCGCCTTCGCCCACGTCGCCGCCGCGATCGACACCGACCCCGAGGCCAGCCCGAACTGCGCCTCGATGGCCGAGTGGCTGGAGGGGATGAGCCCGTACAGCCAGGTCGTGCCGGTGCGCGGGGTGATCGCGAAGGGGGCGGTGGAGCGCACGCCGAACTGCTCGACGTCGCTGGCGGCGTGGAAGGCGCCGCACACGTACAGGCAGTCGGCGGGGTCGGCCCCGGTGGCGGCGAGGTGCTCGCGCATCCTCGTCCACATGTAGCGCTCGCGGTCCTCGTCGGCCGCCAGCCGGGCCGGGTCGCGGCTCAGCCGGCGGAACAGGCTGCCGATCAGCGTCATCACCTGGCGGTAGGTGTCGTGGTCGGCGCCGGACAGGGGCTGCTCGACGTACTGGTCCCACCACTCCGACCAGTGGCGCACCTTGCCGTGGTGCAGCAGGTGCTCCTCCAGCTCGGCGAAGCGCGGGCGCAGGTCGCCGATCTCGACGCCGATCGCGTCGCCGTGCAGCCCGGCCTCCTCGCCCTGGGGGCGGGCGTGCTCGCCCTCGGGCGCGTCCTCCTTCGCGGCCCACTGGAAGACGTGGTCGGTGGAGCGGTCGACCAGCACCAGCTCCACGCCGGGGGTCTCCAGCGCGTACGCGATCGCCTGGTATTCGGCCGACGCCTCGGTGATCGGCGCCACCACGCTGAGCGGCGCCCACTCCTGGGGGAACCCGTCGAGGTGCGTGGCGAACGCCTGCACCGCCACCGGCAGCCGGCAGTTGCGCAGCTCGGTGAGCAGCGGCTGAAGGTCCTCGCACAGCTCCAGGTAGATGACCTTCGGCTGCTTGTCGCGCAGCCTGCGCACCATCGCCAGCGCCGAGGCCGGCGAATGGTGGCAGACCGGGAAGATCTCCAGCTCCTCGCGCAGCGCCCGGTCCACGTCGTCGACCATGCCGGTGAGGACCGCCGAGACGGCGTCGCCGCCGAACTCGCGCGCGGCCTGCGCGAGCTGGTCCCTGAGCGGGCCGAACGCGCCCGCGGGGTCGTCGCGTTCCACGGGCCCGCTCATGTCAGGCCCGCTCATGTCAGGCCCGCTCATGTCGGGCCCGCTCAAGACAGCCCCGCTCAAGACAGTGTCGCGATGGCGTCGCGACCGCCCTCGAGGAACTCCTGCCACGGCCCGCCGTCCTTCTTGCCGCGCGGCTCCACCACGCCGTGCAGGTACTTGTTGAGTATCGCGAGGTCCTCGGGGCTGCGCCGGGCCAGCGAGCCGACCAGCGACCCGGCGAGCGTCTGGGCGCGCAGCACCCGGTCGCCGAAGAAGTGGCTGTGCAGGATGGCGTCCTCCAGCACGCCGATCTGCTCGGCCGTGGACAGCGCCGACTCCAGCCGCTCGTCGTCGCTGGTGGCCGAGGCGGCCGCCGAGCGCAGGTCGGCGAAGCTCTGCAGCAGGATGTCGAGCAGCGTCGGCGGCAGGTCGAGCTCGATCCGGTGCCGCCGCAGCAGCTCTTCGGTACGGAAGCGGACGATCTCCGCCTCGCTGTTCTTGTTGGTCACGACCGGGATGCGCACGAAGTTGAAGCGGCGCTTCAGCGCGGACGACAGGTCGTTGACGCCCCGGTCGCGGCTGTTGGCCGTGGCGATGATGGAGAAGCCGGGCTGGGCGAAGACGATGTTGTCGTCGTCCAGCTCGGGGATGGAGACGTACTTCTCCGACAGGATCGAGATCAGCGCGTCCTGGACGTCGCTGGTCGAACGGGTCAGCTCCTCGAAGCGGCCGATGACGCCGCGCTCCATGGCCGTCATGATCGGCGAGGGGATCATCGACTGGCGCGACTGGCCCTTGGCGATGACCATGGACACGTTCCACGAGTACTTGATGTGGTCCTCGGTCGTGCCGGCGGTGCCCTGGACCACGAGCGTGGAGTTGCGGCAGATCGCCGCGGACAGCAGCTCGGCCAGCCAGCTCTTGCCGGTGCCCGGGTCGCCGATCAGCAGCAGGCCCCGGTCGGAGGCGAGCGTCACGATGCTGCGCTCGACGAAGCTGCGGTCGCCGAACCACTTCTGCGGGATCTCGCGGTCGAGCCCGTCGGCGCGCTCGGAGCCGAGGATGAACAGCCGGATCATCTTGGGGCTGAGCCGCCACGAGAACGGCTTGGGGTTGTCGTCGACGGACTCCAGGTAGTCGAGCTCGTCGGCGTACTTGACCTCTGCGGGGGCGCGCAGCATGTCGTCACTCATCAGGGGGTCTCCTAGGTGAGGAAGTTCTTGAGCTCGAAGACGAGCTTGCGGATGTGGCCGGAGAGCACGGGGGTGCCCATGTCCTTGAGCTTCTGGCGGTACCACGGGTCCACGCTCTGGTGGCCGGAGCTGTTGACCGAGCCCACGGGGATGAACTTCACCCCGGAGCGGTGGATGGCCTCGAAGTCGGTGATCAGTGAGCGGTTGTCGTAGAAGTCGCTGATCCACACCATGACGGTGTTGCGCGGATCGGCGATCTTGGGGCGGGCCAGCGCCATCGCGACCGTGCCGTCGGTGCCGCCGCCGAGCGTGGTGCGCAGCAGCACCTCGAACGGGTCGGCCACCCACGGGGTCAGGTCGAGGGCCCGGGTGTCGTACGCGACGAGGTGCACGTCCACCTTGGGCAGCCCGGCGAAGATGGAGGCGAGGATCGTGCAGTTGACCATCGCGTCCACCATCGAGCCCGACTGGTCGACGACCACGATCATCCGGGCCGGGGTGGTGCGGCGCGCGGTGTGCTTGTAGAAGAGCCGGTCCACGTAGAGCCGCTGGTCCTCGGGGCTCCAGTTGGTGAGGTTCTTCCAGATGGTCCGGTCGAGGTCCAGGTTGCGGAAGACCCGCTTCGGCGGCACCGACCGGTCGATGACGCCCACGCTGGTCTTCTCGACCTGGGTGCGCAGCACCTGGGCGACCTCGTCCACGAACCTGCGGATCAGCGCCTTGGCGTTGGCCAGCGCCACGCCCGACAGGTTGTGCTTGTCACGCAGCAGCTGCTCGATGAGCGACATGCTCGGCGTGAGCTGCCGCGCCAGGTTGGGGTCGGCCAGCACCTCGCGCAGGCGCATGCGCTTGACCAGGTCGCCCTCGATCATGGCGAGCACGGCGGCCACCTCGTCGTCGCCTGGGCTGTGGCCCCGCCCGCCGGACTCGGTGCCCCGGCCCTTGCTCAGCCAGCCGGCGTCCCGCTTCCAGCGTTCGAGCTGCTGGGCCGTCACGTTGCCCGAGCCGGTGCAGAAGACGTTGAGCAGCAGCTTGGAGACCAGCGCGGCGCGGCGGACCTCGCCGCCCGCCTCGTGCTCCTTGTCGGACAGCAGGTCGTCGAGCTCGTCGGCGAGCGCGGGGTGGCGCTGGACCAGGGTGTCGACCGAGACGCCCGGGTCGAGCAGCGCGGGCGGCAGGCCGAGGTCCTCGACGACGGCCAGGCTGGACCTCTCCAGCGCGGGCTGCTCGTCGGCGCCGAACAGCCGCGACATGAGCCGCCAGTAGAGCACCTGACGGCGGGTCTCGTCGGGGTGGACCCCCGCGTCGCCGTTCTCGTTCTTCTCCGTCATTTGCGCAGCAACCGTCCCGCCCGCTCGCGCAGCACCGCCACCGCGTCGCCGGCCTTGGCCTCGGCCTTGACCACCTTGGGGTCGGTGGGGCCGAGCGCCCAGTCGCCGGTGTGCGCGGTGACCGGCTTCTTCTTCACCGTGGCCTGGACGGCGAGCGGCTGCAGCAGCCACCGCCCGTCCCAGCGCACCAGGCCGAGGCAGGCCGACGAGGCCGCCACCAGCTCGGGCGTCAGCGGGGTGCCGGTCGGCAGCCGGTCGAGGTCGAGCTCGATCCTGCTGCCGCCGAGCTCCAGCGTGCCGCCGTCGACCTTGTAGCCCTCGACCAGCACCGGCTCGGCGATGCGCACCGGGTGGCGGTCGAGCGGCGGGACTGGCGCCGCCTGCGCCGCGCCGAGCAGCACGCGGGCGGTGGTGAACGGGTCGGCCTCCTCGCCCGTGGCGGCCCGGTCGTCGTGCCACACCAGGTCGCCGCCGGGCAGCAGCGGCATGTCCGTGAGGTCGAGCGCGCGGTGCCCGGCGAGCGCGCCGAGCAGCACCGGATGGCCGGACATGAGCCGCCACACGGCCGGGCCGACGATCGTGTCGACCTTGGCGGCGGCGACCCCGGTGCGCACCAGCCGCGCCGGGCCGCCGCCGGCGGGCTCCAGGATGCCGTGCACCTGGACGCGGACCACGGTGGCGTGCTCGTGCACGTCGGCGCCGAGGATCAGCAGCCGGCCCGACACGGGCTCAGCGCCGCCGTGCCAGGGGCCGGACCGGGAGAGGAGCACGCCCCTCGTCCACAGGTCGCCCCAGCGGCGGGCGGGCAGCCGGTCCATCGTGCCCACCGGGCAGGACGCGCGCAGCTCCGCCGCCAGTCCGTCGAGCAGCACCGCGAGTCCGCGCAGCGCGGGCACCGCGAGCAGCGCCTCGATCGCCTGGTCGGACGGGGCGACCACGTCGTGGTCGACGCCGCGCCAGCCGGCGATGGCCAGCTCACGCAGCCACGCCCGGCAGCCGGCCAGCAGGTTGGCGGGAATCTCCGCGCCGGTCGCAGGGGCGGCGCCGGAAGGCGCGGCGCCGGTCGCTGAAGCTGGGTCGGGGGACGTTGCGCCGGCCGCTGGAGCGGAGCCGGGAGGCACGGCGCCGGTCGCCGACGCGGCCTCCCAGGGGGCGCGGGCGCGGCTGAGGGCGGTGTCGAGCCTCGCCATCAGGGCGTCGTGCACCGCGCCGGTCAGGGCGGCACGCGCGCCGGCCAGCACCGCCAGGTGCTCGTCGCCGATGGAGCCCGCGATCACCTTGTCCACGGCCTCGATGGCCCGTTCGCCGAGCGGCCCGCCGGCCATCGCGCCCGCCAGGGCGGCCAGCGCCGCCGCCGGCTCCTCGCCGATCCTGGCGAAGCCGTGCGCGAGCGCGCCGTCGAACCCGGCCACCAGGCCGAGCGCCTCGTCCACGCCGTCCGGCCCGGCCGCGGTCAGCTCACCGAGCTGTAGGTCGAGCATCAGCCGCTCACCTCGTTCGTCAGCAGGTCGTTCATCGGCGCACCGCTCCCATCGCGGGGAACCAGTGCAGCTCGGCCAGCGGCTCCGTGCTGTCGGGGACCTCCAGGTAGGCCAGGTGGCGCAGGAACCGGCTGAACACGACGGCCGCCGGCGTGCGCTCGACCGGCCCGTCGAGGTTCAGCCCGGTCGCGGGGTCCGCCTCCACCCGCAGGTAGCGGGCCACCCGATCGAGGCCGTACTGCAGGATCGCCTCGTCGGCCAGCAGGCGTACGTGCTTGCAGGCGTAGCCGTGCAGGGCCCCGCAGGGCCGGTTGTTGTTGGTGCTGCAGCTCATCGCCAGGCTGCCGGCGGTGATGGAGGAGACGTAGACCCGCTCGATGTCGGATCCGCTCGACACGACCCCCTGGAGCCGGCCGTCGGCCAGCTCGACGAAGGGCACCTTGGCCAGCTTGCGCGGCTCGACGGGCGCGACCACCCGCACCACGCTGCGCTGCTCCCACGCGGTTCTGTCCGCGTCCACGGCGTCGTAACCTCCTGCCTCGCCGGTCGCGGGGCAGGCGGGAGTGCCCGCTCCTGCGCGAACGGCTTGATCAACTGATCCGGGAACCTATCGGAGGCGACCGACAGTCCGGGAATGAAATGATCGAAAGCGGTACGACGCCTGTGGGCGGGTGATTGTCGATAATATTGTCTGCCTGGGTGCACGCAGACGGCGGGAGGAGGTTCGTTGAGCGAGACGCTGACCGACCGCGTCCGGGCGGTCATACTCGGCGGGGACTTCGTGCCCAACCAGCGCCTCATCGAGGCCGACGTGTGCGAGCAGTTCGGGGCGAGCCGGGCGGCCGTGCGTGAGACGTTCAAGGAGCTGGCGTCCGAGGGCCTGGTCGAGATCATGCGCAACAAGGGCGCCAGGGTCCGGGCGATCTCCAAGGCCGAGGCCGTCGAGATCACCGAGGTCCGCATGGTGCTGGAGGGGCTGGCCGCGTACAAGGCCGCCGAGCGGGTGACGCCGGAGCAGGCCGCCGGGCTGCGGGCGATCGTCGCCGACATGCGGGCCGCCGTGGAGGCCAACGACCTCGACCGCTACTCCGAGCTCAACGTCGCCCTGCACGCCGGGATCCGCGAGATCGCCGGGCACCGCACCGCGGCGGCGATCATCGAACGGCTGGGGGCGCAGGTGGTGCGGCACAAGTTCCGCCTGGCCCGGCAGCCGGGACGGGCGGCCGTGTCGCTGCCGCAGCACGAGCTGATCGTGGCGGCCATCGTCGCGCGTGACCCCGAGGCCGCGCAGACGAGCATGCAGCAACACCTGCGCAGCGTGGTCAAGGCCCTGGAGTCGAGTCCGGACTGATCGTCCCCGGCTCCGGGGACCGGTCGCCGCGGGGGAGGGGCGGGAGGCCGGTCTCGGTGACCCTGCGCAGGGTGGCGGCCGTGGCGGCGGTCATCGTGGGCGGGACGCGCAGCTCCTCCAGCATGCGGGTGGCCGCGTCCATCTCGTGCACCCGCCGTACGGCGTGCTGCCCGGCGCCCTCCAGCAGACGCCGTACGAAGCGTTCGTCGGCGCTCGTCACCGTCTCCACCAGGTGCTCCCAGAACCACTCGGCCAGCCCGGCGGCCTCGGCGGCGGCCCGCGCCTCGATGGCGAGCGCGCTCAGGCCCTTCACCAGCACGCTGCGCAGCAGCTTGCGGGCGGCGGCGTCGCCGGGGTCGCCGCCGATCGGGGTCACGTCCATGCCGTGGGCGCGGCCGAAGGCGGCGAAGCGCTCGGCGCCCGCGCCGCTGGCCAGGATCGGCGTGGCCAGGCCGCGCAGCGGTACGGGCGCCATGATGGCCCCGTCCACGGCGACCGCGCCGACCGCCTCCGCCAGGGCGGCGATCTCGCGTTTGTCGCGTGGAGCGGCGGTCGACAGGTCGGCGTAGAGCGCGCCGGGCTTGAGGTGCGGGGCTGACTCCGCACAGGCGGCCAGGCTGTCGGCCCCGGTGGTTACGGCGATCACGACCTCGGCCCCACACACGGCCTCCGCATTACTGCCCACGAGCCCAACGGCGAGCCCTCCCACGGGCTCAACGGCGAGTCCTCCTGCGAGCCCTTCCGCCGGTCCTCCTGCGAGTCCTTCCGCCGGTCCTCCTGCGGGTCCTTCCATGGGCTCTCCCACCGGCCCTTCCGCAGGCCCTTCCGCAGGCCCTCCCGCAGGCTCTCCCGCTGGACGACCCGGCGGGTACGCCGGGTCGTACACGCGCAGCCGTACCAGCGGGCCGAGGCCGGTGGCGAGAGCGCGGCCGGCCTCGCCGTGGCCGAGCAATGCCACCAGAGGTCTCTCCATGGGCTCCCGATCCTTCCATCGTTGACAATATTGTCGATTCCTTGCTGCCTCAGAGGGTATCGGCCCTCAGCGCGCAATTGGTGACGAAAGTGTTGACAATCTGCCGAACCCGCTCATAGCGTCGGGACGTGACTCTTCTGGTGATCAGCGCCCACGCGGGCGACTTCGTCTGGCGCGCCGGCGGCGCCATCGCGCTGGCCGCGCACCGCGGCGGCCGGGCCAAGGTGGTCTGCCTCAGCTACGGCGAACGCGGCGAGTCCGCCAAGGCGTGGCGCGCCGGTCACACCCTCGACGAGATCAAGGCCATCCGCCGGGAGGAGGCCGAGCACGCCGCCGCCGCGCTGGGCGCCGAGATCGAGTTCCTCGACGCGGGCGACTACCCGCTGGTGGAGACGCCGGAACTGGTGGACCGGCTGGTGCGCGTCCACCGCGAGACCGAGCCCGACGTGGTCCTCACGCACCCGCTCGCCGACCCGTACAACGGCGACCACCCGGCGGCGGCCCGCATGGCGCTCCAGGCCCGCGTGCTGGCCCAGGCGATCGGCTACGACGCCCCCGGCGAGCCGCTCGGCGCGCCCCCGGTGTTCTTCTTCGAGCCGCACCAGCCCGAGCAGTGCGACTTCAAGCCCGACGTGCTGCTCGACATCACCCCCGTGTTCGAGGCCAAGCGCAAGGCCATGGAGTGCCTGCCGGCCCAGCAGCACATGTGGGACTACTACACCGACCTCGCGGTACGCCGCGGCGTGCAGCTCAAGCGCAACGCCGGCCCCAACCTGGGGCTGTCCCACGACACCAGGGCCGAGGCGTTCATGCGGCTCTACCCGCAGGTGACGGACCAACTGGCATGAGGCACCCTCGCATGAGGAACGTCGTCGTCACCGGCATCCCGCGCCCCGACCTGGCCCGCGTCGACGTCCTGGCCGCGTACGGCGTCGCCACCGTCCACGAGGCCATCGGCCGCACCGGCTACCTCGGCCCCCGCCTGCGCCCCGCCTGGCCAGGGGCGCGCGTCGGCGGCAGCGCCGTCACCGCGATCTGCCGGCCCGGCGACAACCTGATGATCCACGTCGCGGTCGAGCAGTGCCGCGAAGGCGACCTGCTGGTGGTCGCCACGACCTCGCCGTGCACGGACGGGATGTTCGGCGAATTGTTCGCCACGGCCCTGCGGCACCGCGGCGTGCGCGGCGTGGTGATCGACGCCGGCGTACGGGACGTCGCCGAGCTGCGGGCCATGGGCTTCCCCGCCTGGAGCGCGGCCGTCAGCGCGCAGGGCACCGTCAAGGCCACACCTGGCGCCGTCAACGTGCCGGTCGCCATCGGCGGCCAGATCATCCGGCCCGGCGACGTGATCCTCGCCGACGACGACGGCGTGCTCGTCGTGCCGCGCGGCGACCTGGAGCGCGGCATCGCCGCCGCCGAGGCGCGGGCCGCGAAGGAGGCCGCCACGCGGGAGGCGTTCATGAAGGGCGAGCTGGGCCTCGACCGGTACGGGCTGCGCGAGCGGCTGCCGGACCTCGGCGTCGTCTACCTGACCGCCGACGAGTACGCCAGGGACCACGGTGCCTGACGCCGGCGTGCGCTGCATGCTGATGCGCGGCGGCACCTCCAAGGGCGCGTACTTCCTCGCCGGCGACCTGCCCGCCGACCCCGGCGAGCGGGACGAGCTGCTGCTGCGCGTCCTCGGCAGCCCCGACCCGCGCCAGATCGACGGCATCGGCGGCGCCCACCCGCTGACCAGCAAGGTCGCCGTGGTGTCCCGGTCCGCCGACCCCGCCGCCGACCTCGACTACCTGTTCCTCCAGGTGGCCGTGGACGAGCCGGCCGTCACCGGCACGCAGAACTGCGGCAACCTGCTCGCCGGCGTCGGCCCGTTCGCCGTGGAGCGCGGGCTGATCCGGGCGGGCGGCGAGCACACCGAGACCCGCATCCGCCTGGTCAACACCGGCGGCCTCGCCACCGCCCGCTTCCCGACCCCCGGCGGCCGGGTCGACTACCGCGGCGGCACCGCCATCTCGGGCGTGCCCGGCACGGCGGCGGCCGTGGTGCTCGGCTTCGCGGGCACCGCCGGCTCCAGCACCGGCAGCCTGCTGCCCACCGGCAACCAGCGGGACGTCATCGACGGCATCGAGGTCACCTGCGTCGACAACGGCATGCCGGTCGTCGTGGCGGCGGCGGCCGATCTCGGCCTCACCGGCTACGAGCCGTACGAGGAGCTGGCCGCCGACGCCGCGCTCGCCGGGCGGGTGCAGGCGCTGCGCCTGCGCGCGGGGGAGCTGATGGGGCTCGGGGACGTCACCGGCGCGTCCGTGCCGAAGACCACGCTCGTCGCGCCGCCCCGCGACGGGGGCGCGCTGTGCACGCGCACGTTCATCCCCGTCCGCCCGCACACCTCGATCGGCGTGCTCGGCGCGGTAAGCGTCGTGACGGCCGCGCTGCTGCCGTACGGCGTGGCCCGCCGCTTCGCCCGGCTGCCCGGCGGGCCGCGCGTGGCCGTCGAGCACCCGACCGGGCACCTGGAGGTCGAGGTGGAGCTCGACCTCACCACCGACCCGCCGGCCGCCGTGCGCGCCGCGAACGTACGCACCGCCCGCAAGCTCTTCGACGGGACGGTCTTCCCCCGCCCGCGACCGGACGAAGGACCGACGACCCGATGAACGCCCTGCTGCACGACGTCGCCCACCTCGCCTACGCCGAGCTGCTCACGCCCGAGCCCGAGCGGAGCCTGTGGTTCTTCACCGAGATCCTCGGCATGACCCGCGCCGGCGAGGACGGCGACTCCGTCTACCTGCGCACCTACGACGACTACGAGCACCACAGCCTCAAGCTGACCGCCCACCGCACCTCCGGCCTGCGCGCCACCGGCCTGCGCGCGAGCAGTCAGGAGGCGCTGGAGCGCCGGATCGCGGCGATCAAGGACTCCGGGCTCGGCATCGGCTGGCGCGACGGCGACGCCGGGCGCGGCCCGACGTACGCCTTCCGCGACCCCGACGGGCACGAGCTGCACCTGTACTGGGAGTCGGAGTGGTACGAGGCCCCCGAGGAGCTGCGCCCGGCGCTGAAGAACCAGCCGCAGGCGTTCCCCGGCCACGGCGTGGGCGTGCGCCGCCTCGACCACGTCAACTTCCTGGCCGCCGAGGCCGCCGCGAACGGCGCCTTCGTCCGCGACGTGCTCGGTGCCCGGGTCACCGAGCAGATCATGCTCGACAGCGGCCGCATCGCGGCGCAGTGGCTGCACTTCGGCAACAAGTCGTACGACCTGGTCTTCACCGACGACTGGTCGGGCTCCTCGGGACGGCTGCACCACATCGCGTTCGCCACCAACGGCCGCGAGGACATCCTGCGCGCCGCCGACATCTGCCTGGAGCGGGGCGTCCACATCGAGACCGGCCCGCACAAGCACGCCATTCAGCAGACGTTCTTCCTCTACGTGTACGAACCCGGCGGCAACCGCATCGAGCTGTGCAACCCGCTCACCCGGCTCGTCCTGGCCCCCGACTGGCGCGTGGTGACCTGGACGGAGGCCGAGCGCGCCAAGGGCCAGGCGTGGGGGCTGAAGACCATCGAGTCCTTCCACACGCACGGCACGCCGCCCGTCGAGCCCAGCTGACGGGCGGCGCCTGGGGATCTCAGCCCACGAACCTGGCCACCGCCGGGATGCGCCGCAGCACCAGCCGGTCGAGCAGCAGCACCGCCGCCATCGTGACCCCGGCCAGCGGGAACACCAGCCCGAGCACCGCCATGATGGCGATCACCCCGTACGCGCTGCGCCGGTCCGTCGGCCGCGCGGGCGCACCGGCGCGGCCCCGGGGGCGGCGCTTCCACCACATCAGCGCGCCGGTCACCACGAGCGTGATCAGCGCCAGGCAGGCGGCCAGCATGACGGCCAGGTTGGCGGGCCCGTACCTGCGGCCCTCGTGCAGCGCGATGCCCTGCTCGACGAGCTTGGCGACGGTGCCGTACTCGGCCCAGCCGTACGACGTCAGCACCTTGCCCGTGTACTGGTCCACGTGGAGCGTACGGGCGTCCGACGGGTCGCGGCGCGGCTCGGCCACGACCGTGTAGACGCCGGTCGGGCCGTCCGGCAGCAGCACCTTGACGTCGCACTCGGCGCACGAGGCGACCGAGGGCCCGGCGGCGGCCAGCGCGGCCTCCACCGGCAGCGCGCCGGGCTGCAGCACCCCGCCGCCGCCCCCGTGCCCGGCGTGCTCGCCGCCGGAGCTCGGCACGGGCAGCCGCTCGGCCGCCCACGGCACCTTCGCGTCCGGGTTCCCGGACAGCTCGCCGGACAGCGGCGGCGTCGAGGTGCTCGGGAAGTCAGCGGCGCTCGGCGCGGTCGAGCCCGTCCGCTCCTGGACGCGCTGCAGCCCGTCGCCCCACACGCCGGACCACGGCAGCCCGGACATGACCAGGAACACCACGACCGCGCCCGCGCCGACGCCGACCAGCACGTGCAGGCGGAGCAGCCGGCCGCGGGCCGACCGCGACGCCCTGCTCCTGGTCCTGCGGCCGGTCCACCACAGGTACGTGCCCGAGGCCACGAGGATCAGCGCCCAGCACGCGGCCACCTCCACCACCCGGTCGCCCACGGTGCCGGACATCAGCTCGCCGTGGATCGTCCGCACCACCCGCATGAACGTGGCCGCGTCGTCGATCTGCCCGACGACCTCGCCCGTCCCGGGATGGACGTAGACCGAGACGCCCTGCGCGAACGGACCGCTGTCCGCGCCCTGCAGGATGACCCGGGTGGTGCGGTCAGGGGACGCGGGCGGGATGACGGACATCACCGGCGCGCCGGGACGCGCCCGCTGGGCGGCGGCGATCTGCTCCGACAGCGGGCGCGGCGCGGCCACCGGCTGCGCGAGCTCCCGTACGTCCTGGTAGCGCCACGCCTCGAACGGCTCCTTGAACAGGTAGATCGAGCCCGTGACGGCGAGCACGAGCAGCACGGGGGCGACGAACAGGCCCGCGTAGAAGTGCCACCGCCAGACGGCGCGGTAACGCTGGGACGAGGTGGCGGGAGGGGCGGTGGCGCTGACGGGGCGGGCCTCGACTGAGGTCATGGGGGGACTCCGTTCCTTACGGAGGGGTTCCTCGCCCGGAGGCTCCTCGCGGGAGGTTTCGCGCGCGGAGAGCTTCCTGAGGCGAAGGGGTGGGGGCGCGCGGCCGGCCTGCGCGCACGGCGGTTCCTCACGGGGGCGCGCGGGCAGGGCGGCGTGGCGGGTCCGTGCCGGGTCTCCGGGCACGGCGGAGCGGCCGCGCGGCGTCGACCTGCCGCGCGAGCTGCGGAAACGGAAAAGGGCTACGTCAGCGCCGGACGGGCGGTCCCCGGCGGCACATCGCCCCCGACAGGACCTGCGGCTGCCGGACGGCGACCGCAGCGGGCACGACCGGGCGGGCCGCGCCGGTCTCCGGGAGCGGGGCGCGGGCGGTCAGGCCGCGCCAGAAGCCGCGCACCGCGCGGGCCAGCAGCGTCAGGAACATCCCCAGCGCCGTCTCGCCCCGGTGCAGCCACCAGGCGGACAGCGCCGCGACGACCACGTGCGCGACCAGCATGCCGAGCCCCGTGGAAAGCTCGCCGCCGCCGTGCTCGTGTGCGTGATGGGAGGAGGCGGGCGCGGCGGCGCCCAGGCCGAAGAGGCGATGCATGCCGTACTGGGCGGCGAAGGCGGCCACGACCAGCGTCCCGAGCGAGCGCCTGCGGCGGGCGAGGAGGAAGGCTCCCGCTCCGGTCGCGGCGGTGGCGGCGGCGAGCAGCCCAGGGCCGACGCCGGAGCCGCCGGCCAGCGTGTGCAGGCCGAGCGCGGCGTACACGCAGACGACGGCGAACACCATCGAGCGGGGGCCGCGCAGGCCGGCCCGGCCGGCCTGCGCGCCGTCCCTGCTGTCGGTGCCGCCGAAGCGTCCTTCCTGCTCGGGTTTCACACGCGACCACCGCTCACACCGACAGATACGGGGGCGTGTCAGGAAAAGTTCAGACAGATCCGGGTTCAGCTCCGGTGCGGCGCGTCCCCCTCGTAGACCAGGCGCGGCGGCCGGCCGTCGAACAACTGGCTCACGGTGACGAACGTGTACCCCTTCCCGGACAACGCCTTCAGCACCCGGGGGATGGCCCGGACGGTCGTCCGGTGGATGTCGTGGAACAGGATGACGCTGCCTGGCCTGGCCGACCTGATCGCCACCCTGGCGACCCGGGCGCTGTCGCGGTGCAGCCAGTCGAGGGTGTCCACGCTCCACAGCACGAGCGGACGCTTGATCCTGACGCGGAGGGCGTCGTCGAAGGCCCCGTACGGCGGCCGGACGAGCGCCGGCACGAAGCCCGCGGCGGCCTTGATCGCCTCGTCGGCGCGGGCCAGCTCGGAGCGTACGCCGGCGGCGGACAGCTTCGTCAGGTCCTGGTGCGACCAGGTGTGGCTGCCGATCTCGTGCCCGGCCGCGGCGGCGCGGCGCAGCACGGAGGGGTAGGCGGCGACGTTCTGGCCGACGACGAAGAACGTGGCGTGCGCCTGGTGGGCGGCGAGGTGGCGCAGCAGCGTGTCGGTGTACGGGCCGGGGCCGTCGTCGAAGGTCAGCGCCACGCACTTGACCTGCCGGCAGTCGACCGACCGCCTCGTGCCCTCCGCCGCGACGGCCGCCCCCGCCCCGGAGCTCGCGGTGGGGCTCGGGGCGGGGTGCTGGGTGGGGTGTGGGGTGGCGCTCGGGGTAGTGCCAGTGCCCAGGGCGGGGCTCGGGCCGGCGCTGCCGGCCGGGCCCACGGCGGCGCTGCCGGCCGGGCCCACGGCGGTGCTGCCGGCCGGGCCCACGGCGGTGCTTTGCGCCGGGGCCACGCCGGTGCTCCCGGCCGGGGCCGGGGCGGTGGCTTGGATCGTTCCCGCGTCCAGTCGCTGGTGGACTGTCGCGCACATCGCGGCGGCCATGGCCACCGTGGCGGCCACCCGCGCCGTCCCCCGCCTCGCACCCGTGCTCATCCGATCCCCCGCTCGCCGGCCCCGCCCGCCGGGACCATCCCCGATCGGTTGGACATCCGCCACTCGCACCTGGTTCGCGGTGAACCGTTCTCCCCGATGCCACACTTCCCTTCTCCTGCGGTCAGACCGACGACGGCGACCGGCCCCGGCACGGCGCGGAAACTTGATCCGGCGATCCGGGGCCGAGGATCATGCGGGGAATGGACTACTACCTGATCTCCACCTCGGCACATGACCGGTCCCTGGCGGGAGTCCTCGTGGAGGAGTTCGTCCTCTGCGAGGACTTCACCGCGGCCGGCATCGACAGCGCCGAGTGGGGATCGGAGACCGGGGAGTGGCTGGCCGCGCCGGAGGTCAGCAGGCTCATCCGCTCCGACGGCGCGCTCCGCGCCCGGGTACGGCCGGCCGGCCGGCGCACGGCGCGGGAGGCGTACGCGCGGCTCGGCGGGGGAGAGCTGCCCGAGGAGGAGGAGCTGCGGGAGCATTTCCGGCGCCGCCAGCCGCTGCCCACCACGGCCCCGCTCCGGCTGAGCTCGGGGGAGGCCGGGGACCGCCGCTACCGCATCCTGTTCGCCGGCGAGCTGGGCGCGGACGGGCTCGCGGCCGCGCAGGCGGCGCTCCGGCTGGAGCCCACGAACGATCCGCGGGTGGTCGGCAAGGCGTCCGTCAGCACGGGCGGGCACGGCTTCACGTGGGAGCTGCGCCGCATCGGGTCGGGGATCGCCTGGTGCGTGGACGTGACCGCCCGGCTCGGCGGCGGCTCCCTGGCCACGCTGGAGGCGCTGCTGAACTACCACCGGCAGGCCGTGCGCCGGCAGGGCCTGATCCCGGTCACGGTGGAGCGCTTCGCCTGAGCGCCGCCAAGGGCATGAACCACGTCGTCCCGGTGTCCGTATTGTCGGTCGTGAGGCCGTGATCCGCATGCCCGCCGTCATCGGGGGAAGAGGCGGTGGCTCACACGCGCGACTGTCCGCTCTCCTCAGGCGGGAGGCATCATGCGGAACGGCACGACGATCACCGGCGCCCTCGCCGCGGCGCTGCTCCTGGCCGCCGGCTGCACGTCAGCCGGCGGGATCGGCGGTGAGACGCGGCCGGGCGGCGCGGGCACGCCGGCGGAGCGAGGCCCGGTGGCCGGGCTGGCGATCACGCCCGCCGACGGCACCACGAAGGTCCCGCCGGACACGGGCGTCGCCGTCAAGGTGGCGCAGGGCAAGCTCACCGGCGTGAGCGTCGCCGACGCGAAGGGCCGCCAAGTGCGCGGTACGCTCGCCGCCGACGGCACCTGGCGCCCCCGGTGGCCGTTACGGCCCTCGGCCCGCTACACCGTGAGCGCCGAGGCCACGGGCGCCGACGGCAAGCCGGTCACGGCGACGGCCACATTCACCACCCTCAAGCCGAAGCGGGTGCTGGAGAGCGGCATGTCGCCGCTGGACGGCGAGAAGGTCGGCGTCGGGATGCCCGTGCAGCTCCTGCTGTCGCGGCCGGTGACCGCGAAGGCGGATCGGGCGCGGATCGAGCGGGCGCTCGAGTTGCGCATGTCGGAGCCGGTCGAGGGCGCGTGGAGCTGGGTGAGCGAGCGCGAGGTGCAGTTCAGGCCGCGCGAGTACTGGCCGGTGGGGGAGAAGGTCACGGTCGTGGCGCATCTGGCGGGGCTGCGCGCGGGCGAGGACGTGTGGGGCACGAAGGACCGCGAGCTGAGCTTCACGGTCGGCCCCTCGCACATCACGAAGGTCAGCGCGAGCACGCACCGCGCCGTGGTGCGGGACGGCGGCAAGGTCGTCAGGACGATCCCGGTCAGCCTCGGCAAGCCCGGCGACGACAGCTACTCCGGCGTCATGATCGCGCAGGAGAAGGCCGCCACGACCATCATGGACTCCGCGACCGTCGGCAAGCCGGGCGAATACCGCATCCGTACCAAGTGGAACGTCCGCATGACCTACAGCGGCACCTTCTTCCACGCCGCCCCGTGGTCCACGGGCGCGCAGGGCAGCCGCAACGTCAGCCACGGCTGCGTCAACGCCAGCCCGGAGGACGCGCGCTGGTTCTACGAGTTCACCCAGCGCGGCGACGTCATCGAGGTCACCGGGACCTCCAGGAAGCTGCGCTTCGGCAACGGCCCGACGCCGTGGGCCAAGGCGTGGGAGGACTGGCTGGCCGGCAGCGCGCTCGGCAAGCCGGTCAGCGGGTAGGACGACGATGAGCGGAAGGGGAAGCGAGGTGGTCCTGATGAGCGGGGACCGCACGGTGGACGGCCGGCTCGGCGCCGTCCTGCTGTGGACGCTGATCTGGGTGCTGAACGCCTATGTCCTGCTGACGGGCTGAGTCTGACAGGCTGAGTCTGACTGGCTGAGCCCGCTACGGCCGGCCGCCCGGCACGACCAGCCCCGACTCGTAGGCGAGGACGACGAGCTGCGCCCGGTCGCGCACGCCCAGCTTGGTCATCGACCGGCTCACGTGCGTCTTGGCGGTGGCCGCGCTGATCACCAGGTGCGCGGCGATCTACTCGTTCGACATGCCGCGGCCGACCAGGGAGACGATCTCGCGCTCCCGCTCGGTCAGCCGTTCCAGCCCTTCGGGGCGGGCGGCCGGGCGGGGCGGGGTGCTGACGTACTCCTCGATGAGGCGGCGCGTCACCGACGGCGACAGCAGCGCCTCGCCCTGGGCCGCCACCCGCACCGACCGCAGCAGGTCGCCCGGCTCGATGTCCTTCAGCAGGAAGCCGGATGCCCCCGCCCGCAGCGCGGCGAAGACGTACTCGTCGAGCGCGTAGTTGGTGAGGATCACCACGCGGACGCCGTCGAGCTCGGGGTCGGCGCCGATCCTGCGGGTGGCCTGGATGCCGTCCAGCAGCGGCATCCGCACGTCGAGCAGCGCCACGTCGGGGCGCAGCCGCCGGGCCAGCTCGACCGCCCGCGCTCCGTCGCCGGCCTCGCCGACCACCCGGATGTCGTCGGTCAGCTCCAGCAGCGCCTTGAACCCGGCGCGGATGAGCGGCTGGTCGTCGGCCAGCAGGACCTCGATCACCTGGCCGCCACCGCCGGCACCGGCAGGTCGGCGCGCACGCTGAAGCCGCCGGCCGGGTCCGGCCCGGCCGTCAGCGAGCCGCCCGCCGCGACCGCGCGCTCGCGCATCCCGATCAGCCCCATCCCCGGCGTGACCGTCCCGGCCTCGCCGTCGTCGTCCACCCGCAGCGTGATCCCCGCCGGATCGTAGCCGACGGCCACCGCGACCGACGCCGCGCCCGAATGACGCAGCACGTTGGTCAGCGCCTCCTGCGCGATCCGGTACGCGGCCCGCCCCACCCCCGGCGGCACCGGGTACGGCTCGCCGGTCACCTCGTACGACACCCGCAGCCCCGCCCGCCCGGCCCTGGACACCAGCCCGGGCAGCCCGTCGAGCCCGGCCTCCGCCTCGCGCTCCGGCCCGGCCCGCCGCAGCACGCCGAGCGTGGCCCGCAGCTCGCGCATCGCCTCGTGCCCGGAGTCCTTGACCGCCGCCAGCGCCTCCCTGGCCCGCGCCGGGTCCCGGTCCATCAGCTCCATCGCCACCGCGGCCTGCACGTTGACCACCGAGATGGTGTGCGTGAGCGAGTCGTGCAGCTCCTGCGCGATCCACAGCCGCTCCTCGCCGGCCCGGCGCAGCGCCGCCTCCTCGCGGGTGCGCTCGGCCTCCTCGGCGCGCTGCTCCACCGCCCGCAGGTACGCCCGCCCGCTCCGCGTCACCTCGCCGATCACGACCATCGCGACCAGCCAGCCGCTCAGCAGTGTCATCCCGTCGCCGGCCGACGGGTCCTGATCGGCCAGCGCCATGAGCCCGTACACCGGCAGCGCCAGCCCCGCCGCCAGCCAGATCGCCTGCGCCCGGCGGCCGAGCGAGGCGAGCGTGTAGATCGAGGCCAGCGCGGGCCCGGCGGCGAACACGCCCGGGTAGTGGGCGGCGTAGTAGACGGCGCCCGCCGCGACGGCGACGATCCCGGCCGTCAGCGGGGCCGCGCGCCGCCAGGCCAGCGACAGCGCCGTGACGTTGATCAGGATCAGTCCCGCCGGGTCGAGCGGCCGCTCGCCGGGACCGGCCCACGACAGGTTCGCGTACGTGCCGCCGACGATCCCGGCGAGGGCGCCCACGGCGATCAGGGCGTCGGTTCTCCGGCTGCTCATGCCCACACCGTAGAGCGTCGCCGCCGGGCCGGGCGTCGTCCGGCGGGCGTACGTCAGCGGCGGGAACGGGCCGGCGTACTCCACGGGGAGTACGCCCCAGTGCCGTCCGCCGGGCGACGCCCGAGGGGAGCCCGGCCGCGCACGATGGCGTCCCATGACCACCCCTTCCCCGACCCCCTCGTGGGTCCTGTGGCCGCTGCGGGGTCTCGCCACCGCGCACCTGGCCGGCGTGCTGGCCCAGGCGGCGCTGGCCGGGCTCTTCGTCACCGGCGACGTGGACCTGCTGGCCTGGCACCGCGACAACGCCGGGGTCACCCACAGCCTGCTGTACCTGCAACTCCTGGCGGCGGTCCTGCTGTGGCGGCCCGCCCGCGGCCCCCTGTGGCCGGCGCTGGCCAGCCTGGGGATCGTGGCGGCCGAGACGGCCCAGGTGGCGCTCGGCCAGTGGCGGGTCATCGCGCTGCACTTCCCCCTCGGCATGGCCGTCTTCGGGCTGTCGGCCGTCTTCACCGCCTGGACCTGGCGCTTCGGCCGGGGGAGCGCGGCATGAGCGGGCTGTCGAGGCGGGCGTTCCTGGGGGCGCTCGGCGCGGCCGGGCTCGCCGCCGCCGGGTGCGGGGCGCGCTCCGGCGAGCTGCTGCCCAGCCTCGCGCCGCTGCCCAGGCCGTTCACGGTGCCGCTCCCGGTGCCCACGCCCGCCCGGCCGGTCGGCCCCGGCCGGTACGAGCTGACCCAGCGGGCGGCCGAGGTCGAGATCCTCCCGGGCCTGCGCACCCCGATCTGGGGGTACGCGGGCACCTTCCCCGGCCCCATGTTCGAGCTGCGGCGCGGCCGGCCGGTCACCGTCGCGGTACGCAACGAGCTGCCCGTCCCGACCTCCACCCACCTGCACGGCGGCGTCAACCCGCCGGACGCCGACGGCTACCCCACCGACCTCGTCGTCCCCGCCGGTTACCCGGCCCACCATCACGGCCACCCCGAGACCCACCATCAGGGCGTGAAGGAGTACCGCTACCCGGTGGACCAGCCCGCCGCCACCCTCTGGTACCACGACCACCGCATGGACCACACGGCCCCGCAGGTGTGGCGCGGCCTGGCCGGCCTCGCCCTGGTACGCGACGACGAGGAGGACGCCCTGCCCCTCCCCAGGGGCGAGCGGGAGCTGCCGCTGCTCATCTGCGACCGCTCCTTCGCCGCGGACGGCTCCTTCCGCTACCCGGACCACGCGGCGGGCGGGCACTTCGGCGGCGACCACATGGAGGGCGTCGAGGGCGACGTCGTCCTCGTCAACGGCGCTCCCTGGCCGGTCGCCGAGGTCACCGCGACCCGGCACCGCCTGCGCCTGGTCAACGCCTCCAACGCCCGCCGCTACCTGCTGCGGCTCGCGCCGGGCGGCACGCCGTTCGTGCAGATCGGCAGCGACGCCGGGCTGCTGGCCGCGCCGGTGGCGCACGAGGAGATCCCGCTCGCGCCCGGCGAGCGGCAGGACGTGCTGGTCGACTTCTCCGCCTACCCCGTCGGCACCGCGGTCACCCTGGTCAACGCCCTGGGCGAGGGCTCCGCAGGGTACGTGATGCGTTTCGTCGTCGCCCGCCGCGCCGCCGACGACAGCGCGGTGCCGAAGGCGCTCTCCCGCAGGGCGATGCGCCCCGCCGACGTGGGGCCGGCGGTCGCCACCCGCCGGTTCGACTTCCGGCGCGGCGAGACCGCCTGGACGATCAACGGCGAGCCCTACCGGCCCGGCGTCCCGCTGGCCCGGCCCCGGCTCGGCACCGCCGAGGTCTGGCGCTTCACCAGCGACTTCCACCATCCCGTGCACCTGCACCTGGCCCACTTCCTGGTGCTGGCACGCAACGGGCGGCCGCCGTCGGCGACGGACGGCGGCTGGAAGGACACCGTGGACGTGCGGCCGTACGAGGTCGTGGACGTGCTGGCCCGCTTCGCCGGCCACCGAGGCAGGTACATGCTGCACTGCCACAACCTGGAGCACGAGGACATGGCGATGATGGCCGACTTCGACGTGGTCTGACGCGACGGCGAAAGGCGTGATAGGGGAGACTTGCTGTCGAACGGGACTTTCGCGGTAGGAGCAGGCATGCACATCGTACGCTTCGTCAGCCCCCTGTCCGGCGCCGACGCGGTCGGCGTCGACGACGGCGAGCACGTGACCGAGCTGTCCGGCGTCACCACCGTCGGCGAGCTGCTGCGGCTGCCGGCCGCGGAGCTGCGCGAGCGCGTCACCGCCCCCGACGGCGCCCGGCACCCCTCGGCGGCGGTGCGCAGGCTGGCCCCGGTGGACGGGCTGATGGAGGTGTGGGCGGCCGGCGTCACCTACCGGCGCTCACGCGAGGCGCGGGTGCTGGAGAGCGAGCGGGCCGCCGACGTGTACGAGCTGGTCTACGACGCCGAGCGGCCCGAGCTGTTCTTCAAGTCCGTGGCCTGGAAGGTGACCGGCGACGGCGGCCGCATCGCGGTGCGGGCGGACTCGGAGATCGACGTGCCGGAGCCGGAGCTCGGCCTGGTGCTCAACGCGGCCGGCGAGATCGTCGGCTACACGGTCGTGGACGACGTCAGCTCCCGCACCATCGAGGGCGTCAACCCGCTCTACCTGCCGCAGGCCAAGATCTACCTGGGCGCGTGCGCGGTCGGCCCGGCCATCCGGCCCGCGTGGGAGGTCGCGGACCCGTACGCGCTGGACATCACGCTCACCATCGCCCGCGGCGGCGCGATCGTGTGGGACGGCAAGTCGTCCACCTCCGACCTGCACCGCCGCCTCGACGAGCTGGCCGGCTACCTGTTCCGCGCGGACGTCTTCCCCGACGGCGCGGTGCTGGCCACGGGCACGAGCCTGGTGCCCGACCTGCCGTTCACCCTCCAGGACGGCGACACGGTGACGATCGGCATCGGCGAGGTCGGCACCCTGACCACCACCGTGGTCAGGGGCCTGGAGGGCATGCGCGGATAGCGCTCCGGTTCACCAGCGGGACGGCGGCGGGGGCGGCACCACCGGCGGGCGGTCGTCGCAGGTGATCGTGTTCGGCAGCATCCACGGCGCGAGCCAGCCGCCGTCGTTGCCGCCGAGGTCGGTCAGCGTGAACTCCGAGCCGGTGGGCGGGAAGCCGAAGGAGCCGCAGTTGTTCACGCCGACCGCGCCGACGTTGCGCGCGTCCACGTTCTCGAACGTCGCCGACCCCTTGACCCGGGCGCTCACCACCGACGTTCCCGTGCCGTCCACGCGGGTGTCCTTGAAGTGCACGTTGGTGATCGCGTACAGGTCCTTCACCGACCACTCGCTGACCAGCATGATCGCGTTGTAGGTGCTGTCGAGGAAGTGGTTGCCGGTGGCCCGTACGTCGGCGGCGATGTCCCGCTCCAGGGCGTAGAGCCAGAGGGCGCCGAGCCCGATGTTCCAGTTCAGCTCGTACGTCCCCGCCCGCACCGTGGTGTTGCCGGAGATCGTCAGCCGCCCCTCGAACGGCTCGGCCCCGAAGCGGGAGCCGGCGTGCAGGGCGCTGCCCTCGCGGACCGGGTCGGCCACCAGGTTGCCGGAGACCGTGTTGTCCCGGCCGCCGTAGACGGCGATGCCGTTGGCCAGCACGGGCGACTGCACGGTGTTGCGCTCGACGCGGTTGCCCGCGTCGGCGCTCTTCTCCGACCACAGGGCGATGGCGTCGTCGCCGGTGTTGCGGATGACGTTGCCCGCGATGACCGAGTCCGTGACGCCGGTGTGGAAGTTGATCGCGTCGGCGACCTGGTCGACGATCATGTTCCCGGTGATCCGCAGGTTCGTCATCGGCCCGTCGAACCACATGCCGACCTTGGTGTGGCGGATGTGCAGGCCCTCGATCGTGGAGTCGCTGAGCGCGCCGCCGACGCCGTTGACCTGGTCGGTGTCCACGCGTTCGCGCACGTCGCCCTCGATGGCGAAGCCGGACAGGTGCACGTTCCTGCTGCCGCCCTCGGCGGCGGGCCTGCCGTAGAAGCCGACGCCCGTGTGGACGGAGCCGTCGGGCGCGGGGGCGGGCAGCGCGACCTCGCGGCCCTTGATGATCGTGTGCCAGCTCCCCGCGCCGGCGATGGTGACGTCGTCCACGATGATGTGCCGGTTCACCTGGTACGTTCCCGGCGGCACGTACACCTTGAGCCGGGCCCGCTTGGCGAAGGCGATGGCCCGGTCGAACGCCTCCGCCGACTCGCGCCGCCCCGTGGGGTCGGCGCCGAAGGCCACCACGTTCGCCCCCGGCACCAGCCGCGGCGGGCCGACGAGCTGGGAGTCCATCAGGTCGATGACCGTCCAGGCCGCGCCGCCGCGCGCGGGGGCGGTCAGCCGTACCCGGTCGCCCGCCCGGTAGGCGCGGCCGAGCAGCAGCCGCTGCTCGTCGTAGAAGTGGTGGGGGCGGAACGGCTTGGCGACGACCGGCGGCGGAGTGGTGGCGTCCGGCACGCACGCGCACTCGGTGATCCACCAGTCGGGGTGCAGCAGGTCCGCCTGGGGGTCGTTCGAGAACGGGTACTGGTTGTAGAGCCAGGAGTACTGCGAGGTCAGCGTCATGGTCCGCCGGTCGCCGCCGTTGACCGTGACCTCCAGAGGCGCGGTGATCCCGCCGCCGCCCGGCGCGTCCGGGATGCTGTAGCGCACGGTCAGGGCGTTGGCCGCGGCCGGCAGCGTGAACTCGACGTGCTGGCCGGGCGCGAGCCGCACGGCCCGGCGGCCCGACGCCTCGGACGGCAGCGTGTACGCGGTCCGGTCGGGGCCGATGACGGTGCCGTTCGTGGCGGCGTTCTCCGCCTCCTGCTCGGCGAAGTCCACGGCCGCGCCACGCCCGGCGACCAGGGCGGGGTCCAGGCCCGCTCGCGTCACCACGGGAGCCCGTCCTGCGGCGGCCGCGGGGGTGGCCGGGGCGAGCCCGGCGAGGGCGAGTAAGGCCGACACGGCCAGAAGGGGGATACGGCGCATCCGGTGCTCACTTCTCTCGGGGCGTCCGAGGGTCGGGGGGTGACGCGACAGTAGGTCCCCCGCACACCGGTCCACAAGGAGCTGTGCGCAACTTTCGGTTTTTTGTCAGCCTTTTGCGTGGGAGCGCAAATTGTTGCGGATTATTGCGCGCCCTGCCAGTCGCCCTGCCAGTCGCCCTGCCAATCGCCCTGCCGGTCGCCGGCCGCGGCGGCGTCCTCGCGCAGCCGGCGGGCCCGGCGGCGCAGGTTCTCGGCGGTGGCCAGGCAGGTGTCCTCCAGCTCGGCCAGCTCGCGGCGCAGCCCCGCGGCCCGCTCGGCGAACCGTTCGGCGGCCGGGCCGGTCCAGAACGCCTCGCACTCCTGCGGGTGCGCCGGCACGCCGTCGAGCGCGCCGGTCAGGCGGCGGGCGTAGCGGGTGAAGGTGGAGGCCAGGGACTCCTTCTCGGCGGCCTGCCGGAGGAGCTGGTGCTTGGTGGTCATCAGATACCTCCGAGGCGACCCCAGCCTTCAGGCGGGGGAGGAATCGGACTCCTGCGGAGCAGGGCAGGAGCAGGCGGTGTGCCGTCAGGCGGACCGCCGTCCGCTTTTGGAATCGGCCGGTGCGCGAGTGATCTCGCACATACCATCGAAAGGTGGCGCAGCTCGTGAAGCGGGCCTACAAGTACCGCTTCTACCCGACTCCTGAGCAGGCCGAAGAGCTTGTGCGGACCTTCGGCTGCGTGCGCCTGGTCTACAACAAGGCTCTGGAGGAGCGGACCCGCGCCTACAAGCTGGAAGGCCGGGGGGTCTCCTATGGTGAGTCGTCGGCCGCGCTGACCGCGTGGAAGAAGACGCCGGAGCTGGCGTTTCTGTGCGAGGTGTCGTCGGTGCCGTTGCAGCAGGCGCTGCGGCATCTGCAGGCGGCGTTCGCGAACTTCTTCGCCCGCCGGGCCGGATATCCGACGTTCAAGTCCCGTAAGCGGTCGCGGGCGTCGGCCGAATACACCCGTTCGGCGTTCCGCTGGCGTGACGGCCGGCTCACCCTGGCCAAGATGAGCGCGCCGCTGAACATCGTGTGGTCGCGCCCCCTCCCCGAAGGGGCCGAGCCGTCCACGGTCACCGTGTCCCGGGACGCGGCCGGACGCTGGTTCGTGTCCCTCCTCGTTGAGGAGAAGATCGCGCCGTTGCCGCCGGTCGAGCAGTCGACGGGCGTGGACGCCGGCCTCACCGCGCTGCTCACGCTGTCGGGCGGCGAGCAGATCGCCAACCCGCGTCACGAGCGGCGTGAGCGTCGCAGGCTGGCCAAGGCGCAGCGGGCGCTGGCCCGCAAGGAGAAGGGGTCGAACAACCGGGCCAAGGCCCGGCTGAAGGTCGCACGCGTGTACGCCCGGATCGCCGACCGGCGCCGGGACTACCTGCACAAGGTCACCACACGGCTGGTTCGCGAGAATCAAGTGATCGCCGTGGAGGACCTGGCCGTCCGCAACCTGCTCAAGAACCATGCGCTGGCCCGCGCCATCTCCGACGCCGGGTGGTGGGAGCTGCGGCGCATGCTGGAGTACAAGACGGACTGGTACGGCCGCACGCTGGCGGTCGTGGACCGCTTCTTTCCCTCCTCCAAGTTGTGCTCGGTCTGCGGTGCCTTGCAGGAAGAGATGCCGTTGAGCGTCCGGGGGTGGGCCTGTACGTGTGGCGCGGTGCATGACCGTGAGGTGAACGCGGCTCAGAACATGTTGCTCGCCGCCGGGCTGGCGGAGAGCTGAAACGCCTGTGGAGCTGGTGTAAGACCTCAAGCGGGAGTCCTCCTCTCGCGGCGGGCGACCGGCAGTGAAGCAGGAAGACCGGCCGGCGACGGTCGGAACCCCCTCGTTCACGAGGGGGAGGATGTCAAACGCGCTCTCCGGCGTCGCGAAAGGTCTCCAGGTCCTGCCACAGGCGGTGGCCGGCGTCCAGGGCGCCGGTCAGGCCGGACCAGGCCCGCTCGCGCAGGCCGTCCGCGCCCGCGCCCGGCTCCAGCGCGTGCCGCAGCGCCGCGGCGAGCGCCCGTTCGTAGGCGGGGTGGGTGCCGAGGGCGTAGGCGTCCAGCAGGACGCCGGTCTCCTTCTGGTGCTCGGCCAGCAGCTCCTGCAGCGCCTCCGGGAAGGAGCGGTAGGCGTGCGCGAGGTGGTGCAGGTTCCAGTCGGGACCGGCGTCCGGGCGGCGGTTCAGCAGCTCGACCGCGACCACGGTGAGAAACGCGCCCGACGGGCGGGCCAGCGCGATCAGCGTGGTCAGCACGTCGGCCGGAGCGGTCGCGGGCAGCTCGCGCCACTCCTCGCCGAGCCTGCCGGTGCGCTCGGCGGCGGCGAAGGCCCGCGCCAGCAGGCCGGGGGAGGCGGCGGCCGCCCGGGCGAGCGCGGCGGGCGGCAGACCGTCGCGTTCGCCGGGCACCTCTACCTCCGACCAGCCACGCAGAACGAGAACCAGGCCATCAGGCCCGAGCGCGTCCAGCAACGCCGCCGCGTACGCCGGATCCCCGGCCGCCTCGCCGGGAGTTCCGGTGGCGGTGGTGAACGCGCGCTCGACCTCGTCGGGGCGGCGGGTGGCAAGGGCCGCGAGGACGGCTGTGGCCGTCTCGGCGGCCGCCCGCGTGGCCTCCGCCTCGCCGGCGAACGGGAACACGGCCGTGAGCAGGCCGCGCTCGCGCACCGGCACCAGCTGCTCGGCGGCGTCGATGCGCCACCTGAGCTCCCGCCGCGCGTCGTGCAGGAACTCCTGCGCCCGCCGCAGCGCGGTCGCGCCGTGGCGGGGGCCGGCCCAGTCGTCGCCGGCCTCCGCCACGGCCGCGTCCACCAGCGGACGCACGCCGCCCAGCAGCAGGCTGCCGGCTTCGAGGCGGCGGATGAGGTCGTGTGCTCGGCTGGGGTCGATCCCCACGAACTCCCCCATGGTGAAACCCTCCCAGAGGGTGTGATTACCGCGTGAGTCAAACACACTCGGCGGCGGGTCGCAGGGCTTTCGCCGTCCCATGCGCAACGGGAATCACCCGGTGGCGTCCTCCTTCTCGAAGGAGCTGAGCGTGGGGTCGTAGTCGGAGGCGCCGATGTCGTACATCGGGGTCATCCAGTGGTAGAAGTTGTCGCCGCGCTCGCGCAGCAGGTCGTACAGCCTGCGCATGAGGCGGCGGCGGACCCCGGCCAGCTCGGGGTGGGTGTAGCGGTTGCTCAGCTCGTACGGGTCCGCGTGCAGGTCGTACAGCTCGTTGACGGACTCGGGGTTGACGACGAGCTTGTAGCGGTCGTCGCGGATCATCCGCTGCGGGTAGGGGAAGTGGTGGCCGTGGTACTCGGCCAGCAGTTCGCCCGGCCACTCCGGATGCTCGCCGCGCACCAGGGGGAGGAGGCTGCGGCTGTCCACGGCGGGCTCCGGGTCGCAGCCGGCCAGTTCCAGGATCGTCGCCGTGCAGTCGGTGAGGGTGACGAACTCGTTCCTGACCTGCGGCGGCGCGCCGGGCACGCGGACGATGCCGGGGATGCGGTAGATGTCCTCGTACATGGCCGGGCCCTTGTCGTGCAGGCGGTGGGCGCCGGTGAACTCGCCGTGGTCGGCGGTGAAGAAGACCGAGGTGTCGTCGCTCAGCCCCAGCTCGTCGAGGCGGTCGAGGATGCGGCCGAGCTGCTGGTCGATGAGCGTCACGTAGCCCCAGTAGACCGCGATCAGCTTACGGGTGATCTCGATGGGCAGGGTGTCGAACGCCCAGTGGGCGCTGTAGTTGCGCTGCACCGGCGGTTTGCCCTCGAAGGTCTCGGCGATCGACGGCGGCAGCTCCACCAGCTCAGGGTCGTACATGTCGAAGTACTCGTCAGGCAGCAGGTACGGCAGGTGCGGCCCGAAGAAGTGCGCGGCCAGGTAGAACGGGCGGCCGTCGGCGGCGTACCGGTCGAGGTGCTCGATCGTCCGCGTCGCCAGGTAGTGCTCGAAGGTGGCCTCGACCGGCTGGTGCAGCCGCCCGGCCAGCAAGTTGCCCGGGTTGCCGTTCGGCGTCGTCCCCCGGATCAGGTCCGAGATCTTGTACGGCGGCAGCCCCCGCTCCTCCAGGTAGGCGAGGTAGTCGGGATGGTCCACCGGGTTGTGCCAGCCGGGCAGGTCGGGGCCGTCGAAGCCGTAGGAGGCGGCGTTGCGGTGGGTGCCGCCGTGCCACTTGCCGATCAGCCCGAGCTGGTAGCCGCGCTCCTTCAGCGCGGACGGGAAGGTGAACGCGTCGTCGCGCAGGTCCTCCAGGTAGCCGACGTTGCGCTCGTAGTTGGCCAGCAGCCGGTGCCGGAACGGGGCCTGCCCGGTGAGCAGGCTGGCCCGCGCCGGCGTGCAGATGGCCGTCGGCGTGTAGAACCGGTCGAACCGGGTGCCGGTCGCGGCCAGCCGGTCGAGGTTGGGCGTGGCCACGTGCGGGTTGCCGTAGCAGCCGAGCGTGTCCACCCGGTGCTGGTCGGTCATGAGGAACAGCAGGTTCACTTGCCGTACGCCTTCTCGTAGAGGTCGCCGGTGTAGTACGACGACGGTTCGGGCAGCGACTTGAGCTGGCCGGTGCCGACGAAGAAGTCGCCGAGGCTGTTCAGCCACTTGGCGACCGTGCCGTCCTTGGTCTTGGCGACCAGGTCGGCGGTGGACATGACCTCGACGTTCGCCGCGTCCGACTTGACCTTGGCCGGGTCGAGCTTGAGCAGGGCGGCCGTCTCGTTGATGGTCTCCTCGGGGTGCGCGGCCCGCCAGTCGTTGGCCTCCTGCAGCACCTTGATCACCTTGGTGGTCAGCTCCTGGTCGGTGTCGGTGCCGCTGACGAAGGCGTTCGGGAAGGAGTTGTCGGGGTACTCGCGGGTGCTGGCGATCTCCGTCATGTCCGGCACCTTCTCCTTGATCGTGTCGATCAGCGGGTACCAGAGGCCGGCGCCGTCGATCTGCCCGGCCGAGAACGCCGACACCACGGTGGCCGCGTCCATGGGCACCTTCTGGATGTCGGCGGCCGTCATCCCGGCCTTCTGCAGGGCCAGGTTGAGCACCATGTCGCCGGAGGTGCCCTCGGGCACGCCGACCTTCTTGCCCTTGAGGTCCTGCATGCTCTTGACGCCGGGCCGGCCGATCACCCGGTCGGCGAAGCCGAGCGTGTTGATGGAGACGACCTTGGCCTTGCCGGAGGCGGGCAGCCACATGGCGCCGGGGCCGATGTAGCCGAAGTCCAGGTCGCCGGCGCCGAGCGCCTGGATCTGGAGCGGTCCATTCGTGAAGACCTTGATCTCGGGGGTGAGCCCCTGCTTCTCCCAGAGCCCCTGCTTCTGGGCGACGGCGAGCAGGCTGGCGCCGTTGTAGTCGCCGATGTAGCCGAAGCGGACGGTGGTGCCGTCGTCGGAGCAGGAGGTGACGGAGAGCGCGAGGACGCTCACCGCGGCGGCGGTGGTGAGGGCGCGGCGAAGAGAGCGCATGTCGTGTTGATCCTTTCCAGGGGGGTTTTAAGCTGCTTTGGGCTGGTGGTAGACGCCGTGCCAGACCTCGTTGCGGATGCGCGCGAACTCCGGCGACAGCCGCATCTCCTCGGTCCTCGGGTACGGCAGGTCCACCTCGACGATCTGCTGGACGCGGCCGGGACGGGCGGCCATGACGATCACCCGCCGGGCCAGGTAGACGGCCTCGTCCACGTCGTGCGTGATGAACATGACCGTGCGCCGCTCGCGGCTCCAGGTGTCGAGGAGCTGGTCCTGGAGCTGGACGCGGGTGAGCGCGTCGAGGGCGCCGAACGGCTCGTCCATGAGCAGCACCTGCGGGTCGACCGCGTACGCGCGGGCGATGGCGCAGCGCTGCTTCATGCCACCGGACAGGGTCTTCGGCAGCGCGTCGGCGAAGTCCGACAGCCCGACCAGCTCGATCGCGTGCTCGGCCCGCCTCCTGCGCTCGTCGGGCGGCAGGTTCATGAGCTTGAGGCCGAACTCGACGTTCTTGCGCACGGTCAGCCACGGGAACAGCGCGTACTGCTGGAAGATCACCCCGCGGTCCGGTCCTGGGCCGGGGACGGGCGCGCCGTCCACCAGCACCTCGCCCGAGGTGGGCTCGGTCAGCCCGGCGGCCATGCTCATCAGCGTGCTCTTGCCGCACCCCGACGGGCCGACGACCGTGACGAACTCGCGGTCGGCGATGTCCAGGGAGACGTGGTCGAGCGCGGTGAAGACGTCGTCCTTCATCGGATAGGTCTTGACGATGTCCCTGAAGGAGATCTTGGCGTTCATCGGCGCTCCTGCCAGTCGGTGAGGCGGCGCTCGGCGAGCAGCAGCAGGCGGTCCATCAGCAGGCCGAGCACGCCGATGGCGATGAGGCCCACGAAGATCGTGGACAGGTCGTAGTAGAGCTGGGCCTGCTGCATCCGGTAGCCCAGCCCCTCCTGGGCCGCGATCAGCTCCGCGGCGACCAGCGTCCCCCAGGCCGAGCCGAGCCCGACCCGCATCCCGACCAGGATGAACGGCGTGGACGCGGGGACCACGACCTTCAGGAAGATCGTCCGGTCGGACGCGCCCAGCACGCGGGCGGCGTTGATGAGCGTCTTGTCCACGTCCACCACGCCCTGGAAGGTCGAGACGACGCTGGACAGGAACGCGGCCAGGAAGATCACGAAGACCTTCGGCACCTCGCCGATGCCGAGCAGCACGATGGCCAGCGGGATGATCGCCAGGGGCGGGATGGTGCGGAAGAACTGCACGTACGGCTCCAGCAGGCCGCGCGCGGTGGCGTACCAGCCCATGAGGAAGCCGACCGGGATCGCGAGCAGCGTGCCCATGAGGAAGCCGAGCAGCACCCGGCGGAGGCTGGCGAGCGCGTCCTGGAGCAGGGTGCCGTCCGCGACCAGCTCGCCGGCCTTGGCCGCGACCTCCAGCGGGGTCGGCAGGCCCTGGACGCCGATCGTGGCCAGCAGCGTCCAGACGAGCAGGCCGAGGACGACCGCGACCAGGTTGAGCACGAGCGTGCGCCGGGGACGCCCGGCGGCGCGCCGCGCCGTCGGGGCCGCCGGCTTGCCCAGCGTGGTGAGCTGGGTCATGAACCCTCCTTCACGAGGTTGTGGTGCCGCGGGGACGGCGGGGGAGCTCCGGCGGCGAGGTCGGGGCCGGCCGGGTAGCGGGAGAGCAGGGGCGACTCGTGCAGCACCAGCGCGATGCCGCCGAGCGCGCCCGCGGCCTCGCCGAGCGTGGCCCGGCGCAGGCTGACCCGGTGCCGTGAGATCGGCATGATCCGGGCGTCGAGCGTGCGCCCGATCGGCTCCAGCAGCGCGGCGCCGGTCTCGGCCAGCTCGCCGCCGATCACGATGACGCCGGGGCCGACCGCGTTGCACAGGGCCGCGAGCACCGCGCCGATGTCCGCGCCGACCTCCGCCAGCAGGGCGAGCGCGCCCGGCTCCGCCCGCTCGACGGCCTCGATCAGGCCGCGTACGTCGTCGGCCTGGCCGCCGCGCTCGCGGTAGGCGTCGAGGACGGCCCTGACCGAGGCGACGGTCTCCAGGCAGCCGGTGCCGCCGCAGGAGCACGGCCGGCCGCCCGGATCGACCACGATGTGGCCGAACTCGCCGGACAGTCCGTACGCGCCGCGGTGCAGCGACCCGGCGATCACCAGGCCGCCGCCGACGCCGTGGGACAGGCGCAGGTAGAGCACGTCCCTGCCGCCGGCGGCCGCACCCCAGATGGCCTCGCCGAGCGCGGCCAGGCGGGTGTTGTTGTCGAGCAGCACGGGCACGCCGAACCGCTCCCGCAGCAGCACCTGCGCCCGGTGGGGGAGCGGCTCCCCGGCGTCGTCAGGGCCGCCGTCGATGCCGCCGTCGATGCCGCCGCCGAAGCCGGTGTCGATGCCGCCGCCGGTGTCGCCGTCGAGACCGCTGCCGAGACCGCTGCCGAGATCGCTGCCGGAGCCTCCGTCCGGGTCGCTGATGGGGCCGACGACGCCCGCGCCGATCGCGCTCAGCGCGCCGAGCCGCAGGTCGCCGCCGCCGAGCCGGCCGATCAGCCGCTCGGCCAGGTCCACCCGCTGCTCCCACGGCAGGTCGGCGTCGTGCGGCTCGCTGGCCGCGCCGACGATCTCGTGCGCCAGGTTGACCGCCGCCACGTGCAGCGCCCGCCGGGCGAAGTCGATGCCGATCGCCTGCCCGGCGCCGGGGTTGAGCGTCAGCGTCTCGGCCGGCCGGCCCCGGCCGCGCGGGCCGTCGTCCTGCTGCCCGGCGGGCACGACGGCGCCGGTGGCGACGAGCTCGGCGAGGATGTCGTACAGCGTGGTGCGCGACAGCCGGCACAGCTTGCCGAGCTCGCCCCGGCTCAGCGGGCCGTGCTTGCGCAGCAGGCCGAGCACGAGCTCTTCGTGCCCGCGCCGGAGCTGGGACAGGGGGCCACGGGGGAGTGACATGACGGAGAGTGTGCCGAGGTCACCTCTTTTTCGTCAATAACCCGGAAAAAAACTTGTCCTGACTTATACCGACTCCGGCGGCCAGGCGACCCCGCCCGACCCGGACCCGCGCGAGTTCACGCTGCGGGCCGGGCGGGGGCCGTTCGGGCTGTTCGCCTGCGGCGACGTGCGGAGGTAACGCCGGGTCAGTCCTTCACGGCCATCTCGCCGAGCTCGGACCAGTCGTCCTGCGGCACCGTGGTGTTGACGATGCGCGGCGTCTCCACGAGGTACTGCGGCAGATCCCGCCGGGCCTGCTCGAAGTGCGGCGACTGCACGTGCGCCGCCCCGGCCGCGTCGTCGCGGAACGCCTCGACCAGGACGTACTCGGCCGGGTCGTCGAGGCTGCGCGACCAGTCGAACCACAGGCAGCCGGGCTCGGCGCGGGTCGCCTCGGTGAACTCCCCGGTGATCTCCTGCCAGCGGTCGGCGTGCTCCGGCTTGACGCGGAACTTCGCGGTAATGAAGATCATCGAGCCTCCCTGATCGAGTGTGTCGTACGAGATCGAGCCTAATTTCATGCATGTCCAGTAGGGAAAGTTGACTTTCAGATAGGAGGGCCGTAGCTTCGTACGCATGAGCCAGGGCCTCTACCTGACCCGGCGCCCGCACGTGGACCACGGCCACGTCGCCAGCGCGCAGTGTCGCTGATCACGCACCCAGGAACCCCTCACTCCCTCCCCCCGACGAGGAACCCCACCGTGATCAAGACCAGACATGCCCTCATGGCCGCGTTGCTGCCCGCCGTCCTGGCGGGCTGCGGCGGCGCCGAGGCGACCACCGGAACGTCGGAGGTGAAGGTGCTGCGCTACCAGGGCAGCGCCGGCGCCGTCACCTACGCCGAGCTGGCCGAGGAGCTCGGCTACCTCGGCGACCTCAAGCTCAAGTGGGTGGGCAACACCACCTCCGGCCCCCAGGACATCCAGTCGGCCGCCACCGGCCAGACCGACTTCGGCGGCGCGTTCAACGGCGCGATCGTCAAGCTCAAGGCCGCCAGGGCCCCCATCAAGGCCGTGGTCGGCTACTACGGCTCCGACCAGGACACCTTCAACGGCTACTACGTCAAGGACGACAGCCCGATCAGGACCGCCCGCGACCTCATCGGCAGAAAGATCGGCGTCAACACGCTCGGCGCGCACCACGAGGCCGTCATCAAGGAATACCTCAAGCGCCAGGGCCTGACCCCCGACGAGATCAAGCAGGTCCAGCTCGTGGTGATCCCGCCGGTCAACACCGAGCAGGCCGTCCGGCAGGGACAGCTCGACGCCGGCACCCTCGGCGGCGTGCTCAGGGACAAGGCGCTCGAACGCGGCGGCCTGCGGCCGCTGTTCACCGACGTGGACCTGTTCGGCCCGTTCACCGCCGGCTCGATCGTGCTGCGCGAGGACTTCATCGCCGACAACCCGACCACCACCAGGACGTTCGTGACCGGCTTCGCCAAGGCCGTCGCCTGGGCGCAGACCCACTCGCGGGCCGAGGTCGTCGGCACGTTCGAGCGGATCATCGCCAAGCGCGGCCGGAACGAGAGCGCCGAGACCGTCCGCTTCTGGAAGAGCACCGGCATCGCCGGCAAGGGCGGCGTCATCGCCCCGAAGGAGTTCGGCACCTGGATCGACTGGCTCATCCGCGAGGGCGAGCTGCGCCCCGGCCAGGTCGAGCCGGACGACCTCTACACCAACGCGTTCAACCCCTACGCCGCCGGGAGCACCTCATGACCGAGATCGGCATCCGCAACGTCACCAAGACCTTCCACGTCAGGGACGCCGCCGAGCCGTTCACCGCGCTGTCCGGGGTGGACCTCGACGTGCGCGCGGGCGAGTTCCTCGCGCTCGTCGGGCCGAGCGGCTGCGGCAAGTCCACCCTGCTCGACCTGGTCGCGGGGCTCACCCCGCCGACGTCCGGGCAGATCCTGATCGACGGCGACCCCGTCACCGGACCCGGCCTCGACCGGGGCGTGGTCTTCCAGCAGTACGCCCTCTTCCCGTGGCGGACCGCGCAGGCGAACGTCGAGTTCGGCCTGGAGGCCAAGGCCGTGCCGAGGCGGGAGCGGGCGGCGCGGGCGCGCGAGCACCTGGCGCTGGTGGGCCTCGCCGGGTTCGAGGACCGCTACCCGCACGAGCTGTCCGGCGGCATGCGCCAGCGCGTCGCCATCGCCCGCAGCCTCGCCTTCGACCCCGACGTGCTGCTCATGGACGAGCCGTTCGCCGCGCTCGACGCGCAGACCCGCGAGTCGCTGCAGGAGGAGCTGGTCCGCGTCTGGCAGCACACCGGCAAGACGGTCATCTTCATCACCCACGGCATCGACGAGGCCGTCTACCTGGGGCAGCGGGTCGCCGTCATGACCTCGCGGCCCGGCCGGATCAAGGAGGTCGTGGAGGTCGCGTTCGACTCGCGCGAGGGCGACCTGCGCGCCGACCCGGCCTTCGGCGAGTACCGTCACCACATCTGGACGCTGCTGCGCGACGAGGTCGCCGCAGCGCAGGTGCAGGAGCGAGAGGTGGCGATCACCCATGGCTGACACCCGCGCCGCACTGCCCGGCGACCTTCACTGGTACGACCTCCCCGACGACGAGGCCGACGACAGCGCCGACGAGGGCGCTCAGGACGATGCCGCGCCGCCCACCCGGCGGCGCGCGTGGCTGCCCGCGTGGTTGCGCAGGGCCGGGGTCAACACGGTCGCCGTGCTGCTCCTCCTCGCCGCCTGGGAGATCCTGCCGAGGACCGGCGTCGTGGACCCGGTGTTCGTCCCCCCGCTCTCTGACGACCTCGCCGCCTGGTACGACCTCCTCGTCACCGGCAGCCTCCCCGAGCACCTGGGGGCGTCGCTGGGCCGCTCCCTGGCCGGCTTCGGCCTGGCCGTCGTGCTCGCCATCCCGCTCGGGCTGCTCATCGGCTGGTACCGCCCGGTCGCCGACCTGCTGACGCCCCTGCTGGAGCTGTTCCGCAACACCTCGGCGGTGGCGCTGCTGCCGGTGTTCACGCTGATCCTCGGCATCGGCGAGCCCGCCAAGGTCTCCTTCGTGCTGTACGCCTGCTCGTGGCCCATCCTGCTCAACACGATCAGCGGCGTGAAGACCGTCGAGCCCCTGCTCGTCAAGTCCGCCAGATCCATGGGCCTCGGCCCGTTCCGGCTGTTCCAGAAGGTGATCCTGCCCGCCGCCGTGCCCGCGATCTTCACCGGCGTGCGGCTGGCCGGCGCGACCTCCATCCTCGTGCTGCTGTTCGCCGAGATGGTCGGCGCGAAGGCCGGTCTCGGCTACCTCATCCTCGACACCCAGTCCAGCTTCCGCATCCCCGACATGTACGCGGGGATCATCACCATCTCCGTCCTCGGCCTGCTGCTGAACCTGCTCCTGGTCGCCGCCGAGCGCCGCTTCTCCACCTGGAGGACCACGTGACGAGAAAGCTCCACCTCAACGCCTTCCTCATGGGCGTCGGCCATCACGAGGCCGCCTGGCGGCACCCGAGCACCGAGCCGGCCCGCCTCACCGACGTCCGGCACTACCAGGAGCTGGCCAGGATCGCCGAGCGCGGCACGCTCGACTCGGTGTTCCTCGCCGACGGGCTCGCCCTGCAGGGGCACGTCGGGCACAACGCGCTCGGCGGCCTCGAACCCCTCACCCTGCTGGCCGCCCTGGCCGCCGTCACCGACCACGTCGGGCTCATCGCGACCGTGTCCACGACGTACAACGAGCCCTTCCACGTGGCGCGCAAGTTCGCCTCGCTCGACCACATCAGCGGCGGCCGGGCCGGCTGGAACATCGTCACCTCCGCGGGCGAGGCCGAGGCCCGCAACTTCGGCGTCGAACGTCCCGCGCACGCCGCCCGCTACGCCCGCGCGGAGGAGTTCCTGGACGTCGTGCTCAAGCTCTGGGACAGCTGGGAGGACGACGCCGTCGTCCGCGACCGCGTCGCCGGCCGCTACGCCGACACCGGCAAGATCCACGCCATCGAGCACGAGGGCCCGCACTTCGCCGTCCGCGGCCCGCTCAACGCCTCCCGCCCGCCCCAAGGCCATCCGCTGCTGGTGCAGGCCGGGTCGTCGGAGGACGGCAAGGACTTCGCGGCCCGCTACGCCGAGGCCGTCTTCACCGCCCAGCAGACCCTTGAGGAGGGGCGGGAGTTCTACGCCGACCTGAAGCGCCGGGTCGCCGCCCGTGGCCGGCGTCCTGAGGAGGTGCTGGTGCTGCCGGGCATCTCGCCGATCATCGGCTCGACCGAGCGGGAGGCGCTGCGGCTGGAGAAGGAGCTGGAGGACCTGATCGTCCCCGCGTACGGGCTGGCGCAGCTCGGCCAGATGACCGGCATCGAGCTCACCGAGGACGACCTGGACCGGGAGCTGCCCGACGTGCCGGTCGAGACGGAGGGCGCGCAGAGCCGGCGCAAGCTCGTCGTCGAGCTGGCCAGGCGCGAGCGCCTCACGGTCCGGCGGCTCCTCGCCCGCCTGGCCGGGGGCCGCGGCCACCGGGTCGTCGCCGGGACGCCCGAGCAGATCGCCGACCAGATCCAGGAGTGGTTCGAGGGCGGCGCGGCCGACGGCTTCAACGTGATGCCGCCGATCCTGCCGCACGGCCTGTCCGACTTCGTCGACCACGTGGTGCCCGAGCTGCGGGCGCGGGGGCTGTTCCGGCACGCGTACGAGGGCCGGACCCTCCGCGAGAACTACGGCCTGCCCCGCCCGGCCTCGCGCTACGCCAAGGACCTGGTGGCCGCCGGATGACCACCACTGTGACAAGCACCGCACGCCAGGAGGCGAACCCATGACCGTTCTCACCGTCGTCGGCAACCCGAGGGCGGGTTCGCGCACCGAGGCCGTGGCCGTCGCGGCGGCCGAGGCGGTCGCCGCCCGGCTCGGCGCGTCCCTGCCGCACGAGCTGGCCGACCTGTCGGCGCTCGGCCCCCACCTGCTGGCCCCCGCCGCCTCCCCGGGGGTGGAGGCGGCGCTGGGGCTGGTGGCGGAGGCGGACGTGCTCGTCGTCGCGAGCCCCACCTACAAGGGCACCTACACGGGGCTGCTGAAGGCGTTCCTCGACCGGCTGCCCCCGGCCGCGCTGGCCGGGAAGACCGCGCTGCCGCTGCTGGTCATGGGCGACCCGAAGCACGCGCTGGCGGTCGAGGTGCACCTGCGCCCGCTGCTGGTCGAGCTGGGCGCCACCGTGCCGACGCCCGGCCTGGCCTTCCTGGAGTCACAGCTCCCGGACCTGGAGGCCGTGGTGTCCGCCTGGGCCGATCGCGTCGCGCCGCAGGTCCGCCTGCCCGCGGCGACGTAGGCCCGCCCCCTTCCCTCCGGACCGGGATCTTGTCAGGCAGTCAACACGGTGTTACCTCTGGCGGAGGGCGCGCGTGATCCGCGCGCCCTCCGCCGGCCAGAGAGGACCAACGTGTCGTCAAAGTCCTGGTTACGCAGCAGCACCCTCCTCGCCGCCGCGCTCGTCGCGGCCGCACTGTCTCCCGTGGGACCGGCCCGGGGCGAACCCGGCGGGCAGGCCCCCGTCCACGACTTCCAGGCCGAGCAGCACGCCAAGCCCGACGTGGACAACCGTCAGGGCCGGGTCGAGCCGCCGCCCGGCGCGACCGCCCGCAGGGCCGGCCCCGCCGCCGAGATCCGCTGGAACAAGCTCGGCACCCCGGCCGCCGTCGTCAGCGCCGAACCCCTCGCCGAGGGTCTCGGCGCCGATCCCGAGCAGGCCGCCCGCGCCTACCTGAAGGCGAACGAGAGCGTCTTCGGCCTGTCCGCCTCGGCCGTGGACGCGCTGGAGAAGGTCGCGGTCAACCCCATCGGCGACGGCGCCGCCGTCCTGCTGCGGCAGCGCTTCGGCGGCCTGCCGGCGGGGGTGGACGGCCTGGTCGCCGTCGGCGTGGTGAACGGCGCCGTCCGGTCCGTCACCTCCTCGCTGTCACGTGCCACGCAGGAGCCCCCGGCCGCCGCGATCGGCGAGCGGCAGGCGCTGGAGATCGCGGCCAGGGACGGCGGGATCGACCTCGCCACGGCCGTCACCCAGAAGGTCACGGCGGTGGCGGTGCCCGCGCCGGACGGCGTGCACCGGGCCTACCAGGTCGTGCTGATCGGCGGCGCGGACGGCGAGCCCGCGGCGTACACGACGCACGTGGACGCGGTCAGCGGCGCGGTCCTCACCCGCGAGAACCTGGTCGACCACTTCGACCCCGAGAACCCGAAGTGGGGGGTGTTCCCGGCCACCCCGCGCGGCGACTACTCCTCCGCCGACACCCGCCAGACCTGGTGCCACACCGCCGGCCCCGGCTGCGACCTCGCCACCGGCGGCGACGCGGCGACCGGCAGGGCATGGGACGTGGACCACGCCACTGGCGAGCCGACCAACACGAGCCTCGGCAACGCGGCCCGCACCTACGAGAACCGCGCCAGCGGCGACGCGTTCACCGTCGGCACCCGCTCCAACGTGCTCACCCCGAGCAGGAACTACGTCCACCCGTGGCGCAACGCCTGGTACACCGCCAAGTGCGACCCGGCCGCGCTCGACCAGCCCGGCGAGGCCGACCTGGAGGCGGCCATCGCCAACCTCAACGCCCTGCACAACCGCATGCACGACTGGTCCTACCGGCTCGGCTTCACCGAGTCGGCCTGGAACATGCAGGCCGACAACGGCGGGCGCGGCGGCCTCGGCGGCGACCCCGAGCAGGGCAACGCCCAGGCGGGGGCGCGGGTGGCGTCCGTACGCGACAACGCCAACCAGATCACCGGGCCGGACGGCACCGCGCCGATCACGAACATGTACCTGTGGCAGCCGATCGCCGGCTCCTTCTACGGGCCCTGCGTGGACGGCGACTACGACATGTCGGTCATCGCCCACGAGTACTCGCACGCCATCTCCGGCCGCATGATCGGCGGCCCGAACGCCGGCTGGAGCGGGGCCCAGGCGGGCGCCATGAACGAGAGCACCTCCGACCTGTTCTCCATGGAGTACCTCTACGAGTACGGCTTCCGCCCGGCGGGCGCGACCCCGTACGTGATCGGCGGCTACGTCACCGGCGACAAGCAGCGCGGCATCCGCAACTACGACATGTCGAAGTCGCCGCTCAACTACAGCGACCTCAACTACGACCTGGTGGGCCAGCAGGTCCACGCCGACGGCGAGATCTGGACGGCCACCCAGTTCGACGTGCGCGCGGCCTTCGTCAAGCGCTACGGCTCCGGCACGGACAGGCTCCAGCGCTCCTGCGCCGACGGCCGCACGCCGGTCGAGCGCTGCCCCGGCAACCGCCGCTGGGCGCAGCTCTCCTTCGACGCGCTGCTGCTCATGGCCTCGGGCGCGGTCACGTACGTCGACCACCGCGACGCCCTGCTCGCCGCCGACGCGATCCGCTTCGGCGGCGCGAACCAGGACATCATGTGGCGCGCGTTCGCCGAGCACGGCCTGGGCCGTGACGCGGCGAGCACCGGCCCGAACGACGGCGAGGCGACGCCGAGCTTCGTCAACCCGGCGGGTAAGAACGGCTCGCTGCGGCTGAAGCCGCTCGGCGAGGCGAAGGACGCGGCGCTGCGCCTCTACGTCGGCGACTACGAGGCCCGCGCGGTCCCGGTCGCCGACACCGACCCGGCCACGCCGCTCGGCGACACCGTGGAGATGACGCCGGGCGTCTACGACTTCGTGGTGGCAGGCGCCGGGTTCGGGCACCGGCGGCTGACGTTCGCGGTGCTGCCGGGCGTGACGCTGCCGCTGGCCCTGCCGCTGACCCGCAACCTCGCCGCGGCGGCGAGCGGCGCGACGGCGAGCGGCGACGGCGTCAACCAGGCCAAGCTCATCGACGAAACCGAGGCCACGAACTGGGCCTCGCTCTCCGGCGCGCCGGCCGGCAAGTCGATGATCGTGGACCTCGCGGGCGACGCGCCCGTCACGGTCCGCCGGGTCCAGGTGAGCGCCATGCTCCGGCCCGCGGTGACCGACCCGGCCGACCCGGGCGGGCAGAACCGCTTCTCCGCCCTGCGCGCCTTCGAGGTGCTGGCCTGCAGCGCGAACTGCGCCGACCCGGCCGGCTTCACCAGGATCCACGCCAGCAAGGACGCGTTCGACACCGCGCTGCCGCGCCCGCGCGGCTCGGACCTGCTGATCAAGTCGTTCGACGTGCGCCCGGCCAAGGCCACGCACCTGATGCTGCGCGTGGTCAGCACCCAGTGCACCGGCAACCCGCTGTACGCGGGGGAGCAGGACGCCGACCCGACCTCCGCGACGGACTGCGCCACGGCCGGCCCGCAGCGGGAGCAGGTGCGGGCCGCCGAGTTCCAGGCGTTCACGCACTGACGCCGAACGGCCAGAGGCCCGGCGAACGCCGGGCCTCTGATCGATCCGTCAGTAGATGCGGTACTTCTTGCCGCAGTTGTCGAACTTGCCGGCCCAGCAGGTGAACGTGTAGATCTTCTTGATCCCCCGGCCGTTCCAGGCGCCGGCCACCTTGCCGTCGAAGGAGTGGTTGAAGCGGTGCCAGGAGCCGTTCTTGTAGTACTCGAACCAGACCCAGCCCTTCTTGCCGCCGCGCTTGTCCACCCCGTACCACTTCGTGTAGACCTTGCCGTGCTGCTTCCAGGTCTTGCCGAAGGTGTAGGCCTTGTGGTCGCTCGAGAAGAACTTGCCCCAGGTGGTGGCGTGGGCGCTCGCGGTCGTCGAGGTGGTCGCCTGGGCGGCGGGGGCGACGGCGAGGCCGGTCAGGGCCATCGAGCCGGCGATGGTCGCCATGGCGAGGGTCTTGCGCATTGTGGGTTCCTCCCCGTGTCGGTGCTGCCGGGTGCTGTCCGGCAGCACGGACATTACGGAGATAGCGGGAGATCTTCTGTGCAGGAATCCACACGACGGAGGTGACCCACGACACACCCGCCACCCGGCGTCACGGCCGGACCGGCATCCCCCGGTCGGCGCGGAACGGCAGGAACGACGTCTCGGAGGCCGTCCTCGCGGTGGGGGCGTCCCCGGCGAAGTCCGACCCGCAGAGCGCCACCAGCAGGTGCCTGGCCTGGGCGATGTCGATCTCGTGCAGCACGATGCCGCCTTCGTCGATCTGCTGGTACTTCGTGCGGTTGACGCCGAACGAGATCAGCCGTTCGCCGTCCTCGCTGGCCAGCGACTGCGTGGCCATGCCGAACACGCCGCCGTCGTGCCCCCAGAACCGGCCGCAGGGCAGGTCGGCCGCGTAGATGCCGAGGCCGTAGTTCATGGTGTAGCCGGCCGCCAGCACCGGCACCGTCGTGCGCATCTCGGCGAGCTGCGCGGGAGGCAGCAGTTCGCCGCGCAGCAGCGCCCGGTAGAACGTGTTGAGGTCGTCCATGGTGGAGGTGATCGCCCCGGCCGTGCTCGCCCACGACATGTCGTAGACGCTGAAGTCGCGGGGCGGGTCGAAGAAGCCGTACCACGACTCGTACGCGCCGGAGTGCGGCCCCGGGATGTGCGGCGAGCGCGGGAACGACGTGTGCCGCAGGCCCGCCTTCCTGATCACGTGCCGGGTGATGTGGTCGGCGGCGTCGCCGCCGGTCACCTTCTCCAGCAGCAGGCCGGCGAGCACGTAGTTGGTGTTCGAGTACGACCCGGGAAGCGCCCCCGGCTCCCCGGTCGGCGTGGCGGCCAGGCCCATCCTGACCAGTTCCCTGGGCGCGACGCGGCGGAAGCGGTTGTCGTCCAGGCTCTTGACCGAGCCCTCCTGCAGCGAGGGGAACGCCGGGAGGATGTAGTCGGCGATGTGGCTGGTGTGGTTCAGCAGCATCCGCACCGTGATCCGCCGGCCGCGCTCGCCGGGGACGAGGTCGGGCAGGTAGCGGCCCACCGGCGCGTCCAGCTCGATCGTGCCCCGCGCGACCTGCTGCAGGATCGCGACCGACACGAACGTCTTGGTGATGCTGCCGATCCGGTGCACCATGTCGGGCCGGACGGGGCGGCCGGTGGCGACGTCGGCCACGCCGGACGCGCCCTCCCATGTCCGGCCGCCGTCGCGGACCTCCGAGTAGATGCCGTACATGCCGGCGGCGTGGACCGCGTCCAGCGTCCGCTTGAGCGCCTGCCGGTCCGGCCCGCCGGCCGCGTGCGCCGGTCCGGCCAGGGTGCCTGCCGCGAGCAGCGCGCCCATCGCGGCGGCCAGGGCCGCGCGCGGGGCGCTCGTGGGGAATCGGCGAGAAGTCATGGCCTCAGCATGCGCGGGGGAGGGTTGTGCGGATAAGTCGGCGATGTCACCGGTTGGGGATGACAGGGATCATGCCCCGGCGATGACATCTTTCTTGCTCCGGAGAAGAAGACAACGAACTCCGAGTGGTGAATTTGTCACCCTGAGTGCGCGAGGCGGCGGTGGCCGAATCCCGGACGGGGATGCGACGCTGCTGCCACCGCCCCGGCCGGCCTGCGAACGGTCGGCCGGGGCGGATTCCTCCGCAGTGCTCACGAAGGAAGGAATGCGGCATGACTCAGGACGCCGGCCGCGTCGCGGCCAAGCGGATCAACGACCACGTGGAGCTCGTCCACGCCGACCACCCCGAGCTGGTGTTCGAGGTGCCCCGGCGGGACTGGGAGGCGTTCACCACGGCGGTCAAGTCGGGCGCGTTCGATCTCGGGACGCTGGAGCGCCTGGCCGCGGAGAACGTGGCCTGACCAGCCACTCTCCCGGTCTTCCCCAGGCGCCCGCCCCCACCGCGGGGGGCGGGCGCCGTCCATGTGGCCGGTCAGCCGCGGCCCGTCCAGTACGCGGCCGCGCGCTTCCACGCCGCGTCGCCGACCGCGCGGCCGAGCGCCCGGCCCTCCTGGTCGCCCGCCCTGAAGTGGATGCCGCCGTAGCGGCGCGAGAGCCCCGCCTGCTCGGCGGCCTCACTGTAGGTGCGCCACCGCAGCGTCACGTCCTGCGCCGGCGTCACCCCGGGCTCCACCTTCGACGACCCGGCCGCGACGACGGCCTGACCGCCGAAGACGTCGCTGCCGGTGAAGCGCCGCAGCACCTCGGCCGCCGCCGCGCTGAACGTGCTGTGGCCCGAGACGTACTCGCCGAACGGCGGCGTCGGGAACGTCGCCGGCTGGTAGGGCACCCACAGCGCCCCGTCCACGGTCCGCCCGCCCCACGTCGGGATCCGCTGCCCGCGGTACTGGTCGCGGATCGCGGTGATCGGCCGCCCGCTGTCGTGGTCGCGCTTGACCTCCCAGGCGGCGATCCCGGCGTCCATGCCGGCGTTGGCCAGCGCGAAGAACAGCTTCACGTCCTGGTCGAGCCCGTGCCGGTCGCGCGCCGAGACCTGCTGCGCGAACAGGCACCAGTGACCGGGCGGCGTCTCGCTGGCGGGCCCGTCGGACCAGTAGTCGGCGATCGACTTGCTCCGGTCGTCGAGGGCGGCCGTCGTCGCCACGATCTCGGCCGCCTGCGCCCGCCAGCCGGCCGACCCGTACGGCGCCGGCGCGGGAACGGCGTCGGCCAGCGCCCGCGCCGACCCGCTGAAGGAGGCCACCCGCCCCCAGTGCGGGACCAGGAACGGCGGCGTGACCAGCGCGCCCGCCGCGTTGCGGTAGGTGAGCGGCGCCCACCGGCCCGGCTGCGCGAGCGTGGTGAGCGGCTCGGCGACGACCACGGGGGCGTTGACCGGCACGTAGCCGGTGGTGTCGGCGTACCCGCCGAGCTGGTTGGAGCCGTCGGCGTGGCGGTGGTCGAGCACGGCCTGGCAGGCGGCCAGGCCGGTCTGCGCCGCCTGGCTGTCCGGGGCGGCCGGGTCCTGACCGAGCTCGGCCATCAGGGCGTCGAACGTCGCGCGGTGCCCCGGATAGAGGTCGGTGGCCGCCAGGTGGACGGCGTAGCTGATGGCCTCGGCCTTGTTCGCCTCGGTGCGCTCGGCGGGCGGCCGGCGCAGCGTGCCGCCGAGCCGGGTGCCGACGGCCACCGCGTCGTAGGCCGCCCACGCGTCGTACGCGCAGGTGTGAGCGATGGCCAGCGCCCGCGACACCATGGGCGGCCCGAGCGTGCCGCCGCGCACGGCCGACAGCAGCGCCTGGTTCCACCGCACCACCAGGGTCGGCCCGCCCGCCCGCGCCGGGACGGCGGTGAGGGTGAGCGTGAGCAGCGTGACCAGCAGCGCGGCGGCAGGGCGGATGGTTCGTAAGTGCATGGATGTGTCCCCTCGGTCGGTTGAGCCCCCGAGGGACGATGCCATCCTCGAACGGATTTTCGAACTAGCCGGAAGGTGACATCACGGCAGCCGGAGCTCGGCGAGCACGCCGCGGTGGTCGGTGCCGGGCACGTCCACGACCTCGACCCGGCGCACCGCCATCCGCTCGTCGGCGAGCACGTGGTCGATGGCGATGATCGGCGGCACCGGCCGGTGGTTCGGCCAGGTCGGCACCAGGCCCTTGCCCACCTGCGCGGCGGCGTCGACGTAGCCGCGCTCCAGCAGCTCGCGGAAGGCCCGATGGTCGATGCTCGCGTTGAAGTCGCCCGCCAGCACCCGCATGGCGCCCGTCGTGGCGGGCGGCGGAAGCGCGTCCAGCGCGGCGTTCCACCCCGGCTCCTTGCGCCCGAGCGGCGGGTCGGGATGCACGGCGACGACCTCGACCGCGGCCCCGCCCGGCAGGGTCAGCGCGGCGGCCGGCATGTTGTGGCCGATCGGCCTGAACAGGTCGGGCAGCTCCTTCAGCGGCCGCCGCGCGTAGATGCCGCTGCCGATCGGGCCCGGCGCCTCCTGCAGCACCCGGTACGGCAGCAGCTGCGACAGCCCGGCCGCGTCCAGCCGCTCGGCCTGCTCCGGGCTCAGCTCCAGCGCCGTGAAGACGTCCACGGCCTCGCGGCGCACCAGGTCGACCACGGCCGCGGCGTCGGCCCTGCCGAACAGGTTGACCGTCAGCACCCGCAGCACCGGCCCTGACGCGGCCGGCTGCTCCTCGGCGGTCAGCCGCGGCGCGACGCAGGCGGCCAGCACCACGCAGGCCGTGGCCGCGACCAGCGCCGCGGGGCGGTTGCGGCGGGCCAGCAGCAGCGCGGTCAGCGCCGCGAGCGCCGCGCCGTAGGGCGTCACGGTCATCAACTGGGTCAGGAACGACCCCATCTCCAGTCCGCCGGCCCTGATCAGGGCCCAGAAGGCGAGCAGCGTGACGAAAGTCCAGGACATCCACCGTCTGCGCCGCCGCCGCTTCGGCCGTTCCGCCCGCTCCGTCCGCGTCTTCCGCCCGGCTCCGACCGTCGTGCTCACTCCGCCGTCCCGTTCCCGCATGCGATCACAGCTTGAACCTTAAACGGATGAACGGGCGGACGGGCTCCCGCGTCCCTCCCGCCGCCAGGCGAGGGCCGGACGGACGTCCACGACCCCGCCGAGCCCCTTGGCGAGGTGCACGGCGGCCGTCGCCTCGGTGCGGGTCGCGGTGCGGCCGGACAGCGTCACGATGCCGTCCCGCACCTCGACCGTGATGCCGCGCCGGTCGGTCCACCGCTCGGGGATGGCGTCCTCGACCCAGCGCTTGAGCTCGGCGTCGTCCCGCGTGTACGCCTTCAGCAGGTCCCGCCGGCCCACCACGCCCAGCAGCCGCCCCTCCTCGTCCACCACCACCAGCCGCCTGACCCCGCGCGCGTCCATGAGCTGCGCGGCCGTCACCGTGGAGGTCTCCGGCGCGACCGTGACCGGCGGCGACGACATCAGCTCGGCCGCCGTCGCGCCCGCCGCCTTGCGCCGCCCGTCCTCGCCGCGCCCGGCCAGCAGCCGGCGCAGCCGGGCCCGCAGCCGCGGCCGGTAGCCCTCTCCCCGGTACTGCTCCCGGAACTCCTCCTTGCGCAGCAGGTCCGCCTCGGAGACGACGCCGATCACCCGCCGCTGCCCGTCCAGCACCGGCAGGGCGCTCACCCCGCGGCTCACCAGCAGCGCGGCGAGGTCCTTTAACGGCGTCCCCGCCTCGGCCGCGGCCACCCGGGTGGTCATCACGTCCCGCACGCTGATCCGCATCATGATCCGCTCCTTCCTCCCCCGCCATGGGACCGCACCGGGCCGCCCCGTCCCCAGGGCCGGAAGTCCCCCGGCGCGGAGCTTTGGTCCAGGGCGTTCGCCCTGCTGAGCGGGCTTGCAGGCGGTCGGGACTTAGGACGTACGGCCTCGGGCAGGGGACCTTCGGCCCTGTCCGGGCCGGTCGCCGGTCCGGCAGGCTCGAAGCACGGAGAGGTGACGTCGTCGTCGCAGGAAGGACAGGACATGTGCAACTACTGCGGCTGCCGGGAGTTCCCGCTCATCGGCCGTCTGTCCCAGGAGCACTGGGACATCCAGGAATGCGCCGGCGAGCTGCGGAGGGCCGTCCGCGCCGGACGGCAGGCCGAGGCCGTCGCCCTCCTGGACGAACTGCTCGCCCGGCTGCTCCCGCACACCGCCACCGAGGAGGACGGCCTGTTCGCCGAGCTGCGCGCCGAGGGCACGCTGGCCGCCGAGGTGGAGCGCCTGTGCGCCGAGCACGGGGCCATCCACGGCGTGCTCGCCGCCGTGGACCGGGCCGCGCCCGACTGGGCCGCCGTGTCGGCCGCGCTGGACCTGCTGGTGCAGCACATCGACCACGAGGAGCACGGGCTGTTCCCCGCCTCCGTGATCATGCTGCCGCTGTCCACGTGGGACCGCATCACGCCGATCGCCACGGAGCACGCGGCCGGATCCGGGACGTGAGCGGCCCCGCCGGGCGCGCCTACTCGTGGGCCTGGAGCAGGATGTGGGCCACCACGTCGGCGGCCGAGTGCTCCTCGGGCAGGCCGTCGAGGAACCCCGCGTCCTGGCCGAGGGTGAGCAGCGCGGGCTCGGCGTAGCCGTCCGCGCGGTGCTGGCCGAGCCCGATGGCGGCCAGCAGCCCGTTGCACAGGCAGCGCCGCCCCTCCGCCTCCTCGGCGGGCCGGCCCTTGCGGACGTAGACGTCCACCGGCTCGGCGGGGCAGCGGTAGCCGAGCGAGCCGTCCGCCCGCTCGTACGGCGTGCGCAGATAGCCGAGGTCGCACAGCCGGGGACGGGAGTCGTACACCTCGGGGTCCGACAGCGTGCCCGGCACCTCGGCCACCTTGAACGGGAAGCCGGTGGGCGAGGCCAGCGGGTCGTTGCGCACCTGGAGCGTGCCGGCCGCGGCCCGCTCGCGCAGCCTGCGCCGCAGCCGCGGGTCGAGGCCCGACTCCCGGCACAGCGCGAACGCCGAGCCGACCTGGACGCCGGCCGCGCCCGCCGCCCAGGCCCGCTCCAGGCCGCCGGGCGTGCCGTAGCCGCCGGCCAGCCAGAACGGCAGGCCCAGCGCGGCCACCTTGGCCAGGTCGGGCGCGTCGCGCGGGCCGTACACGGGCTCGCCGGCCTCGTCGAGCGTCATCCGGCCGCGCGGCGGCGCGCTGTGGCCGCCGGCCACCGGCGTCTCGATGACGAACCCGTCCGGCCGGGTCGCGGGGGAGCGGGCCAGGTACGCGGCCAGCACGTGCGACGACACGATCGCCAGCAGCCGGGGCCGGGCGAGCGGCGTCAGCCGCCGGCCGAGCAGCGCGACCGGGTCGAGCCCGACGGTGTGCCCGCCGCCCTCGCCGGCCACGGCGACGGAGATCCGTGCCGGGCGGTGCTCGGCCAGGTCGTCGAGCAGGCGCGGGATCTCGGCCGGGATGCCCGCGCCCACCAGCACGTAGTCCACCCCGGCCAGCAGCGCGCCGTAGGCGGCGGCAGGGGTGGCGAGCTGGATCTTCTCCAGGTAGTTCACGCCCACGGGCCCGTCGTGGCCCTCCTTGGCCAGGAACACCTCGGCGAAGTTGGCCACCACGGCGAGCTCGTCCCGCGCCCTGTTGCCGCGCAGGCCGAGCCGAGGCACCGGCCGGTACGGCACCCCTTCGCCCGTGCCGCCCGGCACGAAGTAGCGGGCGAGCACGCGCTCGGCGACCTCGGGCACCGGGAAGCAGGCGAGGGCGCGGCGCAGGTGGCCGCCGGGGTCGCCGCGTTGCAGCCGGCGGGCGAGGGTGACGTCCAGCGCGGTGCCGGACACCACGCCGAGCTGCCCGGTCGCGGCCACGGCGCGGGCCAGCCGCCATCCGGACACGCCGACCCCCATGCCGCCCTGGATCAGCGCAGGCAGCCCGGGAAACAGCCGCTGGTCAGGCACCGCGTGCCTCCCGGCCGTCCAGGACCTCCGCCACGGGACGCCGGGGCACGCGCGGGACCGGCGGGCCGTAGCCCAGCCTGATCAGCATCTGCACGTGCCCGAACGGGCCGCCGGTCCGGTCGCCGCGGTGCTGCGGCGGGCGCAGGTCGAGCGGCTGGCTGAACAGTGACGCCGCCACCCCGCGCGCGGTCGCCGTGAGCAGCACCCGCTGGAGCGCCTGCCCGGCGCGCAGCCAGTCGCGCGGCCCGTCGCCGCGCGTGAACAGGGCCGCGAGCTGCGGCTCCGGCTCGAACTCCGCGGTCCCGGCGTGCCGGCCGAAGTCGCGCATCGGCAGCCGGCCGTCGCGGGGCCGGGGGCCCGCGGCGTGCTCGGGCACCCCGTCGGCCCGCGTGTCCGGCCCGGTCCAGCGGGCCAGCTCGTCCCGGTACGCCGGATCGTCCGCCAGCGTGTCGTCCGCCATGGCGATCAGCTCCAGCACCCGCCGCGCGGTGCGCCCCGAGACCGGCACCAGCGTCGCGGACTCGGCGTGCGCGGCGTGCACCAGGGCGACGACGACCTCCCGCGGCACCGGCCGGTCGTCGAAGGGGAAACGGTTGGTGCGCCGGTGCGGGATCATGTCGTGCAGCAGCTGCTCGTCCGCCGTGGGCGGCTCGCCGGGCACGGCGTGCACGGTGGCCAGCAGGTCGGGCCGGTGGGCCGGGTCGGGCAGGATCCTGACACGGGCGTCGTGCCCGGTCACCCGCACCGCGAGCCGGAGGTTGTACAGCGCGGCCCCGCAGCTCAGGCCGAGCCCGCGCCCCATCGGGTCGGTGACGGTCAGCAGCCGGTCGAGGTCGGCGTACAGCTCCATGGTGGTGTCGTCGGCGCGGTGGAAGCGCCACGGCTGGGTGTTGTGCACGGACGGCGCGGCGGCGGCGGCGCCCACGACCGCGCACACGTCGGCGGCGGACGCGAACGGCGGCTCCAGAGTGGCGGCCCGCGCGCGGCGGCCGCCCGCGCCGGAATCGGTCACCGGGGCACCCCCGGCACAGCGGTAACAGCGGACATGGGATCACCATCCCGCGCCCGGCCGGGCCGGCGGCAGGGACCAAAGTCCCTCGTATCGGGTCCCTTCAGCCCAATCGGGGGAGGATCACCGCTTACGGCCGACGCCGCCGTACATCCAGGCGGGCTCGTCGGGGAAGAGCGGGGTGTCGTGCCACTCGGAGACCGCGACGAGGCCCGGCTCCACCAGGTCGAACCCGTCGAAGTAGCGGGCGATCTGCTCGCCGGTGCGCGGGGTGCGGTGCATGGCCTGGTGCGCGGTGGCGGCCAGGTAGTCCTCGGCCGTCCGCGGCGGCACGAGATCGAGCGTGAGGTGGCTGAGCACGAGGTAGCCGCCCGTGGGGAGGGCGTCGGCGTACGCCTTGACCAGCCCGGCCGGGTCGTCGGCGTCGGAGATGTGCATGAGGATGGCGACCATCATGAGCGCGACCGGCTGCGAGAAGTCGATGATCTCGCGCACCTCGGGATGCTCCAGGATGGCGGCGGGATCGCGCACGTCCGCCTCCAGGTAGGCGGTCCGCCCCTCCTCGGTGCTGGTCAGCAGTGCCCTGGCGTGGGTCATCACGATCGGGTCGTTGTCGACGTAGACCACCCGCGACTCCGGCGCCTCCGCCTGGGCGACCTCGTGGGTGTTGCCCTGGCTCGGGATGCCCGTCCCCAGGTCGAGGAACTGCCGCACGCCCAGCCGCGTCAGGTGGCGCACCGCGCGGCCGAGGAAGGCCCGGTTGTTCCTGGCGCTCTCGCGTACGCCCGGCACCGCCGCCATCGTGGCCTCCGCGACCCGGCGGTCGGCCTCGAAGTTGTCCTTGCCGCCCAGCCAGTAGTCGTAGACGCGGGCCGAGTGCGGGATGTTGGGGTTGATGCCAGGTGGTGCGCTCATGCCGGAAAATCCTAGATCAAACGGCTCGTCCGGCGCGGCTACTCCCGGCGGACGCCCTCATACCGTCACGAAGTCGGCGATGACCACCGTCGCGTCCTCCTTCGGCTCGACCGCGGCGAGCTCGTCGTAGAGCCGGTCCAGGCACGCGACGGGCGAGGCGCTGCCGGTCAGCAGCTCGGTCACCCGTTTGACGCCGAGCGCCTGCACGACGCCGTCCGACATCATCACCACCCGGTCGCCCGGCCGCACCGCGACGGCGCCGACCTCGGCGTCGATCCCGGCGGGCCGGCCGAGCGCGCGCAGCGGCGGCCCGTCGTCGAAGGAGTGCGACGTGGTGAGCGGCGCGGGCGTCCCGCCGCGCGGGCAGTGCCAGATCGCGCCGTTGCCGACGTGGGCGAAGCGCAGGCGCGGGCTCTCCCCGCCGTCCAGCACGATCAGGTCCAGGCTGCTGGCCAGGTCGCTCATGGCCGGGTTGCGTAACGCGGCGTCGCGCACGGCGCGATGCGCGGCCTGGACGTAGTCGTCCAGGTCCTGCTCGCGCGGGCCCCCGTGCTGCGGACGTCCCGCGATCACGGCCGCCAGCGCCAGGGTGGCGGCCACGTGGCCCGCCTCCGGCCCGGTCCCGCCGTCGGCCGTCGCGACCAGCCGCTCCTGGATGACGTACGCGTCCGACGGCCGCCCGCGCGAACCCTCGAACGTGCCCCCCACCGCCACCAGCCGTGGCCTGGTCACCGGCATGCCCGGCGGCCACTTCCCGCGCCTGCCCTGCACGTTCATCACCGACAGGCATCCGATCAGTATCGAGATCACGAAGAACGTCATGAGGTCCTCTCCCGCCGCGCCTTCGCGGCACCCGCAAGTAGACGCTCCTGCCACACCGGACGACTGACGGCCGATCAGCCGTCGTAGCGATATGACGGCCTATAACAGCACATGTCGGCATGACGGCTGATCGACCGTCATGCCGGGAAAAGCGGCCCGGAGCAGGGTGTGGAGGGGCGGTGCACCCCGCATCGCGCCGGCCCGAGGACGAACAGTTATGCGACCCATGACCCCGAACACCGCGACGGCCGGGGATCTGCCTTACCGGTTCTCCGGAAGAACCCGTTACGTATCCTTTTTGCCCACCTTGAACTGCGTTATCGTGAGACCCGTCTTGTGCTCCCATCGTGTGCGGACGGCCCATGTCTCACCCCCGCTCCACGAGGTACGACTCCGCGACCCGGCAGTTGGAGAAGGCCACCGCCAGAACGGCCGCGGGCGCGCGCAGCGCGGTGGGCGCGGTGGCGGTGCTCGCGGCCTCCTTCGGCGCCGTCCCGCCGGTCTCACTCTCCTGGCTGGTGCCGCTGCTGGCGGTCCACCTCGCCCTGACGGCCGGCTTCACGCGGGTGTGGTGGCGTACGGAGCTGGTGCCGCGCCGGCTGGTGGCCGCTGATGTGGCCGTCACGCTCGCGCTCTGCCTCGCCCAGCGTTTCGTGGTCGCCGAGGAGACCCTGGACAGCGGAGCGAGCTGGGTGTCCGGGCTGGTCACGATGACGATCATCCTCGCCGCCGTCTCCTGGCGGCCCGCGCTCGCCGTGCCGGTCGGCCTCGCCGTCGCCGGGGCGTTCGCGGCCGGCGTGCGCCTCGCCTCCGCCACCCAGGACGTCGTCGCGCCCACCGGCGTCCACCTCGTGCAACTGCTCGCCATCGTGATACTGATGACGCTGCTGCGCCGCTCGTTCGCCGACATCGACGCCTTCCTGGAGCGCAGCGTACGCGCCGAGATCACGCTCATGGTCGAACGGCTGCGCCGCGAGGACCAGCTCAAGCAGGTCGGCAGCATCCACGAGACCGCGTTGCACACGCTGGGCATGGTCGGGCTCGGCACCTACGACCGGCCCACGCCCACGCTGGCGGCGCAGGTCCGTACCGACCTCGCGGCGTTGGAGAAGCTGCGCGACACCCCCGGCGGCGACTCCGCGCCGATCGCGCTCGACGCCCTCCTCGACGAGGTCGCCGGACGCGTCGACGGCCTGGACGTACGCACCAGCCTCGTCGCCGAGACCGTGCCCGGCGAGGTCGCCGAGCGTTTCGCCCGCGCCGTCACCGAGGCCCTGGCCAACGTCGCCCTGCACGCCGGCGTCCACGAGGCCGAGGTCGTCTCCACCCGGCGCGGCGGCGAGATCGTCGTGGAGGTCGCCGACAGCGGGCGCGGCTTCGACCAGGACCGGCTGCCGCCCGACCGGTTCGGCGTGCGCGGCTCCATCCTCGGCATGATGCGCTCGCTGCCCAACGGCGGCGCCCGCATCTCCTCCAGCGCCCAGGGCACCCGCGTCAGCCTGTGGTGGCGGCCATGACCGAGGAGATCGAGCAGGTGGCCCAGCGCTACGCCCGCTACACCGCGCTCGGCGCGGCCGTCATCACGGCCGTCTGGCACCTCGGCTACAACCTGACCGTCACGCTCACCGGCTGGCAGTCCTTCCGCCTGCCCTGGCTGAACCTCGCCGCCTGGCTCGCCTACGCCGCCGTCTTCGCCGTCGCCCTGCGCTCGCTGGCCCGCGACTCGCACGGCCCGTCCAGGATCCGCGAGCTGGCCGTCGCCGCCCTCTCCCTGGACGTCGCGGTGATCGCCGCGCTGCCGCCCCACGAACTGCTCGGCATCAACGACTGGGCGTGGGGCTCGGTCGGCTGGATCGGCGTCATGCTGGTGTGGGGCCGGCCGGGCTGGCGCCGCGAGCTGATCGCCTTCCTCGCCGGCAACGCCGCCATCATGCTGGCCGCCATGGCCGTCACCGGCACCCTCGACCGCGTCGCCGTCTCCAAGTACCTCGTCGTCATCGTCGGCGGCATCACCATGCAGCTCGGCTACGCGTGGGGCTGCCACCTGCTGCGCGCCCGCGCCGAGGACGCGGTCGTGCTGGCCCGCCGGCTCGCCGCCGACGACGCCCTGCGCGAGTCCGCCCAGCGCATCCACACCGACCGGCTGCGCAGGTACGCCGCCATCCGCGACGTCGCCGAGGAGCTGCTGCAGCAGCTCGCCGACGGCGCCGACCCCGGCGACCCCCGGGTGCGCGACGACTGCACGGCCGGCGCGATGCGGCTGCGCCGGCTCATCACCGAGCGCGAGGACGTGCCGGACGAGCTGGTCTCGGCGCTGCGCGAGCGCATCGAGGCGGCCGAGCGGCGCAGGGTGATGGTGACGGTGCCGCCGTTCGGCGAATTCCTGCCCCTCCTGCCGGACGGCGTACGCGAGGACCTGCTGCGGGCCCCGGTCCAGGCGCTCGACGGCGCGCGGACGCGGGCCCGCGTAACGGTGTCGGCCATGTCCACGATGGTGAGCGTGGCGGTCGTGGCCGACAACGACGACCTGCCGATCAGCCACACCCCCGTGCGCGAGCCGAGCGGCGTGGTCGTCACCTATCAGCGGCAGGGAGGGGAGGTATGGGTCAACAGCATCTGGCAACGGAGCCCTGTGCCGAGCCGGTGACGGTGGCCCTGGTGGAGGACCACCAGGTGGTGGTGGACGGGGTGCGCTCCTGGTTCGGGCCGTCGCCCGGCCCGGTGGCGCTGGTCGCCCAGGGGCCCACCATCGAGGCCGTCGCGGGAGTGACGGCCGACGTGCTGCTGCTCGACCTCAACCTCAACGGCACGATGGTCATCGACCGGGTCTCCGAGCTGTGCCAGGGCGGGCAGCGGGTCATCGTCTTCTCCGAGCACGAGGAGCCCGAGACGGTGCGCGCCGTGCTCGACGCGGGGGCCTCGGCCTTCATCGGCAAGGGCCGCGCCACCCGAGAGTCGTGCCTGGAGACCATCATGAAGGTCGCCGCCGACCGGCCCACCGTCACGCCCCCGATGGCCCAGGCCATCGCCACCGACGAGCGCCCCCACCGGCCGCAGCTCTCCGACAAGGAGCGTGAGGCGCTGCTGTTCTGGTTCCAGTCGATGTCGAAGGCGTCGGTGGCGGCCCGGATGGGCATCAAGGAACGGACCGTGCGTCAGTACATCGACCGGGCCCGCGTGAAGTACGCCGCCGCCGGCCGGCCCGCCCCCACCAAGGAGAAGCTGCTCGTCTGCGCCATCCAGGACGGCCTCATCCAGCCCGACGAGGTGACCATCTACACGTCGCTGGCCGCCCGCACGTCTCCCGAACCCCACTGAAACGCCTGGCCTCGGTCCTTCCGGCAGGAGGGGGCCGGCAGGGCCGAGGTCCAGGTCACGCGGCGAACGCGGCGGGGTCAACAGCCAGGGGGAAGGGCCGGCTCAGCTCGGCGACGGATCCGGCCTTGTATATGGCGGGCGGTCCGTAGGCGTCGCCGTCGAGCTCGTACACGTAGAGCGCGGGCCCCTCGTCCGGCTCGACCCGCCAGTAGACCGGGATGCGAGCCTGCGCATAGGCCGAGGTTTTGAGCCCTTCGTCACGCATCTTCGTGCTCGGGCTGCCAACTTCGACGGCGAGCAGGAGGTCGTCAGGGCCGAACATGAGCCCGACCGCGTCCGTCACTTCACGTGGCACGACGACAATGTCGGGAATGTAGTAGTCCTTGTCGGTGAGGCGCAGGTTCACCGTCGTCAACGTCTCCAAATGCGGCGGCTCCGCCTGCATCAAGGCACGCATGACCCTGCTGATGATGCGCTGGTGCAGGGGGGTGGGGGCTGGACTCACCAGAAGGCTCCCATTGAGAAGCTCGTAGCGGTTGCCGTCGGCGGGGAATTTGAGGAGGTCGTCGACCGTGTACGGGGGCGCAGTGGGAAGGACTACTGCGCGCTTCGTGCTCGGCTCGATCGTCGCCATCGCGGTCACCCACCCAGTATCGGGAATCTCGCCTCAGCTCACATGCTACTTCCCCGAAAATCCTCACTCTCAGTCATTGATTCGTCACGTTGAAAGTTTCACCTAGTTGGAAAGCCCTTTCCGCTGCTCATCCCCGGTCGCCCCGCACCTGACAAGCGTGCTCACTTGGTAGCGGTCGGCACGGTCAGATAACGTCCGGCCAGGAGCGCTCCTCGCCACCGGAACCCCCCGACCGGAAAACGGAGACCGCACTATGCCCCGAGTCGCACCGAACCGCTGGGCGCTGCGCGCCCTGGCCCTGCTGATGTCCCTGGCGATGATCGTCGTCGTCCCGATGGCCGAGACCGCCTCCGCGCACGGCTCGGTCGTGGACCCGGCCTCGCGCAACTACGGCTGCTGGCTGCGCTGGGGCAGCGACTTCCAGAACCCGGCCATGGCCCAGCTCGACCCGATGTGCTGGCAGGCGTGGCAGGACAACACCAACGCCATGTGGAACTGGAACGGCCTCTACCGCGACAACGTCGCAGGCAACCACCAGGCCGCCATCCCCAACGGTCAGCTCTGCAGCGCAGGCCGGACCCAGGACGGCCGCTACCGTTCCATGGACACCCCTGGCGCCTGGACGGCGGCGGCCATGAGCAGCACCTTCAACATCCGCCTCACCGACCAGGCCAGGCACGGCGCGGACTACATCCGGGTCTACATCACCCGCCAGGGCTACAACGCGCTGAACACGCCGCTCGGCTGGAACCACCTGGAGCTGATCAAGGAGACCGGCAGGTACGCCCCCAGTGACACGTACATGATCAACGGGATCAGCAAGGGCTCGCGCACCGGCCGCCACGTCGTCTACACGATCTGGAAGGCCTCACACATGGACCAGACGTACTACTTCTGCAGCGACGTCACGTTCAGCTGAGCCTCCCCGCCCCTCGGCACGACTGCCCGCCGGGCGCGCTCCGCCGCGCCCGGCGTCCGTGCTTCTCACTCTTGGACGCACCCGCACGGGGCCGTGACCAGCGTCCCGGCCTCCTCGTCCACGTGCGCCACCGTCCGCGCGCCCAGGCAGGCCCGGCAGCCCAGCGCAGCCGCGACGTACGGGTCCGTCCACACCTTGTGCTTCCAGGCCGGCGGCGGCGCCGGGGGCGGCATGGTGCCACGTTCGGCCGGCTCATTCGATCCGCCCACCTGGCCGCGGCCACCGCAGAACCGGCACGCGAGGAACAGCGGGCCGAGCGACTGGCCGCGTTGGCCGCCGCACTCGGGGCAGACGATGGGATCCGTCACCTACGGCCGGTCCCGCTGCACGTCGTGCACTGTACCCATCTGCGTTCCTGGTCCTTGTTGCCGTTGAGCTCCATCCACTCGCCGCCCGCGCCGAGGCAGGTCCGGCAGATCGGAGGTTCGTCATCCTCGCTCTTGCCCATACCCGGACGGTAGCCGAGCCAACGCGCCCCGTCTGTCACTCGAGTGGGAGGGAGCCTGTATCGAGCCGGGTTCGGCAACCCCTGGCCCCGTCATTGACGGGTCACTGCCTGGTGAACGTCCACCGGCCGTCAGCGTGAACACCGACCAGGACCGTGCCATCCGGAAGCAGCACCTCGCCCCGGTAGGAGCCGATCTCGTTGACGAGCGTGTCCTGGTCCGTGCCGCCGTAAGCGTGCACGATGAAGTTGCTGCTCCCCGAGTGGTCAGCCTTCACGGTGGTCAAGCCCTCGCTTCTCGGCGACAGGCGCAGCACTTCGTCCCCGCGGCCGCACACCCGATCACCCGTCGAAGGCCGGACAGCTCGGAGGCCGCTCCTTGGGTCGCCCCAAAAGTAGCCCTGCTACCCGACCGGGGCAGGTGCGTCCTCTGACGCCTTGCAGCATGCCTGACAGTCCCGTGACACTTCCCGACAGTCGTGCACCACCCCTCCGCGTGGCGCGTCCTACCCCTCCCATGCCCCTACTCCCCAGGAGCCCCTCATGCGTCTTCGCTTACGCGCCCTGGCCGCTTTGACGGTTCTCTCCGCCGCGTTCTTGGCCACCCCACCCGCCCAGGCCGCGTCCACCCTCACCGCGACGGCGGCCACCTACCGGGGCGAGGGTGACGACGTCGTCCGCATCCCGGCCACGTCGGTGCCCAGCATCGTGAAGGCCACCTACCAGGGCGAGTCCAACTTCATCGTGTGGGCGCTCGACAGCAGCGGCAAGCAGGCCGCTCTTGTCGCCAACGCCGTCGGAGACTACAAGGGCACCCGCGCCTTCAACACCATCGGCACGCGCAAGATCCGCTCGTTGGAAGTGACCGCCGACGGCGCGTGGACGCTGCAGGTCCTCCCGATCACCAAGGCCCGCTCCTGGTCGATCAATGTCAAGGGCACCGGGATGGACGTGCTGCGACTCGCCACGCCCACCAGGGCAGCCCGCCCGATCACCCTCCGGCACCAGGGCGAGTCCAACTTCATCGTGTGGTCGGTTGACGCGCGCGGCCGATCCACGAAGCTGCTCGCTAACAAGATCGGAAACTACCGGGGCCGCGTGATGCTCCCGGCAGGCACCCGCTACGCCACCATCGAAGCGGACGGCACCTGGTCGATCGCCCGCTGATCCAAGGTCGGAGAGAGGATTCGAGTCGGAGGCGCGACGTCGTACGCGGTGCGTAGCGGCACGGCTACTTTCACCGATGCACTCAGTGGTCTCGAACCACAACTGACACGGAGAACCCATGCGCCTCCTGCGAACCGCCGTCGTCCTCTCGCTCGCCGCCCTCCTGGCAGCGTGCGCCGGCAGCACCACGGACAAGGACGCCGCCGCTGTCGTGACCGCTCTCGCCGAACAGGGACTTCCGGTCAAGCTGAGCGTCGCCTACGACGAGAGCACCGACCCCAACCACCTGCTCGGACGGCCGAACGGATACGCCTCCAAGGCCGCCTTCACCGACTCCCGTATCGACGCCTCCCAAGTCGTCGGCGACAAGGGAGACGTCGGTCTGGGCGGCGGAGTCGAGGTGTTCGACGACGCGGCCACCGCCGAGAAGCGCGCTGAGTACATCAAGGCCGTCGCCACAGCGCCGATGCTCGCCGAATACACCTACATCGCCGGGAACGTCGTGGTGCGGGTGTCGAAGCACATCACGCCCACCGACGCGAAGGCGTACGAGGAGGCGCTCGCCAAGATCGTGCAGTGAGGTAGCGGCCGCCGGCAGGAGCGGTCAGACGAGCGACCCGCGCCAGCGTCGGGTTCCATGGCTCGTTCAAGACCACGAAGTGATCGAATGTCGCCTCGACGCTCGGATCAATGCACGGGCGCCGGCAGGCATAAGCTGTGCCCGCTGGGGTCAGGGTGTCGCGAGAGGTTGCCGGGTCGCCGCGCGGGGTACTGGCATTGGCGTTCACTGCCGAACCGCCCCCCGGCTCGCCCGACCTGATGGACCGTTCATGACCTTTCCCACGTTCGTCTCCACCGAGCAAGACCCCCGCGCCCGCGGCAAGGAGCTCGGGGCGGTCCGGCGCGCGGCCGTCACCGCCAACTTCGCCGGCTACGCCGAGTTGTTCGCCGCCGCCGGGGCGGGTGCGTCGCGGGTGCGGGCGTGGGGGGAGCGGGCGCTGGACAGCAGTGCGGCCTGGGCGCCGCGGCTGGCTGAGGAGATCGCCGGGATCGCGTCCGGCGCCGGGCTGGAGCCGTGGCAGGTGGCCGTGGTCAACGCCCGTACGGAGATCCTGGCGGCCGTGGACGGGGGCGGCGAGGGGGAGTGCTCGACGTCCGTCGTGCTGCCCCGTGACGGGAGCGCGCCGCGGACCGTCCAGACCTGGGACTGGCACGACCATCTGCGCGACGCGCCCATGCTGTGGGAGCTGGAGCCGTTCGCCGGGCACGTGGTGCGTACGTTCACCGAGGCCGGCGCGCTGGCCAAGATCGGGGTGAACACGGCCGGGCTCGGCATCCACTTCAACCTCCTGCGTCACCGCTCCGACCACGCCGGCATCGGCGTGCCGGTGCACCTGATCGCCCGCCGCATCCTGGACGAGGCCGCCACCGTCGAGGAGGCCGCGGCCCTCGCCCGTTCGGCCACGGTCTCGGCCTCGACCGTCATCACCGTCGTCACCGCGCGGGCCGCGGCCTCGATCGAGATGTCCCCGGCCGGGGTGGCCGTCGTGCCGAGCGGCCCGGACGGCGTCCTGCAGCACTGCAACCACTTCCTCGACGCGGCCCTCGCGGAGGAGGAGCGGCACTCCAGTGACCGGCCCACCACGTACGAGCGGCTGCGGCACCTCAGCGCGCACGTCGCCGGGCTGAGCGCGGCGGACCCGACCGCCCGCGCCCGCGCCATGCTCAGCCACGCCCCCGGCCACGCTCCCGTCTGCGCGCACCCCGACCTGACCCAGCCGATCCACCAGCGGTGGGAGACGCTCGCCACGATCGCGCTCGACCTGCCGGCCGCGCGGCTGCGGGTGCACCGGGGCGGGCCGTGCCAGGTGGCGGAGGAGACCTGGCAGCTCTTCTAGCGGGCGCCCCGGTACGAACCGGGCGGTGCGCTCCGGTTAGGGTGCGTTGACCATGGACGTTCCGGAGGGCGCCCTCGACGGGCTGCTGGTGGCCGACTTCAGCCGGGTGCTGGCCGGCCCGTACGCCACGATGCTGCTGGCCGACCTCGGGGCCGAGGTCGTCAAGGTGGAGCGGCCGGGCGCCGGGGACGACACCCGCGAGTGGGGGCCGCCCTACGGGCCGGACGGCGAGGCCACGTACTTCCTGGGGGTCAACCGCAACAAGCGCTCCATCGCGCTCGACCTGCGGGCGGACGCCGAGGTGGCGCGGGCGCTCGCGGCCCGCGCGGACGTCCTGGTGGAGAACTTCCGCCCCGGCACCATGGACCGGCTCGGCCTCGGCTACGACGCGCTGCGCGAGCTCAACCCCGGGCTCGTCTACTGCTCCATCACCGGCTTCGGCTCCGGCGCCGGGGCCGGGCTGCCCGGGTACGACCTCATCGCGCAGGCCGTCGGCGGCCTGATGAGCGTCACCGGCGACCCGGACGGCCCCGGCACGAAGACGGGCGTGGCGCTGGTGGACGTGATCACCGGCCTGCACGCCGCGCTCGGCGTCATGGCCGCCCTGCGCCACCGCGAGCGTACGGGAGAGGGGCAGCGCGTCGAGGTCTCGCTGCTGTCGTCGCTGCTGTCGGCGCTCACCAACCACGCCTCCGCGTACGCCGCCGCCGGCGTGGTGCCGCGCGCGATGGGGAACCGGCATCCGAGCGTGGTGCCGTACGAGGTGTTCGAGACCGCCGACCGGCCGCTCGTGATCGCCGCGGGGAACGACCGCCAGTTCCAGGCGCTCTGCCGCGTGCTCGACCGCCCCGACCTGGCCGCCGACCCCCGCTACGCGACCAACGCCGGCCGCGTCACCGCCCGCGCCGAGCTGGTGGACGAGCTCAACGCCGCGCTGCGCGGCCGTCCTGCGGACGCCTGGTTCGAGCTGCTCACGGCCGCCGGGGTGCCGTGCGGGCCGATCAACGACCTGTCGGCCGCGTTCGGGCTCGCCGCGGACCTCGGCCTGGAGCCCGCCGTGGACCTCGACGGCGTCGGCCAGGTCGCGAACCCCATCCGCCTCGCCGCGACCCCGCCCTCCTACCGCCGCCGTCCGCCCGCCCTCGGCGCGGACGAGGCGTGGGTGCGCGCGCTCCTGGAGGGCGATCCGGGCCGCGAGTAACGCCGGGCGCGCGTCGGCGGATGTTCTCCATAATCGGCCCGATATTCGGCGCGGTCTCCGAGACGGATGGTTTGGAACGTGACAGTGCCCCCAGCGCCCTCGGTGTCCCCACCGCCCAAGAAGGACCATCGCGTCCAGATCGTCGTCGCGATCATCGGTGCCTGCGCGGCGATCCTCGCGGCCCTCATCCCGGTGGCGATCAGCCGGTTCGACGACCCCGAGCCGACCCCGTCGCCCACCACGGCCACGCCGACCAGGGACGTCACGCCGATCGGGGACGAGACGCCGGCCGGGGACGACACGCCGTCCGCGGACGATCCGCCGGAGACCACGGCGCCCGGTCCCGACCCCGCGCTCGCCGTGCCGGAGGACTACCGGGGCTCCTGGAGCGGCCAGGTCGACTGGCGACCGCCCCTCCAGGGCTCCTACAGCACGACCCTCACCATCAGCGCCGGTTCCGTGGGCGCGATGGTCGGCCAGTTCAGCGCCCAGGGTGACACCTGCCGCGGCGTCCTCGGGCTGGAGACCGGCGGCGGGCCGATCGTGCTGCGGCTGCGGACGACGTACGACGGGGGCGGCTGCTCCAGCCTCGCCGACGTGAAGCTGACCCTGGACGACGACGGCGACCTGCGCTACGAGCTGATCGCCGCCCAGTTCCCCCAGGGGTTCGTGAACCAGCCCGCGCCGCCCGCCACGGGCACCCTCACCCGCGACTAGCGGGCCAGGTCCAGCACCGCGCGCACGATCTCGTCGCCGGCCAGCATCTCCGGGTCGTTGTGGCCCGCCCCCGGCAGCTCGACCGTCGTCACCGGGCCGCCGGCCGCCGCGGCGACCTGCCTGCTCAGGCGGGCGGGCACGATCGTGTCGGCGGTGCCGTACACGACCACCGTGGGGACGCGGACGGACGCGAGCGGGCCGGTCACCGGGAAGCGGTCGCGCAGCAGCAGCCGCACCGGCAGGAACGGGTAGTTGGCCTGGCCGGCCGCCGCCAGGTCGGTGAACGGCGAGCGCAGCACCAGCCCCTCGGGCGGGTGCGCCGCCGCCAGCCGGGTGGCCACGGCCGCGCCCAGGCTTTCGCCGAAGTAGACCACCCTGGTGTCGCCGAGGAACGCGCGGGCGGCCAGGGCGTCCAGGTGCAGGCCCTCCTCCGAGGGGCTGCCGGGGTTGCCGCCGTAGCCGCGGTAGTCCATGAGCAGCACCGGCAGGCCGTGCGCGGCCAGGGCGCGGGCCAGAGGGGCGCGGTGCAGCCGGTTGCCCGCGTTGCCGCCCGTGACCAGCACGGCGGGCGCGCCCGCGCGGGAGCCCGGCACGTACCAGGCGGACAGCCGCAGGCCGTCGCGCGTGGTGAAGGAGACGTCGCGGGCGCCGGGGAGCACCGCGCCCGCCTGCGGCACCGGCCCGGGGTCGGGCAGGTAGATCAGCCGCCGCTGGGCCAGCCACAGCAGGCCCAGCAGCAGGAGCACGACCGCGAGGACGACGAGCGCGGCGCGCGTCAGCGACGTCATCCTCACACCGTACGCGCCGCCGATCAGGCGACCACGTCGCCCGCCTGCACCACGTGGCGCAGGTGGCGGCCGGGCTCGGCCAGCACGGCGACGTCCTCCAGCGGGTCGGCGTCGAGCACCAGCAGGTCGGCGTGCGCGCCCACGGCCAGGGTGCCGATCTCGCCCGCCATCCCCACCAGCTCGGCCGCGCCCGTGGTCGCCGCGCGCAGCACGTCGAGCGGGCTCTGCACCTCCCGGCGCAGCCGGAACTCGTGGTTCTGGTGCCGCTGCATGCCGCCGAGCAGGTCCGTGCCGTAGGCCAGCTTGACGCCGCCGCGCGCGGCCCGCTCCAGCGCGGTCAGCCCGGCCTCCAGCACCGCGTCCACCTTGTGCCAGCTCGCCGCCGACAGCCCGAACGCGCGGCCCTCCTCCTTCAGCGCCCAGTACGTCACCAGCGTCGGCACCAGGAACGCCTCGCGCTCCAGGAACAGCTCCACGCTGCGGTCGTCGATGAGGTTGCCGTGCTCGATCGAGCGCACCCCCGCCTCCAGCGCCCGGTTCACGGCGCGGGCGGTGTAGGCGTGGGCGGCCACGTACCGGTTGGCGGCCTCGGCCTCCTCGACGATCGCGCGCAGCTCCTCCATCGAGTACTGCGTCGAGTCGATGCGGTCGGTCGGCGAGGCCACGCCGCCGGAGGCCATGACCTTGACGTGGCTCGCGCCCTTGCGCAGCTCGTCGCGGGCGGCCGCGCGGACCGCGGCCACGCCGTCGGCGATCCGGCCGACGCCCGCGCAGCACGGGTGGTCGTCCGTCAGGCGCTCGCCCCGGCCGCGGAAGTCGGCGTGGCCGCCGGTCTGGCTCAGCGCCTTGCCGCAGAACAGCAGCCGCGGGCCCCGAATCAGCCCCTCCGCCTGCGCGTCGGCCAGTCCGAAGTCGGCGCCGGAGTTGTCGCGTACGGTGGTGAAGCCCCGGGCCAGCGTCTCGCCCATGATGCGGGCGGCGTGCGCGGTCACGTACGACGGCGACATCGCGGGCAGCGCGCCGAGGTCCGCGGTCAGCGCCGTGACGTGCACGTGGGCGTCGATGAGGCCCGGCACCACGTACGCGCCCGCGCCGTCGATCACCCGCGTCCCGTCGGGGGCGCGCAGGCCGGTGCCCGTCTCGGCGACGCGGCCGTCGGCGCAGCGCAGGTCGCCCTCGGCGTACTCGCCGGTCTCGACGTCGAGGACGCGTACGTTCCTCAGCAGCAGGCTCAACGGACGGCGTCCCGGAGGGCGGGGACGGCCAGCGGGGCCAGCTGCTCGGCCGCGGCGACGGAGGCGTCGTCGTAGGCGCCCTCGGCGTCGAGCAGGTTGAGCACGCCGACGACCTCGCCGTCCTCGACCACCGGCACGTTGATGACCGCGCCGCAGCCCAGGCTCTCGATGAGCGCGTGGTCGGCGAAGATGCCGCGCACTGCGGCCCGGTCCGGCCCGAGGTACGGCCTGCGCCCCTCGATGCACGTGGCCAGCCAGCCCTGCGCGATCTCCACGCTCTTCTCCCCGCCCACCGGGTACTGCTCGGGGTGGCTGGTGTGCACCCGGCGCAGCGCCCGCCGCTCCGGTATCCAGGCCAGCACCGTGAACAGCCGCACGCCGACCTCGTCGCGCACGCGCTCCTGCAGCTCCTCGAACGTCATCTCGTCGTCCCCTCCTTGGCGATCGCGCAGCAATTTATAGTGCAGAACAGTGCAATTGCAATGGTCTTTGCAGATTGCTCGCGTGCGGAGGGCGTAGCATGATCGGCGGATCTGGAGGCCGGGGAAGAGGGAACTCGTGAGCGAGCGCGCCACCGACGATCTCGAAGGCTGGCTGCGGAGCCGCACCCCCGAGCGCGGGCTGCGCGGCAAGTCGGCCGCGGTGCTGGAGCTGCTGCTGTCGCAGCCGCGGCGGGCCTCGTACGGGTCGGCGGGGGAGCTCGCCCAGCTCGCCGGCGTCAACGTCGCCACCGTCACCCGCACCGCGCAGGCGCTCGGCTTCGCCGGCTGGCCCGCCCTGCAGCAGGAGCTGCGCGCCCGCTACCTGTCCTCGCTCAGCGCCGGCCAGGTCGCCGCCGAGCACCGCGCCGAGGACCGGGCCGAGCACCGGGCCGAGCACCGGGCCGAGCACCGCGCCGAGGACCGGGCCGAGCACCGGGCCGAGGGCCGGGCCGAGGGCCGGGCCGGTCGGGTCGCCGCCGACCGCCGCGGCACCGGCTCACCGGGCGCGCGCTCGCTCCGCCGCGACCTCGACGGCCTCGCCGTGCTCAACCGGCGGCTCGACGAGCGCGTGCTGACCACGATCGCCGAGGCCGTCGCCGCCGCCCGCCGCACCACGATCGTCGCCGACGGCAGCTACGCCGCCGTCGGCCTGGCCCTCGCGCACAACGCCCGGCTCGCCGGCTACCCCGTGCGGACCGTCACCGCCGGCTCCGAGCTGGCCAACGCCATGGCCGACGTCGGCGAGGGCGACGTGCTCATCGCCGTCAGCTTCTGGCGCCTGTACGAGAACACGGTCCTCGCCGCCAACGAGGCGCGGGCGCGCGGGGCGCGCGTCTTCGCCGTGACGGACGCGGCCAGCCCCGCACTGGCGGCCGCGGCCGAGGAGGTGGTGCTGGTGCCGGCCGAGGGGGAGGCGTTCTTCCCGTCGCTGACCGCCGGCATCGCCGTGGCGCAGGCGCTGGTCACCCAGCTCGCGGCGGTGGACCCGGCACGTACGGGGGCGGCGATCGAGGCCGCCGAGTCCATGTGGACCCGCTTCGGCCTCCTCCACCGCCACCCGTCCCCGCCCCCGCCCGTCTGACCAGGACCGGCGGGCCGCCATCAGCAGATGCTGCGGCCTGACCGACGATGACCTGCGTGGATGAGGCCAGGCCAAACCGGCCCGAGGGCCGGGCCAGGAAGTGACGAAGCCGAGCGTCGAGCGGTGGCGCGGCGCCCCAGGACGGATCGAGCGATCAGCAGAGGTCGACGTCGATGTAGTTGCAGGCCACTTTGTGGATCTTCTCGTCCGTGGTGACCAGGGCGCAGTTCAGCGCTTCGGCCAAGGCGACATATGTGGCGTCGTACCCGTTGAAATTGGCTCGTAGGTCCCAGGCGCGATCAGCGGTCTCGTCGTCGGCGTGGCGGGTGAACGGCAGGCCCGACTTGACGATCCGGGCTCCCTCGGCGCGGGCCGCGCTGATCTTGCCGCCGAGGAGCAGGCCGCGCACGGCGTTGCGGAACTCGTAGTCGAGTAGGTGGGGGATGTGGAGCCGGTTCTCGGCGACGCGGGCGAGCAGCCCGTCTGTGGGGGCGTCTCCGGCCAAGGCCTCGACGAGCGCCGAGCTGTCGATGACGATCACGACTCGCGGATCTTCCTTATCTCGGTGACGACCTCGTCATGACTCGCTCCGCCACCAAGTGAGCGGAGGGCCTCCAGCCGCTCTCTGATCGTGTCCGGAGCGGGAGTGGCGGCGACCTCGGTGAGGATGCCGGCCACGTAAGCCGACAGTGACATGCGCTGACGCGCCGCCCGCGCTTTCAGCTCGGCGACCACTTCCGCGTCCAGTCCTCTGACCTGCAACGTGGCATCCATACTGCAAGCATAGTGCTGTTCTCGCATAGATGGCATGCAGACCAGCGGAGACTGAATCGTGGGCGCGGCATGTGACGTGCGGCATGTGGCCTGCCGTTCGCCCCGACACGCCTGGACTTCGACGGCGCCAAGTCCGTATTGGCGGAGCCTGTCCGCCTGCAGCACTCCAGTGGTCGCTGACCGCTTCGCCCGCGTGCGGACGGTCAGAGCCAGCTGGCGCGGAGGCTGGTGGCGGTGGTGGCCTCGTCGGGGGTGGCGGTGGCGCGGACGCGGTCCAGGAGGCGGCCGACGACCTCGACGATCTCCGGGGCGCGTTCGCGCAGGCCGGTCACGTCGGCCGGGGTCGCCTCGCCCGGGTCGGCGCCGACCTCCTTCAGCACGCCCTCCAGGTCGGACAGCCGCTCGGCGAGCCACTGCAGCGGCTCACCCGACAGCGCGTGGTCGAACACGCGCCGGCCCGGCTCCCAGCCGTTCATGCCCGGGTGGTGGTGGGTGCGGTCGAAGCTGCCCGGCGTGCCGGACACCGACTCCAGCAGGTCCACGCGCCACAGCGGGCGCTCGACGGTGATCGGCCGGGCCGAGTAGATTGAGCCCTTGAGGTCGCTCTGTTCGAGCCGGCGCAGCTCCAGGCGTACGCCGCGCTCGGCGCCCTCCTGGCCCCGCTCCGGGTTGGGATCGACGAAGTAGATGTCACTCACGGCCACGCCGATCTGCTCGAAGCCGAACAGGTAGAGCATGGGGAACCACTTCCTTCGCAGATGGCAGCCAGGACGCCTCCCGCCCAACGTAACCCGGCGCGCCGGGCCCGGCCAGCCCGGCCGGCGCCGCTCGCCGACAGGGCGTACATGATCATCTTCCGATACGCTCTCCTGTCCGTCGCCGCACAGTGAGGAGAGGCACGTGCCGAAGCGGTTCGCTCGCGTCCTGGCCGTCCTGGTGTTGTCCGGCCTGTCGGCCGTCGCCTGCGGGGGCGCCGACGCCCCGCCGCCGTCCCCCGAGCCGAGGCCGGCGCCGGAGAAGGCGGAGATCCGGGTGGGCTTCGTGCCGCTGGCCGACGCCGCGCCGTTCTTCATCGCCCTGCGCAAGGGCTATTTCGCGGAGGAGGGGCTGACCGTACGCGCCGTGGGGGCCACCGGCAGCGGCATGGCGGTGCCGACGCTGGAAACGGGCGGCCTCGACGTCGCGCAGACCGACTACGTCACCACGTTCATGGCCGACGCCGCGGGCAAGTCGCTCCAGCTCGCCGGGGTCATGGCGGAGGCGGCCGAGGACAGCTACGGGCTCGTGGTCCCCGCGGACTCCCCGATCACGTCCGTACGGAAGCTCAAGGGCAGGACCGTCGCGGTCAACAACCTCAACGGGCTCGCCACGCTGACCGTCCAGCGCATGCTGAAGGACGCGGGGCTGGACGCGCATGACGTCCGGTTCGCCGAGGTGCCCTTCCCCGAGATGAGCGGGCGGCTGAAGTCCGGGGACGTGGACGCGGCCTGGGCGGGGGAGCCGTTCCTCAGCGGCCCAGAGGGCCTGCGCCGGCTGGTGGACCCCGTGCCCGGCCGCCTCCGGGGCTGGCCGACCAGCGGGTGGATGGTCACAGAGAAGTGGCGGGCGGAGAACCCGCGCACCCTCACCGCCTTCCAGCGGGCGCTGGCCAGGGCGCAGCGGGTGGCCGCCGACCGCAAGGAGGTCGAGGCGGTGCTGCCGACGTACACCAAGCTCTCGCCGCAGGCCGTCACGCGGGTGTCGGTCGGGACCTTCCCCACGGCCGCCGACCCAGGACGGTTGCAGCAGGTGGCCGACGTCCTGGAGAAGCACGGCTACCTCAAGGGCCCTCTCGACGTCACGTCCCTGCTGGCCACCACCGGCTGAGCGACCCCTCGGTGCGATCTTCGGCCGCCGGATGTGATGATGACGAAGAGCGTCGGACCGGGGAGGAAACGATCGTGGCGTCTTTCGCGGGCGGCGCGCTGCCCCCGGACCACGTCATCGTCACGGCCCTGCGGGCGGGCGACGAGGCGATGTTCGCCGCGTTGCTCGACACCTGGTCGCGGGGCATGCTGCGGGTCGCCAGATCCTACGTCTCGACCGACGACTCGGCCGAGGAGGTCGTGCAGGACACCTGGCTGGCGGTGATCGGCGCGATCGACGACTTCGAGGGCCGCTCGTCGGTGCGTACATGGGTCTACCGGATCCTGGTCAACGCCGCCAAGAAGCGCGGCCTGCGGGAGAGCCGTACGCTGCCGTGGAGCGCGCTCGAATCCGACGGCGGGCCGGGCGTGGACCCGTCGCGCTTCCATGCCTTGGACACCGGCCTGCCGGGGAGCTGGAAGGTGCCTCCGGCGGCGTGGCCGACGCCGGAGAACCAGGCGCTCGCCGCCGAGGTACGCGGCCTCATCGCCGAGGCGCTGGCCGAGCTGCCGCCCCGGCAGCGCATCGTGATCACTCTGCGCGACGTGGAGGGGTGCACGTCCGAGGAGGTTTGCGACATCCTGGACATCTCACCGGCCAACCAGCGGGTGCTGCTGCACCGTGCCCGGTCAGTGGTCCGGGACCGGCTGGAGGGCTACTTCCGGTCGGTGATGGCGGCAGAATAGGTGAAACGGTTCATGGGCACAGAGGGTAAGGCGGGCAGCGTCGTGAAGCGGTTCACGTGCGGCGAACTGGTGGAAGTCGTCACCGCCTACCTCGACGACGTGCTCGACGAGCAGGACCGCGCCGCCGTCGAGGGCCATCTCGCCTGCTGCGCCGACTGCGGCCGCTACCTCGACCAGCACCGCGCCACCGTCCGCGCCGTCGCCGACCAGCCGCGGGAGCAGCTCTCGCGGCCCGTCCGCGACCGGTTAATGGCGGCTTTCAAGGCCCGGCGCCCGTCGTCCTGAGACTCCCGGAACCGTCGTCCTGAGATTTCCGGAAGGTCGTCTGTAACGTTCGCGCGGCTCGCGGATCTGTAGCTCCATGCGCCATGCGAGGGGAGCCCGATGACCGCCAGGCCCGCCGCACGCTCACGTCCGCCCGTGATCCCGCCCCTGCCCGCACCCGTGCCCGCGCCCCTGCCGGCGGACCTGCCCGGGGACCCGGCGTCTTTCGAAGCAGTGGCCGAGTTCGCCCGCGCCTGCTTCCGTGAGCCCGCCCGGGACGGCGGCGGGGGCGGGCGCGTGGGGGTCGAGCTGGAGTTCCTCGTCCACGACCGGGCCGCGCCCGAGCGGCACGTCCCCATCGACGAGATCGCGCGGGCCCTGCCCCCGCTGCCCGGCGGGAGCCAGGTGACGTTCGAGCCCGGCGGCCAGCTCGAACTCTCCGGGCCCGCGGCCCCGCTGGCGGAGGCCGTCACCGCGATGGCCGGCGACCTCGGCCTCGCCCGCCGGGCGCTCGCCGGCGCCGGCCTCGCCCCGGCCGGAGTGGGCCTCGACCCGGTGCGCCCGCCCCGCCGCCAGCTCCGCCTGCCGCGCTACGACGCGATGGCCGAGTTCCTCGGCGGCCCGTACGGCCCGCTGATGATGTGCTCGACCGCCTCCGTCCAGGTCAACCTGGACCTGGGGGAGCGGCCCGGCGTGCGGTGGGAGCGGGCGCACCTGCTCGGCCCCGTGCTCGTCGCCGCCTTCGCCAACTCCCCGCTCGCCGGAGGCCGCCCCTGCGGCTGGATGTCCGGCCGGCAGGCCGTCTGGGAACGCCTCGACCCCACCCGTACGGCCCCCGTCCCCGCCACCGCCGACCCCGCCGAGGCCTGGGCGGGCTACCTGCTCGACGCCCGCCTCATGCTGGTACGGGACGGCCCGGACCGCTGCCGCCCGGCCCGCGGCGGCGTCACCTTCCGCGACTGGCTCGCCGGCCGTCCCGGTGCGCCAGGCCGGCCGCCCACCCTCGCCGACCTGGCCTACCACGCCACCACCGTGTTCCCGCCGGTCCGGCCGCGCGGCTGGCTGGAGCTGCGCTACCTCGACGCCCAGCGGCCGGACGTCTGGCCGGTGTGCGTGGCGGTCACGTACGCGCTGATCATGGACGACCGGGCCGCCGACGCCGCGCTCCAGGCCGCCGAGCCGTGCCGCGACCTCTGGAGCGAGGCCGCCCGCCACGGCCTCGCCGTGCCCCGGCTGGCCCGCGCCGCCGAGGCGTGCTTCCGCGCCGCGCTGGAGGCGCTGCCCCGCCTCGGCGCGGGCCCCGTACTGACCGGCGAGGTGGCGGCGTTCGCCGACCGGCACGTGAGCCGGGGCCGCTCGCCCGCCGCCGACCTGATCGAGACGGTGACACGAGGACCGGGCCACCCGCCGGCCTGGCTGACCGAAGGGAAGGACGCATGACCGACCTCAAGGAACGCATCGCCGCCCAGCTCACCGCGGTGCGCGACCGGTCGCTCGCCTACACCGCCGCCGAGGACGACCTGCTCGTCCGCCAGCACTCGCCCCTCATGTCCCCCCTGGTGTGGGACCTCGCGCACGTCGGCAACTATGAGGAGCTGTGGGTGCTGCGGGCGGCCGCCGGGATCACCCCCTTGCGTCCCGAGATCGACGACATCTACGACGCGTTCAAGACCCCGCGCAGGGACCGCCCGTCCCTGCCGTTCCTGCGTCCGGCGGAGGCCCGCGACTACATCGGCGGCGTACGCGGCCGGGTGCTCGACGTCCTCGACGCGGTGGACCTCGCCGACCCGAGCCCGCTGCGCCGCGACGGGTTCGTGTTCGGGCTGGTCATCCAGCACGAGCACCAGCACGACGAGACCATGCTGGCCACGCTCCAGCTCGCCGGCCGGCCGGGCGTGGTCCGCGACGGCGACCTGCCGCCCGGCCTCTCCGCGGGGCCCGAGGAGGTGTACGTGCCGGCGGGGGAGTTCCTCATGGGCACCGACAGCCTGCCCTGGGCGTACGACAACGAGCGGCCCGCCCACCGGGTGGACCTGCCCGCGTACTGGATCGACCGGCTGCCCGTCGGCAACGCCGCCTACGCCGCGTTCATCGAGGACGGCGGTTACCACGACGCCCGCTGGTGGACGCCCGAGGGCTGGCGGTGGCGGCAGGAGAACGGCGTGTTCGGGCCGCTGTTCTGGACCAGGGAGGGCGGCACGTGGTGGCGTACCCGCTTCGGGCGGACCGAGCCGGTGCCGATGGACGAGCCCGTGCAGCACGTCTGCTGGTACGAGGCCGACGCCTACGCCCGCTGGGCGGGCAAACGGCTGCCCACCGAGGCCGAATGGGAGAAGGCCTGCGGCTGGGACGCCGCCGCCGGGCGCGCCCGCCCGTACCCGTGGGGCGAGCAGGACCCGACGCCCGAGCTGGCCAACCTCGGCCACCGGGCGGCCCGGCCCGCGCCGCTCGGCGCCTATCCGGGCGGCGCCAGCCCGTACGGGGCCGAGCAGATGGTCGGCGACGTGTGGGAGTGGACCGCCACCTGGTTCGACGGCTATCCCGGCTTCCGCGCCTTCCCCTACCGGGAGTACAGCGAGGTGTTCTTCGGCCGCGAGTACCGGGTGCTGCGCGGCGGGTCGTGGGCCGCCGACCCGGCCGCCGTCCGCACCACGTTCAGGAACTGGGACTATCCGATCCGGCGGCAGATCTTCACCGGCTTCCGCTGCGCGCGTACCGCGGCGCCGGAGGAGCGCTGATGTGCCGGCACGCCGCCTGGCTCGGCGCTCCCCGCACGCTTGCCGAGCTGATCCACGAGCCCGAGCACGGGCTGCTCAGGCAGTCGTACGCGCCGCGGCGGCAGCGCCACGGGACGGTCAACGCCGACGGCTTCGGCATGGGCTGGTACGACCCCGGCCTCACCACGCCCGAGCCGATCCGCTACCGCCGCTCGATCCCCATGTGGGCCGACGCCAACCTGCCGGGGCTCGCCCGGGTCGCCCGGTCCGGGTGCCTGCTGGCGGCCGTACGGTGTGCCACCGTCGGCATGCCGGTCGAGGAGAGCGCCACCGCGCCGTTCACGGAGGGGCGCTGGCTGCTCAGCCACAACGGGCGGGTCGACCGGGACGCGCTCCGCGATCTCGCCGAGGGGGCGGAGAGCGCCTGCGACAGCGCCTGGCTGGCGGCGGCCGTCTTCCGCCGCCTCCGCGCCGACTGCAGCCCCACCCCCGCCCCCGGCACCGCGCCCGTCACCGCGCCCGGCATCGCGCCCGGCACCGCCCCCGGCACCGCCCCCGCCACCGCGCCCGCTGCGGTCGCCGCGTCCGACGTCCCGGCCGGGGCCGCGCTGGGGGAGGCGCTGGCCGAGGTCGTGACCAGCGCCGCCGCCAAGGACCCCGTGGCCCGCCTCAACCTGCTCGCCTGCGACGGCGTCACCCTCGCCGCGACCGCCTGGGGCGACACGCTCTTCCACCGGCCGCACCCGGACGGCGTCCTGGTGGCCAGCGAGCCGCTCTGCGACGGCCCCGGCTGGCAGGCCGTGCCCGACCGGAGCCTGCTGCTCGCCACCGCCGACGGACTGCGCGTCCAGCCGCTCTGACTTCCGCTCACGCCTGGGGAGACCTCGTGCCCGTCAGCCACCAGTCCACCGTCCAGCTGATCAACCACCTCGACCGCGACTACCTGCGCCTGGCACTCGAACAGGACGTCCGCGCCGGCCTGGCCGCCACGCCCAAGTGGTTGCCGCCGAAATGGTTCTACGACGAGGCGGGCAGCGAGCTGTTCACCCGGATCACCCGGCTGCCCGAGTACTACCCGACCCGCCGCGAGCTGGCCATACTCCGCGCCGAGGCGGCCGGGCTGGCGGCGGCGAGCGGCGCGGACACCCTGGTCGAGCTCGGCTCGGGGACCAGCGAGAAGACCGTGCTGCTCCTCGACGCGCTCCGCGAGGCGGGCACGTTGCGTACGTACACACCGGTGGACGTGGACGCCGTCACCCTCCTCGCCGCCGCCAGGCGGCTGGCCGCCCGCTGTCCCGGGCTCGTCGTACGGGCGGTGTGCGCCGACTTCGAACGTCACCTCTCGCTGCTGCCGCGTACCGGCCGCCGGATGGTCGCCTTCCTCGGCGGCACCATCGGCAACCTCGGCCCGGACGCCCGCCGCGCCTTCCTCAAGGAGCTGCGCGGCAACCTGCGGCCGGGCGACACGTTCCTGCTGGGCGCGGACCTGGTGAAGGACCGGGACCGGCTGGTCGCGGCCTACGACGACGCGGCCGGGGTGACCGCCGCCTTCAACCGCAACGTCCTGCGGGTGCTCAACCGCGAGCTGGACGCCGCCTTCGACCCCGACGCCTTCGCCCACGTCGCCCTGTACGACGAACGCCACCAGTGGATCGAGATGCGCCTGCGCGCCACCCGCGCGATGCGCGTCCCCATCGCCGCGCTCGACCTGACCGTGGACTTCGCGGAGGGCGAGGAGCTGCGTACCGAGATCAGCGCCAAGTTCCGGCCGGCCGGGCTGCGGGCCGAGCTGGCCGCCGCCGGTTTCACGGTGCGCCGCTTCCACACCGACCCGGCCGGCGACTTCGCCCTGCTCCTCGCCCAGGCATGACCTCGCCGCCCACCACCGGTACGGCCTGCCCGGGCGCGGCGTGGCGGGCGGCCCGCGCCGTCCTGCCGCCCGGGCACCTCGACGCGGCCGGCTGCAACGTGCCCGGCGACCGTACGCTCGACGCCGTCATCGGCCACCTCCACCTGGAACGGGAACGCGGCGGCTACCCAGCGGAACCAGACCTCACGGACACCCGCACGGCCCTGGCGGCCTTGACCGGCGCGGCCCTCGGCACGGTGGCGGGCGCAGTGCCGGGCGCGGTACCGGGGGTAGTGCCGGGTGCGGTGGCTGGCGTGGCGCCGAATGCGGTGCCGGATGCGGTGCCGGGTGCGGTGGCGGGCGCGGTGGCGGGCGCGGTACCGGGCGCGGTGCCGGGTGCGGTCCCCGGTGACGTCGCCTTCGCCGAGAGCGGGACCGCTGCCATGGCCGCGCTGCTCGGCGGCTGGCGGCTGCCGCCGGGCAGCCGCGTCGGCCACCTCCGCACCGAGTACGGCAGCACCCTCATGCTCCTGCGCCGCCTCGCCGCCGACCGCGCATGGACCCTCGTCGAGCTGCCCGCCGACGCCGACGGCCGGGCGGACCTGGACGGCCTGCGCGAGCGCCTGTCCGCGGGCCTGAGCCTGGTCACCGTGCCCCACATCGCCTCCCACCATGGCGTCGTACAGCCCGCCGCCGCGATCGGCGCGCTGTGCCGGGCCGCCGGGGTCCCGCTGGTGCTGGACGCCTGCCAGTCGTTCGGCCACGTGGACATCACCGGCGCCGGCGCCACCGCGTACGTCGGCACGTCCCGCAAGTGGCTCGCGGGCCCGCGCGGCGTCGGCTTCCTGATCGTCCCCGGCCTCACACCCGCCATGGACGCCCCTTTCCCCGCCCTCCACGGCCACGCCGACGGCGTCCCGCTGCCGGGGGCCGTCCGCTACGAGGGCGCGGAGGCGGCGATGGCGGCACGCGTCGGTCTCGGGGAAGCCGTACGCGAGCACCTGGCACTCGGCCCCGCCGCCGTCCACGCCCACCTGGCCCACCTGGGCCGGACCACCCGCCGGACGCTCGACGGCGCGGGCGGCTGGCGCGTACGCGAACCACTCGACGAGCCCTCCGCCCTCATCACCCTCCGCCCGCCGCCCGGGGACTCGGCGGCGGCCGCCAGAGCCCGCGCCGCCCGCGCGAACCTCCTCGTATCCGTGGTCCCGACGGCGAGAGCCCCACTAGACCTCACCGAACCCGTCCTACGCGTCTCCCCACCCCCAGGCACGCCCCCGGAGACCTTGACCGCCCTCGCCCGCGTCCTGTCCGAACGCTGATCGCCCTGTCTCAGAGGTCGGCGAGCCGCCCGATCAAGGCGGACCGCCGCTTGTGGCGCTCGCGCAGCCCACCGAGATAGGCGGCGAACCCGGCCTCGTCACCCAGCCCTTGCTGCACCACCCGGAGCCGGATCAGCAGCTCCGCCGCCTGGTTGTAGCGAATGTGCTCCGTGTCGGCGAGATAGTCGTCGATGAGCCGCTGGTAGGGGCCGACGACATCGGCGGGCCGTTCGCGCTCCCTCCGCGCGATGAGCGTCAGCCACTGCTCGCCGGGCACCTCGCCGGGAGCGGCGGCCAGCGCCGCCTGCCACGCCTCCTCGTGCGCCCCCTCCGCCGTCAGCACGGTGACCACGTACGACACCTGCCCCTTCGCCCGGAGATAACCGAGCGCTCCGGGCCGCGACGCCTCCCACACCCCGGCCCGCTCGGCGGTCTCCCGCAGCTTCCCGTACCGATCCGGGTCGGGAACGTGCTCGAACGCGGCCTTACGCACCGCGACGGCCTCGCCGGCGTCCCCCCGCTCCAGCAGCAGCCCGACCAGCAGATTGCGCAGCTTCGCCGCGGCGACGGGATCGACCGGCTCGGCCGCCAGCCCGCGCCGCGCCCACTCCTCGGCGTCGGCGGCCCGCCCGTGGTCACGAAGCACTGTGGCGACGGCCAGGAACCGGGCCGTGCTCCGCAGGTCCTCCGCCAGAACGGCCATATAGGCGTCGAGGTCGCCCGCCAGCTCGGCAAGCTGCTCGCGCAACTCCCGTACGCCCCGCTCCGCCGCCGGTGAGCCCTGTCCGTAGCCGGAACACCGCTCCTCCACCAGCCGCGCACACGCGTCCAGGCCATCGGGCCCGAGCGAGGGCGCGAAGTCCCGCACCGCCACCCGGAGCAGGCCGGGGCCGTCGAGCCACATCCCCACCAGCCAGGCGGCCAGCGCCTGCGGCGGCGGGGGTGCGTCCGCGCAGGCACGCGCGTACAGCCTCATGAGCTCGGCCAGATCGTCGCCGACGATGCCGGAGGAGCCTCCGAGCGCCTCGGCGACCCGCTCGATCGCGCTGCGGAGCCCATCGCGCACGGCGCCCGCCTGCCCGTTCCGCAGAGCCCGCTCACCGTGCTCGATCACCTCACGCACCCGCCGCGGATCGGCGCCCGACTCACGCCGCAACCCGTCGACCGACTCGCGCAGCCCTTCGGCGTCAGCCGCCCGCAGGTACGCGACCAGCGCCTCCAGGTCCTCGTACGGGTGCCGGCGCAGAAACCGCCCCAGCTCCCCGGCCAGCTCCGGATACTCCCGCCGCAGCCCACGCCCACCTTCCACAGATCGCGCTCTCTGTCTTCCTCAGCGTTCCGGTCGCCGCAGGACTTTTCCGGGCCTCGGCCCCCAGAGGGCGTGATCCTTGTGATCACGCCCTCTGTTTTGACGCGGACATGGGATGTATGCCGGGGGCAGAGGTCCCGATTCGCGGAAGCCTCGTCCACTCTGGCCGAGACATGGGATGTCTGTTACGTTGCCGCTCATGGACCGCATCGACGCACATCACCACGTATGGGACCTGGCCGCCCGTCCGCACGGCTGGCTCGACCCGGAGCCCATGGCCCCCGTGCGGCGGACGTTCACCCTCGACGACCTGGCCGGGCCCGCCGCCGCCGCGGGAGTGAGCCGGACGGTGCTCGTGCAGGTGCTGGCCGACCTGGACGAGACGCGTGAGTTCCTCGGCTTGGCCGCCGCGTCGGAGCTGGTGGCGGGGGTGGTCGGATGGGTGGACCTGACCGCGGACGACGTGGCCGGGACGCTCGCCGCGCTGCCGCCGGGGCTGGTGGGGGTGCGGCACGGGGTGCAGTCGGAGCCGGACCCCGCCTGGCTCAACCGGCCGGACGTGCGGCGGGGCCTCGCCGCCGTCGAGGCCGCCGGGCTCGCCTACGACCTGCTCACGCTGCCGCACCAGCTTCCGGCCGCCATCGACACCGTACGGGCGCTCCCGGGGCTGACGTTCGTGCTGGACCATCTGTCGAAGCCGCCGATCGCCTCGGGCGAGCTGGAGCCGTGGCGGAGCCGGGTACGGGAGCTGGCCGCGCTGCCCAACGTGTACTGCAAGCTGTCCGGGATGGTGACCGAGGCCGACTGGGCGGGCTGGCGGGTGGGTGACCTGCGGCCGTACGCGGAGGTGGTGCTGGAGGCGTTCGGGCCGGAGCGGGTGATGTTCGGCTCCGACTGGCCGGTGTGCCTGCTGGCCGCCGAGTACGCGCAGGTGGCCGAGGCCGCCGAGGAGCTGTGCGCGGGGCTGACGGAGGGCGAGCGGGCCGAGGTGTTCGGCGGTACGGCACGGCGGGCGTACAAGCTGCCTGAGGCGGCGGCCGGCTCGCGTTGAGACGCCCCCTGGTACGCCCCTGGGTACGACGGCGGGAGTAGGCCGGTCGTCTCCCCACGTCCGATGACCGCCGCACGCTTCCGGGACACGGTGGAGTCCTGGCCGTCGCCGTCGGAAGGGGAGGCATCGTGATTTATCCGGATTTAAGGGGCAAGGTGGCCCTGGTCACCGGCGGGTCCGGCGGCATCGGCGGAGGCACCGCCAGGCTCCTGGCCGAGCAGGGCGTGCGCGTCGCCGTCAACGGCCGCGACCCCGCCGCCATCGCCGCCGTCGTCGAGGACCTCGGTGACGCCGCCATCGGGGTGCCCGCCGACGGCACCGACTTCGCCGCCGTCGAGGCCATGCGTGCCGAGGTCGAGCGGCGGCTCGGGCCGGTGGACGTGCTGGCGGCCTTCGCCGGAGGCGGCACCGGGCGGCCCGTGCCGCTCGACCGGCTGAGCGAGGACGACTGGCACGCCACCCTGGACGCCAACCTGACCTCGACGTTCCTCGTGCTCAAGAGCGTCCTGCCGGGCATGCGCGAGCGCCGGGCCGGCTCGATCGTCACCATGGCGTCGCTGGCCGCCCGCCTGCCGACGGGGGCCTCGGTCGCGTACACGGCCGCGAAGGCCGGCGTGATCGCGCTCACCCGGCAGCTCGCCCACGAGCTCGGCCCGGCCGGGGTCCGGGTCAACTGCGTGTCGCCGTCCACGATCATGACCGAGCGGCTGGCCGGACGCCTGCCGGAGGAGCATGTACGGCGCCTGCTGGCCGGGCACCCCCTCGGGCGGCTCGGCACGCCGCTCGACGTGGCCCACGTGACGGCCTTCCTGGCCTCCGACGCCTCGTCCTGGCTCACCGGGCTCACCATCGACGTCGCGGGCGGCACGTGGATGCCGGCGTGACCAAGGTCCCTGCCCAAGGTCCCGCGGGCTTCGGGCCCTAGTGCTCTGCGATCCCGGCGGCGGAAACGGTGTCATAGAGGTGTCAGAGCGACACCGGACCGCAAGCCGGATCCCCCAGAGGAGCCCACGATGGCGACCATCTTCCACCCCCGCACCGTCCACCCCGAAATCGTCGCCACCACCGACACCCCCGCCAAGAACCCCGTCCAGTACGTCTGGGCCGCCGCCCGCGTCGCCCTCGGCTGGGTCTTCCTCTGGGCCTTCCTGGACAAGACCTTCGGCTGGGGCTTCGCCACCCCGGCGGCCAAGGCCTGGATCAACGGCGGCAGCCCCACCACCGGCTTCCTCAAGGGCACCGGCGAGAACGCCCTCGGCGGCCTGTTCACCGCGCTGGCCGGACAGGTCTGGGTGGACTGGCTGTTCATGCTCGGCCTCCTCGGCGTCGGCGCCGCGCTCGTCCTCGGGGTCGGCACGCGGATCGCCGCCGTCGCCGGCGCCCTGATGATGGCCCTGATGTGGGCCGCCGAACTGCCCCTCACCACCAACCCGTTCATGGACGAGCACATCGTCTACGCGATCGTCCTGGCCGGCCTGGCCCTCGCCGACGCCGGAGCGACCCTCGGTCTCGGCAACCTGCGGATCGTCCGCGAGCACGAATGGCTCAAGTGACGCCCCGCCCCACCGGTGCCCGGCCCCTCGAAGGGGCCGGGCATCACTGCTGTCCGGGGTCAGTGCAGGGTGGTGACCAGGCCGTACGCGCCGTCCGCCCGGCGGTGGACCACCTGGCCGGCGCCGCTGCCGGCGTCCGCGAAGAACACGTACGGGAAGCCGCCCAGCTCCAGCCGCTCGACGGCGGCCGCGACGCTCAGGCGGGGCGCGGCCTCCGTGGCGACCGAGACGGCCGCGCAGGTCGGCGGCGGCAGCTCGGGCCGCGGATCGAGGCGCACCAGCCGGTAGCCGCCGCCGGTCCGGTGGACGAGGCAGTCCCCGCCGGTCACCGGGTCGACGAAGAGCAGGAAGTCGTGGTCGAGCTGGTCCATCTCCACGACCGCCTCGTCCGGGACGGCGCGCACCGCCGACAGGACCCGGACGATCCGCGGCTCCCCGGCGCTCCGGCCGGCCCGGGGCTTGTCGTGGTGGTGGCGTCCCCGGCGGTTCTCCCAGTCGCGGGTGCTCTCCAGCAGCCGCGTACGCAGCCGGTCGCCGAGCAGGTGGATGGCGGCGCGGGTGGAGGCCGCGCCGGCCCTGGCCCTGATGAGCCGTCCCTGGACGTCCAGCACGGCCTCCGCCGTGCGGCGCTCCTCGGGGCCGGGCGCGGCGGCGAGCGTGACCTTCGCGCCGAGCACCGGCTCGTGCGCGAGCCGGGACAGCTCGGCGACGGTCTGCCTGGCGCGCCTGACGTCACCGGGCCGGACCCCGCCGCGGATCTTGATCTGCACGTCGGCGGGGTCGAGGGCGATGGGCCTGTGCCTCATGGGCGAGCACCTTCTTCGCGTTGATCGCGTTCGGTTGGTGCTACCACCCTCTGACCGGGGATGATCACGCGGCCAGGGACTTTCGTCCCGCCGGGGGCGGGACCTTGGCCCCGCCGCGACGGCGGGGCGGGCGCCTTCAGGAGGCGTCGTCTCAGGAGGCGTCGTCGAGCGGGACCAGCTCGAAGCCGTTGACGATCTCCGGCTGGATGCTGATCACCTGGTCCATGCCGCCCTGCACCCACGGCTGGAGCAGCTCCTTGAACCGCTCCGCCTCCTGGGGGTCGGTCACCGGACGGGCGATGCCGGTGACGATCACGCTCCAGCCCACCCGCTCGTACGGGTCCAGGTCGTCGGCCTCGAACGCGACCACGGCCGCGGCGGGCGCGACCTCCTTGCTCAGCACCGTGCCGGGGTTGGTGCGGATGACCACCCGGCCGTCGGCCACGACGTGGTTCACCGGGCGGACCGCGGGGAGCGCGTGCAGGGTGAAGACGACCCGGCCGAACGGCACGGACGCCAGCCGTCGCAGGGCCTCGGCCTCGGACAGTTCCTTGAGATCGCGTGCCGCCGTCATCCGGAACCGCCCATCGCGTTACACATCACCCCTCCATCGTGCCGCCCCGCCTGGGATGCCAGGTAGGGACCAAAGACCCTATCTGGACGGCCCGCCGCCCACGGGAGGAGCCGGGCCCCGTGAAGGGCGGCACGGGCGGGATCACAATCGCCGGCCGTGGGCCCTCACGTGGATCACTTAGGCGGCCCGCCAATTCATGTCCGGATTCTGTGACACAACTCATGCCGGACGCCCTTTGGCGCGCCTAAAAGGCCGACGTTTCCGCAGGTCACAGGGGGTGTGGAGCGAGTGTCCAAGGACTGTCACGATCTATTGTTGGTGATCTGACCGTTATGTGACCTAGTTTCTGACTGTTATATTTTTGGCCATATTCTGCGCCTTGATCGCCGTCTGCACGGTCAGTGTCATTTCCCGATCGCGGACGGCTTTACGTTGCGGAGGCGCCTCTCCACCCCGAGGTGCGCCCCCCGTCAGCGCGAACGGAGAGTAATGGGCAAGTACCTGCTACGCAGGTTGGCGATAAACGTGATCCTGGTCGCCGTGGCGGCCAGTCTCGCGTACATGCTCGCCGCCAGCACGATGAGCCCTCGGGCCGCGTACCAGGGCCGCCAGCCTCCGATCCCCGAAGCGACGATCGACGCCACGCTCGACATGTACAACCTCAACGACAAGGTTCCCGTGCTCCAGCGCTACGCGACCTGGGCCACGGGCGTCGTGCAGGGGGACTTCGGCAAGACCTGGAACGGCGGCTCGGTCAACGACGAGATGGGCCGGCGGATCTTCGTCAGCCTCCGGCTGCTGCTGATCGGCACGCTGCTCGGCTTCGCGATCGGCATCGGGCTGGGAGCCATCTCGGCGGTCAAGCAGTACAAGGCCACCGACCGGTTAATAGGCGTCTCCTCGTTCGTGGTGCTGGCGATCCCCGTCTTCGTGCTGGCGACGCTGCTCGCGATCGCGACGTACAACCTGAACCGCGGGCTCGGGTTCACGCTCATCGAGTACACCGGTGAGTACAACCCGCAGCTGTCGGGCTGGGACCAGTTCCTCAACCGGCTGAACCACCTGATCCTGCCGACGATCTCGCTGAGCCTCGGCTCGATCGCCTTCTACAGCCGCATCCAGCGCAACATGATGCTCGACGTGCTCGGCCAGGACTTCGTCCGCACCGCGCGGGCCAAGGGCCTGCGCCGTAGGACGGCGCTCACCAAGCACGCGCTGCGGACCGCGCTGATCCCGTCCGCGACGTACTTCGCGTTCGCGTTCGGGACGATGTTCACGGGAGCGACCTTCACCGAGAAGATCTTCGCCTGGCACGGCATGGGCGCCTGGCTGGTCGACTCGATCAACGCCCAGGACGTCAACTCCGTCGCCGCGGTGACCTTCTTCACCGCGATCTGTGTCCTGTTCGCCGCCTTCCTGTCGGACCTGCTGGTGGCGGCGCTCGACCCGAGGGTGCGGGTGAGCTGAGATGCGTACCAAGGTCGTCCTGCGGCGGCTGGTGGCCAACCGGCAGGCCCGCTACGGCTCCATCGCCCTGCTGCTGCTGGTGCTGGTCGCCTACATCGGCCCGTACTTCGGCGCGTACGCCTGGACGGAGAAGGACTTCCTGGCCTTCCTGTCGCCGCCCGACGGCGACCACTGGTGGGGCACCACCTCGATCGGCCAGGACATGTACGCGATCACGCTGCGCGGCATGCAGAAGTCGATCGTGATCGGCCTCCTGGTGGCGCTGATCTCGACCGGGCTGGCCGCGATCGTCGGCGCGTTCGCCGGATATTTCGGTGGATGGGCGGATCGGATCCTCATGTGGGGCGTGGACCTGCTCCTCGTCCTGCCCAGCTTCCTGATCATCGCCATCATCTCGCCGCGCCTCAAGTCGGGCTCCTCGTGGCTCTGGTTCGTCGTGCTGCTCGCGGCGTTCTCCTGGATGATCACCTCCCGGGTGGTCCGGAGCATGACGATCTCGCTGCGCGAGCGCGAGTACGTCCTGGCCGCCGTCTACATGGGCATCCCGCGCTGGAAGATCATCTTCCGGCACATCGTGCCCAACCTGTCCTCCCTGCTGATCATCGACGCGACGCTCAACGTCTCCTCGGCGATCATCGGTGAGGCGGCGCTGTCCTTCTTCGGCTTCGGCATCCAGCCACCGGACGTCTCGCTCGGCACGCTGATCGCCGCCGGCTCCGGCAACGCCACCGGCTACCCCTGGCTGTTCGCCTTCCCGGCGGGCGCGCTGGTGCTCCTCGTGCTCAGCGTGAACCTCATCGGCGACGGCCTGCGCGACGCCCTCGACCCCGGGAGCAACTCGTGAGCATCTTGGAGGTCAAGGACCTCACCGTCACCTTCCCCGGCGGCGTCCAGGCCGTGCGCGGGGTGTCGTACGAGGTCGAGCGCGGCGAGGTGCTCGGCATCGTCGGCGAGTCCGGCTCCGGCAAGTCCGTGACCTCGCTCGCGGTCATGGGCCTGCTCCCGCCGAACGCCGTCGTCAGCGGCTCGGCCAAGCTGCACGGCCGCGAGCTGCTCGGCATGGACGACGACGAGCTGGTCAAGATCCGCGGCAAGTCCATCAGCATGATCTTCCAGGACCCGCTGTCGGCGTTCACGCCCGTCTACACGATCGGCGACCAGATCGCCGAGGCCGTGCGCATCCACCAGCGGATGCCGAAGGACAAGGCCGCCAAGCGGGCCGTCGAGCTGCTCGACCTGGTCGGCATCCCGCACCCGGACGTGCGGGCCAAGTCGTTCCCGCACGAGTTCTCGGGCGGCATGCGGCAGCGCGCGATGATCGCCATGGCCATCGCCAACGACCCCGACCTGCTCATCTGCGACGAGCCGACCACCGCGCTCGACGTCACCATCCAGGCCCAGGTGCTGGAGGTGCTGAAGACCGCGCAGCAGGAGACCGGCGCCGGCATCGTGATGATCACCCACGACCTCGGCGTCATCGCCGGCATGGCCGACCGGGTGCTCGTCATGTACGCGGGCCGGCCGGTCGAGCAGGGGCCGGTGGACGATCTCTACTACCGGCCGCGCATGCCGTACACGATGGGCCTGCTCGCCTCGATCCCGCGGATCGACGGCGAGGAGGGGCCGCTGGTGCCGATCGAGGGCAACCCGCCCTCGCCGTCGTCGCTGCCGCCCGGCTGCCCGTTCGCGCCGCGCTGCCCCATGCGGGTGGACATGTGCGACGACGAGGAGCCGCCGCTCATCCCGTTCGGGCCCGGCGGCGGGCGCAGCGTGGCCTGCATCCGCTCCCACGAGATCGAGCACAAGGGCCTGACCGGCGCCGACGTGTTCCCCGTGCCGGTGATCCCGCCGAGCGAGGTGGTCCGGGTGCCGCGCGCCGAGCGCGCGACGGTCCTGGAGCTGGACGACATGATCCGGCACTACCCGCTCATGAAGGGCGCGGTGTTCAAGCGCCGGGTCGGAACGGTCTACGCCGTGGACGGCATCACCCTCGACATCGCCGAGGGCGAGACGCTGGCCCTGGTCGGCGAGTCGGGCTGCGGCAAGACCACCACGCTGCAGCAGATCATGCAGCTCGCGCCGCCGGAGGGCGGCCGGGTGGTCGTGCTCGGCAAGGACAGCGCCAAGATCGACAAGGCCATGCGCCGGGCGCTCCGCCGCGACGTGCAGATCGTCTTCCAGGACCCGATGGCCGCGCTCGACCCGCGCATGCCGGTTCAGGACATCATCGCCGAGCCGCTGCGCGCCCACGGCCGCAAGGACGTGCGGGCCCGGGTCGCGGAGCTGCTGGAGCTGGTCGGGCTGTCGCCCGAGCACGCCGAGCGCTACCCGAGCCAGTTCTCAGGAGGTCAGCGCCAGCGCATCGGCATCGCCCGCGCGCTCGCGCTGGAGCCGAAGCTGCTCGTCCTGGACGAGCCGGTCTCGGCACTCGACGTCTCCATCCAGGCGGGTGTGATCAACCTGCTGGAGGAGCTGAAGAACACCCTGGGGTTGTCGTACCTCTTCGTCGCCCACGACCTGGCCGTGGTCAGGCACCTGGCCGACCGGGTGGCCGTGATGTACCTCGGCAAGATCGCCGAGATCGGCACGGTCGAGGAGGTCTACGACCGCCCCGCGCATCCCTACACGCAGGCGCTGCTGTCGGCGATCCCGCTTCCGGACCCCGAGATGGAACGCACCCGGAAGCGGATCCTGCTCGAAGGCGACCTGCCCAGCCCGGCGAACCCGCCCACGGGTTGCCGGTTCCGCACCCGCTGTCCCAAGTTCGCCACCCAGCTCAACGAGGCGGAGCGGCAGCGGTGTGTGGACGAAGAGCCCTCGGTTGCTCGGCTGGCCGGCGCCGTGGACCACGGCGCCGCCTGCCACTACGCGGAGGAGATCGAGGTCATCACGGCCTCGGACGATCAGGAGGAAAAGTGAAGGTTCGTTACCGGGCGACCGCGGGGATCGCGGTTCTGGCCCTGGCCGTCGCGGCTTGTGGCGGTGGTGGCGGCGAAGCCAAGAAGCCGAGCGCCGAGCAGACGCAGCAGGCTCAGGAGCAGATGTCGCAGACTCCGGCCATCAGCATCAACGCGGTGCCGTACGAGCAGGTCAAGGACGGCGGCACGCTGACCCTGGCCGTCGGCCAGTGGCCGCAGCAGTGGAACGGCAACCACGTGGACGGCAACCAGGCCGACACGGCGGACATGCTCGACGTGATCATGCCGCAGCCGATCGTGTTCGACGAGCAGGCGCAGTGGTCGGCCAACCCGGACTACCTCTCCGACGTCAAGAACGAGCTGAGCGCCGACAAGCACGTCGTCACGTACACGATCAACGACAAGGCGAAGTGGTCGGACGGCACGCCGATCACCTGGGAGGACTTCGAGGCCGCCTGGAAGGTCAACAGCGGCAAGGACAAGAAGTACAAGCCGGCCTCCACCGACGGCTGGGACCGGATCGAGTCGGTCACCAAGGGCGACACGGACAAGGTCGCCGTCGTGACCTTCACCAAGCCGTACCCCGAGTGGATGGGCCTGTACTCGCGCTCGCCGCACCTGTACCCGGCCAAGCACATCCTGGACGCGGACAAGTACGAGAACGACTACAAGGGCAAGATCCCCGTCACCGCGGGCCCGTTCAAGGTCGAGAAGATCGACGAGGGCACCAAGACGCTCACGCTGGTGCGTGACGACAACTGGTGGGGCAAGAAGGCCAAGCTCGACAAGATCATCTTCCGTGGCATCGAGTCGCCGGAGGCGCAGGTCAACGCCTTCGCGAACGGCGAGCTCGACGGCGTCGAGATCCCGTCCGGCGCCCCGGCCGAGCTGAAGCGCGCCAAGGAGGTCCCGAACGTGGACATCCGCAAGGCGCTCAGCCCGAACTGGCGGCACATCACGGTCAACAACGTCAGCGCGAACCTGAAGGACAAGACCGTCCGCCAGGCCATCGCGTACGGCATCAACCGTGACGTGATCACGCAGTCCGACCTCAAGGACATGGACTGGCCGCTGCAGACGCTCGGCAACCACGTCTTCATGAACAACCACAAGGGCTACGTCGACAACTCCGGCGACCTCGGCAAGTACAACCTGGAGAAGGCCAAGCAGCTCCTCGACCAGGCCGGCTGGAAGCAGGAGGGCGAGTACCGCAAGAAGGACGGCAAGGAGCTCGAACTCAGCTTCGTCATCCCGACGGGCACCCCGGTCGCGCAGACCGAGGGTGAGCTGACCCAGGCCATGCTCAAGGAGGCCGGGGTCAAGGTCAACATCCGCCCGGTCCCGGTCGACAAGTTCTTCGTGGACTACGTCATCAAGGGCGACTTCGACCTGGTGCCGTTCTCCTGGATCGGCACGCCGCTGCCCATCGGCGGCCTGTCCCAGATCTACAAGACCGGCTCCGAGAGCAACTTCCCCAAGGGTAGCGACCCGGCCCTGGACGAGGCCATCGAGGCGGCCGTGAGCGAGCTCGACCCGGAGCAGGCCATCGTCAAGGCCAACGCCGCGGACAAGCTCATCTGGGACATGGTGCACACGATTCCGCTGTACCAGCGTCCCGACATCCAGGCGGCGAAGAAGACCCTCGCCAACTGGGGCGCGAAGGGCTACAAGTCCTACGACTACTCGATGGTCGGCTTCACCGGCTGATCTCGGTCAACCCCTGCGAAACCCCCGTCCGGCCTTGCGCCGGGCGGGGGTTTTCCCTTGGTGCCGTAGGTGAAAGTTTCACCTACTCCAGGGCGTTCGCGCTGGTGCCGGGGGAGGGGCGGGCGGCGTGGATGGGCGCGCTGGTGCCGGTGACCTACAGTGCGCTTGGGAGCGCTCCCAAACCGTGCCGGCAGCCAGGGGTGGAGGGTCATGAGAAGCAGGATCGGGAAGTGGGCGGCGGGGGTGGCGGTGACGCTGCTCGCGCTCGCGACGCTGAACGTGCCGGGCACGCCGGCCGGCGGGCCGCGGGCGTACGCGGTGGCGGCGCTGCCGTACCAGGATCCGACGCTGCCGGTGCCGACCCGGGTGAGCGACCTGATGTCCCGGATGTCGCTGGATGACAAGATCGGGCAGATGACGCAGGCCGAGCGCGGCTCTGTGAGCGCCGCCGACGTCACCTCCTACCGGCTCGGCTCGGTGCTGTCCGGCGGCGGGTCCGCGCCCTCGCCGAACACGGCCACGTCCTGGGCCGACATGTACGACAGATTCCAGAACGCCGCCCTCGCCACCCCGCTCGGCGTCCCCATCCTGTACGGCGTGGACGCCGTGCACGGCCACAACAACGTCGTGGGCGCCACGATCTTCCCGCACAACATCGGCCTCGGCGCCGCCCGCGACCCCGCGCTGGTGCAGCGCATCGGCCGGGCGGTGGCCGAGGAGGTCTCCGGCACCGGCGTGGACTGGAACTTCGCGCCCTGCCTCTGCGTGGCGCGCAACGACCGGTGGGGCCGCACGTACGAGTCGTTCGGCGAGACCCCCGCCCTGCCGTCCGAGATGACCACGTTCATCACCGGCCTCCAGGGCTCGGCGCTGAACGGCCCCGCCTCCGTCCTCGCCACCGCCAAGCACTACGTCGGCGACGGCGGCACCACCGGCGGCGTCGACCAGGGCGACACCCAGCTCTCCGAGGCCGAGCTGCGGGCCATCCACCTGCCGCCGTTCCGGGCCGCCGTCGAGAAGGGCGTCGGCTCGGTGATGATCTCCTTCAGCAGCTGGAACGGCGCCAAGCTGCACGGCCACCAGTACCTCGTCTCGACCGTGCTCAAGGGCGAGCTGGGCTTCACCGGCTTCGTCGTCTCCGACTGGAACGGCATCGACCAGATCGACGGCGCGCCCGGCGCCTCCGCCTCCGACGTGCGCGCCGCCGTCAACGCCGGCATCGACATGGTGATGGCGCCGACCTCGTGGCGGCAGTTCATCGACCTGCTGCGGGCCGAGGTCCAGGCCGGCCGGGTGAGCACCGCGCGGATCGACGACGCGGTCCGCCGCATCCTCACCAAGAAGTTCGAGCTCGGCCTGTTCGAGAAGCCGCTCACCGACCGCTCCTACACCGCGACCGTCGGCTCCTCCGCGCACCGCGCCATCGCCCGCGAGGCGGTCGCGAAGTCGCAGGTCGTGCTGAAGAACAGCGGGAACGTGCTGCCGCTCGCGCCCGGCGGCAAGATCTTCGTGGCCGGCAGGAGCGCCGACGACATCGGGCTGCAGAGCGGCGGCTGGACGATCTCCTGGCAGGGCTCGGCCGGCGCGATCACCCCCGGCACCACCATCCTCCAGGGCATCAGGAACGCCGCCGGCTCCGGCACGACCGTCACCTACAGCCGCGACGGCGGCGGCATCGACGGCTCCTACCGGGTGGCGGTCGCGGTCGTGGGCGAGACGCCGTATGCGGAGGGCGAGGGCGACCGGCCCGGCTCCCTGGGCCTCGACAGCACCGACCTCGCCACGCTCGCCACCCTGCGCGCCTCCGGCGTCCCGGTCGTGGTCGTGCTGGTCAGCGGCCGGCCGCTGGACGTCGCCGCCCAGCTCCCCGGCTGGAACGCGCTGGTCGCCGCCTGGCTGCCGGGCACCGAGGGCCAGGGGGTGGCCGACGTGCTGTTCGGCGCGGTCAAGCCCACCGGGAAGCTGCCCGTGACCTGGATGAGCAGCGCCTCCCAGCAGCCGATCAACGACGGCGACGGCAAGACGCCGCTGTTCCCGTACGGGTTCGGCCTGACCTACGACGGCTCGCCCGGCGACACCACGCCGCCCACCGCCCCCGGCACGCCGTCGGCCGGCGACGTCACCTCGTCGTCGGTCCGGCTGACCTGGGCCGCCGCCACCGACGACGTGGGCGTGACCGGCTACGACGTGGTCCGGGTGACGGGCTCGGGCGAGACGGCCGTGGCCTCCTCCGCCACGCCCGCCGCGACGGTGAGCGGGCTCGCCGCGAACACCGCGTACACGTTCGCCGTCTACGCCAAGGACGCGGCGGGCAACCGTTCGCCCCGCTCGGCCACGGTCGCCGTGACCACCCGCCCCGACGGAGGGACGGGCGGCTGCTCGGTCACGGCGAGCACGCAGAGCCAGTGGGGCAACGGGTACGTCGTCCAGGTCACCGTCACCAACACCGGCACGAGCGCGCTCACCGGCTGGGCCGTGACGTTCACGCTGCCCGCCGGCCACCAGCTGACCGGCTCGTGGAACGCCACCCTGACGGCGAGCGGGCAGAGCGTCACCGCCAGGAACGCCGCGCACAACGGGTCGCTGGGGCCGGGCGCGAGCACGTCCTTCGGCTTCCAGGGCAGCCGCCCGGCCGGCGACACGCGCCTGCCGGACGGCTACCGCTGCGGGTGAGGGCTCAGCGGCCGGCGTGCTACCGGCCGAACTCGTGCAGCCGGTCGAACTCGACGAGCGGCGCGGCGGTGCCGGCGAAGGCCCGGTCCACCGCCGCCCGTTCGGCGGCGCTCGGGTTCGCGTTGGTGCAGCTCGTGGGCGCGCTGGAGCCCGACATCAGATCGGTGCACAGGCCGGTGCGCCGGTCGGGCAGGCCGAGGATGTGGCCGATCTCGTGGGCGGCGATGCGGACCGGGTTATAGCCCTGGGAGGTGGCCTCGCGGCCCATCCAGACCGTGCCGCGGCCGAGGCTGGTCGGCAGGGCGCGGGGCCAGCCGTTGTCGGCGATCACGGTGAAGTGCGCGGGCGTGCCCTTGACCAGGCGCACGTTCGACACGCTGGAGTTCCAGATCGCGGCGGCCTGGTCCACGGCCGAGACGAACTCGGCCGCCCGGCTGGAGTCGTACCGGAGCACCGTGACCAGGGCGGTCGCGCGGGCCGGGGTGGCGACCGCGAGCAGGGCGAGACCGAGGACGAGGGAGAGCACGTGACGTAAGCGTCGGGGCATGGGGGTCCTCCGAGGGGTGGGGGTGGCTGTCACGGTATGCGCGCTCCCGCGCCTCGGCACCTGTCAGATTGCCCCTATCACAGTGTTATGACCTTCACCGGAGGCGAGTCTGTCGGTCCGGACGGGCACACTCACCCCATGCCCGAAGATCCCCCCGAACCCAGCCACCGGCCTGCGCCCGAACCGGATCTCGAACTCGGCGAGATCACGCCCTCCACCTACTACGCCCACCACGACACCATGGCCGCGGTCGGCTTCCTGACCATGGCGAGGCGGCTGCCCTCGCTCATCGCCGAGGCGCTGCGCCTGGCCTGGTCCGCCAGCCCCCGCGACACCGTGTCCACCGTCTCGCTCAGCCTGCTCGGCGGGATCGTCACCGCGTTCGGGCTGCTGGCCACCACGGGCGCGCTCACCGCGCTGCTCAGCGAGGGCCCGACCCCGGACCGGGTGCTGGCCGCCCTGCCCAGCCTGGCCCTGGTCGGGGCGGCGGCCGTGGCCCGCGCGCTGCTCCAGGCGGGCGCCGGGTGGGCCGAGGCGCGGCTCGGCCCGCAGCTCGAACGGGCCGCCGAGACGCGGCTGTACGGGCTGACCAGCAAGGTCGAGCTGATCGCCTACGACGACCCCGAGTTCCACGACGCGCTCGAACGCGCCGAGGGCTACGGCGTGAACACCGTCGGCGTCGTCGTCTCCTCCGCCGTCGACGTCGTCACCTCGCTCGTCGGCATCGCGGCGGCGGCGGGCGTGCTCGGCGTGCTGCACCCGGTGCTGCTGCCGCTGCTCCCGCTGGCCGTGCTGCCCGACGCCTGGGCCGCGATCCGCGCCGCCCGTCAGCGCTACACCACGGTCAACGGGCTCGTCCCGGCCCGCCGGCGCAAGTACATCATCAGCCGCCTGCTGGCCGACCGCGACTGCGCGGCCGAGGTCCGCGCCTTCACCATGCGCCCCTTCCTGCTGCGCGTCTACGACCGGGTGGCGCGGGCCGAGCAGGAGGAGATGCTCAAGCTGGTCAGGCGGCAGACCCTCACCCGGCTGACCGGGCAGGCGCTCGGCGGCCTCGGCAGCGCCCTGGTCTACGTCGCGCTCGGCGTGCTGCTCGCGGTCGGGGCGATCCCGCTGGCCGTGGCGGGCACCGCCGTCCTCGCCATCAGGTCGGCCCAGAGCTCGCTGTCCGGCCTGCTGTTCACCACCAACACGCTGTACGAGCAGGGCCTCTACTTCACCGACTTCCTGCGCTTCTGCGCCGACGCCGAAGGGCGCCTGGTCCCGCCCCGCCCGCGACCGGCCCCCGAGGGCTTCGACCGCATCGCCGCCGACGACCTGACCTTCACCTACCCCGGCGCGGAGGAGCCGGCGCTGCGCGGGGTGTCGGTCGAGATCAAGCGGGGCGAGATCGTCGCGTTCGTCGGCGAGAACGGCTCGGGAAAGACCACCCTGTCCAAGATCCTCGCCGGCCTGTACGAGCCCGACACGGGGACCGTCCGCTGGGACGACACCGACCTGCGCGAGGTCGACCCGGAGGCCCTGCGCGCCCGCACCGCCGTCATCGCCCAGGACCACACCCGCTGGCCGCTCACCGCCCGCTACAACATCACGATGGGCACCGACAAGGGCGAGCGGGCCCTGCACTCGGCGGCGACGGTGGCCGGGGCCGACGAGGTGATCGCCGGGCTGCCGCACGGCTACCGCACCCTGCTGGACCGCCGGTTCAAGGACGGCCACGAGCTGTCCGGCGGTCAGTGGCAGCGCATCGCCGTGGCCCGCGGCTTCCACCGCGACGCCGACCTGCTCATCTGCGACGAGCCCACCGCCGCGCTCGACGCCCGCGCCGAGCACGCGCTGTTCGAGCGCATCCGCACTCACGCCGACGGCCGCACGGTGCTGCTCATCACCCACCGACTGGCCAGCGTCCGCCTCGCCGACCGCATCTACGTGCTGGAGCACGGCAAGGTCGTCGAGCAGGGCGACCACGACGCGCTCATGGCCAGGGGCGGCCTCTACGCCGACCTCTACGGCCTCCAGGCCGCCGCCTACCGGTGAGCTACGGCAGCGGGGTGGAGGCGGTGGCGGTGTGGACGAAGGCCAGGCCGTCGAACTCCCCGCCAAGGACCACGGGCTTGAACGCCAGCGAGGCGGTGAGCCGGCCGGCGACCGCGCCGAACGACCGGAAGTGCGCGGTGCCCGCCAGCCACTCCGCCACGGCCGCCGGCCGCTCCCCGCCGCGCAGGTCCACGACGTGGTCGGCGGCGCAGGCGGCGGCCAGCCGCGTCTCCACGGCGAGCGGCGTCGTCGCGGGCGGCACCCGGAACGTCCGCGTCGGCAGCCGGTCCTCCGGCGGAGGAGCGCCGAACCGGAGGAAGCGGGGCCGGCGGCGCAGCCGGGACTTGGGGACGGCGCGGAACTCGCCGGAGCCGAAGAGGGCGCCCAGGGCGTAGTAGGCCGCGCCGTGCGCGTCGGCGAGGTGGCGTCCCATGGTGGCGGCCCCGCCGATGCGGCCCTTGCCGATGTGGCCGTTGTGCGCCCACAGCACGACCTTCGCGCCGGGCTCGGCGAGCAGCAGGCTCGCGTTCCCGGCCATGTGGCGGTCGCGGGCCGCGCCCAGGGTCAGCTCGGGGTCGGTGTGCGTGAAGGGACGGCACGACAGCTCGGCGGCCTGACGGACGACGCGGGCTGCCTCGCGGACCTCGTCGAGGCCCTCCGCGATCACGTGATCAGCCAGCCGCCGTGCCGCGGTCTCGACCTCGGGGCCCAGTGGCTCGTCCCGCCCCCACCGTGACCGGGCCAGCACCTCCAGGGGGCCGAGCAGCTCGTCCGCCGCCTCTCCCAGGTGCTCGCGCAGGAGCCGCAGCGCCGCGTCCGGGTGCTGCGGATCGACGCCGACGAACCGTACGGGCCGCTCGGCGGTGCGGTTGTGCTCACGCAGCCACTCGACCACGGCCAGCATCTCGGCGGTGTCCAGCGTCCAGAAGCCCAGCCCGGCGACCACCTGCCCGGCGTCACCGCGGCCCGTGCGCACGTGGTCGTCCACGGCCCGGGCCGCCGCCGCGCTGGCCTCGATCGCGAGGGTGGTGAAGCCGAGCTCCCGCACCAGCAGCTCGGTCAGCCGCCGGCGCAGGGAGAAGAACTCGGCGCTGCCGTGCGTGGCCTCGCCCAGCCCGACCAGCCGCACCCCCTCCAGCGCGGCCCGGAACGGGGCCGGCTCGTCGAGCGGGACCGCCCGCCCGGCGAGCCATCGGGTGATCTCGTCGTGGGTCACGCGCCCAAGTTACTTGCTGAACCCCGCGGTCAGGCCCGCGAGGAGCTGGCGGCGGCCCAGCACGTACAGGACGAGGATGGGCAGCGTGGTCAGCACGACCGCGGCGAGCACCGCTGGCACGTTGATGCTGTACTGGCCCTGGAAGCTCGCCAAGGCCAGCGGCAGCGTGCGCTGCTCCGGGCTCTGCGTCAGGATCAGCGGCAGCAGGAAGCCGTTCCAGATGGCGAGCGCGTTGTAGATGGTCACCGTCACCACGGCAGGGCGGGTCAGCGGGAGCGCCAGGTGCCACAGCGTGCCCCACTCGCTGGCGCCGTCCAGCCGCATCGACTCGAACAGCTCCTTGGGCACGTCCCTGATGAAGTTCGACAGGACCAGCACCGACAGCGGGATCGCGAACGCGATCGACGGCAGGATCAGCGCCAGCAGCGTGTCGTACAGGTGCAGCCTGATGATGATCAGGTAGATCGGGATGACCGTGGCCTGGAGCGGGATGGCCAGCCCCATGAGGAACAGCGAGTTCGTGGAGCGCAGGAAACGGCTGCCGCCGCCGCGCACGATCGCGTACGCCGCCATGAACGACACCGCGACCGCCGGCGCCACCGCCCCGATCGCCACCACCAGGCTGTTGACGAAGTAGCGGATGAAGCCCGACTCGATGACGAGCTCGTAGTTGGCGAGGGTGGGCTCGGCCGGCGGCGCGAACGGGTTCTCGGCGTAGTAGTTGCTCTGCGACTTGAAGCTCGTGATGACGATCCAGTAGATCGGCACGATCACGACGAGCAGCCAGATCCAGCTGATCGCGCCGCCCAGCCAGTTGGGCCGATCCCCGAGGCGGCGCCGGGGCGGGCGGGCGTGCTGGGCCGCGGTCCGCGACGGCTCCTTGGTCAGCGTCGTCGCCATGTCAGGCCCCTTCCAGCTGGCTGGCGCTCGCGTCCCGGCCGCCGAGCCGGCGCAGCAGGAGCGCCAGGACCAGGCCCACCAGAACCAGGATGCAGGCGATCGCGCTGGCCGGGCCCATGAGGTTGGCCTGGAAACCGCGCTTGTACATGTCGATGGCGAGGACCCGGGTGGCGTCGCCGGGACCGCCCGCGGTCAGCACGAAGATCAGGTCGAAGAACGTCAGCGAGCCGACGACCATGAGCGTCGAGGACGTGATGATCGTGTACTTGAGCTGCGGCAGCGTGATGCTGAAGAACTTGCGCACCCGGCCGGCGCCGTCCAGCTCGGCCGCCTCGTACATCGACCGGGGGATCTGGCGCACGCCGCCCTGGTAGATCAGCGAGTGGAACGGGATGAACTGCCACGACACCACGAAGATGATCACGCCCATCGCCAGGGCGGGCTCGCCGAGCCAGTCCTGCACCAGCAGGTCGATCTGCAGCCCGGCGCCGAGCCCGAAGTTGGGGTCGAGCAGCGCCTTGTAGGTGATCGCGATGGCCGCCGAGCTGAGCAGCAGCGGGATGAAGTACAACACCGCGAGCACCGCGCGGTAGCGCTGCTGCCCGGCGAGGAACACGCCGATGAGGATGCTCGCGGGCGTCTGCACCAGCCACGACAGGGCCATCACCAGGAACGTCACCCAGAGCGCGTGCGGCAGCCCGGGGTCGGCCAGCACCGCCCGCCAGCTGTCGAAGCCCGTGACGTTGATGTCGCCGAGCCCGTCCCACGAGGTGAAGCTGAGCAGGAGCACCCCGATGAGCGGGATCACGCCGAAGCCGACGAAGAACACCAGGGCCGGGACCGCGAGCCAGGGGAGCGCCGAGGCCCCCCGGCCGCCGGACGAGGCGGCCGGGGGAACGTTCCGCCCGGACGGGAGGGGGATGACGCTCACTTGCCGATGACCGCGTTCATGTTCGAGGTGAACTGCTGCGGCGAGATCGACAGCTGGAACAGCTTGGCGATGTTGTCCAGCAGCACCTCGGCCGCTGTCGGGCTGAGCGCCTGGTCCCAGGACTGCGCGAAGGACTTGGCGTTGACCGCGATGCCGTAGACGAACTTGAGGAACTCCGCGTCCGGCGAGGAGGTGAACATCGAGTCGGCGCCCTTGACGATCGGCACCGCGCCGGTGCCCACCCACTCCTTGGCCGAGGCGTCGCTCATCAGCTCGGTGGCGAAGAACTTCTTGGCGATCTCCTTCTGCTCCGGCGTGGCCTTGGAGGAGATCGACATGTACTGGCCGGGGTTGCCGACGGTGTTGCCGGGGTCGCCCTTGCCGCCGTCGACCGGCGGGAAGTTCATGTAGCCGAGGTTGCCGCCGGAGACGAAGTCGCCGCCGTCGGTCTTCATGCTGCCGTACGTCCAGCCGCCGTGCAGCATCATCGCGGCCTTGCCGGTGTAGAGGAGGGCCTGGTCGGCGTTGGAGTCGGCGGTGATCGAGGAGAAGCCCTTGATGAAGCCGTTGGCCTTGATCAGCTCCTGCATCTTGGTCAGGGCGTCGAGGGCGGCGGGGTGCGACCAGGCGTCCTTCTCGCCGTCGAAGACGGCCTGGAAGACCTCGGGGCCGGCGATGCGGTCGAAGAGGAACTCCAGCCACATCATGTTCGTCCAGCGCGACTGGCCGCCCAGCGAGAACGGCGCGATGCCCTTGGCGTTGAACTTCGGCACCAGGTCCATGATGTCGCCCCACGTCTGGGGCGGCTGCGCGCCGATCTTCTCGAAGGCCCGCTTGTCGTAGTAGAGGACGATCGGCTGCATGGTCTCGCACGGCATCGCGTAGATCTTGCCGTCGATCGTGGCCGCGCCGAACGAGGAGGGGAAGAGCCGGTCCTTCAGCTGCTGGTTCTGCTCGAAGAACGGCGTGAGATCGTCGACCTGGCCGGCCTGCACGTAGCTGCGCAGCGTGCCGCCGCCCCAGCCCCAGATCAGCGTGGGGGCCTGGCCGGCGCCGATGGCGGTCTTGATCTTCGTCTTGAAAGCGTCGTTCTGGAAGGTCGTGCCCTCGATGGTGCCGTTGGGGTTCGCCTTGTTGAAGCGCTCCATGGTCCTGGTACGCACGCCCTCCTGCGGCTGCGTGGACAGGTACCAGTAGGTCGCGCTCTTGCCGCCCCCTCCACCGCCGGTGCTGGCGGCGGTGCCGGGCTTGGTGGGCCCGGAACTGCCGCAGGCGGCCAGGGCGGCTCCCAGGGGAACGCCCATGGAGAGGCTGAGGAACGTGCGGCGGGAAGTTGTCCTGGTCTCCACGCTGATCTCCGTACTCGAACGCCGGGGGGGTTGGGCGCGCGTCCCCTTGAACCAGGGATGCGAGGTGAGCTTGTCGAAACATTTGCGACATGCCGCGTGGCACGCCAATCTAGGTTTCGGCAATGTGCCTGTCAAGACCGCCGCTGTGCGATGCCTCCCTATTCGAACAGGGGTCGAGTAAAGTACGCTGGCGCGGCGCTTAGCTGCTCATCTGGTGACGAGGAGGTCTCGCTCAGAGGTCGCTGACGGCGTCGAAACATTTCGAAAAACTAACGCTGATATTCGGCTTTAAGGAGCACCGATGACGGCCGTGGAGCGAACTCCCGAGGTGGGCGCGAGCCGCCCGTGGCAGGACCCCGCCCTCCCCGTGGCGGACCGGGTGGAGGCGCTCCTCGCGGAGCTGACCCTTGAGGAGAAGATCGGCCAGCTCGGCAGCCGGTGGATCGGCAACGACATGCAGGCCGAGCAGGCGGCCGGTGTCGACCAGGTTGACGGCGTTGACGACACCGGCGATGACGCCGCACTCAACGTGGCCCCCATGCAGGACGTGTTCGCCGCCTCCGGCACCGTCCCGTTCGCCGAGGCGATCCGGCACGGCCTCGGCCACCTGACCCGGGTGCACGGCAGCGCGCCCGTCACGCCCCAGGAGGGCGCCGCCGAGGTGATCAGGTTGCAGCGCCAGGTGATCGCGGCCTCGCGGCTCGGCATCCCGGCCATCGTGCACGAGGAATGCCTGACCGGGTTCACCGCGTACGGCGCGACCGTCTACCCGGCCGCCATCGCGTGGGGCGCGACGTTCGACCCGGAGCTCGTCGAGCGGATGGCCGCGGCGATCGGCCGCGACATGGCCGCGGTCGGCGTCCACCAGGGCCTGTCACCGGTCCTCGACGTGGTGCGCGACTACCGGTGGGGGCGGGTCGAGGAGACGATGGGCGAGGACCCCTACCTCGTCTCCATGCTCGGCGCCGCCTACGTGCGCGGCCTGGAGAGCGCCGGCGTCATCGCCACGCTCAAGCACTTCGCCGGCTACTCGGCCTCCCGCGCGGCCCGCAACCACGGCCCGGTGCCGATGGGCCGGCGCGAGCTGATGGACATGATCCTGCCGCCGTTCGAGACCGCGATCGCGCTCGGCGGGGCCCGCTCGGTCATGAACTCCTACTCCGACGTGGACGGCGTGCCCGCCGGGGCCGACCCCTGGCTGCTCACCGAGGTGCTGCGCGACGAGTGGGGCTTCACCGGCACCGTCGTCTCCGACTACTGGGCGGTCCCGTTCCTCGCCACCATGCATCAGGTGGCCGCGGACGCCGAGGAGGCCGGCGCGCTCGCCCTGGCCGCCGGCATCGACGTCGAGCTGCCCGACACCCTCGGCTTCAGCCAGCGGCTGGCCGAGCGGGTGCGCGGCGGCGAGCTGCCCGAGGAGCTGATCGACCGCGCCGCGCGCCGGCTGCTCACCCAGAAGGCGCAGCTCGGGCTGCTCGACGCCGGCTGGACGCCGGAGCTGTCCGTGGCCGGGGCCGGCACCGTGGACCTGGACGGGCCGGGCAACCGGGAGCTGGCCCGCGAGCTGGCCGAGCGCTCGATCGTGCTGCTCGACGCGGGCAGCGCGCTGCCCCTGCTGGACGAGGGCCGGGCCGCGCCGCGCCGGGTGGCCGTCGTCGGGCCCTGCGCCGACGAGCCGCGCACGTTCATGGGCTGCTACGCCTTCCCCAACCACGTGCTGCCCCGCCACCCCGGCCTCGGGCTCGGCGTCGAGGCCCCGAGCCTGCTCGACGCGCTGCGCGCCGAGCTGCCCGGCGCCGAGATCGTCCACGAGCGGGGCTGCGACGTGCAGGGCGGCGACCGCTCCGGCTTCGCCGCCGCGGCCGCCGCCGCCCGCGAGGCCGACCTGTGCGTGGTGGCCGTCGGCGACCTCGCCGGGCTGTTCGGGCACGGCACGTCGGGGGAGGGCTGCGACGCCGACGACCTGCGGCTGCCCGGCGTGCAGGAGGACCTGGTCACCGAGCTGGCCGCCACGGGGACGCCGGTCGTCGTGGTGGTCGTGTCCGGGCGGCCGTACGCGCTGGGCGAGGTGCACGCCGCCGCCGCCGGGCTCGTGCAGGCGTTCATGCCCGGCGAGGAGGGCGGCGCGGCCATCGCCGGCGTGCTGTCCGGACGGGTCCAGCCGTCGGGCCGGCTGCCGGTGCAGATCCCGCGCGGCCACGGCGGCCAGCCGGGCACCTACCTGCAGCCGCCGCTCGGCGCCGACAGCCACGGCATCAGCAACCTCGACCCGACCCCGCTGTTCCCCTTCGGCCACGGCGCCTCCTACACCGCCTTCGCCCTCGACGACCTGCGGATCAGCGACGCCGAGGTGCCGACGGACGGCGAGTTCACGGTGGGCGTGCGGGTGCGCAACACCGGCGGGCGGGCCGGCGACGAGCTCGTCCAGCTCTACCTGCACGACGTCCTCGCCCAGGTCACCCGGCCGGTACGCCAGCTCGCCGGGTTCGCCAGGGTCCGGCTGGAGCCCGGCGCGGCGGCCCGCGTCACCTTCCGCGTGCACGCCGACCGCACCGCCTTCACCGGACGCGATCTGAGGCGCATCGTGGAGCCAGGGGACATCGAGGTGCTCGTCGGCACGTCCGCCGCCGACCTGCCGTGCCGCGGCGTGGTCCGGCTGACCGGCCCCGTACGGGCCGTCGGCCACGACCGCCGCCTCGACACGCCCTTCTCCGTGGACGTTCAGGAGGGAATCGATGCCGGCCACTCCTAGGCGCGCCACCCTCGCCACGGTCGCGGCCTCGGCCGGGGTGTCGGTGGCGACCGTGTCCAAGGTGCTCAACGGGCGCAGCGACGTCGCCCCGGCGACCCGCTCGCTGGTCGAGTCGCTGCTGCGCCAGCACGACTACGTGTCGCCGTCGCCGCGCCGGGGCGAGAGCGCCGGGACGGACACGGTCGAGGTGCAGTTCGACGACGACATCAACGCGTACTCCACCGAGCTCATCCAGGGCCTGGTCACCGCCGGGACCGAGCTGGGCGTCGGGGTCGTGGTCAGCGTCAGGCGGGATGCGGCCCGCCCCGGCTCCTGGGCGCGCGAGCTGGCCGCCGCCGGGCGGCGGGCGCTCATCGCGGTCACCAGCGAGCTGACCAGCGGGCAGCTCACCGCGCTGGCGCGGGCGCGGGTGCCGCTGGTCGTCATCGACCCGCTCAACCTGCCGCGCACCCGCGTGACCAGCGTCGGCTCGACCAACTTCGCCGGCGGGCTGGCCGCCACCCAGCACCTGCTCGGGCTCGGGCACCGGCGCATCGCCTACATCGGCGGCCCGGCCACCGCGGCCTGCAACCAGGCGCGGCTGCACGGCTACCGGGCGGCGCTGGAGGCCGAGGGCGTCGTCGTGCCGCCCTGCTACACGCACTTCGGCCACTTCCGCTACCAGGACGGGCTGAAGTACGGGGCCACCGTGCTCGACCTGCCCGAGCCCCCCACCGCGATCTTCGTCGGCTGCGACGAGACCGCGCTCGGCGTCATGGAGGCGGCCCGCGCACGGGGCCTGCGCATCCCCGAGGACCTCAGCATCGTGGGCTTCGACGACACCCAGATCGCCCGGATGGTCTCGCCGCCGCTCACCACCGTCCGCCAGCCGCTGCGCGAGATGGGCAGCGTCGCGCTGCGCACCGCGCTGCGCCTGGCGGCGGGCGAGCCCATCGACTCCCATCACGTCGAGCTCGCCACCGAGCTGATCGTGCGCGGCTCGACGGCCGAGGTGACCTGCGCACGTCAGGGCTGAGAGACGCCCCGCCCGGGTAGGACCCGGTGATCGGGGGGTGGGGCGTCATGCGGGGCGATGAGGACCCGGGCGTCGAGGACGGCGACAGGTTCGGCGACGGTGCCGGCGACGGGTTCGGTGACGGCGACAGGTCCGGTGACGGCGACGGGTTCGGTGACGGCGACGGCGATGGCTTGGGCGACGGGTTCGGCGACGGCGACGGCGACGGCTTGGGCGACGGATTGGGCGACGGGGCCGGCGACGAGGTCTGTGAGGGGATGCTCGGCGCGTTGCTGCGCGTCGGCCCGCCGGCCTCGCTGGAGGACCTGCCCGAGCTCGTCACCGAGCACGCCGGCCGCGCCGGGCTCGCCCACCCCATGCTGTACGTCGCCGACCTCCAGCAGCAGTTCCTGCTCCCGCTGCCGGGCCAGCGCGACGAGACCGGCGCCCCGCTCGACCGCATCCCCATCGACACGACCATCCCCGGCCTGGCCTTCCGCACGCTGGAGCCGGTGCAGGCCCGCACCGCCGTCGCCGCGGGCGAGCCCGCCGAGCCCTTCACCGGGGAGGGGCCGCGCCGGCTGTGGGCGCCGCTGCACAGCGGCACCGAACGCCTCGGCGTGATCGGCGTGATCGTGCCGCACGCCGACGGGGACGTCCTGACGCGCCTCACCCGGCTGGCCGGCCTGGTCACCCTGCTCGTGCAGAGCAAGCGCGCGTTCAGCGACGGCTACGCCCAGCTCGTCCGCACCCGGCCGATGGCCCTGTCCGCCGAGGTGCTGTGGAACCTGATGCCCGGCGCGACCTTCGCCAACGACCGGGTGGTGGTCACCGCGGCGCTGGAGCCCGCGTACGAGGTGGGCGGCGACGCCTTCGACTTCGCGCTCAACGGCGACGTGCTCCGGCTGTCGATCTTCGACGCGATGGGCCACGACACCTCGGCCGGGCTGACCGCCACCATCGCGGTCGGCTGCTGGCGCAAGCACCGCCGCGAGGGCGCCGACGTGGTGGCCGCGGGGGAGGCCGTGGACGACGCCATCGCCCGGCAGTTCGGCACCACCCGCTTCGCGACCGGAATCCTCGCCGACCTGGACACGCGGACGGGCCGGCTGGTGTGGGCCAACCGGGGGCATCCCCCGCCGGTGGTGCTGCGCAGGGGCCAGCTCGTCGCCACCCTCGACGCCGCGTTCGGCGCCCCGATGGGGCTCGACCTGGGCCTGCCCACCGAGCCCGGCCGCTACCACCTCGAACCGGGCGACCGGCTGCTCCTCTACACCGACGGCGTCATCGAGGCCCAGGACCCGCAGGGGGAGCTGTTCGGGCTGGAACGGTTCATCGACTTCGTCATCAAGCGCGAGGCCGACGGCGTGTCCGCGCCCGAGACCATGCGCCGCCTGATCAACGCGATCCTCGACCACCAGCGCGGCTGGCTCCAGGACGACGCGACGGTCCTGCTGGTCGAGTGGCGTCCCCCGTCCTCGTCCTGACCGCCGTTACGCGGCCTCGTCAGGCAGGTGCGCGCGGACGGCCGCGAGGCACCGCTCCACGGCCGGGCGGGGGTCGAAGGCGTACGTGCCCGGCCCGAACAGCTCGAACGTCAGATGCCCCGCGTACCCGCGCCGGTCCAGCGCCTCCAGGTAGTCCGCCAGCGGCAGCTCCCCTTCGCCCCACGCCAGGTGGCCGGTGGGCCGCCCGTCGATGAGGTGCACGTGCCTGACCCGGTCGCCGAGCGCGTCGAAGTAGCCGTCCACGGTGTCGCCGGCGGCGGCCATGGCGACGGTGTCGAGCACCGCACCCAAATTGGGCGCGCCGACCTCGCCGATCATCCTGGCCAGCCCGGCGGCGTCGTTCACCAGGTTCGACTCCACCCGTTGCAGCGCCTCCAGCACGCAGGTGACGCCGAGTGTCGCGGCGTGGGCGGCGATCTCGCCGATCGCGTCGGCCGAGCGCCGCCAGGCGTCCGCCACCGGCTCGTCCTCGAAGCCACGCCCCGGCGTGAGCAGCAGCAGCTCCGCGCCGAGCTCGGCGGCCAGCTCGGCGGCGCGGCGGAACATCGCGATGCTCTCCTGCCGCAGCCACGCCTCCGGCGAGGCCACGTTGACCGGGTACATCACCTGCTCGGGCGTGAGGCAGCGGACGGCCATCCCACGGGATTCGGCCGCGCGGCGCACCGCCCGCGCCTCGGCGTCGCTCATCCGCGGCACGTGGAGCTGCGGCGCGATGCCCCACAGCTCCAGGCTCTCGCGGCCGAGCGCGGCGGCGTCGTCGAGGAAGCGCTCGAAGGGCAGGTGCTGGTAGGAGAAGTTCGAGCCGGTGAACCGGGCGAGCGACAGTGCCATGAGGACAGACTCCCTTACTTGCCGGCCTTACTTGCCGACGCCGTCGGCGAGACCCTTGACGATGTAGCGCTGCCCGAACAGGAACAGCAGCACGACCGGCAGCGCCGCGATCACCATCCCGGCGAACACCACCGGGTACTCGGTGCCGTGCTTGCTCATCAGGCTGGTCAGCCCGACCGGCAGCGTCTGCACGCCGGTCCCGCTGGTGAAGACCATCGCGAACAGGTACTCGTTCCAGGTGAACAGGATGTGCAGCAGCACCGTCGAGACGAGGATCGGCTTGCACATGGGCAGCGTGATCCGCCAGAAGCAGGTCCAGCGGCCCGCGCCGTCCATCGACGCGGCCTCGTCCACCTCGCGCGGCAGGTCGATCATGTACGCCCTGATGAGGAACGTCGTGAACGGCACCCGGAAGGCGGTGTAGAGGATGAGCAACGCCCAGAAGGTGTTGTACAGCCCCATCGCCTGGAACATCTTGACCAGCGGCACCAGCGCCACGGTCGGCGCGAGCATGAGCCCGCCCAGGATGATCCCGGTCAGCCCCTTCCCGAACGGCAGGTCGACCCGGGTCAGCCCGTACGCCGCCCACGCGCTGACGAGCACGGTCACGACGGTCGAGGTGACCGTGACCAGCACGCTGGTGCTGAGGTAGCCGCTGACGCCCCGGTTCCACGCCTTGGCGTAGTTGTCGAAGCTCCAGTCCAGCGGCAGCGCGAACGGGTCGCCGAACAGCTCGGCGTTCGTCTTGAACCCGTTGAGCGTCATCCACAGCAGCGGGTAGAGCACCACCACCGCGAGGGCCAGCAGGAACGCCCACACGAACACGCGGGCGACCGCGCCGAGGAAGCTCAGCCGCGTCACCACTCCACCCTTCCCCTGCGCGAGGCCCTGAGCTGGGCGATCGCGATGCCGAGCGTGATCACGAACAGCACGGTCGCGATCGCGGCGGCGTAGCCGAAGTTGTTGCGGACGAAGCCGCTGCGGTACAGCCACGTGCCCAGCACCTGCGTGGAGTTGTTGGGCCCGCCGGCCGTCATCACCATCACCTCGTTGAACACCTGGAACGCGCCCGAGACGGTGAGGATGGTCATGATCCCGGTCATCTCACGCACCAGCGGCAGCGTGACGTGCACGAAGCGGCCGATGGGGCCGACGCCGTCGATGGCGGCGGCGCCGTAGATCTGCGACGGGATGCGCTGGATCGCGACCGCGAACAGCAGCGTCGAGTAGCCGAAGCCCTGCCACTGGCTCATCGCGATGATCGCCGCCATCGCGGTGCTCTCCTGGCCCAGCCACGCCTGGGCCAGCTCGGGCAGGCCGACGGCCTTGAGCGCGTGGTTGAGCGGGCCCAGGTTCGGCTCGTAGATGAAGTAGAACAGCAGGCCCGCGACGGTCATCGAGATCGCGGACGGCACGAAGTAGACCGCCCGCAGCGCCCGCTGCCAGCGCTGGCTGCGCACGCTCTCGACGAGCGCCGCCAGCAGCAGCGCGCCGAACACCTGGAACACGATGGAGATCACCGCGTACAGGACGTTGTTGCCGAGCGAGGACCAGAAGACCGGGTCGTCGACGAGCCGGACGTAGTTGTCCAGGCCGACGTACTCCTGGCTTCCGCTGTAGATGTCCCACTTGAGGGTGCTGAACTGGAGGTTCTGCACGAGCGGCAGGTAGACGAACACTCCGACCAGCACGAGGGCGGGGACGACCCACGCGAGCCCGAGCGTCCTTTGCAACAGGTTGGCGCGCAACTGAGGCTCCTACTTGGCGGACTCGGAGGCCTGGCGCACGCTTTCGAGCACCTTGTCGGCCGTCATGCCGCCGCTGACCATGGCCTCGCCGCCGGCCAGCCAGGCGTCGGCGACCTCGGGCACGGTGACGGTGTCGAGCCAGATGGCCAGCTTGGGCGCCTTGTTGACGAGCTGGATGCCCTCGTAGACGGCCTTGCTGGAGGTCTCGGGCGTGACCGCGCCGACGACCGTGCTCGGCTGCCCGTACGGCGGCGCCGACAGCGTCTTGGCGTTCTCCAGTTCGGTCACGAACTTCATGAAGTCGACCGCGAGCGCCACCCGGGGCGACTTGGCGTTGATGAGGTAGCCCTCCGGCGAGCCTTCGAGCACGCCGGGGTCGCCGGCCGCGTTCGCCGGGACGGGGAGCTGGAAGATGCCGAAGTCGTCCGGCTTGACCTTGCCCGAGGTGGCGTTGTCGAACTCCAGGATCTCCTGGTAGTACATGGCGGCCTTGCCGCCCGCGAACGCCTCCTGCGCCGAGGTGTAGAGCACGCCGTTGGTGCCGCTCTTGGTGTCGGTGCACTCCTCGACCAGCGTCTTGAACTGGTTGAGCGCGGTGACGTAGCCGGGGTCGGCGAGCTTGGCGGTCTCGGGCGCGAAGTCGGCCTCCAGCGTGGCCTGGGGCACGTTGTAGGCGAAGAGCTGCTGGAGGTAGTGGAGCGCGGGCCAGCCGTCCTTGTTGCCGAAGGCGACGGGCTCGTAGCCGGCCTTGCGCAGCGGCCCGCAGGCGGCGATGAGCTCCTCGAACGTCTTGGGCACCTCGACGCCGGCCTTGGCGAAGGCGGCCTTGCTGTAGCCCATGAACTTGCCGTTGCCGTACAGCGGGATGCCGTAGTACTTGCCGTCGCGGGCGAAGGCGTCCAGCGAGCCGGGGCTGAAGGTCTTGCCCCACTCGGTGCTCGGGCCGATCACGCCGGTGAGGTCGGCCGCGCGGCCGCCGCGGATGTAGTTGTCGGCCCAGTTGCCGGTCCAGGTGAAGTAGATGTCCGGCAGCGCGTCGGAGGCGGTGAGCGTCTTGAGCTTGTCCTTGACGCTCTGGTCGGTCTCCTGGATGAGCTCGATCTTCACCTGCGGGTGCCGCTTGTTGTACTCGGCCGCGAGGTTCTCGAAATAGGGGCCGGTCGGGTCGCCGGCGAACTTCGTGAGAACGCTCAGGGTGCCGGAGAACTCCGGCGTGGCGGCGGCGTCGGCCGCGGGTGCCGCCTCCGGCTGCCCGCCGGAGCAGGCGGCCAGCGCGAGTGTGGTCCCGAGGAGTGCCGCGAACGTCGAGAGTGCGCGAGGGCGCATGGGCTTCCTTTCTCCCGCCTTGGTGTTGGCCGACCTTACAGGCGCTCTGATACCGGTACCAGACCCAGTGGCGAAGATCTTTTCTTCGTTGCTCCGCCGTGACCTTTTCCTCCCAGCAAAGCCCCAGGTAAAACCGGCCTAACTCGACTCACGGGTTGACGCGGCGCGGAACGCTGTGCCAACGTGGCCCCGCCTGATACCGGTATCAGAGTCGCGAAAGGACACCCTCATGCTCGGATTCAACGAGCCGGAATTCCTCGCCCAGACGGCGAGCGCCGTGGCCCTCCGGCCCCAGATCGAGGAGCTGGTGGACCGGCTCGTGGACCAGGGCTTCGACACCCTGCTCCTCGTCGGCGCGGGCGGCACGTACGCGCAGATGTGGCCCTACGAGCACCTGGCCCGCCGCTCCTCCACGCTCGACGTGCGGGCCGTCATCGCCGCCGAGCTGATCGTCTCCGGCGACGCGCGGCTCGGCGAGCGCACGGTCGCCGTGTTCACCTCGGTCTCCGGCACCACCGACGACAGCGTCCGGGCCATCGACTACTGCCGGTCCAAGGGGGCGTACACGATCTCCTTCACCGGCCACCCCGACTCGCCGGTGGCGACGAAGGCGGACATCGCCCTGGTCTCGCAGCCGAAGACCTGGCCGTTCGACTTCCAGCTGCTGCTCTTCATGACCCGCCTGCTGGCCCGCCGGGGCGAGTTCGACGGCTACGAGCGCTTCGCCACGGAGCTGGCCGGCATCCCCGAGATCCTCGTCGAGGTCGCCCGGCAGGCCGAGCCCGTGGCCTCCGCCTTCGCCGAGGACCACAAGGACGCCGACTACCACTTCCTCATCGGCGGCGGGAACCTGTGGGGCTTCACGTACCTCTACTCGATGTGCATCCTCGAGGAGATGCAGTGGCTGCGCACCACCCGCGTGCACAGCGCCGAGTTCTTCCACGGCTCGCTGGAGCTGCTGGAAGAGGACACCAGCGTGATCATCTTCCAGGGCGAGGACGAGACCAGGCCGCTCACCGACCGCGCCGAGGCGTTCGCCCGCCGCGTCTCCAAGGACGTCACGGTCTTCGACACCCGCGACTACCCGCTGACCGGCATCAGCCCCGAGTTCCGCGGCCTGCTCGCGCCGCTCGTGCTCGACACCGTCATGAGCCGGGTCAGCAAGCACCTGGAGCGCGTCCGCGACCACTCCCTCGACCTGCGCCGCTACTACCGCGTCATGGACTACTGAGGCGACCATGAGAGTGCTGGGCTTCGGCGACAACATCGTCGACCGATTCGTCGACCGGGGGGTCGACTACCCGGGCGGCAACAGCGTCAACGTCGCCGTGTACGCCCGGCGTCTCGGCGCCGACTCCGCCTACCTGGGCGTCTTCGGCGACGACGACCTCGGGACCTTCCTCGGCGGCGCCATCGCCGCCGAGGGGGTGGACGCCGGCCGCTGCGTCGTCCGGCGGGGCGAGAGCGGCGTGTCCCACCTGCGGGTGGACGACGGGGAGCGGATCTTCCTCGGCTGGAACGGCGGCGGCGTCACCGTGCGCGAGCCTCTCGCGCTCGACGACGCCCTGCTCGGCTACGTCGCCGGCTTCGACCTCGTGCATTCGAGCGTCTACAGCCGCAGCGAGCCCGAGCTGCCCAAGCTGGCCGCGCTCGGCGGCCCGCTGGTCAGCTTCGACCTGTCCAGCGAGGAGGAATACCGCGACCCCGCCTACCTCGACCGGGTCTGCCCCCACGCCGACCTCGTGCTGCTGTCCTGCTCCCACCTCAGCCCGGCGGCGACGGAGGAGCTGCTGGCCGAGGTGGTGCGCAGGGGGGCCGGGCTCGCGCTCGGCACCCGCGGGGTGGACGGCGCGACGGCCGCCGACGGGCGGGTGACCGTCTCCGGCCCGGCCCGGCTGGTGGACGACGGCGCCCTCGTGGACACGATGGGATGCGGCGACGCCTTCCTCGCCGGGTTCGCGGTGTCGCTGCTGCGCGGCGGCTGGACCAGGGACGCGCGGCCCACGCCCGGCCTGATCGAGCGGGCGCTGGAGGACGGCGCGCTGGCCGCCTACGACCAGTGCTTCGTCGAAGGCGCCTTCGGCCACGGCCGGCCGAGCCCCGTGGCTAGCATGTGACGGGCTGATCAGGAACGAGGGACGACAACCATGGCGACTGAGCGGGGCCAGGCGGGGCCGACGATCTCCGAGGTGGCGGCCGAGGCCGGGGTGGGCCGCGCCACGGCGGCCCGCACGCTCGGCGGCTACGGCTACGTCAGCCCCGAGCTGCGGGCCCGGGTGCTGGCCGCGGCCGAGAAGCTCGGCTACCGCGCCAACGCCCTGGCCCGCAGCATGTCCACCGGCGTGAGCCACACGCTCGGGGTGATCGTCGCCGACATCGGCAACCCGTTCTTCGCCGGGCTGCTGCGGGGTGTCTCCGACACCTCGCGGGCCCGCGGGTTCGACGTGATCGTGCTCAGCACGTACGAGAACCTCCAGGAGGAGGTGGCGGCCGCCAACGTGCTCATCGACAAGCGCGTGGACGGCTTCATCGTGGCCTCGGCCGCGCTCCAGCGCGGCCAGGTCGCCCACCTCAAGGCCGCGCTCGACCGCGGCATCCCGGTCGTCCTGGTCGACCGCGCGGTGACGGCGCTCGACCTCGACGCCGTCGTCATCGACAACCGCGACGCCGCCCGCGAGGCCGTCGAGATGCTGATCGCGGCGGGGCACCGGCGCATCGGGTTCGTGTGGGGGCCGCCGGTGGCCGCGCCGCCCGCGACCCGGCGCGAGCTGCTGGCGGCGGCCTCCCGCAACCTGTGGACCGACGGCGAGCGGCTGCGCGGCTACCTCGACGCGCTCGACGACGCGCACATCCCCTTCGACCCCGAGCTGGTCATGGCCGGGCCGAAGACGGAGGAGCGGGTGGTGCGCGAGGTCGGCCGCATGCTCGCGCTGCCCGACCGGATCACCGCCGTCTTCTGCACCGAGACCGACGGCATGACCGGCTCGCTGCGCGCCCTGCGCGCCGCCGGGCTCTCCTACCCCGACGACGTCTCGCTCGTCGGCTTCGACGACAACGCGTGGGCCGCGGTCATGGAGCCGCCGCTCACCATGATCGCGCAGCCCGTCCACCAGCTCGGCGCCAAGGCCGCCGAGGTGCTGCTCGACATCCTCGGCGGGGCCGAGCCGGCCCGCGAGATGCACACGCTGCGCTCGCGCCTGATCCGCCGCGCCTCGGTCGCGCCGCCGCCGGAAGCGCCGAGGGTCAGCGGGAGCTCCACCTGACCTCGTACGGCTTCAGCTCGTACTCCTTGCCGTCCACCTCCGCCGTGGCGGCCCCGTCCGTGGTGTTGACCAGCACCAGTTGCTCCGGCTGGGCCAGCACCCTGACCTTCGGGTCGGAGGAGGAGACGTCGTCCAGCTTCGCCCCGGCGGGGAACCACTTCACGAAGTTCTCGATGAGCCGCTGCGTGGCGGACGGCGCGCCGGTGCGCGGGTCCCACAGGCAGCCGTTGCAGGCCGTGTCCTTGGTCTGCGGGTTCCAGTAGAGCGCGGTGGCGGCGCCGCTGCGCGCGAACTCCATCATCGAGGCGGCCTGCACGGCCAGGCGCTTGCCCTCCGGCCATTTGGTGCCGTTCTCGGGCTGGAAGTACCACTCCGACCACCAGATCGGCATGTCGCCGGTCTTCTCGCGCAGCCAGGTGGTGATCGCGCTGAACTTGCTCAGTGCGCCGAACTCGTCGGGCAGCAGCTCGTGGGCGTCGGTCGGGGAGGCGCCGTCCACCACGATGAAGTCGGCGCCCTTCTTGTGCTCGTTCCAGTAGTTGAACGCGTCGAGCACGTTCTGGTTGACCACGCCCCAGTCGCCGCGCAGCTCCGATCGGCCGCTCCTGTTGCTGTCGAAGCCGAGGTACGGGCCGCCGACCTTGGCGTCGGGGCGGACCGCCTTCACCGCGTCGTACACCTTGTTGTACAGCTGCGTGTAGCCCTTGTAGTCGGCGGGCCTGCGGTGGTCCTTCCAGAAGCCCTTGAACTCGTTCCAGACCATGAAGTACTCGACGTCGCGGTAGCGCTCGGCGACCGTGGCGGCCAGCCGGGCGAAGTCGTCGTAGTGCTGCGGGTAGGGGGCGTCCTCCAGGTGCTCGGCCCAGCCCTCCCCGGAGGTCGGGCCCTCGGGGCCGCCCTTCATCCAGTCGGGGGCGCAGCAGAGGGTGATGACCGGGGTGCCGCCGGACGCCTTCATGAAGCCCGTGCGGCTGTCCAGGTCCTCCCAGAAGAACTCCTGGCGGCGGGGCTGCGGGTTGAGCGCGCCGAAGCCCATGATGTGCTGGTTCTGCAGCATGGGGGTCTGCGAGAGCGAGCCGGCGACGGTCTGCTCGAAGCCCGGGTTGATGTTGTTGGCGCTGGTGCCGGTGTGGGTGAAGCCCCAGCGCGGCCAGCCCGGGTCCACGGCGGGCGGCTTCGCCGCGGCGGACGGCTGCGCGGGCGCGCCCGTCTCGGCGGTGGTCCCCGAGGTGGCCTGCCCGGCGCCCGAGTCCTGGCCGCCGTCGCCGGGGCCGCATGCGGCGACGATCATCGCCAGCGCCACCGCGGCGATCGCTCCTGCCGGCCGCCTCCACATCGTCTTCCCGCTGTCCGAAGCCACCTGGATCCACCCGTTTCTGATGATGTGTCGTTGTGAGCATCGCACGGCAGAGCCCGTGCGGGGATCCCGGATCTGCTCGGGCGCCGGCGGGCGGCTCATCCGCGCACCCGCAGGTCCGCGAAGAGCGCACGGTGGTCGGAGCCGGGAAGATCGTGGATCCGTACGGCGACCGCCCCCGCGCGGCCGTCGGTGAGCACGTGGTCGATGGCCACGAGCGGTGGGAACCGGCGCATCGGCCAGGTCGGCACGAGCCCCTGGCCGGTCGCCGCCGCGGCGTCGGTGTAGCCGGTGTCCAGCAGGCTCCGGAACACGGCGTGGTCCAGCGTCGCGTTGAAGTCGCCGGCCAGGATGCGCGGCGGCCCGGTGGCGGGCGCGGGCGGCAGTGTGGCCACCCCGGCGTGCCACTCGGGCACGGTCGAGGGCACCGGCGCGACCGGGTGCACGACGACCACCTCGACCGCCTGGCCGCCGGGCAGCGCCACCTCGGCCACCGGCATGTGGTGCCCGACCGGCTGGAACAGCCCGGTGCGCTCGCGCAGCGGGTAGCGGGCGTAAAGGCCGCTGCCCACCGGCCCCCAGGTCGCCGGCCTGGCCACCTGGTAGGGCAGCAGGCTCTCCAGCCCGGCCGCCCGCAGCCGCTCCTGCTCGGCGAAGGTGAGCTCCTGGAGGCTCAGGACGTCCACGTCATGGTCGCGGACCAGGCGGACGATCGTCTCCGCGTCGGCGCGGCCGCCGTTGAGGTTGGCCGTCAGCAGCCGGAGCGGCCGCCCCTCCGCCGGCGCGGCGGACGCGACGGCGCGCGGCACGACGCACCAGGCCAGGCAGACGCACACGGCCAGCATGACGGCGATCGCCGCCCTGCTCCGCAGGGCCACCGCGAGCCCCAGCGTCAGCAGCGCGGCGAGCGCGAAGTACGGCGTGAACGAGACCAGCGGCACCAGCAGCGCCCCGGTCTCCAGGCCGCCGAGCCGCACGGCCGTCCCCGCCGCGAACACCACGGACGCCGCCACGGCCAGCCGCCGCGCCCAGCGCCGGCGGGGCCGTGACGGTGCGGCCGCCCCGCCCGCCACCTCTTGCGTTAACACAGCCACGCACTCTAGGCGGCCTTCATGAGATTTCCATGATGGGCGGGGCGGAGAGTGACGGGGTTTTTACGGCAGGCGTGCGGGAGGCGCGGGCGGGGCCGGGTCGTCGGCCGGGTCGCGGAAGGCGCAGGAGAAGACGTGCTCGCCGGAGCCGACGACGATCGGCCCGCCCTCCACGCCGCTCTCCCCGCCGTCCTCCACGCCGCCCTCGGGGAGGTGGACGGTGGCGGTCGTGTTCGGGGGGACGACCACGCGCAGTTCCAGGCGCCCGTCCGCGCGGGACCAGCCGGCCTCGGCCCGCCCGTACGGCGTGTCGAGCGTGGCCCGCGCCCGCGACAGCCCGCCGCCCGGCTGAGGCCGCACCAGCAGCTCCCGGTAGCCGGGCGCGCCAGGGGCGAGACCGGCCACGGTGCGGTGCAGGAAGTCGGCGACCGCCCCCAGCGCGTAGTGGTTGAAGGAGGTCATCTCGCCCGGGTTGACCGAGCCGTCGGGCAGCAGGCTGTCCCACCGCTCCCAGATCGTGGTCGCCCCCATCGTCACCGGGTACAGCCACGACGGGCACTCCCGCTGGAGGAGCAGCCCGTACAGGCCGGCGTACTCGCCCGCCGAGGCCAGCGCGTCGCAGATCAGCGGCGTCCCGACGAACCCGGTGCCGATCCGGTGCCCGTCGGCGGCGACCAGCTCGGCCAGCCGCCGCCCGGCCCGCTCCCGCTGCCCGGCCCCGTCGAGCAGGTCCAGGCAGAGGGCGAGGGCGTAGGCGGTCTGGGTGTCGCAGGCGAGCCGGCCCGACGGGGTGACGAACTCGCGGCGGAAGGCCGCCCGCACCTCCTCGGCCAGCTTCCCGTAGCGGGCGGCGTCGCCGTCGTGGCCGAGCAGCGCGGCCGTGTCCGCGACCACCCGCGCCGACCAGGCGTGGTACGCGGTCGCCACCAGCGCGTGGTCCGTGCGCGCCCGTCCGGGGTCGTCCGGCGGCGCGGCCGGGTCGAGCCAGTCGCCGAACTGGAAGCCCTCGTCCCACAGGTGGTCCTCGCCGGCCAGCCCGGTCACCTGGTCCACCCAGGCCGTCATGCTCGTGTACTGGGTGCGCAGCACGCCGAGGTCGCCGGTGCGCTCGTACAGCGTCCACGGCACGAGCACGGCCGCGTCGCCCCAGGCGGCGGTGGGCTCGGGCGGGAACATCAGCGGCACCCACGGCACGTACGGCGGCACGGTGCCGTACTCGGCCTGCTCGGCGGCGAGGTCGGCGAGCCAGGAGGACAACGCCCCCGCGCAGTCGTAGAGGAAGGCGGCGGCCGGGGCGAAGACCTGGAGGTCACCGGTCCAGCCGAGCCGCTCGTCCCGCTGCGGGCAGTCGGTGGGCAGGTCGACGTAGTTGCCGCGCATGCTCCAGCGCACGTTGGCGTGCAGCCGGTCGAGCAGCGGGTCCGAGCTGTCGAAGTCGCCGATGGGCCGCAGGTCGGTGTGGCAGACGACGGCCACCACGTCACCCGGGTCCAGGTCGCCGGGCCAGCCGTCGAGCTGCACGTAGCGGAAGCCGTGGGTGGTGAAACGCGGCTCCCACTCCTCGCCGTCGGCGTCGCCGCGCAGCGTGTAGCGGTCGAGGGCGGCGGCGTTGCGCAGCGGGCGCAGCGCGAGCGCGCCGTCCTCCAGCACCTCGGCGTGGCGCAGGGTGACGGTGTGCCCGGCCGGGCCCTGGACGCGGATGCGCAGCCGGCCGGCGATGTTCTGCCCGAAGTCGAGGATGGTCTCGCCGGACGGGCCGGTCAGGACCTCGGCCGGGGCCAGCGTCTCGGTGCGGCGCACGGGCGGGCCCGTGGGGGCCACCAGCAGCGCGGCGTCGTGGGGGAGCGCGTCGGCGGGCAGCCAGGCCGCGTCGTCGAAGCCGGGCCGCGACCACCCGGCCGGCTCCAGGCGGGCGTCGTGGTGCTCGCCGTCGTACAGGCTCGCGGCGGTGACCGGGCCGGGCGCGCAGCGCCAGGAGCCGTCGGTGACCACGGTCTCGGTGCCGCCGTCCGCGTAGGTGATCTCCAGTTGGGCGATGAGGGCGGTGCGGTCGCCGTAGAGGCCGGTCCTGCCCTCGCGGAAGCCGACGCGGCCCCGGTGCCAGCCGTCGGCCAGGGTGGCGCCGATGGCGTTGGGGCCCTCCTGGAGCAGGGCGGTGACGTCGTGGGTGCGGTAGCGCAGGCGGTGGCCGTAGCTGCTCCAGCCGGGGGCGAGCACGTCGTCGCCGATCACCTGGCCGTTCAGCTCGGCCTCGTACAGGCCGTGCGCGGTGACGTACAGGCGGGCCCGCTCGACCGGGCCCCGCAGGGTGAACTCGCGGCGCAGCAGCAGCGCGGGGCCGTCGGGCGGGCCCAGGAGCTCCAGGGGCGGCGCGGCGGCCGAGGCCCGCCAGTCGGCCGGCTCCAGCAGCCCGGTCTCCACGTACGACCAGTCGCTCCACTCGCTGGCCGAGCCGTCCGCGCCGTGCACGCGCACCCGCGCGCCACGCCGCTCCCGCGAGCCGAGCGCCGGCCCCGGCCAGGGCACCAGCACCGACTCCGCGGACTCGACGCGGCCGGTGGTGAAGCCGTCGCCGAGCTCGATCTCGTACGCTCCCTGGACCCAGTCCCGGAGGTCCGTGGTGACGGTCCAGGACAGGCGGGGCTCGGGCTCGCCGACGCCGAGCGGGTCACGGTGGTGTTCGAAGGATGGTGCGGAAACGTGCAGAGAGGTCATGTCATCCCTTGATGGCGCCGGCCGTCATGCCGGCGACGATCTTGCGGTTGAAGAAGACGAACAGCAGCAGCGGCGGGATCGTGATCAGCACGATGTCCATGAACAGCAGGTTCCACTGCGTGTTGTACTGGCTCTGGAAGTTGTAGAGGGTGACCTGCACGGTGGCGTTGTCGTCGCCGGGCAGCAGGTAGAGCGGGTTGACGAAGTCGTTGAAGATGTTGACCGAGCTGACCAGGATCACGGTGATCGTCACCGGCCGCAGCAGCGGGAAGATCACCCGGAAGAACAGCCGGAAGCCGCTGCAGCCGTCGATCTGGGCGGCCTCGTCCAGCTCGCGCGGGATCGCCGCGACGAACGCCCGGAACAGCAGCATGGCGAACGACAGGTGGAAGGCCACCTCGGCCAGGATCATCCCGGGCAGCGTCTTGAACAGCCCGAGCGCCTGCAGCAGCCAGATGGTCGGCACCACCGCGGGCGGGATGATCAGCCCGGACAGCACCAGGAAGTCGGCCGCCTTCGCGACCTTGCCCGGCCTGCGTTGCAGCACGAACGCGGCCATCGCCGCGAAGATCACCAGCAGCGTGACCGAGGCGACGGTGATGATGGTGCTGTTGACGTAGGCGCGCAGCAGCACGTAGTCGCGGGCCTCGACGACCGCCATGAAGTTCTCGACGACCGGCCAGCTCGTCGGCCAGGCGAAGTCGAGGTCGACGGCCTGCGTCTGGTCCTTGACCGCGGTCAGCAGCATGAGCGCGAAGGGGACCAGGAAGATCACGGTGGCCGCGACCAGCACGACCGCCTCCACGCCGAGGGAGCGGATGCCCTTTCTCACATCGCCACCTGCCTCTTGCCGAGGTAGTAGTTGAGTGGCACGGCGATGGCCGTGACGATGAGGAACAGCAGCACGTTCCCTGCCGTGGACAGGCCGAAGAAACCGGCCTGGTACTGCTTGTAGATGATCGAGGCGATGGTGTCGCTGGTGAAGCCGGGGCCGCCGCGGGTCATCGTCCAGATCAGGTCGAACGAGCGCAGCCCGCCGATGAACGACAGGATGATCACCGAGTAGGTCGCCGGCCAGCTCAGCGGCAACGTGATGTGCCGGAAGCGGTGCCAGGCGCTGCCGCCGTCCACGGCGACGGCCTGGTAGAACTCGGTCGGAATGGACATGATGCCGGCGATGTAGATGACGGTCGCCAGGCCCACGCCCTTCCACACGTCCACCAGCGCCACCGACAGCAGCGCGGTGCCCGCGTCGCCGAGCCAGTCGCGCCCGTCGATCCCCACCAGCGCCAGCGCCTGGTTCACCAGGCCGGTCTGCGGCTTGAGCAGCATGCTGAAGGTGATGCCGACCGCGACCGTGGACACCAGCGTCGGGAAGAACACCACCGAGCGCAGGAAGCCGCGCAGCCGCAGCTTCGAGGTGAGCAGCACGCCGAGCAGCAGCCCGAGCACCACCTTCAGCCCGCTGGTGAGCACCGCGTAGACGAGGGTGTTCTGGAAGCCGACGCGCAGGTTCTGCTCGGCCAGGAAGTCGCGGAAGTTGTCCAGGCCGACGAACTCGCTGTCGAACAGGGTCCAGCGGGTCAGCGCGAAGTAGAACGCCATCACCGTCGGCACCAGGAAGATCACCAGGAACACGACGGCGGCCGGCAGGTACAGCGCGTACGGGTACGCCGACCTGCGCCTGGCGGCCTGTCCCGTCACCACCCCGCGAGCCCCAACTGCTTGGCCTGCTTCTCGACGTCCTTGTCGTACTGGGCGGCGCCCTCCTCCGGCGGGGTCAGCCCGGAGCCGACGGCGACGGTGATCTGCTCCAGTGACGGGCCCTTCACCGGCGAGACGAACTCCAGGGCGGGCGCGGTGCGGCCCTCGTCCACGTACGTCTGGAGGTCCTTGGCCACCTGGATGGCGTCGTCGGGCAGCTTGGCGCCCTCGACCCGGTACGGCCCGGCCGGCTGGACGGCCTTGTTCATGGCCTCGGCGGCGGCCGGCGAGGCCACGTAGGCCAGGAACTTCTTGGCCGCGTCCAGCTTCTCGGTGGTCTTCGGGATGTAGAGGCCGGCCGGCTCCCAGAGCGTGGCGCCGTTCTTGGCGGCGTCGGCGCCGGGGATGCCGAAGAAGCCGATGTCGGTGGCGGCGGCCGGGGTCGTGGCCACCAGCGGCGGGACCTGCGCGCTCAGCATCGGGTAGTGCGCGCCCTTGCCCTCCACCAGCAGCTTCATGCCCTGGTCGGCGGTGGCCGAGCCGAAGCCCTCCTGGAGGAGGCCCTTGGCGTGCACCTCGGCCAGGTGGTCGAAGCCCGCGCGGGCGGCCGGCGTGGTGGCGAACTTGGCCTTGTTGGCCGTGTAGTCCTGGGCGAAGCCCGGCGCGGCGGCCTGCACGTTGTAGTAGTCGCCGAGCACGAAGAGCTGCGAGGTCCAGGTGTCCTTGAACGTGGAGATCACCGGCGCGATCCCGGCCGCCTTGATCTTGTCGTTGTTGGCCATGAAGTCGGCCCAGGTCTTGGGCACCTCCAGGCCGAGCTTCTCGTAGACCTTGCGGTTGTAGAGGATGCCGCCGCCCATGGCGGTGCCGGCGGGCACGCCGTACGCCTTGCCGTCCTGGCTCACGACGGGCAGGAAGTCCTTCTGCACGTTGGCGAGCGCCGGGTCGCCGGTCAGGTCGACCAGGGTCTGGCCGGGGTTGAGCGCCTGGAGGAGCGAGCCGGAGTTGTACCAGAACACATCCGACATGTCGCCCGTGGAGAGCCGGGTCTTGACGATGTTGTCGCCTTCGCTGCCTCCGGGGCGGGTCTCCGTCTCGATCTTGATCGTGGGGTTGGCCTGCATGAAGGCGTCGGTGAGCGCCTTGGCGGTGCTCACGGTCGCCTGGTTGTTGTCGACGAGGAACTTCAGTGTCACCGTGCCGCCGCCGGACGATCCGGCGTCCGAGCCCGAGCCCGAGCCGCAGGAGGTCAGGGCCGCGATCGTGAGAACGGCCAGCGCCGCTCCCAGGGTGCGGTGAGAGGTCTTCACAATGCCCCTCCGGGTCCGTTGAATCGTTTTAACAAGCCCCGATGCGAGTTAACGTAGGCGTCATGCGCCGACACCGTCAAGGGCGATTTTGGGGAACGATCCCCAATCGTGATCCTGCGAGAGGCCGGTGGATCTGCACATCAGGACCAGGAAATGGGTAACGTTCCCCATGACCGGAGCGGAGGAGCTCGCATGGCAGAAACCGGTGGCCGCGGACGCCGGGTGACGATCGCCGACGTCGCCGACCACGCCCAGGTCTCCACCACCTCGGTGTCGAAGGTGCTGCGCAACGCCTACGGCGTCAGCCCCGCCACCCGCCTTCGCGTCCAGGCCGCCATCGACGAGCTCGGCTACCGGCCGCACAACGCGGCGCGGGCGATGCGCGGGCGCACGTTCACCATCGGCGTGCTGCTGCCGCACATCAGCAACCCGTTCTTCGCCGAGATCCTCGACGGGCTCACGGAGCAGCTCGGCGGCACCGACTACCAGGCGATCATCATCCAGGGCGGCCGGGACGACGCCTCCGAGCGCCGCGCCGTGGACGCCCTGGTCGACCGGCAGGTGGACGGCATGCTCATGGTCGCGCCGCTCAGCTCCAAGTCACGCCTGGAGGAGGTGGCCGCGGGCACGCCCACCGTCGTGCTCGGCCCGCACGAGCGCTCGACCGTCTACGACTCGGTCAACGACGACGACGAGGCGGGCGCCGAGCTCGTCGTCGAGCACCTGATCCGGCTCGGCCACCGCCGGGTCGCGCACATCGCCCAGCGGGACGAGGGCCGCGGCCGGCCGGCCACGACGCTGCACGTCATCAGGGAGCGCACCTACCGGCGGGTCATGACCGAGCACGGCCTGGCCGCCGAGATCGCCGTCGCCACCACCTCCTACACCGAGGACGGCGGCTACCGGGGCGTGCGGGAGCTACTGGCCCGCGACCCGCGGCCCACCGCCGTCTTCGCCGGCGCCGACCTCGCGGCCTTCGGCGCCCTAGCCGCGCTGCACGAGGCGGGCCTGGCCGTCCCCGCCGACGTCTCGCTCGCCGGCTACGACAACACCCGCTCGTCCGGGCTCGCGCACATCGCGCTCACCACCGTCGACCAGGACGGCGTCATGATGGGCCGCACCGCGGGGCGGCTGCTGCTCGAACGCATCGGGGGCCGTACGTCGTCGGTGCGCTTCTCCGTCACGCCGACCCTGATCGTCCGCCGTACGACGGCGCCGCCCTCAGAATCGTCTCAGGTGAGCTGAGTACAACTGGGGCATGAGCCGAGCCGCCCCCGCCGCGAAGGTGCTGGTCGTCGACGACGAGCCGAACATCCGTGACCTGCTGTCCGAGGCGCTGGAGCTGAACGGCTTCGCGGTCAGGACCGCCGCCTGCGGCCGGCAGGCGCTGGAGGCGGTGGCGCGCGAGCGGCCCGACCTGCTCGTGCTCGACGTGATGCTGCCCGACCTGGACGGCTTCGCCGTCGCCAGGCGGCTGCGCGCGGCGGCGGACGGGCCGCTCGTGCTGTTCCTGACCGCGAAGGACGCCGTCCCCGACCGCATCGCCGGGCTGACCGCGGGCGGCGACGACTACGTCACCAAGCCGTTCAGCCTGGAGGAGGTGGTGCTGCGCATCCGGGCCATCCTGCGCCGCGCCCGCCCGCCGGAGGAGCAGGCAGGCGACGGCGTGCTCCGCTACGCCGACCTGGAGCTCGACGAGGAGGCCCACCTCGTGCGGCGGGCCGGGCGGCAGATCCATCTTTCGCCCACCGAGTTCAGCCTGCTCCGCTACCTGATGATCAACGCCGAGCGGGTGGTGAGCAAGGCGCAGATCCTCGACCGGGTGTGGGAGTACTCCTTCGACGGCGACAGCCGCATCGTCGAGTCCTACATCAGCTACCTGCGCCGCAAGATCGACCGGGACGGCCCGCCGCTCATCCACACGCTGCGCGGCGTCGGCTACCGCCTCCAGGGGCCGGGGGAGGGGACCTCGTGAGAGCGGCGGGCGCGCGGGGCGCCTGGCCGCTGCGGCACCGGCTGCTGGCCGCGCTGCTGGGGTTGTGCGCGGCCGGGCTGGCGGTGTTCGCGGTGGCCGGGGTGCTGCTGCTCGACCGGTCGCTGCTGTCGCGGGTGGACGCGCAGCTCGCCGAGACCGTACGGTCCTTCGCCTTCCGCCCGCCGCCGATGCCGCCGCCCGTGCCGCCGTCCGCCCGCCCCGGCGACGTGGAGCTGCCCACCCAGTTCAGGATCGCCTTCTACGCCCCCTCGGGGCTGCTGCTCCGCGAGCTGCCCGGCGGCGTCGCCGACCGGCCGGACGTCCCCGCCGGGCTGGTCGAACGGCCGCCGGCGGGCGCGGTCACCGTCGCGGGCCGGGACGGGACCGGCGACTGGCGGGTGCTGGTCAGGGCCCTGCCGGACGGCGGCCGGGTGACGGTGGCCATGTCGCTGGAGCCGAACCGGGCCACGGTGCGGCAGTTCCTCGTCATCGAGCTGGTCGCGGGCGTGCTGGTGCTGGCCCTGCTCGGCGCGGTCGCGCTGGCCGTCGTACGGCTCGGGCTGCGCCCGCTGACCAGGATGGAGCGGACCGCCGAGGCCATCGCCGCCGGGGAGATCGACCGCCGGGTCGGCGACACCGACCCGCGCACCGAGACCGGCCGGCTCGGCCGCGCGCTCAACACCATGCTCGAACGCCTGGCCAGCGCCCTGCGCGAGCGCGAGACTTCGGAAGGGCGGCTGCGCCGCTTCGTCGCCGACGCCTCCCACGAGCTGCGCACGCCGCTCACCTCGATCCGCGGCTTCGCCGAGCTCTACCAGCACGGCCAGGCTCCGCGCGATCCGGCCGTCGAGCGGCTGCTGCGCCGCATCGAGGGCGAGGCCGAGCGGATGGGCGTGCTGGTCGAGGACATGCTGCTGCTGGCCCGCCTGGACCGCGAGCCCGCACTGGAGCCGGCCGCCGTGGACCTGCGCGTGCTGGCCGGGGACGTGGTGCACGCGGCACAGGCGCGCGAACGCGACCGGCCGATCCGGCTCGCCGTCTCCGACGAGCCGGTGTTCGTGCTCGGCGACGAGCACCGGCTGCACCAGGTCATCGCGAACCTGGTCGGCAACGCCATGACCCACACCGCCGCCGGCACGCCGGTCCTGGTGCGGGTCGAGCGGCGGGCCGCGACCGGGCCGCCGCCGGGCGTGGCGGGGGTCGAGAGGTGGAGCGCGGCCGGGCCGCCGCCGGGGGTGGCGCGGGTCGAGCAGTGGAGCGCGGCCGGGCCGCCGCCGCCGGGGGTGGCGCGCTCGGGCGACGGCCCCGCGCCGGACGTCGAGGCCGCGCTGGTGGAGGTGCGCGACGAGGGGCCGGGCATCGACCCCGAGCACCTGCCGTACGTCTTCGACCGGTTCTACCGCGCCGACCCCAGCCGCGCGCGGCACCACGGCGGCACCGGCCTCGGCCTCGCCATCGCCGCCGCGCTGGTGAGCGCCCACCACGGCCGGATCGAGGCCGGCGGCGCGCCGGGCGGGGGGACGACGTTCCGCGTGCTGCTGCCGCTGCACCACCCCGACGATTGAGGGCTCCGGTCAGAGCCGGTGGGTGGCGTCGCTGCGGTAGTCCGTGTACGTGTACGGGTTGTCGAGGATCTTCGTCTCCGGGATGTCCGGGTTCATGCCCTGCCGCCACGCCTCCTCGCCCATCTCGGCCCGCAGGTAGGCGACGGTGTCCTCGACCTGGCGGCGGGCGGCGGCGAGGTCCACGCCGACCAGCTCGTGCTCGTGCTTGACCACCCGGCCGTTCACCAGGACGGTGTGCACGTCGCCGCGCTGCGCCTGGAACGCCACGTGCCCGAACGGGTTGAGCACCGGGAACGACACCGGCGAGCGGTCGTTCTTGACGAGCACGAGGTCGGCCTTCTTGCCGGGGGCCACCACGCCGAGGTCGTCGCGGCCGAGCGCGCGGGCGCCGCCCCTGGTGGCCCACTCCACGACCTGGTCGGCGCGCAGGCCCGCGTGCGTGACGGTCTCGCCCTTGGCGTGCGCCTCCAGGTGCTCGCGCGAGCGGTCGGCGCCGAGCGTGGCGCGCATGGCGGAGAACAGGTCGCCGCTCCACCACACGCTGGTGTCCATGGACAGCGAGACCGGGATGCCGTGCGCGCGCAGCGCCCACGTGGGCGGGTAGCCCTGGCCCGCGCTCTGCTCGCTCTCCGTCGAGACCGACACCGAGCCGCCGGTGGCCGCGATCCGGTGGTAGGAGTCGGCCGACAGCGAGGCGGCGTGCACGTAGATCGTCTCGGGGGTCATGAAGCCGTGCTCGTGCATGAGCTTGATGCCGTCGTCGCTGGTCGCGCCCCACACGCCGGCGTGGGTGCTGACCGGGACGCCGAGCTCGCGGGCCACCTCGAAGGCGGCCTTCTCCGGGAAGGCCGGGTCGCCCAGCACGTCGAAGGCGAGCTGGAAGCCCAGCAGGTCGTCGCCGGTGATCCGGCGGCGGACGAAGTCGCGGAACTCGGGCGCGGCGGTCCACTCGGCGGGCGGCTGCTGGATGTTGCCGTAGGCGAGCACGTAGCGGCCCGGCACGGACCGCAGCGCGTCCACGGCGGCGTCGGCGTGCTCCACCGTGCGCAGCCCGTGCGACCAGTCGACGACGGTGGTGACGCCGGCGTCCAGCGCCTCGATCGCGGCCAGCACGTTGCCCGCGTGCACGTCCTGCGGCCGGAACAGCTTGCCGTGCTCCAGGTAGAACCAGACGAAGTACTGGGTGAGCGTCCAGTCGGCGCCGTAGCCGCGCAGCGCGGTCTGCCACATGTGCCGGTGGGTGTCGATCATGCCGGGCAGCACGATGCCGCCGGTGGCGTCGATGACCAGGGCGTCGTCCGGCGCGCTCAGGCCGGGGCCGACCTCGGCGATCCGGTCGCCGGTCACCAGGACGTCGGTGTCCTCCAGCACCGTGCGGACGCCCTCCATGGGCAGCACGGTGCCGCCGCGCAGCAGTACGGGCCGTCCGGCCCCGGCTTCGTTCCGCTCGCTCATCCTGGGCTCCTAGCTCTTCCGAACGGTTGTCCGCTACACGGTCATGCTGTTCGCCGTAACTCTACGAGCGGCCGTTCGGCTGTCAAGGCCTATGCCGCGTCGGCTCGGATGTGCCAGAATCCCGCTTACGGACAAGTGTCCGCACAACGGAGGGAGACTGATGGTGGACGACGGGGGCGGACCGCTCAAGGGCGTGCTGGTCGCCGACTTCTCCCGCGTCCTGGCCGGGCCCTACGCCACGATGCTGCTGGCCGACCTGGGCGCCGACGTCGTCAAGGTCGAGGGACCCCAGGGCGACGACACCCGGAGCTGGACGCCGCCGGTGCGGGGCGAGACCTCGACCTACTATCTGGGCGTCAACCGCGGCAAGCGCTCCATCGCGCTCGACCTGCGCGACCCGGACGACGCCGCGGCGGCCCGCGAGCTGGCCCGGCGTGCCGACGTCCTCATCGAGAACTTCCGGCCGGGCGGCCTGGCGAAGTACGGCCTCGACCACGCCGCCGTGAGCGCCGCCAACCCCCGCGTCGTCTACGCCTCCATCAGCGGCTTCGGCTCAGGCCCCGGCGCCCGGGTGCCCGGCTACGACCTCATGGTGCAGGCCATGTCCGGCCTGATGAGCCTGACCGGCGAGCCCGACGGGCCGCCCTACCGGGCCGGGATCTCCGTCTTCGACGTCATGGCGGGCAACCACGCGGTGATCGGCATCCTCGCCGCGCTCCGGCACCGCGAGGCCACGGGGGAGGGGCAGCACGTCGAGGTCAACCTGCTGTCCTCGGCGCTCACGGGGCTGGTCAACCACAGCTCCGCGTACGTGGCGGGCGGCGTCGTGCCGTACCGGATGGGCAACGCGCATCCGAGCGTGTTCCCGTACGAGCCGCTGCCGACCGCCGACGACGACCTCATCGTCGCGGCCGCCAACGACGGCCAGTTCCGCAAGCTGTGCGAGGTGCTCGGCATCCCGGAGACCGCCGACGACCCGCGCTTCGCCCGCAACGCCGACCGCACCGCCCGCCGCGAGGAGCTGCGGCCGATCCTGGTGGCGGCGCTGGCCGCCAAGGGCGCGGTCGAGTGGTTCGAGCTGCTGGTCGAGGCCGGGGTGCCGAGCGGGCCGATCCAGACCATCGACGGCGGCTTCGCCATGGCCGAGCGGTTCGGGCTGGACCCCGTCGTCGAGGTGGGCGAGGGCGAGCGGGCGGTGCCGACCACCCGCCACCCCATCCGCTTCTCCGCCACCCCGGCCCGCTACCCGCTGCCGCCGCCCGAGCTCGACGAGCACGGCGCGGAGCTGCGCGCCTGGCTGGCCGGCCCGGACCGGCCACTCGGAGGGGAGGGCGCGTGAGCGAGCGACCGTCCGACGACGCTCAGAGGGAAGGGCGCGTGAGCGAGCGACCGTCCGACGACCCTCAGAAGGGTGAGCGCGACTATCCGACGGCGCTCGGGGCGTCGTCACGGACGACGATCACCCTGCTCGGGCAGGACCTCGCCGAGGACGTCATGGGCCACGTGGGCTTCGGCGAGCTGGCGTTCTGGCTGGCCGCCCAGCGCCGGCCCACGGCGGGTGAGGCCCGCGTGTTCGAGGCGGTGCTCGCCGCGCTGGCCGACCACGGGTTCACGCCGACCGCGATCGTGACGCGGCTGACGTACCTGTCGGCGCCGGACTCCGTGCAGGGGGCACTGGCGGCCGGGCTGCTCGGCGGCGGCTCGCGCTTCCTCGGCGTCACCGAGGACTGCGGCCGGTTCCTCGCCGACGTGCTGCGCGCCCGCGAAGGGCCGCTGCCGACGGACGACGCCGGGTGGGACGCGCTCGCCCTGGAGACCGTACGCGCCCGCAGGGAGCGCCGCGCGCTCATCCCCGGCCTCGGCCACCACGTGCACAAGGACGGCGACCCGCGCACGCCCCGGCTGTTCGCCATCGCCGCCGAGGAGGGCCTGGTGGGCCCGCACCTGTCGCTGTTCGCCGCCGTCGGCCGGGTCCACCCCCAGGTGCTCGGCCGGACGCTGCCGCTGAACGGCGCCGGGGTGTGCGGGGCCGCGCTCGCCGACCTCGGCCTGCCGCTGGAGCTGCTGCGCGCCTTCGCCCTGCTGGCGCGGACCGCCGGGCTCATCGGGCAGCTCGCCGAGGAGCTGCGCCACCCCGTGGCCAACGACATCTTCCTGTCCGTGGACCTCAACAACCGGTCCATCCCCCCCGAGCCGTACGCCGACGGAGGTCTGCATGGCTGAGCTCGTCGCGGTCATCGCGTCCACCCACCATCCCTTCTACTACCGGGCGTCCACGGCGACCGGCGCCGACCGGCCGCCGTTCGCCGACGAGTGGGTGCGCAAGGTCATGGCCTTCCGCGAGACCCTGACCAGGGCGAACCCGGACGTGCTCGTCATGGTGGGCTCCGACCACTTCCACCAGCTGTGGCTGGACAACATGCCGCAGTTCCTGGTCGGCAAGGCCCCCTTCTACGACGCCAACTGGTACAACGAGGAACGCGAGTTCGGCCTGCCCCGGATGACCTGCCAAGGCGAGGAGGACCTGTCGGCCCACCTCCTGCGCGGCGGCCTCGACCTCGGCTTCGACCTGGCCTTCTCCAACGAGCTGCGGATCGACCACTCGATCACGTGCCCGATCATCACCCTGCGCCCGCAGAACGACCTGCCGATCGTGCCCGTCTACACCAACATCTTCGCCCCGCCGCTGCCGCAGCCCAAACGCTTCGTGCAGCTCGGGCAGGCCATCCGCGAGCTGATCGAGTCGTGGCCGGACGACCGCAGGGTCGCCGTCATCGGCACCGGCCACCTGTCGCTGGAGCTCGGCGGGCCGCGCCAGTTCGGGCCGCACGGCCCCGACCCCGAGTTCGACCGCAGGGCCGTCGAGTGGATCTCCACGGGCGACCTGGAGGGCTGCCTGTCGGAGGTCACCCTCGACAGCCTGTGGAGCCCCGGCAACGCCACCCACGGGTTCATGGACTTCATGCTGATGATGGGGGTCGCGGGTGAGGGCCGCAAGGCCGACTACACCGACACCTACGACCTGTTCCACACCATGGAGGCGTACTTCACCTGGTATCCGGACGGAGGCGGCCGCGCATGAGCAAGTATCTGCTCGACAAGTTCCTGTTCACCGTCGATCGTGATCCCGAGCTGGTCGAACGCTACCGCGAGCAGCCGCGGGCCACCGTCGAGTGGTGGGAGGCCGAGGAGGCGGGCCGCATCCTCGGCTCGCACCTCGACGAGCGCTCGACCTGGCTGAGCTTCGACGACGCCGAACGGGAGGCGCTGGCCACGCACGACTACCCGAAGCTGTTCGAGCTGGGGGCGCATCCGTTCCTGACGCTGACGCTGTTCATCGCGATGTTCGAGCGGGACTACGCGGAACCGCTGGGGTTCCAGCTGGAGTATGCGCAGCGGTTGTCCGGGTACAGCCTCCCGTACCCAGACATATCCACATAAAGGAGAGGATGCGCGATGCGAGCCGCGCGGATCGTGACGTGCGGCGAGCCGCCCGTCGTCGCCGAGTGCCCCGATCCCGAACCGGGTCCTGACGAGCCGCTGGTGCGGGTGCTCGCCGCGCCCATCACCCCGCTCGACCTGCTGTGCGCGAGCGGGACGTCGTACTTCGGGACGCCGGCGACGCCGTACGTGCCCGGCGTCCAGGGCGTCGGCACGCTCACCGATGACGGGCGGCTCGTGTGGTTCCCGACGCGCGCCGGTATGGCGCCGGGCGACGGCAGCATGGCCGAGCTGGCCCGGGTGCCGGCCGCGGACCTGGTCGAGCTGCCCGCCGGGGCCGACCCGGTCGCGGTGGCCGCGCTCGGACTGTCGGCCGTGGCCGCGTACCAGGCGCTGACCTGGCGCGGCGAGCTGGCGGAAGGGGAGCAGGTGCTCGTCCTGGGGGCCGGGGGCGCGGTCGGGCAGGCGGCCGTGCAACTGGCCCGCGCCCACGGCGCCCGCCGGGTCGTCGCCGCCGCCCGCTCGGCCGCCGCCCGCGAACGCGCCGCCAAGGCGGGCGCGGACGCCGTCGTCCCGCTGGAGCCAGGCGACGACGTGGCCGCACTGGCCGCCCGCCTCACCGCCGCCTGCGACGGCCCCGTGGACCTGGTCCTCGACCCGCTGTACGGCGTCCCGGCCGCGGCCGCCGCCCGCACGCTGCGGCCCGGCGGACGGCTGGTCAACCTGGGCGGCTCGGCGGGGGAGACGTCCCCGCTCGACTCCTCAACTCTGCGCGGCCGTTCCCTGCGGGTGCTCGGCTACACCAACAACGAGCTGACGGGCGAGCAGCGGGCGGCGGCGATGGGCCACGTGGCGTCACTGGCACTGGAGGGCCGCCTCCACGTCGCCCACGAACGCATCCCCCTGACCGACGCCCCCGCCGCCTGGCACCGCCAGTCCACCGGCACCACCTCCGGCCGCCTGGTCCTCACCCCCTGAACTCCGTACGTGCGGCGGCGATCACCTCGTGGATGAACTCGCCGGTCAGGCGGGGGACCCGGGAGGGGTCGAGGGCGGGGCCGGGGGTGCCGCGGCGGTGGGCGAGGGCGAGTTGGAGGAGGGGGTGCCAGCGAGGGTCGAAGGTGTCCAGCGCGTACGCCCCCGCCTCCTCCTTCGAGATCACCTCGCCGGTCGCCACCGTACGGTGCAGCCGGGGCGGTGACAGCGCGTACGCCAGCGCCAGCCCGTACGGCGACTGCAGCCGCCTGCGCGGCGGCCGGGCGGAGAGCGCCCGCGAGGCGTAACGGGCCCAGTGGCCGCGGAGCTGGTCGAGGGTCCAGGAGCGGAGCAGCGAGGGCTCCGGGTCGAGACCCAGCGTGGCCGGGGCGGGCCCGCGCACCGGGATGCCGCGTTCGCGGAGCACGGTCCACATCACCGGGTTGACGTCGAAGCCCTGCCCGCGCCGGAACGACGGGCCGCTGTGCGAGGCCACCGGCCGGATCCTGGTGACCGGCTCGCGCAGGTCGGCGGCGGCGACGAAGACGGCGTTGACCGTGCCGGGCAGGTGCGGCTGCCGGCGGGCGAGCGCCCGTCCTGCGGCCCGCAGGTTGCCCAGCTTGTGCAGCAGCGACAGCCGCCGCAGCTCCCGCTCGCCGGCCGTCCGGCCCACGACGGCGACCACGTCGATGTCGCTGACGTCCGGCCGCCAGTCGCCGAGGGCGGCCGAGCCGACGACGTAGCAGCCGGTGACCAGGCCCGGGGCCAGGCGGTCGGCGACGGACAGGTAGTGCTCGACCGCCCGCGACAGCTGCGCGGGCGGCGTCACGAGGTGACCGTGACGTGCGGGACCGTCTCGTACGTCGCCCAGTCGGCGCTGATCGCGCTCGCCGTCCGCAGCAGCAGCGGCAGGTGCTCGTCGGACAGGCGTTCCACCGAGGTCTCGGCGGCGTGGGCGTTGACGTTGAGCGCCGCGATGACGTTGCCGAGCCCGTCGCGCAGCGGCGCGGCCACGCTGCGGATGCCGAGCGCCAGCTCCTCGTCCGTGATCGCCCAGCCCTTGGCGCGGACCTCGCGCAGCGCGGCGTCCCGCTCGGCCGCGTCGGGCCGCCAGCGCGGCTCGACGCCGGACCGGCTCGGCTCGGCCAGCACCCGGTCCACCTGGTCGGGCGGCAGCGCGGCCAGCAGGACCTTGCCCAGGGACGTCTGCAGGGCCGGGAAGCGGGTGCCGATCTGCACGGAGAGGGTGACGATCTTGGGGACGGCGACGCGGGCGACGTACACGATGTCGGAGCCGTCGAGCTGGGCGATCGAGCAGGACTCGCGGGTCTGCGCCACCAGCCGCTCCATGTGCGGCCTGGCCACCTCCCACAGGCCCATCGAGCGCACGTAGGAGACGCCGAGCTCCAGCACGCGCGGCGTGAGCGCGTAGCCGCCCGCCTCGCTCCGCGCGTAGCCGAGCTCCTGGAGGGTGAGCAGGATGCGGCGGGCGGTGGGCCGGGCGAGGCCGGTCGCGGTGGCCACCTCGGTCAGGGACATGACCGGCCGGCCCGGCTGGAACGCCCTGATCACGTCGAGGCCGCGGGCCAGCGCCTCGATGAAGTCGGGGCCGGTGTCGGCACGTGCCATGTGAACGCCTCCCTGCTCGGATCCCGCCGCTCCGACTCTAGACCGTCGGAGCGGGTTGTCCGCACAGCGGCGGCTGAGACGGGCGGGAAACCGCCCGTCCCAGCCGCGGTCACCGGGTAAGGCGAGCAGGGGGCGTGCCTGGACGGTCGGCCTACGGACGTCTGTCCGTGGTCAGAGATCCGTGGCGATGATGCGTTCGATGTTGCGCTCGGCCAGCGCCGTGATGGTGACGAACGGGTTGACGGTCGTGTTGCCGGGGATCAGCGCCCCGTCGATGACGTAGAGGCCGGGATGGCCGGACAGGCGGCCGTAGTTGTCGGTGGCCCGGCCGAGCACCGCTCCGCCCAGCGGATGGTACGTCAGGTGATCGCCCCAGACCTTGTAGACGCCGAACAGGTCGGTCCGGTAGATCGTTCCTTCCTTGGAGTTGATCTTGTCGAAGATCGTCTTGGCCATGTCGATGGACGGCTGCTTCCACGCCGTCTGCCAGCTCAGGTCCACCCGGCCGGCCGCGGCGTTCCAGGTGAACTCGGCGCGGTTCGGGTTACGGGTGATCGACAGGTAGAAGGAGGCGAACGTCTCGATCCCCGTCGGCAGCGGCGCGACCTCGGCGAACGCGCCCCCGGCCGTCCAGTTGTCGATGCCCGCGCACGGGATCGCCGACTGCCGGTCGCCGGTCGGGTCCCACAGGTGGTTCGCCCGGCCGCACATGACGTTGCCGTTGTCGCCCCAGCCCTTGCCGACCTCGCCGTTCAGGTTCGGCAGCACGCCGGTGGCCTTCAGCTTGACCAGCAGCTTGCTGGTGCCGACGCTGCCCGCGGCGAAGAAGACCCGGTCGGCGGTGACCGTCTTGGTGGCGGTGACCGCGCCGGAGGTGCCGAGCTGCTCGATCGTGACCGCGTACCGGCCGGAGCCTGCGGGGGCGACCGACGTGACGCGGTGCAGCGGCGAGATCGCCACCCGGCCGGTCGCCTTCGCCTGCGCCAGGTACGTCTTCTGCAGCGACTTCTTGCCCGCGTTGTTGCCGTACAGGATCTCGGCGGCCAGCGCCGACTTGGGCACGGTGCCGGCCTCCTCCTGCTTCATGTAGTTCCAGTCGTAGACGTCCGGGACGAAGACGAACGGGAACCCCGACCGCTGGGCGTGCTTCCTGCCGACCCTGGCGTACTGGTAGTAGGCGGTCGACTCGAACCAGGCCGGGTCGATGGTGCCGACGCCGAGCCCGGCGTTGGCGCGCGGGTAGTAGACGTCGTACATCTCGGCCGCGTTCACCGTGGGGAGCACGGAGGCGAAGTTCTCCCGCTTGGGGGTGACCGCCATGCCGCCGTTCACCAGCGAGCCGCCGCCGACGCCGCGGCCCTGGTAGACGGTGATCCCGGCGAACTCCTCGGCGTCGAGTACGCCGGTGTAGCGGGGGATGTCGCGGTCGATGGGGAAGCCGAGGAAGTAGTTGAGCGGCGCCTTCGTACGGGTGCGCAGCCAGTACGACCGGTAGTCGGGCTCGCGCGTGTTGCAGAAGATCTTGCCGTCGGTGCCCGGCGTGTCCCAGGCCATCCCCATCTCGACCATGTGGACGTCCACGCCGGCCTGGGCCAGCCGGAGCGCGGCGACCGCGCCGCCGTAGCCGGTGCCGATGACCAGGACCGGGACGTGCGCCCCGTCCGCGATGGGCGCGGCAGGGGCGGCCGCCCGCGCGGGGGCGGCCCCGCCCAGGACGACCGCGGCGCCGGTGCCGGCGATGAACCCGCGTCGGGTCAGCCGAAGGTCGGAGGAGGGGCGTAAGGAGGAGGCGTCGTTCATGGGGGGTTCCTCACTTCTCTCGACGACGCTCGCCGGCGGGGGACCGTCCGGCGCCGGGAAGCACGCACGCGGTGTCCAGGCCGAGCACCCGGTTGAGCCGGCCGAAGGCCCACCAGGAGCCGATGCACATGCTCAGCTCGACGATTTCGGCCTGGCTGTAACGGGTCGTCATCCGGGCCCAGAACTCCTCGTCCAGGCCGTGGTGGTCGAGGGCGTAGCGCTCGGCGTACTCGGCGGCCAGGCGGGTGCGCTCGTCGAAGGCGTCCGTGGTGCGCCACTCGGCCAGCGCGTCCAGGAAGCCGTCCTCGACCTTCTCGCCGTCCCGCTCGGTCCGCCAGTCCAGGCAGAACGCGCACCCGTTGAGCTGGGCGATCCGCAGCCTGGCCGCCTCGAACTCGCGCAGGCCCAGCGTGGTGTGCGCGTACACGGCCAGGGAGAAGCCCGCGGCGGCGGGGCCGATGCCGGGGACCATCTCGCCCCACACGTACGCGATCGGGTCCTTGCCCTCGGGAATGTCGACGATCACGGGTGCTTCCTTCCGAGTCGGCCCGTCGCGGGGCGGAGCGGCACGTCGAGGGCGTCGTACAGGCCGGGCTCGGCCGCCGCCAGCCAGTCGATGGCGTTCACCAGGCGGCCGGCGGCGGTCGCGTTGCCGCCCGCGGCGCGGTTGCCGCCCTCGTCGGTGGCCTCGACCGTCACCTCGATGCGCGGGCTGCCCTCGATGATCACCCGGTGCGCGCCGTCGCCGCCCGCCGGGGGAGCGGGCCAGTCGGGGGCGCAGGAGGGATGGATGCGGGTGACGTGCTCGACGACGATCCGCGCCTCGCCCTCCACCACGCCCTGCACCTCGAAGCGGAGCGCGCCCTGCGTGCCCGTCTCGAACACGCCCATGGCCGGCGTCGTGACGCTCGCGTCGAGGGGGCGGCGCTCGACGCGCTCGCGGATCTCGTCCAGCTCGACGCCGAGGGCGCGGGCCATCAGGCGTACCTGGCCGCCCCACACCATGGCCGGCACGGTGGGGGCGATCATCGGCGGCTCGTAGTCCATCGGCTGGCCCATGCCGACCAGGTAGCGGACGGAGTCGGGCTGGTCGTAGACGGTGTAGTCGAAGATCTCCTGGCAGCGCACGACGTCCACGGTGGCGCCGAGGCCGCTGATCAGCAGCGGCAGGACGTCGTTGCCCCAGCCGGGGTCCACCCCCGACACGAACAGCGAGCCGCCGCCCTCCTCGATCGCGGCCAGCACCCGGGCGCGCAGCTCGGGAGGGGCGTTGCGCTGGTCGTACAGGGCGTAGAGGGACGGGGTGACGACGACGGCGCCGGCGCGGACCGCGCGCAGGACGTCGGCGAGCGCGTCGTCGGGGCGGATGTCGCCGGAGGCGGCGTAGACGACCGCGCGGGGTGCGGCGGCGAGGACGGCGTCCACGTCGGTGGTCGCCGCCACGCCGAGGTCGTGGCCGAGGCCGCTCAGGGGGCCGGCGTCGCGGCCGGCCTTGTCGGGGTCGTGGACGAGGACGGCGGCCAGCTCAAGGCCGGGATGCGCCTCGACGGCGCGGATGGCGGCGCGGCCGATGTTGCCGGTCCCCCAGATGACGGTGGGCACCATGGGCGGAGCGTAGCAAGCGCTTGGTTAACTGTATAGATGCGTTCACACCAGGACGTGGGTGATGGTGAGAAGGGGGCGGTTCCGCGGGCGATGGCGCAGGGGCAGGGTGTGGCGGGGCGGGTGTGCGCGCCCCGCAGCCGGCGCGGACCTCGCCCCGCGTGACCTGCCCCTGCGACCGGCCGCCGTCTCCCCGATGACGTTCGTGCCCGCCGTCCCGATCTCTGCGGTGCTGATCGGGCCGTGGCTGGTTGCCCGAGTCTGCGACCTTCCGTCCGGGAAGTCAATGGACGGGCGGTCCGATGGGAATCAGGAGGTGGGTGAGGCCGCCGGAGCGGTGGGGCCGCCGGGCGGCGGCGTCAGGTGGGTGTACGACCCGGCCCGCTCCATGACCGGCACCTGAAGCCGCAGAGGCGAGGCCCCGGTGAAGGTGAACGTCATCGCCACCGTGCCGCCGCTCACCCCGGTCACCGTGGCGATGGGCCGCTCGCCGGTGCCGACGGGCTCGAGCGGCCGCACCGTGAGTGGCCCGGGCAGCTGCACCGAGCCGCCCCCTTCCGGGGTGATCCGTTCGAGCTGGGCCGGCTGGTGCCCGTTGTTGATGACCACCCCGTACAGGTAGTTCTGCTGGAAGGGCATGGCCGGGTCGGTGGCGCTGAGCACGAACACGTTGCGCAGGTGGAGGGTCTGGCTCGCGTCGCCGTTGGCACCGTCGTTCTGCGGCGCGTGCTGCGCGGTGTCGATGGTCGTCTTCGTGCATCCGGCGGTCAGGGCCGCCAGGGCCACGGCAACGGCGATGGTTCGCATGTTCACTTTCCGCAACTACCCGCGCACCCAGCGTTGAATCAGCCCGAAGCGGGCGTCATCCGAGCCGCCGGTCGAGGAAGCCGATCAGCGTGCGGGTCAGCGCCACCCGCTGGTCGGCGAGGGCGTGGTCGGTGTCGAGGACGTGGTGGTCGAGCAGGCTGCCGGGCTGGGCCGCGTACGCCTCCACCAGCGGCCGGTGGTGGACCTCGGGCGGCGCGACGGTGTCCAGGCCCGCGCCGACGAGCAGGACCGGGCGCCCGGCCAGCCGGTCGGCGAGGCCGGCCAGGCGGTAGGCGTCGCCGGCCGCCAGCATCTCGGCCACCAGGTCCTCGGCGCTGGTGCCGGCGAGCGGGAGCAGCTCGTCCCGCCACGCCTCGACGTAGGCGTCGGCGAGCGCGGGGTCGGCGCGGCAGGCGGCGGCGGCCGCGCCGAAGTCGAAGCCCGCGATCGACCCGGCGGCGGCCACCGACGGCAGCGCGGCCGCGGTCATGAGCGCGGCGAACCCGCCCGCGCTGTGCCCGACCACGGCCAGCCGGTCGGGGTCCAGGCGCCAGGCCGCGACGGTCGCGGGGTCGCGCATCGCGGCGACCGCCGCCGCCGCGTCCTCCAGCACGTGCGCCCAGGACCACGATCCGGCCGCGCCCCACGAGCCCCGGTAGTGGAACACCAGGGACGC
>NZ_BAAJOU010000004.1:0-73262 GCF_057536035.1 Nonomuraea sp. B208
AATATGCCAAGCAAGCGCTCGGGTAAGTGGAGAGGGGTGGGCGGGTGGAGGGCGTGGCGGTGCTCGTGATGGAGATGCAGCGGGGCGTCGTCGGTGATCTCACGAAATTTCCGGACCTGCGGGCGGCATGCGAGCGGCACGACGTCGTCCCCAACACCGCCCGGCTCCTCACGGCCGCCCGCGCCGCCGCGATCCCGGTCGTCCACTGCACGGCCGCCTTCCGCGCCGACCGGGCCGGCTCCCACACCGCGAACTGCCCCTTCATCGTCTCCCTCCTCAAGGACCCCGCCCACATGCTGGAGGGCACCCCGGCCGTCGAGGTGCTGCCCGAGCTGCGCGACCCCGGCGACCTGGAGAGCCGCAGACACCACGGCTTCTCGCCGTTCACCGGTACCTCGCTCGACATGACGCTGCGCTCGCTCGGCGTCTCCACCGTGGTCGCCACCGGGGTCTCGCTCAACCTCGGCATCCCGGGGCTGGCGCTGGAGGCGGTCAACCTCGGCTACCGGGTCACGGTCGTCACGGACGCGGTCGCGGGCATCCCTGAGGACTACGCGCGGGCCGTCCTGTGGAACACGATCAGTCTCCTCGCCACCCGCGCCACCGCCGCCGACCTCGCCGGGACGTGGAAGTGAGCGGCCCGATGGACGGCATGCGGCTCGACGGCAGGACCGCCGTCGTCACCGGGGGAGCGGGCGCGATCGGCGCGGCCATCGCCACCGACCTGGCCGCGCTCGGCGCCCGCGTCGTGCTCGCCGACGTGGACCTGCCCGGCGCGCGGCAGGCCGCCGCCGCCCTGACGGGCGCGCGGGCCGTCGCCCTGGACCTCACCGACCCGGAGTCGATCACGGCGTTCGTCCGCGTGGCCGGGGACGTGGACGTGCTCGTGCACAATGCCGGGGTCGCGGTGATCGGGCCGTTCGCGGAGAGCGACCCGGCCTCGTGGGACCTCATGTGGCAGGTCAACCTGCGCGGGCCCATGCTGCTGACCAAGCTGCTGCTGCCCGGGATGACGGCGAGGGGCTGGGGGCGGCTGGTGTTCGTCTCCAGCGACGGGGCGCGGGCCGGCTCCGGCGGCGAGGGCGCGTACGCGGCCACCAAGGCGGGCCTGTTCGGGCTGGCCAAGACGCTCGCCAGGGAGGCCGCCCGCGGCCAGGTCACCTCGAACGTGGTCTGCCCGGGACCGACGGACACGCCGATGCTGCGACGGGTCTCGGCGGCCGAGCCGGGGCTGGTCGACCGGATCGCCCGGGGCATCCCGCTGCGCCGCCTCGGCACGCCGCAGGACGTGTCCGGGCTGGTCGCCTTCCTCTGCACCGACCGGGCGGCGTACATCACCGGCCAGACGCTGTCCGTCAGCGGCGGCGTCACGATGCATTGACCGGCTCAGATGGACTGGTACACCGCCTCCACCAGGCGGATGCCGCGCAGGTTGCCGGAGAGCGCGTTGGCCATCTTGTTCATGACGTACGCGATGCCGAGCCCGCGCTCGGGGTCGCCGAGGCCGATGGAGCCGCCCATGCCGCTGTGCCCGAACGCGCTCGCCGCCGGCATCAGGAACGTCAGCGACGGCCGCATGTAGCCCAGCCCGAACGCCGTGTCCAGGAGCAGGACGCGGTCGGGGCCGTTCACCCGGGTACGGGTGGCCTCGCGCAGCGTCCCGGGGCTGAGGATGTCGCCGGCGGCGAGGGAGCGGTAGAAGCCGGCCAGGCCCCTGGCCGTGGTCACCAGGCCGGCGGCCGGCCAGCCGGCGCGCAGGATGATCGGGTTGTTCGCGCCGCCCTGGACGCGGTGCATGGCGGGGTTGCCGAGGGCGCGGTTCATGAGGCTCTGGGGGTCGAGCGCGGCTCTGGTCATCGCGGCCAACACGTCATCAGGCCGCCCCTGCCCGTTGGGGGCCGCACCGCTCGCGTCCGGGCCCGCACCGGCCGCGCCCGCGCCCTGACCCGCGCCCGCGCCCTGACCCGCGCCTCCGCTGGCGCCCCCGCCTGTGGCGGCGCCCTCGCCCGTGGGCGCGGCGCCGGCCTCGGTGACCTTGAGCCCCTGGGGCCGTTCGGCCGCCTTCAGCCGCGCCGTCCTCGAGATCACGTCATCCGGCGCGCCCACCCACATCTCCAGTCCGAGCGGCCCGGCGATCTCCGCCGCCACCAGCTCGCCCACCGACTTGCCGGTCACCCGCCGGACCACCTCGCCCACCAGGAACCCGTACGTCAGCGCGTGATAGCCGTGCGCCGTCCCCGGCTCCCACAGCGGCTCCTGCCCGGCGAGCCGGGCCGCGATGGCGGCCTGGTCCTCGAACTCCTCCACCGGCACCGGCTCCTCCAGCACCGGCAGCCCCGACTGGTGGGTGAGCAGGTGCTCGACGGTGATCGCCCCCTTGCCCCGCGCCGCGAACTCCGGCCACACGTCGGCCACCGGCGCGCTCACGTCCACCAGCCCGCGCTCGGCGAGCTGCAGCAGCACGGTGGCGGTGACCGCCTTCGTGCAGGAGTAGGCGAAGGCGGGCGTGTCGCGCTCCCAGGGCCGTCCCGTGTTCCGGTCGGCGACGCCGTCCCACAGGTCCACGACCAGCTCGCCGTCCTGGTAGACGGCGAAGGCCGCGCCGAGCTCCTCCCCGTCGGCGAAGTGCCGTTCGAAGACCTCGCGGACGCGGGAGAAACGGGGATCGCAGTGCATCGGACCTCCACGGAAAGGGAGCGCTTACGTGGTTCACGAGCCTAACAACTGGGGACGATTCGGCCCAGACGATCAGCGCGGCACCCTGAACCTCCTCACCCCGTCCGTGGTCCTCGACGCCCTGCGCGCGGCCACGACCGGCGAGGTGCTGAGCCTGGCCCTGCCGATCCGCGGCGCGACCTCCTCGCCCGCGCCCACGACCGTGCCGCACCTGCGCGGCCGGCCGCTGCCGCAGCACTTCATGTCCGTGGACGGCGGCGACTACGCGGCCGGCGCGCGGCCGATCGGCGAGGGCCTGTGCGTGGCAGACGACGCCCTCGTCGTGACCCCGCACGGCACGACCACCCACATGGACGCCCTGTGCCACATGTGGTCCGGCGACCGGCTCTACAACGGCCATCCGGCGGCCCGCGTCCGCTCGTACGGCGCCACCCGGTGCGGCATCGAGCGGGTCGGCGGCGTGGTCGCCCGGGGGGTGCTGTTCGACGTGCCCCGGCGGCTCGGCCTCGACCACCTGCCCGCCGGGCACCGGATCGAGCCCGGCGAACTGGAGGAGATCGCCGTGCCGCGGCCCGGGGACGTGGCGGTGATCCGTACCGGCTGGCCGCAGGTGTGGGAACGGTCGCCCGAGGAGTACTGGTCGGGCCAGCCGGGCCTGTCGGCGGCGGCCGGACGCTGGCTCGCCGCCCACGACGTCGCCGTGGTGGCCGCGGACAACGCCGCCATCGGCGGCCTCGACGCGCGCGGCCTGGCGGGTGAGGGAATGGCCGACGACCTGCACCTCATCCTGCTCCACCGGCACGGCATCCACTTGATCGAGCTGCTGTGGCTGGAGGAGCTGGCGGCGACGGGCCGTACGGAGTTCGTGTTCGTGGCGGCCCCCCTGCGCGTCGAGGGCGGCACCGGCAGCCCCCTGACCCCACTCGCGATCCTCTAGCGCCACTGGAGGAGTAAGGCTCCTATGCGTTCGCGAGCTGTCGGTGATGCACTGTCAGCGGCTCGATTTCCGTGGTGTCGTCGTCGACGACGAGCTCGACGCGGAATCGAACCCCCATTGCCGCGCCGAGGCGCAACAGTGTCGCTATATCCGGGATGCCGCCACCGCCCTCGATGCGAGACAGGGCGGGCTGGGACATCCCGGCGCGCTCCGCTACGACCTTCTGCGACAAACCTCGGCGCTTACGGATCTCACGCAGCTGGTCGCCGAGCTCCAGGTCACGGCCCGCCTGCTCGTACTCGGCGTGGGGCTGCGCATCCGCCTCCATCTCGCGCAGACGCTTCGCCTTGTAGGTTTCCCAACGGCTGTGACCCATCATGCGCTCCTCTCGAACACGTGCGTGGTGGTTAGGTCGTGCTCTGCCTCGCATCGCTTCTTGGCAGCGATCGCACGATCGATGTCGGCCGTCTGCGTCCCATCCTGTGTCTTGCGGAAAACAGTCAGGATCACGATGACCTTGTCGGCCGGCTTCCAGAAGGTCAACCGCCAGGTCGTGCGGTCAAGAGCAACACGCAGCTCGTGCACACCTTCGGCGTCCTTCAGCTTCTTCACGTGATCCCCATCGGGGATGCCGCCTGTGACGAGGTAGTCGTCCACGTTCCGCATGACCCGCTGGTACAGCGAAAAGGAAAGCCCGTCCAGCCAAGACTCCACCTCCGGCTCCAGGTCGATCCCCCACTGAGACATACCATCCATAGTATATGCACTTGATGGTAACTCGTGGCGATGGCGGGTACCAGGTCTGGCCCACGCCCACTTCCTCGATCTTGGCTGTTGTCTCAAATCAGCCGCTACTAATCCTTCAGTCCCAGGTGACCGGGAGGCGGCCGACGCCGAACACCACCGCGTCCTGGCGGAGCGGGACCTCGGTGGCGGGGACGGCCAGTCGCAGGTCGGGGAAGTGCTCGAACAGGGCGCGGTAGCCGATGCGCAGCTCGTTCCTGGCGAGTTGCTGGCCGAGGCACTGGTGGACGCCGTGGCCGAAGGCCAGGTGGCGGCGGGCGTCCGGGCGGGCCGGGTCGAGCGTGTCCGGGGCGGTGAAGAAGGCCGGGTCGCGGTTGATCATGGGCAGCGACAGCGCCACCGTCTCGCCCTTCGCGACCCGTACGCCGGCCACCTCCACGTCCTCCAGCGCGGTCCGGCTGGGCGCGCCGAGGTGGAGGATCGACAGCCAGCGCAGCAGCTCCTCCTCCGCGCCCTCCTCGTACGTCAGGCCGGACGTGAGCAGGGCGAGGACGCCGAGGGCGAGCATGTTCGCGGTGGTCTCGTGCCCGGCGACGAGCAGGATCACCGCGACGTTGGCCAGCTCGTCGTCGGCGAGCTCGCCGGTCAGCCCGCTGATCAGGTCGTCGCCGGGCGCGGCCCGCTTGCGGCGCACCAGCTCGGCGAGGTAGGCGTGCAGGTCGGCGTTCGCGCCCGCGGCGTCCCCGCCGGGCGTGACCAGCTCGCGGCTGCGTTCCTGGAAGAAGTCGTGGTCGGCGTACGGGACGCCGAGCAGCTCGCAGATGACCATGGACGGGATCGGCAGCGCGTACGCGGTCACCAGGTCGGCGGGCGGCCCCGCCGCGGCCATGGCGTCGAGGTGGTCGGCCGCGATGCGCTCGATGCGCGGCTCCAGCAGGCGCATCCTGCGCACCGTGAACTGGCCGGTGAGCAGCCGCCGGTAGCGGGTGTGCTCGGGCGGGTCGGTGGTGGCGAAGAAGCCCGGCGGCGCGGGGCGGCCGGACCCGGCGACGGCGACCGACGACCGTACGGCGGGGTGCTTGAGCTCCTGCCGGGCGCTGAACCGGGGGTCGCCGAGGACCGCGCGGGCGGCGTCGAGCGTGGTGGCGAGCCAGCCGAGGTGGCCGTCGGCCATCTCCAGGCGGGTCATGGGCGGCAGGCCGCGGAGGGCGGGCGGGGGGTCGAGGGGGCGTCGCGGGTCACGTTCGACGGGAAGTCTGCGCATGATTGTGAGAGTAGACTCTCAAATCGGAGTTGACTAGCGGAAGTTGGAAAGAGGCCGTGAGTGGACGTGCCGGGGCGAACCCTCCAGAATGCGATTCCATGAGCGACGGACCGGGCCTCCGGGAGCGGAAGAAGGCCAAGACCAGGGCCCTGATCCAGAAGGCGGCGCTGCGGCTGTTCCGCGAGCGGGGCTACGCGGAGACGACGGTCGAGCAGATCGCGGAGGCGGCCGAGGTCGCCCCCAGCACCGTTTTCCGCTATTTCCCGACGAAGGAGGATCTGGTGCTGGTCGACCAGTACCCGCCCTTCATCGAGGCGCTGCGGGCCGCCCCGCCCGAGCTCAACCCCGTCCAGGCCGTACGCGCCGCGATCGGCCGGGCGTTCGCGGCGCAGACGCCGGAGGAGCGCAACGACGGCCTGGAGCGCGAGCGGCTCATGTTCACCGTCCCCGAGCTGTGGACGGCGAGCATCGACAACATCCGCGGCGTCCTCGCCGGCCTGCGCGCCGAGCTGGCCGCGCGCGAGGGCCGCGGCCCCGACGACCCCGAGATCCGCAACGTCACCGGGGCGGTCTCGGGCGTGATGCTCGCGGTGTGGTTCGAGTGGGCCGCCGATCCCGGGCTCGACGCGCCCGCCGCGTTCGACCAGGCCCTTGCCCACCTGGAGGCGGGCCTGCCGGTCGCCCGTCAGCCGGGCCTGCCGGTCGCCCGTCAGCCGGGCCTGCCGATCGCCCGTCAGGCGGGCGGCGAGCCCGGATAGTTGCCGCCGCCGTGGGCGGCGTCGAGGGCGTCGTAGTCGGGGGTGAAGCCGCGCTTCGGGATCTCCGCGACGAACGCCACCTCCCGCGGCCTCTTGTACGCCGCGACCTGGCCTCTGACGTGCTCGATCAGCTCCTCGGCGGTCGCCGCGGCCCCCTCGCGCAGCGCCACGACGGCCTTGACCGCCTGGTGCCAGGCCGGGTCCGGGACGCCGATCACGGCGGCGTCCGCCACGGCCGGATGGGACTTGAGCGCGCGTTCGACCTCCGCCGGGTAGATGTTCTCGGCGCCGGACTTGATCATGCGCAGTTTGGGGCCGATGAAGGTGATGGTGCCGTCGGGTTCGCGGCGGCCGAGGTCGCCGGTGTGGTGCCAGCCGTTCCGCAGCTTCTCCGCATTTAAGTCGGGCCGGGCGAGATATCCGGAGAAAAGGGTTTTGCCGCGGGCGCAGATCTCGCCCACCTCGCCCGCCGCCACCTCCACGTCGTCCGGCCCCATGATCCGCACCTGCGCCAGCGGCGACGGCCGCCCCGCGTACCCGGCCCCGCCCTCCGCCAGCCCCAGGAACGTCAGCATGCCGCCCACCTCGGTCTGCCCGTACCCGCCCATCTTCGACCGGCACCACGGCGAGTCGTCGACCGTGATCATCGCGTTCCACTCGTCGGAGGCGGCCACGAAGCGCAGCGAGGACAGGTCGTACTTGCCGCCCGCGTTCGCCTTCACCACCGCGTCGATCATCGGCCCGAACAGGAACGCCTGCGTCACCCGCTCGGCGTCCACCAGCCGGCACACCTCCTCGGGGTCGAAGGCGGGGGTGAAGACGTTCGTGCCGCCGATCTGTAGCGTGGCCAGGCAGAACATCATCGTCCCGACGTGGAAGAGCGGCCCGTTGTTGAGGAAGGTGAAGCCCGGCTCCATCTGGCGTACGACGAGCAGCGACGTCGCGTGCGCCACCAGGGCGGCGCTGCTGAGCAGGGCCGCGTTCGGGCGCCCGTCGAAGGCGGCGGTGTAGAGCGCGAGGACCGGCTCGGTGTCGGCGACCTGCGGGAACTCCCGCTCCGTCCCGCCCGCCACCAGCTCCTCGTAGTCCGCCCCCGCCCGCACCCACCGGTCGTCGTGGTCGAGGGTGCCGACGGCGTCCGAGTGCTCCCAGACCACGGCCGCCGGGGCGAGATCCTGGAGCACGAAGCGCAGCTCGTCCGCCGACTGCCGCCAGTTCGCCGGGCAGAACACCGCGCCCAGGCGGCTGCACGCGAGCAGCAGCTCCAGGACGGCGTGACTGTTCTGGCCGAGCCAAAGCACCCGGTCGCCGGCGCCGACACCGCGCCCGGCCAGCGCGCCGGCGAGCCGGGACACGCGGGCGTCCAGCTCGGGATAGGTGAGCCGGAGCTCCCCGTCCACCACGGCCGTCGTACCGGGGCGGCTGCGGGCGTGCTCGGCGAGTACGTCGGACAGGGACAGGCTGTGGATCATTGTCAGCCTCCGGGAGGGGGGTTACTGGAAGGCGGGCATGACCTCGGCGGCGAAGAAGCGCATGACCCGCTTCATGTCCGCGAGCGGCATCGGGCGGGTGCTGCCGAAGTCGCAGAGCAGGTTCGAGAACCCGGCGTCCCTGAGCAGCGTGATCTGCTCGACGACCCGCGCCGGGTCCCCGATGACCTCCAGCTGCTCCCACCGGAAGTCGGACGAGACCGTGCCGCCCTTGAGATAGCGGTCCTGGTAGTACTCGAAGCCCTGGGCGGCCCGGCCGGTCCTGGGGTCGATGGGGGCGCTGCGGTCGTTGAAGATGCGTGAGCGGTCGAACGACGCCTCGAACCGCTCCTGGTCCTCGCGGGCCCGTTCCAGGGTGGGGGCGACGTACACGCTGCGGGCCACCACCAGCTCGGCCCCCTCCGGATGCCCGGCCCGCGCCGCCGTCTCCCGCCACGTCTCGGCCGCCTTGACGACCTTCCTGAACGTCGCCGCCGGGTCGGCCAGGATGGGCAGGCCGCGCTCGGCGTACATGGTGACGGTCTCGGGGGAGACCGCCGCCACGTGCAGCGGCGGATGGGGGGCCTGCACGGGCCGGGGCACCAGCGACACTTCCGTCCCGGTCCGGTAGAACTTCCCCTCGTGCCGGTACGCCTCCCGCGTCCAGAGCCCGACGATCACCTCCAGCGCCTCGTTGAACCGGTCGCGCGCCTCGGCCAGATCGATCCCGAACCCCTCGAACTCGTAACTCTGGTAGCCGCGCCCGATGCCGAGCTCCAGCCGCCCGCCGGACAACACGTCCACCTGCGCGGCCTCCTCGGCCACGTGAACGGGGTTGTGCAGGGGCAGGACGACGATCCCGGTGCCAAGCCGCAGCCGCTCGGTGCGGGCGGCGGCGTGGGCGAGCATGGTGAACAGGTTGGGGACGACGCCGTAGTCGCGGAAGTGGTGCTCGGCCAGCCGTACCCCGTCGAAGCCCAGCTCCTCGGCCAGCTCGATGAGCTCCAGGTGGTAGTCGTAGACGTCCTTGAAGCTCTGGCCGTCGAAACGGTGGAAGAGGTGGAAGGTCGAGAACTTCATGCGGCGGCCCCTCGGAGGTAAACCAAGCGCTCGCTTGGGAGCGTATCACGCTCGGACCCAAAAGCACGGCCTTCCGCCGGGGGCGCTCCGCGCCAAGAGGCTCCAGACAGCGCCTCCCAGGGGGGCTCCGCCCCCCTTCGACCCCCCACAAACACCCGCGCGTTACTCGATTACCGGGGGGACTAAAGGCGGAAGGCGAGATCGTCCTTGACGTCATCCCACGGAACGCGCAGGAAGCCCACCACCGCCGACGAGGGTACGACTGGACCGGTCATTGACCAGCCTGCCCTGAGCATGCGGATCGTCCCGGTCGTCTGATCGGTGTTGCCGGAATCCGAGAGGACGAGGAATCCTCCATCACGGGGCTGCTCGCCTGAGGCTGATGCTCGCCGTGCCGGACGTTTGCGGCCTTGCCGGCTCCCAGCCGCACACCTGGATCTTGGCGGGTGTGGAGCTTGTCTGACTTGCTCCTCCTGGCACGCTCACCGAGTAGAAGATGTCCATCCCGATGGCCAGCGCGTAGCGCCGGATGGTGGACAGACTGGCGTGACCGAGGACCTGCTGCGCGAGCTGCGCATCAAAGCCCGTCGCCAAGACGGCCGCGTCGATGAGCCGTCCGCGGGCTTCATCGACTCGCAGAGCATCGAGGGCGTCGACACCGTCGGGTGTGGCAGCCGCGGCTATGACGCCGGTAAGAAGGTCAACGGTCGTAAGCGGTTCATCATCACGACACCATCGGACTGCTGGTCACCGTCGCGGTGATGGCGGCGAGCTGGTAGGACCGTGACGGTGCCAAGCCCGCCTTGCTGTCGGCGTACCTGACCACCTCGATCCGGCACGTCTTCGCTGACCAGGGGCTCGCCGGCCGGTTGGTGGACTGGGCCACGCGACACCCTGCGCATCACATTGGAGATCGTCCGTGAGCCCGCTGATCAGCACGACTTAAGCGTCATCGCACGGCGTTGGGTGGGTGGAAAGGATGCTTGCTTGGCTGACCGCCTGTCGTCGTCTGGCCCGCGACTACTAACGATCCCCGAAGGTCTCCGAGGCCATCATCCGCTCGGCCGCCATCGCCGGATGGCCCAGCGTCTTAACCGCAGGGGTCCCGCTCGGCGATGGGCCAAAATCGCCTGCGACTAACGAAGATCATCGATCTCAAACACTCACTCAGCCATGGTCTCTCTCAGTGCCGAGTCGCGACAAGGAGGATCTTGGCATCGCTCGCCCCGATCACGAACGGCGCGCACCGAAGTATGCGATCGTCACGGCCTCGGCCAACCGGCACCCGATCTAGGACAACCATATGGCTAGTACAGGGGGTGTGAACTGCGGGAACGTCCCATATAACTAGACTTCTTGCGAGATCGACCGAGTATTTGTCGTGCCACAAGCGTGACCGTCAACGCTGTAGCCGCCACTAGCGGAATGATGCCGGCTCGGCCAGAATTGCCAACGTGGACCTCGCCACTATAGCCACCGTCGTTGGGACGGTAGTTGCCTTCCTGGCGTACATGGAGCAACGCCGCTCAAGAAGGTCGGGAAAAGCAAGCCCTACACGCCCTCCTGTGCACACGACAACAGGGGCAAGAAATAAAAAGCTCCACTCTCCAGGCAAGCCATATAGCACCGCTCCTTCAAATGCCCAAGGTGTAATAATTTTCATTCTTGCCATCATGGCTGCCGTTGTCGGTCTAGGTTTTTACTCGAATGGAGGTTTCGAGGTAGAGGGTAGAATCATGTTCGGCGTGGCGGCTGCCCTATTGGTCTCCGCGCTGGCAGCTCGCATTTTTGGCCCTTTCTATATAACCGCCAAGCGTTTGGTGCTGTTACTGCTTACCATTTCGGCTGCTGCCTCTATGGTAGGCTGGTGGCTCCACGAAAACGAAATTAGCCTTTCGGGAGACGTTGCATTCGCCATCGCCGCCTTTTTTGGAATAATAGGTATTTTTATATTCCTCGCCAGTCGTCGAGACTGACTTACTTGCCACCTGCTCGACCTTCACGCGCAGGCTCTCCGCCCGGCCGGGAGCCGGTGAGAGCCCGTCGTAGCGCAGCATCGCCTCCCGGATCCCTTCGCCTGGCCGGTAGCGAGACTCGGCGCCCGGCGGACCGGCGTCGACCAACTCGCTGACGCTCACGCCCAGCACCTGCACCAGCCGCTCCAGCACACTGTGGCTGTCGATCCGGCGTACTCCGCGCTCGACCTGGCTGAGCCGGCTCTCCGACCGGCCGACCAGCCCGGCCACCGCCTGCTGTGACAGGCCGCGCCGTCGCCGCTGCCTGGCGATGCGCCCGCCGATGTCGCGTTGATCGTCCATGAGGCCCCTGCCCTAGGCGGACGTGCCGCCTGTCGCCCGGTCCAGCTCGCTGAGCACATTGTCCCAGGTGGGCATGCGTCTCTCATAGGGAGCCGACGGATCGAACATCAAGGTCACGCCCATCTGCCGCAGCACGTGGAGACTGTTCTGGAAGGCGAGGTGCCGGGCGAGGGCGGGTTTGAGCATGGGGACGGCCACGATCGGCACGCCGTAGCCGGTCAGTTCGCACAGCAGGCCGGTCGCGAAGTTGTCCGTGATTCCCAGAGCCTATTTGTTGATCGTGTTGAAGGTCATCGGCGCCGCTATGACCGCGTAGGCTCTGGGCAGTTCCTTGCCCTCTCCGGGGGTCCGGAACTCGCTGCGTACCGGCTCTCCCGTCTGCTGCTCAAGGCGTGCCCGATCGAGGAAGCGCAGGCCCAGGGGAGTGGAGACGACGAACACCCGCCAGCGGGCGGCCTGTGCTCCCGCCACGAGGTCGGTGACCGGTCCGGCGTGCGAGGGGGCCGCGCTGGTGACGACGTACAACACGCGCACGCCCGCCAGCCTAGAACGGCGTCGCCGCTTGGGCCCGGTGAGTGAGCATCTGCTCAGGGACTCCTGAGAAGAGCATGCGCGCCGTCTCGCCACCGCGGTCGCCCCGTCCGGTTCGCAGTGTGCCCCGTTGGTAGTCGAGCACCCGGAACGTGCGCGAGCACTGGCTCACGTACGGCGAGCTGCCGATCTGGGGCGCGGAGGTGGCCATCGACCTGGAGGGGGTGATCACCTTGAGGCGGGGCGGCTGGACGGCGACCATCGGCGGCGAGGGCTGCCAGAATCGGGGGAATGTCCCCTGATGCGCGGCTGCGCGCGACCTTCGACGTGGCGGCCGAGACCTACCAGGACGCCCGCCCCGACTACCCCCGCGAGCTCTACGCCGACCTGCTCGCGATCACCGGGCTCAGGCCGCCCGCGCGGCTGCTCGAAGTGGGGTGTGGGCCGGGGAAGGCGACGGTGCCGCTGGCGCGGATGGGCTTCCCTATCACGGCGGTCGAGCTCGGGCCCGCGCTGGCGCGGGAGGCACGGCGGCGGCTGGCCGGGTTCGCCGGGGTGTCGGTGGTCACGTCGCCCTTCGAGGAGTGGGAGCCGGCGGCGGGGGACCGGTTCGACCTGGTGTACGCGGCCACGGCGTGGAAGTGGGTGGATCCTGCGGTCAAGTACGACAAAGCCGCCCGGCTGCTCGCCCCCGGCGGCCACCTGGCCGTGTGGAACGCCGACCACGCGCTGCCCGTCGGCTTCGACCCGTTCTTCGCCGAGATCCAGAAGGTGTACGAGGAGATCGGCGAGGGCCACCCCGGCCCGTGGCCACCGCCGGAGGACGAAGTCGATCCCACCGCCGCCGAGTTCGCCGCCTCCGGGCGGTTCACGGTCGTGGCGGCGCGGCGCTACCTGTGGGCGCTGCGTTACACGGCCGACGCCTACCTCGCGCTGCTCGACACGTTCTCCGGTCATATCGCCATGGAGCCGGACAAGCGGGCGCACCTCTACGGAGAGGTCCGCCGCCTGCTCGCCGCCCGTCCGGACGGGCGGCTCACCCGCCATTGGTCGGCCGTCCTGACGGTCGGCCGCCGGTCCTGACCGGTTGCGGACGCGGCGGTGCTCGCCGGGCCCCGGGGCGTGGCAAGCTGGACCCGACGGCCGCAATGAGGAGATCGACGATGACTGACCCAGCCCTACGGCGCACCCCGCTGACCCCGGACGAGCGTGTCCGTGCCGAGGCGGGCTTCGTCCCGCTGGTGACCGAGCATCTGCGGGCGAGCGGCCGGTTCAGGATCACCGCCGACAGCCCGGAGATGGTCGATCTGTGGCAGACGGTCGCCCGCCAGGCGGGCGAGGCGCTGCGGCGGCCGGTGGTGAGCTACGCCAACGGCCGCGACATCGTGATCATGTTCGGTGGCGAGCCGTCGAACATGCCGGTGAGCGTGACCTCACAAAACGAGCCGTGACCGCTCAGAACGAGCCGTGACCGCTCAGAACGAGCCGTGACCGCTCAGAACGAGCCGTGACCGCTCAGAACGAGCCGTAACCCGGCTTGCCCGCCGGCCTGTAGACGTTGAGCACGCAGCCGCTCTCGCCCCTCACCGAATCGACCAGCCGCAGCGCCGTCGGCACCCGGCCCGGCTCGAACAGCCGCTTCCCGCTGCCCAGCACGACCGGGAACGTGTACAGCCGCAGCTCGTCGATCAGCCCCCGGTCCAGCAGCGCCTGGGCGAGCAGGCCGCTGCCGTGGATCTGCAGCTCGCGGCCGGGCTGGGCGCGCAGTGCGGCGATGTCGTCCAGCGAGCGGACGATCGTCGTGTTGTGCCAGTCCGCGCTGCGCAGAGTGGTCGAGACGACGTACTTCGGCAGCGCGTTGAGCGGCCCGGCGATCGGGTTGTCCGGGTCGGTGACGGCCGGCCAGTAGCCGGCGAAGATGTCGTACGTCCGCCGGCCCAGCAGGAACGCGTCCGCCTCGCCGAACCAGCGGGTGATGTGCGACCCCATCTCCTCGTCGGCGTAGGTGAACTGCCAGCCGCCGTGCTCGAAGCCGCCGCTCCTGTCCTCCTCGGGGCCGCCGGGCCCCTGCATGACCCCGTCCATCGTCAGGAACGTCGCCAGGGTGATCTTCATGCCGTTCTCCTCTCCGGGTGTTCAGAAGAGGAGACCGGCGCGGGCACGGAAACTCATCGGCCCGCGCGCACCATCAACGGGATCAGGCCGTCGGCACCGGCTCCCGCAGCGGCAGGCGCACCTCGAACCACGTCTCGCCGGGCACCGAGCGCACCTTGATCTCGCCGCCGTGCCGGCCGGCCACGATGCGGTAGGAGATGTCCAGGCCGAGCCCCGTGCCCTCGCCCACGCTCTTGGTCGTGAAGAACGGCTCGAAGATGCGGTCCAGGATCGCCTCGGGCACCCCGTGCCCGGTGTCGCCGATCTCGACGATCGCCTCGTCCTCGTCGTGCGCCGTGCGTACGGTCAGCGTGCCGACCTCGCCCATCGCGTCGAGGGCGTTGTGGATGAGGTTCGTCCACACCTGGTTGAGCTCACCCGCGTAGCAGGGGATGGGCGGCAGCGTGCGGTCGTAGTCGGTGACCACCGTGATGCCGGGCGGGATCTTGCCGCGGAAGATGGCGAGCGTGCTGTCGAGCAGCTCGTGCACGTCCACGTTCTGGAACGGCGCCCGGTCCATCTGGGAGTACTGCTTCGCCGAGCGGATCAGCGTGGTGATGCGCTCGGTCGCCTCGCCCACCTCGCTCAGCATCTGCGAGATCTCGACGGCCTCGGCCAGCCAGCGGACCGCCGCCGGGGCGTGCTCCTCGCCCACCTTGCCGCGGATCTTCTCCAGGTCCTTGAGGGAGAACTCGGCCTGGACCAGCGCGGGGGCGAGGTCCCAGGCGTCCTCGACGCCCAGCTCGTCCAGCGCCTCGCCGAGCTCGTCCTCGGCGTCGGAGATCTCCAGCGGCGAACGCTGCGGCTGCTTGCCCAGCTTGCTCGTGCACGCCTCCTGCGCCTCGATGAGCGCCCGCAGCTTCTCCGGTGGGATGCCGTCCTCGGCGAGCTGGGCGAGCTGCAGCCGGGAGTTCTTGATGAGCTGGCGCAGCTCGCCGACGGCGCGTACGGCCGCCGCGGCCGGGTTGTTCAGCTCGTGGGTGAGGCCCGCGGTGATGGTGCCGAGCGCGGTCAGCCGCTGCCGCCGGTCGATGATCTCGCGCTGCATGCGCCCGCCCGACAGCATGCCGTCGAGCAGGTGCATCGCCATCGGGAACCATTCGGCCACGATGTAGGCGAACTTCTTGGCCGGCAGGATGAACATCCGCGACGGGGCGGTGGCGCGCAGCGTGTGCTGGTAGGTCTGGGGGGCGCGGTCGCCGAGGTAGGCGCTGGTCGCGCCGCCGTACACGCCGGGCTGGGAGACGCGCGGCATGGCGACGGTGCCGGCGCTGACCGTCTCGCTGATCATCTGGATCTCGCCCTCGATCAGCACGGCGAAGCAGTCGGCCGGCTCGCCCTGCCGGACGATGTCCTCGTCCGCCGCGAACGTGGCCATCCGGCCGCTGGCGGCGAGCTTGGCGAGCTGGGCGTCGGTCAGCCGCTCGAACAGGAAGAGTTTGCGCAGCTCGTCGATGTCGACGCGAGCGTCTGTCTCGGTCATCGGGAACCTCCGAGGAGACCCCCGCCTTCAGGCGGGGAAGGAATCAGACCCCTGCCTTAGGGCAGGAGCAGGTGTACCGCCGCCAGGCGCAGCACCGTCATCTTTCGGAATCGGCCGGTGCGCGAGTGATCTCGCATCTAGGATCGAGAGGTGGCGCAGCTTGTGAAGCGGGCCTACAAGTACCGCTTCTATCCGACCCCTGAGCAGGTCGAACAGCTTGCCCGGACGTTCGGCTGCGTGCGTCTGGTTTACAACAAGGCGTTGGAGGAGCGGACCCGCGCTTACAAGCTGGAAGGCCGGGGCGTCTCCTATGCGGAGTCGTCGGCCGCGCTGACGGCGTGGAAGAAGACACCCGAGCTGGCGTTTCTTAACGAGGTGTCGTCGGTGCCGTTGCAGCAGGCGCTGCGGCATCTGCAGTCGGCGTTCGCGAACTTCTTCGCCCGCCGCGCGAAGTATCCGACGTTCAAGAGCAGGAAACGGTCGCGGGCGTCGGCGGAGTACACCCGCTCTGGGTTCCGCTGGCGTGACGGCCGGCTCACTCTGGCCAAGATGGGCGCGCCGCTGGACATCGTGTGGTCGCGCCCGCTGCCCGAGGGGGCCGAGCCGTCCACGGTCACCGTGTCCAGGGACCCGGCCGGGCGGTGGTTCGTGTCCATTCTGGTCGAGGAGAAGATCGCGCCTTTGCCGCCGGTCGAGCGGTCGACGGGCCTGGACGCGGGCCTCACCGCGCTGCTCACGCTGGCGTGCGGCGAGAAGATCGCCAACCCGCGTCACGAGCGTCGCGAGCGGCGCAGGCTGGCCAAGGCGCAGCGGGCGCTGGCCCGCAAGCAGAAGGGGTCGAAGAACCGGGCCAAGGCCCGGCTGCGCGTGGCGAAGATCTACGCCCGGGTCGCCGACCGGCGCCGGGACTACCTGCACAAGGTCACCACACGGCTGGTTCGCGAAAATCAAGTGATCGCCGTGGAGGACCTGGCCGTCCGCAACCTGCTCAAGAACCATGCCCTGGCCCGCGCCATCTCGGATGCCGGCTGGCGGGAACTGCGGCGCATGCTGGAGTACAAGACGGACTGGTACCGCCGCACGCTGGCGGTGGCAGACCGCTTCTTTCCCTCCTCCAAGTTGTGCTCGGTCTGCGGGGCTCTGCAGGAGGAGATGCCGTTGAGCGTCCGTGTGTGGGTCTGTGCGTGCGGCGCGGTCCATGACCGGGAGGTGAACGCGGCCCAGAACGTGCTCGCCGCCGGGCTGGCGGAGAGCTGAAACGCCTGTGGAGCTGGTGTAAGACCTCAACGGGAGTCCTCCTCTCGCGCGGGCGACCGGTAGTGAAGCAGGAAGACCGACCGGCGACGGTCGGATCCCTCTCGGTTCACGAGGGGGGAGGATGTCAATGCTTCTCCAGGTAGCGGTGCACGAGCGCGACGGCCATCGCGCCCTCCCCGACGGCGGAGGCCACCCTCTTGATCGACTCGGCGCGTACGTCGCCCGCCGCGAACACCCCGGGGACGTTCGTCTCCAGGTAGTAGGGCTCGCGCCGCAGCGGCCAGTTGCGCGGCCGCCGGCCGCCCTGGACCAGGTCGGGCCCGGTCAGCACGAACCCGCGCGGGTCGCGCTCGACCGTGTCGCCCAGCCACGAGGTGAACGGCTCCGCGCCGATGAACACGAACAGCCACTGGGCGTCGACCGTGCGCTGCTCGCCCCTGGTCGACAGCGTCAGCCGCTCCAGGTGCCCGTCGCCGCCGCCGCCGGCGACCTCCGTCTCCAGGTGCACCTCGATGTTGGGGATCGCGGCGATCTGCTCGATGAGGTAGTGGGACATGGACTTCTCCAAACCATCACCCCTCACCAACAAATGAACTTTGCTCGCGAATCCCGCCAGGTAGACGGCCGCCTGCCCGGCCGAGTTGGCCGCGCCGACGATGTGGACCTCGGCGTCGGAACAGGCGGGCGCCTCGGTGAGCGCGGCGCCGTAGAAGACGCCCCGGCCGACGAACTCGTCCAGGCCCGGCGCGTCCAGCCGCCGGTAGGTGACGCCGGTGGCCAGGATGACCGCGTGCGCGGCGATCTCGCCGCCGTCCTTGAAGCCGACCACCCGGGCCTGGCCGCGCGGCTCCAGCAGGGTCACCTTGCGCGCGGTCAGCAGCTCGGCGCCGAACTTCAGCGCCTGCCGCCGCGCCCGGTCGGCGAGCTGCTGGCCGGAGACGCCGTCGGGAAAGCCCAGGTAGTTCTCGATCCGAGAGCTCTGGCCCGCCTGGCCGCCCGAGGAGTGCGACTCGACGAGCACGGTGTTGAGCCCTTCGGAGGCGCCGTAGACGGCCGCGCCCAGCCCGGCGGGGCCGCCGCCGACCACGATCAGGTCGTAGAAGTCGGTGGCCGGGGTGGTGGACAGGCCGACGGTCGTGGCCAGCGTGGCCTGGTCGGGCGACTCCAGCGTGGTGCCGTCGGTGGTGACCACCAGCGGCAGGTGGCAGCCCTCGCCGGCCGCCTTCACGAGCTGCGCGCCCTCCGGGTCCTCGGCGAGCATCCACTGGTAGGGCACGTGGTTGCGGGCCAGGAAGTCACGCACCCGGTACGACTGCGCCGACCACCGGTCGCCCACCACCCGCAGCTCCGAGCGCTCGATCCGGTCGGTACGCAGCCACGCGTCGAGCTGCCCGTCGATGACCGGGTAGAACTTCTCCTCCGGCGGGTCCCACGGCTTGAGCAGGTAGTGGTCGAGGTCCACCACGTTGATCGCCTGGATGGCCGCCTCGGTGTCGGCGTAGGCGGTCAGCAGCACCCGCCGGGCGTACGGGTACATGTCCATGGCGGCTTCAAGGAACTGCACGCCGTTCATCTGCGGCATGCGGTAGTCGGCCAGGATGGCCGCCACGTCGTCGCCGCGCAGCCGCATCTCCTTGACCGCCTCGATGCCGTCGCGCGCGGTCTCGGCACGGACGATGCGGTATTCCTGGCCGTAACGGCGTCGCAGGTCGCGCGCCACCGCCCGCGAGACGCCCGGGTCGTCGTCCACCGTCACGATGACCGGCTTGTCCATGCCTATGCCTCTCCCCTTTGGTCCCTGGAACGGCCCCTATGGGAAGCATGTCATGCGCGGGCGGCCAGGCGGGAATTCGCTCAGGTCACCGCTTCTATGATGGGCGGATGGGCACCCGCGAGCGCATCGTCGACGCCGCCGAGCAGGTCGTCCGTGAGTTCGGCATCGTGGGCGCGACCACCAAGCGCATCGCGGCGGCGGCCGGCTGCTCCGAGGCGCTGCTCTACAAGCACTTCCCCGGCAAGGAGTCGCTGCTGCTCGCGGTGCTGCTGGAGCGGCTGCCCGCGCTCGGCCCCGCGCTCACCCGGCTGCGGCTCGCGGCCGGCACCGGCGACGTGGCCGACCATCTCACCGCGTTCACGCTGGCCGCGCTGGAGTTCTACACGCGGGCGGCGGGCATCGCCGCGGGCGTGCTGGCCGACCCCTCGCTCACGGAGGGCTTCCGCGCCATGCTCGCCAGGAGCGGGTCGGGCCCGCACGTGCCGATCCTGGCGCTCGCCGACGTGATCGCCGGCGAGCAGGACCGCGACCGGATCGACAGGAAGATCGACGCGGGCGCGGCGGCGTCCATGCTCATGGGCGCCTGCTTCCACCGGGCCAACCTGTCCTACTACGTCGACCCGCCGGAGGACGACGCCGCCTGGGCCGCCGCGATCGTCCGCACGCTGCTCAGACGCTGACCCGGGCTCAGACGCTGACCCGGGCTCAGGCGATGACCCGGCTCTCGCCGCCGTCGACCAGCAGCGACACGCCGTTCACGAACGAGGCCCGCTCGCTGGCCAGGAACGCCACGACGTCCCCCACCTCCTCGGGCCGCCCGATCCGGCCGACCGGCACCGCCCTGCCGCGTTCGGCGAGGTTCTCCTCGCCGCCCGACGTCTCGCGCAGCCGGTCGGTGTCGATCGGGCCCGGCAGCACGTTGTTGACCAGCACGCCGTCACCGGCGACCTCGCGGGCGAGGGTGCGCACCACCCCGGCCACGGCCGAGCGGGTGGCGTTGGACAGGGCGAGGCCGTCCAGCGCCTCGCGCACCGACCGGCTGGTGATCGTCACGATCCGGCCCCAGCCGCGCGAGCGCATCTCCGGCAGCACGGCGTGGATCAGGCGTACGGTGCCGAGCAGGTTGCGCTGGACGGCGACGTCCCAGTCGGCGAGGCTCGCGTCGGTGAAGCGGCCGGGCGGCGGGCCGCCCGCGTTGGCGACCAGGATGTCCACCGGGCCGAGCACGTCGCGAGTTTCCTCGACGACGCGCCGGGCGGCCGACGGGTCCTCCACGTCGGCCAGCACGGCGTGCACGACCTTGCCGAACTCCTGGAGTTCCACCACCGCGTCCGCGAGCCGTTCGGGGGTGCGGCCGACGACGCAGACGTCGCAGCCCTCGCGCGCGAGGCTCTTGGCCGTGGCGAGTCCGATGCCCGCGCTGCCTCCGGTGACCAGGGCGACCTTGCCCGAGATGCCGAGATCCATGGGCTGACTATAGATCGTCCTGATCGGCCGGGCGGACGCGGGCGAGTTTGTCCGGGTTGAGGACGCTGTACATGCCGTGGATCCGGCCGTCCCTGATCTCGATCATGGTGAGCTGCTCGGTCCCGGCGAACCGCGTCCAGAGGGCCGGCCCGCCGTTGACGTCCAGCAGGCGGGCGTCGCTGTACTCGTAGCGGCTGATCAGGCCGCCCAGGAAGGCCACCACCTTGCGCCGGCCGAGGATCGGGCGCAGCGCGGCGCGTACCTTGCCGCCGCCGTCGTTCCAGGCCACGACGTCCTCGTGGAACAGGTCCTTCAGCGCGTCGAGGTCGCCGCCGGTCGCCGCCGCCACGAACCTGCGCAGCAGCCGCGTGTGGTCCTCCGCCGAGGGCGTGAACCGGTCGCGGCCCTCGGCCAGCCGCACCGAGGCCCGGCGGTGGAGCTGGCGGGCGTTGGCCACCGAGACCTCGACGATCTCGGCGATCTGGTCGTAGGGCAGCTCGAACGCCTCCCGCAGCACGAACACCGCCCGCTCCGGCGGCGACAGCCGCTCCATCAGGTGCAGCGTCGCGAAGGAGACGGTGTCGCGCAGCTCGGCGGTGTCCAGGGGCCCCGCCTCGCCCGTGGCGACCGGCTCGGGCAGCCACGGCCCGGTGTACGCCTCCCGTTTCACCCGCGCCGAGCGGAGCTGGTCCAGCGCCAGCCGCGACACCACGGTCATCAGGAACGCCCGCGGCTCCCTGACCTGGTCCCGGTCGGCGCCCTGCCAGCGCAGCCAGGCCTCCTGCACCACGTCCTCGGCGTCCCACATGCTGCCGAGCAGGCGGTAGGCGAGCCCGAGCAGCGTCGGCCGGTGCTGCTCGAAATCCAAGTCGGCGTCCGTACGTGTCTCCACGGCTGGCATCATGCCGTCTCCCCCTGGAGGGCCGAATGCCGGGGCTGCCGGTTCCCGGGGTGGCCATGCCGCCACAACCGTGATGAGCTGGGAGAGTGGCAAGAAACCTGATCCTGTCGGGAGGCGTGTTCCACGACTTCGCCGCCACATCGGCCGCGTTGGCGGAGCTGCTGACCGAGGTGGGGATCGACTCCGAGATCACCGAGGACATCGCGGGCGCGCTCAGCGAGCCGCCGGAGGTCCAGCTCATCACGGTCAACGCACTGCGCTGGCGGATGGGCCAGGACCGCTTCGCCGACCTGCGCCCCCAGTGGCGCTTCGAGCTGCCGGCCGAGGCCCGCACCGCGATCCTCGACCATCTCGACCGGGGCGGCGGGCTGCTGTGCATGCACGCGGCGTCCATCTGCTTCGACGACTGGCAGGGCTGGCCGCGCGTGCTCGGCGGCCACTGGACCTGGCCCAAGTCGCACCATCCGCCGCTCGGCTGGACGAGCGTGCGCGTCCACGGCGCGCACCCGGTGGTGGCGGGCCTGCGCGACTTCGACGTGGTGGACGAGGTCTACAGCGACCTCGACATCCTGCCCGACGTCGAGCCGCTGGCCTCGGCGAACGGCCAGCCGCTGGTGTGGGCGCGGCCGGTGCGGCGCGGCCGGGTGTTCTACGACGCGCTCGGCCACGACACCCGCTCCTACGACAACGAGGTGCACAGGACGATGCTCAAGCGGGCCGCGCTCTGGCTGCTCAAGCGGCCGGTCACGGTGTCGGAGTAGCTGCCCAGCCGCGCCATCGGGTCACCTCGACCACGACGGCGGGCCCGGCGGGGCGGCGGTCGCGGTACTGCGGATATTTCGCCGTCAGCGCGTCCAGCGCCGCCTCGCGTTCCGGGCCGGCCGCGACGACCCTGGCCAGGCCGTCGGCGCGGACCCACCACAGCAGCGACCAGTCCTCGTCGTAGTGGTCGGCCAGCAGGGTGACGCGCGGCTCGGCGCGGATGTCGGCCAGCCGGCGCAGGTCGGTGGTCGTCTTCGGCTTGTGGTCGACGGCGCTCACCACGCGCTGCCCGGCCACGGCGAACACGACGGGCACCAGGCGCGGCCCGCCGTCGCCGCGCACCGTGGCCAGCCGCGCCACCCGCGCCGCGGCGAACCGGCGCCGCGCCTCCTCCTCGTCCACGCCCCCATTCTCCCGTCCGGAACCTACAAGACTGCACGTCGCGGCCCCGGGCACGATGGGCCCATGAACGTGAACCTCGACCTGATCCCCGGCTTTCTCGCGACCCACGCACGGCTGCTCGACCGCAGACGGTACGCGTCGCTCATGGGCGGCGGCGGCGAGGCGGGCGTGCTGGCCGCGCTGGAGGGCTACCGCAACCCGGACGGCGGCTACGGGTGGGGGCTGGAGCCCGACCTGCGCTCGCCGGAGAGCCAGCCGGGCGCCGCGCTGCACGCCTTCGAGGTGTTCGAGGAGGTCGCGCCGCGCACCTCCCCGGCGGCCGTGGCGCTCTGCGACTACCTGGAGTCGGTGACGCTGCCGGACGGCGGGCTGCCGTTCGCGCTGCCGCTGACCGTGGCCGACGGCACCGCGCCCTGGTGGGCGGGCGCCGATCCGGCCGTGTCGGCCCTGCAGACCACCGCCGTGACGGCGGCGGCCGCGCACCGGGTGGCCGCCCACGACCCGGCCGTGGCCGCCCACCCTTGGCTGCTGCGGGCCACCCGCTACTGCCTGGACGCGATCCAGGCGCTGGAGGAGCGGCCGCACGCGTACGTGCTGTCGTTCGCCGTCGGCTTCCTCGACGCCGTGCACGACACCGAGCCCCGCGCGGCCGACCTGCTGAAGCGGCTGGCCGGGCACATTCCGGCGGACGGCCGGGTGCCCGTGGAGGGCGGCACGGCGGACGAGGCGCTGCGGCCGCTCGACTTCGCGCCGTTCCCCGGGCGGCCGGTCCGCGAGCTGTTCGCGCCCGAGGTGATCGCCGCCGACCTCGTACGCCTGGCGGAGGGCCAGCAGGACGACGGCGGCTGGACGGTGGACTACGCCCGGATCTCGCCCGCCGGGTTCCTGGAGTGGCGGGGCGCGGCCACCGTGCGGGCGGTGCGGATCCTGCGGGCCAACGGCCTGCTCTAGAGGGTTACGTCAGCCGGCGGGCCGACTCAGACTCCTGGGCCATGCGGCGCAGCGCGTCGAACGCCTTGCCGTACAGCACCGAGCCCAGCACCAGCGCCTCCACGGCGGCGTCGCGCGGCCCGTCGAAGGCGATGGTGTCCATCTCGACCTCGGCGACCAGCTTGCGCGCGGCCTCGACGTAGGGCCGCAGGTCGACGCGCAGGCCGAGCTGGCGCATCCGGACCAGCGTCTGGGCCAGCTCGTCGCGGGTCGGGGCCTCCGGGTGGATGCGCCAGCCGAGGTCGTCGATGAGGGCGTCCACGTCGGCGCGGGCGGCGCGCCACTCCTCGCCGGGCTCCGGCTCGACCGTGGGGCCGAGGGCGTAGTGGGCGGTGCCGAGCATCTGGTGGATGGGCAGCGACTCGTCGTCCACGGCGTCGATGATCTTCTTGATCGAGGACACCGGCAGCTTGCCCACCTCCAGCAGCGCCCTGACGAGGCGGAGTCTGCGCAGGTGGGAGTCGTCGTACTCGGCGCGGGTCGCCGCCGTCTGCTCGCCCTGGTGCAGCAGCCCCTCGCGCAGGTAGTACTTGATCGTGGGGATGGCGACGCCGGAGCGGGAGCTGAGTTCGGAGATGCGCATCACAGGATGATAGCGCTATTGGATATTAGTGCTATCCAGTGCGGGCGACGTGCCGGGCCGCGCTGACCAGCTCGGGGACGTCCGCCTGCCGGTTCCACAGGAAGACCACCTCCAGCGGCGGCACGTCCTCCTTCACCGGCAGGAACGTCAGGGCGTCCGGCACCGGCGTCCCCTCGTGCACGCAGAGCGTATAGCCGGCGCCGCGCTCGATCATCGTGATCGCCAGGTCGTGGGTCGCGGCGGCCGGGCCGAGCCGCGGATGCAGCCGTTGGCGGACGAAGCCCTCGAGGAACCTGCGCGCGCCCGCCACCGCGTCCGACTCGGGCATCACCAGCGGCTCGGCGGCGAGGTCCGCCAGCGACACCGCGTCCGCCCCGGCGAGCGGGTGGTCGCGGTGCATCAGCGCGCGTACGGGGAACCGGTGGACCAGCATCCTGGCCACGCCGCGCGGCAGCGAGCCGGGGGCGTACCCGAGGCCGGCCTGCAGGGTGCCGTCCACGATGGAGACGATCTGCTCGGCGGTGCTCATGGGGGCCACGCGCAGCCGCACGCCGTGGAGCTGCGACAGCACGCGGGCGACCACGTCGGCCAGGCCGTCGGCGACGCCGAGGCGGGCGTCCCTGCCGCCGCTCCTGGCCGCCGCCACGGCCCGCTCGAAGGCGTCCACCGCGACCGTGGCCTGGGCGAGGAACGCCTCGCCCGCCTCGGTGAGCTGCACGCCGCTGGAGGAGCGGCTGAACAGCTCGACGCCGATCTCCTTCTCCAGCGCCCGGAGCTGCTCCGACAGCGTGGGCTGGGCGATGTGCAGCGCGGCGGCGGCGCGGCGCAGGCTGCCCGCGCGTGCGATGGCCATGGCGTACCGGACGTAGCGTAGATCCATCGCTCACCTCGGGGTGATGGTGATGGGCTGTCGGAAGATCGCACCTCCGTATTACAAGACGGGACAGCTCCCGTGAAGACGCTCAGTCACCAGGAGAGCGTGGCCTGGCCGGGAGGCGGGCGGTACGGGCTGGTGGCGGGCGGTGCCGGCGCGGCCGGGCGGTCAGGGGGAGCGGGCTTCGGGCGGGCCGGGGGCGGGGTTGCGGCCGGCCGATAGGCGCTTGCCTAGCAAGCGCTTGGCCGGATAGCGTGGGCGGGTGGGAACGCAGGCGTTCGCCGGGCGGGCCGCCGTGGCCGGGATCGGGATGACGGCGCTGACCCGGCGCTCCGGGCGCGCCGAGCTGGAGCTCGCCGTCGAGGCGTGCCGCGCCGCCTGCGCCGACGCCGGCCTGCGGCCCGGCGACGTGGACGCGATGCTCAGCTACCACCTCGGCGACTCCGCGCCCGTCGTCCAGGTCGCCCGCGCCCTCGGCGTCGAACGGCTCGGCTGGCACAACGACATCGCCGGCGGCGGCACGCAGGCGGCCTCGATCCTGGGCGACGCGGCCATGCTGATCCACGCCGGGCTGGCCAGGCACGTGCTCATCTACCGCGCGCTCAACGGCCGCTCCGGCCGGCGCATGAACACCGTCTCCACCGGCCCCCAGGAGCGGCTCACGTACGGGCTCGCCGGGCCGATCCCGCTGTTCGCCCTGGCCGCCACCCGCTACCTGCACGACAGCGGCCTGACCGAGGAGCACCTGCACGCCGTCGTCGCCCAGTCCAGGGAGAACGCCAGGGACAACCCCCGGGCGCTGCGCCGGGAGCCGCTGGATCTCGCCGGGTACCTCGCCCGCCCGTACGTCGCCACGCCGCTGCGCACCGTGGACTGCTGCCAGGAGACCGACGGGGCCTGCGCGCTGCTGGTGAGCGGCGAGCTGGACGGGCCGCGGGTGCGGGCGGTCGTGCGCGGGGGCGGGCCGGGCTGCTCGTCCATGGACCGGGCGGCCGACGTCGGCGCGATCTTCTCGGCGTACGTGGCCCCCATGCTCTGGGACGCCTCCGGCCTGCGGCCCGCGGACGTGGACGTGATGCTGCCGTACGACGCCTACTCGTGGCTGGTGCCCAGGCAGTTGGAGGACTTCGGGCTGGCCGCCCGCGAGGAGCTGGGGGACTACCTGCTGGAGCGCCGGCACGCCTGGGTCAACCCGCACGGCGGCCTGCTGTCCGAGGGGTACGTGCACGGGCTCAACAACGTGGCCCAGGCCGTCAGGGAGCTGCGGACGGGCCGGCACGAGGTGGCCCTGGTGACCGGCTTCGGCGGCAGCTACGGCAGCGCCGCCCTCCTCACCGCGTGAGAGCGCCGCCCGGAGTGACATGTCAAAAATTATCGCCCGAACACCTTGACGGCACCAGATGCTGTGCATAATTTTCACGGCGTGGAACTTCTCACCCGCATCCAGGCCGAGCGTCCCGATCTGCCCGACGCCCTCCGCAAGGTGGCCGAGACCATCCTCGCCGCCCCCGCCGAGGCCGCCCGGCTGACGATCGTCGACCTCGCCGAGCGGAGCGGGACCTCCACGGCGACCATCACCCGCTTCTGCCGGGCGCTCGGCTTCGCCGGGTACGCCGAGCTGCGCGTCGCCGTCGCCACCGAGACCGGCCGGCAGGCGCGGCAGACCTGGCAGACCGACATCGGCCAGGAGATCCTCCCCGACGACAGCCTCGACAAGGTGCTCGGCGTGGTGTCCGGCAACGACATCCGCCTGATCCAGGAGACCGCCGGCCAGCTCGACCTCGCCGTGGTGGAGAAGGTGGCGCAGGCCGTGGCGCGGGCGGGGCGGGTGCTGCTGTTCGGGGTGTCGAGCAGCGCGGCCGTGGCCAGCGAGATGGAGTACCGCCTGCAGCGCATGCGGGTGCCGACCTGGAGCAGGTCCGACGCCCACAGCGCGCTGACCGACGCCGCGCTGCTCGGCCAGGGCGACGTGGCCATCGGCATCTCGCACAGCGGGCGCACCCGCGAGGTCATCGAGGTGCTGGCCGAGGCGGGCAGCCACGGCGCGATCACCGTGGCGGTCACCTCGCAGCCGCGCTCGCCGCTCGCGGAGGTGGCCGAGCTGGTGCTGACCACGGCCAGCCGGGCGACGAGCTTCAGGTCGGAGGGGTTCGCCGCGATCCACTCGCAGCTCCTCGTGCTCGACGTCGTGTACGTGTCGGTCGCGCAGCGCACGTACGAGCGCACCAAGCAGGCCTTCGACGTCACCGTCCGCGCTGTCGCCGGACACCGCCTACCGGAAGGTGATTCATGACGATAGATCCGGAACAATACGCCGCGCAGGTCGCCGCCCTCGTCCACGAGCTTCCCGCCGACCCCGAGCTCGACCGCGCCGCCGACCTCTTCACCAAGGCGCTGACAGCGGGCGGCGTCATCCAGGCGTTCGGCTCGGGACACTCCGAGGCCGTCGCCATGGAGATCGCCGGCCGGGCCGGCGGCCTCGTCCCCACCAACCGGCTCGCGCTCAGGGACATCGTCCTCCACGGCGACGCCCCCCGCGCCGAACTGGACCGCTACGACCTCGAACGCGACCCCGCCGTCGCCCGCACGATCCTCGACCTCGCCCCCGTGCAGCCGCACGACCTGTTCGTCCTCATCTCCAACTCGGGCGTCAACGGCGTGGTGGTCGAGCTCGCCACGCTGGTCAAGGAGCGCGGTCACGACCTGGTCGCGATCACCTCGCGCGCCCACACCGAAGCCGTCCCGTCCCGGCACCCCTCGGGCCGGCGGCTCGCCGACCTCGCCGACGTCGTCCTCGACAACCGTGCCCCCTACGGCGACGCCGTGCTCCCCCTTCCCGGCGGCGGCGCCGTCGGGGCCGTCTCCACCATCACCTCGGCGCTGCTGGCCCAGCTCGTCGTGACCCGCACCGTGCGCAACCTGCTCGACGCGGGCGAGACCCCGCCGGTGTACCTCTCCGCGAACGTCCCGGAGGGCGACGCCCACAACCTCACGCTCGAAGCGCGCTACGCCGGCCGCATCCGACGCGGCGCCTGATCACCCAGCCTGGTCAACCCAGCCTGATCATCCTGCTCCTCCTGGCCTCGCCACGGGGCCAGTCCGGCATGCAAGGAGACACCCCCCAATGTCCAGAAAAGTCGCCCAAATCGCTCTCTCCTTAGCCCTCCCGCTCGTCCTCCTCGTCGGCGCCCTCGTCACCCCGGCCGGCGCCGCCCAAGCCGTACGCCTCCAGTACCGCACCAGCGCCCCCGGCGCGACCACGGCCCAGGCCGAGCCCTGGTTCAAGCTCTTCAACGACGGCACCACCACCATCCAGCTCAACCAGGTCACCATCCGCTACTACCTGACGGGCACCGAGACCTACCGCTTCGCCTGCTCCTGGGCCGTGGTGAGCTGTTCGACGGTGACCGGCCGGTTCGTCCGCCAGTCGGGCGCGGACCAGTACCTGGAGGTCGGCTTCACCTCGGGCGCCCTCGCCCCCGGCGCGAACACCGGCGACCTGCAACTGCGCTTCTACCGCGCCGACTGGCAGTCGTTCACGCAGAGCGACGACTACTCCTACGGCCCCGGCACCGCGTATGCGAACTGGGACAAGGTGACCGTCCACGTCAACGGCGCACTCGCCTGGGGCAAGCCCCACGGCACCGAGCCGACGCCCACCATCACACCGACCGGCCCCGGCTCGACAGGGGTGCTGTTCGACGACTTCACCTACTCGGGCCCGTCCGACCCGCTGCTCGCCCAGCGCGGCTGGACCGTACGCTCGAACTCCGGCGGCCCCGGCGTGCCCGGCGCGACCTGGTCGCCGTCGGCCGTCTCGTTCCCCGGCGGCCTGCTGACCCTCGACTCCACCACGAACGGCACCGCCTCCGGCACCGTGCAGGCCGAGCTGTCCACCGCGAACCGCAAGTTCTTCGAGGGCACCTACGGCGCCCGCGTCCGCTTCACCGACGCGCCCACCAGCGGCCCCGACGGCGAGCACGTCGTGCAGACGTTCTTCACCATCACCCCGCTCCGCTTCAACCTGGACCCCGACTACGGCGAGCTGGACTTCGAGTACCTCCCCAACGGCGGCTGGGGCGAGCCGTCGAACATCCTCTACACCACGAGCTGGGAGACCTACCAGGGCGAGCCCTGGCAGGCCGTGAACACCCACACCGAGGAGCGGGCGAGCTTCGCGGGCTGGCACGACCTGGTCATCCAGGTCTCCGGCGGCCGGATCCGCTACTACGTGGACGGCCGGCTGTTCGCCGACCACGGGGACATCTACTACCCCGAGACCCCGATGTGGATCATGTTCAACCAGTGGTTCATCGATCTCCAGGCGGCCACCGGCACGCGTACGTACCGCCAGCAGGTCGACTGGCTCTACTACAGCAAGAACGAGGTCGTCCCGCCCGCCGACGTGGTGAGCCGGGTCGGCGCCCTGCGCGCCGCCGGCACCGCCTTCCGCGACACCGTTCCCAACTCCTAAGAGGAAGCGCCATGAACAACCGCATCCTGGCGCTGGCGGCCGTGTTCGCGCTGACCGCCTGCGGAGCCACGGAGCAGCCCCGGAACGACGCGGGCCCGGTCAAGCTGACCGTCTGGATCATGGACGGCAGCGTCACGCAGGACCTGCTGAAGTCGTTCGAGACCGAGTACGAGGCCGCGCACCAGGGCATCGACCTCGACCTGCAGATCCAGGCGTGGGACGGCATCGGCGAGCGCGTCACCGCCGCCCTGGCCAGCACCGACGCCCCCGACGTGATCGAGGTCGGCAACACCCAGGTCGCCCAGTACTCCGCCAGCGGCGGCGTCACCGACCTGACCGCCAAGATCGCCGAGCTGAAGGGCGAGGACTGGCTGCCCGGCCTCGCCCAGCCGGGCAACGTCGACGGCCACCAGTACGGCATCCCGTGGTACGCCGCCAACCGCGTCGTCGTCTACAACAAGGACCTCTGGGCCAAGGCGGGCGTCAAGGAGCCGCCGAAGACCCGCGACGAGTGGCTGGAGGTCACCGCCAAGCTCGACCGGGGCGGCGACCAGGGCATCTACCTCACCGGTCAGACCTGGTACGCCCTGGCCGGCTTCGTCTGGGACGAGGGCGGCGACCTGGCCGTCCAGGAGGGCGGCAAGTGGAAGGGCGCCCTCGACACCCCGCAGGCCCTCGCCGGCATGGACTTCTACCGGCGGCTCCAGGCGCTCGGCAAGGGCCCGAAGGACGCCGACGAGGCCAACCCGCCGCAGCACGAGGTGTTCGCGCAGGGCAAGGTCGCCCAGATCATCGCCGTGCCCGGCATCGCGGCCCGCGTGCTGGAGGTCGAGCCGAAACTGGCCGGCAAGATGGGCTTCTTCCCCATCCCCGGCAAGACGGCCGACAAGCCGGGCACGGTCTTCACGGGCGGCTCCGACCTCATCGTGCCGGCCGCGTCCAAGCGGCAGGAGGAGGCGTACGAGCTGGTCAAGGCCCTGGCCGGGGAGAAGTTCCAGACCGAGCTGGCCAAGGCGATGAGCTTCGTCCCGAACCGCACCTCGCTGGCCGGCGTCCTCGCCGGCGACGAGGGCACGGCGGCCATGGCCGCGGCGGCCGCGGGCGGCCGTGCCACCCCCAACACCCCCAACTGGGCCGCCGTCGAGGCCACCTCGGTGATCAAGCAGTACATGACCGCCGTGCTCACCGGCGCCGACCCCGCGACGGAGGCGAAGAAGGTCTCGGCGGCCATCACCACGACCCTGAACAGCGGATCCTGATGCGGGAGCGCACTTCCTCGCTCTGGCCCTACCTGCTCATCGCGCCCGCGGTGGCAGGCGGGGCCTTCCTGCTGCTGTATCCGCTGCTCAAGGCGGCGGTGATCTCGTTCCAGCACTTCCGGATGGGCGAGCTGATCCGGGGCGGCGCGACCCTCGCGGGCCTGGACAACTACGCCGAGCTGCTGGCCGGCGAGGAGTTCTGGCGGGTGCTGTGGCGCACCGTGGCCTGGACGGCGATCAACGTCGTGCTCATCGTGACGCTGTCCACGGGCGTGGCCCTCATGCTGGTACGGCTGGGCCGCGGCCTGCGCCTCGCCCTGATGAGCGCGCTGGCCCTCGCCTGGGCCACGCCGATCATCGCGGCCACCACCGTGTTCCAGTGGCTGTTCCAGTCGGAGCTGGGCGTGGTCAACTGGCTGCTGGTCACGCTCGGGTTCGACTCCTTCCGCGGCTACACCTGGTTCGCCGACGGCACGGCCACGTTCGCGGTGCTGGTGATCCTCGTGGTGTGGCAGTCGGTGCCGTTCGCCGCGCTCACCCTCTACGCCGGGCTCACCACGATCCCGTCCGAGCTGTACGAGTCGGCGCGGATCGACGGCGGCAGCGGCCCGCAGATCTTCATGAAGGTCACTCTGCCGATGCTCAGGCAGCTCTTCGCGCTGGTCGCCTCGCTGGAGGTGATCTGGGTGGCCAAGTGCTTCCCGCAGATCTGGGTGCTCAGCCAGGGCGGCCCGGACGGCGCCACCACGACCCTGCCGGTGTACGCGTTCAAGGTCGCCCGCGTCCTGCACCGCTACGACCTCGGCTCGGCGGTCGCCATGCTCACGGTGGTGCTGCTCGCCGTGGCCCTGGTCAGCAACCTGCGAAGGATGGTGCGCCAATGAGGCGGCTCCTGCTCAACATAGCGGCGCTGGCGGTGCTCGCCACGACGATCTTCCCGGTCTACTGGATGTTCCTGACCGCGTTCAAGCCGACCAGGGACATCCAGTCGGCCACCCCCACGTTCTGGCCGGCGCACCCGACCCTGGAGCACTTCGTCACCGCGATCGAGGCGCCGGGCTTCTGGGTCTACTGGCGCAACAGCCTCGTGGTGACGGGGGCGGCGGTGCTGATCGCGCTGGTGGTGGCGTTGCTGGCGGCGTTCGCGGTGGCGCGGATGCGGTGGCGGGGGCGCTCGGCGTTCGTGGTCGCGGTGTTCGCCGCGCAGATGGCGCCGTGGGAGGCGCTGCTGGTGCCGGTGTTCATCATCGCCCGCGACAGCGAGCTGCTCGACTCGCTGGCCATGCTGACCGGCGTCTACTTCATGATCACGCTGCCGTTCACGATCGTGACGCTGCGCGGGTTCCTCGCCGCGATCCCGGCGGAGCTGGAGGAGGCGGCGCAGGTGGACGGCTGCTCGCGGCTGGTGGCCTTCCGCCGGGTGATCTTCCCGCTGCTCGCGCCGGGGCTGATGGCGACCTCGCTGTTCGGCTTCATCACGGCCTGGAACGAGTTCGCCTTCGTCAACGTGCTCATCATCAAGGACCAGGACAAGCGGACGCTGCCGGTGTGGCTGTCGTCCTTCCGTGACGTCTTCGGCACCGACTGGGGCGCCACGATGGCGGCGGCCAGCCTGTTCGCGCTGCCGGCGCTGCTGCTCTTCCTGTTCCTGCAGCGGCGGGTGGGCACCGGGATGACGGCGGGGGCGGTCAAGGGCTGAAACAGGGCGAAATGCCGGCGCGGTCGGCGACATGTAGAGGGTGTCCCGCCACCGACCCCGAGGAGGCCGACCATGGGAACCGCCCGTGGACGATGACCGGAAGATCCGGTTCGAGGCCGTGTACAGACAGACGTACGACCGCATCCTGGGCTACGCCGTCCGCCGTTGCGACTCCCCCGAGGACGCCGCGGACGTGGTGGCCGAGACCTTCGCCATCGCCTGGCGGCGCGTGGACGCGCTGCCGCCGGGCGAGGAGGCCCGGTTGTGGCTCTACGGCGTCGCCAGGAACGTGCTGGCCAACCACCGCCGCGGCGAGCACCGCCGCCACGCCCATGTGGTGGCGTTCGACGCCGGTCTCGCCGAGCTGTACGCCCGCACCCCCTCGCCCGCCCACGACCTGCCCGCCGACCTGGAGGCGGTCGCTCAGGCGCTCGCCGTGCTGTCGGACGACGACCGCGAGCTGATCTCGCTGGTCGCCTGGGAGGGGCTGGACCACGGCGAGATCGCCGCCGTCCTGGGGTGCTCGCGCAACGCCGTGCGCATCCGGCTGCACCGGGCGCGCCGGCGGCTGACCAAGGCGCTGGCCGCGGCCGGCGTTCCCGCAGGCCGCATCGTCATGGAGAGCGTATGAACGAGTTGACGCGTCTCGCGCGGGTGCGCGACGAGGAGCTGACCGGGCAGTCGTCCACCGAGGGGGCGCGGGCCCTGCTCGCGGCGATCACCGCCGGGCACGTGGAGCCCGCTCCGGCCCCCCGTGCCCGCCGGCTCGGGACACCGGCCAGGCGGCTCCTGGCGGGGGCCGCCGCCACCGCCGTGCTCGCCGCCGGGGCGGTGCTCGGCCCGGGCCTGCTCGCCGGTCCCGGCGGCACCGCCGTCTACGCCAGCACCGAGCTGGACATCACCAGGGAGGGCGGCGAGTGGGTGGCCCGCGTCAAGGACGCCTACGCCCAGTACGACGCCTACAACCGGGGGTTCGCCGCCGTGGGCCTCGACGTGCACCTGCAGATCGTGCCGGCCGGGCCGAGCCGGGCCGGTGGCGTGGTGCAGATGGGGGTGGCGAGCGCGGGCGGCGCCACGCGAGGGAGCACGGCGATGAGGACCGACAGCGAGCCGTCGGGATGCGTCGTGGGGCGGCCCGGCTGTGTGCTGGTGATCAGGCTGCCGGTCACGTTCAAGGGCGGGGCCTGGGTCAAGCTCGGCCGCGCCGCGCGGCCGGGGGAGACGTACGGGGCTCCGGGACGCGCGGACGCCAAGGGCGAGCCCCTGGAGGGCGTCAAGATCGGCGGGCGGACCGTGGGCGAGGTGAGCGCGGCGGCGCGGGCCCGCGGCCTGGAGGTCGTCTACCAGCTCATCACGCCGCGCCCGAACGGCGGTTTCTCGGCACGGCCGGGAGAGGAGGCGTCGGGGGTGGGACCCGGCTGGTACGTCTGGGACGCCGAGTCCATCCGCGACGGCGCGGTCCGCCTCCTGGTGACGAAGGAGCACCTGGCGAGGAACCCGGTCCGCGGCGACGCGCCCCCTACGGACTGAGCCCGGTGAAGGCGCCGGGGTGTCCTACGGACTGAGCCCGGTGAAGGTGCCGGGGTGTCCTATGGGCTGAGCCTGGTGAAGGTGCCGGGGTGTCCTACGGGCTGAGCCCGGTGAAGGCGCCGTGGCGCGCCTTCGCCGCGTCGCCCAGCAGGGGGCGGGCCGCCAGCCAGGCGGCCGCGCCGGCCGCGTCGCGGGCCGTGCCGATCGGCACGCCGGGCAGCCGCGCGGTCACGGCCGCGCGCACCGGGCCCTCGCTGGTCAGCACGCTGCCGGCGAGCACCACCGGGCCGGAGACGTGCACCCGGCGCAGCGTCGCGGCCAGCCGGTCGGCGGCGTCCTCGACGATCGTGACGGCCATCGGGTCGCCCGCCGCGGCGGCCCGGCTGACCAGCGCGGCGAGGGTGGCCAGCCGCATGTGGTCGGCCTGCGCCAGCCGGACGATCCGCGCGGCGACCGCGCGCGGCGTGTCCGGCCGCTCGGCGCCGAGGAAGTCGCGCGCGACCAGGGACACGAGCCGGTCCGCCGGGTCGTCCACGGCCGTGACCGGCAGGCCGCGGTCGAAGGCGTCGACCACGGCCATCGCCGCCGCGCGCCCGATCCAGAACCCGGAGCCCGCGTCGGCCAGCAGCCAGCCCATCGCGTCGGCGACGGCGTCGAGCCGGAACCCGGTGATCCTGGCCGCCGCCGCGCCGGTGCCGGACAGCAGCAGCGCCCCGTCGGGCTCGGCCGAGCCGGCGACGTACCCGATGAGCAGGTCGCCCTCGCACTGCGGCCCCTCGGCCATGCCGTGGTCGGCCCAGACCTTCGCCAGCTCCGGCGTCAGCTCGGGCACGTGCCCGGCGACCCCGGCCAGCGAGGCCGCCACCCGCCCGCTGTCGAGCCCGTCGAGCGCGGCCGACAGCGCCTCACGGACGGCGGCCACCGCCTTGGCCATCCCGTGGGCGGTGGGGTTGCCCGCGCCGGCCCGCGCGTAGCCCACCCGCGTGCCGTCCAGCGTGTGCACGGCGACCCGGGTGGAGGTGGCTCCGGCGTCCACGCCGATCACCAGCGCTCCGCCCACTCCCGATTTCGTCACGGTCCGAGTCTGGGGGTTGACTACGCCGGTTAGCAAGAATAATTTTCGCCGCAAGGCCGGGTATTCGGAAGGAATATTCGTGACTTCAGGTGCGCTCGGACGCGTCGAGACAGAACTACCCGGTTTGCCGGAGGCGTTACGCCGGGTCGGCGAGGTGATACTCGGCGACCCCGCCGAGGCCGCGCGATCGACGATCATCGCGCTGGCCGAGCGGGCCGGCAGCTCGCCCGCGACCGTGACCAGGTTCTGCCGGGCCTTCGGCTTCTCCGGCTACGCCGAGCTGCGCGTGGCGCTCGCCACCGAGACCGGCCGGGCCGCCCAGGCGGGCTGGGGCGCGGGCGTGGGCCACGAGATCGGCCCCGACGACCCGCTCGACAGCGCCATCGAGGTCATGGCCGCCGCCGACACCCGCCTCATCCAGGACACCGCCGCCCAGCTCGACCTGGACACCGTGGCCCGGGTCGCCGACGCGATCGTGGCGGCTCCCCGGGTGCTCCTGGTCGGCGTCTCCACCAGCGGCGACGTCGCCAGGATGCTGGAGGGGCGGCTGCGCAGGATCGGCGTACCCGGCTGGAGCGCGGGCGACGCGCACGTGGCCCTGGCCGAGGCGGCGCTGCTCAAGGAGGGCGACGTGGCGGTCGGCGTCAGCCACCGGGGCCGCACCCGCGAGGTCATGGAGGCGCTGGCCGAGGCGGGCAGCCACGGCGCGCTGACGGTCGCGGTCACCTCCTTCCCGCGCAGCCCGCTGGCCGAGCTGGCCGACCTGGTGCTGACCACCGCCAGCAGGGAGACGACGTTCCGGCTGGGCGGGCTGGCCGCCGTCCACTCGCAGGTCTTCGTGCTGGACGCCGTGTACGTGGCCGTCGCCCAGCGCACCTACGAGCGTACGAACGAGGCGTTCGAGCGCACGATCAGCGCCGTGGAGAGTCACCGGGTGGAGAGAGGCTGAATGTCGTACGTCAACGAGGTCCTGGAGCTGGCCCGGCGGGTCGCCGAGAGCCAGGCGGAGCCCGTCAGGCGCGCGGCCGCGCTGCTGGTGGCCGCGCTCAGGGCCGGCGGGGTGGTCCAGGCGTTCGGCTCCGGCCACTCCGAGGCCATCGCCATGGAGATCGCCGGACGGGCCGGCGGTCTCGTCCCGAGCAACCGCCTCTCGCCCCGAGACCTGGTCCTGTACGGCGGCCACCCGCCGGGCGTGCTCACCCCCGAGCTGGAACGCGACCCCGCCGTCGCGCACGAGATCTACGCGCTCGCGCCGGTCGCGCCGGAGGACGTGTTCGTGCTGATCTCCAGCTCCGGCATCAACGGCGCGGTCGTCGAGCTCGCCAGGCTCGTCAAGGACCGCGGCCACCCCCTCATCGCCCTCACCTCGGTCGCGCACAGCACCGGGATGACCTCGCGCCACCCGTCAGGGGCCAAGCTCATGGACCTGGCCGACGTCGTGCTGGACAACGGCGCGCCGTACGGTGACGCGATCCTCGACCTGCCCGGCGGCGGCAGCTACGGCGCGGTGTCCACGATCACCTCGGCGCTGCTGGCGCAGCTGGTGGTCACCGAGGCGGTGGACGAGCTCGTCGCGCTGGGGGAGACGCCCCCGGTCTACCTGTCCGTGAACGTGACGGGCGGTGACGAGCACAACAAGGCCCTGGAGAGCCGCTACCAGGGCCGCATCAGACGCGGAGCGTGACGATCCGCGAATCGTAAGAAGTCAGGAGTAGTCGTTATGCCCACCCCCCATATCAGCAGGCGTGAACTCCTCCGTGGCGCGGCCCTCGTGCCCGTGGCCGGCGCGCTCGCCGCGTGCGCCACGCCCGCCGCCAAGCCCGCGGCGTCCGGCTCGGCCGCGCCGGTCGCGACCAGCGCCGCCAACCCGTTCGGCGTGGACGGCAAGAAGCCGCTGGAGGTGTGGATCTTCGACGGCGGCTTCGGCCAGGACTACGCCAAGAACATCCACCAGCCGCTGTTCGCCGCCAAGTACCCCGGCGCGCAGATCAAGCACAACGCGACCAAGGAGATCACCAAGGTCCTCCAGCCGCGCTTCGCCGGCGGCAACCCGCCCGACGTGATCGACAACTCCGGCGCCAACGCCATGGACTTCGGCGCGCTCGCCCAGGACTCCCAGCTCCAGGACCTCACGCCGCTGCTCGACGCCCCGAGCTGGGACGACCCCAACGTGAAGGTCCGCGACACCATCGACCAGGCCGTCATCGACCTCGGCACCTACGACGGCACCTTCAGCGTGCTCGGCTACGTCAACTACATCTTCGGCATCTGGTACTCCCAGAAGGCGTTCCGCGACAACGGCTGGGAGGCGCCCAAGACCTGGGACGAGTTCCTCAAGCTCTGCGAGACCATCAAGAAGTCCGGCAAGATGGCGCCCTTCACCTACGCCGGCAAGTTCCCCCAATACCTGTACGAGCCGCTGCTCACCACGGCCGCCAAGATCGGCGGCAACGAGGTCCTGGTCAACATCGACAACCTGGAGGACGGCGCCTGGACCAGCGAGGCCATGAAGACCGCGGCCACCGCCTGGGCGGAGATCGGCGCCAAGTACCTCATGGAGGGCACCCCGGGCCTCGACCACGTCCAGACCCAGACCGCCCAGAACAAGTACAAGGTCGCCATGCTGCCCTCCGGCTCCTGGCTGGAGAACGAGCAGAAGACCACCACCCCGGCCGACTTCGAGTACGGCATGTTCCCCATCCCCGACATCACCGGCTCCGACGCGATGCCGTACGGCACCCTGCACAGCCAGCCGAGCGAGAACTTCATCGTCCCGTCCAAGTCGCCCAACCCGCAGGGCGGCATGGAGTACCTGCGGGCCATGCTGTCGAAGAAGGCGGCCGGCGACTTCAGCGAGCTGGTCAGGACCGTCTCGGTGGTCAAGGGCGCGGGCGAGGGCCGCCAGCTCTCCCCGGGCGCGGCCAGCGCCACCAAGGCGTTCGCCGACGCCGGCCAGAACGTCGTCTACTACCGCTGGCAGACCTGGTACGCCCAGCTCAAGGACGAGGCCGTCGCCGCCACCGGCGAGCTCATGACCGGCGGGCTCAAGCCGGAGGCCTACCTGGAGCGCCTGCAGAAGAAGGCCGACGAGCTCAAGAAGGACTCCTCGATCAAGAAGTACAAGCGCTGATGCTGTTCAACAGATATCGCCGCGGGCTGTTCATCACCGCGTTCCTGGCAGCCCCGGTGATTCTCTACCTGGTCTACGTGATCTCGCCGTACGCCCAGGCGTTCTACATCGCGATGACCGACTGGCGGGGCGTGACGGCCACGCCCGCCTTCGTCGGCTTCGACAACTTCGTCCGCCTGTTCGGCGACGAGATCTTCTGGAAGGCCGTCACGCACAACGCGGCCCTGCTGGTGCTGCTGCCGCTGAGCACGATCGTCATCGCGCTGTTCTTCGCCTTCCTGCTCAACGTGGGCGGCGCGCAGGGCGTGACCGGCATCCGCGGGTCGAAGTTCTACCGGGTGGTGTTCTTCTTCCCGCAGGTGCTGGCCGTCGCCGTGGTGGCGGTGCTGTTCCAGCAGGTGTTCCGGCCGGACGGCAGCGGCATGCTCAACGGCCCGCTCATGGCGCTCGGCATGAAACCGATCGGGTTCCTGTCGGACCCGGACGTGGCGTTCTGGTCGGTGCTCGGCGTCATGGTGTGGCAGGCCGTCGGCTTCTACGTCGTGCTGTTCTCGGCGGGCCTGGCGAGCATCCCCCGTGACATGTTCGAGGCGGCGCAGATCGACGGCGCGGGCCGGGTCAGTCTCTTCTTCCGCATCACGCTCCCGCTGCTCTGGGACACCCTCCAGGTCGCCTGGGTCTACCTCGGCATCCTCGCCCTGGACGTGTTCGCGATCGTGTGGGTGATGACCGACCAGCACGGCGGCCCCGACTGGTCGACCACGGTCATGGCCGCCGAGATCTACCGCAACGCCTTCCAGTACTTCCGCTTCGGCTACGCCTCCGCGCTCGGCGTGATGATGTTCGTCTTCATCGTCGGGTTCTCCGTCCTGTCGCTGCGCCTGTCCAGGCGCGAACGAATCGAGTACTAGAGATGAGCACGACGACTTGGACGGTGGCGAACTCGCGCAGACTCGCCCGCGCCGAGCGCAGGCGGCGGCTCGGGCCGCTCAGCGTGCTCACGCATGTGGCGCTGCTGGTCTGGACGCTGCTGGTGATCGTGCCGATGGTGTGGACGTTCCTGGCCTCGGTCAAGAGCGAGGACGAGATCTTCGGCGATGCCTGGTCGCTGCCCGCCGCCCTGCGCTGGGACAACTTCGGGCGGGCCTGGGAGCAGGCGCACATCGGGCAGTACATGCTCAACAGCGTGGTCGTGGTGGCGTTCAGCACGTTCGGCACGATGCTCGTCGGGTCGATGGCGGCGTACGTGCTGGCCCGCTACCCCTTCCGCGGCAACCGGGCGATCTACCTGCTGTTCGTGTCCGGCCTGGCCTTCCCCGTCTACCTGGCGCTGACGCCGCTGTTCTTCGTCGTCCAGAACATGGGGAACCTGCCGGTCGTCGGGCCGTTCATCGGCCTCAACACGCACGCGGGGCTCGTGCTGGTGTACATCGCGTACTCGATGCCGTTCACCGTCTTCTTCCTGTCGGCCTTCTTCCGCACGCTGCCGGCGGCGGTGGGGGAGGCGGCCATGGTGGACGGGGCCTCGCACACGCGGGTGTTCTTCCAGATCATGCTGCCGATGGCGCGGCCGGGCATCGTCAGCATCACGATCTTCAACGTGCTGGGCCAGTGGAACCAGTACCAGCTCCCGCTGGTGCTGCTCCAGGAGCGGGACAAGTGGGTGCTCACCCAGGGCATCGCCGACATCTCGACCGCCGCCGGCTACGACCAGGACTGGTCGGCCCTGTTCGCCGCGCTGACCCTGGCCATCCTGCCGATGCTGGTCGTCTACACGGTCTTCCAGCGCCAGATCCAGGCTGGTTTGACGGCAGGTGCGGTGAAATAGGCCGGTCTGCGGGCAAATCGCTCGCGCGCCCGGCCCGTCCGGCTCTAGGGTGCGGGGTGTGACAGGCGACATCCGCGCGTTGCTGGCCCGCCACCTCCCCGGCTACGAGGTCGGCTCCGTCCGCCCGCTCGGCCGGGGCCTCGACCACACCGTGCACGAGGTCAACGGCGAGCTGCTGATCAGGCTGCCCAAGGCGGCCGACCCCGAGGCGCTCCGGCAGGAGGTGGACCTCCTGGCGGCCGTCGCCGGGCTGTCGCCGCTCCCGGTGCCCGAGGTCGTCTTCGCCGACGCCGAGGTGGGCGCCCTCGCCTACCGCAAGCTGCCCGGCGAGCCGCTCAACACGTCCCCGACGGAGCGGCCCGAGCGGCTCGCCGAGCCGCTGGGGCGCTTCCTCGCGGCCCTGCACGCCGCCGACACCGCCCGCCTGGGCGAGCTCGCCCCGCTCGACCTCTACCCGGCCGCGACCCTGCTGGAGGAGGCCGAGCTCGACTACCGCGACGTCGAGCGGCACGTCCCCGAGGGGCAGCGTCCCCTGGTCGAGCGGTTCCTGGCGGAGGAGCCGCCGGGCGAGCCCCGCTCGCTGCGCTTCTGCCACAACGACCTGGGCGCCGAGCACATCCTGGTCGACCCGGCCACGGGCGCGGTGACCGGCGTCATCGACTGGAGCGACGCCGCCGTCACCGATCCCGCGCACGACTTCGCCCGCCTCTACCGCGACCTCGGCCCCGGGGTCTTCGAGCTGGTCGTCGCCCACTACCCCGGCTCCCTGGACGAGGACGACCGCGCCCGCGTGCGCTTCTACGCCCGCTGCGCGCTGATCGAGGACCTCGCCTACGGCCTCAGCACCGGCCCCCGCCACTACGCCGACGCCGCCCTCGCCCATCTGCCCTGGACGTTCGCCTGACCCTCGCTCAGACCTCGGCGCGCAGGCGGCGGGCGGCCTCGACCACGTTGGCGAGCGCCGCCTCCACCTGCTCGTACGTCCGCGTCTTCAGCCCGCAGTCCGGGTTGACCCACACCCGGCCGGCCGGCAGCGCCCGCGACGTCCTGCGCAGCAGGTCCTCGACCTCCTCGGCCGAGGGCACGCGGGGCGAGTGGATGTCGTAGACGCCCGGCCCGAGCCCGCGCCCGAACCCCTCCACCGCGCCCAGGATGCGCGCCCCCGACCGGGCCGACTCGATGGTGGTCACGTCGGCGTCCAGCCCGTCGATCGCGGCCAGGATCTGGTCGGCGTCCGAATAGCACAGGTGCGTGTGGATCTGGGTGCTGTCGCCGGCCCCCGACGTGGCCCTCCGGTACGCCGCCACCGCCCACTCCAGGTATTCCTCCTGCGCCGCCCGCCGCAGCGGCAGCAGCTCGCGCAGCGCCGGCTCGTCCACCTGGATGATCGGCACCCCGGCCGCCTCCAGGTCGGCCACCTCCTCCCTGACGGCCTCCGCGACCTGGAACACCACGTCGCGCAAGGGCAGGTCGTCGCGGCGGAACGACCAGGCCACGATCGTCACCGGCCCGGTCAGCATGCCCTTGACCGGCCGGTCCGTCAGCGACCGCGCGTACTCCGCCCACCGGACGGTGATCGGCGCCGGCCGGCGCACGTCGCCGTGCAGGATAGGCGGCCGGGTGCAGCGCGAGCCGTAGGACTGGACCCAGCCGTTCCTGGTGACCGCGAAGCCGTCGAGGCGCTCGGCGAAATACTGCACCATGTCGTTGCGCTCGGGCTCGCCGTGCACGAGCACGTCCAGGCCGAGCCGTTCCTGCAGCCGGATCGCCCGCTCGATCTCGGCCTCGACGCGCCGCTCGTAGGCGTCCTCGGCCAGGGTGCCCGCCGCGACGGCGGCGCGGGCCGCGCGCAGCTCCCCGGTCTGCGGGAACGAGCCGATCGTGGTGACCGGCAGCGGCGGCAGCCCGAGCCGCGCGGCCTGCGCCGCCGCCCGCACCGGGTAGGGGGCCCGGCCCCCGGCGGGCGGCGGGTCCGCGAGCGCCACGGACGGGCCGCTCTCCTGGAAGCCGGCCGCGGGCAGGTCGTCCAGCGCTCCCGCGAGGGCCACGACCTCGGCCACCTTCTGGTCGGCGAAGGCGAGGCGGGCCCGCAGCCCCGGATCGAGCTCCGGCTCGTCCGCCACGTCGTGCGGCACGTGCAGCAGCGAGCACGACGTGCTCACCGCGACCCGCTCCGCCCCGGTCGCGGACAGGGCCGCCAGCGCGGCGAGCGCCCGCTCCGTCGGGGTCCGCCACACGTCCCGCCCGGACACCACGCCCGCGACCACGGTCTTGCCCGTGAGGTCGGCGGCGGGGACGCCGCCCCGCACCAGGTCCAGGCCGATCGCCTCCACCGGCGTGGCCGCCAGCGCGGGCAGCGCCGCGCCCAGCTCCCCGAAGTACGACGCCACGAACAGCCGGGGCCGCGCCCGCACCGCGCCCAGCCGGTCGTAGGCGGCGCGCACGGCGGCCAGCTCCTCCGGCGTCCGGTCGGCCGCCAGCGCGGGCTCGTCGAGCTGCGCCCAGGCCACGCCCTCGGCGGCCAGCTCGCCGAGCAGCTCCTCGTAGAGGGGGAGCACGTCGTCCAGCCGGTCGAGCGCCCCGGCCAGCAGCACGAACGTCACCGGCCCCACGAACACGGGCCGGGTCTCGTAGCCGAGGGCGCGCGCCTCCCGGATCTCGCCGAGCGGTTTGGCGGCGTCCAGCTTGAGCGTGGTCTCCGGGCCGAGCTCGGGGACGAGGGAGTGGTAGTTCGTGTCGAACCACTTCGTCATCCGCAGCGGCGCGAGCCCGTCGGTGCCCCTGGCCATCGCGAAGTAGGGGTCGGCGGCCTCCCGGTAGCGCTCCGGGACCGCGCTCAGCAGCACCGCCGTGTCGAGCACGTGGTCGTACAGGGAGAACGTGTTGGACGGCAGCCCCTCCAGCCCCAGCCCGGCCAGCCGGTGCCAGGTCCGGGCGCGCAGCTCCGCCCCGGTCCGCTCCAGCTCGGCCCGCGTGCTGCGCCCGTCCCAGTACGACTCCAGCGCCCGCTTCAGCTCCCTGCGCGGCCCGATCCGCGGATATCCCAGCACGGTGGACGTCGGAAACGGCGTCATCTTGCCCTCGGCTTCCTCTTCTGCGTACGAGTGATCGCCGTGATCGTGCCGAGCCGGGGCCGGGTGGTGCACCATGGATCGATGCTGCTTATGCTCAGGGAGATCCACTGCTTCACGCGGGTCGCCGCCAGGCTGAGCTTCTCGGCCGCCGCCGCCGACCTGGGCATGTCGCAGCCGGCGATGAGCCAGGCCATCACCCGGCTGGAGCGCGCCTCCGGGGTCCGCCTCTTCGAGCGTTCGGCCCGCGAGGTACGCCTCACCGCAGCGGGCAAGGCCCTGCTGCCCTACGCCGAGCAGGCGCTGGAGTCGGTCGCCGCGTTCACCGCCGAGGCTGCCAGGCTCGCTCGCCCGATCATTCATCTGGCTTATCCACCGCTCGTCGGCACGCTCGCCGCCCGCGTCGTCCGCCGCCTGGCCGGGCGCACCCCGTCGATCGGGGTGGAGCTGCGGGCGGCCGGGCGCGCCGAGGCCGCGCGGGCGCTGGCGGCGGGCGAGGTCTCGGCGGCGATCCTGGCCACCCCGGCCCCGGCCGCGTTCGTCACGGCGGCCCGCTTCCACGTGACCGTCGACCACGTGGCGGTGCCGGCCGGGCACCGCCTGGCCGCCCGGCCCCGGCTGGCTCCTGACGACCTGGCCGGCCAGACCCTGCTCACCCCCTCCGCCCGCCCGTGGGCCGGGCTGCCCGGCCACGCGCGGCTGGTGCCCGACGACGACTTCGCCGCCGGCCTCGACCTGGTCGCGGCGGGCGCGGGGGTGCTGCCGATCCCGCAGCTCCTGGTCCGCGCCGTGCGCAGGGATGACGTGCGCTTCGTGCCGCTGGAGGCGGGGGAGCTGCGGATCACGTACGCGCTGGCGTGGTCGAGGGAACGGGTGACGCCCGAGCTCATGGCCCTGGTGCAGGCCGTCCAGGACGCCCTGTGGACCAGGTAGGGGGCCTGACCGCTCAGCCTTGCCGCACCTTGGCGTAGTGGCGGGCGGCGCGCGCCCGGTTGCCGCAGCCGGCTGAGCACCACTCGCGCCGCGTGGTGTCGCGGACGAAGTGCAGCACGCAGCCGGGGCCGTGGCAGGCGCGCAGCTCATGGCGGAGCGGCCCGGCGAACAGGACGACGGCCTCCTCGGCCAGCGCGGCGATCGCGGCCGCGACAGGGCGGCCCGCGGTGCAGACCGCCAGGTGGGGTTCGGGGGCGGTGCGCAGCTCGTGCCAGCGCGGGGTGCAGCTCGCATGACGGTTCAGTGCCTCGACGGCGGCGGGGTCGGGATCACGGCCGTCGACGGCTGCGACGGCGAGGGCCCGGACGGCGTCCCTGACCTCCCTGGCGGCGTGCAGGTCGCTGTCGCTCACCTCGCGCAGGTCGGCGTCGGTGAGCGGGACCGCGAGGCGCGGGCGCAGGTCGCGCAGCCACGCGGCCAGGTGCTCGATGCTCTGCAGGCCGTCCTTGGGGCGGCCCCGCACCGCGTACGAGGTGTTGGCGAGTTCGATCGGCGGCGGTTCGCCGAGGAGCGGCGCGCCGCCGCCTGCGAGGTGAGCCACTTCCACTTTTCTAACGCTACCGGCGAGTTGACACCATGAGAAACCGTCTGCGATATTTCTAACGCTTGCATCGGCAGTCAGACGTTAGAAAATCGCACCACTCTGGAGATTCCCCATGACCACACAGGCCCTGCAGACCGGGCACGTCGCCCTGAACGTGACCGACCTGGCACGTTCCACCGCCTTCTACCGCCAGGTCTTCGGTTTCGACACCCTGGCCGAGCAGACCGACGGCGAGCGCAGGTTCGCCTTCCTCGGCCGCGACGGCGCCCTCGTCCTGACGCTGTGGCAGCAGAGCGGCGGCGTCTTCCCCGCGGATCGCCCCGGACTGCACCACCTGTCGTTCCAGGTGTCCGACATCGAGGCGGTCCGCCGCCACGAGGCCGTCCTGCGGGACCTCGGCGTGGAGTTCGCCTACGACGGGGTCGTCCCGCACGGCGAGGGCGCGTCCTCCGGCGGCGTCTTCTTCACCGACCCGGACGGCATCCGCCTGGAGATCTACGCGCCGACCGGCGCCGAGACCGCAGCGGCCCCCGTCCAGGGCGCCCCCACCTGCGGCTTCTTCTAGGAGTTCGCATGTTCCATCGAGGCGAGCACGCCGTGCAGCGCCGCGCCGGTCTGACCGCCGACGGCTGGGGGTCGGCGGGCGTGGGCACGACCGTCCCCCAGGTGGCCGCGGATTTCCTCGGGCAGCAGCGCCTGGTGGTCGTCGCGGCCGTGGACGAGACGGGCGCCGCGTGGGCCGGCGCGCTCGCCGGCCCGCCGGGATTCGTCACCGTGCCCGACGACCGCACCGTCGTCGCCGACCGCCTGCCCGGAGAACCGCTCGCCGGCCTCTTCGGCGCCGAACGGCCGGTCGGCATGATCGCGATCGAGCCGGCCACCCGGAGGCGGATGCGGGTCAACGGCCGCGCCCACGACGACGGCGGCCGCCTGGTGATCCACACCGAGCAGGTGTACGCGAACTGCCCGAAGTACATCCAGACCCGCGCCTACGTCGCCGACGCCCCCTCGGCCGGCAGGTCGGTGCTCGTCAGCGACGCGCTCGCCGCCGAGCACCGGCGGTGGATCGCCGAAGCCGACACGTTCTTCGTGGCCACGTACGCGGCCGGGCTGGGCGTGGACGCCTCCCACCGGGGCGGCAACCCCGGTTTCGTCATCGTGACCGGCGACCGGCGGCTGACCTGGCCCGACTACGTCGGCAACGCGATGTACATGACGCTGGGCAACCTCGCACTCGAACCGCGCTGCGGGCTGCTCTTCCTCGACTGGGAGAACGGCCACACCCTGCACCTGACCGGCCGCGCCCGCGTGGACTGGGACCCGGACAGGGCGGCCGCCGTGCCGGGCGCGCAGCGCCTGGTCGACTTCGACGTCGAGAAGGTCGTCCACATCGCCGGCGACGTCCCCCAACGGTGGTCGTTCGGCAAGTACTCCCGCTTCAACCCCAGCTGAGAGGCAACCATGCACGTCCGTGTCGACAGGACCCTGTGCCAGACCCACGCCCAATGCGTCTTCGCCGCCCCGGAGGTGTTCGCCCTCGACGACGATGACGAGCTGGTGTACGACGCCGCACCCGCCGACGCGTCGTGGCCCGCCGTCGAGCAGGCCGCCCGGGCGTGCCCCGTACAGGCCGTCCTCCTGGACGGGGACTGACCCGTGCGCCGCGTCAGCCGCCGATGCCGCCCTCCGGGCCCTCCTCCATCACGGGCCCGCCGGGGACGATCTCGCAGGGCGCCACCGGGCCGGTCGCGACCCGGTAGCGGGCGCTGAACATGCGGTTCTCTCCCTGTTCCTCGTACCACATGGTGTAGACGAAGGTCTGCCCCGGCCCGATCTGCTCCGGATGCAGCCTCCAGTAGTCGTCCTCGCCTTCGGCCGGCGGTTCGCTGGTGAGCAGGGCGGGGTTGTCGGGGAGGTACGTGCCCCGAGGCTCCCTGCAGTCCTGGCCGGTGGGCAGGAAGGTCACGTCCGCCCGAACGCCGAGGTCGTACAACCGGCGTTCGATCACCTCGGGATGCCGGTAGTCCTTGATGTAGAGCTTGATGGACCCGTCAGGTTCGCGGATCACCGCGTTCGCCGGGACGGCGCCCTGGCCCAGCGTCACGGGGACGCCGACCGCCAGGGCGGCGGCGACCGCGGTCACCAGGACGGCCAGGCCCAGCCGGCGACGGCGGGGGCGCACCGGCTGTTCGATCACGGTCATCAGATGGGCCTTCCTGAGCGCGTGCCGGGCGGCGGGAAGGTCGCGTTCCGCCGGAGGCCGGGGGTCGGTCACAGCTCCTCTCCCTTCTTGCGGAGCGCCGAGAGGCGCTCACTCCATCCGTGTCCGGGCCGTGGCCGGGGTTCCTTCTCCAGGAGGTCCTTCAGGCGGCTCCGCGCCCGCGACAGCCGCGACCGCACGGTGCCCACCGGGACCCCCAGGGCCACGGCCGCTTCCTCGTAGGACAGCTCCGACCAGACGCACAGGGCCAGGACCTCGCGGTCCGCCGGCGGCAGCCGGTCCACCAGCGCCAGGATCGCGCGCATCCGGCGCTCGCCGTCGAGCCGCCCGGCGACGTCCTCGGCCGGGTCGGGCTCGTACGCCTGCGCGGGAAGCCGTTCCAGCGCCGCCCGGTGGCGGCGCAGCGACCGGTGCCGGTTGCGCAGCACGTTGTTGGCCACGCCGAGCAGCCAGGGGAGCGCGCTCTCGCGATGGATCCGCACCTCGCCGCGCCGCCGCCACGCCTCCAGGAACACCACCGAGGTGAGGTCCTCGGCGGCCGACCAGTTCGCGGTGCGGCGGAAGCAGTGGTTGTAGACGTCGCGCGCGTACCTGTCGAACAAGGCGCCGAAGGCCTCGCCGCTCCCTTCGGCCGCGCGGGACCATAATTCGAGATCAGTGCTCACGACTCGTCCGTGTCCGCACGCCGGGGCGGGTTCCGCGCGAGGTGCGACCAAGGCGGCGTCAGAGGACGGTGATGCCCCGGGCGGCGAGGATGGCGTTGGCCTGGGACTGGTTGATCACCGCGCCCGCGAAGGCGCGCAGCTTGGCGTCGTCGGGCTGCCCGAGGTCGGCGCCCCGCAGGTCGGCCTTGGCGAACGTGGTGCCGAGCAGCCGGGTGCCGATGAAGCGGCAGTCGCTGAAGGTGGCGCCGGTGAAGTCGCAGCCCGACAGGTCGGCGTCGTCGAAGCGGACGCCCTCGACCAGCTCGCCCCGCAGCGAGCAGCCGCCGAGGTTGGCGAGGGTGAGGTTGGAGCGGGACAGCCGGAAGCCGGTGCCGCGCGAGGCGGTCAGCGAGGCGCCGATCATGCGGCAGCCGGTGAAGGAGGCGTCGGTGAGCAGCGCCCCGGCGAACTGGGCCGAGGACAGGTCGACGTCGGTGAAGGCGGCGTCGATGAGGTCGGCGTCGTTGAAGCGGACCCGCATCCCGCCCCCGCCGGTGAACACCGCCCCGTCGAGGTCGGCCCGGCGGAAGTCGGTCTGGTCGAGCACGCACGCCTCGAAGACGGCCCCGCCCAGCGAGGCGCCCCACAGGTCGGTCTCGGTGAGGTCGCAGCCGCGGAAGACATGCGGCTCGCCGGGCGGCAGCCGCTCGCTCAGCGCCTTGCGTGAGAGGTCCTCGCCGTCGAACTCCACGGCTCAGAGCCTACCGGTCAGCACCTCCGCCGCCGCCTGGCCGCAGACCCTGGCCGAGCCGTACGTGGCCACGTGCGCCGCGCCGAGGTCGGCCCGCGCGGGCAGGCCCATCTCGACCACGACCGCGTCCGGGCGGGCGCTCAGCAGGTGCCGCAGCGCCTCGCCCTGCCAGGCGTAGCGGTGCGCGTCGCGTACCGCGATCACCAGCGGGCGGCCGGTCGCCGCGCCGAGCAGGCGCTCCAGCGCCGGGCCCGTCGCCTCGGCGGCGGTCAGCCTGGCGACGGTGGTGCCGGGCAGCAGGCGCGACAGCGGCTCGCCGACGCCCCACGGGGTGTTCTTGTCGATGGCGAGGTTCATCTCGGGCGCCAGCTCCACGACGGACGCCGGGCCGGACAGCGGCAGCACCGGGGCGGCGGAGCGGCGGGTCACCCGCACGGCCCGCCGCGCCGCCACCAGCCCCAGCTCCAGCCCACCGTCCCCTGAGCCGGTCCCGGCCGCCGTAGAACCGCCCGCAGAGCCGCCCGTAGAGCCGCCCAGAGTGCCCGTTGAGCCGCCCGAGGAGGCGGCGGCCCAGGTCGCCAGCTCGCGGACCCGGCGTGCGGCGTCGGCCAGCCGCTCCTCGGGCAGCAGTCCGTCGGCCACGGCGGCGGCGATCGCGTCGCGGATCTCCACGGCCGTCCCCTCGTCGGCCCGCTCGCCGCCCACGCAGATCGCGTCCGCCCCGGCGGCGATGGCACGAGCGGCGGCGCCCCCGATCCCGTACGCCTCCGACACCGCCGCCATCTCGATGCCGTCCGTGATGATCACGCCGTCGAAGCCCAGCTCCTCGCGGAGCAGCCCGGTGAGCACCTTGGGGCTGAGCGTGGCGGGCAGCTCGGCGTCGTATGCCGGCACGAGCAGATGCCCCGTCATCACCGTCCTGACGCCCTCCTTGATCGCCTCGCGGAAGGGCAGCAGCGCGTCCTCGAAGCCGTCGCCGGCGACCACGGGCACGCCGTGGTGCGAGTCCACGGAGGTGTCGCCGTGCCCGGGGAAGTGCTTGGCGCAGGCCGCCACGCCCGCCGCCTGGAGGCCCCGGACGAACGCCCGGGTGTGCCGGGCGACCAGCTCGGGCTCCGCGCCGAACGCCCGCAGCCCGATGACCGGGTTGTCCGGGTTGGAGTTGACGTCGGCGGACGGCGCGAAGTCGACGGTGATCCCGGCCCGCGCCAGGTCCGCGCCGAGATCGCGGGCGACGGCCTCGGTCAGGGCCTCGTCGTCCACGACGCCGAGCGCGTACGCGCCGGGCCGGCTGCTGCCGCCGGCCACCTCCAGGCGGGTGACCTCGCCCGACTCCTCGTCGACGCCGACGAGCACCAGGGGGTTCTCGGCGCGCAGCGCGGCGGTGAGCCCGGCGAGCTGGCCGGGGCCCGCGATGTTGCGCGTGAACAGCGCCACCCCCGCCAGCCCCTCGCCGAGCCTGCGGCGGATCCAGTCGGGTGGCGTCCGCCCGGTGAAGCCCGGGAAGAGGACGGCGTCGGCGAGGCGCAGCAGGTCACCGCTCTGTGGCATGCCTCCGAATCTAATAGGAAAGTTTCTTATTTGCTAGAGGCATCTTGTGACGTCAGGCGTTCGATGACGGTGACGTTCGCCTGGCCGCCGCCCTCGCACATGGTCTGCAGGCCGTACCTGCCGCCGGTCCGCTCCAGCTCGTGCAGCAGCTTGACGGCGAGCACCGCGCCGGTCGCCCCGAGCGGATGGCCGAGGGCGATCGCGCCGCCGTTCGGGTTGACCCGGGCGGGATCGGCGCCGGTCTCCTTGATCCAGGCCAGCACGACCGGGGCGAACGCCTCGTTGACCTCGATGGCGTCGAAGTCGTCGATGGACATGCCGGTCCTGCCGAGCGCGTGCGCGGTGGCCGGGATCGGCGCGGTCAGCATCGTGATCGGGTCGTCCCCGCGGGCCGAGAGGTGGTGGACGCGGGCGCGCGGGGTGAGGCCGTGGTCGCGTACCGCGCGGGGGGAGGCGATGAGCAGGGCGGCGGCCCCGTCGGAGATCTGCGAGGCGAGCGCGGCGGTCAGCCGGCCGCCGGGGACGAGGGGCTTCAGCGCGGCCATCCGCTCCGGCGTGGTGTCCCGTCGCGGGCCCTCGTCGTCGGTCACGCCGTCGCAGGGGGCGATCTCCCGCCGGAAAAATCCGGCGTCGATGGCGCGCAGGGCCCGGCGGTGCGACTCGTACGCGTACCGCTCCATCTCCTCGCGCGACAGGTCCCACCGCTCGGCGATCCGCTCCGCGCCGGTGAACTGGGAGACCTCCTGGGCGCCGTACCTGGCGGCCCAGCCCTTGGAGCCGGTGAACGGGTCCGCGTGCCCGAGCGGCTGCCCGGCGAGCATGGCCGAGGAGATCGGGATCATGCTCATGTTCTGCACGCCGCCCGCCACGACCAGGTCGCTCGTGCCCGACAGCACGGCCTGGGCGGCGAAGTGCAGCGCCTGCTGGGCCGAGCCGCACTGGCGGTCCACCGTGACGCCGGGCACCTCCTCGGGCAGCCCGGCGGCCAGCCAGCAGGTACGGGCCACGTCCCCCGCCTGCGGTCCGACGGTGTCCACGCAGCCGAAGATGACGTCCTCGACGGCCGAGGGGTCGGCGTCCACGCCGCTCATCAGCTCCTTGAGCACGTGGGCGCCGAGGTCGGCGGGATGGGTGCGGGCCAGGCCGCCGTTCCTGCGCCCGACGGGGCTGCGGACGGCGCCGACGATGTACGCCTCTCTCATCCCGGCATCCTAACAAGCGCTTGGTGAAGCGCGGAATGCCGGATGAGCTGGGCTCGTAGTGTGAACAAGCGATTGTGCGAGGGCTCATAATGGTGACGTGACCACGCGAAAGAACTCCGGCACCACCACCACATCGGCGAAGCGCCAGCGGGCCGCATCAGGCTCGGCCTCCGAGCGCCGCGACCACCTCGTCAAACTCGCCGCGGAGCTCTTCGCGCGCAAGGGCTTCCAGGCCACGACCGTACGCGAGATCGCCGACGAGGCCGGCATCCTCTCCGGAAGTCTCTACCACCACTTCGACTCCAAGGAGACGATCGTCGACGAGGTGCTCTCCACCTTCCTCGACGACCTCATCGCCCGCTACCGCGCCGCCGTCGACACCACCGCCGACCCGCGCACGGTGCTGTCGGAGATGGTCCGCATCGGCTTCGGCACCCTGGAGCCCCACCGGGCCGCCATCACCGTCATGCAGAACGACTGGAACTACCTGCGCCAGTTCGAGCGCTTCAACTACCTCGTCAAGGCCGAGGACGAGGTCGAGCAGATCTGGGTCACCCAGATCAAGGCCGGCCAGGCCGCCGGGCAGTTCCGCGCCGACGTCGACCCCAAGCTCACCTACCGGATGATCCGCGACACCATCTGGGTGGCCGTCCGCTGGTTCCGCCCGGGAGGCAGGCTCAACACCAACGGCCTGGCCGAGCACTACATCACGGTGTTGTTCGACGGCCTCGCCACCGGCGAGCGGACGACCCAGCCCCAGGGATGAGCCTCGGCAAAGCGGTCCGGCTGGCCCTCCAGGAGGCGGCCGAGCCGGACAAGGCGGAGACGATGCGGGCCTACATGAAGTCGCCCATGCCGTTCCTCGGCGTGCAGGCGGTGCCGCGGCGGGCCACGCTCCGGCGCGTCTTCGCCGAGCACCGCATCGACAGCGCCCCCGAGTGGCGGCGCGCGGTGCTCGCGCTGTGGCGCGAGGCGGAATACCGCGAGGAGCGCTACGCCGCCGTCGACCTGTCCGGCCACCACTACTACCGGCGCTTCCAGACCCTCTACACCGTCCCGATGTACGAGGAGATGATCGTCACCGGCGCCTGGTGGGACCTCGTGGACGAGCTGGCCACCCACCGCGTCGGCGCCCTGCTCGCCGCCTACCCCGACTCGATGCGCCCCCTCATGCTGGAGTGGGCGCACGACGCCGACCTGTGGAAGCGCCGCACCGCGATCCTCTGCCAGAACCGCTTCAGGGCCCGCACCGACACCGCCCTGCTGTACGCCTGCATCGAGCCCAGCCTGTCGGACAACGACTTCTTCGCCCGCAAGGCGATCGGCTGGGCGTTACGCGAATACGCCAAGACCAACCCGGCCGAGGTCGTCCGCTACGTCCGCGCCAAGGGCCTGTCGGGCCTGAGCCGCCGCGAGGCGCTCAAGAACGTCCCAGACGGCCTAGCGCCTCCGCCGCCTCGGCCATGATCCGCTCCACCAGCTCCTGACACGTCGGCAGGTCGTCGATGACGCCCACGACCTGCCCCGACGCCATCACCCCGAGGTCCGCCCTGCCCTCCACCATGGCCGCGCGCAGCAACATCGGCGTGTTGGCCGCCTGCAGCACCTGCGCCCAGGTCAGCTCCCTGCCGCGGCGCATCCGGCGGCCCTCGCGCAGCATCGCCGCCCAGGACAGGCCCGACAGCCGCTTGAACCGGGCCCCGTTCAGGACCGCGCGGGCCAGGCGCAGGCGTTCCAGCCCGGCCACGAACGGCGTGGCGAGCACCCGGTGCGGCACCCCGTCCACCTTGGTGGTCACCACGGTCTCGCGGGCGGCCAGATAGACCTTCTTCACCTCGTCGGGCACCGGCGAGTCGGCGGTCAGCAGGAAACGGGTGCCCATGGCGACGCCGCAGGCCCCGTACGCCAGCGCCGCCACCAGGCCGCGCCCGTCGAAGAAGCCGCCCGCCGCGATCACCGGGATGCCCACCGCGTCCACCACCTGGGGCAGCAGCAGGGTGGTGGCGAGCGGTCCGGTGTGGCCGCCGCCCTCGCCGCCCTGCACGATGACGGCGTCCACGCCCCACGCGGCCACCTTCTCGGCGTGCCGGCGCGCGCCCACCGACGGGATCGTGACCACGCCCGCGTCCTTGAGCCGGGCGATCAGGTCCCGCCGGGGCGCCTGCGCAAAGGAGGCCACCCGCACGCCCTCGCGCACCAGCACCTCGACCCGCTCGGCCGCGTCGTCGGCGTCGGAGCGCAGGTTGACGCCGAACGGCTGGTCCGTACGCTCCTTGACGCGGCGGATGGCCGCGGTCATCTCCTCGACCGACAGGGTGGCCGCGCCGATGACGCCCAGCGCGCCGGCCCGCGAGGCGGCCGCCGCGAGCCGGGCGCCCGCGACGTACCCCATGCCGGTCTGCACGATCGGATGCCGGCAGCCCACCAGGGCGGTCAGCGCGGTCCTCACGCCGCGACCTCGCCCTCGCGGGCCCGGCCGGGGTCGAGCCGGTCGAGCACGTCCAGCTCCGCGGCGGTCGGCTCCCGCGTCACCGGCACCTCGGCGGGCACGGTCAGCTCGAAGCCGGTCGCGGCCACCACGTCGGCCACGCTCACCCCCGGGTGCAACGACGCCAGCCGCATCGACCCGTCCGGGGTGGCGAAGTCGAGCACGGCGAGGTTCGTCACCACGCGGCGCAGGTCGTACGCGCCCCGGTCGGTGCCGAGCCCGCTCACCACGTCCACCCGCGGCACGAACACGCGCGGCGTGTGCCGGGGGATCCAGTAGCTCGTCGGGTCGCACCGGGTGTTGCCGGGCGCGCCGCGCACGCCCAGGAGCTGCGCCTTCGGCCGGGCCCAGTCGCCGATGCAGGAGATGTTGGTGTTGCCGTGCCGGTCGATCTGGCTCGCGCCGAGCATGACGTGCCGGCGGCCGTTCAGCACCAGCCACAGGTGGTCGCGGAACGGCAGCCACCCCTCCACGACCTCCGGAGGCCGCCCCAGGGCGGGCACGTCACCGGTGAGCAGGCAGACGCCGTCGTGGGTGAGCAGGTCGGGCTCGAACGTCAGCCGCGCCAGCCGCGCCGCCAGCACCGTGACCGCCCCGCCGATCCCGGCCGCGAGGATCTCGCCGTCGCCGCGGAACGCCTCCGCGCAGGCCAGCACGCACACGTCAGCCCTGCTCGCCATCACGCCCTGTCCCCATGTAGCGCCGTCTCCACGTAGCGCCGCTGCCGCTCCTCGTCGCGCCCGTAGTCCGGCTCGCACGCGGTGAACCCGGCCCCGCCGGGCGCCTCCACCACGCCGGTCACCATGGACCTGCTGATCAGCAGCGACTGCACCGGCCCCTCCTTCAGCAGGTCGGCGGTGTCGACCAGGCGCTCGCAGGAGACGTAGCAGCGGGCCGCGGCCTTGGCGTAGAGGTCGTCGAAGTACGGGTCGGGCCCGAGATACTGGGCGTTGCCCCGGGCGTCGGCCCGGTTGAGGTGCACCAGCGCCACGTCCAGGGTGAGCGCGGGCACCGCGACCAGCTCCTCCCCGTCCCCGTACGGCGAGTACACCGTCCGCAGCTCGGGGTTGACCCGCAGCACGTCCGAGCCGAGACCCGCCCGCGTCGGCAGGAACGGCAGCCGGTGCGCCGCCGCCAGCAGGCCGAACATGAACATGCCCTCGTCGTACTCGGTGAACTCGATCTCCCCGGCCTGCCGGGCGCGGCGGAAGTGCGGCTCCAGGGGAATGGAGTCGAGCGTGACGAACGGGGCCACCACCCGGCGCACCTTCCCGGCCGCGCACAGCATGCCGACGTCCGGCCCGCCGTACGAGACGACGGTCAGGTCACGGACGGGGGAGCGGAGCACGGCCGCCACCAGGGCCATCGGCTTGCGCCGCGACCCCCAGCCGCCGATGCCGACGGTCATGCCGCTCTCCAGCCCGGCCGCGACCTGCTCGGCGGTCATCACCTTCGTCCTGGTCCCCTTCGTCCCGGTCCCTTTCGCCCCGGTCGCCTTCGGGCGGGTCACCGGAACCGCTCCCTGTGCCGCTCGCCCGCGCCCATCAGGTTGAGCTCGAAGGTGAACCCCTGCTCGAAGCGGTAGCTGCGCCGGACGTCCACCGGGTCGATGCCGTTGAGCGACTCCTTGGCGCGACGGACGACGTACGGGTCCTTGTCCGCGATCTGCCCCGCCACCTCCAGCGCCGCCTCGCGCAGCTTGTCGCGCGGCGCGACCTCCAGCACCGAGCCGAACGCGTGCAGCTCGGCCGCCGTGACGTTCCTGCACGTGTAGACCATGGCCCGCATCAGGTGCTGCGGCACCAGCCGGGCGAGGTGGGTGGCCGCGCCGAGCGCGCCCCTGTCCACCTCGGGCAGCCCGAAGTAGGCGTCCTCGGCGGCCACCACGACGTCGGCGTTGCCGGCCAGGCCGACCCCGCCGCCCAGGCAGTGCCCGTGAACGGCGGCGATCACCGGGACCGCGCACTCGTAGACGGCGGCGAAGGCGGCGTAGCAGGCCCGGTTGACGGCGACCAGCGCCTCGTGGCCGGGGGAGTCCCGCAGCTCTTTGATGTCCACCCCGGCGTTGAAGCCGCGTCCCTCGGCCCGCAGCACGACCACCCGGGTCGCGGGGTCGTCCCCGGCCGCCCGCAGGGTCGTGGCCAGCTCCTCCCAGGCCCGTACGGTCAGCGCGTTCACCGGGGGGACGTCCATGACGACCTCGGCGACCGGCCCGGCCCGCAACGTGATCCCCATCCCGCCGCCCCACCTCCTGGTTGCACCTAACGCTTGCTTGGTACGGTAGCACCCGTGACCGTCACTTTCGACTACTCCGGCAGGTCCGTCCTGGTGACCGGCGGCACCAAGGGCATCGGCCTCGGCGTCGCCCGGGCCTTCGCGCGGGCCGGCGCCGACGTCACCGTGTGCGCCCGCCACCCGCCCGAGCGGGCGGAGTTCCGGTTCGTCCCCGCCGACGTGCGCGCGCCGGAGGACGTCGAGCGGCTGATGGCCGGGTTCGGGCGGCTCGACGTGGTGGTCAACAACGCGGGCGGGTCGCCGTACGCGCCGCTCGCGGGCACCTCGCCGCGCCTGCACGCCCGGGTCATCGAGCTCAACCTGACGGCCCCGCTGCTGGTCGCGCAGTACGCCCGGCCCCTGCTGGCGGCCACGCGCGGGGCCGTGGTGATGATCGGCAGCGCGAGCGGCACCCGCCCCTCGCCCGGCACCTCCGCCTACGGCGCCGCCAAGGCGGGCCTGCACCACCTGGCCCGCTGCCTGGCCGCCGAATGGGCGCCGGAAGTGCGGGTCAACACGGTCGTGGTGGGCCTGGCCGCGACCGAGGCCGCCGCCACCGGCCACTACGGCGACCAGGGCGGTGACCAGGGTCTGGGGTCGGCGATCCCGGCCGGCCGCCTCGCCATGCCCGCCGACGTGGCGGAGGCGTGCCTGTGGCTCGCCGCCCCCGGCTACGTGACGGGCGCCGAGGTGCGGGTGGACGGCGGCGGCGAGATCCCCCTCTGGCGTAACCTCGCGGAGAACGGAGCCGAGAGGGAGCGCTCATGATGCAACACCCGCGTTTCCGCGCCGCTGAAATCGCCGTCAAGGTCTACGCGGCCGTCATCGTGGCGGCCGGGGCGGTCTCCCTCGCCGGCCTGCTCATGGGCAAGGACAGCGTCGTGCTGTGGCCGCTGGCGCTGGTCAGCCTTCCCCTGAGCGTCCTCTGGAGTGAGCTGGCGACCTTCGGCGCGGTGCCCGACGAGCTGTGGTGGCTGGTCCCGTACCTGGCGTGGGCGACCCTGCTCCTCACGGGCCTCGCGCAACCCGCCGTCGTCTGGGGGCTGCTGCGCCGCGCACGCCGGCGTGAGCGGTCCCCGCGGGGATGATCAGCGCATGGCGGAGCGTGCCGTGGGGCGCAGCCGGAGCCGCTGGGGCGCCGCCGTCAGCCGCGACTCCACCAGCGGCAGGTCCACGGCCGCGAGGTCCGGCACGTCCGCGTCCCGCTCCCACCGGGCGAACCACACCAGGACGTTCTCCCCGCTCCGCACCGGCAGCCGGGGGAAGGTGTTCTCGGCGTGCTCGGTGACGAACGACGCGACCGGCGGCGCCCCGGCCTCCGTCAGCGCGGGCGCGACCACGGTGGCGAAATGCGCGGCGAGGTCACCGTCCACGGGGTAGATCGTGGCGACGTACGCGGCCGGAGGCGGCGCGACGGCCCCCACCGGCGGCCGTGGCCCCGGGGCGGGCTCGGTGAGCGCCCGCAGCAGCAGCACGTCGTCGGAGTCGAGCATCGTGGCGTTGGCCTCCTCCCGGTGGGCGAGCCACACCGGCCCCGAGTAGAAGGTCTCCAGCGCCGCCTTCCTCGCCGCCATGTCGGGAAAGCCGCGCAGCCAGGTGAAGGTGTCGGGCGCGTCCGGGTCGCGGAAGGTGCCGGACACGCGCATGCCGGCGGCCTCCTGCGGCTCGACGAACTCCCGCTCGAACAGCTCGATGAGGGCGTCGCGCCGCCCGGGGCGCAGGGTGTAGCGCCGCAGTTCGTAGATCGTCATGGCAGGCGACGGTAGGGCCGGGTCACTGACAGCCCCATGTCAGTGACTCGGCCGCCCCGAACAAAATTCTGACTACTTTCAGCTACTCTTCGGCAACTGTGAGTTATAGGGTCGCCAGGAGAACGCTTCCCCCAACGGCGAAGGAGCCGAGTTGATCCGAAGATGGTGCGCCGCCGCGGCAGTGGTGACAGCGGTCGCCGGCGGCGCTTTCCTTGCTCTCACCGCGGCTGTCCCCGCGCACGCCGACGTCTGGCCCGGCGGCTGGTCCTGGGCCAGGAACAGCAGCGCCAACAGTGACTCCTCCCAGTCCGGCAACACCTTCGGCGACGTCGCCACGGCCAACCGCGGCCAGGGTGCCTCGACGAACGTCAACAACGTCAACGGCATCGCCTCGACGGCCGCACACGGCGGCATCGTCGTGACCTACATCTTCGACTGACCGGCCCGCGCCCGGTTCCAGCGATCGAAAGGACCTCCACCCGATGAAGAAGCTCTGCGTGACCGGTGTCCTCGTGGCGGCCGCGGCGGGTGCCGCCTTCCTGTCGGCCCCCGCCCACGCCGACACCAACGCCGGCAACGCCAGCAGGAACACCAACGCCTCCCAGTCCGGCAACAACTTCGGCAACGTGGGCAACCGCAACGTCGCCGGCGCGAGCGCCACCAGCGTCAACGCCGTCAACGGCAACGCCGTGACGACGGCCCACCGCAGCGGCGCCTACGTCGACGACGTCGTCGACTGGTAGCCGGCGCTCACCCCGTCACGCACGAGCCAGGCCGGAAACGGCCTGGCTCGTGCCGTATTAGCATCTCTGGGTGACTATCTGCGCGTATGCCACTTTTGACGGCCTGGACAGCGACGACGAGCTCGACCTGGTCCTCGCGGCCTGGCGCGCGGCCGGCATTGAGGGCCGCGCCGAGCGCTGGGACGACCCCGCCGCCGACTGGAGCGCCTACGACGCGGTCGTCGTCCGCTCGGTGTGGGACTACGTGCCCCGGCGCGCGGAGTTCCTGGCCTGGGCCCGCCACGTGGAGTCGGTCAGCCGGCTGCTCAACCCGGCCGCCGTGATCGCCGTCAACACCGACAAGACCTACCTGCGCGACCTGCCGTCGGTGCCCACGCACTGGTCGTCCGAGGACCTGCCGCACTGGCCCGAGTACGTCGTCAAGCCCGCGATCTCGGCGGGCGCCCGCGACACCGTACGCACCCGCGACCGCGGCGAGGCCGTCGCCCTGGCCGCCGCGCTGGAGGCCGCCGGGCGCACCCCGATGGTGCAGCCCTACCTCGACATGGTGGAGACCGAGGGCGAGACCTCGCTGCTCTACTTCAACCGCCGCCTCAGCCACGCCGTGCGCCGCAACCCGATGCTGGCGGGCGGCGCCGCCGACGCCTCGCCGGCCGAGGCCCGCACGCCCGCGGCCGACCAGGTCGAGCTGGCCGAGCGGGTGCTCGCCACGGTGCAGGGCCCGCTGCTGTACGCCCGCGTGGACCTGGTCCGGCTGCCCGGTGGCGAGCCCGCGGTCATCGAGCTGGAGCTGACCGAGCCCTACCTGTTCCTGCGCCACGACCCCGGCGCTCCGCAGGCGTTCGCCAAGGCCCTGGTCGAGCTGCTGTAGTCAGGCGGTGTATTCAGGCGGTGCAGTCAGGCGGTGATCCCGCCGTCCACCGGGATGACCGTCCCCGTCAGGTACGCCCCCGCCCGCGAGGCCAGGAAGATCGCCGTGCCCGCCATGTCGTCGGGCCGGCCGATGCGCCCGAGCGGCACGCTGGTCTCGATGGACTCCCGGGTCCCGGGGTCGTCGAGGGCGAAGGCCATCATCTTCGACTCGAACGGCCCCGGCGCGATGGCGTTGACCGTGATGTGCTCCTTCGCCAGGTGCCGGGCCAGATGCCGGGTGAGCATGTGCACCGCCGACTTGGTGGAGGAGTAGGCGTACGTCGGCAGCACCGGCACCCGGATGCCGTCCACCGAGCCCACGTTGATCACCCGGGCCGGGTCGTCAGGCCCTGCGGCCTGCCTGAGCTGCGGCAGGAACCGCTGGGTCAGCGCGAACACGCCCTTGACGTTGATGTTCCAGAGCTTGTCGAAGGCGGACTCGGGATATTCCTCCAGCGGCGCGCCCCAGGTCGCGCCCGCGTTGTTGATCAGCACGTGCAGCGGCCCGTCCACGGCCGCGGCGAGGCTCTCGCGCCCCTCGGCCGTGGACAGGTCGGCGGGCACGGCCCGGCAGCCCAGTTCGGCGGCCGTCTTCTCGACCTCGGCCGTCTTGCGCGCCGAGATGTAGACGTTCGCGCCCGCCGCCACGAAACCCGCCGCGATCATCCGGCCGATGCCCCGCGAGCCGCCGGTCACCACGACCGTCTTGCCTTCCACCGAGAACAGAGTCATGTTCCGGAGCATGCCATACCGGCCGGTCGGTTCACATCCCGGGCAGGAGGCCGTTGCGGAACACGTCCACGAACCGCTGGTGGTCGCCCCGGGCCTGGGCGCCGTACCGGTGGGCGAACTCCACGAGCATCGCCGTGAACCCCGCCCTGTCCTCGCCGATCACCGCCACGATCGCCTCCTCCGTCGAGAAGTCGACCAGGTCGTGGCTGGACTCGTCGTCGGCCACCGAGTGCATGCGCGCCACCGCGCGCCCGAGGTCGCGCATGATCGAGCGCAGCTCGCCCGGCTCGTTGACGTCGTCCCAGTCCAGGTCCGCCGAGTACGGCGACACCTCGGCGACGAGCTGCCCGATCCCGTACAGCGTGGTGTAGCCGAGCCACGGATCGGCGTACGCCTGCAGCGCCCGCTGCGACTCGGCCGTGCGGTGCCCCTGGTGCAGGAAGTACGACGCCACCTTCTCGTCGGCGACGTGCCGGGCCACCGCCGGCGCCGCCGCCTGCTTCATGTAGAGGATCACGTCGTTCTCCAGCGCCTGCGAGCGCCCCTCCAGCAGCAGGTTGTACGACGGCAGCCCCGCCGACCCGATGCCCACGCCCTTGCGCAACGCCACGTCCTTGACCACGTGCTCGACCGCCCGCTCGGCCGATCCGTCGTGACCGGGCAGCGTCGTCAGGTAACCGGCGAACGCGGCCAGCACCGCCTCCCGCGTGTCCCCGTCCACCGGCTCGCGCCCGTCCATGAGCGCGAAGCGGCGGTCGTAGTCGTCGATCACGGTCTCCACGTCCAGCAGCGCCACCCGCGTGCTGAGCCGGGCGGTCTGGAGCACCCGGTGCAGCACGCCCGTGGTGGTGCCCAGGGTGAGCGAGCCGATCGCGTCGTCGCCGCCCGCCGCGATGGCGGTCAGCTCCTCCACGTACGCGCCCGCGAAGTCGGCCACCAGCCCGCCGATCGCCTCGTCCGACAGCGCCTTGGCGTAGCCGAGCAGCGCCACGCTGGCCGCGAAGCGCTTGAGGTCCCAGACGTACGGCCCCACGTACGCCTCGTCGAAGTCGTTGACGTTGAACACCAGCTCGCCGGAGGCGTTCATGTACGTGCCGAAGTTCTCGGCGTGCAGGTCGCCGTGGATCCAGACGCGGCCGGTCGGCTCGTCGAGATAGGCGTCGTCGGCGTACGGGCCGGTCATGTCCGCGTAGAACAGGCACGCGCTGCCCCGGTAGAAGGCGAACGGCGAGGCCGCCATCTTGCGGAACTTGCGGCGGAAGGCGGCCGGATCGCGGGCGATCGAGTCGCCGAACTCGGTCATGAGGACGTCGAGCAGGAAGGTGGTGCGTGAGCCCATGCCACGGACGGTAACCCCGCGAGCCCCTTGCCGCCTACCCCGGGCTCAGGGATGCTGCGACGACACCGACACGACCTCGCCCGTCATGTACGAGGAGTAGTCGCTGGCCAGGAAGACGATCACGTTGGCCACCTCCCACGGCTCCGCCGACCGCCCGAACGCCTCCCGCGCCGCCAGCTCCGCCAGCAGCTCCTCGCCGGTGACCTTGGCCAGGAACGGGTGCACCGCCAGCGACGGCGCCACGGCGTTGACCCGCACCCCGTGCTCGGCCGCCTCCAGCGCCACGCACCGGGTGAGCGCCATCACCCCGGCCTTGGCCGCGGCGTAGTGCGCCTGGCCGCGCTGCGCCCGCCAGCCGACCACGGAGGCGTTGTTGACGATGACGCCCGAGCCCTGGGCGTACATCTGCCGCAGGGCGGCCCTGGTGCAGCGCATGGTGCCGTTGAGTGTGACGTCGAGGACCGCGTGCCACTGCTCGTCGGTCATCCCGGCCAGCTCCGCCGTGCCGCCGAGCCCGGCGTTGTTGACCACCACGTCGAGCCGGCCGTGCGCCTCGGCCACCGCGTCGAACAGCGCCAGCACCTGCGGCTCGGACGTCACGTCGCACGGCACGGCGAGCGGCCTGACGCCGGTGAGGTCGGTCAGCGCGTCGGCGGCGGCGGCGAGGCGGCGCTCGTGCCGGTCGGACAGGACGATCGTGGCGCCCTCCTCGGCGCAGCGGCGCGCGGTCGCGTAGCCGATGCCCGCGCCCGCGGCGGCCGTCACCAGCGTCACCTTGCCGTCGAGCAGTCCGTGTGCCTTGGGGGGCGGCGGGAGCATCGGTTCTCTCCAATCAGCGGGGGAGCCCCAGGGTGCGCTCGGCGATGATGTTGCGCTGGATCTCGCTGGAGCCGGCGTAGATCGTGTCGGCCCGGCTGAACAGGTAGAGCCGCTGGAGCTCGTTCAGCTCGCCCACCGGCCCGGCCTTCACCAGTCCCGCCTTCCCCTGGACGGCCTGGGCCAGCTCGCCGAGCCGCCGGTGCCACTCCGACCAGTACAGCTTGGCGATCGACGCCTCGGGCCCCTGGTCAGGGCCCAGCATGCGCAGCGCGTTGAGCCGCATGACCTCCAGCTCCAGCCAGGCCCGTACCAGCCGGTCGCGCAGGACCGGGTCGTCGGCGGCGCCCGTGCGGCGGGCGGTCTCGACGACCGCGGCCAGCTCGCGGCGGAAGCCGAGCTGCTGGCCGAGCGTGGACGCGCCGCGCTCGTGCCGCAGGGTGGCCATCGCGACCCGCCAGCCGTCGCCGGGCGCGCCCAGCACGTTGCCCGCCGCGGTGCGCGCGCCGTCGAAGAACACCTCGTTGAACTCCGACGTCCCGGTGAGCTGGGTGATCGGCCGGACCGTGACGCCCGGCCCGCGCATCGGGACCAGCAGGTACGACAGCCCGTGATGCCGCCGCGACCCCGGCTCGGTGCGGCACAGGACGAAGCACCAGTCGGCGACGTGCGCGAGCGACGTCCACACCTTCTGCCCGGTGACCACCCATTCGCCGCCCTCCAGCCGGGCGCTGGTCCGGACGGCGGCGAGGTCGGAGCCGGCGTCCGGCTCGGAGTAGCCCTGGCACCACAGCTCCTCGCCCCGGCGGATCGGGGGCAGGAAGCGCTCCTTCTGCTCCTCGCTGCCGAACTCCAGGACGGTGGGGCCGACCAGGGTCTCGCCGATGTGGCCGACCCTGGCGGGGGCGTCGGCCCGCGCGTACTCCTCGTGGAAGGCCATCTGGTCGGCGAGCGAGGCGGCGCGGCCGCCGTACCGTCCGGGCCAGCCGAGGCAGGTCCAGCCGTGCGCGCCGAGGTGCCGCTCCCACGCCAGGCGCAGGTCGTGGCCCTCGTGCTCGCGGCCGGGGCCGCCGAGGCCGCGGGCCGCGGCGAACTCGCCGCGGAGCGCCTCCTCCAGCCAGGCCCGCGCCTGCTCGCGGAAGCCGGGGGTCTCCCCAGGGATCAACGGAAGCCGCCGTAGCCGCCCTGGAAGAACACCAGCGGGCCGCCGTCGGCGTGCGTGTCGAGTTGCAGCACCCTGGCCACCACGATGGCGTGGTCACCGGCCGGGTGCTCGGCCTCGACCACGCAGTCGAGCCAGGCGAGTGCGCCCTCCAGCACCGGGTTGCCGCCGGGTGAGCCGGTCCACTCCAGCCCGGCGAACTTGTCGCCGCCCCGCGACGCCAGCTGCGCGCACACCTCCCGCTGGTGCTCGGCGAGGACGTTCACGGTGACGACGCGGGCGCCGCGCACCCGTGGCCAGCTCGTGCTGGTGTGGGCCACGCAGAAGGCGACGAGCGGCGGGTCGAGCGAGACCGACGTGAAGGAGTTGGCGGCCAGGCCGCAGGGCTTTCCGTCGCGGGGGTCGAGCGCGGTGATCGCCACCACGCCGGTGGCGAAGCGGCCGAGGACCTGCCGGAAGCGGCGGCTGTCGAGGTGGCCGTTCGCGGGGGTCGGTCCCGTCGGCATGGTGGCTCCGTTGCGAATCCTGCGCTGAGGTGGCGCCGGAAGGCCGCGACAGCTCTCCGGCGCGACGAGCCGGGCAGCGTGTGTGCTCATGGGGGTCCGCCTCCTAGTCCACCGGCTGCGCCCTACTATACCAAGCGCTTGCTTGGACGGTAGGGGGAAGCCGGAAAAGGTGTCAAGTTGCCCGGCCGGACGCGCGGGAGCCCGCGTTGACATGCGTGAAACGTCCGGCCTACCGTGCTGGTTGTGGCCAAGCGCTTGCTTGAATTCCGGAACGCGACGGCGATCGCCGGCGTCGGATACACCCCCTTCACCAAGAACTCCGGGGTCAGCACGCTGACCCTGGCCTGCCGCGCGGTGCTGGCCGCCCTGGCCGACGCCGGGCTCACCGCGGACGACGTGGACGGCCTCGCCACCCACCGCGTCGGCGACTCGGCCCCGCCGACCCTTGTCGCCCCCGCGCTCGGCCTCACCGACCTGTCCTGGCACCTCGACCAGTTCGGCGGGGGCAGCGTCTCGCACGCCGTCGTCGGCCAGGCCGCGCTGGCGGTCGCGGCAGGGACGGCCGAGACCGTCGTCTGCTACCGGGCGATCAACGCCCGCTCCGAGTTCCGCATGGGCGGCACCGGACGCGCCCTGCCGGTCAGCCCCGAGGTGCAGTACCAGGCCCCGTACGGCTACGTCGCCCCGCCCCAGCAGTACGCCATGTACGCCCGCGCCCACATGCTCAGGTACGGCACCACCGCCGAGCACTTCGGGACGCTCGCGGTCACCCAGCGCGCCAACGCCGCCAAGAACCCCCGCGCCCTCATGCGCACGCCCATCACCCTGGACGACTACCTCACCAGCCGGTGGATCGCCGAGCCGTTCCGGCTGCTGGACTGCTGCCTGGAGACCGACGGCGCCTGCGCCGTGGTGGTCACCACCGCCGAACGCGCCCGCGAGCTGCGCCGCCCGCCGGTGCTGATCTCCGCGGCGGTCTGGGGCGGCGGCCAGTCCCACCTGTCGGGAGGCGACCCGACGGTCACGGCCGCCGCCGGGCTGGCCCCGCGCCTGTACGCCCAGGCCGGCCTCGGGCCCGAGGACGTGGACGTGGCCGAGATCTACGACTGCTTCACGTACTCGGTGATCGTCCAGCTGGAGGACTACGGGTTCTGTCCCAAGGGGGAGGGCGGCCCGTACGTCGCCTCCGGGGCCACCGCGCTCGACGGCCCCCTGCCGGTCAACACGCACGGCGGCTTCCTGTCCGAGGGCTACGTGCATGGCGTCAACCACATCGCCGAGGCGGTGTCCCAGCTCCGGGGGGAGGCGGGGGACCGGCAGGTGCCGGGCGCGGAGGTGGCGCTGTCCACGGCGCAACCGGGATACATCCTCCCGGCCACGTCGGCGCTGATCCTCAGGAGGGCGTGATGACCGTCCACCGGCCCGAGCCGGACCGGGACTCGCGCGAGTGGTGGGAGCGGGTGGCCCGGGGCGAGTTCGCGGTCCAGCGGTGCGCGGGCTGCGGCGCGGACCGCTTCCCCGCGCGGGCGTTCTGCCCCGCCTGCCGGAGCGAGGAGTGGCGGTGGCGGGCGGTGCCGCCCGAGGGCCGGGTGGAGAGCTGGATCGTCAGCCGTCAGCCGTTCGTGCCGGGGCTCGCGACGCCGTACGTGGTCGTCATGGTGGGCCTCGCGGCGGTGCCCGGCTGCCTGGTGCACGGGAACTGGCGGGGCGGGCGGGAGCCCCGGGGCGGGGAGCGGGTGCGCGGGGTGTTCAGGCGCGTGGACGCGGACCTGACGCTCGTGGACTGGGAGCCGGCCGGATAAGGAACCCGTTCGGTTGGGTTTCGTCCCCACCGATCCCACCAGTCCCACAAGGCGGAAGCCGCCCCACGGCCCGCGCGAGAAGGTCGATGATGAGTCTGTAGACGTCAGCGCGGACGATACGGACGGGACGGCGCACGTGAGCGGAACCGGCTCGGCGGCGGGGCGGCCACAGGCCGCCCTCGCGCCTGCTGTCGGACCGGCCGTCCGGCTGTGCCCCCGGGCACGGCCGCCGCCTTGGGCGGCGGTGGGTCGAGAGGTTGTTGCGTTCCACATGACGGTCCCCCTCAAGAGGAAAGCGCGCCCTGGCGGGCGTGGGGGACCCGCCAGGACGCGCTTCCTGCCCCGTGAGCGGCGGCGCCAGGACTCCGGCGAGGGATGGAGTCCTAGGCCGCGAGATCGCTCGCGGAGTCGATGGGGGAGTGTGAAGGCTCCTGCTGCCGGCAACGTGCGGCGATGCGTCGAGCTGCACCGACCGGGTCATCGATGGAGCGCGTGACGGGGGCGCCACCCTCCTCAACTGCGACTAAGGATCCGTCTTCGCGCTCCGCGGTCAGCTCAGTGGACGCCGAGTGCACGGACGCGCCATGCCGGTTGCTCTGGTAGGTGTGGGTGAAACCCTGGCGCGGCAACGCGTAACGCAGTAAACGTGTTGCTTCGCCAAGGTCTTTCCAGGGCAGGTACGACTCACCCGTGCTGACCGGCGGCATTGGCCTTCACCCCCTCACCGGCCTTTAGATGGATTTGTACCAACGAATGGATGATGGGCCGATCGAGGGGGTTCGGTCAAGGGGTTGTGGCCTGCTAGAACCAGATCGTCTAAATTGTTGGAACAAAAGGGGTGAAAGTGGCAAGGTCGGTGCTGTATCAGCAGGTGGCTGCGGAGTTGCGTCGAGCCATCTACTCGGGTGTCCTCGGCCCCGGGGCGCAGCTTCCGACCGAGGCACAACTCATGGAAGACCATGGGGTGAGCAGGAACACCGTCAGACTGGCCCTCGGAGAGCTCGTCAACGAGGGGCTCGTCACGCGCACGCCGCGACGCGGAACCGTGGTCAGGGACCGGCGGCCGCTGCTCATCTATCCCCAGCGCGAGCTTGAGCCGCGCTCGCGCGGTGAACTGCGCGAGGCATTCGCCTACGCCGTGGCGCAGGAGGGCCGCGAGCCGAGCCAGTACATCGAGGTGCTGACGGTGTCTCCCGTCGAGGAGATCGCCAGCAGGCTGGAGTTGGCCGACGGGGAGTTGGCCGTGGTGAGACGCCGTCTGAGGTTCGTGGACGGACAGCCGTACAACACCAACGACTCCTACTTCCCGCGTGATCTCGTGGCCGACTCCGAGATCGCCAGGCCCGGCGACATCGCCCGAGGGGCGAACCGGGTGCTGGAGGAGCTGGGTCATGCCCAGGTGCGCGTCGTCGACGACATCTGGGCGCGCATGCCCAACCAGGAGGAGGCCGAACGCCTCCAGCTAGAACTCGGCACACCAGTAATGGTCTACGTCCGAGTGGGGTACGACGGGGCCGACATGCCTGTGCGTGTCGCCGTGTCGGTGTTGCCAGCCGACAAACATTTGATCAGATACGAGCTCGATAGCCGCTAGAGAGCTCGTAAGAAGGGGTGATCCCGCCGGCCGGGTGCAGCGAGAATTAGCCGCCTCGCTGGCCTGGGGGAGTCGTGCATACTCCCTCAAATCGCCTTAAGTCCCATATATCGGATATATCGGCTTAAGGCACCAAATCACCCTTACGCGACAACGCGTCATCACTGTGCGCGTGCGCGTGAACGCCCAATGCAACGGGAGTTTTACTATGCACACCAACACGCTGCTTCACCCGCTCGCCCTCCGCCGTGCCGAGCCCGGCGACCTTCCCGGCGTTCTGCGGCTGTTCGCCGACACCTCGGAATGGCTGCACCGGCAGGGGGTGCGGCAGTGGCCCCGCCAGGGCTTCGGGCCTGAGCGGATCATGCCGCTGATCGAGGAGCGCGTGCTCTACCTGCTCGACGACGAACTGCGCTATCTCGCCCCGGACCTCGCGGCGCCTCCTGTGGCCACCATAGCCCTCGACGGGCACGCCGACCCGGAGTTCTGGACACCCGCCGACGAACCCGGGGCGGCGCTGTACGTCCACAAGCTGGCCGTGGCCCGGCCGTGGTCCGGCAGCGGCCTCGGCGACGCCCTCCTGGACTGGGCCGGGGCCGCCGCCTTCGCGGCCGGGCTGCCGTACGTGCGGCTCGACTGCGCCAAGGCCAACCCGCGTCTGCAGCACTACTACCGCAGCCGCGGCTTCCAGCACGTCCGCACGGTGGACCTGCCGCACCGCGCCAGCGGCGCCCTCTTCCAGCGCCGGTCGGAGGATCTCGTCACGATGGCCTTCCGCGACCTGACCCTCGCCGAGCTGATCACCGCCGCCTGACCGCCCGGCCGCCCGGCCTCCCCTCGTGGAGGCCGGGCCACCCCGGGGTTCTGCGCAGGTGGGAGGCCAGTTTGGGGCGCAACGGTACAGAGCGCCATATAACCTCTGCACCATGACCGGATCCCTGCTCGAGGTGATCGCGCTCGACGTACGCGACGCCGTGGCCGCCGAACAGGGCGGAGCCGACCGGCTGGAGGTCGTCGCCGACATGGCGGCCGACGGGCTGACCCCCTCACCGGAGACGGTCGCCGCGATCGCGGCCGAGTGCCCGCTCCCGCAGATGGTGATGCTCCGCTGCGACGCCACCTTCACCGCCGGCCCGGAGACGCTCGACCGGCTGGCCCGCGACGCCAAGGCGCTGGCCCAGGCCGGGGCCGCCGGGTTCGTGTTCGGCTTCCTCGACGGCGCGGGAGCGGTCGACCTGGCCGCCACCGAGGCCCTGATCCACGCCGTCTCCCCCCTGCCGTGGACGTTCCACCGCGCCGTGGACCACGCGGCCGACGTCCACGCGGCCTGGCGCGCGGTGCGGCTGCTGCCCAACCTGGCGACCGTGCTCACCTCGGGCGCCCCCACCGGGGTCGGCGACGGCCTGGGGGTGCTGCGCTCGCGCGCGGAGGCGGGCGACGGCTCGATCATCCTGGCCGGCGGCGGCCTGCGCCCGCCCCACGTGCCGATGCTCCTCGACCAGGGCATCCGCGCCTTCCACATCGGCTCGGCGGCCCGGGCGAGCTGGTCCGACCCGGTGGAGTGGCGCCTGGTCCGCCGCTGGCGCTCTCTGGTCGAACGCGACTGACACCGCCGGCGCGCTCTGGCCGCCGCGCCACTGACGCCGCCCCCCGGACCCGCGGAAGACCGCCTGTACGGCCCTGGTTCGCCGCCTGCGGCCCGATCGGCCCGCCCGCGCCCCCTTGGTGCCCCTCAGCGGGGGGAGGCCGGAGCGCCCGCCGTGCCGCCACGAGGGCAGTGCGGCGAGGGGCCAGGACCGCCCGCGATGCCGTCGTCAGGGCGGTGCGGCGAGGGGGCCCGGAGCGCCCAGTGTGCCGTCGTCAGGGCAGTGCGGCGTCGGCCCTGCGCAGTGCCGCGGCGAGGGTGCGGATCGTGGCGGGCTCGTCCATGACCCCGCCCCCGGCCTCCCGCCGCTCCTCCCACGCCCGCACCCGCTCCCGATAGGCGTCGTAGTCGGCGAGGTGGAAGGCGTACACGGTGGCGAAGCGGCTGACCAGATGCGACGGGTGCATGTCCCAGCCCTGGTGGAAGCCGTGCCGCAGCGAGTGCCGTACGAGCTCGGCGTGCCGCCGCCACAGCGCGTGCACGTCCCCGGTGCGCCCGGAGGCGGGCGAGGCGGCGAGCGAGCCGTCGGAGAGCTCAACCCCCGTCCCCGCGAACGCCGTCTGCATGACGTGCCGGGCGTGGTCGCAGGCCGGATGGTCGAGCCGCTGCTCGTGCGGCGGCAGCCCGAGCGCGGCCGTGTAGTCGAACACCCCGAAGTGCGCCGCCGCGAGCCGCCCGTCCAGCGCCTCGGCCAGCTCGGCCCGCAGGAACGGCAGCGTCTGCGGCGCCTCCACCTGCATCTCGAACCGCAGCCGCGTCCCCAGCCCGGCCTCCAGGCAGGCCAGCACCTCCGCGAACTGCCGCAGGTAGTCCTCCATGAGCACCTTGGGGAACGTCACCGTGAACCCGCCCGGCAGCTCGCCGGTCCGCTTCGTCACCCCGCGCACGAGCCCGGTGAGCGTCCTGATCGAGCGCTCGGGGTCGCCGTCGGCGAACGACTTCACCCGCGGCCCCCAGCGGCGCGGCAGCGCGCCCGCGGCGTGCAGCGCGGCCACGGCCTCGGCCGCCTGCTCGACGTGCCCGTCCTCGACCGCGTCCGGCCGGACGCCGTAGCCGTCCTCGAAGTCGATCCGCAGGTCCTCGACGGGCTCACGGCCGAGCTTGACCAGCAGCTTGGCGTGCACGGCCGCGGCCATGGCGTGCGGGACGTCGAACACCTCGGCCAGCTCGCCCGGCCCGGCCAGATGGGCGTGGACCAGCCCCAGGGCCTCGTCCCGCCACGCGTCCACGGTCGCGGCCGAGAACCGGTCGGCGGGCACGTACACGGTGTGGACCGGCTGCCGGCCGGAGAGGCCGGGGAAGCGGGCCCGCTGGGCGCGGTAGGTCGCGGCGAACCCCGCCGGGACCGGCGGGTCAGGGACGGCAGGCACGGAGCATGGCCTCCAGCCCGACGAGCTTGACCCGGTCGCCGCGGCCGAGCGACTTGGCCAGCTCGGTCTCGGCCGCCTCGATCGCCTGCCACTCGTCGTACGTGATCGGCCGCACGCCCCGCTGGGCCAGCAGCGCGTCGATCGTGGCCGTCGCGGGCACCCGTTCGCGGCCCTCCAGGTCGGCCAGCAGGGTGCGTACGGTCTCGGCGGCGTCGGACTTGTTCGTGCCGATGACGCCGGTGGGGCCGCGTTTGAGCCAGCCCGCGACGTATTCGCGCTCGCGCACCCGCCCCGCCTGGTTGGGCACGGTCATGGTGTCCTCGGAGAACGGCACCCCCGGCAGCGGCACGCTCTGGTAGCCCACCGACCGCAGCACCATGCCCACCGGCAGCGTCTCGAACTCGCCCGTGCCGACCACGCGCCCCTCCGGCGACAGCCGGGTGCGCTCCAGGCGCAGCCCCTCGACCCGCTCGGCGCCGAGGATCTCCACCGGCCGCAGCCAGAAGCGCACGTCGAGGCGGCGGGCCCGGCCGACCGGCTCGCGGGCCGCCCACGACCTGATGACGTCCACGTTGCCCTGCACCTGACGGGAGAAGCCCGAGCCGAGCACCTGGGCCTCGTCGGGCCGCACGACGACGTCGGCGTTGTCCAGCTCGCCCAGCTCGCGCAGCTCCTTGAGGGTGAACTTGGCGTGCTCGGGCCCGCGCCTGCCGATCATGTGGATGGCCTTGACCTGGCTCTCGGACAGCCGCTGGAGCACGTCGTGGGGCACGTCGGTGCGGCTCAGCTCGTCGGCGGTCTTGGCGAGGATGCGTACGACGTCGACGGCCACGTTCCCGACGCCGATCACCGCGACCTCGGGGCTGTCGAGCGTGAAGCGCGAGGGGTCCACGTCGGGATGGCCGCAGTACCAGTTGACGAAGTCGGTGGCGGCCACGCTGCCCGGCAGGTCCTCGCCGGGGATGCCGAGCCGCCGGTCCACCATCGCGCCCGTGCAGTAGACCACGGCGTCGTAGTGCTGCAGCAGGTCGGCGACCGACAGGTGCTCGCCCAGCGTGACGCCGCCGAGGAAGCGCACCTCGGGCAGCTCCAGCACCCGCTTCAGGTAGTTCGCGATCGACTTGATCGAGGTGTGGTCGGGAGCGACCCCGTATCTCACCAGCCCGTACGGGGTGGGCAGGCGTTCGAGCACCTCCACCCGCGCCGCGCCGGCCGACTGCTTGACCAGCGCCTCGGCCGTGTAGATGCCGGCGGGTCCCGATCCGATGACCGCCACACGCAACGCCACGCTGCCTCCTCAGAGCCGGCCGCCCGGGGCCCTCACCAGGCCCCATTAGACGTAACCGGCCGGTGTGATCGATGTATCCCCGATCGCCGGCGCGGGCGAACCCCATTTCGGCGAGAACAGCTTGATCCGTGCTCCTGCCAACGTAACCGCTCACGCCCGCCGCCGGGCGGAGAAACACCCCGCGCGGCTATCCGGACGCCCGCTCCCGCAGCGCCCGCTTGTCGATCTTGCCGTTGACGTTCGCCGGCAGGGCGTCCACGACCACCACCCGCTTCGGGACCTTGTAGTCGGACATGTTGGCCCGCGCCCACGCGATCAGCTCCTCGGGGACCACCCGCGCGCCCGGCCTGGGCACCACGAACGCCACCCCGGCCTCGCCCGCCGACGCGTCCGGCACCCCGACCACGGCGACCTGCGCCGGCGACCCCTCGCGCAGCAGCAGCGACTCGACCTCGGCGGGCGAGACGTTGAAGCCGTTGACGATGTAGAGCTCCTTCAGGCGGTCCACGACGGCGAGGTTGCCCCGCTCGTCCAGCACGCCGATGTCGCCGGTGTGCAGCCAGCCGTCGGCGTCCACGGCCTCGGCGGTCCGCTCGGGGTCGTCCCAGTAGCCGCGCATGACGCCGTAGCCGCGCTGCAGGATCTCGCCGCGCTCGCCGGGCGCGACCTCCTTGCCGTCGCCGTCCACGATCCTGACCTCGATGCCGGGCACGGGCCTGCCGGTGGTCTCCGCGACGACCTCGATCGGGTCGCCGGCCCGGGTCATGGAGACGACCGTGCCCTCCATCAGCCCGTACGCGTTGATCATCCGTTCCAGCCCGACCCGCTCGACCAGCCGGGTGATCAGGGACGCGGGCACGGCGGCGGCGCCGCAGATGGCCACGCGCAGCGAGGAGACGTCCCAGGAGCCGCGTTCCAGCTCGTCCAGGATGCGGTGGAAGAGCGTGGGCGGCCCGGCGAGCACGGTGACCCGCTCGCGGGAGATCAGCGACATGAGCGCGTCCGGGCTGAAGGCCGGGATCGGCAGCATCGTGGCCCGGCGCAGCACGCAGGCCACGAGCCCGGCGTTCAGCCCGAACCCGTGGCTGAACGGGGCGATCACCGGATAGCGGTCGTGCTCGTCGAGGGTGACGATCTCCGACCAGTCCCAGTAGCCGCGCAGGACCTGGGAGTGGTCCAGCATGACGCCCTTGGGCGTGCCCGTGGTGCCGGAGGTGGACATGATCTCGCACAGGTCGCCGGGCCGGACGGCGAGCGCCCGCTCCTCGGCCTCGCGTACGGGCACCCGCTCCCCGAGCGCGCGCAGCTCCGCGGCCGGTGGGACGACCGTGTGCCGCAGGCCGGGCAGCGGCGGGAGCAGCCCGGCGAGCCCGGCGCCCGCAGGGCCGTCACCCGTGATCAGCACCTTCGCGCCGGTCCTCGTGACGACCTCGGCGGCCTCGATGCCCTTGAAGCGCGGCGACAGCGGCACGACGACCGCGCCCGCGTCCCAGACGCCGAGCACGTGCTCCACCCAGTACGCCGAGTTCACCCCCCACAGCGCCACCCGGTCGCCGGGCTCGACGCCGAGCGCCATGAGGCCGCGGGCGACCGCCGAGGCGGCCCCGCGCAGCCCGGCGAGCGTGCCGTGCCCGCCGCGCCCGGCCACGACCGTGTCGCCAGGGTGCCGTTCGGCCTGGTCGCGCAGCATGCGGGGGAGCGTTCCCCAGTCCGGCATCGGTGCCCCGCCCATCGGTGCCCCGCCCATCGGTGCCCCGCTCATCGGTGCCATGCCCACCCCTAGGTGACGAGCGCCCGGTCCCTGCCCAGATGGTGGCCGCGCAGGTCGGTCACCGTGCCCGGCCGCGGCCCCTCGGCCGCCTCCGGGGCGATCTCCACACTGATCGAGACCGGCGTCAGCGCCCGCACGGCCTCCTGGATCCGCGAACGCCACATGGGGTTGCCGACGAGGCTCTCGCGGCCGAACGTCACGGTGAGCACGGCGGAGTCCAGCGTGCCGGGACGGCTGATCGTCAGGTCCCAGCCGGCCACGCCGTCGATCTTCGCGAGCGCCTTCTCCAGGCGGGGCAGCGCCAGCCACACGCCTCTGACCAGCACGTGCTCGCCCACGGTGTGGGCGGGGGCGGGCAGGCCCTCGCCGCGTACGACGTGGCCGGTCCTCAGCGTCGCGTCGCCGAGCGTGGCGTGCCCGCGTGGGGTGACGACCAGCTCGGCCACGGGGGCGCCGGGGTCGGCGGGGGCGTCCTTGGCCAGGGCGGCCAGGCCCAGCAGGTCGTCCGCGAGCGGCGTGAGCGGGTCCTCCTCGGCGGCCCGCCAGGCCAGCGCGGTGCCGCCGAACGGGCTCGCGTACACCTCGGTGACCCGGGCGCCGAACTCGCCGGCGAGGTGCCCCAGCGTGCTCCTGGAGGCGATCTCGCCGGTCAGGACGATGTGGGCGAGCCCGA
>NZ_BAAJOU010000005.1:0-70949 GCF_057536035.1 Nonomuraea sp. B208
GGGCCAGCGCCGCGGCGAAGCGGGCGAGCACCGGGCCGCGCCCGGCCGGCCCCGCCGCCGCCCACCCGGCGGCCCGCGCGCGCAGCCCGGCCGCGATCCCGGCGAGCCGGTCCGGCGGGACGGGACGCAGGGGCCGCTCGATCCGGCCGGTCAGCGGGTCGAGGACCGGCGTGCTCACGGCCGGCCGTGGGCGGCGCACCAGCCGGCCCACGTCATGGCGCCCTTGTCGAGCTGCTTGGCGTGGAAGGAGGTCCAGGAGTTCTGGCTCGGCCCCGGCTCGTCCGGCGCGGCGGTGTAGAGCGGGTGATGGGCCTCCACCTCGGCGCGCAGCCACGGCTCGACGTCGGCGTACGAGTCGAGCGACCAGGCGTGGGCGCGGTAGGTGAGCTGCCCGCGCACCTCGCTCTCGGCCAGGCCCATGAACGGCGCCCACGGGGCCGTGCGCGTCCAGCTCACCTTGACCTTCATCGCGCCGTCCGGGATCTCGCCGGGGACGGTCCGCGCGGCCACCTCGCGGTCGTCCACCTGGAACTCGAACATCTCCTGCGCCGTGTAGACGCCGCCGACCAGGCCGAACGTCTCGCCCAGGGTGGCGCCGTAGTCGGCGCGGACGGCGATGTCGCTGGTCCAGACGGTCTCGTCGTGCAGCCGCCGCACGGGCGGCCCGGCGAAGGCGGGGGTGATGGGGAACGGGCCGAAGTTGACCGCGTCGTTGTTGATCGGCACGACCGGGTAGGTGCGGCCGTCGAGGGGGTTCGCCCATTCGCGCAGGACGCGCACGGGGTCGCCGGGGTCGGTGTAGCAGACGATCTCGCGGGAGAGCTGGTGGAGCCGGTCGGTGCCGGGCACGCGGTACAGGCGGCGAATGTTGTAGCCCTCGATCCCGAACAATTTCCGGCCATGCGGAATATCAGGTTTCAGCGCGTCACCGGGAATGTTGGCGTAGACGGAGCCGGAAATGCGGAAAACCATGTCCTCCCCATCCGGACGTCCGAAAGTTTGGAGGGCCAGCATTCCGCTCGAGTCGGTCACCGTTCGGTAAACGGGGCCGGGATGCGTCGAGTCCATGACGATCAGAATAAAGGCTTAACGCTGCGTGTATTTCGTGCCGGAAACTGGGTGTGTCATCCCTTTTGTCAGGGGTACGGGGCGCGAAGGGCACCGGGAGGCGTGGCGTCTCCCGGCGCTCGCACGTACATCCGACACCTGTGAGGACCGCATGATGACCGACCGATTCGGCCGTGCGCTGGGCTGGACCAGCCTCGCGCTCGGCACGGCGCAGCTCGCGGCGCCCCGGGCCGTGACCCGCCTGTGCGGCGTCGACGACGCGCCGGGGGCCACGACGATCGCCAGGCTCGCGGGGGGACGCGAGCTGCTGCACGCCGCGCTGCTGCTCGGCGGCAAGACGCCCGCCCGGTGGACGTGGACCAGGATGGCCGGCGACGCGATGGACCTCGGCCTGCTCGGCACGGCCGCCGCCACCCGCACCGGCGCCCGGCGCCGCCGCGCGCTGTGCGCGCTCGGCGCGGTCGCCGGCATCGCCGCCCTCGACGCCGCCTGCACCGGGATGCGCGCCCGCAAGGCCCGCAGCCCGCTCCAGGTGCGCGCCTCCATCACCATCAACAAGCCGCGCGCCGAGGTCTACCGCTTCTGGCGCGACCTGGAGAATCTGCCGACCTTCATGACCCACCTGGAGTCCGTCCGCACCCTCGGCGGGGGCCGCTCCCGCTGGCGGGCCAAGGGCCCGGTGGTCGACCTGGAATGGGAGGCCGAGATCATCGACGAGCGGGCCGGCGACCTCATCGCCTGGCGCTCGGTGCCCGGCAAGGGGGTTCGCAACGCGGGCCTGGTCAGCTTCACCGACGGCCCCGGCGGGCGCGGCACCGTCGTGGACGTCTCGCTGGAGTACGGCATGCGCGGCCGCAAGCTCGCCGCCGCCGTCGCCCGCATGTTGGGCGAGCATCCTGAGCAGCAGGTCCGCGACGATCTGCGCCGCTTCAAGCAGGTCATGGAGACCGGCGAGGTGGTCCGTTCCGAGGGCAGCCCGGAGGGGCACCGCGCCCGGCGTCAGCTCCACCAGCGTCCCGCACAACCGATCGGAGCACGGGCATGAAGGCCATCGTGTGGACCGGCCGCAACAGCGTCGAGGTCCAGAACGTCCCGGACCCGCAGATCCTCAACGCGCGGGACGCGATCGTCCGCGTCACCTCGACCGCGATCTGCGGCTCCGACCTGCACCTGGTGGACGGCTACATCCCGACGGTGAAGAAGGGTGACATCCTCGGCCACGAGTTCATGGGCGAGGTCGTGGAGGTCGGTCCCGGCGTGCGCAACCTGCGGCCCGGGGATCGTGTGGTGGTGCCGTTCCCGATCGCGTGCGGGGCGTGCTTCGCCTGTGAGGCGGAGCTGTACTCGGTGTGCGAGAACTCCAACCCCAACGCGGGCATGGCCGAGAAGCTGATGGGGCATGCGCCCGCTGGGATCTTCGGCTACTCGCACATGCTGGGGGGCTTCCCCGGCGGGCAGGCCGAGTACGCCCGGGTCCCGTTCGCCGATGTGGGCCCGATCAAGATCGAGGACGACCTGCCGGACGAGAAGGTGCTGTTCCTGTCGGACATCTTCCCGACGGGCTTCATGGGCGCGGAGATGTGCGACATCAAGCCGGGCCAGACGATCGCGATCTGGGGTGCGGGGCCGGTGGGGCAGCTCGCCGCGGCCAGCGCGTTCCTGCTCGGTGCCGACCGGGTCATCGTCATCGACCGGTTCCCGTACCGGCTCAAGCGGGCCCAGCGGACCGGCGCCGAGGTGCTCGACTACGAGGAGGTGAACGTGCTGGAGGCGCTGCGTGACATGACCGGCGGGCGCGGCCCGGACGCCTGCATCGACGCGGTGGGCATGGAGGCCCATCATCCGACCCCGGCGATGTACGCCTACGACCGCACCAAGCAGGCCGCCCGGCTGGAGACCGAGCGCCCGTATGTGCTGCGTGAGGCCATCATGGCCTGCCGCAACGGCGGCGTGGTGTCGGTGATCGGCGTCTACGGCGGGTTCGTCGACAAGTTCCCGATGGGCACCGTCATGAACCGTTCGCTGACGATCCGCACCGGTCAGTGCCACGTGCAGCGCTACATGCGTCCGCTGCTGGACCGGATCCGCGCGGGCGAGATCGACCCGAGCTTCGTCATCTCGCACCGGATGCCGCTGAACGAGGCGCCGCGCGGCTTCGAGCTGTTCAAGCACAAGCAGGACGAGTGCAACAAGGTCGTGCTCACGACGTAGCCGCCGAGCGCGGGGGAGGAGGCGTCAGCCCCGCCGGCCCTTCTCCCCCGCGTACGCGACCGCCGCCCAGACGGACAGCAGGACGGCGGCGGCCGCGAACACCCACCAGCTCCATGACGCGGTGAGCAGATTGATCAGCGCGCTCACGACCGCCGACAGCACCGCGCAGCCGGCCGCCGCCGCCCCGTTTCTCCGCGATTTCCGGTGCTTTCTTCCGGGCGCCCTTCCAGGCGGTGCCGGAGAAACCGGCTGCGGCGACTGCGGGGACGACTGATGTTTCCCGCCGGCCACGATGTCCCCGGTCCCGTGATGCACCGCTTTTCCGATGCTGCCCGGCCCGTATTGGTGGATCTCGTCGCCGCCGTTCAACGGGTCTCGATGTTTCCGGCGCCGTGGTGGGTCGCTTTCCCGATGCTGCCGGCGCCGTACTGGTTGATGACCTCGTTGCGGCCCACGGCGTGGGTGATGTTGAAGGTCATCGGCGGCAGGTCGAGCTTGCCCACGGCGGCGGTGAGATCGGCGGAGAGCTGGTCGATCTCGCCTCGGTCGGTGCCCCAGACGGCCTCGCGCTCGACTCCGGCGGTGCCGATGACCAGGCCGTACACCGGCGGCAGCCGGAGCACCGCCACGAGCCGCCAGATCAGCAGCGCGAGGACGACGACGAGCGCGAGCGTCCACATGTCGCCCAGCGTCCCCACGAGGACGCCGCCGAAGATCAGGGTGAGCAGGGCGCGGACGACGAATTTCCGCCACGCCGCGCCCTTGTCCGCCACCAATTTCCGCTGTCCGATGTGCGTGATGGTCCGCAGCGCGTAGGTGTCGCTGCCGACCTGCATGACCCCGTCGCGAACCAGCACCTGCACCGGCGCGTATTCAGTTCCCATTGTCCCGCCCCTTTCTGGGAGATGAGAAGAAATCTATGTTTCGGTGGCGGCCGATGGGCGGATTATTGATAACTAGTTGGATTCATTGGATCGACATTCGCGTAACTGTAAATTCCGAAAAAATAATAAAAGCTGAAATGTGGCAATATGTCCGGCGAGGGCCGCGAAGGCGGTCCGGCCTGTGCCGGCGGGAGCTTCTGGGGACGAAACGGGAGAAGTCAACCCTTGCCCTGCGGGAAGATCGCGGGGACACTGCGGTCGGACCCGTGCTCACGTCCGGCTGGAGGCGCCACCGTGCGAAGCCTGCTCCTGACCGTTCTGCTCATCCTGACCGCCGTCACCGTGCCCATGAGCGCGCCGGCCGCCGCGGCGGAGGAGGAGCAGGACCCGCTGGACCAGCTCAGGGCCATCCCCGGCCTGACCGTGGTGTCGGAGACGCAGCCGGCCGGCTACCGGTTCTTCGTCCTCAGCTACACCCAGCCGATCGACCACCGCGACCCGCGCAAGGGGACGTTCCAGCAGCGCCTCACCCTGCTCCACCGCGCCGTCGACGTTCCCGTGGTCCTCTACACCGGCGGCTACGGCCTGGCCGCCGACCCCGCCCCCTCGCGGACCGAGCCCACCAGGATCCTCGACGCCAACCAGGTCTCCGTCGAGCACCGCTTCTTCCGCTCCTCGCGCCCCGCGCCCGCCGACTGGCGCGACCTGAACATCTGGCAGGAGGCCACGGACGAGCACCGCATCGTCCAGGCGCTCAGGACGATCTACCCGGGCCGCTGGATCCAGACCGGCGCCAGCAAGGGCGGCATGACCTCCGTCTACCACCGCCGCTTCTACCCCGGCGACGTGGACGGCGTCGTGGCCTACGTCGCCCCCGACGACCCGGTCAACCAGCTCGACCGCGACTACGACCGCTTCTTCGCCGAGGTCGGCACCGCCCCCTGCCGGCAGGCGCTGGAGACCGTGCAGCGCGAGGCGCTGCTGCGCCGCGACCGGATGGTCCCCCTGCTGGAGGCGGACGCCGCCCGCAACGGCTACACCTTCACCAGGACGCTCGGCAGCGCCGACCGCTCGTACGAGATGACCGTCCTGGACACGGTGTGGGCCTTCTGGCAGTACTCGACGGCCGCGGACTGCGCCTCGGTGCCGCCGGCCACCGCGACCGACGAGCAGCTCTACGCCTGGATCGACAACGTCGCGTTCTTCGGCTTCTACACCGACCAGGGCCTCGAGTACTACTGGCCCTACTACCACCAGGCGGCCACCCAGCTCGGCTGGCCCGACCTCGCCTTCGCCCACCTGCGCGGCCTCACCCGGTACCGCGGCCTCTACCAGCCCAACTCGGTGCTGCCCGCCGAGCTGCGCGCCCGGCACCAGCCCCTGCCCATGCTCGACGTGGACTTCTGGGTGCGCAGCCAGTCGGAGCGGATGATGTTCGTCTACGGCCAGAACGACCCCTGGAGCGCCGAGCGGTTCACCCCGTCGGGCCGGGACTCGTACCTGTACGTCGTGCCGGGCGCCAACCACGGCGCCAACATCGCCTCCCTGCCCGAGGCCGAGCAGAGGGAGGCCGTCGCGACGCTGCGGCGCTGGGCGGGGGCGACGTCGCTGCTGCGCTCCCCGGGCACCGCGACGCTGCCGGACGACGACATGCTCGTCCATCGACGGCCCGCCTGATCACCCGGCGCGGGTGTCGATCACCCGCCCGAACGGCACCCACCGCTCGCCCTCGAAACGCGAAAGCTGCTCGGCCTCGATCGGGAAGGCGTCACCCGGCCCGGTGGACAGCGTGATCCCCGGCAGCAGCATGCCGAGCCGGACGTCGTCCAGCCGGTGCGCCGCCGCGCGCAGCGCCTCCCGCGAGGGGCAGCGCATGCTCCGCAGCGTCTTGACGAACGCCTCCGCCGCCATCCAGCCGAAGACCACCTGCTGGCTGCCGGGGTCGGCTTCGGGGGCGTAGCGCTCCAGCGCCGTCAGATACGTCCGCACGGCCGGGTCGTCGGCCCACTCCGGCGCGGCCGGGTCCTTCTGGAACCCGGCGGTGATCACACCCTGCACCTTGTCGTAGCCGACCGGCTTGAGCACGGCGGGGGAGGCGGCCACGCCGTTCAGTATGTGCAGCGGGTTCCAGCCGGTCATGGCGGCGTCGGCGGCCAGCGCCTGCGCGGCGAACTTCGGCGTGCTCACGTCGAGCAGCACGTCCGCCTTCGACGCGGCGAGGTTGGCGAGCTGGCCCTGCACGCCGGGGTCGGTCACCTCGTAGCCGCGCTCGGCCACGATCCGCACCGAGGTGCCTTCGATCGCGCGGCGGAAGCCGTCCAGCAGCTCGTGGCCGAAGTCGTCGTTCTGGTAGAGCACCGCGACGCGGGCGTGCGGCACCTCCTCGGCGAGGTAGCGGGCGTAGACGCGGGCCTCGGCGACGTAGCTCGGCTGGAAGCCGATCGTCCAGGGGCGGCGCGCGGCCTCGGCGCCCCACGCGGCGGCCCCGGTCGCGACGAACACCTGCGGCACCTTCCACCGGTGGGCGAACTCGCGCACCGCCGCCGTCGAGGGCGTGCCGAGCGTCTGGAACAGCGCGAACACCCGCTCGTGCAGCACCAGCCTGCGGGCCTCCTCGACCGCGCGGGCCGGCTCGTAGGCGTCGTCGCGGACGAGGAAGTCGACGCGCCGCCCGTCCACGCCGCCGTGCCGGTTGACGTGCGCGAAGTACGCGCCCGCGCCCTGCGCGACCGCCGCGTAGGCGGAGGCGGGTCCCGACAGCGGGTAGATCCCGCCCACCTTGACGTGGTCCGCGCCGATGCCGGTGCCGTCCTGGCCCGCGCACTCGCCGGTGAGCACGGCGCCGCCGCCGTCCGTCCTGCACCCCGTCACCAGCAGGAGCATCAGGACCAGCAGGACCCGTCTCATGCCCGCCTCCCCGCCGGGAGACGGGCGGCCACGGCGGCGGCGGCCCGGCGCAGCAGCCCCGCCAGGCCGGTCGGGGCCGCGTAGACCACCACGACGATGAGCAGCCCGGACACCAGGCCGGGGGCGGCCGGGTCCAGCTCGCGGGCCGCGGCCGGCACCGCCGTCACGACCAGCGCGCCGAGCAGCGGCCCGGCCGGCGTCGCCAGGCCGCCGATCACCGCCCCGGCCAGCAGGGTGATGGACAGGCTCAGCGTGAAGGTGTCCGGCGCGACGAACCCCGTCGTCCACGTGTGGAGGGCGCCCGCCACGCCCGCGTACATCGCGCTCCAGGCGAACGCCCGCGTCAGGTGGGACGCGGCGCGCATGCCGAGCACCTCGGCCGCCGCCGGATGCTGCCGGATCGCGGTGAGCGCCCGCCCGCCGCGCGAGCGTGTCAGGTTGCGGATCCCGGCCACGGCCACCGCCGCCGTCGCCAGCACCAGGAAGTAGATCCACTGGTCGTCGTCGAGCCCGGCCCCGCGCGGCGTGGCCACCGGCATCCCCATCGCGCCGCCGGTGACCTCGGGGAACCGCTTCAGCAGCGGCGGCAGCACCACCGCGACGGAGAAGGTCACCACGGCCAGGTACAGGCCGCGCAGCCGCAGCGCGGGCAGCCCGGCCGCCCAGCCCAGCCCGTACGTGACCAGCGCGGCGGCGGGCAGCGTCACCGGGTACGGCAGCCCCAGCCGCCCGATCATGACCGCCGCCACGTACGCCCCGACGCCGAAGAAGGCCCCGTGCCCCAGCGAGATCTGCCCGCTGTGTCCCACCACGAGGTCCAGCCCGAGCAGCGCCACGGCGTACACCAGCACCAGCGTCACCTGGAACAGCCGGTACGGCGGCAGCACGAACGGCAGCCCTGCCGCCGCCACCCCGATCACCACGAGCGCGGCCCGCCGCCACGGCCACGTCGGCCGCCGGTCACCGGCCGCCAGCCCCACCGCCGGCCGCCGGTGCCCGGTGAGCGCGGCCCCCTGGACGCCGGTCATGCCCGCTCCACCGGAGCCGAGCCGAACAGGCCCTGCGGGCGCAGCAGCAGCACCGCGACCACGATCACCAGCGGCACCGCGATCTTCAGGTCCGCCCCGACGAACCCGAGGTACGTGCCCGCCAGCGTCTCGGCGACCCCGACGGCCAGCCCGCCCGCCACCGCGCCGGGCGCGCTGTCGAACCCGCCCAGCGTGGCGGCGGCGAAGGCGTGGACCAGCACCCCGGTCATCATCGAGGGCTCCAGGAAGAGCGCCGGGGCGAGCAGCACGCCCGACAGCGCGCCGACCGCCGCCGCCGCGCCCCAGCCCAGCGCCAGCACCCATCCCACGCGCACGCCCGACAGCCGCGCCGAGCGGGCGTCCGCCGCGACGGCCCGCATCACCAGGCCGAGCCCGGTACGCCGCACCACCAGCGCCAGCGCCCCGAGCACCGTCCCTGCCAGGCCCGCCGCCGCGAGCGCGGCGAGCCCCGGCGGGGCGTCGGGGAACGGGCTAGGGAAGGCCCGCAGCGCCGCCGTCCACACCAGCGTGGCCAGCGCGTTGACCAGCACGTACAGGCCGATCGTGGTCACCACCAGCGTCACCTCGCCCGCGCCGCTCTCCAGCCTGCGGATGACCAGCCGCTCGGTCACCACGCCCGCGGCGAAGGCGAGCGCCACCGTCACCGGCAGCGCCACCCAGTACGGCATCCCGGACACGACGAGCTGCCAGGCCACGTACGTGGCGAGCATGGCCAGCTCGCCCTGCGCGAAGTTGACGATCCCGGTGAAGCGGTAGGTGAGCACCAGGGCGAGCGCGAGGGCCGCGTACCCCGCGCCCGCGCCCAGCCCTTCGAGGAGTTGCTGGCCGAACACCGGCTCACCACCTCCCTCGGACGCGCCTGGCGGTGATCCGGCCCGCCTCCATGAGGAAGGACCGGTGCGCCACCTCCAGCGCCGCCGGCACGTTGTGCTCGACGATGACCATCGTGGTCCCCTCGTCCCTGTTGATCGCGTGGATGGTGCGGAAGAGCAGGCCCGCCGTCCGGGGGGCCAGGCCGCGCATCGGCTCGTCCATGAGCAGCAGCCGGGGGCGGGCCATCAGCGCGCGGGCGATGGCGAGCAGGCGCTGCTCGCCGCCGCTCAGCGTGCCCGCGGGCTGGCTGAGCTGCGCCCGGAGCACCGGGAACCAGCCGAACAGCCGCTCCAGGTCCTCGCCGGCGCCGCGCCGCGGCCACGGGCGGGCCCGTGCGCCCACCCGCAGGTTCTCCTCGACGGTCAGCGGGCCGAACGTGCCGCCCTCCTGGGTGACGTGCGCGACCCCGAGGCGGGCGATCTCGTCGGGGGCGCGGCCGAGCAGCCGCGTCCCGCCGAGCGTGGCCGTGCCGCGCGCCCGTACCAGGCCGGACAGGGCGCGCAGCAGCGTCGTGCGGCCCGCGCCGTTCGGGCCGAGCAGCACCGCGATCTCGCCCTCCGGCACGGTCAGGTCGACGCCGTGCAGCACGCGGGCCGCCCCGTACTCGGCCCGCAACCCCCGCACCTCCAGCCCGGCCCCGCCCGTCGGGCCCGTCATGGCGTGACTCCCAGGCAGGCGGCCACCACGGCGGGGTCCCGGCGGACGACCTCCGCCGGGCCGTCGGCGATCTTGTGTCCCCGTTCCAGGCAGACGATCCTGCGGCACAGCGACAGCACGAAGTCCAGGTGGTGCTCCACGACGACGATCGTCAGCCGCAGCTCCGCGTGCAGCCGCCGGATCAGCGCGGCGAACGCCGGCACCTCGGACGGGGCGAGCCCGCCCGCCGGCTCGTCGAGCAGCAGCAGCCGCGGCCCGGACGCCAGCGCCCGCGCGATCTCGACGAGCTTGGTCGTCCCGTACGGCAGCGCCTCGGGCGGATGGTCGGCGTACTCGCCCAGCCCGAACCGGGCCAGCAGCGCGTCGGCCGTCTCCCGCAGCCGCCGCTCCTCGCCCGCCGCCAGCCCGAGCGCCGCCCCCCAGAACCCGGCCCGGCCGTGCCGGTGCGCGCCCGCCATCACGTTCTCCCGCACCGACAGGCCGGGGAACAGCGCGGTGTTCTGGAAGGTGCGGGCCACCCCGCGCCCCGCCACCCGGTGCGCGGGCAGCCGGGCCAGGTCCTCGCCCGCCAGCAGCACGTGCCCCTCCTGCGGCGCGCACCGCCGGGTCAGGCAGTCGAACAGGGTGCTCTTGCCCGCGCCGTTGGGCCCGATGAGGCCGACGAGTTCGCCCTCACCGACGGCGAGGTCCACGCCCGAGAGCGCGGTGACCCCGCCGAAGCGCATGGTGAGCCCGGAGACCTCCAGCAACGCGGCCATGTCGCCGGCTCAGCCCGCCGTGGGGACGGTGTAGCCCTCGGCCAGCTCGGACACGGCTGCCTCCTTGACGAGCGTGGCGCCGCCGACGGCGTCCTTGTCCGGCTTGACGATGTACGACGCGCGCGAGGCGGGCCGGTCATAGACGCTGAAGTCCATCGGCGTGCCGCCCAGCCCGGCCTCCCACGCCTTCTGCGAGCGGTGGGCCGCGATGATGCCCGCCCGGCTGAGGTCCTTGTTCTCGCACGCCTTGCGCAGGGCGTCGCCGACGATGACGGCCGCCGTCCAGCCCGCCGCCACGCCGCTGTCGAGCGGCTGGCCGGCGTACTTGGCGCGGTAGTCGGCGATGAGCTTCTGGTAGGCGGGCAGCGGCGCGCTGATCGGCGCGCCGGCGGTCACGTAGTAGAAGTCCTTCAGCAGAGCGGGCGCGGCCGGCGTCTCGAGCAGCTGCGGGCTGTAGGCCGAGTTGCTGCCCATGAACGGCACGTCCATCCCGCCGGCCAGGGCCACGCCGACCAGCGAGGCGGCCTGACGCGGGCCGGCCGAGACCAGCACGGCCTTCACCCCCGCCTTCTTGAACGCCGCCACCTGGGCCGTCATGTCCTGGTCCGTCGCCTTGATCTTCTGCTCGACCACGGTGAGGCCGAGCTTGCCGGCCGCGTACGTGGACCCGGCGAGCGCGCTCTCGCCGTAGTCGCCCTCGAAGTACAGGTGACCGATCTTGTCGCCGGACTTCAGCCCCTTCTCCTTCACCAGGAAGTCCACGCCGTTGATCATGTCCACGTCGTACGTGGTGCCGGTGACCTGGATGGCCTCGCTGCCGAGCAGCCCGGTCGCCCACGCCATCGGGATGGTGAGCACCTTGTCGGCGTTGATCTTGTCCTTGAGCGCGGTCACCATCGGCGAGCCGATGAACTGCGGGATCGCCGCCGTCTTCGGCGCCACCTCGGCGTAGGACGCCATCGCCTTCTGGGCGTCGTAGCCGTGGTCGCGCACGACGGTCTCGATCTTCCTGCCGCAGACGCCGCCCGCCTGGTTGACCTGGTCGAAGTAGAGCTGCTGGGCCTGGGTGAGGCTCTTGCCGAGGGAGGCGTACGGGCCGGTCAGGTCGGTGAGCAGGCTGAGGGTGATCGTGTCGGCGGTCACGCCGGGGCCCGTCTTGACGCCGTCGCCGCCGGTGGCGCTCGCCTGGCCGCCACCGCCGGTGGCCTTGCCGCTGGCGCAGGCGGTGGCGGCCAGCGCCAGGGACACGAGCGCGGCCACGACGGCCTTGCGGTTACTGGACATGTCAGCTCCTGGTCTCAGGGGACGGGGTGGGGTTCGCGGACAGGGGGAGCCGCAGGCCGGGCAGCCGCCGGCGCAGCGAGTGGAGCAGGCCGAGCAGCCCGCCCGGCAGGAAGAGCACGACCGCGACCACGGCCGCGCCGTACAGGAGGCGGGCGGCCTCGGCGGGGGAGACGCCGTCGCCCGAGCCCGGCGCGGCCACCAGCGGCAGCGCGTCGCCGTAGCGGGTCAGCAGCTGCGGCAGCAGGGAGACGAAGACCGCCCCGATCACCGCGCCGCCCACCGAGCCGAGGCCGCCGATCACGATCATCGCGAGGTAGTCGAGGGAGAGCAGCATGCCGAAGTAGTCCGGCACCGTGCGCTGGAAGACCAGGGCGAGCAGCACGCCGGCGAGGCCGCCGTACATGGACGACAGCACGAACACCCCGGCCCGGTAGCGGGCGACCGGCACGCCCATCACCCCGGCGGCGATCTCGTGGTCGCGGATGGTGTTCATGGCCCGCCCGGGACGGCCGCGCAGCACGCCGCGGGCGAACAGCGCCGCCGCCAGCAGCACCGCCCCGCCGAGGAACCACAGCCGCTCCAGCGCGCCGAACGGCACGTCCATGACGACCAGCTCCGGCGTGTCGGCGAGGACGAAGCCGAACAGCTCCAGGGGCGGCACCGCGCGGCCGTTGAAGCCGCCCGTCACCGGCCCCGCGTTGAACAGCAGGTGCTGGCCCAGGAAGATCAGCGCCAGCGTGGCGATGCCCAGGTAGGCGCCCTTGAGCCGCCCGGCGATCGGGCTGAACAGCCCGCCCGCCGCCCCCGACAGGGCCACGGCGAGCACGGCGGCGAGCGGCGTGGGCAGCCCCAGGCCGCCCAGCGCCTCCGTGGGCTCGGCGGCGAAGTACACGTAGGCGTAGGCGCCCACCGCCAGGAAGAACGCGTGGCCCATGGAGAGCTGGCCGGTGGCGCCGGTCAGCAGGTTGATCCCGATCGCGCCGACCGCGGCCGACATCGCGAACAGCCCCGCCTGCAGCCAGAACCCCTCCAGGTAGAAGGGCACCGCCACGAAGGCGGCCAGCACGCAGGCCCTGATCAGATGCCTAGACACGGGCGAGCTCCTTCGTGCCGAACAGGCCCGCGGGCCGCAGCAGCAGGATGGCGATCATGACGAGGAACGGCGCCACGTCGCCGATCCCGCGGCCCAGGAAGGTCAGGTCGTTCTGGTAGCCGGTCATCAGCGCCTCGGTGACCCCGACGACCAGGCCGCCGACCAGCGCGCCCGTCGTGGAGTCCAGGCCGCCGAGAATGGCCGCGGGGAACGCCTTCAGCGCCGCGAAGGAGGCGCCGCGGTCCAGGCCCGGCGTGGGGAAGACGCACAGGAACAGCGCGGCCACCGCCGCCAGCGCCCCGGCCACCGCCCACGCGCTGAGCGACACCCGGCCGAGCCGCACGCCCATCAGCGCGGCCGTCTCCGGGTCCTCGGCCGTGGCCCGCATCGCCACGCCCCAGCCGGTGAACTTGAACGCCAGCAGGAACACCGCGATCAGCAGCGCCGCCGTGACCAGCGCGACCAGCCGGGTCTCGGCCACCGGGACCGGCCCGAGATGCACCACCCGCGACCCCCACGGGTCGCCCATGGCCAGCACCTCGGTGCCGATCCTGCGGGTCAGCTCGGTCGTCAGCACGATGTCCACGCCGATCGTCACGATCGCGAGCACGCCGTGCGCGGCCGCCTTGGACCGGCGGATGACGAGGAACTCCACCAGCGCGCCGAGCACGGCGGCCACGGCGATCCCGGCCAGCAGCGCGGGCCAGAAGCCGATCGCGCCGTGCAGCCGCGCCACCACGTAGCCGCCGGCCAGCAGCAGCGAGGCATGCGCGAAGTTCACCACCTCGGTCGCCTTGAAGATGACGACGAAGCCGAGCGCGATGAGCGCGTACACGGCCCCGATGGAGATCCCGTTGACGAGCAGCTCCAGGAACGTGATCACGAGCCCTCCCCGGTGCCCAGGTACGCGCCGACGACCTTCGGATCGTTCTGGACCTCGGCGGGCGGGCCGTCGGCGATGCGGCGGCCGAAGTCCAGCACGGTCACCCGGTCGGCGAGGCGCATGACCATGCCCATGTCGTGCTCCACCAGCAGGATCGAGATCCCGAGGCTCTCCCTGACCGAGGCGATCAGCTCGGCCATCTCGACCCGCTCGCCGCTGTTCATCCCGGCCACCGGCTCGTCGAGCAGCAGCAGGCGCGGCTCCATCGCCAGGGCGCGGGCCAGCTCCACCCGTTTGCGGATCCCGTACGGCAGCAGCCCGACCGGCGTGCCGAGCAGGTCGCCGAGCCCGACGAACGCGGCGATCTCCGCGACCCTCGCCTCGTGGGCGCGCTCCTCGCGGCGGGCGCGGGGCAGCCGCAGCCCGGCCGCGACGAAGCCGGCGCGGGTGAGCCGGTGCCGGCCGAGCAGCAGGTTGTCGCGCACCGGCAGGCGGGGGGAGAGCGCGATGTTCTGGAAGGTGCGGGCCACGCCGAGCGCCGCCACCTCGTGCGGGCGCAGCGCGGTCAGCTCGGTCCCGCCCAGCCGGACGCTGCCCGAGGTGGCCCGGTAGACGCCGGACAGCACGTTGAAGCAGGTGGACTTGCCGGCGCCGTTCGGGCCGATGAGGGCGTGCACCGTGCCGGGCTCGACGGTGAAGCTGACGCCGTCGAGCGCCGTCAGCCCGGCGAAGCGGACGGTCACGTCACGGACCTCCAGCGGCGGCATACCGCCCGGTCGGTATGTGCCGGTCACGCCGACCACCTCGACAGCCCGGCGCGGGGGCGCGCCTCGGCCGGGGCCTCGTCGCTGACGCCCAGGTAGCGCCGTCTGACCTCGTCGCTGGCGGCCAGCGCGGCCGCCGGGCCCTCCATCGCCACCCCGCCGACCTCCAGCACGTACGCGTAGGAGGCCAGCGACAGCGCCGTGGCCACGTTCTGCTCCACGAGCAGCACCGACGTGCCCGCCGCGTTGATCGCCTTGATCGTGGCCGCGATCCTGGCGGCCATCTGCGGGGCCAGCCCCAGCGTCGGCTCGTCGAGCAGCAGCACCGACGGCCCCGCCATGAGCGCCCGGCCGATGGCCAGCATCTGCTGCTCGCCGCCCGACAGCAGCCCAGCGGGCTGGCGGGAGCGCTCGGCGAGCACCGGGAACAGCTCCCGCACCCGCTCCCTCGCCTCGGCGGCGGCCCGGCGCGGCGTGCCGAGGCCGCCCGCGCGCAGGTTCTCCTCCACGGTCATGCGGGCGAACACCCGCCGGCCCTCCGGCACGTGCGTGACGCCGCACCGCACCACCGCCGCCGCGCCGAGGCCGGACAGGCGGGCGCCGTCCAGCTCGACCGTGCCGCGCGCGATCCGGCCGCGCTGGAACCGGAGCGTTCCCGAGACCGCGCGCAGCAGCGTCGTCTTGCCCGCGCCGTTCGCGCCGAGCACGGCCACGACCGCGCCGGACGGGACCCGCATCGACACGCCGTCCAGGGCGCGCACCGGCCCGTAGTCCACGACGAGATCGCCCACGGTCAGTTCGGCCATACGACTTCCTCCCAAGACCCCATGCCGGCTCACCCAAACCGCTGACGTGCGCCGTCGTCCAGATGCCGGCGGGAAGTCAGGCGGCCTGCCCACCGCGGCCGGGCCCCGGTTGTGCAGCCGCACAACGATGGATCACAAAACGCTACAGAGCCTTGTTCTGGAGCGGAGGGCGATGGCAGCCTCGGGGAATGCGTCCCCCTACGGTCGTGGACGAGGACGTCCGCCAGACGTTGCGCACCGCCGCCGTGGTCCTGCTGGAGCACCTGCCCGAGCTGACCGGCGAGCTGGTCGCCCGCACCCGCGACGGCGACGAGGTGTACTGCGCCTGCGTCCCCTACGACGAGCACTGGAAGAGCACGCTCGAAGGCGTCCGGCTGGGGCTCACCGCCATCCTGCAGCCGCCCTCCGAGCGCCGCGACCTGGTCTTCACCGCGAACATGGCCCGCCGCCGCGCCGAGCAGGGCCTGCCCCTCGACTCTTTGCTGCGGATGTACCGCCTGGCCGGCCAGGTCGTCTGGTCGGCGCTGGTCGATCACATGGAACGCGAGCGGCCCGAACGGCTGAGCGTGCTGGTGCGCGCCGCCGGGCACGTCTGGCACGCCATCGACCGGCAGTCCATGGTGGCCTGCGACACCTACAACCGGCGCGAGCAGGAGATACTCGGCCGCAGCAGGGAACGCGTCAACGCCCTGCTCGACGCGCTGCTCGACGGCACCGCCGACGCCGGGGTGGTCCGCGCCGCCGGGGCCGCGCTCGACCTGCCCGAGCACGGCAGCTACGCGGTCGTCACCGTACGCCGCGGCGGCCGGCAGGACGACGTCCTGCTGCCCGAGTCGCTGGACGGCATGCGCCTGCTGTGGCGGATGCGCACCGGGCACGAGGTGGCCGTGGCCGCGCTCGGCGGGGCCGGCCTGGACGACCTGTGCAGGGAGCTCAGCTACGTCATCAGCGGCGTGGCCGGCGTGAGCCCCGTCGTGACCGGCCTGGCCGAGCTGGCGGCCGCCCACGAGCTGGCCCTGCTCGCCATGCGCACCTGCGTGGACGGCGGGCCCGAGATCGCCCGCCTGGACGGCCGGGTGCCGGCCGCGCTCATGCTCACCCGGCCCGACCTCGCCTTCCACCTGCTGGACAGCGCGCTCGGGCCGCTGCTCGCGCTCGACTCCGCCGACCGCGACACGCTGCTGACCACGCTGGAGACCTGGCTCGCCTGCGACGGCTCGGCCGCCAGGGCCGCGGCCCGGCTGTTCTGCCACCGCAACACGATCGTCAACCGGGTGCGCAGGATCGAGCAGCTCACCGGCCGCTCGCTGGCCCGCCCCCGTGACCTGGTGGACCTGGCGCTGGCCCTCGACGCGGCCCGCCTGCTGCCGAACAGGAACGCGTGAGGCCGCGGGGGAACACCCCGCGGCCTCACGTCGCTCACGCTCAGCTCACCCTCAGTCGGTGCCGAACTCCATCGCGGCCTGGTCCAGCAGCTCCTCCTCCACCACGGCCTCGCCGCGCGAGGCGATGGCCTCCGCGCCGCCCTCGTCCATGGCGCCGATGAGGCCGGTCGAGGCGGCCTGGGCCGCGCCCACCAGGGTCGGCTGCCCGCCGCCGACCATGCCGAGCCGGGCGTACTGCTCCAGCTTGGACCGGGAGTCGGCGATGTCGAGGTTGCGCATGGTGAGCTGGCCGATGCGGTCGACCGGCCCGAACGCGGAGTCCTCGGTGCGCTCCATGGACAGCTTGTCCGGGTGGTAGCTGAACGCCGGGCCGGAGGTGTCGAGGATCGAGTAGTCCTCGCCGCGGCGCAGCCGCAGCGTCACCTCGCCGGTGATGGCCATGCCGACCCAGCGCTGCAGCGACTCGCGCAGCATCAGCGCCTGCGGGTCGAGCCAGCGGCCCTCGTACAGCAGCCGGCCGAGCTTGCGGCCCTCGACGTGGTAGCTCGCCAGGGTGTCCTCGTTGTGGATGGCGTTGACCAGCCGCTCGTAGGCGGCGTGCAGCAGCGCCATGCCGGGGGCCTCGTAGACGCCGCGGCTCTTGGCCTCGATGATGCGGTTCTCGATCTGGTCGGACATGCCGAGCCCGTGCCGGCCGCCGATGGCGTTGGCCTCCAGCACCAGGTCCACGGCGGAGGCGAACTCCTTGCCGTTGATCGTGACGGGGCGGCCCTGCTCGAAGCCGATCGTGACGTCCTCGGGGACGATCTCCACCTCGGGGTCCCAGAACCGCACGCCCATGATCGGCTCGACGATCTCGATGCCGGTGTCGAGGTGCTCCAGAGACTTGGCCTCGTGGGTCGCGCCCCAGATGTTGGCGTCGGTCGAGTAGGCCTTCTCGGTGCTGTCGCGGTAGGGCAGGCCGTGGGCCAGCAGCCACTCCGACATCTCCTTGCGCCCGCCGAGCTCGTGCACGAAGTCGGCGTCGAGCCACGGCTTGTAGATGCGCAGGGAGGGGTTGGCCAGCAGGCCGTAGCGGTAGAAGCGCTCGATGTCGTTGCCCTTGAACGTCGAGCCGTCACCCCAGATCTGCACGCCGTCCTCCAGCATGGCGCGCACGAGGAGGGTGCCGGTGACCGCCCGGCCGAGCGGGGTGGTGTTGAAGTAGGTGCGCCCGCCGGAGCGGATGTGGAACGCGCCGCAGGCCAGCGCCGCGAGCCCTTCCTCCACGAGCGCCGCCCGGCCGTCGACCAGGCGGGCGATCTCGGCGCCGTAGGCGGTGGCGCGGCCGGGGACGGAGGCGATGTCGGGCTCGTCGTATTGGCCGATCTCGGCGGTGTAGGTGCACGGCACTGCACCCTTCTCGCGCATCCACGCGACCGCTACCGAAGTGTCGAGACCACCGGAGAAGGCGATCCCGACTCGTTCACCGACAGGCAGGGAGGTGAGTACCTTGGACACGAGCAGAAGTATATACACACCTCTGCATGTCCATGCAATGCGGCGCGCGGACGTGGCGGGGAGCGCGGTGATGGAAACCGCTTTCCGGCGGACGGCGTAGGATCCCGTTCCATGCCTCTCCCGCCCCCCGACCACCGCCTGTCACCCCGTACCGGCTGGACCCGCGCGCACTGGGAGGCCATGGCCGACCGCCTGCTCGACGCCGTGGTCCCGTACGCCACCGACGGCTTCGCCCAGTACCGCCTGCCCGGCAGCCCGAGCCGGTCCGGGCCCGTCAGCGACGGCCTGGAGGGCTTCGCCAGGACGTTCCTGCTGGCCGCCTTCCGCATCGCGGGCGCCGGCGGCGACGTGCCGCCCGCGCTGCTGGAACGCTACGCCGAGGGCCTGGCCGCGGGCACCGACCCCGCCCACCCCTGTGCCTGGCCGCCGCTGACCGACATGTCCCAGCCGCTGGTCGAGGCCGCCTCCATCGCGCTGGCGCTGCACGAGACCCGGCCCTGGCTGTACGACCGGCTCGACCCCGCCGTCCAGGAGCGGGTGCTCGCCTGGCTGGCCGGGATGCTGGGGCGGCGTACGCCGGACAACAACTGGGTGATGTTCCGGGTGGTCGTCGAGCAGTTCCTGGCGGAGGCGGGCGGCCCGTACGAGCCCGCCGAGATCGAAGCCGGCCTGGAGCGCATCGAGGACTGGTACGCCGGCGACGGCTGGTACTCCGACGGCAAGGGCAAGAACTTCGACTACTACACCGGCTGGGCGCTGCACCTCTACCCGTCGCTGTGGGCCAGGATGTCCGGCGACACCGCCCGGCAGGAGCGCTACGCCGCCCGCCTGCGCCTGTTCCTGGAGGACTACCAGCACTTCTTCGCCGCCGACGGCGGGCCCGTCCACCAGGGCCGCTCCCTGATCTACCGCTTCGCGACCGCCGTCCCGCTGTGGCTGGGCGAGCTCACCGGCGCCTCGCCGCTGCCGCCCGGCCGCACCCGGCGCATCGCGAGCGGCGTCCTGCGGCACTTCGCCGAGCGCGGCGCGCCCGACGAGCGCGGGCTGCTCACCTGCGGCTGGTACGCCCCCTTCCCGCCCGGCACCCAGGACTACTCGGGTCCCGCCTCGCCGTACTGGGCGAGCAAGGCGTTTCTCGGCCTGCTCCTGCCGCCGGACCACCCGGCCTGGGCCGCGCCGGAGGAGCCCGCCCCGGTCGACCTCGCCGACCAGGTCGTGCCCGTGCCCCCGGCCGGCTGGCTGCTGCACGCCACCCGCGCCGACGGCGTCGTACGCCTGCTCAACCACGGCAGCGACCGCGACCGCGTCCAGCGCCAGGACGGCGAGCCCGACCCGCTCTACCTGCGGCTCGCCTACACCAGCCACACCGGCCCCGACTTCGCGCCGGACGCGGCCGACAACCAGCTCGCCGTCGTGTCCCCGGAGGGCGTCCCCTCGCGTCGCCGCCGCATCGAGCCGCTGGCCGTGGGGGAGCGGGTGGCCGCCTCCGCCTACCGGGACGGGGACGTCCGTGTGGTGACGACCTCGGTCGCGGACGGGCCGGCCGAGATCCGCGTCCACCAGGTCACCGCGCCCGCCGGCCACCTGGTCCGCGACGGCGGCCACGCCCTCGCCGACGGGCTGCCCCCCGCCACGCACGTCGAGGGCGTCCACGCCGTGGCCCGGCGCCCGGACGGGCTGACCAGCGCGGCGCGCGGCCTGCACGGCTTCACCTCGGCCGGCGTCGTCACCGGCGACGGCGTCAACGCCTTCGGCCCGTGCTCGGCCACCCCGTACGTCACCTGCCCGGCCCACCCGGGCGGCACGGCCGTGTACGTCAGCCTGATCCTCCTCACCGCCGCCCCCGGCGCGCCGCCCCTGCCGGAGGTGCGGGTGACGGCGGACGAGGCCGTGATCACCCTGTCCACGGGCGAGCCGGTACGCGTCCCCCTGAACGAGGCGGCAGCCGGCGACCGGTGACCGGAGGGTCAGGAGGCGGTGGGGCTCTCCGACGGGCTCGGGGCGGGGGAGGACGTCGAGGGTTCGTGATGCCACCTGCCGTGGCCCGCGCCGCCGTCCCCGCCACCGTGGCCCTTGCCGCCCCAACCCCGGCCCCAGCCCTTGCCCTGCTCGGGGGCCGTGCCCGCGCGGTTGGTGACGTCGCGGACGACGACGGCCGTGGCCTTGCCCGCGTCCACCTTGGCGGCGACCATGACCTTCTGACCGGCCTTGACGGCGTCGGCGCCGTCGCCTCCCCGGTTTATCCGGGTCTCGGAGGTGAGCGCGTACTCCCTGGTGAAGCCGTCCTCGCTCTTGACCGTGACGGAGTCCTGGTCGGCGGCGGTGACGTCGCCGTACTGGGTGGCGATCGTCACGTAGCCGCCGTCCTCGCCGCGGACCACGTACTCGCCGTGCAGGGCGGGCCCGCCGAGGCCGGCCCGGTGGCCCCGGCCCCAGCCCTTGTCCTCCGAGGGCGTGACGGAAGGCGACGGACCGTTCCCGGCCGTCGCCGTCGCCGTCGGGGACGGTGACGGCGACAGCGCCGCCGCCGTCGCGACCCCCGCTCCGGCGACCAGGGCCACCGCGGCGACCCCGGCCAGCACCAGCGAACGGGGATACCGTCGCCTGGGCGGCTCCTCGCCGAGAACCTCCGCGGTGCTGAAGTCGTCCGGTCCAGAGGTTGTCATCGTGTCCTCCCGATACGGTTCATATGGCCACAAGAGTGCACTCAACCCGTTAAGAGCGACGTAAGCGCAGGTCAAAGGGTGTCACCGGCACGTACGCAGCATGTTGAGCAGTGCCACCCGCTCCCTCCGCGTGACGAACAGCCGGTAGTGGTGCTTCACGGTGATCCACGAGGTGGCGTACTTGCACCAGTAGGCGCGCCGCTGCGGCCGCCAGCTCTGCGGGCCCTGGCCGCCCTTGGCGAGGTTCGCCGAGTGGCTGACCGTGATGAGCTCGGGGCGGGTCAGGTCGTTGGCGAACGCCCGCCGCTTCGCCTGGCTCCACCGGCTGGCCCCGGAGCGCCAGGCGTAGGCGAGCGGCACCACGTGGTCCACGTCCACCAGGCGCTCGCTCTTCAGCCACTTACCGTCGTACGGGCTGTACCAGGCGCCCTTGACCGGGTGGCAGGCGGCGTTCCTGCGCACCCGCCGCCCGTCGCGGGCCAGCACCGTCTCGCGCGCGTCGCAGGTGCCCTTGTGGTGCGCCCAGCGCGGCATGAACCGCTGGTGGCTGTACCCGCGGATGGGCAGCGGACGGGCGACCTTGAGCTGATCCAGCAGGCGGCGTGCCCGCGCCGCCGACCCCGCCTCGGCCGCGGCCGGTGGCGCGGCGGCGACGAGGACGATCGGGACGGTCAGGGACGCGAGCACGGCGGCCTGGGCCGCCCGCCTGAAGAAGATCATGGTTCAACCCTTACCAGCATTCACGTGCGCTCGGTGCCGATACATCGGGAAGGCGGGCCCGATCCGGCCGGACGGATGCGTCAGAAGGGGCGATTGGTGCAAGATGGATCCCGCACCGACGGAGATCACGGCGAACACACGGGGTGAGCTGGCGATGGGCGGGCTAGAAGTCCACTTCCAGGCGTTGGAGGACTGTGCGTCCGTCGCGCTGCGGGTGGGGAAGGAAGCGGCCGAGCTGGCCGGCGGCTATCCCGCCGGCGCCACCGACTCCCTGATCTTCGGCAAGCTGGCCGACTCCTCCGGCCTGGCCTCCGCCGTCGACGCGATCGAGAAGGAGGCGGGCGGCGAGCTGGGCCAGGCCGGCTCCAAGCTCAAAGGCGTCGAAGCGGCGCTGGACAAGGTGCGGCAGAACGTCCGCAACGCCAACCTGGCCAGCGGGGCGGACTCCTGATGGGCGTCGCCGAGCAGGTCGCCGCGCTGCCGGACGGCGCCGAGCTGGCCGAGCTGCTGCGCAAGGTCAGCGGCAGCCCCGAGACCATCCGTGGCATCGCCAAGCGGTGGCGCGGCGCGGCCGGCAAGGTCGACGGCTACGCCGGCCGGGTCAGCGCCGCGGTCCGCACCGTCGACAACGCGTGGAACGGCGGGTCGGCGGACGCCTTCGTCACCTACATGAGCGGCTACGAGCGCGCGGGCACGGCCTTCCACCACGCCCTGACCAACAGCGCGGGCGCACTCGACAACGCCGCCCAGGCGCTGGAGACGGCCAAGTCGAAGGTCGAGGGGATCTGCAACACGCTGCTGGACGACGTGCGCGCCTGGCGGACGGCCCACCCCAAGGCCGACAAGAAGGAGGACGACGCCGCGGTCAAGCCCCTGGTCGCCAAGGCGCTGACCGATGCCCGGCCGCACGGCAAGGACGCCGAGACGGCCGTGACCCAGGCCATGAAGGACGTCAAGAAGCTCCTGGGCGACTGGGCGACCGCCGAGACCAAGGCGCCGAGCGACCGGGCGGCGACGTTCGCCGCGATCAAGGCGTCCGGCGACCAGACGTTCGTGCCGGGACCGGGCCACACGGTGAAGTGGGAGCCGGCTCCGCTGCCGAAGACGACCCTGCAGGGCAACGACGGAGGCGGGGCCGGCCCGATGGGCGGAACCGGGGGCGGGCCTGGCGGCGGACCTGCTGCCGGCTACGCCGGGGACGGCCCGCCGCCGACGCCCCTGCCGTTCGAGAAGGGCACCGCCACCGGCGCCCGCATCGTGGAGGCCGCCAGACTGCACATGGGCAAGCCGTACGTGTGGGGCGCCAACGGCCCGTCGGCCTTCGACTGCAGCGGCCTCGTCTACTACGTGCTCAACCAGGCGGGCATCAAGATCGGCGACACCACCGCCGCCGGCTACCAGGCGAGCGGCACGCCGGTCAGCACACCGCAGCCCGGCGACCTGGTCTTCTTCGGCAACCCCGCCGGGCACGTCGGCGTCTACATCGGCGACGGCAAGATGATCCACGCGCCGCACGCCGGGTCCACCGTCAGCATCGGGACCGTCGCCAACGACGGCCGCGCCGTCAGCTACCGCCGCTTCACCTGATCCTGGTCGTCCTGCCGCCGCTCCCGCTGGTCGGCGGGGGCCGGCGAGAGGTAGACGACGGAGGCGATCGGCACCCGGTCGCGGATGCGCCGCTCGGTCTCGCCGAGCGCCTCGGCGACCGCGTCCGACTCCCGGTGTCCCGCGACGGTGACGCGGGCGGCCACGAGCAGGTCCTCCGGCCCCAGGTGCAGGGTGCGGAGCTGGGTGTAACCGGCGATGACGTCGTCGTCCCTGAGTACGTCCTCGATGGAGCGCTGGATCTCGGGGGAGGCCGCCTCGCCGATGATCATGCTCTTGGTCTCCCTGGCGAGCGTCACCGCCACGATGATCAGCAGGACGCCGATCGCGACCGAGCCGACCCCGTCCCAGACCGTGTTGCCGGTGATCAGGGCGAGGGTGACGCCGATCAGGGCGAAGGCCAGGCCGGTCAGGGCCGCGGCGTCCTCCAGCAGCACCACCGGCAGCTCCGGGGCCTTGGCGTCGCGGATGTAGCGGGTCCAGGACCGGTTCTTGCGCAACCGGTTGGCGTTGCGGACGGCGGTGCGCAGCGACAGGCCCTCCATGACGATCGCGCCCAGCAGCACGCCGACCGCCCACGGCCAGCTCTCCAGCGGGTGCGGGTCGCTGATCTTCTCGTAGCCCTCGTACAGGGCGAACAGGCCGCCGCCGAAGAACAGCACCACCGACACGAGGAAGGCGTAGAAGTACCGCTCGCGGCCGTACCCGAACGGGTGGGCCGGCGTGGGCCCGCGTTTCGAGCGCGACCGGCCGAGCAGCAGCAGCCCCTGGTTGCCGGAGTCGGCGACGGAGTGGATGCCCTCGGCGAGCATCGACGACGAGCCCGTGAAGAGGAACGCCACGAACTTCATCACCGCGATCCCGATGTTGGCCGCCAGGGCCGCCAGGGTCGCCTGCTGGGAACCGCCTCGGCTCACGCCGCCTCCTCTCGATCGGAAGCCTCGCCAGTACCCAGAAGCGGGCGGGAACAACGCGGTGGCGGGCGGACGTTGCCGGAATAAGATGATCATCTTATATTCGGAGGGTCGGACTCACCGACTGGAGGGCCAAAGCGATGGCTGACGAGATCCCCGCATACCCGTTCGACCGCCCTGCCGCGCTGGAGCCGCCGCCGCGGCTCGCCGAGCTGCGCGAAGGCTGCCCGGTGGCGCACGTACGCCTGCCGAGCGGCGACGTGGCCACCCTCGTCACCCGCTACGACGACGCCCGCTCCGTGATGGCCGACCCGCGCTTCAGCCGCGACCTGGCCAGGGAGGGCGCGGCCCGGCTGGCCACCACCGAGGACGGCGGCGTGTTCAGCAGGCAGCGGGCCGGCGGCTCCGCCATCCGCGACGGGCAGGGCCACCTGCGGTGGCGGCGGCTGCTCAGCGGCTGGTTCACGCAGCGCAAGATGGAGGTGTGGCGGCCCCGCGTCCAGGCCATGGCCGAGGACCTGCTGGACGCGATGCTCGCCAAAGGCTCCCCGGGCAACCTGACGACCGGGCTCGCGCTGCCCCTGCCGGTGCGCGTCATCTGCGCCCTGGTCGGCGCGCCGGCCGAGGACCAGGACAAGTTCGCGCACTGGTCGCGGGTGATGCTCACGCTGACCGCCTACACGCAGCAGGAGGTCGACCAGGCCTACAGCGAGTTCAACGCCTACGTGTCGGACCTCGTCGACCGCAACCGCGCCGATCCCGGCGACGACCTGCTGAGCGAGCTCACCCAGATCAGCGACGCCGAGGACGGCCGGCTCGGCAAGGACGAGCTGATCTCGACCGTGCGCGGGCTGCTGCTGGCCGGGCACGAGACCACCTCCAACATGATCGCGATCATGACGGCCGTGCTGCTGTCCGAGCGCTCCCGCTACGAGGCCGTCGTGGACGACCCCGACCTGATCGCGGGCACCGTCGAGGAGGTGCTGCGCCTGGACAGCACGCTGTCGATCATCGGCGGCGTGCCCCGGTACATCACCGAGGACGTCGAGCTGAGCGGCACCGTCGTGCCCGCGGGCAGCACGGTGATCCCCAGCACCACGGCCGCCAACCGCGACCCGGCGAAGTTCCCCGACCCCGACCGTTTCGACCCCAGGCGGCCCAACGTCGCCCAGCACCTCACCTTCGGCGCCGGCCCGCACTACTGCCTGGGCCAGCCGCTGGCCCGCGTGGAGCTGCAGGTCGTGCTCGGCCTGCTCACCCGGCGCCTGCCCGGCCTCGGGCTCCGCGACCACCCGTCCGACCTGCGGCTGCGCACCGGCGGCATCGCCGGCGGGCTCCAGGAGGTGTGGGTGACCTGGTGAGCCGGCCGCGTCCGTGGTGATAATCGGGGAAAGACTGCACCGAATTCATCTTCAAGGACGGTCATGAACGTCAGCACGGCGGTCCCCGCGCCGTCCTCCCGGCCGTCCCCGCGCTCGCTGCGCGCCCGGGACAAGCTCATGCGGACCGCCGAACGCCTGTACGCCGAGCACGGCTTCGCCGGCGTCTCCATGCGGATGATCCGCGAGGCGGCCGGGCAGCGCAACAACTCCGCCGTGCAGTACCACTTCAGCTCCCGGGACGAGCTGATCGTCGCCATCCTGGAGCAGCACGCGGCCGCGGTCGAACGGCACCGCTCCCGGCTGGTGGCCGTGCTGGAGGAGCGGGGTGAGGCGTCGCCGCGCGAGTGGATCGCCTGCGTCGTCGAGCCCGGCATCGAGCATCACGTCGAGCTCGGCACCCCCTCCTGGTACGGGCGCTTCCTCGCGCAGGCCGTCGTGGATCCGGGGCTGCGCGAGCACGCGCGGCGGGCGTACACCTGCACGCCCTCCTTCCAGCGCCTCGACCGCCTCCACCCCGTCGCCGGGGCCGGGCGGGACGCCGAGCTCACCGAGCGGCACGCGGCCATGATCCGGCTGCTCCTCGTCCACATGTGCGCCGACCTGGAGACCGAGCTGGCCGCCGGGGAGGCCAGGCCGGACGAGGCGGAACGGGCCTGGCGGAGGCTCGGCGACAATCTCGTCACCGCCGTTCTCGGCCTCAGCTCCGCCCTGCTCCCCGGCTGAATTCCGCCGTTCATCCACGCCTGGACTCCCGGGTTTCGGCATGGCGGCGGGGGGAAGGGGCGGCTGACACTGCTGCGGACATATGCCGTGAACCGCTGCGGAAGCGTGCGTGACGCCGGATCTGGGCGCCTTCGCCGCGACCACCGCGGGAATCGGACGCGACCATGTGCGGACCACGAAGCAACAAGATTGTCGACGACCAGTGAAGACGATTGTGGGCGATTCCCCGAGATGCGGCGCCAGGAAGGGCGTACCGCGGGCCGTCCGCGTCCGCGTAGGCTTGCCGCCAAGCCGCCGCGGGGGTTCCGCGACGGCCCGGACGAGACGTCCGGCCTGGATCACGGACCTTGAGGGGAAAGCGGTGACGGCACTCGCGATCGAGGTGGAGCGCCGGCCTGGCTACTGGCTGCTGACCCTGAGCGGTGAGCTCGACAGGCAGACCCAGCCCGACCTGTCGCGCGCGTTCGACGAGCTGCTCGGCGGCGCGCCGCACGCGTGCCCGCACATCGTCTGCGACCTGGGCGGCCTGGCCTTCTGCGACTCCAGCGGGCTGCGCGCGCTGGTCATCGCGCAGGAGCGGGCGCGCGAGCGGAGCGGCGGCCTGCGGCTCATCGAGGTGAACCCGAGCATGGCGGCGCTGCTGGAGATCACCCAGCTGGAGGAGCAGCTGCCCGCCTACGACGACCTCGACCACGCCACGAACGGGCTGATACGCCCGGAATGACCGTCGTGCCGGCCTCAGGAGCCCCCGGCCGCCTCTCCGGCGGGCGGGCGGTCTCGCACTGGACGGATGCGCCCGTGAGCCGCGGCACGTTGACGAGACGGGACATGACACGTTGAGCGACCTGCTCGAACTGAGCCTCCCCACCGGCACGGACCTGGCCGCGGTCCGGGCTGTGCTCCGCGATCACGCGCTGACGTCCGGCATGACGGCCAGACGGGTGGAGCTGCTGGTCCTGGCGGTCAACGAAGCCGTCACGAACGTGCTGGACCACGGAGGGGAGGGCGGCCGGCTCGTCGCCCGCGCCGGAGACAAGGGCATGGTCGTCGAGATCCTGGACGAGGGCGGCACCCTCCTCCCCGAGCACCTGAGGCGGCTCCCGGCCCGCAACCCCACGAGCGGCATGGGCCTGTTCATCATCCGCAGCGTCTGCGACCGGGTCGACCTCGACCACCCGGACGGCCACTCCCGGCTCCGCCTCTACATGGACTACGCGGGTCCGACCGCTCACTGAGCGGCGCGCGGTGCGCCCCCCACTTTCACGAAAAACTTTTCCGTAATAGTATTTCGCCAGGACGTGCGCACACCACCCATCCGCGACCACCAGGAGGATCAATGGAGCAGGTGCGTTCCTCCCCGGCGGACCGGTCCTGGACGTTCCTGACCAACCACGCCCGGGTGCTCACCGAGATCGCCCGCGATCCCGGCGCGCGGGTGCGCGACATCGCGGCCGCGATCGGCATCACCGAGCGCGCCGCCCAGAACATCGTGACCGACCTGGAACGCGGCGGCTACATCACCCGCACCCGCGTGGGCAGACGCACCCGCTACAGCGTCGACCCCAGCCGTCCGTTCCGCCACCCCGCCGACGCCGACCATCAGATCGAAGGGCTGTTGTCCCTGTTCACCGACGACCACCCGCCCGGCCAGGAGCGACCGGACGGAGACCTCGACCGCCGCGCGCCTTCTCTTCCGTCGTGACAGGAGCCACCCGATGCCGATGACCACCGACGAATCCAGCCACGCGCTGCCCGGCGGCCGCGCGCCCGACTGGCTGACGGTCCTGGTCGAGGAGCGCGACGGGCACGCCGTGGTGCGCCTCGACGGCGAGCTCGACCTCCTCACCCGCCCGCGGCTGAGCGCGGCCTGCGACGAGCTGCTGAGCCGTGGCGTACGCAGGATCGTCATCGACGCGGCCGGCCTGAGCTTCAGCGACTGCGCCGGGCTGAGCGCGCTGCTCGGCGTGCAGCGCGAGGCGTGGCGGCGCGGCGGCTCCCTCGTGCTGACCGGCGTGCACGGCATGCCGGCCCGGCTGCTCGCCATCACGGGCGCCGCGGCCACCCTGCTGCCCGGCGAGGCCACCGGCCCGGCCACGGCCGTCGGCGAGTGACCGGCCCCGGCCCGGGCGGCCGGGGCGCGGGGCGGTGGGCGGCGCGTGAGCGGTTGGGTCAGCAGGTGGGCAGCGGGTGAGCGGCGTGGGTCAGCAGGCGGGCGGTGACAGGCGGGCCGGGGTGCGGGTGTCCTTCGGGTCGGCCGGGATCACCCCGTCCCGTGAGTCCTCCTGCGACCCGAGGAGGGCCCGGGTGAGTGACTGGTCGTCGCCCGCCATCGCCCGCAGCGCCGTGTCGAAGTGCTCGTCGGTGAGCGCGGGCGCGCCGGCGCGCAGCGCGATCAGGATCACCCGCCGCATCAGCTCCTTCACGAACGACGCCGTCACGCCCTCGGTCGCGGCGACCACCTTCCCGGTGTCGGCGTCGATCCGCTGGTCACGCGCGTAGAGCCGGACCAGCCGCTCCCGCGCCGCCGCGTCCGGACGCGGCACCTCCACCGCGAGGTCCACCCGTCCCGGCCGCTGGACCAGGGCCCGCTCCAGCGCCTCGACCCGGTTCGTGGTCAGCACGAACGTCACGTCCGCGTCGCCGCCGATGCCGTCCATCGCGTCCAGCAGGGAGAACAGCAGCGGGCTGGTCTCGTGGTGGCCGCGGTCCTCGGCGATGAGGTCGACGTCCTCGATGACCACGAGGGACGGCTGCAGCGTGCGGGCCAGCGCCACGGCGTAGTCGATGCGCCGCATGGCGGGCCCGGTGATGAGCACCGCCGTGTGCTCGCGCAGCCGCCCGATCAGGTAGCGGGTGGTGTGGGTCTTGCCCGTTCCCGGCGGCCCGTACAGCAGCAGGCCGCGGCGCAGGTGCTGGCCGGCGGCGGTCAGCCGGTCGGCGAGCTCGGCGATGCCGACGATGTGCTCCTCGATGGCCTCCAGCCGTCCCTCCGGCAGCACCACCTCCTCGGCGGCCAGTTCGGGGCGGGGCAGGAAGCTGAGCATCTCGTTGTCCCGGTGCTCGCTGAAGCCGAAGCTGAGCACCTGGCCGCGGAGCGGGTCGTGCTCCCGCTTGAGCCGGTCGATCTCCTCGCGCACCGCCGTCGCGGTGCCCCGCTCGGCCGTGAGCACGGTGAGCAGGGTGTGCGGCTCGTGGTCCTCGCGCTCGCTCAGCGCGAGGACCACCGGCGTGCCGTCCGGCGCGACGGTGGCCACCAGGCCGAGCTGCACGACCTCGATCGTGGCCTCGGGCCCGACCGCGGCCGTGCCGTAGTCGGGGCGGCCGAGCAGCCGGCTCCCGTCCCGCATCGCGGCCAGCAGCATGTTGATGATGCTCTCCCAGCGGCGCTCGCCGCCGACGATGCCGAACCAGCGGGCGCCCGGCGAGTGGCGGTCGAGGTAGAGGTCGGTGGCGATCTGCAGCGCGGCGTGCTCGTAGAAGCGGTACCTCTCCTCGACCACCACCACGTCGCTGAGGGGGCAGCCCAGGTGCTCGGTCACCTGAGTGATCAGGGGGGAGGCCGCGTTGTCGGCGCCGATGCTCTCGGCCACGGCGCTGTAGACCTGCCGCAGGCTCTCGGCCAGGGCCCGCGCGCTCGCGGGATCGATGTCCGTCACGATCGCCATCATGCCGCACGGGGTTCCGGCCCGCGCGGCGTTATTTAACGTGCTTTGTCGCATCTTGGCCGCTCGGTCGTTCGTGGACCTCCCCTGAGGGCATCCGCGTGTACGGGGAGTAGTGAACCGCTTCTCTCCGTGACACGCAGAAAGGGAAGTCGGATGGCTCAGGACGCGCGCAAGCCGAAGAGCGGCGACAAGGACAAGAACAAGGGCAAGGCCAAGGGCGCGATGCCGGGCCGCAACGGCGCCGAGAAGAAGCCCGGCGCCGCCAAGCCCGAGGACTGGAAGAACAACGTGCCGGGCGACCAGGGCTGACGCCTGACGTGCTGGTGCCCTGCGGCCTCCGGCCGCAGGGCACCTTGCGTTGTCCGGGACGACGCTGGCGAGTCAGTCGCCGGACTCGCTCATCAGCCGGGTCCAGAAATGCTGCAGCTCTTCGGCGATGTAGCGGCGGTAATGGATGCGCTGCCGGCCGTCGTCGTCCCGGTAGACCGAGACCTCGGTATAGGGCGTCCCATCGTCGATGAAACCCGTATGGAGCTGCGCCCAGTCTTCCGCGCGCGGTGTCCACTCCGGAAAAGCCAGCGTCGCGGCGCGGTCCCGGATGGCGGTGTGCCAGCGTTCTTCCCCCAATATGGCCATACTCCACGGTGCCAGAGCAACGGTCAGGACCGGGCAAAACACCCCGTTGCGGAGGGTCAGAGCGTGGCGGTCTCCTCCGCCCCGCGCGCCGACCGGACCCGGGACCAGGCGACGGCGAGCAGGACGACGGCCGCTGCGGCGAAGGCCACGTTCCCCGCCAGGTCCACCGCCGGGGTGGCGGGCAGGGCCGGGGGCTGCGGGAAGGAGTGCCAGGCGTAGGTGAGCATCCAGCCCGCGCCCAGCGCGAACCGCTGGGCCGGTCCCCAGCCCGCCCGGCGCGCCCAGCGGGCGACGAGCGCGTACGCCGCCCCGTACAGGGCGAGGTTCGCGGCCACGGCCGGCCACGCGCGGAGGACGCCGATCGTCAACGCGGCCAGCCAGAAGGCGAGGCCCGCCACGAGCGTGAGCCCCAGCACCGCCCCCGCCCCCGGCGCCCGCTTCACCACCCGTCCCGGCACCTGCCCCTGTGCCCGCTCCGCCGCCTGCTCCTGCGCCTGCCCCTGGGTTCGCTCCCGCTCCCGCTCCTGCGCCTGGGCCCGCTCCCGCTCCTGCGCCTGCGCCCGTTCCGCGAGTGTGGTGGCGGGCCGGTGGCGGCGCAGGGCGAGGGCGGTCAGCAGGGCCGCCGTCACGGCCGCCGCCGCGAGCTGCCCCGCCGGCGCGCGGTAGGCGTCCGGGTTCAGCGCGGTCGCCGCCGCGCCCAGCGCGTACAGCACCCCGGCCACGACCAGGCCGGGCCGGCCCAGCCACGGCTCCTCCGCCCTGGACGGCACCAGGGCCTCCATGACCGCGATCGGCGCGAGAACGCTCCCCGCCGCGTGCACGCCGCCCAGCACGAACGTCGTCCACCAGGCGCTCACGCCCACCCCCGGCAGCCACGCGTACGACGCCAGGTCCATCCCGGCGAAGTGCGGATCGAACAGGGACCGCGTGAGCAGCCCCTCCTCCACCACCCCGTACGCGACCGCGAGCAGCACCATGCCCGGCCAGCCCGCACCCCGCCGGCGGGCCAGCTCGCGGATGAGCAGGGCGCCGCCCCCGTACAGCGGGGCCAGGACGATCAGCGCGGGCAGCGCGGTGACGGGCAGGTTCCCCAGCAGGAACTCGCCCGCCAGCGGGGACAGCACGAAAAGCCCGAGAGCGGGCAGAAGCCGTTTTCCCATGCCTCCAGCGTCGCCAGGCCCCGGCGGGGCCGGTAGTGACGTTCGTCAGCAGGGCGCGCGGGTCACAGCCAGCCCTTGGCCTCGGCGGCGCGGGCGGCCTCGGCGCGGTTGCGGACGCCGAGCTTGCCGATGGCCGACGACAGGTAGTTGCGCACGGTGCCGTCCGACAGGTGGAGGCGGCGGGCGATGTCGGCCACGGTGCCGCCCTCCGCCGCGGCCCGCAGGACGTCCCGTTCCCGGCCGGTCAGCGGGTTGGCGCCCGTGGAGACGCTGGCGGCGGCCAGCTTGCGGTCGAACACCCGGCCGCCCGCGTGCACCCGCCGCACCGCGTCGGCCAGCTCACCGGCCCGCGCGTCCTTGACCACGTACCCGGCGACGCCGGCGTCCATCGCCCGCCGCAGGTAGCCCGGCCGGCCGAACGTGGTCAGGATGATCACCCGCACGCCCGTCAGCTCCCCGGCGACGGTGAGGCCGTCGCGGCCGGGCATCTCGATGTCGAGCAGCACCACGTCGGGGCGGAGCGCGGTGACGGCCGGGGCCACCTCGTCGCCGCGGCTCACCTGGCCGACCACCTCCAGGTCCGGCTCCAGGCCGAGCAGGGCCGCCAGCGCCGCGCGTACGAGGTGCTGGTCGTCGGCCAGCAGCACCCGGATCATGCGGCCGCGCCCGCCAGCGGCAGGCGGGCGCTCAGCCGGAAGCCGCCGCCCGCGGCGGGGCCGCCGTCCAGGACGCCGCCCGCCACCTCGACCCGCTCGGCCAGCCCCCGCAGCCCGTTGCCCGCCGCGCCCGCGACGTCCGTACGGCATCCGCCGCCGTCGTCGCTCACCTCCGCGTACGCCTCCCCGTCCCGCACCCCCAGCCGGATGCGGCAGTGGCGGGCCCCGCTGTGCCGTACCACGTTGGTCGTCCCCTCCCGCACCACCCAGGCCAGCACCGGCTCCACGTCGGCGGGCAGCGGCCCGGCGGCCACCTCCAGCCGCACCCCGGCGGTGGCGAGCGCCCGCCGCGCGCCGTCCAGCTCGTCGGCCAGCGACAGCTCCCGGTAGCCGGTGATCGCCTCCCGCACGTCCGCCAGCGCCTGCCGGGACAGCTCCTCCACCTCCTCGGCCTCCGCCCGCGCCCGCTCCGGGTCGGCGGTGACCAGCCGCGCCGCGAGCTGGCTCTTCACCGTCATCACCGCGAGGCTGTGGCCGAGGAGGTCGTGCATGTCGCGGGCGAAGCGCAGCCGCTCGTTGTCCACGGCCAGCCGCTCCACCTCGGCGTTGGCCTGGCTGAGCGCCCGGTTCGCCGACTCCAGCCGCAGGAAGGCGCGCATCGCGACGGCGAAGATCACGCCCTGCAGCGGGAACCACCAGCGTTCGGCCAGTGACAGGCCGAGCAGCAGCGGGAAGGCCAGCGTGACGGCCAGGATCGTCGCCCCCGCCGCCACCGGCAGCGCCCGCTCCGGCAGCGACACGGCCACCGCCGCGATGAGGAAGAACCACATCGACAACAGCCACAGCTCGCCCAGCAGCGGCGTCATCGCGGCGGCGACCGCGTACAGCAGGGCCAGGGCGAGCAGGCCCGCCGTACGGCGCGACCGCTCCACGCACCACATGACCCCCAGGTAGAGCCCGACGAAGGCGGCCAGTCCGGCCGCCGCCAGCGCCACCCGCACGGGGGAGGGGGAGGAGGCCAGGAACGTGGGCAGCGGCCAGACCAGGACGACGAGGTAGAGACAGTTCCACAGCCTGCCCTTCACGCCAAGCAGCCTATACAGCCCATCGCCGGCCGTCCCCTGACGAATGTCATGGGCACGGTCCGGCGAGGGACGGATCAGCTGGTCAGCTGGCGCTGCAGGAGACCGTCGGCCAGGTGTAGTTGCCGTTGTGCTGGATCGTCACCCCCCAGTTGTTGCCGCTGCCGTTGGGCCGGGCGGTGAGGGTCTGGGCGTTCGGGTAACTGGCGCTGATGTTCCAGGTGGCGATGACCTTGGCGGGGGAGGGGACGTTCATCGTCACGGTCCAGTTGCTCGATCCGCTGACGGCGACGTTGAGGTTGTAGCGGTCGCTCCACTGCTGCCCGGCGGAGAGCGTCGCGGAGCAGCCGCCACCGCCGCCCCCGCCCCCGCCGCCCCCGCCGCCTCCGGAGGAGCTGCCGAGCGTGATGTTGGAGCTGCCGCTGCTCTGGTAGCCCTCCGTCGCGAGGATCTGGTAGTCGTGGCTGCCGAGGTTCATGCCCTTGCCGGCCCAGGCGTCGAAGTGGTTGCCGGCGGTGATGGTCCCGCCGGTCCGCTTCGACTGCCGGACGCTCCAGTACTGGTCGAAGGTCCTGGTGCCCTCGATGGAGGGGGCGTTGTAGCGGGTGGTCCGGTAGATGTCGTACGTGCCGCCGTCGCTGGTCACGGTGCCCATGTACGTCCCGGTGGGCCGGAAGGTGCCCCAGTTGTCGACGATGTAGTACTCGATGAGCGGGTTCCGGGTCCACCCGTAGAGGGTCAGGTAGGCGTTGCCCGACGGGTTGAAGCTGCCCGAGTAGGTGACCGTCCTGCGGCCGCCGGTGCTCCAGCCCTTGCCGGCGACGAAGTTGCCGGTGTTCCTCCAGGACGTGCTGTAGTTGCCGCCGGAGCCGAGGTTCATGGAGACGGTGCCGGAGCTGTCGGTCCAGAACGAGTAGAAGTAGCCGTTGTCGGTGCCCGTCTGGTTCGAGGTGACGGTCGTGTCGGCGCCGGCGGTGCCGGGCATGACCAGCGCGGACAGGATCAGCGCGAGGGCCGAGGCGCCGCCGAGGAGCAGCCGGAGCCGGCCGCCGCGGCGGGGTCGGTGACGGGTCGGGGCATCGTTCATCGGATCTCCTCTACCTCGAAATTATCGGCAGACTGGCGAAAGTATCGGATTCGTCAAGAGGGATGTCAACGCCTCGTACGGTCGTGGCGACCTCGCCGGTACGTCTACGGCTCTCGCGGACAGGGAGAACGCCTCCGGCGGCTCCTGAAACTTTCGGAGAGTTTCCGAACAAGAAGAAGGCCGCGCCCCCTGAAGGGACGCGGCCTTGATGGCGAGGGTCAGGCCTTGCCGGCGACCTTCTGCTCGGCGGCCTCACCGGCCGGCTCGGGCAGGTCCAGGCTGTCGCGCAGCTTGGCGGGCCGCAGGAACGCCGCGGCGATCAGGCCCACCACGGCGATGCCCGCCGAGACGAGGAAGATGTGGCCGGTGGCGTCGCCGTACGCGGCCCGGACGATCGGCACGATCGGCGCGGGCATGTCGGCGATGTTGAGGCTCCTGCCCGCCTGGCTTCCCGTCACCGGGATGCCCGCCTTGGCGAGGCCCTCGGCGATGCTGGTCGCCACCTGGTTGGCCAGGATGGCGCCGAGCACCGACACGCCGACCGTGCCGCCGAGCGAGCGGAAGAAGGTGATCGCGCCGCTGGCCGCGCCGATCTCGCGCAGCGGCACGGTGTTCTGGATGACCAGCACCAGGTTCTGCATGGACATGCCGACGCCGACGCCGACGGCCAGCATGTAGAGCGACACCAGCACCAGCGAGGTCTCGTGGTCGATGGTCGACAGCCCGATGAAGCCCGCCAGCAGCACGACCAGCCCGACCAGGATGTACGGCTTGGTCTGCCCGCTCCTGGACACCATCCGGCCGCTGATCGTGGAGGAGAACAGCACGCCGACCATCATCGGGATGGTCAGCAGGCCCGCGGCGGTGGGGCCGTACCCGCGGCCGATCTGGAAGTACTGGCCGAGGAAGACCGCGCCGCCGAACATCGCCATGCCGACCGCGAGGCTGGCCAGGATGGCGAGGGCCGGGTCGCGGCGGCGGACGACGTGCAGCGGCACGACCGGCTCGCGCACCTTGGCCTCCACCCACGTGGCCAGGGCGAGCAGCACCACGCCGCCGCCGACCATGGCGGCCGTCTGCCAGGACAGCCACTCGAAGGAGTTGCCGACGAAGGTCACCCAGATGAGCAGGACGCTGACGCCGGCCGCGATGAGCGCGGCGCCCCAGTAGTCGATGGTCACGTCCGTGCGGCGCACGGTGGGCAGGTGCAGGGTCTTGGCCAGCAGCGCGAAGGCGGCGACGGTGAACGGCACCGCGATGAAGAAGCACCAGCGCCAGCCGAGCCACGAGGTGTCGGCGATGAAGCCGCCGAGCAGCGGGCCGCCGACGGTGGCCACGGCCATGACCGCGCCGAGGTAGCCGTTGTAACGGCCGCGCTCCTTCGGGCTGATCATGGCGGCGATGACGACCTGGGCGAGGATCTGCAGCGCGCCCATCCCGAGGCCCTGGATCGCGCGGAAGGCGATGAGCTGCCCGGTGTTCTGGGCGAAGCCGCAGGCCAGCGAGGACACCATGAAGATCACGATGGCGATCTGGAGCAGCAGCTTCTTGTTGAACAGGTCCGCGAGCTTGCCCCAGATCGGGGTCGAGGCGGTCGAGGCCAGCAGGGACGCGGTGACGACCCAGGTGTACTGCGACTGGCTGCCGTTCAGCGCGCCGATGATCTGCGGGAGCGCCACCGAGACGACGGTGCCGCTGATCATGGCGACGAACAGCACGAGGAGCAGGCCGCTCAGTGCTTCGAGGACCTGCTTGTGGGTCATCGGCTCCGCCGCGGACGGCGCTGCCGGCTGTGCGCTCACGCGCAACCTCCTGTGGGGGAACGAACGTCAGGGATGATCCCGGATCGCGGGACCCGGATACCTTACATGCACATCGGGAAACTTTGCGCACTGGGCATATATTCCCGGCGGGTAGACTTCTTTCATCATGAGCAGCACGCCAGGGCTGCGTGAGCGCAAGAAGGCCGAGACCCGCCAGGCGGTTCACGAGGCAGCGCTCCGGCTCACCCTCGAACACGGCCTCGACCACGTCACCGTCGAGGCCATCGCCGACGCGGCCAACATCTCGCGCCGCACGTTCAGCAACTACTTCGCCGGCAAGGAGGACGCCCTCCTCTACGGCGACGAGCAGCGCCTCGGCACGCTCGTGCGGCGCGTACGCGACCAGCCGCCCGAGCTGACCGCCTGGCAGGCGCTGCGCGCCGCCATGGACGTCCTCTACCACGAGGCCGGCGGCGGCGACCGCGACCTGCTCGTCCGCACCCGCCTCGCCATGCGCCACCCCTCCCTGCTGGCCCGGCAGCTCACCGTCAGGGTCCGGCTGGAGAACGAGCTCACCGAGGCGGTCACCGGCCGCGCCCTGCCCGACGGCGTACGGCCCGAGGTGATCACCGCCGCGTTCCTGGCCGCGCTGCGCGTCGCCACCCAGTGGTGGTGCGCGGGCAACGACGAACGCGACTTCCGCGACCTCATCGACCAGGCGCTCGACCAGATCGCGGGCCCGTTCCGCTGACCCCGGCCCGCCGCTCTAGGCTGGCCGGTGTGCTGATCCGCCCGAGAACCCCCGGCGACCTGGAGGCGTGCGTCAAGGCCCTCGCCGAGGTGCAGGTCGTCGACCGCTACCCCGTGGACTGGCCGGACGACCCCGGCGGCTGGCTGACGCCTCGCGGGCTGGAGCGGGCGTGGGTGGCCGTCGAGGACACGGCGGTGCTCGGGCACGTGGGGCTGACCGCCGATCTGGAGGTCACCCGGCTGTTCGTCGTCCCGGCCGCGCGGGGGCGGGGGCTCGCCGGGCTGCTCCTCGACACCGTACGGGCCGCCGCGGGCGGGCGGCCGGTCACGCTGGAGGTCTCCTCCGAGGGGAAGGCGGCCATCGCCCGCTACGAGCGCTCCGGCTGGCGGCGTACCGGCAGCAGCCGCGCCACCTGGCTGAACGCGGCCGGTGAGCCCGCGCTCCTGCACCACTACGTGAGCCCGCCCTCCTGACCGGCGCCCGCGCAAAGACCCGGCAATGATCGCGCCCGCCGGGCCGGCCCGTCCCGGCAGCCGGGGTAGAGCCCCGGGAGCGGGACGAAGGCGGAGGCGCGGATGAGGCTCACCGGGGCGGGGACGACGCCCGGCACCCGCGCGCCCGCGCCCGGCTGATGCCCGCCGGCCCATCGGCACCGGTCCCGCCGGCCGAGGGCGGAGGGCGGCTGGCCGTGCTCGCCGTCACGCTCACCGTCGGCACCGGCGCGCTGGACGTGGCCGGGTTCGCCCGGCTCGGCGGCGTGTTCAGCAGCGTCATGACCGGCAACCTGGTGGTGTGCGGGTTCGCGATCGGCACCGCCGCCTTCGCCCAGCTCCTGACCGGGGTCACGGCCATCGGCGGTTACGTGGCGGGCGTCCTCGGCGGCACTCGCATCACGAGCCGCTTCCGCGGCAGGCGGGACGCGGCGGCCGAAGCCGGGTGGAGGTGCCCGCGAGGGGTGATCGCGGCGCTGGCGGCGGAGCTGGCCGTGCTCGCCGTGTTCGCCGCCGGCTGGGTGGCCGCCGGTCCCCGGCCCGCCGCCGTCCCGCTGCACGGGCTGCTCGCCCTGGCGGCCGTGGCGATGGGCCTGCAGAGCGCGGCGATGCGCGGGCTCGGCGGCGGCCATCCGGTGTCGACGACGTACCTGACCGGGACGCTCACCGGCGTCGTCGCCGCGCTCATCACGGTCGGCCGCCCGCAGGGGGCGCGGTTGCGCGACCTGACGGTCCTGACCGCCGTCCCCGTCGGGGCCGCCGGGGGAGCGCTGGTGCTCGCGTACGCGCCCGCCCTCCTTCCCGCCATCCCCCTCGCGACGGTGCTGACCGCCGTGACGGTGGCGACTCTCCTGCACTGACCCGGCCGGCGCCGCATCCGGATCATGGACCGCGGACCCCTTCTGTTCTACTTGAGGTAGTACTACCAACGGTAGAGGGGTGGGTCATGCGCATCGTCATCGTGGGAGCCGGCATCGCCGGGCTGGCGGCGGCCAGAGGGTTACGGACGGCGGGACACGAGGTCACCGTCCTCGAACGCGCGCCCGCGCTGCGCGACGGCGGCTGCGCGATCATCCTGTGGAGCAACGGCACCACCGTCCTGCGCGACCTCGGCGTTCCTCTGGACGGCCTGGGCCGGCGGCTCGACTCCCTGGAGGCGCGCAGCGCCCGCGGCCGGCCGCTGATGACGGTGGACACCGCCCGGCTGGAACGCGAGCTCGGCGCCCCGACGATGGTCATCCCCCGCCGCACCCTGATCGCCCGGCTCGCCGAGGGCCTGCCGGAGGACACCGTACGGTTCGGCGCCCGCGTCACCCGGCTCCACGACGACGGCCGGACCGTCCGCGCCGAGACCGAGGACGGCACGCGGCACGCCGCCGACCTGCTCATCGGCGCCGACGGCGCCAACAGCCCGGTCCGCTCCGCCCTCTTCGGCGCCGCCCCGGCGACAGGGGCCCGCCCGACCGGCGCGGCCTCCTGGCAGGGACTGATCCCCGCCCCCTTCGACCTCGGCTCCCGCTCCCTGCTCTTCCTCGGCCGCCTCGGCCTCGTCGGCCTGCTCCCCGCGGGCGACGGCATGCTCCAATATCTCATCGACCTGCGATGGCGGCCCGGCGACGAGGCCGACCCCGAACGGGCGCTGGCCGCCCTGCGCGAACGGTACGCGAGCTACGGCCCGCCCGTCCCCGCCCTGCTGGCGGCGCTGTCCGAGAAGGACCTCCAGCTCTTCCCGCACACCAGGCGCCGCGCCTCCCTGCCCTGGCGGCGCGGGCGGAGCGTGCTCATCGGGGACGCCGCGCACGCCATGCCGCCCATCCTGGCCCAGGGCGCGGGCCAGGCGCTGGAGGACGTCGCGGCGCTGACCCACGCCCTCACCGGAGTCACTGGCGAGAACGCCGCCGCCGCGCTGCCCGCCTACGAGCGCGCCCGCAGGCGGCGGGCCGCCCTGGCCTCGACGGCCGCCACCCGGGGCGTGGCGACCGCCGGGCCGCGTACGGCGTTCCAGAGCGAGGCCGCACTGCGCGGCGCCGTCGCGCTGCCCGACCGGCTGGCCACCTGGCTGTTCGGCCGGCTCGTCACCGGCGTCAGCACCCGCCTCGCCCGCTGACCCCGGCCGGGCGGGCGGCCACTTGCGGACGACTGAAGCGCCGGCTTGAGTCCGCCACAAGGGGGTCATGGCACAAATCGGGTCGTGCCACGAACACGGCATCACCGACCCGGGAGGAAGACGATGTCCGAGACGATGTCCAAGACGATGTCCCCGTACGACCTGATCATCACCGGCGGCCACCTCATCACCATGGACGCGGCGGTCCCCGACGGCCCGGCGACCGTGGCCGTGCGCGACGGCCTCATCGCGGACGTGCTGCCCGCCGGCCGCGAGCTGCCGCCCGCCGCCGACGTCCTCGACGCCGGCGGCGCCCTGGTCCTGCCCGGCCTCGTGGACGCCCACCGCCACACCTGGCAGTCCGCCACCCGGCACTTCGGGCTCGACTGGAGCCTGATGGACTACCTCGGGGCCGCCTTCCTGCGCCTCGGTCCGGCCTTCCGCCCGGCCGACGTGCACGCGGCCACGCTGCTCGGCGCGCTCGGCGCGATCGAGGCGGGCATCACCACGCTCGTCGACTGGGCGCACATCCAGAACACCCCCGAACACTCCGACGCCGCCGTCGCGGCGCTGCGCGAGAGCGGGATCAGGGCGGTGTTCGCCTACGGCTGGCCGCAGACCGACCCGATGCGCTGGGTGGGCGACAGCGACGCCGTGCTGCCCGACGACGTCCACCGCGTCCGCGCCGGGCTGTCGGACGACTCGGCCCGGGTGACGATGGCGCTCGCCGCCCGCGGCCCCGAGATGTCGCGGGCGAGCGCGGTCAAGCGTGACCTTGAGCTCGCCAGGGCGCTCGGCCTGCGCGCCACCATGCACCTCAGCAACGCCGGCAGCCTCACCCAGCTCGACAGGCTCGGCCTGCTCGACGAGACGATCACCATCGTGCACGCCTGCGGCTGCGGCGACGACGAGCTGAAACTGGCCGCGGACCTCGGCGTCACCGCCGCCGTGTCGCCGCTCATCGAGCTGACCATGCCCGGCCTCGGCACGCCCGCCACCGGCCGTCTGAAGGCGGCCGGGATGGTGACCGGGCTCAGCGTGGACACCGAGATCGCCACGTCGGGCGACCTGTTCGCGCAGATGCGGGCCGCCCTCGCCCAGCACCGGCAGTCCGGGCACCCCGAACCGCTGTCCGCGCGTGACCTGCTTGCCATGGCGACCGCCGGCGGCGCCGCCGCGGCCGGCCTCGGCGACCGTACGGGCAGCATCACCCCGGGCAAGCGGGCCGACCTCATCGTGGTCGCCACCGGCGGCGCCGCCACCGCGCCGGTCGTCGAGCCCGCCGCGAGCCTCGTGCTCGGCGGGCACCCCGGCCTGGTACGGGACGTCATGGTCGAAGGACGGCTGCTCAAGCGCGACGGCGTCCTGCTGGGCCCGCTGCGGGAGGCGCTCGACGCGGCCGTACGCACCCAGGAGCACCTGCGCGAAGCCGCGCCGGAGGTCTTCCCGGCGCTCTGAGCCGGGTGACAGAACCGAAGATCGTGGCACAATCTCCGCATGGCGGTGGAGTTCCACGTCCTCGGCCCCTTCTCCGTGAGCGTCGACGGGCGCCCGGTCGACGTCGGCGGGCCGCGTCCCCGGCTGCTGCTGGCCCGCCTGCTCCTCGCGCGCGGCGCCACCGTCTCCGTGGACGCGCTGCTGGACGCCCTCTACGGCGGCGAGCCGCCGGCCCGTGCCGTCGGAACGCTCCACACTCACGTCTCCCACCTGCGCCGCCTGCTCGAACCCGGCCGCGCCCCCCGCACCCCGTCGGCCGTGCTCGTCAACCGGCCGCCGGGGTACGCGCTCGGCCCGCACCGGCTCGACGCCGACGAGTTCGCCCGCCTGTCGGCCGAGGGGGACCAGGACGCGGCGCTGGCGTTGTGGCGGGGGACGCCGTACGAGGAGTTCGCGGACGTCCCCTGGCTGCGGCCTGAGGTCGAACGCCTGCACCAGGCCCATCTCGCGGCCCGCGAGCAGCGGCTGGCCGCGCTTGCGCCCTCGCCGGCGACCGCCGCCGAGCTGGCGGAGCTGGCCCGCGCGCACCCTCTGCGCGAGAGCCTGTGGGAGGCGCTGGCGCGGGTCCTGTACCGGCTCGGGCGGCAGGCCGACGCGCTCGACGCCCTGCGCACCGCGCGGCGGCATCTCGCCGAGGAGCTCGGGCTGGACCCGGGGCCCGGCCTCCGCCGCCTGGAGTCCATGATCCTGACCCAGGACCCGGCACTCGGCGAGACCACCCCGGCCTTACCCGACCCGGCGCCCGGCGGCGCGTCACCGGGTGCGGAGGGGACCGGCGGGGGGCCGGTGGTGGTGGGGCGGGCGGGGCCGCTCGACCGGCTGGCGGAGCTGGCCGCCGAGGTCGAGGCCGGGCGCACCAGGATCGCGGTGATCTCCGGCGAGCCGGGGATCGGCAAGACGTGGCTGGCGGAGGAGTTCGCGCGCGGGCGGCAGGCCCGGGGCTGGCTCGTCGCCTGGGGACACTGCCACGAGAGGTCGGGCGCTCCGCCCCTGTGGCCCTGGCGGCAGATCGCCAGAGAACTGCTGGAGCAGGGCGGAGCCGAGCCGCCCGCCGCGCTCCTCGACGCCGACGACGGTCCCGGGGACCCGGAGGGGGAGACGGGGGAGGCCAGGTTCCGGCTGCACCGCGAGGTGGCCCGCCACTTCGCCGCCGCGGCGGCCGAACGCCCCCTGCTCCTGCTCATCGACGACCTCCAATGGGCGGACACCGCCTCGCTCGGACTGCTCGCCGACCTGGCCCGCCTGCTGCGGGGCCGCGTCGCCGTGGTGATCACCGTGCGCTCGGGCGAGGGGCCGCCCGCCATGTACGACGCGCTCGCCATGGTGAGCCGCAGCCACGCCCTCCGGCTGCCGCTGGCCGGGCTGGACGCCGCCGCGGTGGCCGAGCTGTCCGGGCTCGACCACGGCCAGGCCGCGGCGCTGGCCGAACGCACCGGCGGCAATCCGCTGTTCATCCGCGAGACCCTGCACCTGGCCGCCGGCGGGGGGCTCGCCCGCGCTCTCGCCACCGTGCCCGAGGGGCTGGCCGACGTGCTCCGCCAGCGCATCGGCCGCCTGCCCGCGCCGCACCGGGCCGTCCTGGAGGCCGCCGCCGTCGCCGGCGACGCCACCGACCACCTCCTCCTCGCCGGGGCGCTCGCGGCGGTGACGCCGGCCGAGGCAGGCGCCGTGCCGGTCGAGGAGGCCGTCGCCGCCGCTCGCGCCGCCCGGCTGCTCGCCGACGACCGTACGTTCACCCATGACCTGATCAGGGAGACCTGCTACGCCGACCTGCCCCCGGCCCGCCGCGCCGCGCTGCACCTCGCCGTGCTGCGCGGACTCGCCAGCCGCCCCGCCGCCGACCCCGCGACGATGGCCGCGCACGCCCTCGCCGCCGGGCCGGCCGCGACGGCCGAGGCCGTGGAGCTGTGCGTGGCGGCGGCCGGGCGGGCCGCGTCCCGCCACGCCTACGACGACGCGGTCACCTGGTGGCGGCGGGCCGCCGACACGCACGGCCGGATCCCCGGCGCGGACCCGTCCCGGCACGTGCGCCTGCTGCTCGGCCTGGTGCGCGCCCAGCTCGACGCGGGCGACGGCTTCTCGGCGCGGGCCACGCGCAACGAGGCCGTGCTCGCCGCCGACGCCACCGGCGACGACACCCTCACCGCGCAGGCGCTCACCAGCCTGGACGCCCCCGGCCTGTGGAAGTTCTACACCTACGGCGACACCGAGGTGCACGTCGTCGAACGCGTCGAGGACGTGCTCGACCGGCTCCCCGCCGGCGACTCCGAGCTGCGCTGCCGCCTGCTCGGCTGCCTCGGCATGGAACGGTACGACGGCTCGGCCGACCCCCGGTGCGACGACGCGACCGCCGAGGCGCTCGCCATGGCCCGCCGCCTCGTCGCCGCCGGCGCGGGCAAACGCCTGCTGGCGGTCACGCTCAACGCCCGCTACCTCGGCATCCAGCTTCCCGAGCGGCTGCGCGAGCTCGACGCGATCGGCGACGAGCTGACCCGCCTCGGCCTGCCCGGCTTCGAGCTGCTCGGATGGCTGATCCAGGAACGCACCCGCCTGGAGCTGTACGACGTGCGCGCCGCCGACGAGGCCGCCCACCGCGCCGACCGGCTGGTCGAACGGCTGGACCTGCCCTGGCCCCGCTTCCAGCACCTCATCTACCGCGGCGCCCGCCGCCTGATGGAAGGCGACCGGGCCGGGGCGGAGGAGGCGTACACCGCCGCCGCCGAGGCGGGGGAGCGGCTCAACCTGTGGCACACCCGGCCCGCGCTGGACTCGGCGGTCGTCGCCACGCACCTGCTGCACGGCGAGCCGGTCGAGGACGAGGAGCTGATCGAGCGCTTCTCGCCGTTCCCGGCGCACCGGCAGGCCGTCCGCATCCTGACGGCGGCGGCCAAGGGGGACGGCGCGGCGCTGGAGGCGGCCCGGCGCGAGGGCCGCCCGCCGATGCCCCGCGACTTCGGCGAGCTGCCCGCGCTCTGCCTGGTCGGGCTCGCCTGGCAGGCGGCGGGGGACGCGGAGGCGGCGCGGGAGATGTACCGGCGGCTGCTGCCGTACGAGGACCGCCTGGCGATCGGCGCGGGCACGTTCCCCGCCGGGCCGGTCGGCTACTACCTCGGCCTGCTGGCCGAGGACCCCGGCACCCGCCGCGCCCACCTGAGCGCGGCCGTCCGCCGCTGCGAGCAGGCGGGCCTGACCTGGTGGGCGCAGCGCGCCGCAAGCGCCGGTTGAGTCGTCCTGCAGTGCCCCGTCGCATCGTGGCCGCATGACGACGAACACGACACCTGCCACGAACGCCGGCCCGGACCTCACCCTGTTCCTGGCCTTCCACCGCGGGCTGCGCCGCGACTTCGGCCGCCTGGCCGACGCGCTCGACCGCTGCCCCGACACCGACGAGGCCCGCCGCGCGCTCATCGACGAGCACACGGCGATGCAGCTGCGGGCGCTGCACCACCACCACAGCGACGAGGACGAGAACATCTGGCCGCTGCTCCGCGGCCTGGTGCCGGCGGCCGTCGAGGTGCTGGACCGGCTGGAGTCCGACCACCAGGAGATCGACGTGGTGATCGAGCGCCTGACCGGCCCGCGCCGCCCGGCCGCCGAGCAGGCGGCGGACCTGCGCCGCCTGCACGAGCTGCTGAACGCGCACCTCGACCTGGAGGAGTCCCAGGTCGTGCCGCTGATCCGGGCGCACGTCACGCCGGAGTGGTGGGAGGAGGCGGGCAAGGCGGTCAGCAAGAGCCACGGGCGCGACCTGCCGATGGTCGCCGCCTGGACGCTGGACGCCGCCAGTGAGGAGCAGCGGGCGCACATCTTCGCGACCGCGCCCTTCCTGCTGCGGGTGCTCTACCGGCTGAGCTGGCGCCGCGCGTACGAGCGGCGCGCCGCCCAGATCTTCGGCTGATCAGCGCTTCAGCCAGCGCCGCCCCGGCGGCAGGAACAGCGTCACCAGGGCGGCGGCGACGGCGAGGGCGAGAACGAGCAGAACACGACGCATGACTTCTCCTATGGGTGAAAACGTGGCTGACAGACCACGAATACCCACAGTAGTTGCCCGATTACACCTGCCGATCAGTGCCGGTCCTGTCGCGGCAGCGTCACCTCAAACAGGACGAGCTGGATCGCCGCCGCGATCGGGATGGCGAGCAGCGCGCCCACGACGCCGAGCAGCGTCCCGCCGATGAGGGCCGCGATGATGGTGACCGCGGCGGGCACGTCCACGGACGACATCATGATCCGGGGCGCGATCAGGTAGTTCTCGATCTGCTGGTAGACGATGAAGAAGATCAGGCAGGCGATGCCCGTCGGCACCGACACGAAAAGCCCGACGAGTGTCCCGACGGCCGCCCCGATCGTGGCGCCGACCAGGGGGATCAGGTCGGTGATCGCCACGATGAGGGAGATCGCGAGCGCGTACGGCACGCGGGCGATCGACAGGAAGACGAACGTCGTGACGCCCGCGATCAACGAGATCAGCAGGTTGCCCGCCACGTACCCGCCGATCCGTTTGATGACCTCGTCGCCCAGCAGCTGGACGCGCTCGCGGCGGCTCGCGGGCACCAGCCGGTAGCCGAGGGAGGTGATCGAGCGCAGCGACGCCAGCAGGTACAACGTCAGGATGAGCACCGTCAGCGCCGAGAACACGGCGCTGACCACCACCGTCGCCGCGCCCAGCAGCCCGCCGAAGACCTGCCGGCCGAGATCGCCGCTGAGCAGATACTGCTGCAGCCGGTCGAGCAACTGGTACTGCTGGTCGAGCGCGCGGATCTGCGGGTGGTTCTGCAGCTCGCCGATGTAGGTGGGGAGCTGCGTGACGAAGTCGCCGGTCTGCGTGGCCAGCGGGGGCACCACGGCCACGCCGAAGCCGACGAAGAAGACGATCACGGCGGTGAAGACCGCCGCGATCGCCCACTGCCGCGACAGCCCGCGCTCCTCCAGCCACCGCACGGCGGGGTTGAGCCCGATGGCGAGGAACAGCGAGACCGCGATGAGGATGAGCACCGACGCCGACGCGGCCAGCGCCTGCACCAGCAGCCACGCGCTCAGCACGCCCAGCGCGGCGGTGAAGCCGAACACGAACGGATGGCGGGTCAGGGCGCGTCCGGGGCGGCCGAAGTAGGCTTCGGCCTCGCCGCGCCGCGCCAGCGAGGCGGCGGGCTCACCACGCACGTCGTCCGCGGGCAGGCGGGAGGCGTCACCGCCGGCCGCGCCGCCTGAGGCATCGGCGGGGCCGCCTGGGGAGCCGGCGGGTCTGTCGGCGGCGGCGCCGGCGGGGGTGGGGTGATCGGCGCCGGGGCCGGTCGGGGGGAGCGGGCGCGTCATGTCGGCCTCTTCTACGCAGGGCCCGAATCGGGGGAGAACCGGCATGGCTACTGTCCCGGCCGCCGCCGGATATTCACCCCGTGATGGAATCGTTGCCGGACGGTCAGGGCACCCCCTGCGACCCGCCGTCACGTGTCACACTGCCGACATGACCCACACCCACGACGAGGACCCGGCCTGCGAGGTCGCCCACGGCGACGCCCCCGCCCAGGAGAGCGGCGGCGAGACCGGTCGCACCCTGGTCGCCGTCTTCGCCTCCCCGGTGGCCGAGTGCCTGCTGCGCCTCGGCGCCGAGCTGGGCTTCCGGCCGGTCCTGCTGGAGCCCGACCCCGCGCGCGGCCTCGACGGGTTCCCCGCCGTACGCGAGATCGGCGGGCACGTGGGCGCCACCGCCGACGTCGTGCTCACCGACCACCACCGCGACGAGATCGGCCCCGTCCTGCGCGACCTGCTGAAGTCGCCGACCCGCTGGATCGGCATCATGGGCAGCCCCCGCCACGTCGGCCCGCACGTGCGGGCGCTGGCCGACCTCGGCGTGCCGCCGGAGGAGGTGGCCCGCGTCCACCGACCGATCGGGCTCAACATCGGCTCCCGCACCCCGCCGGAGATCGCCGTCGCCACCCTGGCCGGGCTGATCGCCGACCGCAACGGACGCCCCGGCGGGTTCGCGTTCTGACAGCGCCGTCCCGCTGCCGCCCCGCTGCCGTCCGCTGCCGCTCGCTTCCAAGCGGTCCGCAAGTCGGCCACGGTACCTCTGGTGCACGTGAAGAGACCTCTGCTGACCCGCGCCCTGACCACCGCCGCGGTCGCCGCCGCCGTCGCGCTGACCGCGTCCGCGCAGCCCGCCGCCGCCGCGCCCACGAGCTGGAAGTGGGGCGCCGTCCACTCCACCGACGGCATGGCCACCGCCTGGGGCAAGGTCGTCGTCGGCCAGTCGGGCCTGGCGGTGACGGGCAACCTCGACGACCATTACGGCAAGGGCTGCTCGTGGGCGCTGATCAAATATCAGAGCGCCCGCAACGGCCACTGGCGCACCCACGGGATCTACAACTGCGCGCCGGGCACCGGCACGTTCCGCAAGAACGTCGGCGGCGTCCTGCAGATCAGGATCCAGGTCTGCCGGGGCACCGCCACCCGGCCGACCGGCAAGTGCTCGCGCTGGCGGACCGTGTGGACCCAGGGCGGCTGACGGCCGCGCGGACGTGACGGTCAGCGGCCGGGGCCGGCGTCCTCCTGCGCGGGGTGACGGTCAGCGGCCGGGGCTGGCGTCCTCCTGCGCGGGCGTGAAGGTCGGCGGCTGGGGCGGCGTCCTCCTGCGCGGGCGTGAAGCTCAGCGGCCGCGGCCGGTGTCCTCCTGTGCGAGCTGCCCGTGCAGTCGGCGGGCCGCGCGGACGAGCCCGCTCGACCCGGTGCGGGCGGCGAGGTCCGCGACCTCGGGGATCACGCCACGCGCCCCGGCCCACCCCGCCACCTCGGCGGCGAACTCCAGCGTCCGGGTGTGCGCGGTGGTGGCCCGCTCGCCCGGCCCCGGCAGGTAGACCGGCAGCAGGCCGCTCATGATCTGCCAGACCTCCCGGTGCGCGCCCCGCCGCGCGCACTCGTCGAGGGCCCGCACCACCACGGTGGGCCTGACGCGGTCGAGCAGGCGCAGGCACCGCCCCAGTTGCCTGCCGCACTCGACGGCGGGCAGTGAACCCGTGGCGACCGCGCGCAGCAGCGGCTCCCTGCAACGTTCGGCGTCCCAGCCCTCCTCGCCCAGCAGGATGCCCAGCAGCAGCGCCATGCCCTCGCCCGCCGTCCCCTCCTGGTGGCAGAGCCGGGAGATTTCCGGCTGCAGGCTGCCCGGCCCTCGCCAGTCGCCGTACAGGTAGGGGACGAGATGCATGGCCAGGACCTCCCGGTCGGAGGGCAGCACGAGCCACCACGCCGACTGGTAGTAGCTCACCCAGCGGCGGGACGGCGACTCGCAGAACAGCGCGTCCACGAACGCGATCCCGGTCGGCTCGTGCCGGACGAGCGGCCGAGGGCGCTCACCGGGCTTCGCGGGCCACTCGACGCTCGTGACGGGCTCGGGCCGGTCGGCCAGCCAGCGCGCCAGCGTGACGCCCGCCTCGGAGGTCAGCCGCCCGGCGCGGACCACCACATCGGGGTCCACCGCGCGCGGCAGCCTCAGCAGCGCCTGCCCCAGGTCGTCGGGCAGGGCCCGGACGCCCTCACGCTCGTAGCCTTCGAGCCTGGCCACCAGCTCGGCCGGGTCCAGGTGACCGGAGGTGCAGGTGGGCGTGGCCAGCAGGTACGGCGGCAGCGCCCCCTCCACCAGCGCGGCATGGACCTCGGCGCAGCGCCGCAACAGGGCGAAGTGGAGCGGCGCGATCTGCCCCGGGCCGGGCAGCCGTCCCTCGGCGGTGAGCGCGACGGCCTCCCCGGCGGCGGCGCGGAGCAGCGCCTCCGTCCACTGCTCCAGTTGCAGCCATTCGCCCACCTGGCGCAGGTCCGTCACGCCGCCCGGCGACCTCCTGGCGTGCGGATGCCGGACGAAGCCGTCGAGCCAGCGGTCGAAGGCGAACTCGTGATCCAGCCGGTTGAAGGTGCCGGTCAGCGTCTCCATCGCCGGGCGGACCGGGTGGCGGCCGGGCGCGTCGAACACGGGCGGTTCGCCCGGCTCGAAGGCGTCGTCCGGCGCGGCCTCGGTCTCGACCGCGCCGTAGCCGGGGATCAGGTGGGCCGCGAGGTCGGGCGGCAGGACGGCCGCCGCCTCCCGCACGGTCTCCGCGCCCAAGGCCGACAGGCGGCGCGCGTGCTTGACGGCCCAGCGGACCGCGCGCTCCCGCACCTCGTACGACTCGCACAGGAACGCCGAGGCGAGCGCCGGCGCCAGGTCGTCGAGGTCGCCGGCGGCGTCGCGGGCGGCCCGGTCGAGCAGCGTCAGCCCGGCCCGTACGAGCTTGCTCTCGGGCCGGAACAGCAGCGCCGTCACCGCCTCGCCGATCTCCTCGCCGCTCAGCGTGACGCCGGGCCCGCGCAGCATCCGCAGGGCCAGCTCGGCGACCGGGCCGGGCGCGGCGGGCAGCAGCCGCAGGTAGTCGCGGACCTGTTCCTGGCCGGGGGCCGGATCGAGCAGGTCGTGCAGCCGTACGAAGAAGCGCAGGTCGGCGGCCGTGCCGCCGCGCAGGAAGCGGCTCAGGCAGCCCGCCACGAGCTGCTCGTGCCCGACCGGCGAGGCCGTGGCGAGCGCGCGCAGCCAGGACCGCCCGGCAGGGGCGTCGGACCGGTCGTCGCGCAGCGCCCGGCCCACGCCCTCGGCCTCGAACAGCCGGGGGATCAGGTGCGGGGCGAGCGGGTCGGTGGCGAGGCGGGGCTCCATGGACGCCCAGGCGACGACCAGCGGCTCGTGCGCGGGCGGCTCGGCGCCGGTGCGGCGCAGCAGCTCCAGCGCCAGCCCGGCGGCGCCGTTGTCGAGCTGGGCGCGGGTGCCGCGCAGCCGGGCGGCCAGGCGCGTGGCGAGGTCGGCCTGCCACTCCGCGGGCCGGGCGGCGACGACCCGCAGCAGCGGCTCGATCGGCATCGTCTCGCCCCACTCGGCGAAGTCGCGCCTGAGCAGCCAGTCGGCGACCGCGGCGGTGCCGCCCAGCGTGCCCGCTCCCACGACGCGGAGGGGCGCGATCCAGACGTTGCGCCGGCTCCAGGGGACGTTGTGCCGGTGGTCGTAGTGGTAGGGACTCTCCCACCACCAGCGCTGCGCGACCTCCTCGGTCACGCCCCGGTCCACGTGCTCACTGACGAACTCCCGCCTGGCCTGCTCCTCCGCCTCCCGCGCCCGCTGCTGGGCCTCGTCGAACCGGGCGTGGGCGGCCTTGCGCGCCTCGCCGATGTAGGCGCGCAGCCGGCCGGCGATCTCGCGGCGCTCCTCCGCGCCGAGCCGCAGCACCACGTCGGCCGTCGCCGCCGCGTCACCGGCGGCGACGGCCTGCCGGACGGCGTCCCATCCGCTCGGGCTCGCGGAGATCTCGTCGGGGGGTGGGCAGGCGCGCTCGGGCGCCCGCTGAGCAGTCGTCATGGGCACGAACATTAGAGATCACCACCGACAGATCGAGGAGGGGCTTGCCGGAGGCGGGAGCGGGTAGGAACCGGCGCGCCCGGCCTTCCGCCCGCACCGGGACGGAGGCGCCAGGCGTTCGCCGCGGATGGATGCCGAGTGGGGGAGCACGGTTGGCGCACGAGTTCCGGGTGTGGGCGCCTGAGCGCGAACGGGTGGAGCTGGTCCTGGGGGAGCGCCGGCTCCCCATGCGGCCTGCCGCCGGCGGCTGGTGGGAGCGCACGGTGGAGGAGGCCGGGCCGGGCACGGACTACGCGTACGCGCTGGACGGCGGCCCGCCGCGGCCCGATCCGCGCTCGGCGTACCAGCCGCACGGCCCGCACGGGCCCTCCAGGATCGTCGACCACGCCGCCTTCCCCTGGACCGACGCCGCCTGGCGGGGCACCCCGATGCCCGGCGCGGTCCTGTACGAGCTGCACGTCGGCACCTTCTCGCCCGAGGGCACCTTCGACGGCGTGATCGAGCGCCTGCCGCACCTGGCCGCGCTGGGCGTGGACGCGATCGAGCTGATGCCGGTCGCCGAGTTCTCCGGCCGCCGCGGCTGGGGCTACGACGGCGTCTCGCTGTACGCCCCCCACCACGCCTACGGCGGCCCCGACGGCATGAGACGCCTGGTGGACGCCTGCCACGCGCACGGCATCGGCGTCGTCGTGGACGTCGTCTACAACCATCTCGGCCCCTCCGGCAACTACCTGCCGGAGTTCGGCCCGTACTTCACCGGCCGCCACACCACCAACTGGGGCGACGGGGTCAACTTCGACGGGCCGGGCAGCGGCGAGGTCCGCGCGTTCGTCATCGACAACGCCCTCATGTGGCTGCGCGACTACCACTGCGACGGCCTGCGGCTCGACGCCGTGCACGCCATCGCCGACCACTCCGCCGCGCACGTGCTGGAGCGGCTCGCCGAGGAGGTCGCGGAGCTGGCCGCGCACGTGCGCCGCCCGCTGTTCCTCATCGCCGAGAGCGACCTCAACGACCCCCGCTTCGTCCGCTCCCGCGAGAGCGGCGGCTACGGCCTCGACGCCGCCTGGGCCGACGAGTGGCACCACGCCCTGCACGCGGCGCTGACCGGCGAGCGCGACGGCTACTACGCGGACTTCGGCCCGCTCGGCCTGCTCGCCAAGGCGTTGCGTCAGGCATGGGTGTACGACGGCACGTGGTCGCCGCACCGCGGCCGGGTGCACGGGAGGTCCCCTGCGGGGCTGTCCGGGCACCGGTTCGTCGTGTGCGCCCAGAACCACGACCAGGTCGGCAACCGGGCGCGGGGCGAGCGGTCCGGCGCGCTCATGAGCGAGGGGCGGCTGCGGGTCGCCGCCGCGCTGCTGCTCACCGCCCCCTTCACGCCGATGCTGTTCCAGGGCGAGGAGTGGGGGGCGGGCACCCCGTTCCAGTACTTCACCGACCACGAGGACCCCGAGCTGGGCCGCGCGGTCAGCGAGGGCCGGCGCAGGGAGTTCGCGGCCTTCGGGTGGGAGCCCGGACAGGTGCCCGACCCGCAGGACCCCGCCACGTTCGACTGCTCCCGCCTGGACTGGGACGAGCCTGGCGAGGAGCCGCACGCCGGGCTGCTCGCCTGGCACCGCGAGCTGATCGCGCTGCGCCGGCGGCTGCCCGCGCTCACCGACGGCCGCCTCGACCGGGTCCGCGCCGACTGCGACGAGGCCGCCGGGCTGGTGTCCGTCGAGCGCGGGCCGGTCCTGGTCGCCGCCAACCTCGGAGACGGTACGCGGGTCGTGCCCGCCCGGGGCCGGGCCCGGCTGCTGGCCGCGTCCGATCCCGGGATCACGCTTTCCGGGGATGACCTGACCCTGCCGCCCGACACCGTCGCGATCCTGGGAGGCTGAGCCGATGACCGACGCGTGGGGGATCGACCACGAGTACGAGGACGCCGCCGGCCGCCACCAGCGGGTGCCGCCCGAGACGGTCGCCGCCCTGCGCGCCGTCATCGGCGCCCCGCCCGACCACAGCGGCGACGGCCCGGGGGAGCCGGGGGTCCGGGGCCGCGGCGGTCCTGGCGAGCAGGGGACCTGGGCGCGGGGGCGCGGCGGTCCTGGGGAGCAGGGGACTCTGGCGCGGGGGCGCGGCGGTCCTGGGGAGCAGGGGACCCGGGCGCGGGGGCGCGGCGGTCCTGCGGAGCCGGAGACCCTGGTGATGCGGCGCGGCGACCAGGTCGGGGTCGCCGACCTCGTCCTGGAGGACGGCGCCGAGCTGCGCGTCGACGGCGCGCTCCCGCCCGACCTGCCGTACGGCTACCACACGCTGCGCCGCCCCGGCGAGGACACCGCGCACCGGCTCATCGTCAGCCCCGGCCGCTGCCGGCTGCCCGACCGCAGGGCCTGGGGGTGGGCCGTGCAGCTCTACGCGGCGCGGTCCCGTACGAGCTGGGGCGTCGGCGACCTCGCCGACCTGCGCAGGCTCGCGGGCTGGGCGGCGGGGCACGGCGCAGGGTTCCTCCTGGTCAACCCGCTGCACGCCACCGCGCCGGTCGTCCCCGTCCAGCCGAGCCCGTACTATCCGGCAAGCCGCCGCTTCCACAGCCCGCTCTACCTGCGGATCGAGGACGTGCCCGGCGCGGCGGCGGTCCTGGACGAGGAGACCGTGGCCCGCGGGCGCGCGCTCAACGACCGGCCCGAGCTCGACCGCGACGCCGCCTGGCGGCTCAAGCTCGCCGCGCTGGAAGGCGTCTACGCCGCCGCGCCGCCCGGCGGCGACTTCGAGCGGTGGCGGGCCGGCCGTGGCCGGGCGCTGGAGGAGTTCGCCACGTGGTGCGCCCTCGCCGAGCGGCACGGGCCGAGCTGGCGGGCCTGGCCTGCTGAGTACCGCCGCCCGGACGGCCCCGCCGTGGCCCGCTTCGCCCGCGACCACGCGGGCCGGCTCCGCTTCCACGCCTGGCTGCAGTGGCTCGTCTCGCGGCAGCTCGCCACGGCCGCCGCCGAGCTGCCGATCATGCAGGACCTGCCCGTCGGCGTGGACCCCGACGGCGCCGACGCCTGGTCCTGGCAGGACCTGCTCGCCGAGGGCGTCAGCGTCGGCGCGCCCGCCGACGAGTTCAACGCGGCCGGGCAGGACTGGGGCCTGCCGCCGTTCGTGCCGTGGAAGCTGCGCCGGGCCGGGTACGCGCCGTTCGCCGAGAGCGTCCGCGCCGCCATCGCCGGCTCCGGCGGGCTGCGCATCGACCACGTGATGGGCCTGTTCCGCCTGTGGTGGATCCCGGCGGGCGAGAGCGCAGGACGGGGCGCGTACGTCCGCTACCCGGCCGGCGACCTGCTCGACATCGTCGCCCTGGAGAGCCACCGGGCCGGCGCGCCCGTGGTCGGCGAGGACCTCGGGACGGTCGAGCCCGGCGTGCGCGAGACGCTCGCCGGGCGCGACCTGCTGTCCTACCGCCTGCTCTGGTTCGAGCAGGACGACCCCGCCTCCTGGCCGGAGCGGGCGATGGCCGCCGTCACCACCCACGACCTGCCGACGGTCGCGGGCCTGTGGGACGGCGGCGACCTGGCCGAGCAGCGCCGGCTCGGGCTCGAACCCAACGAGGACGGCTCGCGCGCCCTGCGCGACGCGCTCGCCGCCCACGGCGGCCTCGGACCGGACGCCGGCGCCGCCGACGCCGTCCTCGCCGCCTACCGGCGGCTCGCCGAGGCGCCGTCGCTGCTGCTGACGGCCACCCTGGACGACGCACTCGCCGCGCCCGACCGCCCCAACATCCCCGGCGCCGACGGCCTGCGCCCCAACTGGCGGCTGCCCCTGCCGGTGCCGCTGGAGGAGCTGGAACGGCTGTCCCTGCCCCGCGAGCTGGGCGAACTGCTGTCCGGCGCGGTCCGCGGCAGCGCGAAAGGGGCTCTCGGGCGGTGAGCGGCCCCGGTCAGCCGATGTTCCAGACGGAGGAGATCCGGTCGTTCCAGCCGCTGGGGACGAGGTTGGGGACATCGGTGTTCGGCGGGACGAAGAAGGAGCTGCCGGAGAAGTTGATGTGCTCGTAGTAGCGGACGGCGCAGTTCGTGCCGCCCAGTGAGCTGATCTCGTCGTTCCAGTCATGGACGTGCAGCGGCCCGTGGTGGACGCCCCTCAGGTCGTTGTACGCCTGCCGCGCGCCCAGCCAGAACCAGTCGCCGCCGTAGTCGACGTGCTCGAACATCTGCACCTCGCCCTGCGTCGGCGGACGGGGGTCGGCCATCGCCGCCCGCAGCTCCGCCGCCGCCCACAGGGCGCCGTTGAGCGCGCTGTCGTCGGTGAGCGCGACGAGCCGGTCGGCGCCGTAGACGTAGGTGAGCGGCCGGCCGTCGTAGCGGGACAGGTCGGCCGGGTCGTGCTCGACGCCGTCGAGGACGACGGCCATGGCGGGCGCCCGGTGGGTGACGGGCTGTTCCGTCCCGGTGGAACGGGACAGCACGCGGGCGGGGTCCATCCGCGCCGGCGCGGCCGAGCGGGGCGCGGCGAGCGCCTTGCCGACCAGCTCCCGCAGCGTGCCGATGCCCTGCTCGCGCAGCAGCGCCAGGACGTCGTCCTCGGCGAGGCCGCCGACGTGGCCGGAGAAGTCGAGGAACCGCTCGACGTGGCGGCGGGCCTCGGGGGTGATCTGGGTGGCGGTCATGAGTGCCTCCTTCGTGGCTGGTGTCGCTCCTTCATGGTCGGGAACGCGGGCGTCCGGGACAGCCCCCCAACATTGGGGATGGCGTCAGGCGGTGAAGGCCGCCATGAGCTCGTCCCTGCCGCCCGCGCCGGTCTTGCGGAACAACGCCTTGAGGTGGTCGTGGACCGTGTGCGCCGACACGCCGAGCACCCGGGCGACCTGCTTCGGGGCCGCGCCCCGGCACAGCAGCTCCAGCACCTGGCGCTCGCGGGGGGTGAGGCCGTACCAGTCGCAGAAGGAGGGCAGCACCAGCGCGCCCGCCGGCGACTGGATGACGACGGCCACCTCGCCCTCGCCCGCGGCGTCCAGGGGCTGGGCCTCGATCATCAGCCAGCGGCCGAAGCCGGCGGGCGGCGCGCACACGAACGGGCGACCCCCGCCGGTCCCGCCGCCGACGTTCCCCCGGGCGTTCCCCCTGGCGTTCCCCCTGGCGTTCTCCCGGGCGTTCTCCCTGGCGTCGAGCGCGAGGGCCGTCACCAGTGCCGGCATGAGCCAGCCCGGCGTGCCGGGCCCGCCCGGGCCGCTCATCCGGTCGAACCAGGCCCGGGCCTGCGGCGTCACCGTGCGGATGCCCTGGCCCTCCGCCACGATGACCAGCCCGGCGGGGAGCGCGGGGACGGTCGGCGCGAGCGGGCCCGCCGTGACGTGCCGGCGCAGCAGCGCGATCAGCGCCGGCCCGAGCCGGACCGCCCGGCGTGCGTCGTCCGCCGAGAACGGGCGGGAGCCTTCGGCGCGCACCAGCCCGAGCAGCCCCCACACGCCGTGGCCGTCCCGCAGCAGCAGCCGGAGCTCCGCGGCGGCCCCGCCCGCCACGAACGCCGTCCGCGCCCCCGCGCTCTCTTCCGCCATCCCGCCGCCCGCTCCTTCCGCCGTCCCGCCGCCCGTTCCTTCCGCCGTCCCGCCGGCGATGCCGACGGGGGCGGGCCGATCGGCCAGGGCGGACGGGCGGCAGGGGTCGCCGTGCGCGGAGCGGTGGGCCAGCAGGGACCGCACCAGCTCCTCCTCGTAGCGGTGCCAGAAGCTGAACGACCCCTGCCCGAGCCCGGTCGCCGGGCTGGTGCCCACCAGGCGCAGCGCGTCATGGCCCACCCAGGGCCGGATGGCCGCGGAGATCGCCGCCCCCAGCTCGCCGGCGGCGATGCCCCGGCCCGTCATCGTACGTAGATCATGAAGCAGGCGATCCGGTGTCACCCGGCCAGGTCAGCACGGACGGTCACGCTGCGCAACCGGATTGTCGCCGACAAAATATGGTGACGTTCCAAAATGAGGTTTTTGCGCAAAACCGCCGAGTGCAGTTCGATCTTGCTCCATCCTGGCCCGTGACGACGCCGCCACGTAAAGGAGCTCAATGATCAACCGACATCGGACGCTGCTCACGGCGGTGACCGCCCTGGTCACGCTGGGGACCGTCACCGTCGCCCCGGCGCGGGCGTCCGCGGCCGCCCCGGTCAGCGTGACCTTCGCCGCGACGGAGGACGTCTTCGTCAGCCAGGCCGAGCCCGCCAAGAGCTTCGCCACCGCCACCTGGCTGAGCGTGTGCGGCTCCGGCTGCGGCAGCGCCACCGCGGGCCAGCGCCTGGCCCTGGCCCGCTTCAAGGTCACCGGCATCCCGGCGGACGCCGAGGACGTCAAGGTCACCCTGGACGTCGTCTCGGCCAGGACGACCGCCACCACCGTCTCCGCCCGCGAGGTCACCGGCTCGTGGACCGAGGCGGCCACGACCTGGAACACCCGCCCGACCGTGGGCTCCGAGGTGGCCGGCTCGCACACCGGGTTCACGGCCGGGGCGACGGCCAAGCTGGACGTCTCCGCCGCCGTGGACGGCGACGGCACGTACGACTTCGCGCTCACCGGGACCTCCGACACCACGACCGTGCTCATGTCCTCCCGCGAGACCGGCGACCGCGGGCCGAAGCTGACGGTCACCTACACGCCGGGCTCCGGGGACGAGCAGACCTCGGGGCCGCTGCCGTTCACGCTCCCGGGCACGGCGGCGCTGCGGGCCTCGGGCAAGAAGGTGTTCGCGCACTACTTCACGCCCTACCCGGTCTCGCTCGACAACGCCGCTCCGGAAAACGATTACTACGCCCGCAACTACCTCAAGCCGGAAGGGGAGAGCGGCAAGCACGCCGCCTACGGCGGGCTGCTGCGCGACCGGCCGACCGGCCGCGCCCCCCTCACCGGCGACTACGCGCTGGCAGACCTCAAGACCGAGGTCAAGCAGGCCATCGCCGCCGGACTGGACGGCTTCACCGTGGACATCCTGTCGGTGACCAGCGCGCACTGGACGCGGGTGCAGAACCTCGTCAAGGCCGCCGAGGCGGTCGACCCCGGTTTCAAGATCGTGCTCATGCCGGACACGAACGGCCTGGCCTCGGTCGACGCCGCCACGCTCGCCGCGGCCATCGCCAAGCTGGCCGGCTCGAAGTCGGTCCTCCGGCTCGCCGACGACCGCCTCGTCGTGGCCCCGTTCAAGGCCGAGGGGCGGAGCGCCGCCTGGTGGGCCGACTGGATGAAGACGATGGAGAGCGCGCACGGCATCAAGGTCGCCCTGGTGCCCTGCTTCCTCGACTTCGGCAAGAACCGCGACGCCTTCGCCCCGATCAGCTACGGCTTCTCCAACTGGGGCGGCCGCAACCCCGCGGCGAACGCCAACCTGACCGCCAACATCACCACCGCCCACGGCCTGGGCAAGATCTGGATGCAGCCGGTGTCCGTCCAGGACGAGCGGCCCAACCAGGGCGTCTTCGACGAGGCCGGCAACACCGAGAACCTGCGGGCCACGTGGAAGGGCGCGATCGACGGCAAGGCCGACTGGGTGCAGCTCACCACCTGGAACGACTACTCCGAGAACACCCAGTTCGCCCCCTCCAGGAACGCCGGATGGACCTACCTGGACATCAACGCCTACTATCTGACCTGCTACAAGCTCGGCTGCCCGAAGATCACCAACGACGTGGCCTACCTCACCCATCGCCTCCAGCCGGTCGCGGCGGCGCCCGCGTACGCGCAGACCAAGCTGATGAAGCTGCGTGGCGGCAGCACCGCGGCCCGTGACACGGTCGAGGTGCTGAGCATGCTCACGGCCGCGGCCAAGGTGTCGGTCACGGTGGGCGGCACGACGCAGACCTACGACGCGCCCGCCGGGGTGTCGGCCCGGACGTTCCCGCTCAAGCCGGGAACCGCCTCGGCCACCGTCACCCGGAACTCGGCGACGGTGGCGAAGGTCGTCTCGCCGTACACGATCAGCGCGACGCCGTACGTCCAGGACCTGCACTACCGCGCGGTCTCCAGCGACCGCTGATCTGATCTACAACGTAAAGGCGTGGGGCCTCGTGTCGGCACGAGGCCCCACGGCGCGGCATGGCATCCTGCCGCGGGTGACGCCGATCGGCCTGGACGATGCGCCCCCGGTGCTGGAGGCGACCGGCGCCGGGTCCGCCGGGTGATCACCTTCCCCTGACGGCCGCCGGGTCCGCCGGGTGATCACCTTCCCCTGACGGCCGCCAGGTCCGGTGGTGGGCTCGCGGTGATCTCGCCCTCCAGCAGGGCCGTCCCCAGCGTGGTGCGGGTGTGCAGGACGGCGGTGCCGTCGCGGCGGGTCTCGATCAGCCCGGCCTCGCGCAGGACGGTGGCGTGCCGGCTGGCGGTGGCGGGGGAGACGCCCAGCATGCGGGCGAGCTGGGTGGTGGTGGCGCCGTGGTCGAGCGCCTGCAGCGCGGCCGCGCGGCTGGCGCCCATGAGCGCGCTCAGGCCCGCGCCGGTCCGCCGGGCGGCCGGCCGCCACCGGTGCCGCTGCTGGATCGGGTAGATCAGCACCGGCGGCAGCCCGGGGTCGGCCATCGACAGCGGCGTGCGCTGGCAGAAGTACGACGGCACGAGGCGCAGCCCGCGCCCGCCCAGCGTCAGGTCCTGGTCCACGGACGTAGTCGACCTCGAGGACGGGCGGCGTCCAGCGCAATCAGCGGCCCGAGCCCGGCGAGCAGCGCCTCGACGCCGCCGCCGAGCACGTCCCTCGCGCGGCTCTCGCGGTCGGCGGCGAAGGCGGCGTCGACGGACTCCTGGAACGGGGCGACGGCGGCGGCGTGGTAGTCGCGCAGGGCGTCGGCGAGCCCGCCGAGCGCGCCGGCGTCGCCCTCGGCGAGCGGCCTGGCCCAGCCCGGCAGCGGCCGGTGCCGGGCGAGCCGGCGGAGCTCGGTGGCCAGCCGCCGCCTGGGGGTGCGGCGCAGCGCCTCCAGCCCGTGGCCGAGGCCGCGGCCGGCCTCGTACGGGGTGAGGAAGTCGGGGAAGTACGGCCCGGCAGGGGCGAGCACGTCGAGCAGTTGCGCGCCGGACCGCATGCGGGCGGTCCTGGCCGGCTCGGCGTGCAGGGCCGAGAACCAGGGACGGAAGGTCAGCGGGCGCACCCGGTCGCGGAGCCGGAAGCGGGTGAAGACGACCTCCCAGAGGGGGTCGGGCTGGTCGGCGAGGGTGACGCGGGCCAGGTCGCCGGCGGTGAAATGGATCCTCAGCGTCCCCATCCGGTCCCTCACGCCTTGACTGCGCCTGTCACCTCGTACGACACCACGGGGGCACTGGACCGTCAACCCGAAATATGGCATTTGTCGTGTTTGCGGCCAGAGGTAAAGGCTCTACCGCACGGCCCCTCCCGCCGGACACCATCGATCGCGTCGGAAGGAGGCGACCTCCCGTGAGGATCCCGCGTTCCGCCCGCCGCCTGACGGCCGCCGTGGCCGCCGTGTGCGGGCTCGTCCTGGCCCTGGCTCCCCCGGCGGCCGCCGCGCCCGCCCCCGTCACGGTCGGGCCGCTGCCCGTCAGCGCCGTCGCGCCGATGGGCGCCGAGGCCGCCGCGCAGACCGCCCGCGCCCGCGCCGGCCGGGCCCGCGCCGTCGCTCCCGCCGGCGCCGCGCGGGAAGGGCGCGCGGGGACACTGGCCGCCCGCCGTTTCCACGAGCTCCAGCTCAACCTCTGCAACAGCGGGCACGCGGGCTGCTACGCCGGGGGTCAGGCCGTCTACGAGGGCGGCGACCTGATCTACTACCTGGCGCCCGACCTGGTGACGCTCAACGAGATCTGCGCCCGGGGACCTGCCGGCCTACCTGCAGCCGTCGCTCGCCGAGGCGTGGCCGGACGACTGGACGTACTCGCTGTTCTACCCGGCGCTGAACAAGCAGACCGGCGCGCCGATCACCTGCACGAACGGCGACAGCTTCGGCAACGCCGTGCTCGGCCGGGTTCCGGCCGCGCTCTGGCAGGGCGTCAACGGCTGGGCCGGCGAGTACACCACGCAGGACGGGGGCACCGAGAAGCGCACGTTCGCCTGCGCGTACGCGATCGGCGACCACCTGGCGTGCGCCACCCACCTGAGCTCGTCCAGCGAGCCGATCGCGCTGGCGCAGTGCCGGGCGCTGATGTTCAGCGCGGTGCCGGCGATCAGGTCGGCGGAGGGGATCTCGGGCCGGACCGTCGTCGGCGGCGACTTCAACCTCGAGTACGACACCTCGGACCCGGAGAACGCCCAGAACTGTGTGCCGGCCGGCCACATCCGCAAGGGCGACGGTGACGTGCAGCACGTGATCTTCAGCAACGACCTCACGTTCGGCAGCACCGGCAAGTACGGCCTGAGCCACACCGACCACGACGGCTTCCTGGTCCGCTTGACGAAGCCTTAGACGCGGCCTTGAAGGCGGGGGGCGGGGGCGGGCGTGAGCCCGGGGCGCGCGGACGGCGCGACCCCGGGCTGCGCTCATGCGCCGCTCTCGGCGGCCACCGGAACCGGGACCGCGGGAACCGCATCCACGGAGTCCGAGTCCGCGGTAGTTGAGTCCGCCGGAACCGAGGCCGCGGGAACCGGGTCCGTCGGGCGCGGGAGGACGGGGTGGAGGGCCCGCCGCTCGGGACGGCGCGGGCGCGGGATCGGCAACCGGTGCGCCGCCCGGTGTTGCGGGCGCCGGCGCGGGGCGTGCGGAGTGCTCGCGGTGCCAGCAGTGCTCGGGGTGCTTGGGGTGCTCGCGGGGGAGCCGGGGCGTTCGACGTCCGCGGGAGCCGGGGAGCCGGTTCCGGGGGAGACGCCTTCGGGGGTACGGGGGCCGGATGCCGGGGCGGAGGAGTCCAGCAGCGTCTCCTCCAGGACCTGCATGAGCATCAGGCCGATCAGGGCCAGGATCGGGATGGCCAGTGCCACGACGAGGATGATGTTCACCTCCCACGGAACGTCGCGTCTTCGCCCGCCCTGCCGGCCGGGCGTCGTGCGGCCACTACCTCGGATAATTCCAAATAAACCGGACATTTTGCGGGAACGAGGAGAGCCCTGCCCCAGGACACGAAGGAGCCGACATGGCCGAGCAGCGTGACGTCATCGAGGTGCTGACGCACGACCATCGCGAGGTCGAGCAGATGTTCTCCGAGCTCGAAGACCTGCGGGGCGCCATCGGCGAGCGGCCCAAGCTGCTGGCCGAGAACGTCGTCATCGAGCTCGTCCGCCACTCCGTCGCCGAGGAGCAGTACCTCTACCCGGCCGTGCGCGAGCACGTGCCCGGCGGCGACGAGCTGGCCGACGAAGAGATCGCCGAGCACGCCGCGGCCGAGCGGACGATGCAGGACCTCGAACACCTGGAGCCCGGCGACGACCGGTTCTGGCCCGTGCTGGACCGGCTCATGGCCGAGGTCCGCCACCACCTCCGCGAGGAGGAGGACGAGCTGTTCCCCCGCCTGCGCGCGGCCTGCGACCAGGAACAGCTCGAAGAGCTGGGCGCGAAGGTCGAACGGGCCAAGAAGACGGCCCCGACCCGCCCCCACCCCTCCGCGCCGGACACCCCGCCGGGCAACCGCCTGCTGATGCCCGGGGCGGGGCTGGTGGACCGCATCCGCGACGCCCTCACCGGCCGCGGCCGGTCCTGACCGGGCCCGGGCTCACCACGTCCCCGGCGGGGGACCGGTGATCGGCTCCGAGGGGCGGCCGTCCACGCCGACCGGGACCTCGCCGTGCAGCATGACCCGGTGCATCACGCGCGGCTGCGCGAGATGCGCGGTGTCGGCGGGCGCGAGGTGCATGGTGGCGCGGTTGTCCCAGAACGCCACGTCGCCGGGCTCCCACCGGAAGCGCACGGTGTACTCCGGGCGGGTCGCCTGCCCCAGCAGCAGCTCCAGCAGCGGCCCGCTCTCCAGCCTGGAGACCTCCGCGACGCGCTCCAGGTAGTAGCCGTTGACGAACAGCACCCGTTCCCCCGTCTCCGGATGGACCCGGACCAGCGGGTGCAGGGTCGCGATCTGGTGGGAGAGCAGGTGCCGCAGGTAGGCGTCGTCGCGGGCGCGCGGCTGGTAGCCGACGCCGAGGCGGTGCTCGGCGCGCAGGCCGTCCACGAAGCGGCGCACCGGCTCCGAGAGCCCGGCGTAGGCGGCGGCCAGGTTCGCCCACGTCGTGTCGCCTCCGTACGCGGGCACGCTCTCGGCCCGCAGGATCGTCGCGGCCGGCGGGTCGATGCGCGCGCCGTGGTCGCAGTGCCAGCCCCGCAGGTGCGAGTGCCGCCGCCGCTCCAGCCACTCCTCGCGCTCCATGCCGTACCGGCCGGCCAGCTCCAGCCGGTCGGCGGTGGTCTCGACCTCGGGGAACCCCTCGGGCGACGCCGAGCCGCGCCGGCGTGACACCACCGGCTCGCCGAAGCGGCGGGCGAGGGCGACGTGCCCGGCGTGGTCGAGCCGCTGCCCGCGGAAGAACACCACCTTCCACCGGTGCAGTGCCTGCCTGATCGCCGCGACGGCCGCGTCGTCCGGCCCCTCCGCCAGGTCCACCCCGTCGATCTCCGCGCCGATGTGCCCCGCCACCGGCCTGACCCGTACGCCCGTCTCCGCCGTCACGCGGCATCTATACCCCGCCGCTTTGCCGGAACATGCACCCGTACGGGCGGGTCGATGGTTTTCCGTCGATCTACGACCGGGAACGGGACGATCTGCGACCCACGGACGAGACGGACGAGGCGGAGGCGGTGACATGCCGAGCAAGGAGCAGGTGCTGCGGCTGCTGGGCCTGGGGCACGGTTACGGCGAGATCGCCCGGCGGCTGGACGTCCCCGCCGGGCAGGTGTACCTCGTCGCGACCGGCATCCCGGCCGACGGCGGCGGCACCGTCACCCGCGCCCAGCGGCAGCGGCCCGGCATGCTGCGCTCCCGCACCCAGCGCCTGGTCAACCCGCGTGAGGTCAACCCCGTCGCACGGGAGGACGTGCACGCCTGGGTCCGCAGCAGGGCCCGGAGCGAGCGGGCCGCGGAAGAGGGCCGATGACCATGAAGCCACCTGGGAAGCTCCCTGGCGCGCTGGGCTCCTGGCCGCTCCTGCGGCAGCTCACCGGCCCCGACCGGACCGGCCGGGGCGCGGCGGTGCGGTCGGCGCGCACCGACCACCTCACGGCGCGTACGGCCACGGCCGACCGCGTGGTCAAGTCGGTGTGCCCGTACTGCGCGGTGGGCTGCGCGCAGAACGTCTACGTCAAGGACGAGCGGGTCGTGCACATCGAGGGCGATCCCGACTCCCCGGTCAGCCGGGGCCGGCTGTGCCCCAAGGGCGCGGCCACGCTCCAGCTCACCACCGGCGAGAGCCGCCTGTACCAAGCGCTCTACCGGCCGCCGGGCGGCGCCGACTGGCAGGAGATCGACCTCGGCCAGGCCATGGACATGATCGCCGACCGGGTCATCGGCACCCGGCGGGCGACCTGGGAGTGGGAGAAGGCCGGCAAGCGCACCGCCCGCACGATGGGCATCGCCAGCCTGGGCGGCGCCACGCTGGACAACGAGGAGAACTACCTCATCAAGAAGCTGCTCACCTCGCTCGGCGTGGTGCAGATCGAGAACCAGGCCCGCGTGTGCCACAGCTCCACGGTGGTCGGGCTCGGCACGTCGTTCGGGCGCGGCGGCGCGACCACGTTCCTCCAGGACCTCCAGCACTCCGACTGCGTGATCATCCAGGGCTCGAACTTCGCCGAGGCGCACCCGGTCGGCTTCCAGTGGGTGATGGAGGCCAAGGCGCGCGGCGCGGTGATCATCCACGTGGACCCGCGCTTCACCCGTACCAGCGCGCTGGCCGACCTGCACGTGCCCATCAGGGCCGGCTCCGACGTGGCCTTCCTCGGCGGGATCATCAACCACGTCCTGAGCAACGAGCTGTACTTCCGCGAGTTCGTCCTCGCCTACACCAACGCGTCCACCATCCTGCGCGAGGACTACCGCGACAGCGAGGACCTCGACGGCCTGTTCTCCGGCTTCGACGCGACCCACCGCCACTACTCCAGCGAGACCTGGCAGTACGACGGCATGCTCACCGTGGCCGCCTCCGGCCGGCGCGACGAGGCCTACGACACCGACTACGACGAGCACGTGGCCGGCGGCTCCGAGACGCACGGCGCGATCGGCCACTCGATGGAGGGCACCCCGCGCCGCGACGAGACCCTGACCGACCCGCGCTGCGTCTTCCAGGTGCTGAAGCGCCACTTCGCCCGCTACACGCCGGAGCTGGTCGAGCGCGCCTGCGGCATCCCGCCGGAGCTGTTCGAGCGGGTGTGCCGCCACCTGACGGAGAACTCCGGGCCCGAGCGCACCGCCGAGTTCGTCTACGCGGTCGGCTGGACCCAGCACAGCGACGGCTCCCAGTTCATCCGCACCGCCTGCATCCTGCAGCTCCTGCTCGGCAACATGGGCCGGCCCGGCGGCGGCATCCAGGCGCTGCGCGGGCACGCCAGCATCCAGGGCTCCAGCGACATCCCGACCCTGTTCAACCTGCTGCCCGGCTACATCCCCATGCCGCACGCCCACCGGCACGAGACGCTGAACGCCTTCCTCATGGCCGACGCCGCGCACAAGGGCTACTGGGCCGACATGCCCAACTACCTGGTCAGCCTGCTGAAGGCGTGGTGGGGGCCGTCGGCCCGCGCGGACAACGACTTCCGCTTCGACTGGCTGCCCAGGCTCACCGGCAGCCACAGCACGTACGACACCGTGATGGCCCAGCTCGAAGGCTCCTGCAAGGGCTACTTCCTGCTCGGCGAGAACCCCGCCGTCGGCTCGGCCAACGCGAAGATGCAGCGCCTCGGCATGGCCAACCTGGACTGGCTGGTGGTGCGCGACTTCAACCTCATCGAGTCGGCCACCTGGTGGAAGGACGGCCCGGAGATCGAGACCGGCGAGCTGCGCACCGAGGACATCGGCACCGAGGTGTTCTTCCTGCCGGCCGCCACCCACACCGAGAAGAGCGGCAGCTTCACCAACACCAACCGCATGCTGCAGTGGCACCACCAGGCCGTCGAACCGGCCGGCGACGCCCGCAGCGAGCTGTGGTTCATGTACCACCTGGGTCGCATCATCCGGGAGAAACTGGCCGGCTCCACCGACCCGATGGACGCGCCGGTGCTCGACCTCACCTGGGACTACCCGGTCGAGGGCAGCCATGGCGAGCCGATCGCCGAGGCCGTGCTCGCCGAGATCAACGGCTGGGACGAGCACGGCGACCCGCTGCCCGGCTACTCCGCGCTCAAGCCGGACGGCTCCACCTCGTGCGGCTGCTGGATCTACTGCGGCGTCTACAAGGACGGCGTCAACCAGGCCGCCCGCCGCAAGCCCGCCGAGGAGCAGAACTGGCTCGCCGCCGAATGGGCCTGGGCCTGGCCGGACAACCGGCGGCTGATGTACAACAGGGCCTCGGCCCGGCCCGACGGCAGCCCCTGGAGCGAGCGCAAGAAGCTCGTCTGGTGGGACGCCGCCCAGGGCCGCTGGACCGGCTACGACGTGCCCGACTTCGACGCCACCAAGCCGCCGGACTACCGGCCGGCCCCGGACGCCACCGGCCACGACGCGCTCTCCGGCATCGACCCGTTCATCATGCAGGCCGACGGCAAGGGCTGGCTGTTCGCCCCGGCCGGGGTGGTGGACGGCCCGCTGCCCGTCCACTACGAGCCGCAGGACTCGCCGGTGCGCAACCCGCTCCACCCGGACCAGCAGCGCAACCCGGCCCGCATGCTCTTCCCGCACGAGCACAACCGCGCCAACCCCAGCGGCGACGACCCCGGCGCGGCGCTCTACCCGTACGTCGTCACCACCTACCGGCTGACCGAGCACTTCACCTCGGGCGCGATGAGCCGCACCGTGCCCTACCTGGCCGAGCTGCAGCCGGAGATGTTCTGCGAGGTCTCGCCCGAGCTGGCCGCCGAGCGCGGGCTCGTGCACGGCGACTGGGCCACGATCGTCACCGCCCGCAACGCCATCGAGGCGCGGGTGCTGGTCACCCGCAGGATGCCCGTCCTGTACCTCGACGGCAAGGTCGTGCACCAGATCGGGCTGCCGTTCCACTTCGGGCCGAACGGCGTGGTCACGGGCGACGCCGCCAACGAGCTGTCGTCGATCACCCTCGACCCGAACTCCCACATCCAGGAGGTCAAGGCGTTCTCTGCCGACATCCGGCCGGGCCGCCGTCCGCGCGGCCCCGGCCTGACCTATCTCGTCCGCGACCAGCAGCTCCGGGCGGGCGTCACCGAGCACACCGGCATGGAGATCTGATGAGCGCCGACCCGGCGACCGCGAGCGGCTACACCACCCACCCGCAGCGGATGGGCTTCTTCACCGACACCAGCGTCTGCATCGGCTGCAAGGCGTGCGAGGTGGCCTGCAAGGAGTGGAACCACGTCCCGGACGACGGGATGACCTTCACCGGCATGTCCTACGACAACACGCTGAGCCTGAGCGCCGACACCTGGCGGCACGTCGCGTTCATCGAGCAGCCCGAGCCGCTCGGCCGCCAGGAGCCCGGCGTCGGCGGGATGGACTTCCGCTGGCTCATGGCCTCCGACGTGTGCAAGCACTGCACCCACGCGGCCTGCCTGGACGTCTGCCCCACCGGCTCGCTGTTCCGCACCGAGTTCGGCACCGTCGTCGTCCAGGACGACGTCTGCAACGGGTGCGGCTACTGCGTGCCCGCCTGCCCGTACGGGGTGATCGGCAAGCGGGAGAGCACGGGCGTCGCGGCCAAGTGCACGCTGTGCTACGACCGGCTCGGCGTCGGCCAGGAGCCGGCCTGCGCCAAGAGCTGCCCCACCGACTCCATCCAGTTCGGCGAGCTGGACGAGCTGCGCGAGCGCGCCGCGCGCCGGCTGGAGCAGGTGCGCGCCGCGGGGGTGGACTCCGCCCGCCTGTACGGCCACGACCCGGACGACGGCGTCGGCGGCACGGGCGCGTTCTTCCTGCTGCTGGACGAGCCCGAGGTGTACGGGCTGCCGCCGGACCCGGTGGTGACGACGAGGGACCTGCCGTCGATGTGGCGGCAGGCGGGCATCGCCGCGGCCGTGCTGCTGGCCGGCATCGCCGCGGCCACATGGGGGAGCCGCACGTGAGCGAGGACCGACCGGGCGACCAGACCGACGTCCGCATGGACGACGACCTCGCGCTGCGGCCCGAGCGCGAGGCCGTCGTGGGCTCGGCGGGCGGACGCGAGCCGCGCGGCGGCGGGCGGCGCGACAGGCGTGAGGGCCGGTGGCGGGGCGAGCGGCGGCGCGGCGAGCGGGCGATGGTCCCGGAGGCCGACTTCCGTTCCTACTACGGGCTTCCGGTGCTCAACGAGCCGACGTGGCACGACTACGACATCGCCGGCTACCTGTTCCTCGGCGGCCTGGCGGGCGCCTCCTCGATCCTGGGGGAGGCGGCCGAGCTGACCGGCCGGCCGCTGCTGGCGCGGGCCGGCAAGGTGGGAGCCCTGTGCGCGATCGGCGGCTCCTTCTACGCCCTCATCCACGACCTCGGCAAGCCGGCCAGGTTCGTCAACATGCTGCGGGTGTTCAAGGTGACCTCGCCGATGAGTGTCGGCACCTGGATCCTCAGCGCGTACGGCCCGCAGGCCGGGCTCGCCGCCGTCACCGCCGTCACCGGCCTGTTCCCGCGCCTCGGCCGGGCCGCGAGCGCCGGGGCAGGGCTGACCGGGGCGGCGGTCGCCACGTACACGGCGGTGCTGGTCGCCGACACCGCCGTCCCGCTCTGGCACGACGGGCACCGCGAGCTGCCGCTGCTGTTCGCCGGGTCGGCCATGGCCGCGGCCGGCGGGCTCGGGCTGCTCGCCGCGCCGCTCGCCGAGGCGGGCCCGGCCCGCGGCACGGCCCTGCTCGGCACCGCCCTGGAGGCGGCCGCGGCCCTGCGCATGGAACGCCGGCTCGGCCCGGTCGCCGAGCCGCTCAAGCAGGGCAAGGGCCGCCTGGCCCGGCTCGGCGAGGTGCTGTCGGCGGCGGGGGCGCTGCTCGGCGCGACCGCCGGCCGCCGCAGCCGGGCCGCCGCCGTCGTTGCGGGCGCCGCGCTGCTGGCCGGCTCCGCCTGCACCCGGTTCGGCGTCTTCCACGCGGGCGTCGCCTCGGCGAACGATCCCGCGTACACGGTGGAGCCGCAGCGCGCCCGGCTGGCCGCGCGGGAACGGCAGGAGAACGGCGTGCCTGAGTAGGCGTTTCCCGGGCAGGAGCCATCGCATGGACCCCCTCGGCATCCTCGCCCTCGTCGCCCTGCTCGCCGGCATCCTGGTGGCGCTCTCGCAGAAGGTGTGGCCGGTCGCGCTGCTGTGCACCGGCCTGTTCCTCGCCGTGCTCTCCGACGCCGGCATCATCGTGGGCTGACCCCGCCGCCGCCCCGCGTCACGGGCGGCGGCGCTCTCCTCGGGCGAACGCGCGCCGTGCGAGGCTGACGACGACCACGCCCAGCAGGAACCCCTCCATGAGCTTGCCGAGCAGCCGCCACGGCCCGCCCGGCGGCGCGTCCGCGTCGCGGCGGGCGGCCCGCCCGTTCGTGTCCCCGGCGTTGCCCATCAGGCCCCCGTTCCCCCCGGCGTGCTTCCCCCATCCGGTAGCCTGCCCCGCCTGACCGGCCGCATGCCGGGGCCGGGCGGCTCGCCACGCCAGCGATCTGGGGAAACTTGTCCCTGCTTGCCCGAGACGCGATCATGGAACTGCTTCCCCCGCCGACCTCGTCACGGGAGGAAGCCGTGCCCGCGAGCCGAATCGAGCGAACGTGACCGCCGCGCTCGGCACCGCCGCCCTGTGGTGCGGGCTGGCGGCCTCGCTGGTCTCCGCTCTCGCCTGGCGGCGCGGCCGTCCCGCGGCCCTCGCCGTACGGGCCGGGCGGGCCGCGCTCGGGTGCGCGGTGCTGGCCGTGGCGCTCCAGGTGGCCGGGCTGATCGGGCACGAGCCGAGCGGGCAGCGGGGGCACGGAGTGCCGCTCTCCGACACGGTGACGAGCCTGTGGTCGGCGCTCGAAGCGTCGCTGCTGCTGTGGCTGCTCGCCCTCACCGGCGTCGCCGCCGTCGCGGGGCGGCGGCACCGGCCTGGCGACCGGCTCCGGTCCGTCGCGATGGCGTCCGTCATGCTGGTGTGCGCCGTGTTCTTCGCCGTCAGCGCCCTCACCGGGCGGCCCGTCGTCCCGGCCGCCGCCGACGGGCCAGGCCCCGGCGCGCTGCTGCACCTCGGCTCGGCCGCGCTCGCCGTGCCCTTCGGCCACGGCGTGGCCTGCCTGGTCACCGGCCGGACCGAGATCGGGACGATCCGGCGCTGGACGCTGGCCGCCTGGGTGCCGCTGACCGCCGGGATCGTGCTCGGGGCGTGGTGGTCGTACCGGGCGCTGGGGTGGGGCGGCTCCTGGGAGTGGGACCCGGCCGAGAACGGGGCCCTGATGCCGTGGCTGCTGGCCACCGCGCTGCTGCACGCGGCCCCGTCACGCGCGATGCGGCCCTGGGTGGCGCCGCTGGCGCTGGCCGCGTTCCTGCTGGTGCCGCTCGGGATGTTCCTGGCCGCGTACGACGCCGCGCCGCCCGGGACGGCGCTGCCGGTGACCGTGCTGCCGGTGACCGCGCTCGCGGGGGCCGCCCTGCTGGGGGTGCTGGCGGTGACGCTCGTGGGGGCCCGCGCGCTGCTCGCCCGGCGCGAGCCCCGCCACCCCGCGCGCCCGGATCCGCTGCTGCTGCTCGGCTGCACGCTGCTCGCCGTGCTGGCCGGGACGGTGCTGCTCGGCCTCCTGCTCCCGCCGGCCGTGGAGCTGCTGCGGGGCGAGCGGCCGGAGGCGGGACCGCCGTACTACGAAGGGACCCTGGTCCCGGGCCTGCTGGCCCTGCTCGCCCTGATGGGCGCCGCCGCCCGCACCCGCCACCCGCGCGCCGGCACCGCCGCGGGGGAGCGGCATGACGGCATGGCCGCGGGGGAGCGGCGCGACGGCACGGCGCTGGGGGAGCGGCTCGGGGGCGCTGCCGCGGGGGTGGGGCGCGGGCTGGCCTGGCCGCTGGGTGTGGGCGCCGGCACCGTGGCCGCATTGGCGTTCACCGGGCCGCCGCCGGTCATGGCGCTGGCCGCGTTCGGGCTGGCGGCGTTCGTGCTGGCCGCGGTCGCCGGGCGGCTGCTCGCTCGGACCGGCGGCGAGCCGATGGGGCTGCGCCGTGCGGGCGGGCTCGTGGCGCACGCCGGGATCGCCCTGGCCGCCGTCGCCGTCGCCGCCTCCTCCGGCTACGCCGAGGAGGCCACGGCCCGGGTGTGGACCGGCGGATCGGTCCTGGCGGGCGGCTACACCGTACGGCTCGAAGCGGTCGAACGCGACGCCCACGCCGCCGCGACGACGGTCACCGCCGTGGTCAGCGCCGCCCGCGAGGGCACGATCGTGGACGTCCTGCGCCCGTCGCTGACCACCTACCCCGCGAGCGGCGGCCCGCCGGTCGCCCGCCCGGCCGTCCGCAGCGTGCTCCTCCACGACCTGTACGTCTCCGTGACGGACGCCGGCGAGGACGGCAGGACGGCGGTGCTGCGCGTCGCGGTCAACCCGTTCATGAGCCTGCTCTGGGCGAGCGGCGCGATCATCGCGCTCGGCGGCCTGCTGGCGTTGCTCG
>NZ_BAAJOU010000006.1:0-26201 GCF_057536035.1 Nonomuraea sp. B208
CCACCGGCGGCGGCCACCCGGCCACCGGCGGCGGCCACCCGGCCGCCGCCCACGGTCACCCGGCCGCCGTCGACGGCGGCGATCCGGTGGCTCCGGCCGGGCGGCGGTCGTTCGCGCGGCCCGCCGTGTGGATGCTCGCCGCGCTCGGCCTGCTGGCCGCGTGCGGCGCGCTCGTCGAGGACGCCGGCGCGTCCTGGGGCGCCCTCTACCTGACCGGCCTGCACGCCGACGCCGCCACCGCCGGCCTCGCCGTCGTCGCCTTCCAGACCGCCATGACCATCGGCCGGCTGTCCGGCGACCGCGTGGTGGACCGGTTCGGCCAGCGGACGGTGACCCGCCTGGGCGGCCTCCTGGCCGCCGCCGGGATGGGCGCCGCGCTGGCCGTGCCATCCGTTCCGTCGGCACTGGCCGGGTTCGTCCTCGCCGGGCTCGGCACGGCCACCCTCGTGCCCGCCGCCATGCACACCGCCGACGAGCTGCCCGGCCTGCCCCCCGGCACCGGCCTGACCGTCGTGAGCTGGCTGCTGCGCGGCGGGTTCCTGCTGTCGCCGCTGCTCGTCGGGTTCGTCGCCGACCTCGTCAGCCTGCGCGTCGGCCTGCTGTCGGTGGTCATCGCCGGGCTCGTCACCTTCGTCCTGGCGCGCGTCCTGGTGAACGACGCCGGACGCTAGGACGCCGTCAGTTTGGCGAAGTCGGGGGCGTACACCGTCATCCAGTGCGGACGCAGCCGGTAGTAGACGACGTCCTTCTCCCAGTCGAAGGCGTCGGCGCCGTAGAAGTCCTTGAAGTACGCGAGCAGCTCCGGCCAGTCCGGGTGAGGCTCGCCGTCCAGGGGGTTGAGGACCTCCACGGTGCCGTGCGTGAACACGCCGAGGTCCTCCCCGCGCAGGTGCGCGACGCTGGCGGCGGGACGGGCGGCGAGGTGGCGGGCCTTGGCGGCGTCGCGCGAGGTGCCGAAGTGCCACCTGCCGTGCAGGAAGTGCCCGTCCGCGCCGCTGATCCGCGGCTCGCCCTTCGCCGTCACGGTCGACAGGGCGAGCGTGCACATGCCGGTCAGGACCTGGGTGAGCTGCTCGGCGGTGAGCGTGCGCTCGGAGACGATCGAGCGGAGGTGCGTGGTGGAGCGGGAGAGCGAAGCGTCGAGGAGGGACTGGAGCTGCTTCAGCTCTTCTGGTGTCTCGTGCATCGAGGTCCTTGGTTCGGTGTCGTACGAAAGCATCAACCTTCCCCCCGAAACCCGACACCTGCTGTCATGTTATCGCGGATGTGGTGTAGTGATCTTCGTCCGTACCGGCAGAAAGGACCACATGCCCGAGGAATCGATCAACCGGCGCAGGCTCATCACCATGGGTTCGGCGGCGGCCGCGAGCGCCCTGTTAGGTCCGTCGCTCGTCCCGGCCGAAGCCCGTGCGGCGGCGACGTGGGAGAACCTCGTCGAGAAGTCCTCCTTCGCCAGCGCCACGGCCTTCGCCCAGGAATGGAACCACGGCTATCCCTGGGGCGACGTCCACAACGGCGCCGCCAAGATGCTCAGCAGCAAGGTCTCGCTCTCCGGCGGCGTGCTCACCCTCACGGCCACCCGGCTCGCCCAGCCTGACGGGCAGAGCGCGAGCCCGCCGCACGCGCCGCTCTGGTACCACTCCGGCGCCGTCCACGCCAAGGAGCAGATCCTCGTCAACGACCAGTTCCCCGAGTACGACATCGAGGGCGAGTTCCGTACGCAGACCGGCCAGGGCATCTGGCCCGCCTTCTGGACCACCGGGATCGCGCCGGACTGGCCCCCGGAGAGCGACATCCTCGAGTACGTCGGCGACTCCACGAACCTGTTCAACACCTGGACCAAGGACGCCGGCGAGAACGACCCCGCCGAGCGCACGCGGCTCAGCGGCCACGACCCCGACGCCTGGCACAAGTACCGGCTCTGGATGGAGAAGGACGGCGACGACGTCCTGCTCGACTACTACTTCGACGGCGTGTGGCAGGCGACCCACCGGGGCGTGGGCTGGGCCGGCGTACCGCAGTACCTGATCATCAACCTGCAGATGGGGTCCTGGGCCTCCGGGATCGAGCCGGGCGACGCGCTCTGGAGCCAGCAGCCGGGCCCTTCCGGCAACACCTACTTCCGGGCGCGCAACGTGTGGTTCGGCCGCACCCGCGCCTGGTGACGCCGGCGCCCGTCCGGTGAGCTGACGCCGTCCCGGCCCGGGCCGCCGGGCCGGGACGAGATCGGGTCTAGGCGACTTCCCCGTGTGCCATTACGTTCCTTACAGCACCATCGCGGGGGAATTGTCTCGTCCCGTCAGACCCAAAAGGAATGGCATGAGATCACGTCTGCTCGCCGCACTCACCACCGTGACCCTGGCCTTGGCCGGCGCCCTCACCGTCGCGCCCGCGCCGGCCTCGGCGGCGCTCGCCGTGCCCGACATCCCACTGGCCGGCGTCAAAGCGCACCTGACCCAGTTACAGAGCATCGCCACCGCCAACGGCGGCAACCGCGCCCACGGCCGGCCGGGCTACCTCGCCTCGGCCAACTACGTCAAAGGCCGCCTCGACGCGGCCGGGTTCACCACCACCCTGCAGTCGTTCACCTACAACGGCGCCACCGGCTACAACGTCATCGCCGACTGGCCCGGCGGCAACGCGAACGACGTCCTCATGATCGGCGCCCACCTCGACAGCGTGACGGCGGGTCCCGGCATCAACGACAACGGCTCCGGCAGCGCCGCGATCCTGGAGACCGCGCTGGAGGTCTCCCGGCAGGCGCTCCAGCCTGCCAAGCACCTGCGCTTCGCCTGGTGGGGCGCCGAGGAGCTGGGACTGCGCGGCTCGCAGTACTACGTCACCAACCTGGCCGCGACCGAACGCGCCAAGATCAAGGGGTACCTCAACTTCGACATGGTCGGCTCGCCCAACGCCGGCTACTTCATCTACGACGGCGACAACTCCGACGGCGTAGGCTCCGGCCCCGGCCCGGCCGGCTCCGCCGAGCTCGAACGGGTGCTGCAGGACTACTTCACCTCGATCGGCGTGCCCACGCGCGGCACCGACTTCGACGGCCGCTCGGACTACGGCCCGTTCATCTCCCAGGGCATCCCGGCCGGCGGCACCTTCACCGGCGCGGAGGGCGTCAAGAGCAGCGCCCAGGCGCAGCTGTGGGGCGGCACGGCGGGGCAGGCCTTCGACCCGTGCTACCACCGCTCCTGCGACACGACGGCCAACATCAGTGACACCGCGCTCGACCGCAACGCCGACGCGATCGCGTACGCGGTCTGGACCATCGCCACCGCCGTGCCGCCCACCGTGGTCTGGTCGGACGACTTCGAGACCGACCGGGGCTGGACGACCGTGGCCGGCACCGCCACGAGCGGCCTGTGGGAGCGGGGAGACCCCGAGGCCACCACCTCCAGCGGCGCCAAGCAGCTCGGCACCACGGTCAGCGGCGTCAACGACCTGGTCACCGGCCGGCTGGCCGGAGCGTCGGCCGGCGACCACGACGTGGACGGGGGCCTGACCTCGATCCAGTCGCCGCCGATCACGTTGCCGGCCGGGGCGCCGAAGCTGTCGTTCTCCTGGTACCTCGCGCACGGCAGCAACTCCTCCAGCGCCGACTACCTGCGGGTCAAGGTGGTCGGAAGCACGACCAGCACCGTGTTCCAGCAGCTCGGCGCGGCCAGCGACCGTGACGGCGCCTGGGCGGTCGCGACGGTCGACGTGTCCGCGTTCGCGGGCCAGAGCGTACGGGTGCTCGTCGAGGCGGCCGACGCCTCGACCGCGAGCCTGGTGGAGGCGGGCGTCGACGACGTGAAGATCCTCCTGTAGCGGGACCGGCGGGGGCTGCGGCCCCCGCCGGATTGCCGTTCATATAACCATCTGGCAATATGTAGGGCATGAGCGCCTACGCAGCCTTGGCGGAGCCGCACCGCAGGCGGATTCTCGACCTGCTCCGCACCCGTGAGCGGCCCGCCGGTGAGCTGGTGGAACACCTCGACCTCAGCCAGCCCGGCGTGTCCAAGCACCTCAAGGTGCTCCGCGAGGCCGGGCTCGTCGCCGTGCGCACGCACGGCAAGCAGCGCGTCTACTCGCTGCGCCCCGAACCCCTCGCCGAGGTCGCCGAGTGGCTGGAGCCCTACCGGATGCTCTGGTCCCAGCGTCTCGACGCCCTGGAACGACACCTGGAGGACAACCCATGACCGACGGCACCCTGGAGACCATCGGCGGCCGCCCGGCGCTGCGCTTCGAGCGCGTGCTCGCCTTCCCGGTCGAGCGCGTGTGGCGGGCCGTCAGCGTGCCGGACGAGCTGCGGGCCTGGTTCCCCGCCGCCGTCGACTGGACGCCGGCGGTCGGCGAGACCTTCGACGCCGGCGGCGCGACCGTCGAGGTGACCGAGGTCGATCCGCCGCGCCGCCTGGCCTGGACGTACGCCGGCCAGCCGTACAGCTTCGACCTGACCGCCGAGGGCGACGGCTGCCGCCTGGTCTTCGTGCACGTCATCGACGACCTCGGCCTCGCGGCGCAGACCGCCAGCGGGTGGGACGCCTATCTGTCGCGGCTGGAGCCGTACCTGTCGGGCCGGACCGTCACCGAGGAGGAGGCTCACCAGGGCTGGGCGGAGACGCACGAGCGTTACGCCGCCCGCTTCGGCGTCGACCCCGAGCCGGGCCGCCGCTTCGCCGCCGCCCTGCGCGGGGACGGAGACGCCGGCGCATAGTGGGCCTGTGCCGGCGCGCGGGAAGCGGGCATGCTGAAGGGCCGGACGAGGTGTCCGGCACGACGCGGCACGCACTGGCGGTGGCATGAGCAACTTCCTTCCCGAGCCCGAGCTCGGCGAGGCGGCCCAGCGGCTCTACGACGAGGACCTGGCCGACAACGGATACGTGATGAACCTGTCCCGGCTGTGGGCCCACCAGCCGGAGGCGCAGGACAGGCTGTTCGGCCTGATCGGCGAGGTCGCCGCGGCCGGCGGGCTGACGCTGCGGCAGCGCGCCGTGCTGGTCACCGCGTGCGCCTCCACGATCGGCGACTCCTACTGCTCGCTGGCCTGGGGGACCAGGCTGGCGGCGGTCGCCGGGGCCGAGGCGGCGGGCGGGCTGCTGCGCGGCGACGACGCCGGGCTGGAGGAGCCCGAGCGGGCGATGGCCGCGTGGGCGCGGAAGGTGGCCCGCGACCCCAACGCCACCCGAGCGGAGGACGTCGAGGAGCTGCGGGCGGCCGGGTTCGGCGACGGGCAGATCTTCGCGATGACGGCGTTCGTCGCGTTACGGCTGGCGTTCTCGACGGTGAACGACGCGCTCGGCGCACGCCCCGACGCCGCCCTGCGCGCCGCGGCGCCCGAACCCGTACGCCGCTCCGTCACCTACGGCCGGCCCGCCGAGACCGCCCCGTAGCGGCCGTCCGATGAGTTTCCGCGCCGCCGCCGGTCTGCACCGGCATGACGACTTACGCGCTCATCCACGGCGGCGGCGGAAGCGCCTACGACTGGCACCTGGTCGAGGCCGAGCTGCGCGACCGCGGCCACGACACGGTCGCGGTGGACCTGCCGACGTCCGACCCCGAAGCGGGACTCTGGGAGTACGCCGACGCCGTCGCCCGGGCGGTCGCCGGGCGCGGGCCGCTCGTGGTGGTGGCCCACTCCTGGGGCGGCTTCGTCGGCCCGCTCGTCTGCGCGCGCGTGCCGGCCGCCGCGCTCGTCCTGGTGACCGCCATGATCCCGGCTCCCGGCGAGCCGCCGGGTGACTGGTGGGAACGCAGCGGGCGGCCCCCGTCCGACATCGACGACGAGCACGAGCTCTACTTCCACGACGTCCCCCGCGACCTGGCCCGGCGGGTGCTGGACCACGACGGCGCGCTCGCCGCCCACATGAACATGGACCGGGCGTGCGCCGAGCCCTGGCCCCTGCCGGCCTGGCCGGACGTGCCGACGCGATACCTGCTCTGCCGCGACGACCGGCTCTTCACCCCGGACTTCGTCCGCCGCCACGTCGGGGAACGGCTCGGCGTCACCCCCGACGAGATGCCCGGCGGCCACATGGTGATGCTGTCGCGACCGGCGGAACTGGCCGCCTACCTGGCGGGAATCCTCGCCGCCGCCCCCTGACGCCACGACGGCCGCCGGTTTGTCGGTCGGTCCCGCCATACTCACCGCTGACGATCAAGAAGACCGGCACGGCGTGGAGGTATCGGCATGACCGCACACGAGGGCGACGAGGACCGGCTGACCTGGCCGGCGGCCTGGCTGCGCGCGCTCCATCCCCGGCGGGGCGGCGTCGAGGTGGCGGTGAGACGGCTCGACCCGACCGCGCCCGACCGGCTCGCCGCGAGACTGGACGGCCACCGTCAGCAGGTCCTCGACGCGCTGGCGCTCTGCCCCGACCCCGAGCTGCGCGCGGCCGGCCTCGCCTGCATCGGGGGCGAGTCTCCCGCCACGCCTCTCGGCGCGGCGGTGGTGGCCGAGGTGGTGTCCGCGTCCCTGCCGTACGAGGACCGGACCTGGCAGCCGCTGCTCGCCGACGCCTGGCTGGCGGGACCGGGCCCGGCGTTCGCGGCGTCAGCCGTGGCCGAGCAGGCCTGCCTGAACCCGGTGCCCACCGAGCACGGCTGGCTGGTCCGGCGGCTGGACGACGCGAGCTCTCCCATCCACTGGATCGCCTGGAAGCGGATCGAGGCCGCCGCGCGGGTCCGCGCCGCCCTCGCGGCCGCGCCCGACGCCACGTACGCCGAGGCCGTCGCGGCGCTGGCCGCGTCCCGTGACGGCGGGCTGCACCACCGGGTGGCCGCCTCCTTCCTGGCGCCCACCGAGACCGCGTGGGTCGAGGCCGACTGCGCCGAGGTGAGCAGCGTCAACCCGCGGCTCTCCGTCCGCATGCTCGCCGCGGTCGGCACGCCGGAGCAGGCCGCGCTCGTCGCCGGCCACGTGCACGGCTCCGACGTGCTGCACTCCCTGACCACGCCCGCCACGCTCGTCGACGGCCTGGGCCCGGCGGCCGCCCTGCCGCTGCTGATCGGCTGGTTCGGCCAGTACTACGACGCCGAAAGCGAGCGCCGGCTGCTGGACGTGCTCGCCGACCTGCCGGGCGACGCCCCCATGCAGGCGATCCTCGACCGCATCGACGCCAGACACGCCCAGGCCGCCTTCCTGCACGCGGCGGCCCGCTTCCCGCGCCGGGCGATGCGCCTGCTCGCCGCAGCCCAGGGCAAGGCCGTGGACGGGCTGCTGCGCGCCCACGTGCTCGCCCACCGAGACCTGGTGCCCGAGGTGGTCCCGGCGCTCGGCGAGGCCGCCGCCCGGCGGATCGGCAAGATCGCCTCGGCCCCGGCCGTCGCCGTCGCGCCGCCGGAGGCCCTGCCCGAGGTGCTGGTCAGCCCGCCGTGGACCCGTCCGCGCACGACGCGCAAGCCGGTCGTGGTGAGCGGCCTGGCCTGCCAGGACGAGCCTTCCGTGGTGTGGGGGCCGGGGGAGCGGGACGCCTGGCTCGCCGCCCCGCCCGACCACTGGCGCCGGGTCTACGGCCGCACCTGGAAGGACATCGCCGACGGCCGCGGGCAGTACGACTGGAGCGACGTGGTCGCGCTGTTCATCGCCGGGCCCGAGGAGCTGGCCGCGCCGCTGATCTCCACCTGGCGGCTTGGCGACCACTGGCACTGGGGCACGGCCCACTGGCTGCCCGGGGTGGCCGCCAGGTTCGAGCTGGCGGCGCTGCCCCTGCTGCTGGACACCGCCCGGCACAGCCCGAGCGGCGCCGGCCCGTCGCTGCTCCCGTTCGCCGCACCGGAGATCGCCCTCCTCATGGCCGACTGGCTGACCCGGCTGAAGTCCGTCCGCGCCACCGCGCTGGCCTGGCTGTCCCGCCACCCCGACGCGGCCGCCAGGGCGCTCGTCCCCGCCGCGCTCGGCAAGCCGGGCGCGGCCCGCCGGCAGGCCGAGCGGGCGCTCACGGCACTGGTCGCGGCCGGCCGTCACGACGCCGTCACCCGGGCCGCCGCCGGCTACGGCCCCGCCGCCGAGGCCGCGATCGGCGACCTGCTCGCGGCCGACCCGCTCGACGCGCTGCCCGCCAGGATGCCCGTCCTGCCCGAATGGACGGACGTCGCGGTCCTCAGCCCGATCCAGCTCCGCGGCGACGCAGGCGCCCTGCCCGCCGAGGCGGCCCGCCACGTCACCACCATGCTGGCGATCTCCCGGCCCGGCGAGCCGTACGCCGGTCTCGACGCGGTGCGGGAGGCGTGCGACGCCCGCAGCCTCGCGGACTTCGGCTGGGCGCTGTTCCAGCGCTGGCAGGCGGCCGGCCACCCGTCCAAGGAGAGCTGGATCATGGACGCGCAGGCGCTGATCGGCGACGACGAGACCGTACGCCGGCTGGCTCCGCTGATCAGGGCCTGGCCCGGCGAGAACGGGCACGCGCGCGCCGTCGCGGGCCTGGACCTGCTGGCCGGCATCGGCTCCGAGGTCGCGCTGATGCACCTGCACGGCATCGCGGAGAAGGTCAAGTTCGGCGGGCTGAAGAAGCGGGCCCGCCAGAAGATGGACGAGGTCGCCGCCGAGCTCGGCCTCACGCCGCAGGAGCTGGCCGACCGGCTGGTGCCCTCCTTCGGGCTGTCCGCCGACGGCAGCCTCACCCTCGACTACGGCCGCAGGCGGTTCGTCGTCGGCTTCGACGAGCAGCTCAAGCCGTACGTCACCGACGCCGCGGGCAAACGGCTGAAGAACCTCCCCAAACCAGGCGTCAACGACGACCCCGAGCTCGCGCCCGCCGCCCACCGGCGTTTCGCCGGGCTGAAGAAGGACGTGCGCGCCGTCGCCGCCGACACCATCCGCCGCCTGGAGCGGGCCATGGCCGACCGGCGCCGCTGGAGCGCCGCCGACTTCGAACGGCTGCTCGTCGGGCATCCCCTGCTCTGGCACATCGTCCGCCGCCTCGTGTGGGGCCACTACGACTCCTCAGGCCGGCTCGTCGGCGCCCTGCGCGTGGCCGAGGACCGCACCTTCGCCGACGCCGCCGACGACCCGCTGACGCTGCCCGGCGACGCCGTCGTCGGCGTGGCGCACCCGCTGGAGCTGGGGGAGGAAGTGGCCGCCTGGGCGGAGGTGTTCGCCGACTACGAGATCCTGCAGCCGTTCCCGCAACTGGGCAGGGAGACCTACACCGCCGACGAGGCGCTGCTGGCCGAGATCCGCGCGGCCAAGATCCCCACCCACGCGGTGCTCAGCCTGGAACGACGCGGCTGGCGGCGGGGCCACCCCCAGGACGCCGGCTGGCAGGGCTGGATCGAGCGGGACGTCCCCGGCGGCCGCACCGTCACCGTCAGCCTCGACCCGGGCGTCGCGATCGGCTGGATCGACATGGACGAGACGCAGACGCTCGTGGACGTCAGCCTCGGCGGCCTCGACCCGATCACCGCCTCCGAGATCCTGCGCGACCTGAAGGAGATCACCAAATGAGCGAGCGCGCACAGCGGCCCCCCGCCGAGGTCCGCCACGCCGACGAGCTGGCCCGGCTGCGCGAGCACGACACCGACGACCGGCCGCCCGGCTGGGCGCTCAGCCTGCGGGCCGCCCGGCGCTTCATCCTCGGCGACGACGCCCTGGGCATCAGCCGCAAGTTCGTGGGCGACCCCTCGCTCATCGACCGGTCCCTGGTCGCGCTCGCCACCCAGCGCGGCCTGATGCTGGTGGGGGAGCCGGGCACCGCCAAGTCGCTGCTGTCGGAGCTGCTCGCCGCCGCCGTGAGCGGCACCTCCACGCTCACCGTCCAGGGCGGCGCGGCCACCACCGAGGACCAGATCAAATACTCGTGGAACTACGCGCTGCTGGTCGCCGAGGGCCCGTCCCCGCGCTCGCTCGTGGCCGCGCCGCTGCTGCGCGGCATGGCCGAGGGCAAGGTGGTGCGGTTCGAGGAGATCACCCGCTGCCCGCTGGAGGTGCAGGACTGCCTGCTGTCGCCGCTGTCGGACCGGGTGCTCGCGATCCCGGAGCTGACCGGCCCCGAGTCGATGGTGTTCGCCCAGGAGGGGTTCACCGTCATCGCCACCGCCAACACCCGCGACCGCGGCGTCAACGAGATGAGCGCCGCGCTCAAGCGCCGCTTCACCTTCGAGACCGTCTTCCCCATCGCCGACTTCGACACCGAGCTGCAGCTGGTGGAGTCCGAGGCCACCACACTGCTGCGCCGCTCCGGCGTCACCGCTCCGCCGCGCCGCGACGTGCTGGAGGTGCTCGTCACCACCTTCCGCGAGCTGCGCGAGGGCCACAACGCGCGCGGCGACGTCACCGACCGGCTGTCCGGCGTGATGAGCACCGCCGAGGCCGTCTCGGTCGCCCACGCCGTCGGGCTGCGCGGCTGGTTCCTGCGCGGCGAGCCGGGCACCGCCGCCGACCTGGTCGCCTGCCTGGCCGGCACCGCCGCCAAGGACAGCCCGGAGGACCTCGCGAAACTCCGGCGCTACCTGGAGCGGCGGCGGCACGGCGACCAGTGGAAGGCCCTGTACGACGCCCGTCACCTCCTGCCGGGCTGACGATGACGGTCACGTTCCTCGGCGTGCGGCACCACAGCCCCGCCTGCGCCCGGCTGGCCGCCGACACCATTGCCGCCGTACGGCCCGCGTACGTGCTGGTCGAGGGCCCGGCGGACATGAACGACCGGATGGACGAGCTGCTGCTGGGCCACGAGCCGCCGATCGCGGTGCACACCGGCTACCGCGACCCCGGCCGCCGGCACGGCTCGTGGACGCCGTTCTGCGACTACTCCCCGGAGTGGACGGCGCTGAACGCGGGCCGCGCCGCCGGCGCCGAGCTGCGCTTCATCGACCTGCCCGCCTGGCATCCCGCGCTGGCCGGCGTACGCAACCGGTACGCCGACGCCGAGGCCCGCTACGGCGAGGTCACCGCCCGGCTGTGCCGTGACTTCGCCGTGGACGACGCCGACGCCCTGTGGGACCACCTGTTCGAGATCGAGCCGGCCGACGGGCTGGCCGAGCGGCTCGCCGTCTACTTCGACCTGCTGCGCGGCGACACCGAGGCGGGGCCGGACGACACCGCCCGCGAGGCGTACATGGCCCACTGGGTCAGGGCAGCCGCCGCCCACGCGGACGGGCGGCCGGTGGTCGTGGTCACCGGCGGCTTCCACCGCCCGGCGCTGATCCGCCTCGCCGAGGACGGGGACCGGAGCTGGCCGGAGGTGCCCCGGCCGCCCGACGGCGCGACGGCCCGCAGCTACCTGGTGCCGTACTCGTTCCGGCGACTCGACGCCTTCGACGGCTACCAGGCGGGCATGCCGTCGCCCGGCTACTACCAGCACCTGTGGGAGCACGGCCCCGCCGGGGCCGGCCGGCTGCTCGTCGAGACGGTCGTCGCCCGGCTGCGGGCCCGTCGCCAGCCGGTCTCGACCGCCGACCTGATCGCGGCCCGCGCCGCCGCCGACGGGCTCGCGCTGATGCGCGGCCACCGCCACCCGGCCCGCGTGGACGTGCTCGACGGCCTGGCCGGCGCGCTCGTCAGCGAGGCGATCGAGACGCCGCTGCCCTGGGCGAGCCGCGGCCCGCTCCAGGCCGGCGCCCATCCGGTCATCGTCGAGATGATCGCCGCGCTCAGCGGTGACCGTACGGGCCGGCTGCACCAGGACACCCCGCTGCCGCCGCTGGTCCGCGCGGTCCTCGCGGTCCTCGGCGAGCCCGGTGAGGAACGCCTCGACCTCGGCGAGGAGGCCGGCCGCGAGCGCAGCCGGCTGCTGCACCGGCTGCGCGTGCTGGGCATCCCCGGCGTGCTGCGCATCTCGGGGCCGAGCCCGGCGGGCGGCACGGAGCTGACCGAGCGGTGGGAGCTGTCCGACTCCGAGGACCGCCTGCCCGCCCTCATCGAGGCCGGGGCGTACGGCGTCGATCCGCAGGAGGCGGCGGCGGCCGTACTCGCCGGGCGCGTCCCCGGCGCGGACCTGGACGAGCTGGCCGGCGTCCTGCTCGACGCGGCGCTGTGCGGCGTCGGCGAGCTGACCGGGCAGGTGCTGGACGACCTCTCACGGACCGTCGGCCGGGCCGCCGACCTGGGCGCGCTGGGCCGCACCCTCGCCGTCGTCCTCGCCATGTGGCGCCACGGCGAGCTGTTCGGCACCAGCGGCAGCGACCTCCTCGGCGCCGTCGTACGGGCCACGGCGGAGCGGGCGCTGTGGCTGGCCGAAGGCGTACGCGGCGGGCCCGCGCCGGCCGACCTGCGGCGGATCGAGGCCATGGCCGCCGTCCGCGACGCGCTCAGGCACGCCGGTACGCCGCTCGGCCTGGACACCGAGGCGGCGCTCGGCGTCGCGGACCGGGTCGCCGCCTGCCGGGACGCGCCGCCCGACCTGCGGGGCGCGGCGCTGGGCCTGGCCTGGTCGCTGCGCGGCCACGCCGCCGGCGACCCCGGGCGGGCGGTACGCGGCGCGTTCGTCCCCGCCACGGCGGGCGACTGGCTGGCCGGGCTGTTCGCGCTCGCCCGCGAGGAGGTGCTGCACACCGCCGGCGTGCTGGAGCTGCTGGACGAGCTGGTCGCGGCGCTGGCCGACGACGACTTCCTGGTGGCGCTGCCCGCGCTGCGCCAGGCGTTCGGCTTCTTCCCGCCCCGCGAGCGGCACCTCATCGCCACCCGGCTGACCGGGCTGCGGGGTGGCGGCGCGTCTCCTTACGACCTGATGAGACTGGACGCGGCCCCGGAGCTGGTGGCCGCCGGCATGGCGCTGGACGAGCGGGTCGACGCCGCACTGCGCAGGGAAGGACTGGTCTCCTGATGACCGACCCCACACTCGAACGCTGGCGGTTGCTGCTCGGCGAGCCGGGCGCCGCCTGCCTCGGCGGGCAGCCGCTCAGCCCCGGGGCCGCCGCCCGCGACGCCGCACTCGACTGGCTCTACGGGCGCGACGAGGACCTCCGCAGGCGCGGCGTACGCCGGCAGGGCGGCACCGGGCCGTCGTCGCTGACCACGTTCGGCTGGCTCGACGACATCGCCAGGCTCTTCCCCAAGGAGACCGTCGAGCGGCTGCAGCGCGACGCCGTCGAACGCTACGAGATCCACGACATCGTCACCGACCCCGACGTGCTGGCCCGCATCGAGCCCAACCCCGCGCTGCTCCAGGCGGCGCTGCGCACCAAGCATCTGATGAACCCGCAGGTGCTGCGGCTGGCCAGGCGGATCGTGGAGCAGGTCGTACGGCAGCTCATGGAAAAGCTCGCCACCGAGGTGCGCAGCGCCTTCTCGGGCACCAAAGCACGACGACCGGGCCGGATGCGGTTGGCTCGCAACTTCGACATGGTCAGGACCCTTCGCGCCAACCTCGGCCGCTACCAGCCCGACACCGGCAAGGTCGTGATCGAGACCCCTCTGTTCTTCTCCCGCACCCGCCGCCACCTCGAACAGTGGCAGGTGATCCTGCTCGTCGACCAGTCCGGGTCCATGGCCGAGTCGGTCATCCACTCGGCGGTCACCGCGGCCTGCCTGTGGGGGCTGCCCGGCGTACGCACCCACCTCGTCGCGTTCGACACGGAGGTGGTGGACCTCACCTCCGACGTCGACGATCCCGTGGAGCTGCTGATGAAGGTCCAGCTCGGCGGCGGCACCGACATCGCGCGCGCGGCGACGTACGGGGCCGGCCTGGTGGAGCAGCCGCGCCGGGCGATCGTCGTGCTCATCTCCGACTTCTACGAAGGCGGCGACGCGCACCGGCTCGTACGGGTCGTACGCGGACTGGCCGAGCAGGGCAGCAAGGTGCTGTGCCTGGCCGCGCTCGACGAGCAGGCCGACCCCGCCTACGACCGGGAGCTCGGGCAGCGCCTGGCCGACGCAGGGGCGCACGTGGGCGCCATGACGCCCGGCGAGCTCGCGTCCTTCGTCGCGGAGCACGTGGGCCGATGAGGACCGACCTGCTCGCGCTCACCACCGACTCCCTGGCCGCGCTCACCAACCGCGGCCTGGTCAAACGGGCGGCCAAGGAGGCCACGCCTGAGCTGCGGCTCGACGCCGACGGCACCGTGCACGGCGGCTTCCCCGGCGGCCCCGACACGAGCCTCCCGCCGGGCGGCCTCGACGCGGGCCACTGCACCTGCGGCGCGACCGGCGTCTGCCGGCACGTGATCGCGGTGATCCTCACCTACCAGAGCCAGCACGCCGCCCCTGCCTCCCCGGTGCCGGGTTCTGGCGCCTCTGGTTCTACGGAGCCCGGTTCCGCGACGCTCGGCCCCGCGAAGCCTGCGTCTGTGGCGCCGAGTTCTGCTGCGCCCGGTTCCGAGGTCCCCGGTTCCGCAGCGCTCGGCTCTGCGGAGCCTGGTTCTGCGGTCCTCGGCTCAGCGGCGCCGCGTTCTGGGGCGCCTAATTGTGCGGCGCTCGGCTCAGCGGTGCCTGGTTCAGCGACGCCCGGCTCAGCGGTGCTCGGTTCCACAGCGCCTGGCTCAGCGGCGCCTGGGTCTGGGGCGCCTGGTTCTGCGGCGCTTGGCTCGCCGGCCGCGCAACCGTCCGGGACGCCCGTACTGCCGGGGAAGGAACCAGCGCCCTGGTCGCCGGGACAGGTCACCGACGACGAGCTTGCCGCCAGGCTCGGTGCACGGCTGATGAGCGCCGCCCGCCGCACCGAGCGCGCCGGCTACACCGCCCGGATCCGGCGGGCGACCCCCGCTGAGCCGGTGCCGCAGGTCGAGCTGCCCACCGCGACCGTGCGCTTCCTGGTTCCCGGCGACCTCGGGTTCGTCCATACCGACGCCGTCGCAGGCAGCCGTGACGACGTCATCGCCCTGGCCGTGTGGGCGTTCAGGGTCGCCGACGAACTGCACCCCGGCGTTCCCGACGCCCGGGTCGATGTCGGCGGACAGGCCGTGGCCGGGGCGGTGGCCGGGCTGGAACGCGCCCTCACACTGGCCGGCACCGTCCTGCGCGAGGGCGCGGCGCACCTCGGCCAGGGCCTGGAGGCGACCGTCGCCGACGTTTCACGCCACCTGGAGGCCGACGGGCTGCGCTGGCCGCTGCTGGCCGTCGGCGACCTCGCCGAGCAACTGGCCGCCTACCGCGACCGCGCCGCCCACTACCGCCCCGAACTGCTCGCCGGGCACCTCGCCGAGCTGCACGCCCGTCACCGCGCGGCGACCCGCCAGGACGCCGCCCCGCGCAGCAGCGTGCTCGGCACCACCGAGGCCGCTGAGACCCCGCTGCGCCGGGCCCGGCTGGAGGCCCTCGGCTGCCGGGTCCGCGCTCTCGGCGACCGGCGGATCGCCGAGATCTTCCTGGCCCACGCCGACGCCGCCATGGTGCTGGTCCTGCGCCGCCAGTGGGAGGGCGACGACGACGGGGCGGCGCTGGCCCGGCGGCGGATCGCCACGTCCACGCTGGCCGGGCTGGCCGCCGGCACCGTGGTCACCGAGTCCGCCGTACGCAGCGCCAGCCGTACGGTCAGGCTGGCCACCGGGCGCGTCTCCAGGACCGAGGTAAGCGCGTCGCGGGGCGACTGGGACGCCCTGCCGCCGTCACTGAAGGTGACGGACCTCGCGGTGCTCGGCCGCGAGCTCGACGCCCTCCCGCTCCGCCCCGTCCGGCCGCGCGTCGAGGCCGAGCTCGTCAGGGCCGTCGCCATCGCGGGGGTCGAGTCCATCGCGTACGCGCCCGGCGACCAACGGCTCGACGCCGTCGTCGCCGACCGGGCGGGCAACCTCGCCACGGTCAGCGCCACCCACGCCGCCGCCGCGCCCGGCCGGCTCGACGCGCTGGCCGCCGTACTCGCCGGGGAGGAGGGGGAGCCGCGCTTCGTCAGCGGCGTCGTCGGCAGGGCTGGGGGCGGCCGGGCAGGGGCCGGGATCGTCATCGAGCCGATCGGGCTGGCGGCCGGCGACCGCGTGATCGTCCCCGACCTGCGGCCCGCCACCGGCGGCACGCTGACGCCTACATGGGACGAGGAGCCAGAACCGCCGCTGACCGCCGCACTGACCCACGCCCGCGCGCTGCTCGCCGAGGCCGCCCACCACGGCCTGTCCCACCTGCCGCCCACCTACGACACCCGGCTCGACGCCGCCGCGCACCGGTTGACGGCGCTCGGCCTGCACCGCGTCGCGGCGGCCCTCACCGCCTTCGCCTCCGCCCGCACCACCGGCTCCGCCGAAGCGGCCGACCGAACCTGGGCCGACGCCTACCTGCGCGCGGAGGTCGCCCTGGAGCTGAGGACGTAGGACGTCAGGGCCCTGACGCCAGCCCCGAAGGCGTCAGGCCCGGGACAAGGCCGGGAGACGTCGGGCCTGAGAGCGTCAGATTCGGGACGACGCCAGGAGGCGTCAGGCTGGGAGGCGTCAGCCCCGAGCAGGCCGGGAGATGTCGGGCTTGGGGGCGTCAGGCCGGGACAAGGCCGGAAGCCGTCGTGTCGGAAGCCGTCGTGCTGGAAGGCATCAGGTCCGACCAAGCCGGGAGGGGGCGGGCTCGGGCCTGACACCTCCCCACCAGGCCGGGAGGCGCCGAACTTGGGGGCGTCAGGCCGGGACAAGGCCGGAAGCCGTCGTGCCGGAAGCCGTCGGGCCCGAAAGCGCCAGGCCTGAGCAGGCCGGGAGGCGTCGGGCCCGGGCGCGTCAGCCCGGGAAAGGCCGGCAGACCCCGGACCCGAAAGCGTCAGGCCCGGGGTGACGCCGGGAGGCCTCACGACCCCGGGCGTCAGCGTTGGTCGAAGCGGGACAGTAGGTCGTCCACCGCTGCGAACCCGGCCACCACCTCGGCGGCCGGTCGTTCGCGGCGCACCAGGCCGACCGCCTGCCCCGCGTACACGTACGCGGCGTCGTAGTCGCCGTCCCGCCGTGCGGCCGTCAGCTCGGCCCGTGCCGCCTCGTCCGCGCCCAGCTCCTCCTCCCTGCCGTGCCACCGGTCGAAGAAGGCGTTGCGCAGGGCCCGCCCCCCGTACTCGGGCGGCCAGGCCAGGCGCTGGGCCACGTCGAAGACCCGCCCGTAAGCGGTGCCGGTCTCGGCCGCGGCCAGCACCCGCGCCCGCGCCGGCCCGGCGAGGGTCGTCTCGGCGCAGCCGAGGAACGCAGTTCCCGCCCACCCGCCCTCGGCGCCCGCCGCGAGCACGGCGGCCAGGCCGCGCGCCGTGGCGATGCCGCCCGCCGCGAGCACCGGGACGTTCACCGCGTCCAGGACGCTCTGCAGCAACGGCAGTGTCGCCACCTCGTCGCGCCCGTGCCCGCCGCCCTCGCCGCCGCGCGCCACGACGACGTCCACGCCGGCCCGCTCGGCGGCCAGCGCCTCCTCCGTGGTGCCCGCCTGGACGGCGACGGTGATGCCCGCACCGCGCAGCGGCTCCACGTACGGGCCGAAGTCGCCGTAGCTGACGGAGACGAGCGCGGGACGGGCGGCGAGCACCGCGTCGAGCTGCCCCGGACTGCCCGGCAGCGCCCACGCCATCAGCCCGACCCCGTACGGCCGCCCGCTCCCGGCGGCGACGGCGGCCTGCTCGGCCACCCACGAGCCCGGCGCGTTCGCCGGCACCCCGAACATGCCGAGCGCGCCCGCCGCCGACACGGCCGCCGCGAGCCTCCCGTCGCTCACCCCCGCCATCGGCGCCCCCACCAGCGGCACGTCCAGCCCGAACCGATCGGTCAACCACGTACGCGGCATCGCTCTGCTCCTTCGTCTCACCCGGCAGCAACGGAAACTGTCGTACCCGCCTGCGACACTTCCGGCATGCTGAGCGTGGATGAGCTGCGGCCGCTGCTGCGCGCCGCCTGGGGGCCAGACACCTGCGATCCCGCGAGCCTCGACGAGTGGCGGCCGGACAACCCGGCGAGGGGCCAGTGCGGGACGACGGCGCTGGTGGTGCAGGACCTGCTCGGGGGCGACCTCATCCTCGGCGAGGTCCACGTCGACGGGGCCAGGACCTCCTACCACTACTGGAACCGGCTGCCCGACGGCACCGAGACCGACCTCACCGCCGAGCAGTTCGGCCCCGACGAGGTCGTCTCCGGCGGCACCGTCCAGCAGCGGCCGCCGGAGGGTCCCCGGCGCTGCCGTGAGCAGTACACGCTGCTGCGGCAGCGGGTGCTGGCCGCCCTGCCCTAAGGGACCGTGGGGAGTCCTGGGGGCCCTGAGGGTGAGAGGGCCGTCGGGGCTGAGGGGCCGTGAGGGTGAGGGGGCCGTTGGGGCCTGAGGAGCCGTGAGGGTGAGGGGGCCGTCTGGGCTGAGGGGCCGTGAGGGTGAGGGGGCCGTCGGGGCCTGAGGGGCCGTGAGGGGGCAATAAGGGCCGAGTTGCTACGGCCGCGACCAGGGCACGAGGAGGTCGCTCACGGCCGACAGGATCGCCCGGGTGAACGGCGACACGCTCGCCGGCCCGTGGAAGGGCCGCGTCCCGCCCTCGGTCACCCCCTCCAGCGTGCCCAGATCGGCCCCGGGGTGGCAGGCGACGTCCGGCCCCGGCAGGTCTGCCAGCAGAAACTCGCCGTCGTCGCAAGCGGCCTGCGCCGCATGCGCGGCGCGCCGCACCCAGCGCGCCCGCCCGTCCCGGTCGAGCCGGTAGACGCCGGAGCCCTGCCCGCCCGCCATCCGCACGGCTGGGCCCTCGGCCAGGCGCAGCCGCACCGCGAACGGCCCGCCGGGCTGGGTGGCGCGCAGCAGCGTGAGCTGGTTGAACTCCGCCGCGTCGCCGAGCCAGCCCACCGGCCGGCCGAGCATCACCGCGAGCTGCCCCAGCACGAACGGCGGCAGCCCCACCGCCTGCTGGTTGGCCGCCTCCACCTCGTCGCGCCGCTGCCGCCGCCACCGCAGCGCGGTCAGGTAGATCCGCTCGTCCGGCGTGAGGAGCGCGTCCAGGCCGAACATCCCGGCGGCCCCGTACCTGCGCCAGGCCCAGAGCGCCACCCGTTCGGCGCACTCGATGAGCAGCGCGGCGGCGGGCGCGGGCCAGGGCCGCGACCAGTCGGCCCCGGCGGCGCTCACGGGGCCGGCGGACCGTTCGGCGACGCCGGTCGTCAGGTGCGCGGGCCGGTCGGCGTACACGCGGACGCCGCCCCGGCCGTCCGGGACGCTGAGCACGGTGATCGCGACCGGCCAGCCGTCCACGTACGCGGCCACCCGGTACGGCCCGAGCAGCCGCGCCGCGCGGCCCATGTCACCCTCCCCGGACACGACCACCGTGCCGCTCCCGCCGGGCCCGCCCGCCTGCACCACCACCCGCTCGGTCCCGACCGCGCGGCGCAGCTCGGCCGGCGACGGCAGCCGGTCCACGTGCACGCTGCGGACCCGTGACACGGTCGGCACCCCGGCGGCGCGCAGGAGGTCGTCGAGGAGCGGCTTGGACTCCATCGTGACCCGTACGCCGGGATCGATCGAGGCGGCCGTGCTGCCGGGACCGGTCAGCTCGTCCAGCCGGAGGTCCGCGCCGCCGGTGACGACGACCGGCGGGCGGTCCAGCTTGAGCAGGTGCCTGGCGGCCTCGTGGCGCACCCGGCGCGGCCAGCCGTGGCGCTCGGCCACGGAGCGGACGCGGGTGCGGTCCTCGGCGGCGACGACCAGGTCCGCCAGGGCGGGGTCCCAGGCCGCGTAGCAGCCGATGGCGAGCGCGGGCCGCAGCGCCGCGACGGCGGACGGGCCGGTGTAGCCGGTGCGCAGCGCGCTGGTGCACCGGTCGACGACGACCAGCGGCCGGCCGCCCAGGACCTCCTCCCGCATGGCCTCCGCGTCCCACCGCGCCGCCCAGGAATCTTCGTCCGAACGTCTGTCCCGCACCACGCCGGGGTCGCGATCTCTGTCGACGACCGCGCCGGTGTGACGGGACGATCGTTTCTCCGGCTCTCCGTACATGTCGCCGCCCCCGCCATAAATCGTCCTTCAGAACGCTGTGTCACGTTCCGCACTATTGACGGTGCTCTGCGTGGAGCGCAGAGTCGAGGGCACCAGGATGTGAAGCGATGTGAAGCCGCGATGCCGCCCCGCCGCACCCACCCCGTCGCCAACCGGGCCCTGGCCGCGCTGATCGAGCAGGCCGCCTGGACCCACGCCGCGCTCGCCCGCCACGTCAACGCGGCCGCCGCCGCGAGCGGCGACCCCCTTCACTACGACCGCTCGGCCGTAGGGCACTGGCTGACCGGCACCGTCCCGCGCCCGGAGGGGGTGGTCGCGGTGCTGGAGGCGTTCCGGCGGCGGCTGGGCCGTCCCGACCTCGCCGCGGCGCACCTCGGCTGGCCGGACCCCGGCGCCGGGCCGCCCGACGACCCCTGGCACGGCGATCCGGTGGCCCGCCTGGCCACGCTGGGGGAGGACGACCTGCTGAACCGGCGCGCGGTGCTCACGGCGGGGACGTTCACGCTGGCCGCGCTCTCGAGCCTGGCGGCGGGGACGCGCGTCCCGGCCGCCGCGAAGGTCGCCGCCGGGGTGGCCGCGCGGATCACGTCCGGCGGACGGGCTCCGGCCAGGGCGGGCGCGGCCGACGTCACCAGGATCCGCGCCGCGACCGCCGGCTTCGCCGACCTCGACGACCAGTACGGCGGCGGCCACGCCCGCGCCGCCGTGGCCGCCTACCTGGCGCGGGAGGTCACGCCGCTGCTGCACGGCACGACCGGCCGCCGCCGCCCCGACCTGTTCGGGGCGGCGGGCGAGCTGAGCTATCTGGCCGCGTACATGGCGATGGACGCGGGCGCGAACGCCCTGGCCCAGCGCTACTACATCAGCGCCGTCCGGCTCGCCGACGAGGCCGGCGACCTGGTGTCACGCGCGACCGCCCTGCGGAGCATGGCCGTGCAGGCCGCCGAGCTGGGCCACGACGAGGAGGCGCTGGCCCTGGCCGAGGCGGCCGCCTCCGCGCTCGGCGGCCACGGCCCGCCGCGTACGCAGGCCTGGGTCACCGGCATGCGCGCCGAGGCGCACGCCGCCGCCGGCACCCGCCACGATGCGCTGAGCCTGCTGCACCGCACGGAGACGCAGCTCGAACGCGCCGACTCCCGTCCCGAGTCGGAGTGGACCGGCAACTACCGGCGCGAGTCGCTGGAGCACCAGATCGGGCTGACCCTGACCAGGCTCGGCGACCACGCGGGGGCGGCCCGCCACTTCGCCGCCTCCATGGACGCCCGCCGCCCGGTCGAGCGGCGCACCCGCACCCTCATCGGGCTGCGCGCGGCGCACGCGTTCCTGCGCGCCGGGGACGTCGAGCGGGCCGCGGTGACCGTGCTCGGGCTGAGCGAGGACGTCCGGCTGGTGGCCTCCGCCCGCGTCCGGGGTGAGCTGCGCGCGCTGCGGACCGCCTGGCAGCCGTACCGCAAGAGCGCCCTCGTCGCGGAGGCCGACCGGGCGGTGCGCGGCGCGTGAAGGACCACGCGCCGGCTAGACGTCGTGGGTCCAGAGGGTGAGCAGCTCCTCGGCCGCCGCGGTGCGCGGCGTGACGCTCTTCGCCTCGTGATCCACCTCGATCTCGACGGGACGCAGGTCGGGGACGAGCCCGCTGCCGAGCGCCTGCTCCTCGGGCAGGTCCTCGTGCGGGCCGGGCCGCCACCAGTAGACCTGCGGGGTGAGCGCGTGCTCGCCCTGCTCGACATGCGTACGGCTGAGCGACTGCATCGTCTCCATCGCCGCGACCAGGTGCACGTCGCCGATGGCGTGCACCAGCACGTACTCCGGGACGGGGAACGACACCAAGGCGCCCAGCCCCACGTGCGGCAGATGCCGGTCGAGCACGTGCGCGTGGGCGCCGATGTAGCGGTGGGTCTGCCCGATGTGCATGATCGGCACGCCCCAGAGCTGATGGGTCTCGACGTAGTGCGGCTCCCGGTGGATGGAGGCGCGCAGCGCGGCGCCGAACACCTCGTTCTCGGTGCGGTGGCCGAGGTCGGAGCGGTTGAGCGGGACGATGGAGTCGGGCAGGTCCATGACCACCGTCTCGACCAGGCCCGGCGCGAGCGGGCGGGTGGCCAGGGCGGCGAGCAGGCCGGGCGGGTCGGCCAGCGCCTGCTCGGTGTAGAGGCGGATCCGCAGGGAGTCCTCGGCCAGCAGCCGTTCGATGTCGACCGCGGACGCCTGGGCGACGGCCTGGGCCCGGCTGTGGTGGCGGCGCACCCCCTGCACGAAGCCGCGGGCGAACTCGGCGGCGAACCCGGGGATCTCGGACGGCGGCAGGAGGCCCGCGTGCTCGGTGTAGGTCGTCACGTCGGCGGGGACGTCGCCGATCTCCGGCACGCTGAGGCTGACGGTCGTCGGGCCGGTGAACCTGGCCTCGACGTTCTCGCCCGCGAAGGCGCTGATCAGAGCGTGGACGGCGACGTCCTGGACCATCGTTCGTTCTCCTTGAGCCGGTGGGCGAGCCCTCCGATCGTAGAGGCGGGCGGCCGTCAGCGGGTCGAGGTCCGCGGCCAGGACGCCACGTCCGCCGCGATGACCAGCGGATGGTCCTCCGGCGTGTGGTGCCCGGCCACCTCGTCGTGCTCGCGCACCTCCAGCGAGGCCATGGTGGCGACGCACCATTTGACCGTCTCGGGCGTCCACATCGAGCCAGGGCCGGGCCGGAAGCCGATCAGCAGCTTCGGCACCTCCGGGCTGCCGGCCGCCCACCGCCCGAACGCCTCCATCCTCGCCACCACGTCCGCGGGCTCGCCGCCGAGCGGCATCGAGCGCGGCCACCGCAGCAGCGGCAGCCGGCTCTCCCTCGTCGGGTACGGCCGCAGGTAGACCTCCAGGTCCTCCTCGGCCGGCGGGGTGGCCATGGTGGCGGGCAGGCCGCGCAGGAAGGCGTTGTCGTCGAGGATCATGGACTCGCCCACGCCCTCGGTCTTGATCGCCCGGAACAGCTCCCGGCCGCCCTCCGGGAACTCCTCCCAGCTCATGGGCTTGATCACGGCCTCGGTGAAGGCGATGCCGCGCACCCGTCCGGGATGGCGGGCGGCCCAGTCGAAGGCCAGCGCGCCGCCCCAGTCGTGGCCCACGAGCAGCACGTCGTCGAGCTCCAGGGCGTCGAACCAGGCGTCGAGGTAGCGGGCGTGGTCGGCGAAGGTGTAGTCGATGGGCGGCTTGCCGGACTCGCCCATGCCGATGAGGTCGGGGGCCAGGCGGCGGCCGGGCCCGGCGGCGGGCATGACGTGCCGCCACAGGTGGGAGCTGGTGGGGTTGCCGTGCAGGAAGACGGTCGGCGCGCCGGAGCCCAGCTCGCGGTAGGACATGGTGGAGTCGAGGACGTTCAGTACGGGCATGAGCGGATCCGTTCAGGTGTGAAGGGTCATGAGGTCCGGTCAGCGGAAGGCCGCGATGTTGCGGGCGGCCCAGTCGCCGAACGTGCGGGGCGCCCGCCCGAGCACCCGCTCGACGTCCGGGCTGACCCGCCGTTCTGCCTCGACCGGGTTCCCGAGGATGGCGAGGGTCGCCTCGACGACCGGCTCCGGCATGAACGTGAGCATCCCCGCCCGCGCCTCCTCCGGGCTCTGCTCGGTGAAGCGCACCTCCGTCCCCAGCGCCGCCCCGATGTCCGCGGCGCGCTCGCGCGGGCTGGTCGCCCGGGGCCCGGTCAGCTCGTACGTGCGCCCCTCGTGCCCGTCCTCCCGCAGCGTCACGGCCGCCACCTCGGCGAGGTCGGCGGGATCGACGGCGGGCAGCGCGACGTCGCCGAAGGGTGCGGCGACCGTCCGATGGGCCCGGACGGTCCCGGCCCAGGCCAGGGCGTTGGAGGCGAGCCCGCCGGGCCGCAGGATCGTCCACGCGAGACCGGACTCCCGTACGGCGTGTTCGAAGTCCGCCGCGTGGGCGTAGGCGTGCGGCCTGGTCCCCGCGCCCTGCGACGACAGCAGCACCACCCGCCGGACCCCGCCGGCCGCCGCCGCGTCCAGCACCGCCCGTGGCTCCTGGCCCGCGACCAGCAGGAACAGGGCGTGGGCGCCCGTGAAGGCGTCCTTCAGCCCGGCGGGCTCGCCCAGGTCGCCCCGGTGATGCCGGACGCCGGCGAGGGACGTCCCGGCGTTTCGTGACACCGCCGTCACCTGCTCACCCGCCGCCGTCAGCAGCCGTACGAGCTCGCCGCCCACGTTGCCGGTCGCCCCTGTCACCACGATCATCGCTTCCTCCGTCGGAAGTTAGTTAGCTCACTGACTGAATCGGAGCGAAACCATAGCGGACGGCCGGAGCGGTTGTCTATAGTGAGTGAGGTGACTGACTCAATCAGGGCGGGCAAGCGCGAGCGGCTCGCCGCGGCCGCCGCCCGGGTCCTCCACGAGCAGGGCGTCGAGAAGACCACGCTCGCCGACATCGCCCGCGCGGCCGACGTCCCGGTCGGCAACGTCTACTACTACTTCAAGACCAAGGACCAGCTCATCGGGGCCGCCATCGACACCCACGGCCGCGAGCTGGAGACCCTGACCGCCCGGCTCGACGGGCTCCCCGACCCGCGGGACCGGCTCAAGGCCCTCGTCGGCGGCTGGATCGGGCAGAGCGACCTCACCGCCCGCTTCGGCTGCCCCACCGGCACCCTCGCCTCCGAGCTGGACAAACGCGACGACGGCCTCGACCGGGCCATCGCCGCCGTCATGGGGGCGCTGCTCGACTGGATGGAACGGCAGTTCGCCGCCATGGGGCGGGACGACGCGCGCGAGCTCGCGGTCGCCCTGCTGGCCGCGTACCAGGGGGTGTCGCTGCTGACCAACACCTTCCGCGACCCCGCGCTCATGCGGGCGGAAGGGCGCCGGCTGGAGCGCTGGATCGACTCCCTCGCCTGAAGGGCGGCCGGCGGGCCCAGGTCGCCCAGCGCCACGCCCACTCCAGCGGCCCCTGACGGAACCACCGCAGCCACAAGGTCGACCAGACCCACTGCAGAACGAGGACGCCGCCCGCGATCGACAGCACCGTCGCCGTGGACCAGCCGTCCGGCGAGCCGCCTGCCAGGCGGGCCGTCAGCAGGACCAGCACGGTGGCCGTCAGGTAGTTGGTCAACGCCATCCGCCCGAGCGGGGCGAACACGGCCCGCAGGACCGGCCGCAGCGGGGTGCGCAGCAGCACGAGCACGGCGCAGACGTACGCGCCCGCGGTCAGCAGCCCGGCGGCCCCCATCGCCCGCGGGTCGCCCGTGCCGTTCTGCAGCCAGGCCAGCGGCGCCGCCGCGGCCGAGAAGGCCAGGCACAGCAGGGCCGGCACGCGGGTGGAGTCCTCGATCCGCGCGGTCACGCCGTACCTGGTGAGCGCCGAGCCCAGTAGGAACAGCCCCGGCACCAGCCCGAACGTCCCCGCCCCCGTCGCGAGCGCGGCCACGACGACCACGCCCGCCAGCCAGGCCACCGCCCGGCGCGGCAACCAGGAGGAGGGCAGCAGCACCACGAGGCCGGTGACCGCGTACACGGTCAGGATGTCGCCGTACCACAGCAGGAACATGTGAGCCAGGCCCAGCGCGAGCAGCGCCAGGAGCCGGCGCAGCAGGAGCAGCCGCGGCCGTCCCACCCGCCGCCCGGCGGACTCCAGCAGCAGGGAGAAGCCCACGCCGAACAGCAACGAGAAGATCGGGAAGAACCGCTGGTGGACCAGCAGCCCCAGCCAGGCGTCACCGGCGTCGCCGCCGCCGGTCCGCACGGCCAGGGCGTCGCCGGCGTGCGCGATGGGCTGGACGTTGGCCACCAGGATCCCGCAGAGCGCGAGACCGCGGATCACGTCGAGCGCCACGATCCTGGGGCGCGCGTCCCGTGTCGTCAGATGTTCTTGTGACATGGCCCCACATCCTCGGGACCGCCCGGAAGCGGCGGTACGGGCCGGAAGCAGGGTTCGCGGGCGGCGGGAGTCATACTTTCGGCCGGTACGGCGGGAAGGGCGCGGCTTCTAACCTGAGCGGCGTGACTGACCGGGACCAGCCGGCCGCGCCGCATCGGGCGCCCGGCGACCGAGCGTTCGCTGTGAGCGCCGCCGTGGCGGACCTCGGGCTCGGCGTGATCCTCGCCGGTCTGCAGGCGTTCTGGGCGTACAGCGTGGCGACCTCCTGGGGGCCCGGCTACGTGCCGTTCGGGTGCGTGGCGGGGACGGTCGTGTCCGCGATCGCGCTGGCGCGGCGCCGGGGGAGGGTGCTCGCGGCGGTCGCGGGACAGCTCGTGGCGCTGTCGGCCGCGCTGGTGTCCCGGCTCGCCGGGCTGCCCGCCGAGCCGGGGCCCGCCGCGGCGCTGGCGCTGGCCGTGCTCACCGCCTCGGCCGTGCGGACCCTCGCGCCCCGCGCCGCCTGCGCCGTCGCCCTGGGCGGGCCGGCCGTGGTCGCCGCGACCGCCCTGCGGCCCGCCACCGGGCT
>NZ_BAAJOU010000007.1:0-62221 GCF_057536035.1 Nonomuraea sp. B208
CGTTTCCCCCAGCACCCCTTCCAACCACCGCCGCCCTGTCACCACCAGCCGCGTCCCACCAGCCACCGGCGATCAGCCACCGCCCTCACCCATGGCCCTTCACCACGCCCCGCCCCAGGAGCCGTGGACCATGAGCCGTGGGCCATGAGCCCCTACCCTGCGGCACGAACCACCCGACACCAGTCATCCGTCAGGAGCCGGTCGGCACCAGTCAGCTGACAGGTGCCGCGCGCCGGCCACGCGACACCGGCCACGCGACACCGGCCACGCGACGCCAGCGCGACACCGGCCACGCGACGCCAGCGCGACACCGGCCACGCGACACCAGCCACATGGCACCAGCCCTCAGGCCTGAGCCGTGCACCACGGGCCCGAATCAACAGCCGCCGGCCACCAGCCATGAGCCACGAGCCACGAGCCGCGCGACACCGGCCACGAACCACGAGCCACGAGCCAGCGTGGGCCGGGCACCACCTAAGCCAACAGCCATGAGCGCGCCGTCAGCCATCAGCGCGCAGTTGCCGGCCGTCAGCCGCCGAGCTGCAACCGCCCATCCACCCGCCGCGGAATCCCGAGCGGGTTGCCATCCTTCAACTCATCCGGCAGCAACCCCTCCGGCCAGTCCTGGTACGCCGTCGGCGCCAGCCACCGCTCGATCGCCGTAGCCCCGACCGAGGTGGACGCCGTGGTGGCCGACGGCCAGGGCCCGCCATGGTGCATCGCCCAGCACACCGCGACCCCCGTCGGCCAGCCGTTCCAGATGAGCCGCCCCGCCTTGCGCCCGAGCACCTCGACGACCTCGCCGGCCTCGTCCGGATCGGTCCCGTGGACGGTGGCCGTGAGCGACCCGTCCAGCCGCTCCAGCACCGCCCGCAACTCCCCCACCTCGCGGTACGTCACCACGATCGACGCCGGCCCGAAGCACTCCTCCCCGATCTCCGGCAGCTTCTCCGCGAAGGTGGCCAGGTCAGCGGTGAACACCTTCGGCGTCACGGCCCAGCTCCCCTCCCCGGCCTTGCCCTCGGCCAGCAGCTGCAGCTCGCCGAGCCGTTGGACGCCGCCCAGGTAACCGTCCCTGATCCGCTCGGCGAGCATCGGCCCGCCGCTCGTCCCCTCGACCGCCTCCACGAGCGCCTTGCGCAGCTCGTCGCCCTCGGGCACGAACATCAGCCCCGGGTTCGTACAGAACTGCCCGACCCCCAGCGTCAGCGACCCCGCGAACCCGGCCGCCACCTTGTCCACGGGCGCGGACGGCAGCACGACCACCGGGTTGACGCTCCCGAGCTCACCGTAGAACGGGATCGGCGTCTCCCGTTCGTCGATCAGCTGCTGGATCGCCTTGCCCCCGGCCACCGACCCGGTGAACCCGGCCGCCACCACCAGCGGATGCTGGACCAGGTCCGCCCCGGCCCCCATGCCCTGGACCAGCCCCAGCAGATCCGGGTACGGCAGCGCCTCCCGTACGATCTTCGCCACCCGCTCCGAGGTGTTGGGGTGCCCCGGGTGCGCCTTGACGACCACCGCGCATCCGGCCGCCAGCGCCGAGGCGGTGTCGCCCCCGGCCACCGAGAACGCGAACGGGAAGTTGCTCGCCGCGAACACCGCCACCACGCCCGGCAGCGCGTGCTTCATCCGCCGTATGTCGGGCCGCGGCGGGGTCAGGGAGGCGTCGGCGTGATCGATGATCGCCTCCAGGTAACCGCCATCCCTGATCACCTCGGCGAAGAGCCGGAACTGCCCCGCCGTCCGCGCGACCTCGCCGCGCAGGCGTACCTCGCCGAGGGCGGTCTCCTGGTCGGCGAGCTGCCACAGCTCGTCCACGTGCGCGGCGAGGGCGTCGGCGACGGCCTCCAGCGCCTGCGCCCGCTCGGCCGCCGGCGTGGCCCGCCAGGCCTGCCCGGCGGCCGCCGCGGCGGAAACGACCAGGTCGACCCCGGCGGTGTCGGTCTCTGGCAGGGCGTCGCCCACGGTCTGGCCGGTCCTGGGGTCGTGTCCGTAGATCATCGAATGGCCCTTCGGAGTCTTGACACTTCTTCAGCCCGATTCTTACAGTTCTGGATACTTGTCCACAAATCTGTCTCTTGTTCACATATATGGACGGCGGTCGAGATGATTATCAGGGAGATCCACGTCACCCCAGTCGCATTCCGGGATCCACCCCTCCTCAACGCCGCCGGAGTCCACGAACCATGGGCCCTCCGTACCATTGTCGAGGTCGTCACGGACGAGGGACTGACCGGGCTGGGCGAGACCTACGGCGACCTCGGCCACCTCGGCAAGGTGCGCGAGTGCGCGCAGGCCCTGGTCGGGCTGGACGTCCACGCCACGAACGAAATGTACGCCCGCGTGGCCGCCACCGTCGGCGACGTGGTCACCGACCTGCACGGCCTGACCGGCGTCGCGACCAAGGAGAAGAGCGTCGACCGGGTCTTCGCCGCCTTCGAGGTGGCCTGCCTGGACATTCGCGGCAAGGCGGCCGGGGTGCCCGTCGTCGACCTGCTCGGCGGCCGCGTCCGCGACGCCGTCGAGTACAGCGCCTACCTGTTCTACAAGTGGGCCGGCCACCCCGGCGACCAGCCGGACCGCTTCGGCGCCGCGCTGGACCCGGCGGGCATCGTCGAGCAGGCCGCCCTCCTCATCAAGGAGTACGGCTTCAAGTCGATCAAGCTCAAGGGCGGCGTCTACCCGCCGGACGAGGAGATCGCCGCAATCAGAGCCCTGCACGAGGCGTTCCCCGGCGTGCCGCTCCGCCTTGACCCCAACGCCGCCTGGAGCGTCGCGACCTCCATCCGCGTCGGCCGCGAACTCGACGGCCTGCTCCAGTACCTGGAGGATCCCACTCCCGACATCTCCGGCATGGCCGAGGTCGCCGCCTCCGTCCCCATGCCCCTCGCCACGAACATGTGCGTGGTCACCCCCGACCACCTGCCCCCCGCGATCGCCGCCGGCGCGATCGGCGTACTCCTGCTGGACCACCACTACTGGGGCGGCCTCGTCCGCTCCTCCCACGTGGCCAGCCTGTGCGCGACGTTCGGCCTGTCGCTGTCCATGCATTCCAACTCCCACCTCGGCATCAGCCTGGCCGCCATGACCCACCTCGCCGCCGCCACGCCGAACCTCACGTTCGCCTGCGACACCCACACCCCCTGGCAGGACGGCCAGGACGTGATCGCCCCCGGCGCACTCCGCTTCACCGACGGCGCCGTCCCCGTCCCCACCGCCCCTGGCCTGGGCGTGGAACTCGACCGGGACGCACTGGCCCGCATGCACGAGCAGTACGAGAAGTGCGGAATCGTGGCACGGGACGACACGACGTACATGCAACGCTTCGACCCAACCTTCTCCGCCACCCGCCCCCGCTGGTAGCCCCCACCCTCCCACTCAACTCCCGCCCCGCTGCTCCTCCCCACCCCCCTCCCCCACCTCTAACTGTCAAACCGCCCGCCCGGAACGCCCCTCCCCACCGCCGTTTCCACTCATCCAGCCCAGCCCAAACAACCGCCGCATCAAAGCTGCCCGCCACAGCAGCCCCGACCGACCGGCGATCCTGCGCCCGAAACCGGCAGCACCACCAGGAGACAGCCACCACAGTCGTCACCACCATCAACCGATAACGACCGCCCCACCAAGGCAGTCGCACGACCGCTTCAACAGCAGCGCCCCGACCACCAGGCCACCACCCACCCCTCAACACAGCCGCCCATCGCGCTGCCTAGTAAGAGCGGCCCAACGACTGCCCCCACAACCGCCCAGCACGACCTCCCGGCACACCGCCCGCACAGCCGCCCATCAAGGCATGCACAATCGCCCTAAACACCGTCCCCACAACCGATCAGCACGCCGCCCCGCACACCCTCCCAACACACCACCCCCACGCAGCCGCCCACCAGGGCCGTGCACAACCACCCAGAACGCCGCACCGCACAACGCCCTACCTGGGCCGGGCCGTCCCCTCAAGACCAAGCCAGCCAAAGCCAAGTAGTAACCACGCAACAACAGCAGTAGCCGCCTCATCCGTCAGGAGCCGAGTGGGTCCCATGAACATCGCATATGTCTACCCCTGGGACGTGGTCGGCGACCCGTCCGCACCCGACCGCCTCGCCGCGCTCGGTGTGGACGCGATCGCCCTGGCCGCCAGCTACCACTCGACCCGGGCCGCCACTCCGTACCACCCGTCACACCGCGTCCTGGACGCCCCGTATCCCGCCTTCTACCTCCCGGTACGCCCGTCCGCCTGGTCCCGCCTACGCCCGGCGTCCCCGACCTGGACACCGGCCGACGCCTTCCTGCAGGCGAGGAACGCCCTCAAAGCGGTCGGCCTCCAGGTTCACGCCTGGACGGTCCTGACCCACAACTCCCAACTAGGCGCCGCGAACCCCGACCTGATCGTCCGGAACGCCTTCGGCGACCCGTACCCGTACGCGCTGTGCCCCGCCCACGAAGACGTCCTCGACTACTGCGACCACCTCGTCAGGGAGATCCTCACACTCGCCGCGCCTGACGGTTTCATCCTGGAAGCCTGTGGCCCGATGGGCTTCAGCCACCTGAGCGTCCACGAAAAGACGTCCGGCGCCGACTGGACCGCCGTGGACTCCGACCTGCTCTCCCTCTGCTTCTGCACATCCTGCGCCCCTCGTTACCCGGAGCCCACCGAAGCGAGAGTCCGCGCAGTCCTCGACCGCACTCTCCCAACCTCCGACTTCCTCACCGTGGAAGAAGCCCTCGGTCCCCTCGCCGACGAAGTACGCACCACCCGCGTCGCTCTCTCCGCAACCCTGCGCCGCCGCCTCCTGACGACCATCCGCGAACTCGCCCCGAACATCCCCATCGCCCTGCACGCCAACCCGGACCCCTGGGCAACCGGCGCCTTCGCCGCTCTCCCGTCAGGCGACCCCGCCGCCGACGTCCTGGTAGCCAGTTGCTGGGGCGATCCCAGCCAGGACGCGCCCCGCCTGACTCACCTGACCACCCTGACCACGCCCACCCAGCGCGTAGGCGCCTACGTCCTCGCGCTCCCCCCACGCCCAGCGGACGCATCGATCCTGGCCGACCACATCAGAACATACGCCAAGGCCGGCGCCACCGACTTCCACCTGTACCACGCAGGTTTGGCCTCCCCCACCCGCCTGGCAGCCCTAACCGAGGCCCTACGCCAACTCACCTAGCCCAAACCCCCGTGTACCCAGACGCCACTCCCCTAGACACACCACAACCACACCACCAGCCGAAAGGCAGACCGGAACATCGACTTCAGTCGGCCCCATGTGCACCAAAGAACAGCCCTGCGCCAGCGACAGCCCATCAGATCAGAAAGCGACTCACCGGGCCGCATATCCGCCGCCCAACCCGGCACCCCCGTACAAGGCCCTGTCCCCTCAAGCCCTGCAACCCCTCAAGCCCTGCAACCCCTCAGAGCCCGATGCCCACTGCGAGCCCGATGCCCACTGACGAGGCCGGGTTCCCACTGGCGAGGCCGGGTTCCCACTGGCGAGGCCGATTCCCGCGGGGCTGTGTAGACCCAGCCGACTTCACCTCCAGGTCAGCTCCCCCCAGGTGAACTCAGCCCCGATGCCGACATTAGCTGAATCGCCCGGTCCCGCAGGCATCCCACCGCCAGCGCACACGAGGCCCCCAACAACCGTCTCGGCGCTTTCGACAACCCGCCCGCCGCACCTGCACGAGTCAGACCACCAGCTCCATCACCAGCACTCAGCGATTACGCCGAACGATGGAAGCGTTGAGAGCCGTCGCGAACAGAGTCCACACCGCATAAGGCAACAGGACAATCCCTGCCACGCGATCGACCTTCATAGCCTGCCGGACGAGCACGACGTTAGAGACGTTGAGCGCCGCTATCTCGGCCAACGCCCACCGAGGCGAACGCGCCCGGAAGAAGATCGCAGACCACGTCGCGTTGAGTGCCAAATTTCCAGCCAGAGCCCGCTCGACCGCCTTCTGCTGCTGCCCGTCCCCCTGAGACAGCGCCCGCGCGCCCCCGAACGCGATGAGCGCATAGAGCGGCGTCCACACCAGTGGGAACGCCTGCGCCGGTGGCTGCCAGCCAGGCTTCCGCAGCCGCCGATACCAACGAGTACGAGGATTCGTTCCGATTGATCCCACGACCGCTGTCACAGCGCTGGCCACACCAGTCCGCAGCAGAGCCTTCTTCATCGTCATCGCCATAGCAGTCGCCCCTGCCCCACACGGATCAGACTAAGCAGCATCACCCAAATCGACCGGATATGGCCAGATCCAACCGACATGTGACCACAGTCATCAGAACCGCCGAACTTAACCGTATTATCTGCGACTATGCTCTACGCCAAGCCGGGAAAATATCAGGCCCCACTGATAATTCTCCGAGTCCTTTCGGCACCACTCGATTCTGCGTCAAGAATACCAGCCAGCCACAGCAGCCCGAACCAGTATACAAACGCACCAAGAGCCATCACGGGAACTAGCGTCGCTATCGATCATTGAAACCGTTAGACACAGATTCCATCAAGAAGCGATGCAATCTCCGCCAGGACGGCAACCGCCCCTACCGGAACCCCTCGCACCGGCCCGGCCCCCATCTCCCACATCCGCAGCCAACCCCGGCGAACGCTTCCACCACACCCCTATACTCACACTCCACACATAACAGGCAAAACGGCCACGACTCAGCTGTCCTCAGGGGCAGTTTTCTTCCCCCCGAAACTCCGGCCAAATCGGACATGCTGGGGCTCCGGGATGAACGGCTCAACACGCAGAAGTACAAACCCACTCCCGCTGCCGACCGCTCGTGCCACAGCACCCCCAACTGCTTGCGACCATGGATAACAGCAAGCGAGACCCGGCCATGAGAGGCCGACGTCTCTCCCGACTACCGCAAAGGTAGGAATGCGTGGACGTGCAGACGGAGATCCTCGGTCTGAAACTGCGTGTCGAGGCTCTGGAGGCGTGCATGATCGCCGACACTGACCGCACGGCAACCGTGAGTATCATCACCGCCCTCCGAACGGACATCGCCGAACTCCGAGCCGACGTAGCCGAAGATTTCGCAGCGTGGGGCGACGAGGTGGCCGGCGTTCGCTGCCAGCTCAACGACTATCTCAAAACTTCGCACTCCGACCTCGTGCGAGCCCTCGACTCACTCCGTTGCGAGATGATCGACCTGGGCATCCGGCTCGACCGCCTGTTGGAAAACGGCGAATCCTAACCGAAATCAGTGCCCCCGACCCCATCGGGGGCACATACTCAAAGCGCCATCACCCAATACATCAATAGAGGGCTCTAAAGTCGCAAAGCCGCCAGTCCGACGAACTACTCCAACGCCTGGTCATACCAGCGACAGCCAAGCACTACCGATATACCGGTCCCGCAAGCCGCATCCGGACTACTACGACAGACTTGCCTTGCTATCGGCATGCCCTAACAACGTCACCCCTCTGCCGCTCATAGCGCGGCAGAGACCAACCCACTCTCGTAGGCAGCAATCACCAATTGCGCCCGATCCCGAGCCTCCAACTTGGCCAGCAGCCGGGTGATGTGCGTCTTCACCGTCGCCAAGCTCACTTGCAGATGCAGAGCGATCTCCCCGTTCGACAATCCACGCGCGATCAGCAGGAGCACCTCGCGCTCCCGCTCCGTGACCCCATCCAGCCCTTTCACCTGGGGAAACACCGGACTACGAGCGAACTGCTCAATCAACCGCCGCGTGACCGTGGGAGCCAGCAGCGCTTCTCCGCCGGCCACAATTCGAATGGCAGCCAGCAGCTCGGCGGGAGGTGTGTCCTTGAGCAAGAACCCGCTCGCCCCTGCGCGCAAAGCATCGTAAACATACGCATCCAAGTCGAACATGGTCACAACCAGAACCCGAGAGACATCTCTGACCTGCCGCGTGGCCTCAATCCCGTCCATCTCCGGCATTCGTACATCCATCAGCACCACGTCTGGCTTCTGCCTCAGGGCTACCGCGACCGCCTCCGCCCCGGTGGCCGCCTCTCCGACCACAGCGAGGTCCGGCTCGGAGTCGACCAGCACCTTGAAGCTGCCCCGGAGCAAGGCCTGGTCGTCGGCAATGACCACTCGAATCACGTGACCTCCTCCCCGTACGGCAAGCGTGCGAATACCCGAAATCCTCGTCCAGGCAGACCTCCGGCCTCAAAGGCGCCGCCGTACATCATCACCCGCTCTCGCATACCGATCAGCCCATGACCGGCCCCTGCAGAGGGCAGCGTTCTCCTGCCCGGTCCGTCATCGACGACTTCGATCCTCACGTCCCTTCCATCACCCAGAACGGAGACCCGGCACCGTGCCGGCGCGGCATGCTTGATCACGTTGGTAAGCGCCTCCTGCACGATCCGGTACACAGCCAGCTCGACCCCTTCAGGCAATCGCGCTACCGAAGACCCGGCGGCCGCGGTAGTGCCACCAATGCCCCCGCCACCAACTCCGTGGTCACCAACGCCCTCGCCGCCAGACACAACACCACTACCAGCTACGCCATCAGCACCAGCGCCTAGGGCGGCGGTGTCAGAAGCCGTGGTACCGAAAGCCGTGGGTCCGGAACCCGTGGGTCCGGAACCCGTGGGTCCAGAAGCCCTGGGTCCAGAAGCCCTGGGTCCAAAAGCCGCGGGTCCGGAAGCCGCGGGTCCGGAAGCCGCGGGTCCAGCTGGTGCACCGTTGACCCGTACACCCTCGGCCCCTCCACCGTCACCTGAAGCGCCGTCTCCACCAGCGCCACGAGCCGTACTGTCATCAGTCACAGAGCCACCAGCCGTGGCACCGCTCATGCCGTTACGGCCCGCGCCATTACGACGGCCCGCGCCATTACGCCGCGCACCGCCACGGTCGACGCCATCGATGCCGTTGGGCCGCTCGACGCCCCGGTCATCGTCATCTCGACCGGCAGCACCTCGACCTGAAGCATCTCGACCGACAAGCCCATCGCCACCGACGTGCTGTCCATCCGAATCGTCCTGGTCTTCGCTCGGGCTTCCGATCACGCCCCTCTTCCCCGTGGCAGCGTGGAAGCGCGCCTCGAACTGCACCTCAATTCCTGCGGACCGAGCTTGTCGGACAAGACCGTCCAGCCCAGCAAGCCCTGGGGCCGGGGTTCGATCCGCCGCATCAGAAGTCGATCGCAACATCCCGAGCAAGTGCCGCATCTCGATCAAGGCGCCGCGGCTCGCGGTCTCGATCACGCGCAAGGCGTCCCGCGCTTCCTCCGGCCTGGTCGCGATCACGTGATTCGCCACTCCGGCCTTGACCGCGATCAAGCCCACGTTGTGCGTGACGACGTCGTGAAGTTCTCGGGCAATGCGCAGCCTTTCCTGTGTCACCGCCTGCGCAGCCAATCGCTCGGCATTGCGCGCCGCGTACAGTCGGCGCTCGTACACGGCTCTGCCGATCGTCCAGGCGCCGCCTAGCGCCGCGATGCCCATCAACGGCTCGTCGAGGTTCACGACCCATGAGGGGACGGTCTGCGGCGTACCCGCCACCACCAACCCCGCGACGGTGAACAGACTCAGCGACCCGATGGCCGAGACCGGCACCAGGCTGCCGGCTCGCTCATTCAGCGCGACCACGTAGAGCGCGTACGCGGGTGCGAAGTAGGAGAACGTGACGGCGCCCGTGATCTGAGCTACGACCGCGAGCGCCAGCGTGAACAGGAAGACAGGCATGGGCCACACCCTCCGCAACGCCAAGGGCAACCCGAGCCCGAGCGGCAGTGCGACCTTCGCCCACGGTGGAAGGTGCGCCGCAGCGGCCGCGGACGTGAGGAACACGAAGGCGATGACGATCCCCGCCACCAGGTCGAGCATGACCAACTGCCCGCGCCCCAGGGCTCTGGCGAAGAAGGGGCCGCGGTCCTTGCTGCTCACCCTGTCGGGGTTCTCGTCCACGCGAGGAACCGTAGCCGCTGCGGCGGCGTGCGCACATCAACCCGGGGTCTGACCTTGAAGTTCGGACCGTGGTCCGACGCGCTTGCCGCCCGCCGTCCGGCAAGCTTCACGCCGTGATCGAGCTTCAGCACCTCACCAAGCGTTATGGCGGCACTCTCGCCGTCGACAACCTGACCTTCAACGTCGAGCCCGGCCATGTGACCGGTTTTCTGGGCCCCAACGGCGCAGGCAAGTCGACGACGATGCGCCTGATATTGGGCCTGGACGCCCCCACTTCCGGGGAGGCGCTGATCAACGGCCACCGCTACACCTCGTTGCGCAAGCCTATGCACGAGGTCGGCGCTCTGCTGGACGCCGGCGCGGTGCAGGGTGGCCGCAGTGCCTACAACCACCTGCTCGCCCTGGCCCGCACCAACGACATCGCCCCGAGGCGTGTAGCCCATGTATTGGAGGAGGTAGGCCTGGCTGGTGTGGCGCGAAAACGCGTGGCCGGTTTCTCCCTCGGGATGAAGCAACGGCTGGGCATCGCCGCCGCGCTGCTGGGGGATCCCGGTGTGCTGATGTTCGACGAGCCGGTCAACGGCCTCGACCCTGACGGTGTGCGCTGGATCCGCGACCTCATGCGTTCCCTGGCCGCCGAGGGCCGGACGATCCTGCTGTCCAGCCATCTGATGAGCGAGATGGCCCTCACCGCCGAACGCATCGTCATCATCGGCCGAGGCCGGCTCATCACCGAGGCCACGGTCGCCGACCTGACCAGTCGCTATCCGTCCCTGGAGGACGCCTACATGGCCCTGACGGCCGACAGCATCCAGTACGGAGCAGCCAGATGAGGGCCGCCCTCTCCGCCGAGCGGCTCAAGCCGCGTCCACTGCCTTTCCCTCTGTCAGGTCCTAGGCACGGCGGTCCTCATGGTGGTTCTGGGCCCGGCGTGGACGTTGCACCTCAGCAACCTGGCCGACCACCCTGGGTTCTGCACGCCCCCGAACCCGGAAGAGGGCCTCCTGTCACGCATCCAGATCAGCCTGGCGGTCCTGGGCATGCTGGCCGTGCCCAGCGAGTACGCGCTGACATGATCCGCACAATCCCCGGCACAGTTCCGCACGGCACTAGGTCATTCCTGACCAACAACGCTCTCGCCGGTCTGGGGAGCTTCGTGTCGGCGAGCGTGGCCCTCCTGAGGATCCATGCGCTGAACTGGTGATCGCGGACCGGCGCTACCTCGTGTTCAACTCGGCCTCCACTCCGACGATCTTCTGATGCTGCTGGCATCGGGGATGTCGGTCACCGCCCCGGCCCTCACCGAGCTGGCCATCGGCACTGCCCTGAGGTCGAAGGCAGACGTCGTCGCCTCCGTCGCGGCGGTGTTCCTCGTCCTCCTGGCATCGTGGCTTCCTTCCCTCGCCCTGGAACACCCGCGTCGCCACATTCCTGCTGCCCAGCCTCATCCCGCAACTGGCCGGCGAACGCCTCTCGATCCGCTTCGGCGGCGGCTTCCTCCCGCCGTGGGCCGCCCTCGCCGTCCTCATCGCCTATCCCGACGTCGCCCTTCCCGTCGGCCATCACCTGTTTCAGGAGAAGAAACTCATGATCCCCGCGAAAGACCGCCGCTCGGCCCCCTGTACAGCCGCACACGGCTTTGAGCACCGCACCCGTCTCACCGCCTGCCAGGGAGCGGCGTCATGAGTGTCCTTTCCGCCGAATGGTTGAAAGTCCGCTCAGTCCGCTCCACCTACGTGATCCTCGGCATGAGCCTGGGGACCATCCTCCTGGGCCTCGCGCTCGCCGTGATGGCCGCAGGGATGTACGACAGCGCGCCAGTGGACAAGCGCCCGGACGCACGCATCGCAGATCTTGAAGAAGTCCTGGTGATCGTGCCTCAACTGTGCCTGGGCATCCTGGGTGCGTTGGCCGTGACCTCCGAGTACGCGACGGGGCTCATCAGAACGAGCCTCGCGGTCGTCCCTCGGCGTTGGCCGGTTCTCGGTGCCAAAGCGGCCACCGTCGGCACAGTGGGCCTGATCATCGGTCCGATCGCTGTCTTCGGCACTTACGCCGTGTCCCGGGCGGTGCTCGGCGACCGATTCTCCGGTGCGTACGCCGGCCCGTTCGTGGACAGGATGCCCATCCTGGCCGTTCTCAGCCTCACGGTTCCGGTGTTCGCACTGCTCGGGCTCGGTCTGGGCGCTCTGCTCCGCTCCACCGCCGGATCGATCGCGGTCATCGTCGGCCTCGTCTACGTGATCCCGATGATCATCGGCAACATCCCCGAGCCATGGAGTGAACGGCTCGGTTCGGTCATGATCGGCGCTCTCCCCCGGCAGATCACCGGCGACGGCAATGCCTCCTCGGTGTTCGGCTCTCTCCTGTCACCCGCGACCGCCACCACAGTCCTGCTCGCCTATGCGGTCCTGCCCCTCCTCGCCGCCACTTGGGCGATTCGCCGGAGGGACGTCTGACCTGGGCCGGGGCGCCTCTTCGCGGGATATCGAAGCGAACGTCTGAGGTGACGTCGAAGGGAGGTTTTGCATGCACCCACCATCCTCGCGGCCGTACCCGCTTCCCAGCCACATGCCCCGGGAAGCGGGCGCGCGCCGCCGTCCAGAGCCGGCAGCGAGCGCGGGGCCGTCCTCCCTACCCGGAACCGCGCACCGCTGCGTTCAGGGCGTTTGGCGCGGCCTTCGGCGTCTCCTGGGATTGCTGTGGACAGCTTGCGCCTGGCGGAAGCCACCTCTCGGACGTATCCAGGCCCCTGGCCAAGGCGTCGTTTCGCTGGTTCTCCGACAGCCGCAGCCGCGGTGGCGTCCCCGCAGGGTTCGGCAAAGGCCTCGGCGATCACGACAGCATGAGCGACGGAGGAGGGTTCAGCACACTGAGGTTCGGCCGGCGCTCTCGTACCGGGATGAAAACCTGTCGCTGCTCACGAACAGCAGCGCGAGGGCATTGCCCGCGGTAAGCAGTACCGCGCCGTCGGCCCCAGGCAGCAGAACTGCGCTGCCCACCGCAGGTGATGGGGCCTCAGGTACGGTCGCCCACGATGCCTGCACAGCCGTGACCAACTGTGGCAGAGCCGCTGTGTCGTCCGCCGGCCTTGACGGCACACCTCCATCAGCACTGGATGGCGGCGAAGGCCTGCCCTCGGTACGGCAAGAGCGAGTGACGTCCGTACGACAGAGGCGTAGGTCGTCGCTGCGACAGAATCGAGTGGCGTCAGTGCGGTGGACGAGTGTCCGGTCAGTGCGACGAAGGCGGATGACCTCGGTACGGCAGACGAGAGTGACGTCTGCCGTACCGCCAGGGTGGTCAGACTTCGACCACCACAGGAATGATCATCGGTCGGCGCCGGTAGGTGTCGCTCACCCAGCGTCCCACCGTACGCCGGACCACGCGGCGGATCTCCTGCATGTCCACCACGCCATCGGCGGCCTTCTCCTCGAGCGCCCGCTCGATCTGCGGGATGAACTCGTCGAACTGCGCAGGATCAATACCCGAGCCGCGAGCGTGGATCTCGGGGCCGGCGGTGAGTTTGCCGGTGGCCGAGTCGACGACCACGACCACGGAGATAAATCCCTCGTCGCCGAGAATCCTGCGGTCCTTGAGCGAGGTGTCGGTGATCTCTCCCACGGAGGTGCCGTCCACGTACACGTAGCCGGCATGCACCGCGCCGGCGATCCTCGCCCTGCCGTCGACCAGGTCGACCACGACCCCGTCCTCGGCGATGACGATGTGGTCGTCGGGAACGCCGGTGAGGGCGGCCAGCTTGGCGTGAGCGCGCAGGTGGCGCCACTCCCCGTGCACGGGCATGAAGTTCGAGGGGCGGGTCAGGTTCAGCACGTACAGGAGCTCGCCGGCGGCCGCATGGCCGGAGACGTGCACCTTCGCGTTGCCCTTGTGAATGACCCGGGCGCCCCACCTGGTCAGCCCGTTGATCACCTTGTTGACCGCTGTCTCGTTCCCGGGCACGAGCGAGGAGGCCAGCAGCACGGTGTCACCCTGGGCGATGCGGATCGGGTGATCGCGATTGGCCATCCGCGACAACGCCGCCATGGGCTCGCCCTGCGAACCGGTGCAGATGAGCACCACGTCCTGCGGCGGCCACTCCTCGATGTCCCGGGAGTCGACGATCAGCTCCGGTGGCACCTTGAGGTAGCCGAGATCGCGGGCCACGCCCATGTTGCGCACCATGGATCGGCCGACCAGGGCGACCTTGCGGCCGTGCTTTGCGGCGGCGTCCATGACCTGCTGGATGCGGTGCACGTGAGAGGCGAAGCTGGCGACGATGACTCGTTGCTCGGAGGTGCGAATCACCTCGTCGATGACCGGCGCGATCTCTCGCTCACTCGTGACGAATCCGGGCACCTCGGCGTTGGTGGAGTCGGACATCAGCAGGTCGACGCCCTCGCTGCCGAGCCTGGCGAAGCCGCCGAGGTCGGTGAGCCGGCCATCGCTCGGCAGCTGGTCCATGCGGAAGTCGCCGGTGTGCAGGACGATGCCGGCCGGTGTCCTGATCGCCACGGCCAGTGCGTCCGGGATCGAATGGTTGACCGCGAGGAACTCGCAGTCGAACGGCCCGAAGACGTGCCGTTCGCCTTCGACGACCTCCAGCTTGTTCGGCTGGATCCGGTGCTCGCTGAGTTTGGCCTCGATCAGGGCCAGAGTGAGCTTGGAACCGATCAGAGGGATGTTGCGTCGTTCACGCAACAGGTACGGCACCGCCCCGATGTGGTCCTCGTGGGCGTGTGTCAGCACCATGGCCTCGATGTCGTCGAGGCGGTCCCTGATGTACTCGAAGTCGGGCAGGATGAGGTCGACGCCCGGCTGGTCGGGTTCGGGGAACAAGACCCCGCAGTCGACGATCAGCAGGCGGCCGTCGTATTCGAATACGGCCATGTTGCGGCCGATCTCTCCCAGCCCGCCGAGCGCGACGATGCGCAGGCCGCCTTCAGGCAGCGCCGGCGGGGGGCCAAGCTCAGGATGCGGATGGCTCATGCATGGCCCCCACTATCAAATGGTCTGTACAAAACTGCCAGTTCCTCCCCGTTCCTATACGTCTGTCAACTTCACCCCGCCGGCCACCAGGCAAGCACGCAGCTCGGCGATTTGCTGTTCTGTGGCGTCCACGAGCGGCAGCCGTACCGGGCCCACCGGCACGCCGACCATGCTCAGTGCCGCCTTTGCCATGATCGCGCCACCCGCGCGCAGCATAATGCCGTCCACCACGGGCGCGACCTGGGTGTGAACGGCCAGAGCCCCCGTGATGTCACCGCTCTTGTGCAGGCGGATCATCCGTGCCAGCTCGGCACCCACCACGTGTCCCACCACGCTGACGAACCCGGCAGCGCCGAGCGAGAGCCAGGCGAGGTTGAGCAGATCGTCGCCGGAGTAGAAGGCGAGATCGGTCGCCGTCATCACCTGGCTGGCGGCGAACAGGTCGCCCTTGGCGTCCTTCACGGCCACGATGCGCTCGTGTTGCGCGAGCCGGATGAGCGTCTCCGTCTTGATCGGCACACCGCTGCGGCCCGGGATGTCATAGAGCATCACGGGAAGGTCGGTCGCGTCGGCGACGGCGGTGAAGTGCCGGTAGAGCCCTTCCTGCGGAGGCTTGTTGTAGTAAGGCGTCACCACGAGCAACCCGTGCGCACCGGCGCGGGCTGCCTGTTTGGCAAGCTCGACGCTGTGGCGGGTGTCGTTCGTGCCCGCTCCCGCCACCACGGCCGCGCGGTCGCCGACCGCGTCGAGGACGGCGCTGACGATGCGCTGCTTCTCCTCGTCCGAGGTGGTGGGGGATTCCCCGGTCGTCCCGTTGACGATCAAACCGTCGTTGCGCTGCTCGTCCACCAGGTAGGTGGCGAGCCGACGCACAGCACCGTAATCGACTTCGCCGTCCGCGGTGAACGGCGTGACCATGGCGGTCAGCATGCGGCCGAAGGGCGCATCGGTGGTTCCAGTTGGCGATGCCATAGTGCGAACGCTACCTGGATTCGGAAATCCATTGGACGCCGCCACCCCGCTTTGCCTGCCTGGAACCGCTTTTTGCCCGCTTTCGCGGGCATTTCAGCGGACGCTCCCCCGAGGCTCGGCTCACAAACCACCCGGCTCGGGCAATCCGCTCCTGACTCCGTACGAACCGGGCTACCCCAACAGGTCGATCCACTATCCCAACCGGTCGGTCCAAGGGTTGCCGTAGCGCCGGACTTCGGCCGCCCCCTCATAGAGGTGCGCCGGCGGCGGGTCGCACCTTCCCGGGGCCGCATTGCACTGCATCGGGCCGCATCGGGCCGCGCCGGACCGCTCTGCGCCGTCGTCGCGCCGGGCCCTGGTGGGCCGGGCCAGCCTGCGCGCGGTCGGGCTGGGCCTTGGCCGGGCTGCGCGCGGTCGGGCTGGGCCGTGGTCGGGGGCCATGGTCGGGCTGGGCCGTGGTCGAGGAGCCACGGTCGGGCTGGGCCGTGGTCGAGGAGCCACGGTCGGGCTGGGCCGTGGTCGAGGAGCCACGGTCGGGCCGGGCCGTGGTCGAGGAGCCACGGTCGGGCTGGGCTGGGCAGGGTTGAGCTGGGCTGGGCCGCACCCCATCTGGGCCGGGCTGCAGCGCGCCGGGACGGGCCGATCGCGCTGCGCTGCTGTCGGGCTGGCGGACCGGGCCGCACTGACCGGGCCGGGGCTGCGCCCCGTTTGGGCCGGGCCTGCACCGCGCCGTGCCGTGCCGTGCCGTGCCGGACTCTACCGAGCTAGGCCGGGATGTACCGGGTGGAGCCGGCTGGGCCGAAATGAGCCGGGGTCGGCCGTGCTGCACCGCGCCGTGCCGGACTGTACCGTGCTGGGCCGAGCCGGGGTCGGCCGGGCTGCACCGCGCCGGGGCTGGGGTACCGCGCGGGCCGGGCGACGGTGTTGGTGTTGCGCGAGTCCCAGGACAAGCCTGTTCCGCGCCCCTTCGATCGCCCCTCCACGAAGAGAGCAGGTCTCATGTCCTGGCCTCGCATCTCCGACCCTTTAACGGGCCGTGCAGGCCGCCCGTCGGCATCAGCCGCCTGTGCGTCCCGTGGAGAGGCCACAGACCAGCCTCGCGGGCCTCCTCAATGCCCCGGCTCAGCTCCCCCTCCGACCCCGCCCCGAAATCCCGAAGGGCGCCTCGGATGCCGGCCTGAAACACCCCGATCCTGGCTTACGTCTCGTCCGGCTTGCACCGTCTATACAGATGGATGTCCGATGCGGACAGTCCCTCCTCGGCATCACAGGCACCAGGAAGGACGTTGCGCAGGCTGAGCGTTACCGGCCCGGACTTCACGGAGAGTCATATAGGTGCAGTTGGAGCAAACAAGGACGAATCAGGCTTCTCAGGCAATGCTCTCTCGACCATGAGATCGAGTCGAACGCTTCCCCTCTTCATACGAACGAGGAGGACATGTCGGGACCAGAACATTACCGCGGGCCGTTCCGCGCAGACGGTTGCCGGGCCGGTCGTTGAGCAGGTAGTCGTCGCGTTCCACGAGGTCACAGCAGGTTGCGTCGATCAGCCACACAGGACGAGCAATGGAAGAGGCCGCCGATATGTGCTCGGGGGTACACACATCGACGACCTCTACCGGGGAATCGGGAGCCCTTACGGCTGCGTTACAGAGTTTCTTCGATAATTTTCCGCCATCGCAAAGTTGGGGCTCCAGCAGCCTTCGATGACGGTCGGTTACCTGCCGAATACGGCAACATGGGGCATCGCCTCACACGAACCCCCCAGGGATGGACTAGTGGCCACCTCAGATCCGGTCTACCTGCGTGTCGTCGAAGACATTCGGCGACAGATCACCGACGGCACCCTTCCCCCCGGTGCGCCCATTCCGTCGCGGGCGCAGTTGACCCGCAAATACGGGGTGGGCGAGACAGCCGCTCGTCATGCGCTGCGTGTGCTCGCGAGCGAGGGTCTCATCATCGGCCGCGTCGGCTCTGGCCATTACGTCAGGGAACGCCCCGTTCTGACTCCTCTCCACCGTTGGCGTTACCTCGACCATCCGGCCCCGATAGCGGCCGATCTGCAGTCTCAGGGCAGACGCGTGACCTGGGAATGGCACAGCGAGCCGGCCGAGGCGGGGCCCGAGATCGCTCGCCGCCTCCGCATCAGGGAGACCACGACGCTGACCAAGACGCACTATGTCTTCCGCGGCGACGGCAGACCGCTCCAAATCGCCACCTCGTACGAACCGATGGACTTCGCGCCGCATACCGAGGAGGAGCGGCGCAGCCTGTTCGCAAGGCTGTACGCACACGGCATCAAGGTCACCGAGGTCGTCGAGAGCGTCAGCACCCGCGTTCCCCGCCCAGCCGAGAGCGACGCGCTTGACCTGTCGGCGGGGGTGCACGTGCTGCACGTGGAGCGTACGCATTGGGCGGGCGATCGTCCCGTTGAGACGAGCGACATCGTCATTCCCGGGGACCGGTTCCGGGTCACGTACAGCATGCCTGCGTAGGAGCTGCTCAGCCGACCCCTGGAAAGGCTCCGGGCGAGCCCCACCATTTCCTCGCCCGGAGCCTTCCACCATCCATACTCCGCATCAGTACGTCGAAGCCCAAGGCGAGCAAGGCAGTCATCACCCCCACCCCGCCTATTCGTCGCCTGTGATGTCGCAGCGCCGAGGACGCTCTTCGTCAGCGAGTGTCGGCGGCGCGACATGCCCGCGGGTCTCAGCTTCCGCTGTAGACGGTTGATTGCCGCGCCGGCGGGAGGGGCGCCCATGCGATCGCCAGGGGTTCCGCGGCGCGAGGTCGCGTCGCGGTGCCTCCGTGAGCGGCAGGTCACGGAGTTGAAGCTGGCTGCGGTCACACCCTCCGCCCGCGACCAGAGCTCGGGTACGGGGGGCAGCAAGAGGTCCGTCTGTCCGGCTGCGCGAGTTGCGTGACCTGATCGAGGCGGACGGTCGGGTGGCGAGTGCCTGTCCGCAGGGAAACCCGGCAGTGTTGAGACAGCAGTGAGACTTCCGGTTGAGGCATCGGCTCTCGGTCGACTGTCGTCTTGTCGTGAGCCTCCGCCCATGCGCGACCGTTTCTGCGCACGTCCATCGTGACCAGCGCCCTCCGGGATGAGAGGGCGTGCTGCTGTACAACGCTCGGGTCGTTCTGATCCGAGCAACACAACTTCGGGCTCCCCACCGTAGACGAGATCACCCAAACCGTGGGCATTCGGGCCACCTCGCGGAAAAATGGCGATAAATGCGTCTTGAGAAGGCACACCAGCAGCAATCATCTATGTCTCGGAAGTAAGCGTTGTGTGCTCGTTGCGAAGCCAGCCGGCATTTAGCCGCTTTACCCGATATCTCTCCTGTAGGCGATCAACGGCTAGCAGAAGCAGACCGGGAATTGTCGGCGGTCGTTGATAGAACAGTCGCGGAGGTTGCCGATGCGTCTCAAAGACTTGTCCAAGCAAGACCGGCCCCGCGAACGCCTTATGTCCAGGGGTGCGAATGCCCTGGCGGACCGGGAGCTGCTGGCCGTGCTCCTCGGCTCGGGGTTCCGCGGCTCCAGTGCCCTGGATCTGGCCTCACAAGTCATCGATCACTGCGGAGACCTCGACAGACTGGGCCGTTCCGACCCGCATCGGCTGCTCACCGTACCGGGCATCGGCCCCGCCAAGGCGGCGAGAGTCGCGGCTGCCTTCCACCTCGCCCGGCGGGCCGAGGCCGAGCCCGAGCGCGAACGCATCACCAGCACCACCGAGTTGGCCGGCCATTGCGCCCCTCTCCTCCGCGGACACACACAGGAACGCCTGGTCATGGTCGTGTGTGATACGGGCGGACGGGTGCTGAAACGGTCCGTCGTCACCGAAGGCGGCGCCGATCACACGGCGATGCCGGTTCGCGAGATGATCATTGAGGTGCTCACCACGGGCGGCGCGATGTTCGGCCTCGCGCACAACCATCCAAGCGGCTCCCTGGATCCGAGCAGCGCCGATCTGGAAGCGACCGCCCGCCTCGTCGAGGCTGCCGAAACAGTCGGATTGCGGCTGCTCGACCACCTGATCATCACGGACACCGCTTGGCGGCGAATCCCAACGTAAATGCCGTCCACTCACCCACCGCGCGCCAAAGGGAATCATCTTGTGTATAGCGTCGAACAGCCGTTGCCCAAGCTCGGCCCATGAGAATCTAATGCCGCGGGTAGGCCGTTATGGACGTCAGCCGGCCAGTGCTCGTCGTGGGTGTGGTCCTCCGCCTCCTGGGGCGAGGGTCATATCCATGCTTCCGCGCCGATCTCAGGCGAAGCGTTCTCGGTCGCGTCGATGGTTTTCTGACCGGGGCGTTCCGCCTGGGGTTGCGGCGCGAAGGCGCGCAGCGCGTGAAGGTGGCGTCTTCACGCGCGCCCGGCAGAGGTGCCCGTATTCCGGGTCCGCGGCTTCGGCTTGGAATACGGGCCCTCTGCCAACACCTACCGGCCAGTGCCGGCAGGCCTCTTTCGTCAGTGCCGGCAGCAAAGAATTCAGTACGATCCCAGCCTCCGATAGGGCGATATTCACCTCGGCGGCGTCGGTCCTCGCCAGTCAGCCGGGGCCGGTGCTGTCGGACCTGCACCGGGTGGAATCTCGTGGCGGCTTGCTCTTGGTGACGTCCCTTTGAGGGGAGGACGTGATCGCGAGTAGCGTCGACGAAGCTCCACCGAACGTTGAGATACTTTTCCAGGCGGTGCCCGGTCTCGTGGTCGTGGACACGGCCGACGGCAGGTGCGGTGCAGAGGGAACACCTGCCGTGTACGGGACAGGTGAGCGGAGTTCACCTGTCCGCTCAACGGGCGCGGTCGTACCCGCGGCCGTGGAACACGACATCCTGAGCACCTTGATATCCCTGATACGGATGTCGTGTCAGACCCGGCTCGGCGGCGGCAGGCGAGCCGGGAAGCGGGGATTCCGTTCGAGATGACCCAGAAGTTCAGTCAGGCAGGGACCTTGGGCCGTTCGGGAGGCCCGGGTTCTTCACGGGCATAGCGGTTCACAGGGTGCAGGGTGCGCACTTAAGTGGTTCCGAACGGCGGGGGTCATCTCGATTCGGGCGTAGATGATGCCGACGCAAGATGCCGAGGTGGCGGAAGATGCCGAGGTGGCGCGAGAGGTCGAGGCAAAGGTCGACGCATAGATTTCGACACAAAGGTTCTCGGGGCAAAAGGTTTTCGGTGCCAAAGGTGTCAGTTGATACACAATGATCTGGTGTCGGGGGCGGATTTTTAAGTTTGATGCGGGGATAAGTTAGGTCATTCCGCCGTGCAGAAGCCGCATCCATATCGTCTTTACGGCGGCAGGTCTGAATCGAGGGCTCTCATCGATCAGGGTGCTTCCGCCGCCTCTGCGCGTTCTGCGGATGAAGAAGAGGCCGCCGGCTTGGCAGAGCTCGTAGGAGACGAGCTGGCAGGTACACGTGTAGTCGCGCACGCGTACACGTCCCGTGAGTGGACGAGGGGGTGCCCAATGCAGAGCGGCGTGGCCGGGGTGGGGGCGAGGGACATGAGCGGCGAGACAGGTGACTCGCGGCGCGAGGGCGAGCTCGGTCATGACCAAATAGTACGTCTAGTTGTATCTTCTCATGGAAGCAGTAAGGAGCATCTGTCTAAACGGACAGCATGATATGCCAGGTCTTGTACCTCTTCGCCTATGTTTCCTGTGTGCTCGACTACGACGGCGACACCCACATCTACCTCCAGATCGCCGACATCATCCGGCGGCGCGTTGCCGGGCTCTCCTCCGGACATCCGGTGCCCAGCGAGGCCGACATCCAGCAGGAGTTCGGCGTGGCGAGGACCACGGCCAGGCGGGCGATTCACGTTCTGCGCGAAGAGGGTCTTGTCTATACCGTTCAGGGCGAAGGGGCGTTCGTCGGCACACCCGACGAAGCTCCTCGCAAGAAGCGAAAAGTACCGCTGTACCAGCAGATCGCCTCGGACATCGCGGAACAGATCAAGTCAGGTGAGTTCAGCCCACGGCGTCCCATCCCGGGCGAGGCTGCCTTGGTGAGCCAGTACGGCGTTGCTCGTGAGACTGTGCGACGGGCCATGGCGCTCCTGCGAGAGCAGGGCTGGATTTACACCGTTGCGCAGCGTGGCAGTTATGTCTCACCGAAAGAGTCGTGGCCCCAGGCTTGATCTCACTCAACTGCTTGTATCGAGACGTCTACGCTGGGAACGTGCTCGACCGCGACGGGCCTGTCCCGCTCTACATCCAGGTCGCCGAGATCATCGAGGAATGGATCGCCAGCGGTGAGCTGACGCATGGCGACGCCGTGCCGAGTGAGGCTGCCATGGAGGTGGAGTTCGAGATCGCGCGCACCACCGCTCGCAACGTGGCGCGGGAGCTTCGCAGGCGCCGGCTGGTCCACACCGTTCGGGGAGAGGGCACGTTCGTGGGGCCGCCCGGGGTGCCGTTGCGGAAGCGTTCGAGGGCCATCTACGTGCGGATCGCGGACGAGATCGTGCTTCGCATTCGGCGGGGTGAGCTGCGGCCCCACCGGGCGATTCCGAGCGAGGAGTCGTTGATGCGGCGGCATGGGGTTGCCAAGGTCACGGCGCGCAAGGCTGTGGCACGGCTGCGGGAGTGTGGCTGGGTGTTCACGGTGCCGCAGCACGGGACCTTCGTGTCGGCTCGGGAGGAGTGGCCGGTCGAATGGCGCTGATCGTCTAGCAGTGGTCGTCTAGCGCTGACAGTCGTCGGTCGGGCTCGGTGGCGCCGCAGGGGTCGGCTTGACGACCGGGCACCAGGGCTGAGGCTCGCTCGGCGAACGTCGTCGAGCGCGGACTTCGGGAGTGCCTGTCTGTCAGGTCTTGTTCAACGGCCGCTTCGTCGGCCGAAGAAGGCATCGTGCGGCGGGTTGGGGCGGGGCGGCGATCGGGCGCTCGGCTCTTCTCGTCTGGTTCTCGCTTGTCGGGGATCGGCTGCAACCTGCGGGCAGCGCGCTCCTCCGGAGAGTGCGCTTCTCGCGGGAGTTGCTCCTTCGAGAGTGCGCCCTTCGAGAGACTGCGGGCTGGCCTAGGAGTTTATGGGGCGAGTTGAGGTCGAGGGACGCAGGACAAAGTGGTGGACGCAGGGCGGGTCGGGGACACACGGCGGGTCGGAGGGGTCGGAGACACAGGGCGGGTCGGAGACACACGCCGGGTCGGAGACACACGCCGGGTCGGAGACACAGGGCGGGTCGGTGGACGTCGTGACGGATCGGTGGACGCCGTGACGGGTCGCTGGACGCAGGACGGGCGAGGGGACCGAGGAGAGGCGCGGGTTCTTAAGGCCAGTGCCAGTGCCCGTGACACTGGCGACTGCCGATGGCATTTGGCACTGACGGTGGTGGCGGGTGCCGTTGGCGGCCTGTGGAGCGGCGCTTGCTTCAACAGCGCGGTCGCTTCGGTGATGCGCTCGCACACTCCGTACTCGCTGGCACCCGTGCTCGTTCCGGCGGCGCGCCCGCTGCGGCGGGGTGCTCGTCTACGGAGCGTCGACGAGATGGAAGCGTAGGCAGACGATGATGGTGGTGTCATCGACGTCGAAGCCCTGTGACGCCCAGTAGGCGCGGTGGACCTCACGCCAGTTCTCGATCGAGGTGAAGCCCTCGCCTTCCGCGTGGGCGAAGTCCCAGGGGACCTCCGCGAACGGTACGAGGTCGACTCGGGTGACCTCCAGTTCGGCCGCCCGCTCCCCGGCGTCGGTCAGCAGGATCAGGCGTTCGCCGACGTGCTCGACCTCCTCGCCCTCGGCTTCGTAGTCCAGGGCGAGGAGGCCGGCCGTCGCGGTCTTGCGGCCGATGAGAGCCAGGTTGGTGAGCCGGGTGCGGAGTTCGCCCGGAGTGCCGAGTTCGAGCGTCCGGAGCCCGTCGAGTCGAGGCCACATGGGTAACACCGTACGGGAACGTACCGGTCAGAAGACCGGGATGATGTCCTCCGGGTCGAGGAAGTCGACCTCGACCCCCTCCAGGTCCAGTTCGGGGATGGCGGGAAAGGCGATGCCCCACCGCTCGACGATCGCGCGGACGTGGGCCATGGCGACGCGCCAGTTGTCCGCCTGCTCCTCGTACGACAGCACCCCCAGCCCCGCCTCCCTCGCGTAGTCCATGAGGACGCGGTGGTTGTGCAGGAAGTACGGCGGCAGCTCCCAGAAGCCCCCGGGCGGCTCCCAGAGGATCATGCTGAGGAAGACGAAGCCCGCCCGGAGCTGGCGCGTGATGAGGCTGCGCGTGTCGTCGGTGAGGCCGGGCCATTCGTTCTCCAGGATCGTCATGCAGATCTGGAGATGGCGGGACTCGTCGCGTCCGATGCGCTGGAACATCTCGCTGAAGACCGGGTGCTGCGTACCCGACGACATACCCCTGAACAGGGTCGAGGCGGCCATCTCGCCCATCATGAAGCTGGTGAACAGAACCGGCAGCGAGTACTTGCCGACAGCGGAGTTGTAGCCGTTCCAGTAGCGGCCGCCGTTGTGGTAGAGCCAGCCGATGTTGTTGTGGGCGGCGTGTTCCAGGTCGTCGGACGGGGTCCAGTCGAGAGGGCCGCCGGGCCAGAGCTTGGCGATGGAGCGCTGGCAGCACTCCTCGTGGTTCATCTCGTCGCGGGTGATCGAGAAGAAGCACTTCCTGACGGGGTCTTCCTCGTGCTTCTCGAAGGCGCTGATGGTGGCGCGGGCGAAGACGGCGGGCCCCGAGGCGTCGAAGTTGGCCAGGACGGCGAACCAGTACATGATCCCGAGGCGCTGCTCACGGCTGAAGTCCTCGGGCTTGAGCTGGTCCCAGGGCAGGTCGGCAGGGTTCCAGACCATGCGCTTGGACTTCTCGTAGATCGCGGCGAGTTTCTCCGTCTCGACGCGCCACTCCATCGGATAGATGTTGGGCTGCGGGATTTCCGGCGCGGGCCAGAAGCCGCCTTCAGGGATCGTGAGGTCCGCCATAGTTTGTGACACCTCCTCCTCCAATCCTGCGCGGAGGCGTCACGGCTTTCAAGTACGGGCGCGCTGGGTGATGGCGACGCAGACGAGTACGGCGAGCGCGGCGGCCACCGTCACCGGGCCGAATCGTTCGCCCATGAGGAACCACGCCCAGATCAGGGTGAGGAGCGGCTGGGTGAGCTGGGTCTGGCCGGCGCGGGCGATGCCGCCCTTGGCGAGGCCCGCGTACCAGGGGAAGAAGCCCAGGAACATGGAGATGACCGCGACGTAGGCGAAACCGGCGAGCGCCCCGGGGGTGACGGTGACGGGCGTGAGCACGGTCAGCGCGGCCGTGACGGGGGCGGTGACGGGCAGGGACAGCACGAGGGCGTGGGAGATCACCTGCCAGCCGGGGGTGTCGCGGGCCAGCCGGCCGCCCTCGGTGTAGCCGATCGCGGCGGAGCCCAGCGCGGCCAGGAGGAGCAGGTCGGGCCAGGCCGCGGCAGCCGTACCTTCCTGCTGGAGGAGGGTGAAGGCGGTCACGGCGGCCGCGCCCGACAGGCAGGCCGCCCAGAACAGCCGGCGCGGGCGTTCACCGGCGCGCAGCACGGCGCAGGCGGCGGTGGCGGCCGGGAGGAGCGCGGTGATCACGGCGGCATGGGACGTGCTGGAGCCCAGAGCCAGGGCCAGGCCGCTGAAGACGGGGAAGCCGAAGACGACGCCGAGGGAGATCAGCGCGTACGGGCCCCAGAGGTGGCGCGGCGGGAGAAGGGGGCGGCGGGCGGCTCGCAGGCAGACGACGGCGAGCAGACCGGCTACGGCGGCCCGGCCGATGGCCACCAGCCACGGGTTGAAGCCCTCCATGGCGTAGACGGTGCCGGGGAACGAGCCGGAGAAGGCGAGCACCCCGAGAAAGGCGAGAAGGGTCCCCCTGGTGCGGGTCCGACGACGAGCGTCCGCGGCCTGAGTGCCGAGGTCCCGAGCGTCCAGATCGTGAGCCTCCAGGCCCCGAGTGTCGGGCCCAGAACCACCGACCACTGAAGCAGCCGATGCGCCTGGCAGAACGGGCGCATCGGAGGAGACCGCTACTCCATCCGCAACAGTAGCGCTATCATCATTCTTCATGACCAACGATAGCAGTATCGCCCACATCGCCGCGATACTGCGCGAAGAGGCCGCCCGCCTCGGCCCCGGCGCCCGTCTCCCCTCCAGCCGGGAGATCATGCGCACCCACAACGTCTCCCCCGTCACCGTCTCCCGCGCGATCGGCCAGCTGGCCGCCGAGGGCCGGGTGGTCACCAGACCGGGGAGCGGGGCCTTCGTCGCCCACCCCCAGAAGACGGCCGGCGGCCGGGAGGCGGCGGACCTCTCCTGGCAGACGGTCGCGCTCGGCGACCGCGTCGTGGACGAGGGTCCCGTCGCCGCGCTCCTGGCCGAGGCCCCCGACGGCGTGGTCCCGCTGACCGGCGGCTACCTGCCGCCCGGTCTGCGCCCCGACCGGCATCTCGCGGCGGCCGCGGCGCGCGCCGTACGCCGTCCGGACGCCTGGGCCAAGCCGCCGCTCGCCGGTCTCGCCGAGCTGCGGCGCTGGTTCGCCGACCAGACGGGCGGGGACGTGACCGCGGCCGACGCGCTGGTCGTCAGCGGCGGCCAGGCCGCGCTCACGCACGCCTTCCGCGCGCTGGCGGCTCCGGGGACGCCGGTGCTGGTGGAGACGCCGACGTACCCGGGGGCGCTGGCCGCGGCGAAGGCGGCGGGGCTGCGGGCGACGGCCGTGCCCGTGGACGCGTCCGGCGTCCGTCCGGAGCTGCTGGCGGAGGCGTTCGCGGTGACCGGGGCCCGCGTCTTCTTCTGCCAGCCCACGCTGCACAACCCCACCGGCGCCACCCTTCCTGCCGAACGCCGCCGGCAGGTGCTGGAGGTGGCGCGGGCGGCGGGCGCGTTCGTGATCGAGGACGATTACGCCCATTACCTCATCGAGCAGCCCCCGCCCACGCTGGCCTCCATGGACGAGCACGGCACGGTGGTCCATGTCCGGTCCCTGACAAAGATCCTCTCCCCCAGCATGCGGGTGGCCGCGGTGATCGCCCGGGGCCCGGCCGCGCACCGGCTGCGGGCCGGGCAGCTCGTGGAGTCGTTCTTCGTGGCCCGGCCGCTGCAGGAGACGGCGCTGGAGCTGGTGGGCTCGCCGGCCTGGCGGCGCCATCTCGCGACGGTCCATGCCGAGCTGCGCCTGCGCAGGGACGCTCTGGCCGCCGCGCTCGCCGCCCGCCTGCCGGAGGAGGCCGAGCTGCACCTGCTGCCCGCGGGCGGCATGCACCTGTGGCTGCGCCTCACCGCCGGTCTGGACGAGGACGCCTTGGTGGAGGGCGCGCGGCGGCATGGCGTGCTGGTGAGCCCGGGGCGGATGTACTACCCGTCCGAGCCGCCGGGGCCGCGGCTCAGGCTGACGCATGCCGCCGCGGCGCACCTGGCGGAGCTGGACGAGGGGGTACGCCGCCTGGCCCGGGCGTTCCAGGACCTCGCCCGCCCGGACGCGTAACGCCCAGGACCTCGTACGGGACGGAGGCGCGATCAAGAGGTTCATGATCGACCGCTAGAGTGGAGCCATGTCGTCCCCCGCGGAGCTCGTCCGAGACTTCGTGAACACCTACGACGTCGCAACCGACACCGACGAGCTGTCCTCCCCCGCCGAGCTGGCCGTCTGGCTGCGCGAGCGCGGCCTGACCGGCCCGCGCGAGCGGGCCACCGACGACGACCTGCACACCGCGCACGCCCTTCGTGAGGGCATGCGGGCGGCGCTGCGGCGCGAGCCGGCCACTCTGCCCGGCCTGCCGCTGCAGGTCAGGGTGGGAGCGAGTGGTGAGCCGGAGCTGGTGCCGGCCGGGGCGGGCGTCGCCGGCGGGCTGGCCGCGATCGCGGCCGCGACGCTCGGCACCGCGTGGGACCGGCTGAAGGTGTGCGCGGAGGGAACGTGTCAGCGGGCGTTCATCGACTCGTCCAGAAACCGTTCCCGCTCGTGGTGTTCTATGCGTGTATGCGGCAACCGCACCAAGACACGGGCTTACCGGGCGAGGAAGCGGGGTTCGCGTCGTCTCCAAGCCTCAAACACCGATACGGTGTAACTCGTGCCTTGTGGCATGAACGGCAGGCGAAGGAGCGGGCCGAGATGGCAGACGTAGGCGTCCGGGCGGCCCGGCGCGAGGATGTGCTCCAGGTTGCGAATTGTCAGGTTCGCGCCTGGCGCTACGGCTACCGGGACTTTCTCCCGGAGGGGCCGCTTGAGCAGATGACGGGCCCCGCGGCCGAGAAGATGTGGCTGCGCCAGTGGGACGAGGCGATCGTCGCCCCGCCCAGCCCCATGCACCGGGTGCTGGTCGCGGTGGAGACCATCCTCGACACCGAGGGCTTCCCCGCCCTGGGCGCGGGCGGCAGTGCCGCGCTCGTCACGCCGCGCGGCGGCGAGCGCGTGGTCGGCCTGGCCTCGCACGCCCCCGCCGAGGACCCCGACCTCGATCCCAGCGTCGTGGCCGAGATGCTGACGCTGCTGGTCGACCCCGACTTCGTCCGTCGCGGGCACGGCAGCCGGCTGCTCAACGCCACCGTCGACTACCTGCGCGATGACGGCTTCCGGCAGATTGTCACCTGGGTGTTCGCCGACAACTACGCGGTGCTCGGCTTCCTGGAGTCGGCCGGCTGGGGCGAGGACATGGCGGAGCGCGTTCTCGACATGGGCCGTCCCATCCGCATGGTGAGGCTCACCACGGACATCAGTTAGGCAGAGGACGAGGCAGAGGACATGGCAACACCCGGCCAATGGATCGCCGGCGCGCGGCCCCGCACACTCCCCAACGCCGTCGTCCCCGTCATGGTGGGCACCGGCGTGGCGATCGGTGAGGGCGGCTTCGTGTGGTGGCGGGCCGTGCTGGCGCTGTTCGTGGCGCTCGCGCTGCAGATCGGCGTCAACTACGCCAACGACTACAGCGACGGCATCCGCGGCACCGACGACCAGCGGGTCGGCCCGATGCGGCTCGTGGGCTCGCGCGCGGCCACCCCGCGCCAGGTGCTGACGGCCGCGCTGAGCTGCTTCGCCGTCGCCGCGGTGCTGGGGCTGGCGCTGGTGGTGGTCACCCGGGCCTGGTGGATCCTGCTGGTGGGCGCGGCCTGCATCGCCGCCGCCTGGTTCTACACCGGCGGCAAACGCCCGTACGGCTACCGCGGGCTGGGCGAGCTGGCCGTGTTCGTGTTCTTCGGCGTGGTGCCGGTGGTGGGCACGACGTACGTGCAGACCGCGTCGCTGAGCTGGGTGGCGCTGCTCGCGTCGATCCCGGTGGGCCTGCTGTCGTGCTCGATGCTCGTCGTCAACAACCTGCGCGACGTGGGCACCGACGGGCAGTCGGGCAAGCGGACGCTGGCGGTCGTGCTGGGCGCGCAGCGCACGCGGGCCCTGTACGTGGCCTGCCAGGTGCTGCCGTTCGTGGTGGCGCTGGCCATGACGGTGGTCACGCCGTGGGCGGCGCTGACGCTGCTGGCGGCGCCACTGGCGGTGACGCCGATCCGTACCGTGCTGGGCAGGGCCGTCGGGCCCGCGCTGATCGCGGTGCTGCAGCAGACGGGCAAGCTGCAGATGGCGTACGGGTTGCTGTTCGCGGTGGGTCTCGCTCTGGTCTTCTGAGGCCGGCGTTCTAGTCTGGGCAGATGAAGGACTTCATCGCCGGGCTGCCCAAGTGCGAGCTCCACCTGCACATCGAAGGAACGCTGGAGCCGGAGCTCAAGTTCGAGCTGGCCGCCCGCAACGGGCTCGCGCTGCCCTACGCGTCGGCCGAGGAGATGCGCGCGGCCTACTCCTTCGACAGCCTGCCGTCCTTCCTCACCGTCTACTACGAGGGCATGCGGGTGCTGCGCACCGAGCCCGACTTCTACGACCTGGCCATGGCCTACCTCCGCAAGGCCGCCGCGCAGAACGTCCGCTACGCGGAGATCTTCTTCGATCCGCAGGCGCACACCGGGCGCGGGGTGCCGTTCGACGTGGTGATCCGAGGGCTGCGGCGGGCGCTGATGGACGCCGAGGCGCAGCTCGGGGTGCGGGCGCAGCTCATCATGTGCTTCCTGCGCGACTTCCAGGCCGAGTACGCGATGGCGACGCTGCTGGAGTCGCTGCCGTACAAGGAGTGGATCGCCGGCGTCGGCCTGGACTCCGACGAGAAGGGCAACCCGCCGGCGAAGTTCGCCGAGGTCTACGCCCGCGCCCGCGCCGAGGGCTACCTGCTGACCATGCACTGCGACGTCGACCAGGACGACGCGGTCGAGCACATCCGCCAGGCGATCGAGGACATCGGCGTCGACCGGATCGACCACGGCGTCAACATCCTGGAGGACCAGCGGCTGGTGGAGCTGGTGCTGGCGCGGGGCATGGGGCTCACCTGCTGCCCGATCTCCAACGGCTTCGTCACCGACTCGATGAAGGCCGAGGGCATCCGCAAACTGATGGACCTGGGCGTGCGGGTGACGGTCAACTCCGACGACCCGGCGTACTTCGACGGCTACGTACAGGAGAACCTGATCGCGCTGCAGGAGGCGCTGCAGCTCAGCGAGGAGGAGCTGGCGGGGCTGGAGCGCAACGCGTTCGAGGTGACCTGGCTCCCCCGTCCGGTCAAGGACGCCTACCTCTCGGAAGTGGACGCCTATCTCGCCTCCCGGGCCCGCTGAAGGGTGGCGTAACGCCCCTGCCGCAGGGCAGTCTTATCGTTGCGGACGGTCCGGACAACCGAGGGCGAGGGATCTTCGTTGAACCGGCCTAGTGTCCTCACGGACATCGAGGAGTTCGAACGGGCGCTCGGCGACTGCCTGTCCATCGCCACCCGCGCCATGCCCGATTCCCCCATGATGAGCATCGCGCTGCGCGCCGAGGGCGGGCTGCGTACGGTCGCCTGCACCGACGCGCGCGCCGAGCTGCTCGACGAGCTGCAGTCGGTCACCGGTCAGGGGCCCTGCGTGGACGCGCTCGACACGGGCGAGCCGGTCACCTCGGCCGACCTGGCGGCCGACCCCCGCTGGTCGCGGTTCACCGCCGAGGCCGGGCTGCGCAGCCTGCACGCCGAGCCGCTGAAGTCCGAGGGCCTGCTGCTGGGCGTCCTGACGCTCTACTCGGGCGAGCGCGGCGGCTTCGCGGAGGCGACGCGCGTGACGGCGCGGGTCACGGCCGAGCACATCGGCGTGCTGTTCCGCACCGCTCTCGGCGCGGCCCGGTTGAAGGAGGTGGCCGCGCAGCTCAAGGAGGCGCTCAACACGCGGGCGGTGATCGACCAGGCGCTCGGCATCGTGATGGCGCAGCGGCGCTGCACCTCGCAGCAGGCGTTCGAGATGCTGCGGCACGTCTCCCAGGACCGCAACGTCAAGGTCTACCAGGTGGCGGCGGGCATCGTACGGAAGGTGACGGGGGAGGCTCCGCAGCGGCCCCGTTTCGAGGATCCGCCGCCGCGGGTGCGCCCCCGGACGCGGTGACCACCGTCCCGCCCCGAAAATCCACGATATTTATCGACTTTTCCGGAAATTGCGCCATAACCCGGCGCACATTCTTTTCTTGACGTCGTGAATCTTGACTGGGCCGCAAAGTGGGTAAAGATGGAGCGGGGTGCATCACGACGCTAAGAGGTAGCCGTTGTCACTCAGCCCTGAGCCGGAACTCTCGCACGCCACAGGGTTCCCGGACCTCCTCGACGTCGACGCGTTATTGGCCGGAGGCTGGCGCCCGCTCGCCTTCCAGCAGTTCATCCTGAAGGTCCACAGCCGCTGCGACCTGGCCTGCCGCCACTGCTACGTGTACGAGATGGCCGACCAGAGCTGGCGCGAGCAGCCGCGCAGGATGTCCGACGCGATCGCCGACCGCGCGATCGAGCGCATCGCCGAGCACGCCGCCGCCCACGACCTCGGCGAGATCGACGTCATCCTGCACGGCGGCGAGCCGCTGCTGGCCGGCCCCGAGCTCATCTCCCGCATCGTACGAGGGGTGCGCGGCGCGGTGGCCACGGGCACCCGGGTCAACGCCCACATCCAGACGAACGGCGTACGGTTGCACGACGACTACCTGCGCCTGTTCGAGTCGCTGGAGATCCGGATCGGGGTCAGCCTGGACGGCGACGCGGAGGGCCAGGACCGCCACCGCCGCTTCGCCGACGGACGCGGCAGCCACGCCCTGGTCAGCGAGTCGCTGCGACGCCTGAGCGAGGGCCCCTACCACCATCTGTTCAGCGGCCTCCTCTGCACCGTGGACGTGCGCAACGACCCGATCCGCACCTACGAGGCGCTGCTGGAGTTCGACCCCCCGGCGGTCGACTTCCTGCTGCCGCACGGCAACTGGGCCGAGCCGCCGCCGTTCCGCGAGCCGGGCTCCCCCGCCACCCCCTACGCCGACTGGCTGATCCAGATCTTCGACCGCTGGTACGACAGCCCGGTGCTGCAGACCGACGTACGCCTGTTCAGGGAGATCATGCGGCTGCTCATGGGCGGCCACTCGCGCGCGGAGAACGTGGGCCTGTCCCCGGTGCGCATGGTCGTCATCGAGACCGACGGCGGCATCGAGCAGTCCGACAGCCTGAAGAGCGCCTTCCAGGGCGCGGCCAGGACCCCGCTGCACGTGCTGCGCGATCCCCTGGACCACGCCCTGCTGCAGCCCGCCATCGCCGCCCGCCAGATCGGCGAGCTGGCGTTGTCGTCCACCTGCCGCCGCTGCGACCTCGTCTCGGTCTGCGGCGGCGGCCAGTACGCCCACCGCTACAGCCCGCTCACCGGCTTCGCCGAGCCGTCGGTCTACTGCCCCGACCTCTACCGGTTGATCAGCCACATCGGGGCGCGCTGCGGGCGGGACGTGGCCCGGCTGAGAGCAGGGCGATGAGACCCGTCACGCACCGGCTGTCCGCCGCCGCGTTCGCCGAGCTGGCCACGGGCGGTGGCGGCGCGGCCGCCCTGGCCGAGCTGCGCGCCGCCCAGACGAGCAAACACCGCCTCCTCGTACGCCTGGCCGCCGAGGAATCCGGCACCGCCGCCCGCGCCTACGAGACGCTGGCCGAGCTGGAGGCGGGCGCGCCCGGCGAGGTGAGCGACTGCCTGCGCCATCCCGCGGTGGGCGCGTGGGCGCTGCGGGCCTGCCGCGGCCAGGCCGACCCCGGCCGGCTGGCGGCGGTCGCGCTGGCCGCGGCGGTGCGGGCCGGCGCGGCGTGCCGGCTGGAGGTCCCGGTGCCCTGCGGCCGGCTCGTGCTGCCCTCCCTCGGCCTGCTGACCCTGCCGCCCGACGGCCAGGAACGGGTCATGGCCACCGTCGAGCCGGCGGACGGCGGCGCGCGCATACACGCCGGGGGGCGGGCCTTCCTGGTGCGTCCCGGCCGCGACGGGCGGGACTGGCAGGCCCTGCACCGGATGTCGTTCGGCCCGGACACCACCATGACCGTGGACGACCTCGACCCCCATCGGTGGCTGGGCGACGACGTGGCCGGCCGCCTGTCCCCGGCGCGGCGGCGGCGCTGGAGCACCTGCCTCGGCCAGGCGTGGGAGATCCTGCGGACACGCCACGCCACGGTGGCCGAGGAGGTCGGCGCGGCCGTCTCGGTGCTCACGCCGATCCTCGGCACCGCCGTGGAGCAGCGCAGCGCCTCCGCGCGCGACCTCTTCGGCACGATCGCCCTGTCCGACCCCGTGGACGGGATCGGCATGGCGCTCACCCTGGCGCACGAGCTCCAGCACATCAAGCTGTACGCGCTGACCGACCTCGTCACGCTCACCCTGCCGGACGACGGCCGCCGCTTCTACGCCCCCTGGCGGCCCGATCCGCGCCCGCTGCACGGGCTGCTGCACGGCGCGTACGCGCATGCCGCCGTCGCGGCCTTCTGGCGGCGGCACCTCGCCGACCCGGAGCACGGGGCGAAGGCCGAGGTGGAGTTCGCCCGCTGGCGCGAGGCTTCCACGCAGGTCACGGCGACGCTGCTGGACAGCGGCGGCCTCACCGAGGAGGGGACGCGCTTCGTCGGCACGCTGCGCAACACGCTCGCGAGCCTGGACGGCCAGCCGGTGAGCGCGGGCGCGGCCGAGCGGGCCCGCCTGATGGCCGAGGCACACCGGCAGTCCCACAGCCCCGGGTGAGGCGGGTTAAATGGGCGGCGGGTCGAAGTCACAGTTGAGCCGCTCGCCCGCGAGCAGCCCCAGCGCGTCGGGATGCTCGCGCCCCATGGCCAGCTCGAAGCGCTGCGTCGTCTCGGCGAGCAGCCGTTTGGACTCCTCGCTCGCGCCGACCGCCTCCAGGTCGAGGCAGAGGTTGGCGGCGCAGATGAGGCTGAGGTAGTGGTCGGCGGAGAAGCCGGCCTGGATGACCCGCAGGTTCTCCTCGCCGACGGCCCGGGCGTCCTCGTGCCTGCCGAGGGCGGCGAGGTCGTTCTGCAGGTTGATCGCGCAGCTCACGGTGTAGTCGTGGTCGCGGCCGACCCGGGCGGTGAGCCCGGCCAGCGCCCGCTCGTCCAGCGCGAGCGCCGCCTCGGGGTCGCCCGTGAGGCGCAGGAGGAGGGCTTGGTTGATCCGCGCCGCCTGGGTGAAGGGGTGCTCGTCGCCGAACACCGCCGGGTAGAGCCGCAGGGCCCGCTCGGTGATCTCCAGCGCCTCGTCCAGCTCCCCGACGGCGCGCAGCACGTTGGCCAGGCCGAAGGCGGCGGCCAGGGTGTAGGCGTGCTCCTCGCCGAACAGGCGGCGCGAGCGGATGTAGGTGTCGCGCATGAGCTGCAGGGCCTCGGGCAGCCGGCCCACGCGGCGCAGGCAGACCGCGAAGTCCTTGGCCGCGAGCAGCGTGCTCGGGTGGTCCTCGCCCAGGCTCGCCACGCCGTAGGAGTAGGCCTCCTCGGCCAGGTCGGTGGCCACCTCGAACTGGCCGTTCAGCCGGACGGCCCGGCTGAGGTTGGTCCACGTGAGCAGCAGCACCCGGCGGCCGATGCCCTCCATGCTGCTCTGCTTGAGATAGACGTCCTGCAGCAGCTCGCTGGCCCGGCCGTAGTCGCTGGTCAGGGTGTAGTCAAGGGCCAGGCTGTGGCGGGCGCGCAGGGTCAGCGGGTCGCTGTCGCCGTAGAGGCGCTCGTAGGTTTCGGACGCCTCCGCGTCCAGTTTCTGAGCCTGGGAGAACTCGCCCCGGCCGCGCAGGGCTCCGGCGTAACCGATCTTGGCCCACAACGTCTCGGAGTGGTCGGGGCCGAGCGTGTCGGTCATCAGGCCGAAGGTCTCGGAGACGAGCTGGACGGCCTTGGTGTACTGGGCGAGCTGCAGGTAGACGTTGGACAGGTGGACGCGGGCGACCAGCACGTCCTTGTGGTCGACGCCGTCGACCTGCGTCCACTTGGTGACGTACTCGTTGATCAGCGCCTGCGCCTGGCGGTAGCTGCCGCGTACGTACAGGTAGCGCACCAGGTCGAGGGCGAACCTGCGCACGGCCGGCACCGTGCAGTCGATCAGCCCGGACGGCTCCAGGTGCGCGGCCAGCTCCTCGTAGCGGGGCCAGTTGACCGTGTCGTCGGGATCGGCGGGAGCGGTGCCCGACAGCAGCAGGTGGACCTCGTGGCGCAGCTCGGCGCGGTCCTTCTCCGGGGTCTCGTCGCGCAGCAGGGCCTGGTTGAGCCGGTGGACCTGGAGGGTGCGTACGGACGGCTCCACCTTGACCAGGGCCAGCCGCTCCAGCTGGCTCAGCGCGTTGGTGAGCGTGATCGGGTCGGAGAGGATGGGCCCGAGACGCGGGCCGACCGCGCGGTTGCCCCGGCGGAAGACGTCGCGCGGGATGGGCTCGGGGCCGAAGAACGCGCAGCAGCGCAGCACCTCGACGGCCGCGGGAAGGGTCTTCTGCAACTGGTCGACCGACAGACGCCAGGCCGCCGTCATCGAGGTCGGGTAGGTGGGCGACTTCTCCAGCTCCAGCAGCCTGCTGGTCTGCTCCTGCAGCAGCTCCAGGTAGTCCTCGACCGGCATCAGGGTGCGGACCAGCAGGGCCGCGGCCTGTTCGAGCGCGATCGGCAGGTCTCCGAGCTGCTCGGCGATGCGGTCGGCCTCGTCGAGGCTGACCGTCTCGCTCAGCCGCCTGCGGAGGAAGGCCACGCTCTCCTCGCGCCTGAACACGTCCACCTGGATGGTGGGCTCGTGGTCGCTCCAGCGCGAGTTGCGCGAGGTGATGATGACGTGGCCGGGGCCCCGCGGGATGAACTCCTTGACGTATTCGGGCTCCTCCGCGTTGTCGAAGATCACCAGCCAGCCGCGGTACGGCGACCCGCTCTCCAGCGCGCGGATGACCTCCTGGGCGGTCTTCTCCACGCCCGTGCTGCTCGCGGGGGGCAAGCCGAGCTTCGGCGCCATGTCCGCCAGCGTCGAGGGCACCAGCAGGGGCTGGTCGGCGGAGACCCAGAGGACCAGGTCGTAGTGGGCGCGGTATTGCCAGGCGTACTCGATGGCCAGCTGCGTCTTGCCGACCCCGCCGAGTCCCTGCAGCGCCCGCGGCTGCGCGACGACCGCCGTGACGGTGTTGATGCTTTTTCTCAGTGCCGTGAGGAGGTCCTTGCGGCCGGTGAAGTTCGGATTGCGATTGGGCACGCGTTCCCAGACCTGCGAGCTCTGCGGCGGCAGGAAATTCTCCGTCACGTCGGTCCTCCGCTTCATATCCGAAGAGGTGAGGCAACCGTAGAACTCCATACTAGAGGTTGATTAGCGCACCGCGCTGTCACAGAATGCTAAATAGCCACAATGAAGAACGCGCTCGCGCATCGGTTCATATGCGGGCGACCGAAACGGATGGAGTGCGCCATGCGTGACGGGCATCAGAAGCAGGGCACGTTGATCGATGTCAGCGCTCTTTCCTTGGCGGACATGCTGTCGGTGGAAAGCGCGGCGCTCCGGGCGGCGATGACGTCCTGTCTCGACGAGGGAGGAGACGTCGCGGCCTTCGGCAACTCCCTGGCGGGGCTGTCCACCGACCGCCACGGACGATGACGGCACGCGAAATTGTCGCAACCGGCCTTTCCTGATGAATGGCCGCGAAACTCACCTTTCAACGCCGGGTGAGGGCACGAGGTCCCGGGACAGGCGGTGCGCCCCGAGCATCCTCGGCAGTCTCGGCAGTTCGGGCCTCGGCAGGTCGGGCGGCAGCAGCGGGGTCAGCCGCGCGCCTATCGGCGGCCAGAAGCTCAGCCCCGCCGCGGCCAGCATGAGCAGGCACAGCACCGCCGAGCCGCCCTGCACGTCGCCCCAGGCCACCATGAAGCCGCCCAGGGGCGCGGCGAAGCAGAACGCGCCGTACGAGGACAGGCGCGACACGCCGACGACCCTGGCCAGGGTCGCCGGATCGACCTTGTGGACCTCCACCGACCTGATCGCCACGTTGCTCAGCGCGCCGCCGATGCCCGTGGCCACCAGGGCCAGGGCGAAGAAATAGGACGGCAGGCTCACGTACGTGCCGAACGCCGCCAGCACGAGCGCGAACGCCCAGATCCACAGGTGCAGCCGCAGCACGCCGCGCACGGGCGGCAGGACGAACGACAGGGCCGAGCCCAGCACGCCTCCCACTCCTCCCGCCGCGAGCACGATCCCGACCTTGAGCGAGGACATGTCTCCCGACCCCGCGACGTAGATCATGATCAGGGTGTTGACCATGAGGTTGGTGAACGTCGTCACCACGATCGAGCCGCCCAGGAACGGCAGCTTGGTGAGCTCGCGGAAGCCCTCGGCCAGGTCGCGCAGCCGTGACGGCCGGTTGGGGTGCCGGCCCGTGTCGCGCCCCCAGCCGAAGAACAGGGCGTAGGAGACCGCGAAGAGGACCGAGTTGACCACGAAGGGAACGAACCGGCCGACCCCGAAGAGATAGCCGCCGAGCGGCCGGCCGGCCAGCGAGGCGAAGTGGCTCGCGGCCTCGCTCTTGGCGAGCGCGCTGTGCATCCTGGCCGGTTGCACCATCGCGGGCAGCAGGGCCGACTCCGCCAGGGTGTAGAGCACCCAGAGGCTGCCCTCGACCGCGGCGGCCAGCAGGAGATGCGTGAGCGACGGGCCGCCGAACATCATGGCGACCAGCACGGAGGCCACGCTGAGCAGGCGACCGGCCTCCACCCACAGGATCACCCGGCGAGGTGAGATCCGGTCGACCAGAAAGCCGCCGGGCACGTAGAAGAGCAGGATGGGGAGGGTGAGCGCGAACCCGGCCCAGCCTGCGGCGGCGGGTGAGGACGTCTGCACCAGGGCGAGAAGCGGATAGGCGACGCCGAGCGTGCGCGTGCCGACTGTCGAAATGGCCGAACCAGCCCAGATCGGACCAAACCCGGCCTTTATCGGCATTTTTGCCGCTTTATGCCGCGGGTGGTCAGCCGTCTCGTCCACGCCCCCTGCCTTTTCGAACCCGACCTTTCGGTCATAAGCGGTCGAGCATGACACAAGCCGCCTCTTACGTGGGGGATGGGACTACTTACCAGGTATTTACCAGCCGCGACCCGTTGCAGTATAGGGGACAACACCCTGGCATACGCATCCGGCACTCTTTCTGGTCCGTCACTATACCGTCGTCGGCGTGGCATTTATGCCGCCATGATCAACAGAACGGCGAAGAATGACTGAAGAGCCTCGACAGTACCCCCTGCGCCTGATCGGATGATCTTGTGACGACTAAGAGCCTTAAGTGCCCGATATACACCTTTAATGCCTTGAGTCATGATTTTTCAGCTCTTGGTGTGGCTTGCGGCCAGGTAGTGATGCTGCACTCCTCGCTGCGCCAGGTCGGCCCCACCGAAGGCGGCGCCGCCACCGTTGTCGCGGCCCTGCGCGGGGTGCTCGGCGACGACGGCACGCTCGCCGTCCCCGCCGGCACCGCCGGGAACTCCGACACCTCCCCCCTCTACCGCGCGGCCGTGGCCGGGATGACGCCCGAGGAGGTCACCGCCTACCGCGAGCGCATGCCGGCCTTCGATCCCGCCACCACGCCGTCGCAGGGCATGGGGATGATCGCCGAGCACGTACGCACGCTGCCGGGAGCGCGGCGCAGCGCCCACCCGCACACCTCGATCGCCGCCGTCGGGCCCAGGGCGGCGGAGATCACCGACGGGCACGCACGGGACTGCCTGCTCGGCGAGCGCTCCCCTCTCGCCCGCCTGTACGACGCCGACGCCCAGGTCCTGCTGCTCGGCGTCGGCTACGACCGGTGCACCGCCTTCCACCTGGCCGAGTACCGCTGCGCCGAGCGTCCGCCGCGGCGCACCTACCGGGCGGTGGTGGACGACGGGGACGGGCGACGGTGGACCGAGTTCGAGGACGTGAAGCTGGACGCGAGCGACTTCCCCGCAGTGGGGACCGCGTTCGAGCAGACGGGCGCCGTGCGACGGGGACGCGTGGGGGCGGCCGAGGCACGCCTGTTCTACCTACGAGCGGCTGTGGACCACGCCACCGACTGGCTCGCCACCCACCGCCCCCGCCCTTAGCCCGCCCACGGGCCTCGCCGCTCCCACCCTCAGACGCCCACGGACGCCACCGTCAGGGCCCACGAACGTCAGCGTCAGGGCCCACGCCACGGGGTCACCGTTAGGGCCCCACCGGCCTGCCGCCAGGCCCCACCGGCCCCGCCGCCAGGCCCCACCGGCCCCGCCTTCAGATCCACCGGCCTCGCCGCCAGGCCCCACCGGCCTGCCGTCAGAACCCACCGGCCTCGCCGCCAGACACCCTCGGCCCAGCCATGAAACGCCCGCCATCACGCGCCCGCGGCACTCAGCCAGTGGCGGCGCTCATCACCACGCGCGGCGCGACCTCCAGGCCCAGCGCGCGCTCGTGCTCCACCAGCGCCCGCAGCTCCGGCCCCCACTCCTCGGGCGGGAGGACGGCGAAGCCGTGACGGGCGTACCAGGGGGCGTTCCACGGAACGTCGCGATAGGTGGTCAGCGTCACGCGCGGAACCCCGACGGCGCGGGCGTGGTCGAGGACGGCCGTCACGAGCCGGCCGCCGATGCCGCGGCGCATGCTCTCGGGATGCACGGCGAGCTGGTCGAGATGGAGGTGCCCGTCCACCTGGCCCATCAGCGCGAACCCGGCCGGCGGCTCGCCCTCGACCAGGACCAGGCCGGGGTCGCCGGCCTCCTCGATCATCGTCGTGCCCGGCGGGAACGTGATGCCGACCTGCTCGAAGAGCCGGTCGGCCGCCAGCTCGACCGCCACCAGACCGGGGAGTTCCTCAGGATCAGCCCATCGCACCACGCCGACACGATCTCATCCTTCGGGCCGATCGCGCACGCCGTTATTAGTGTGGGTGATCGTAGGCCCGGCTGTGCGGAGCCGGGACCCTCTCCTCACGGCGTGCCCACCGGCCCACCGCCTGGTGGGCACGTCGTGCGGCCGTGCCGATCGCAAGGTCGAGCCGATCACAGGTCGAGCCGATCACAGGTCGAGCAGGGGCTCCAGGCCGATCGTGAGGCCGGGCAGCTCGCGCACCCGGCGCACGCCCAGCAGAACCCCCGGCGTGAACGCCGACCGGCTCATCGTGTCGTGCCGGATCGTGAGGATCTCGCCGTCACCGCCCAGCAGAACCTCCTGGTGGGCGATCAGGCCGGCCAGGCGCACCGCGTGGACGTGCACGCCGCCGACGTCGGCCCCACGGGCGCCGTCAAGAGAGGTGCTGGTCGCGTCGGGCATCGCGCCCGCCCCGGCCTTGGCCCGGGCCTCGGCCACCAGCTCCGCCGTACGGCGGGCGGTGCCGGACGGGGCGTCGGCCTTGTTGGGATGGTGCAGCTCGACGATCTCGACCGACTCGAAATAGCGGGCCGCCTGCTGCGCGAAGTGCATCATGAGCACCGCGGCGATGCCGAAGTTGGGGGCGATCAGGCAGTTGGTGCCGGGGTTCTCGCCCAGCCAAGCGCGTACGGTCGCCAGCCGCCCCTCGTCGAACCCCGTCGTGCCCACCACGGGATGGATGCCGTGCGAGATCGCCCATTCGAGGTTGTCCATGACGACGTCGGGATGGGTGAAGTCGACCACCACCTCCGCGCCCGTGAGCCCTTCGAGGGGATCGTCCTTGTCGAGCGCGGCCACCAGCTCCATGTCGGGAGCCGCCTCGACCGCCTTGCACACCTCGACGCCCACGCGCCCGAGCGCGCCCAGCACACCTACCCTGATCACAGGGCAACCCTACCCCAAGGCACGCGAACGGCCCCCGCGCCGGGCGCGAGGGCCGTCCACCGCCGTCAAGCCGCCGTCAGGCCGCCCGTTCAGCGGATCGCTTCGGTGAAGTCCTTGTCACCGTAGGGGCCGATCACGGCGAGCGTGAGCGGCCGGTTGAGCACGTCGAGGGCGATCTCGTCGATCTCCTCGGAGGTGACCGCCTCGATGCGGGCCAGCACCTCGTCCACCGACATGAGCTCCTCGTAGACGAGCTCGTTCTTGCCGATCCTGGACATGCGCGAGCCGGTGTCCTCCAGCCCGAGCACGAGGCCGCCGCGCATCTGGCCCTTGCCGCGCCCGATCTCCTCCTCGCTCAGCCCTTCGGCGACCACCCGGGCCACCTCGTCCCGGCAGATCTTGAGCACGTCGTCGATCTTCGTCGGCAGGCAGCCGACGTAGATGCCGAACTGCCCGGTGTCGGCGTAGGCGGAGGTGTAGCTGTAGGCGGAGTACGCCAGCCCGCGCTTCTCCCTGATCTCCTGGAACAGCCGCGACGACATGCCGCCGCCGAGCGCCGCGTTGAGCACGCCCAGCGCGAAGCGGCGGTCGTCGGTGCGGGACAGGCCGGTGGTGCCGAGCACCAGGTTGGCCTGCTCGGTGGGCCGGTCGAGCACCCGGACGCCGGGACGCGGCCCGGCGCCGGGGCCGCTGGTGCGCGGCGGTTCGTACTCGGCGGGGCCGCTCAGCGCGCCGGCCCGCTCGTACGCCCGCGCGACCAGCTCGACGACCTCCTCGTGCCGGATGTTGCCGGCGACGGAGACGACGGTCCGGCGCGGCCGGTAGTAGCGGTGGTAGTACTCGGCGATGCGCTCGCGCCCGAGCGCGTTGATCGACTCGACCGTGCCGAGGATGGGCCGGCCGATCGGCGAGTCGCCGTAGAGCGCCGCGGCGAACTGCTCGTGCACGACGTCCGACGGGTCGTCGTCGTGCATGGCGATCTCCTCCAGGATCACGCCGCGCTCGGACTCCACGTCGTCCTCGGTCACCAGCGAGCTGGTCACCACGTCGGCGAGGACGTCGACCGCGATCGGCAGGTCCTCGTCGAGCACCCGCGCGTAGTAGCAGGTGTATTCCTTCGCGGTGAAGGCGTTGATCTCGCCGCCGATGCCCTCGACGGAGGCCGAGATCTCCATCGCGTCCCGCGTGGGGGTGCCCTTGAACAGCAGGTGTTCGAGGAAGTGGGTGGCGCCCATGTGCTCGGGGGCCTCGTCCCGCGAGCCGATGCCGACCCACATGCCGACCGCGACGCTACGCACGGTCGGCATGGTCTCGGTCACCACACGCAGCCCACCGGGGAGGACGGTGCGCTTGACTTCCCCGGCTCCGTCCTTACCGGGGTGCAGCGTGGTGGTGTTCACGAGTTGCGGTCGTCCCCCTCGCCGTTGGCCGAGCCGCGGGTGCGCACGCGGGTGCGGGTGCGGCGCGGGCGCTCCGAACGCTCCTCGGCCGGCGCGGCGTCGGCGTCGGCCTGCGGGGCCTCGCCCTCGTCGCCCTCGCCGGCCGTGGCGGCCTTGGCCTCGCGCTCGGCGGCCTCCTTCTCGATGACCTCGACCGGCACCAGGGACAGCTTGCCCCGGCCGTCGATCTCGGCGATCTCGACCTGGATCTTCTCGCCGACGCCCATGACGTCCTCGACGTTCTCGATCCGCTTGCCGCCGTGCAGCTTGCGGATCTGCGAGACGTGCAGCAGGCCGTCCTTGCCGGGCATGAGCGAGACGAACGCGCCGAAGGCGGCGATCTTGACGACCGTGCCCAGGTAGCGCTCGCCGACCTCCGGCATGTGCGGGTTGGCGATGGCGTTGATCGCCGACCGGGCGGCCTCGGCGGACGGGCCGTCGGTGGCGCCGATGTAGATCGTGCCGTCGTCCTCGATGGTGATCTCGGCGCCCGTGTCGTCCTGGATCTGGTTGATCATCTTGCCCTTCGGGCCGATGACCTCGCCGATCTTGTCGACCGGGACCTTGATCGTGATGATGCGCGGCGCGGTCGGGTTCATCTCGGCCGGCCGGTCGATGGCCTCCTGCATGACGTCGAGGATCGCCAGGCGGGCGCCCTTGGCCTGCTTGAGCGCGCCGGCCAGCACGGAGGCGGGGATGCCGTCGAGCTTGGTGTCGAGCTGCAGGGCGGTGATGACGTCACGGGTGCCGGCGACCTTGAAGTCCATGTCGCCCATGGCGTCCTCGGCGCCGAGGATGTCGGTGAGGGTGACGTAGTCGTCGCCCTCGCCGATCAGGCCCATCGCGATGCCCGCGACCATCTCCTTGAGCGGCACGCCGGCGTCCAGCAGCGACATCGTCGAGGCGCAGACCGAGCCCATCGAGGTCGAGCCGTTGGAGCTGAGCGCCTCGGAGACCTGGCGGATGGCGTACGGGAACTCCTCGCGCGTGGGAAGCACGGGGATCAGCGCCCGCTCGGCCAGCGCGCCGTGGCCGATCTCGCGCCGCTTGGGCGAGCCCACGCGGCCGGTCTCGCCCGTGGAGTAGGGCGGGAAGTTGTAGTTGTGCATGTAGCGCTTGGTGCGGTCGGGGTTGAGCGTGTCGATGACCTGCTCCATGCGCAGCATGTTGAGGGTGGTGATGCCCATGATCTGGGTCTCGCCACGCTCGAACAGCGCCGAGCCGTGCACCCGGGGCACCACGTGGACCTCGGCGGACAGCTCGCGGATGTCCTTGGTGCCGCGGCCGTCGATGCGTACGCCCTCGCTGATGACGCGGGCGCGCATGAGCTTCTTCATCACGGCGCGGAAGGCGGCGCTGATCTCCTTCTCGCGGCCCTCGAACTCGGGCAGCAGCTTCTCCGCGGCCAGCGCCTTGACCTTGTCGAGCTCGTTCTCGCGCTCCTGCTTGCCGGCGATGGACAGCGCGGCGGCCAGCTCGGTCTTGATCGCGGCCTCGACGGCGGCGTAGGTGTCGTCCTGGTAGTCGAGGAAGACCGGGTATTCGGCCGTCTCCTTGGCCGCGACCTGCGCGATGCGCGACTGCGCCTCGCACAGCACCTTGATGAACGGCTTCGCGGCCTCCAGGCCCTGCGCCACGGTCTCCTCGGTGGGCGCGACCGCGCCCTCGGAGACCAGCTTGAGCGTGTCCTTGGTGGACTCGGCCTCGACCATCATGATGGCGACGTCGCCGTCGGCCAGCACCCGGCCGGCCACGACCATGTCGAACGTGGCCCGCTCCAGCTCGGGGTGCGTCGGGAAGGCCACCCACTGGCCGTCGATCAGCGCGACGCGCACGCCGCCGATCGGGCCGGAGAACGGCAGCCCGGCGAGCTGCGTGGACAGCGACGCGGCGTTGATGGCGACCACGTCGTAGAGGTGGTCGGGGTGCAGCGCCATGACGGTGGCGACGACCTGCACCTCGTTGCGCAGGCCCTTGACGAACGACGGGCGCAGCGGCCGGTCGATGAGGCGGCAGGTGAGGATGGCGTCCTCGGACGGCCGGCCCTCACGGCGGAAGAACGAGCCGGGGATGCGGCCCGCCGCGTACATGCGCTCCTCGACGTCCACCGTCAGCGGGAAGAAGTCGAACTGCTCCTTGGGGGTCTTGGAAGCCGTGGTGGCCGACAGGACCATGGTCTCGTTGTCGAGATAGGCGACCGCGGAACCGGCCGCCTGCCGCGCCAGACGACCGGTCTCGAACCGGATCGTGCGCGTGCCGAAAGAGCCGTTGTCGATGACGGCTTCAGCGGTGTGGACACCCTCCACGGGGGACCTCCTTGTGGTCGGTCTCCCGCGCCCTTTTCACCGGCACCCTCGTTAGGTGCAGCGCCGGTCTTCGATCGAAGCGCCCGGTCACGTGCGTTCTTACCGGAAGCCACTACCGAGGACCGGCCCGCAGGCGTCGCGGGTCGCATGGTGCTGAGCGGACGCGGGGGCTGTGTGTCTCGGATCTTCAGTTGTACGTCAGGCGCGGGGCTGATTTCACCTCGCCACGCGCCTCACGCTGTTGCTCTACCCATATGAAGAAGGGAGCGGCCTGCGCCGCTCCCTTTCCATGTTATCGGCGCAGACCGAGGCGCTCGATGAGCGTCCGGTAACGCTGGATGTCGACCTTCTGCAGGTACTTCAGCAGACGACGGCGACGGCCGACGAGCAGCAGCAGGCCGCGGCGGCTGTGGTGGTCGTGCTTGTGCGTCTTGAGGTGCTCGGTCAGCTCGCTGATGCGCTTGCTGAGCAGCGCGATCTGCACCTCGGGCGAGCCGGTGTCGCCTTCGGCGGTGGCGTACTCGCTGATGATGTTCTTCTTGGCAGCGGTGTCGAGGGACACGGCTCTCCTTCTGACTACGGACACGCGTGGATGTGACAAAAGCGCGAACGACCGTGCGTGCCTACAGTCGCCGCGAGAATGGCCGACGTGGGCGAAGGCGCGAAAGCGCTGCCGTCACAGAGCCGACATGCAAGGTTACCATCCCGCGCGCGGTGCTCGGGCGAGCGCCGCGCCGGGGCCTCACGCGGTCAGCCGGCGGGCGGCCTCGACGTCGGCCTGGATCTGCTCGATCAGCGCCTCGATCGACTCGAAGCGGGTGTTGCCGCGCAGCCGGGCGGCGAAGTCGACCGCCACGTGCGCGCCGTAGAGCTCCAGGTCGTCGCGGTCCAACGCGTACGCCTCCACCGTGCGCGGCACCCCCTCGAACGTCGGGTTGGTGCCGACCGAGATGGCCGCGGGCCACCGCTCGCCGGGGTAAAGGGCGGGCAGGTTGGCCACGGGCACGCACTCCAGCCAGCCGGCGTAGACGCCGTCGGCCGGGATCGCGGTGTGCGGGGGCGTCTCGACGTTGGCGGTGGGGAAGCCGAGCTGACGGCCGCGCTGGTAGCCGCGCACGACCACGCCCTCCACCCGGTGCGGGCGGCCGAGCAGCGCCGCCGCGCCCTCGACGTCGCCGGCCACGATGTGCTCGCGGACGGCGGTCGAGGACACCCCGGCCACCGGGGGCAGGACCTCCACCGTGAAGTCGTACTTGTCGCCCAGCGCTCGCAATGTCTCGACATCGCCGCCGGCGTCCCGCCCGAAGGTGAACCCCTCCCCCACGATCACGGCCGCCGCCCGCAGCCGCTCGGCCAGCACCGTCCGCGCGAACTCGGCCGCGTCGACGCGCGACAGCTCCAGCGTGAACGGCAGGACCTCGACCTCGTCCACGCCGAGCGCGCGCAGCAGCTCGGCGCGCCGCCGGGGACCGGTCAGCCGGGCCGGATGCGTGCCTGGACGCACGACCTCGTCGGGATGCGGCTCGAAGGTGACGGCCACGGCGGGGAGCCCCCGCTCGCGCGCGACGGCGACGGCCCGCCCGAGGACACGCTGGTGGCCCCGGTGCACTCCGTCGTACACGCCGACGGTGACGACAGACCTACCCGAACCCTGCACGCCGGACCCCATTCGCTCGTCGCGGATCGAACCACACAAGCCTGCCACGCGCCTGGCCGTGACCTCCAATCGAGGGGGCTACACTCGGCCATCATGCCTCGATACGCGCTTCTGATCCTGCCTGCGTTCAACCGGGTCTACGCCGACAGCTCCGTCCGGCTGACGAGGAGCGAGCTGGCCGTCTTCGGCGCGCGCGGGCTGCGGGCGGAGCTCTCCGGGAGCGAGGAGCACGTGTTCGGCGGCGTCCCCTACGTGACGTTCGAGACGGCCGCGCCGCTGGCGGAGCGGGACGTGGCGCTGCTGTCCAACCTGTCGTCGGTCTACGCGCTCTTCGGCGTCGAAGGTGAGGGCGAGGAGCCGCTGCTGCGCCCGCTGCCCGTACGGCCGCTCGACCGGCTGAGCAGCGACCTCATCACCATCCAGAAATACGCCGGCAAGACCAACGAGCACTTCACCAAGCTGCTGCTCAACGTCACCGCGCTGGCCTCGGCCAAGGGCCTCGGCGAGCGGCTGTCGGTGTTCGACCCGCTCTGCGGCCGGGGGACCACGCTCAACCAGGCCCTCATGTACGGCTACGACGCCTACGGCCTCGACGTCGACGCCAAGGACTTCGAGGCCTACACCGGCTTCATCAAGACCTGGCTGCGCAACAAGCGGCTCAAGCACACCGCCGAGACCGTGCCGGTGCGCCGGGAGCGGGCGCTCGCCGGGCGGCGGCTCAACGTCACGTTCGGGACGTCGAAGGAGGCGGTCAAGGCCGGCGACGTGCAGCACCTCGCCGTGGTCAACGGCGACACGCTGCGCAGCAGGGAGTTCTTCAAGCCGCGCTCGTTCGACCTGGTGGTGACCGACGCGCCCTACGGCGTCCAGCACGGCAGCAAGGGCGGCTCGGGGCTGTCGCGCAGCCCGCTGGAGCTGCTGCGCCGGGCGGTGCCGATCTGGGCGGAGCTGCTGCGGCCCGGCGGGGCCATGGGCATCGCCTGGAACACCTACGGCGGCAAGCGCGAGGAGCTCGCCGCCGTCCTGACCGCCGCCGGCCTGGAGGTCGTGGACTACCCCGACTTCGAGCACTGGGTGGACCAGGCGATCGTGCGCGACGTCATCGTCGCGAGCAAGCCCGCCTAGACGCAGCCGGCCTAGACGAAGACCGCGAGCGGCCTGGCCGTCCGGCCCTGCTCCTCGACCAGCGCCAGCAGCGTGCCGTCCGGTCCGAACACGCCGATCGGCCCCTCCCCCAGCCCGGCCGCGGGCAGCCGCCCGCCGTGGCCGATGATCCTCGCCTCCTCGGCGGTGACGTCCCTGCGCGGGAACGCCGCGGCGACCGCCTCCCCGATGGGCAGGATCACGCACCGCTCGGCGAGCTCGTCGAGCGTCCTGGCCAGCGACAGGTCGTACGGGCCGACGCGGGTGCGGCGCAGCCGCGTCAGGTGGCCGCCGACGCCGAGCGCGGCCCCGAGGTCGCGGGCCAGCGAGCGGATGTAGGTGCCGCTGGAGCAGGTGACGACGGCGTCCACGTCCACCACGTCGTCATGGGCGTGCACGCCGAGCACATCGAAGGCCCGCACCGTGACGGGCCGGGCGGCCAGCTCGACCTCCTCGCCCGCGCGGGCCTTCTTGTAGGCCCGCTGACCGTTGACCTTGATGGCGCTGACCTGCGGCGGCACCTGCATGATGGCGCCCGTCAGCGCCTCGACGCCCTTGCGGATCTCCTCGGCGGTGACGCCGGCCGCCGAGGCGGTCGCGGTGACCTCGCCCTCGGCGTCGTCGGTGTTGGTGGTGACGCCGAGCCGGATGGTGGCCTCGTACACCTTCTCGGTCAGCGTCAGGTGGCCGAGCAGCCGCGTGGCCTTCTCCACGCCGACCACCAGCACGCCCGTCGCCATGGGGTCGAGCGTGCCGGCGTGGCCCACGCGGCGGGTGCCCGCGAGGCGCCGCATCCTGGCCACCACGTCGTGCGAGGTCCACTCGCCCGGCTTGTCGACGATGATCAGACCGCTCTCGGCCATCTACGCCTTTCCCAGCTCTCTCCTGAGTGCGGCCATGGTGTCCTCGACGCCGTCGTGCGAGGTGTAGCCGGCCGCGTTGTGATGGCCGCCGCCGCCCAGGGCCGCGCACGCGGCGCCCACGTCGACGGCGCCCTTGGACCTGGTGGACACCTGCCAGGCGCCCTCGTCGTCCTCCTTGAGCACGACCGCCACCTCGGCCTCGTCGGTGCGGCGCACGACGTCGATGATGCCCTCGATCTCGGCGTACGGGAGGCCGTGCGCGGCCCGGTCGACCCGCGTGACGTACGTCCAGACCAGGCCGTCCTCCAGCCGCACCCGGTCGAGCGCCGCCGCCAGCACCTTGAGGTAGCCGAACGGTGAGCGGTCCCACAGCTCGCGGGCGATCTCGTCGGTGCGCAGCCCCGTCGCCACCAGCCGGGCCGCCATCTCGTGCACGGCGGGCGTCGTGGAGGAGTAGCGGAACGAGCCGGTGTCGGTGACCAGGCCGGCGTAGAGGCACGTGGCGATGTCGCGGTCGAGCCGCCCGCCGAGCCGGTAGATGAGCTGCTCGGCCAGCATCGCCGTGGCGGCCGCGTGGGCGTCGATGAGCCCCAGCGTGCCGAACCCGGCGCCGGCCGGGTGGTGGTCGACCACGATGACCTCGGCCGCCCGCGCGGTGTTGCCGCTGAGCAGCCCCAGCCGCTCGAACGTCGAGGAGTCGAAGGTGATCACCAGCTCGGGCGCGGCAGGGAACTCGGCCGGCGGCACCAGCATCTCCTGCCCCGGCAGGAACCGCAGCAGGCGCGGCACCGCGAAGTGCCGGTCGCCGAACGACGCCCGCACCCGCTTGCCCATCGCGCGCAGCGTGAACGCCACGGCCAGCATGGAGCCGAGCGCGTCGCCGTCGGGCGTGACGTGGCAGGCCAGCCCGATCTCGTCGGCCGAGTCGATCAGCCGCAGCGCGCGCTTCCACGCGCTCTCGGGGATGCCGTGGCCCGCGCCCGCCCGGGCCCGCGGCGGCCGCTCGGCCCGGTCGCGTACGTCCGGCGTCACGCCTGGTCGTCCCCGGCCGCGCGCTCGCTCCCCTGGAGGTCGGCGAGCTCGTCGTCGTCCTCCTCGTCGGGCTTGCGGTAGGGGTCGGGCTCGCCGGCGTAGGAGGCGCCCTGCGCCTGCCTGGCCACCTCGGCGTCGCGCGCCCGCGCCGCGTTGATGAGGTCGTCCAGGTGGCGGGCGCTGTCGGGCAGCGGGTCGTGCTTGAAGGTCAGCGTCGGGGCGAAGCGCACACCGGTCTGGCGGCCCACCTCGGAACGGATGATCCCCTTGGCGCTCTCCAGGGCGGCCGCGCTGTCGGCCCGCTCGGCCTCGGAGCCGAAGACCGTGTAGAAGACCGTCGCCTCGCGCAGGTCAGCGGTGACGCGCGTGTCGGTCACGGTGACGAAGCCGAGACGCGGGTCCTTGATCCGTCGCTCCAGCATCTCGGCGACGATCTGCTGGATGCGGTCGGCGAGCTTACGCGCTCGTGCGGCATCCACCATGTTGGCTCCCCCTCACGCACGATCTGGCCGTGCTAGTCGTTCAATCCTCGTCGTGGTACAGACGCTGCCTGGCCGACAGCAGCTCGATCTCCGGACGGAAGGCCACCATCCGCTCGCAGGCGTCCATCACCTCTTTGCAGTTACCCGCGGAGGCGGAAAGCACCGCTATGCCGACCTCGGCTCTGCGATGAAGATCGTGGCACCCGGTCTCGGCGACCGCGATGGCGGGGTAACGGCGTCGCAGCTCGGCGATCAGCGGCCGTACGACGGAGCGCTTCTGCTTCAGCGAGCGCACGTCGCCGAGCAGGATGTCCAGGGTCAGAGCACCCACATACATCGTTGGTCACCACCGCTTGGCCTGGTGTGCTGAGCGCGCGCCCGTCCTGCTGCGGTGGGGAGCAGGCCAGGGCGCGCGAGAGGCGCCCGGCGGAGGTCCCGCCGGGCGCCCGGCCGCGTGTCACACGCGCGGCTTCTCCCGCATCTCGAACGTCTCGATCACGTCGTCGATCCTGATGTCGTTGTAGCCGACACCGATGCCGCACTCGAAGCCCTCGCGGACCTCGGTCGCGTCATCCTTGAAGCGACGCAGGGACGAGACGGTCAGGTTGTCGGCGATGACGACGCCATCGCGGATCACCCTGGCCTTGCTGTTGCGGACGATCAGACCGGAGCGGACCAGAGCACCGGCGATGTTGCCGATCTTCGGCACCTTGAAGACCTCGCGGACTTCGGCGGTGCCCATCTGGACCTCTTCGAACTCCGGCTTGAGCATGCCCTTGAGGGCCGCCTCGATCTCCTCGATCGCCTGGTAGATGACCGAGTAGTAGCGGATGTCGACGCCCTCGCGCTCGGCCAGGTCGCGTGCCCGCGGCTCGGGCCGCACGTTGAAGCCGATGATGACCGCGTTGTCGTCGGCGACCGCCAGGTTGACGTCGTACTCGGTGATGGCGCCGACCGCGCGGTGCAGGACACGGAGCCTGACCTCGTCGCCGACGTCGATCTTGAGCAGGGCGTCTTCCAGGGCCTCCACCGAACCGGACACGTCACCCTTGATGATGAGCTTGAGCTCGTCGACGCGGCCCTTCTCGAGGTCGCTGAACAGCTCCTCGAGGGTGCGGCGACGGCTCGACTTCGCCATCTCGGCGCTGCGCTTGCGCGCCGCGCGCTGCTGGGCGATCTGCCGGGCCATCCGGTCGTCGGTGACGACGATGAAGTTGTCACCGGCGCTCGGCACGGCCGTCAGACCCATCACCAGGACCGGACGCGACGGCGTGGCCTCGTCGACCGGCTCGCCGGTGTCGTCGAGCATCGCCCGGACGCGGCCGAAGGCCTCGCCACAGACGATCGAGTCGCCGACGCGCAGCGTGCCGCGCTGGACCAGGACGGTCGCGACCGGGCCGCGGCCCTTGTCGAGGTGCGCCTCGATGGCGATGCCCTGGGCGTCCATCGTCGGGTTGGCCCGCAGGTCGAGCTCGGCGTCGGCGGTCAGCAGGATCGCCTCGAGGAGGTTCTCGATGCCGATGCCGTTCTTCGCCGAGATGTCGACGAACAGCGTGCTGCCGCCGTATTCCTCGGCGACCAGGCCGTATTCGGTGAGCTGGGCCCGCACCTTGTTGGGGTCGGCCCCCTCCTTGTCGATCTTGTTGACCGCGACCACGACCGGCACGTCGGCCGCCTGGGCGTGGTTGAGCGCCTCGATCGTCTGCGGCTTGACGCCGTCGTCGGCCGCGACCACCAGCACCGCGATGTCGGTCGACTTCGCGCCTCGGGCACGCATGGCGGTGAACGCCTCGTGACCCGGGGTGTCGATGAAGGTGATCTTGCGCTCTTCGCCCTCGTGCTCGGCGGCGACCTGGTAAGCGCCGATGTGCTGGGTGATGCCACCCGCCTCGCGCGCCACCACGTTCGTGTTGCGGATGGCGTCGAGCAGCCTGGTCTTACCGTGGTCGACGTGACCCATGACGGTCACGACCGGCGGACGCGCGGCGAGGTCGTCCTCGTCGCCCTCGTTCTCGCCGAACTCGATGTCGAAGGCCTCGAGAAGCTCGCGGTCCTCCTCCTCCGGGCTCACGACCTGGATGTCGTAGTCGAGCTCGGCGCCGAGCAGCTGCAGCGTCTCCTCGTTGACCGACTGCGTGGCGGTCACCATCTCGCCGAGGTGCAGCATGATCTGCACGAGCGAGGCGGGGTTGGCGCCGATGCGGTCGGCGAAGTCGGACAGCGACGCGCCGCGCGGGAGGCGGATCGTCGCGCCGTTGCCGCGCGCGACCTGCACGCCGCCGATCGACGGCGCCGACATGTTGTCGAACTCCTGGCGCCTCTGCCGCTTCGACTTGCGCCCGCGGGCCGGACGGCCACCGGGACGGCCGAAGGCACCAGCGGTGCCGCCGCCACGACCACGGCCACCGCCGCCGGGACGGCCGCCGAAGCCACCGCCGCCGCCACCGGGACCACCGGTGCCGGTGCGCGGACCCGCGCCACCGCCGCCGGGACGGCCGGCGAACCCGCCGCCGCCGGGACGACCGCCGCCGCCACCGGGACGGCCACCGCCGCCACCGGGACGACCGCCGCCGCCGCCAGGGCCACCGCCGGGACGGCCGGCGCCGGGACCGGCAGGACGGCCCTGCGGCATCATCATCGGGTTGGGACGCGGACCACCGGGACGCGGACCACCGGCGCCACCGGCGCCGGGACCCGGACGCGGACCGCCGGGGGGCGGACCGGGACGCGGGCCGGGAGTGGGCCGGTCGCCGCCGCGGCCCTGCGGGGGACGCGGCATCGCGCCGTCGCGCGGCGGGCCGTCACGGCGGTCGCCACGCGGGCCGGGGCCCCCGTCACGCTGGCCGCCGCCCGGACGCGGCGGCCTGGGCGCCTGGCCCATGCCGCTGGCGTTGGACGAGAACGGGTTGTTGCCGGGACGCGGGCCGCGCGGGCCCGGCTTGGGGCCGGGACGCGGGCCGCCGCCTGCGGGCGCGCCGGGACGCGGCGCCTGCGCACCGCCACCGCCCTGCTGGGCGGGACGCGGACCCGGCTTGGGGCCGGGAGCCGGGCGCGGAGCCGGGCCGGGACGCGGACCCGGGGTCGGCCGAGCCGGCGCGCCACTCTCGAAGCGCGCCTGCGGAGCCTGGGACGCCTCACCGCGCGCGGCCTGCGGCTGCTGCTGGTGAGGCATGGGAACCGGCGGGCGGGACTGACCGCCCTGAGGACCTTGCGGGCCCTGCGGACCTTGCGGGCCCTGGGGCCCCTGCGGAGCCTGAGGAACCTGCGGGCCGCTCTGCGGACCCGGACGCGGACCGGGCCGCGGGCCCGGACGCGGAGGAGCAGGCACCGGAGCCTGCCCCGTGCCGTTGCCGGCCTGGCCTTCGGCCGGCCGGTGCGCAGCCCTTGGCGGCTGCGGCCTGTTGGACGGCTGTCCGCCGCCCCTGGAGGGCCCACCCTTCGATGCGCCCAGAGCTTCGGTGAGCCTGCGGACCACCGGCGCCTCGATGGTGGAGGACGCCGAACGGACGAACTCCCCCATTTCCTGGAGCTTGGCCATGACGACCTTGCTCTCGACGCCGAACTCCTTAGCGAGCTCGTATACCCGGACCTTCGCCACTGCACTCCCTTACTCGGCCCGGGAGGCTGGCTGTGCCGTCCGGACCGTCGCTACCTTGACGTCTTCATCGCCGCGTGCTCATCAGGCGCTCATAGCAATCTGACTCCGCCCATCAACTCGGCGTCCTACATGACATGGGGTTCTCCTCCAGGTGTGCCCGCACGGGCGAGACGTCGAGCGGACCCGGCACGCGAAACGCGCGCAGGAACGCCCGCCGCCGCTCGGCGAGCTCCAGACAGCTCAAGGCCGGATGCAGCGACGCACCTCGGCCTGGAAGCCGTCCTCGCAGGTCGGGGACCACGTGGTCTCCGACCAGCACCAGGCGGAGCAGCTCGGACTTGGCCGTGCGAACCCTGCAGCCCACACACGTGCGCTGAGGACCCCTACGGCCACCATATTCCAGCTTACCGCTTTGACGCATCTACGGAACCGGCGGCATCCTCCGCCTGGGTGTCAGGCCGGATGTCGATCCGCCAGCCCGTGAGCCTCGCCGCGAGCCGGGCGTTCTGCCCCTCTTTGCCGATGGCCAGGGAAAGCTGGTAGTCGGGCACGGTCACCCGCGCGACCCGGCCGTCGAGATCGAGAACCTCGACATGGGAAACACGCGCGGGAGACAGGGCATTCCCCACGAACTCGGCGGGATCCTCGGACCAGTCGATGATGTCGATCTTCTCGCCGTGGAGCTCGGTCATCACGTTGCGCACCCGCGAGCCCATCGGGCCGATGCAGGCGCCCTTGGCGTTGACGCCGGGCTTGCGCGACCGTACCGCGATCTTGGTGCGGTGGCCGGCCTCGCGGGCCACGGCGGCGATCTCCACGGTGCCGTCGGCGATCTCCGGCACCTCCAGCGCGAACAGCTTCTTCACCAGGCCGGGGTGCGTGCGCGAGAGGGTGACGGAGGGGCCCTTGTGGCCCTTCTTCACCTGCACGACGTAGGCGCGGATGCGCTCGCCGTGCACGTAGTCCTCGCCGGGCACCTGCTCGGCGTGCGGCAGGACGGCCTCGATCTTGCCGAGGTCGACCAGCACCACGCGAGGGTCCTTGCCCTGCTGGATGACGCCCGAGACCAGCTCACCCTCACGGCTGGCGAACTCGCCGAAGTTGATCTCGTCCTCGGCGTCGCGGAGCTGCTGCAGGATGACCTGCTTGGCGGTGGTGGCGGCGATCCTGCTGAAGTTGCCAGGGGTGTCGTCGAACTCCCTGACCACCTCGCCCTCGTCGCCGAGCTCCGCGGCCCAGATCGTGACGTGACCGCTGGCGCGGTCGAGCTCGGCCCGCGCCTTCGAGGCCGCGCCCTCGGTCCGGAAGTACGCGATCAGCAGCGCGTCCTCGATCGCCTTGACCACCAGGTCGAAGGAGATGTCCTTCTCCCGTTCGAGGCTGCGCAGGACGCTCATGTCGATGTCCACGACGGCTCCCCCTTAGCCTTCGTCGCCGTCGACGTCGTCGATGCGGCGGAACTCCACCTGCACCCGTCCGCGGGCCAGGTCCTCGTACTCAAGCCGGCGCGGCGCGCCCTCGACGTCGAGATCGACGCCGGCGTCGTCCGCGGCCGTGATCCGGCCCTCCACCACGCTGCCGTCGCGCAGCTCCGCCTTCACCAGACGCCTGGCCGCGCGACGCCAGTGGCGCGGCTCGGTGAGGGGGCGGTCGACGCCCGGCGAGGAGACCTCCAGCGTGTACGCCGCCTGCCCCATCGCGTCGTCGTCGTCCAGCGCCTCGGAGACGGCCTGGCTCACGTCGGCGATGTCGTCGAGGCTCACGCCGCCGTCGCGGTCGACGATCACGCGCAGCACGCGTCTCCTGCCCGCCTGGGTGACCGTGATGTCCTCCAGATCGAGGCCCTCCGCGCTGACCACGGGCTCCAGGAGCTTCATCAGGTGGTCGCGGGGTGATGCGCTGCCCATATCGACCTCCCCTATTGTCAAGTCTCAGCCGGGCGGACCTCGCCACTGGCTCCCCGTCGCCCGGCCGCTCGGGCCAGCGACGACAGTTGACACCCTATCCGTACGAGGGCACAGAAAGAGCGCCACTCGTCACGGCCGAATGGCGGAGCGTCGCCTGGCGGCGTTCGCGGGCTCAGACCGTACGATGCTATCTGCGTCAGTGACAACAGGAGGTTCCCGCTCGTGCGCCCGCGTCACCTCTCCCGTCGTGGCCTGCTGGCGGGCGGAGTGGCCGCGCTCGCCGGCTGCAGCGCCTCCGGGCCGGCCCGGCAGCCGGCCACGCCCGCCCCCGACTCGCCCGAGACGGTTCTCGTGAAGCAGTTGATCGCGGAGAAGGAGCGGACGATCGCGCTCTACTCGGCAGTGATCGCCGACGGCGGCGAGCGGCTCGCGCCCTTCCGCGACCGTCACCAGGCGCACCTGGACGAGCTGCGCAAGCACGTCACCGGCCTCGGCACCCCCGCCCCTGGCCCGTCCGGCTCCCCCGCCCCCTCGGGCTCGCCCGCTCCCTCCGGCTCGGCCGAGCCGGACAAGCCGTCGCTGTCGCGGCTGCGCGAGCTGGAGCGCAAGGCGGCGGCGCTGCGGCCCAAGCAGCTCGCGGGCATCTCCCCCGGGATGGCGCAGCTCATCGCCAGCATCGGCGCCTGCGAGGCCGCGCACGTCGTCGCCCTGCCGAAGTCACTGTGAACGGGGTCGCTGTGAACGGGGTGGCGGTGAACGGGGACGATCTGGAGAAGCTGCGCAAGGCGCTGGCGGCCGAGCACGCCGCGCTGTTCGCGTACGGGCTGCTGGGGGCGCGGACGTCGGGGGAGCTCAGGGAGCGGATGAGCGCGGCCTACGACGCCCATCGGGCGCGGCGCGACCAGGTCCGCTCGCTCATCACGGCGCGCGGCGGCAAGCCGGTGGAGGCGGAGGCGTCGTACGCGCTGCCGTTCTTCCCCTCCGACGCGAAGCTGGCGGCCCGGCTGGCGGAACACCTCGAAGGCGGGGTGACGGCCGCCTACCTCGAACTGGTGGCGGCCGAGGACGCCGCGCTGCGCAGGTTCGCCGCTCTGGCCATGCAGCAGGCCGTCACCCGTTCGTACGCCTTCCGCCCGGCCCAGCCGGCCGCGTTCCCCGGCATGCCGGCGGCTCCCGCGCCCGCCACGCCCACCGCCCAGGGCGGCAGCTGAGAGGTGCCCTGACCGGCAGGGCACCTCACGGCGACGGTCAGGCGGTGGCGGTCGCGACGATGCGGTCGGCGGCCTCGGCGAGGGGGATCTCCGCCTTCTCGCCGCTCACGCGGTCGCGCAGCTCGATGACGCCCTGGGCGAGGCCGCGGCCGATGACCACGATGGTCGGGACGCCCAGCAGCTCGGCGTCCTTGAACTTGACGCCGGGCGAGACCTGCGGCCGGTCGTCCACGAGCACGCGCAGGCCGCGCGACTCCAGCTCGCCGGCCAGCTCCAGGGCGGCCTCCACCTGGTTGTCCTTGCCGGTGCCGACGATGTGCACGTCGGCGGGCGCCACCTCGCGCGGCCAGACCAGGCCGAGCTGGTCGTGGGCCTGCTCGGCGATGACGGCGACGGCGCGCGAGACGCCGATGCCGTAGGAGCCCATGGTGATGCGGATGGGCTTGCCGTCGGGGCCGAGGGCGTCGAGGCCGGCGGCGTCGGCGTATTTGCGGCCGAGCTGGAAGATGTGGCCGATCTCGATGCCGCGGTCGATGGACAGCTCGGCGCCGCAGCGGGGGCAGGGGTCGCCGGCGCGGATCTCGGCGGCCTCGATGGTGCCGTCGGGGGTGAAGTCGCGGCCCGCGACGACGTTGGCGGCGTGCTTGCCGGGCTCGTTGGCGCCGGTCACCCAGGAGGTGCCGGTGGCCACGCGCGGGTCGACGAGGTAGCGGATGCCGAGCTCGCGCAGGATCTGCGGGCCGATGTAGCCGCGGACGAGGCCGGGGTGCCTGGCGAAGTCGGCGGCCTCGAAGATGGCGGGCTCGCCGGGGGCGAGCGCGGCCTCCAGGCGCTTGAAGTCGACCTCGCGGTCGCCGGGGACGCCGATGACGAGCGTCTCGGTCTTGTCGGAGCCGGGGGTGGTGACCTTGACGACGACGTTCTTCAGGGTGTCGGCGGCGGTGACGGAGAGGCCGTGGTGCTCGTTGACGTACGACACCAGCGACTCGATGGTCGGGGTGTCGGGCGTGTCCATGACGGTGAGCGGGGGCAGGTCGTCGTAGGCGCGGGCGGCGGGCGCGGTCGTGGTGACGGCCTCGGCGTTGGCGGCGTAGCCGCAGGAGTGGCAGGCCACGAAGGTGTCCTCGCCGGTGGGCGTGGGGGCCAGGAACTCCTCTGAGGCCGAGCCGCCCATGGCGCCCGACTGGGCGAAGACGATCTTGTAGTTGATGCCGAGCCGGTCGAAGGTGCGGATGTAGGCCTCGCGGTGCTGCTCGTAGGAGTGCTTGAGGCCGTCGTCGTCGAGGTCGAAGGAGTAGGAGTCCTTCATCAGGAACTCCCGGCCGCGCAGGATGCCGGCCCTGGGCCGGGCCTCGTCGCGGTATTTCGTCTGGATCTGGTAGAGCGTGACCGGATAGTCCTTGTAAGAGGAGTACTCGCCCTTGACCATGTCGGTGAAGAGCTCCTCGTGCGTGGGGCCGAGGAGGTAGTCGGCGCCCTTGCGGTCCTGGAGGCGGAAGAGCGTGTCGCCGTATTCGGTCCAGCGGCCGGTGGCCTCGTAGTATTCGCGGGGCAGCAGGGCGGGGAAGAGCACCTCCTGGGCGCCCATCCGGTTCATCTCCTCGCGGACGATCCTGGTGACGTTCTCCAGCACCAGTTTGCCGAGCGGCAGCCAGGAGTAGATGCCGGGGGCCACGCGGCGGACATAACCGGCGCGGACCAGCAGCTTGTGGCTCGGCACTTCCGCGTCTGCCGGGTCGTCCCGCAGGGTGCGAAGAAACAACGACGACATGCGCAGCAACACGGCTACTCCTTGCTCGAACCCGGATGTGAAGGCTTACAGGCTATCCACTCGACGCGGCCGTCCGCTCGGGCTTAAGTCCCCGGCACTCAGGCGAGGGCCGGGAGCCAGCCCGTCACGAACACCGCGAGCCACACCGTGAACAGCCCGGAGAAGAGCGTGGAGAGGGCGAGTGCGCGCAGGCGGGAGCGGGCGTTCCTGCGCAGCGCGAGCACCAGGACGACCGACAGCACGCCGACCAGCAGGGCCGGGCCCGGCCAGAAGGAGCCCTCGACGCCGATGAAGCCCGGCGTGGCGCGGTCCACGACGTCGGCGATGAGCGCCGCGCCGACGCCGCCCGCGGCCAGGTCGCCCCACCTGTCGTCCCTGCGGGTGACGTAGGCCAGCAGGCCGAGCCCCACGAGCAGGGCGAGGACCCAGTTGAGCCCGGCCGCGCCGCCGCCGCCGAGGTCGACGAGGGCCAGATCGCCACGGAAGGCGCTCGCGCCCATGGCCGCGACCAGGGTCGAGACCGCCGCCAGGAACGTGGTCACCAGCGCCCATCCGAACCCCGTGGCCGTCGCGCCGACGGCCAGCGACAGGGCGAGGTAGGCGTAGGGCTCGTAGAGCTGGCCGATCCAGATGGGGCCACGACCGGAGATGAGCACGCCGACGAGGCCGACGACCAGTCCTCCGAGGAAGGCCGCGACCAGATGGCGCTCGATGCCGCGTTGACGCCGGTCGTATTCGGCGAAGTCGGCGTAGTCGATCGTGGTGTTGTTCATGTCCCTTTCCCCAGGTCAACCCCTCCCCCAGAACCTTCCGGAATTGACCTGTTTCAGATTATGCGAACCTACACAAAAGGCAAAAATCGGTCATTCCTCTACCAACTCAAGCAAGTGCTTGGTTAGCATGGCGGCGTGTCGCTTCCCGAAGAGCTCGGCGCCCTCGTCCGCGAACACCTCGCCGCCCGCCCCGGCGCGTCCTGGGCTGAGCTCGCGCGGGACGTGGGGGTGGCCGGGCTGCTCGTGCCCGAGGAGCACGGGGGCGCGGGCTGCGGCCCCGCCGAGCTGGCCGCCGTGGCGGAGGAGATGGGAGCCGCGCTCTCGCCGCACCCCTTCCTGCAGACCGCGGTCATGGCGGTGACCGCCGCGACCGCCTGCGGGGCCGGCGACCTGCTGAAGGCCGTCGCCGACGGCGGCACGACCGCGACCGTGGTGCTGCCGGGCGACGCGGAGCTGCGGCTGGCGGACGGGCGGCTCAGCGGGGTGGCGCCGTACGTCCTCGCGGGCGAGCTGGTGCTGCTCTACGCGGGCGGGCAGCTCGTGGAGGCCGTGCCGACGCGGCGGGAGGCGTACCTGACGATGGACGAGAGCCGGCCGCTGGAGCGGCTGACCTTCGAGGACGTGCCCGTACGGCGGCTCGGCGACGGCACGTCGGCGGCGCGGGTGCGCGACCTCGGGATCGCGGCCCTGGCCGCCGAGCAGGTGGGCGGGGCGCAGCGGTGCCTGGACATGGCGGTCGCGTACGCGCGGACGCGGGTGCAGTTCGGCCGGCCGATCGGGGCCTTCCAGGCGGTCAAGCACAAGCTGGCGGACGTGCTGCTGCTGGTGGAGTCGGCCCGGTCGGCGGCACGCGTGGCGGCCGGGGACGAGGTGGCGGCGGCGGTCGCGGGGTCGTACTGCACGGAGGCGTACCTGGCGGCGGCGGGCGAGAACATCCAGGTCCACGGAGGGATCGGGATCACCTGGGAGCATCCCGCGCATCGCTACTTCAAGCGGGCCACCTCCGACGCCCAGCTCTTCGGCCCGCCCCAGGCGCACCGCGCCCGCCTCGCCCCGGTGGTCTTCGGCGAGTGAGCCCGGGCTCAGCCGCCGAGCAGCTCTTCCCAGGGGTGGCGGGTGTTGGTGCGGCGGGTGGTGTCGAGCGCCTCGGCGAGCCGCCATAAGCCGGGCCTCGCGTGGGTGCGGGCGCGTCCCATGGGGTCGATGGCGCGCAGCTCGACGCGGACGCCCATCACGTCGAGGACCGCCGTGGCGGCCCCGCCGGGACCGGCCTCGGTGACGAGCGGCCCTTCGTGGTCCGGGTCGAGGACCCGCTCGGCCAGCAGGCCGGCCACCTCGGAGGCGTAGGGCCCGTCGCGCCACTCGATGTGCCAGGTGTGGTCGCCCCCGCGCCACCAGGTCAGGTCGCGGCACGACTCCATGAAGTCGGCCTCGGACGCCAGCGCCGCCATGACCCGTCCGAACGCCTCGTAGCGGCGGGCGCTCGTGAGCGAGAGGTCGCCACCGTCGAGGCCGGGATCTTCGGCGTCCTTCGGCCGTCTCAGCGCGTGCTTTCGCTTCACGAGCATCCACTCTGATCGCGCCCGCGCCCTTCCCGCAAGTCCCCGCCGCTGATACGCTCTACCAAGCGAGCGCTTGGTTTCCTACTGTGCCGGAGGCGCGATGACGTCCCTACGGATCAGCCTGGGGTACGAGCTGGAGGTCCGCGGCCGCACCCGCGACGTCGAGCAACAGGCGTTCCACAACGTGGTCGAGCAGGTCGTGCTGGGCGACCGGCTGGGGTTCGACACCGCCTGGTTCGTGGAGCACCACTTCACCAGGGGCTTCTCCCACTCCTCGGCCCCCGACCTGGTCCTCGCCGCCATCTCCCAGCGGACCGAGCGCATCCACCTGGGGCTCGGCGTGGTGCTGCTGCCGTTCCAGTCGCCGATCCGCACGGCCGAGCGCGTCGCCACCCTGGACGTGCTCAGCGGCGGCCGGGTCGAGTTCGGCACCGGCCGCGGCGCCTCGCCCCTGGAGTACCAGGCGTTCCAGCGGCCGTTCGAGCAGTCCCGGCGGATCTGGGAGGACTCGCTGGAGGCCGTGCTCGCGATCTGGAACGCCGACGGCGAGCCGGTCAGCCGCTCGACCGAGTTCTTCGAGATCCCCGACGTCGCCGTCTACCCGCGCCCGGCCCAGCACCCGCACCCGCCGGTGTGGGTGGCCTCCACCTCGCTGGACGGCTACCTCGCCGCCGCCAGGCACGGCTACAACCTGCTCGGCATGACCATGCTCAAGGGCATCGACGACGTGGCCGCCGACATCGCGCGCTACCGCGAGTGCCTGGCCGAGCACGGCTTCGACCCCGACACCCGCCGGGTCGCCCTCATGATCCCCTGGTACGTCGCCCCCACCCGCGAGGCCGCGGCGGCCACGGCCGCCGACCCCGTCCTGTGGTACATCCGCCGCCAGGTCAACCTGGTCACCCCGCCCGACTACTACGACGCCCGCCACGCCACCCACCGCGTGCTCGGCCAGCTCGCCGCCGGGCTGCCGCCCGAGGAGGCGATGGCCACGCTGCGCGAGCACCTCATGGTCGTGGTGGACGACGTGGCGGGCTCGCGCAAGGCCCTGGCCAGGATCGCCGAGGCCGGGGCGACCGACCTCATCATCCAGGCCCAGGTCGGCGGGCTCGCGCACGAGCGGGTGTGCGAGTCGATGACGCTGTTCATGACCGAGGTGGTGCGCTGATGGGCCGGTGGCTGACGCGGGACGACCTCGGGTCCGCCGCGGGCTCGGCCGCCGGGCTCCTGCTGGTCTCCCCCGACGCGTCCTGCGCCTTCCCGCTCGGCCCCGAGGACCGGCGGGCCGCCGCCGGGCTGACCGCGGCGGCCCTGCGCGCGGCCGGCGTGGGCGAGCGGGACCGGGTCGCGGTGGCCCTCGCCGAGCCGGCCGGCTCCCTGTGGGCCGCGGCCGCGGCCGAGGTCGCCCAGGCCGCCGCCGGCCTCGGGCCGCGCGGGCGCATGCGGCTGCACCACGCGCTGTCGGCGTTGCGGGCCACGACGCTGGTCGCCACCCCGACCGGCGCGATGGACCTCCTGGCCCGCCTGCACCTGGAGTTCCTGCTGGACCCGCTGGACCTCGGGCTC
>NZ_BAAJOU010000008.1:0-130591 GCF_057536035.1 Nonomuraea sp. B208
ATCGGGTGGGCCTTCGCGGGGCCGGCGGCGGTGCTGGCCGTGGCCGGGCTCGCGGTGGGCGGGTTCGCGCCGGCGGTGGACCGGATGCTGGCGGTGTACGCCGACACCGTGTACGCCGGCGCCGCGCAGGCCGTCGCACCACCGCCCGGCGCCGCGCAAGCCGGCGCACCACCGCCCGGCGCCGCGCAAGCCGGCGCACCACCGCCCGGCGCCGCGCAGGCCGGCGGACCACCGCCCGGCGCCGCACAGGCCGGCGCCGTCGGCGATGGGCAGGCTGACGCCGCGCAGGCCGGCACAGCGCAGGCCGGCACAGCGCAGGCCGGCGCCGCGCAGGCCAACGCCGTGCAGATCGCTGCGGCGCAGAGCGGGGACGGGCACGCGATCGTGGTGCCCTACCAGCTCGCGCTGTGGCACGGGTTCACGCCCGCGCTGGGGCTGAGTGCGCTGGCGCTCGCCGTGGGCGCCGGGCTGTTCCTGCTCGCCGCCCGCCTGCCCGGCGGGGTGCGGTCCACCGGCGCCCGGGCCTACGACCGGGTGCTGACCTGGGTGGGCCGGCTCGCGGTGGAGCTGACCGGGGCCACCCAGCGCGGCTCGCTGCCGTTCTCCCTCGGCGTCATCCTGCTCGTCATGGTCGCGCTGCCCGGCGGGGTGATGCTGGCCGGGCGGCCGTGGTCGGCGGAGGGACGCGCCTGGGACACGCCCGCGCAGGCGGTCGTCGCCGCCGGGGTGATCGTCGCGGCGGTCATCGCGGTCCGCGCGTCGCGCCGGCTCACCGCCATGATCCTGGTCGGGGTGACCGGTTACGGCACCGCCGTGCTGTTCGTCCTGCACGGCGCGCCCGACCTGGCGCTGACGCAGTTCCTGGTGGAGACCGTCACCATCGCGATGTTCGTGCTCGTGCTGCGCCGCCTGCCGCCCAGGTTCTCCCGGCGGCCCAGCCGGCGCGGGCGCGCCGCGATCGGCGTGGCCGTGGGCGTGGTCGCCGCAGGCATGGCGTACGCCGCCACGAGCGCCCGGCAGGCGGAGCCGATCTCGTCGGGGTTCGCCGACCTGGCGGTGTCGTACGGCGGGGGCGACAACGTCGTGAACGTCATCCTCGTCGACATCAGAGCCTGGGACACCATGGGCGAGATCGCGGTGCTCGTGGCGGCCGCGACCGGCGTGGCCAGCCTGATCTTCCGTGGCAGCGCGGCGCTGCGCCGGCGTACGGGCAGCCCGGGGCCGGCGTCCAGGACGCCGGTCGCGGGACGGTGGCTCGCCACCGCGCCGCGCCCGGCGACCGAAGGCACCTCGATCATCCTGCAGGTGGTGACCCGGCTGCTGTTCCACGTCATCGTGCTGCTCTCGGTCTACCTGCTCTTCTCCGGCCACAACGCCCCGGGCGGCGGGTTCGCCGCCGGGCTGGTCTGCGGGCTCGCCCTGACCGTGCGCTACCTGGCCGGCGGCCGGGCGGAGCTGAACGCGGCCGCGCCCGTCGACGCGGGCGCCGTGCTCGGCGCGGGCCTGTTCGTCTCGGTCGGCACGGGCGCGGCGGCGATGCTGCTGGGCGGGGACGTGCTGCAGAGCGCGACGCTGGACCTGAGCCTGCCGGTGCTGGGCGAGGTCCACCTCGTCACGTCGGTCTTCTTCGACATCGGCGTGTACCTCATCGTCGTCGCCCTGGTGCTGGACATCCTGCGCAGCCTCGGCGCCCCCATCGGGGCCGACGACATCTCCATGGACGACTCCTCAGTGAAGACGATGAAGGAGGAACCGGTGTGACCCCGAACCTCACCTACGTGGTCACCATCGGCGTGCTGTTCGCCGCCGGGGTGACCCTGCTGCTGGAGCGCAGCCTCACCCGGATCCTGCTGGGGGTGATCCTGCTCGGCAACGGCGTGAACCTGCTGATCCTCACGGGCGGCGAGGCCGGCGCGGCCCCCATCGCCGGCCTCGCCGGGCAGGAGGGGATGAGCGACCCGCTGCCGCAGGCGATGATCCTCACCGCCATCGTCATCACGCTCGGCATGACCGCGTTCCTGCTCGCGATGGCCTCGCGCACCTGGCTGCTCACCGGGCACGACGAGGTGCAGGACGACGTCGAGGACCGCCGGATCGTGCGGCTCGCCGAGCAGGACGCGGACCTCCCCGACGGCATCGGCAGCCTCAACGGCGTCAACGGCGGCGATCCGCGGCGCGGCCACGTGACGGAGCCGCCATGACGACCGCCCTCGTCCCCCTGCCGGTGGTGATGCCGCTGCTCGGCGCGGCGCTGACGCTGATGCTGGCCCGGCGCCCGAACGCGCAGCGGGCCGTCAGCCTCACCGTGCTCGGCGCGGGCCTGCTCGTCGCCGCCGCCCTGCTGGTCCTCACCTCGCTCCACGGCCCGCTCGTCGTGGAGGTGGGCGGCTGGACGGCGCCGCTCGGCATCGTCCTGGTCGCCGACCGGTTCGCCGCGCTCATGCTGGTCGTCTCGGCGGCCGTCACCCTCGCCGTGCTGGTGTACTCCATCGGCCAGGGGCTGGCCGACGGCGACGAGGAGACGCCGCTGTCGGTGTACCACCCGACGTACCTGGTGCTCACCGCGGGCGTCACCACCGCGTTCCTGTCCGGCGACCTGTTCAACCTCTATGTCGGTTTCGAGATCCTGCTGGTGTCCAGCTACGTGCTGCTCACCCTCGGCGGCACGGAGAACCGCATCCGGGCCGGCACGACGTACGTCGTGGTCAGCCTGCTCTCCTCGATCATCTTCCTGACCGCCATCGGGCTCGTCTACGCGGCCACCGGCACGCTCAACCTCGCGCAGCTCGCCGGGCGGCTCGACGTCCTGCCGGACAACCTGCGGCTGATGCTGCAGGGCATGCTGCTGCTCGCCTTCGGCGTCAAGGCGGCGATCTTCCCGCTGTCGGCGTGGCTGCCGGACAGCTATCCCACCGCTCCTGCCCCGGTGACCGCGGTCTTCGCCGGTCTGCTGACCAAGGTCGGCGTGTACGCGATCATCCGTACCGAGACGCTGCTGTTCCCCGGCGGGCGGACGGGCGGCCTGCTGCTGGCGGCGGCGCTGCTGACCATGCTGGTCGGCATCCTCGGCGCGATCGCGCAGTCCGACATCAAGCGCCTGCTGTCGTTCACGCTGGTCAGCCACATCGGCTACATGTTGTTCGGGGTCGGGCTCACCACCGTGCTCGGCCTGGCCGCGGCGATCTTCTACGTGGTGCACCACATCCTGATCCAGACGACGTTGTTCCTCGCCGTCGGCCTGGTCGAACGGCGCGGCGGCAGCACCGTGCTGGACCGGCTCGGCGGGCTCGCGCGTGTCTCGCCGCTGCTCGGGGTGCTGTTCCTCGTCCCCGCGCTCAACCTGGCCGGCATCCCGCCGTTCTCCGGGTTCCTCGGCAAGACCGGGCTGCTGCAGGCCGGGGCCGCGCAGGGGCACCCGATGGCCTGGGCGCTGGTGGCGGGCGGGCTGCTGACGAGCCTGCTCACCCTCTACGCCGTCGCCCGGGTGTGGAACCTGGCCTTCTGGCGCGCCCCGCGCACTGATGAGGACGGGCGGAGCTCCGTCGTGACGCTTCCCGCGCTGATGGTCACCTCCACGGCCGCGCTGGTGGTGCTCGGCGTGGGGCTCACCGCGGTCGCCGGGCCGCTGTTCGACCTCAGCGGCGCGATCGCCGGCGACCTGCTGGAGCGGGTCCCGTACGTGCGGGGCGTCTACCCGGGCGGCGCGCCATGAGCCCGGCGCCGCTGAGCCGCCGCGACCGGCTGCGCAACCGGGCCGTCGCCGTCGCCGTGCTGGTCACCGTGTGGTGCCTGCTGTGGGGCTCGTTCACCTGGGCGAACGTCCTCGGCGGCCTGGCCGTCGCGGCCGTCGTCCTCGCCGTGTTCCCGCTGCCGCCGGTGACGTTCGCCGGGCGCGTCTCCCTGCCGGGGGTGCTCCGTTTCGTCCTGCGGTTCCTCCTCGACCTGGTCGTCTCCAGCGTGCAGGTGGCGGCGCTGGCGTTCCGGATGGGGCACCGGCCGAGCAGCGCGATCATCGCCGTGCCGCTGAAGGTGCGCTCGGACCTCAACCTCACGCTCACGTCCGTGGCCCTGTGCCTGGTGCCCGGCAGCATCGTCATCGACGTCGACCGGGCCACCGGCACGCTGTACGTGCACGTCCTCGGCGTCCGCGACCGCGCGGAGGTCGAACGGTTCCGCCGGAGCATCTGGCGGCTGGAGGAACGCATCATCGCCGCGGTCGGGTCCGCGGCCGAGAGGCGGCTCGTCGCCGCGCCCGACCCCGTCAGCCCGCAGTCGTCCGCCGACAAGAAAGGCACCCGCGTATGACCGTCGTCGCCGTCATGGCCACCGTCCTGCTCGCCTGCGCCGGGGTGCTCGCCCTGGCGCGGATCGTCCGCGGCCCGTCCGTGCTCGACCGGATCGTGGCCACCGACGTGCTGCTGGCGGTCATCGTCGCGGCCGTCGCCACCGCCGCCGCGGCCGGGCGCGACGCGACGACGCTGCCCGTGCTCCTCGTGCTGTCCATCCTGGGCTTCACCGGCTCGGTGAGCGTGGCCCGCTTCGCCGTGAGGAGCCGCCGCGATGAGTCCTGACAGCCCGCTCGACACGGTGCTCGACACGGCCGCCGTGGTGTGTCTCACCGGGGGCACGCTGCTGTGCCTCGCGGCCGGGGTCGCCCTGGTCCGCTTCCCCGACCTGCTGTCCCGCATGCACGCGGCCACCAAGCCGCAGGTGCTCGGCCTGCTGCTGGTGCTGCTCGGGTGCGGGCTGCGGCTGCGTACGGGCGTGGACGTGACGACGCTGGTGCTCATCGGCGCGTTCCAGCTCGCGACCGCCCCCGTGGCCGCGCACATGGTGGGCCGGGCGGCGCTCAGGGAGCGGCGGCCTGACCCGGAGCTGCTGGTGACGGACGAGCTGCCCCCGCGCGGGGATCCGTCCTGACCTGCGTCTTCGCCGCGTCCCCGGGTAGGTGAATCCGTCGGGGGAGGTGGTCATGGGCGCCGTCGACGAGCGCGAGGACAGCGGGCTGGGGTTCGAGATGCTGGACCCGGCGCCGGTCGGCGTGGCGGTGACGCGCGGCCCGGAACACCGGCTGGTCTACACGAACGCCCGCTACCGGTCGCTGTTCAGCAGGCCCGGCGGCGCGGCCGGGATGGAGGACGTGTTCGCCGACTTCGTGCGCCGCTACTACCGCCCGCAGTTCGACCAGGTCTACCGCACGGGCGAGCCGATCGTGGCCACGGCCGAGCCGGAGCTGCCGATGGTCAGGCGTCCCGGCTCAGAGCAGCGGTACTTCACCTCCAGCCTGTCGCGGATCGTCTTCGGCCCCGGCGACCACGGCGTGCTGGTGGTGGTCCTGGAGGTGACGGACCAGGTCGCCGCCGACCGCGAGATGGCGCTCCTCGCCGAGCAGCGCCGCCGCGTCCTGCGCCGGTACGAGAGCCTGATGCGCGTCAGCGCGGAGATCTTCTGGGTGACCGACAGATACGGCAACGTGAGCGAGCGGAGCCCGAGCTGGGAGCGGCTGACCGGCCAGACGTGGGAGGAGTACCGCGGCGACGGCTGGCTGCGCACGCTCCACCCGGACGACCGGCCGGACACGGTGCGGTCATGGAGCGAGGCGGTCGCCGCCCCCAGCGGTCTGTGGGAGCACGTCTACCGGCTGCGCATGCCGGGCGGCGGCTACCGGCACTTCCAGATCCGCGCCGTGCCCGTCCGCGAGGACGGCGAGGTCGTGGAGTGGGTGGGGTCCAGCACCGACATCGAGGAGCAGTGGAACGAGCAGCGACGCAAACGCCTGCGGGACCGCGCGGCGGCGGCCACGGCCCGGCTGCGGAGCCTGCAGGAAATGCTGGGGGCGCTGGCCGACGTGATCGTGCGGGAGATCGCCGACGGGTGCGGCGTCTACCTCGTCACCGACCTCACCGACCAGCGGCACGGCGGCGCGCCGTTCGTCGTCGAGCGGATGGCCACGGCCGCGCGTCCCGGCCTGGTGCGGCTGCCGCCGTACAGCGAGGAGCGGCTCGGCGGGGGCAACGCGTTCGTGACGGCGGTGCGCCGGCGGCGGCCCCTGCTGCGGGCCTTCCCCGCCGGAGCGCCGCCGCCCGACGTCGTGCCCAGGGGCACGCTGCCGTGGCTGGTCGCGAACGACGCCAACAGCGTGCTGATCCTCCCGGTCGTGGTGGACGGGACGGTGCCCGCCGTGGTCGCCGTCGTGATGTGCGGTGACCGGCCGCCGGTGAGCCCGGACGACATCTCGCTGCTGCTGAGCATGTTCGACCACGCCCATGACGCGCTGAGCCGGGCGATCCGGTTCCAGCGGGCGCAGCAGGTGGCGCTGGCGCTGCAGTACAGCCTGCTCGCCGAGCCGCCGCACGCGGACGACCTGCGCATCGTCGCCCGCTACCGGGCGAGCCCGAGCGCGGCGGAGGTGGGCGGCGACTGGTACGACTCCTTCGTCCTGCCCGACGGCGTCCCGGTGGTGGCGATCGGCGACGTGGCCGGGCACGACCTGAGCGCCGCCGTCTCGATGAGCCAGATCCGCAACATGCTGCGGGCGCTCGCCATGGACCGCTGCGAGCCGCCGGGCGAGATTCTGTCCCGGCTCAACCTCGCGATGGACTCGCTGGTCGGCGAGGTGATGGCGACCTGCGTGTACGCCCGCGTCGAGCCTTCGGGCGACGCCTACCGGCTGCACTACGCGGTGGCCGGGCACCCGCCGCCGCTGCTGGTCACGCGCGACGGCGAGGGCCGTTTCCTGGAGGGGGGCCTCAGCCCGCTGCTCGGCTTCCCCCACGGGGAGCCGAGGCCGTCGCAGGTGGAGCCGCTGCCGCCGGGGAGCACGCTCCTGCTCTACACCGACGGCCTGGTGGAGCGGTCGGGCGAGCACCTGGACCGGGGCCTGGAACGGCTCAGGTCGGCCGCCGCGTGCGTCGCGGAGCAGCCGCCGGACAAGTTCTGCGACCATCTGCTGAGCGCGTTGCCGACGACCGGGCTCGACGACATCGCCGTCATCGCCGTGCGGACGCCGCACCCGGACATCCCGCAGTGAACCGGCGGCCGCTACCGCCGCCCGCCGAAGTCCCAGTCGTGGACCTCGACGTCGGCGTACCGGCCGGCGGTCAGGAGGGCGCGGGCCTCGTCCGGGCCGGCCGCCCGGACCAGGGCCGCCGTGCCGAGCCAGGAGGCGCCGTCGTCGGACAGCAGCGGCCCGTACGCGATCAGGTCGTCCTCCCCTGCGGGCGGGTCGAGGTCGGCGGGGCGGCCCGAGCCGAGGCCCAGCACGAGATAGCGGTTACCGCTCTCCCGCCCGCCGGGGAACTCCCACATCGTGCGCCCCAGCACGTTGCGCCAGCGCCGCAGCAGCACGTCCCGGTAGACCCCGGCCTGGTAGTTGGGCTCGTCGAAGGCGAACGCGCGGGCGGCGGCGGGGTCCGGCAGCTCGACGATGTGCACGCTGCCCGTCGCCGTCTCACCGCCGGGCGCAAGGGTCGGGCCGCGGGCGATGAGCTCCGCCTCGTACCGGTCCATGTAGGACCAGTGCTCCTCCGTCAGCTCGGCGCGCAGCGCGGCGGAGCCGGGACGATCGCGGTGGTAACAGAAGAACTCCATGGTACGAGTGCCTACCACGAGCAGGACGGAAGGTGCATTCGAGAAGAATCTATGACGAAGACTCTTTCGTGCATCCGGCTTCGGGCGTACTCTTCGGTTGACGAAGGTTGAACCACCCCCTGCGACAGGCCGCCTCATGCCTCTTCTGAACGTGCATTGCCGGCCACTCCCGACCGGGATCCTGGTCACGGTCACGGGTGAGCTGGACGTCACCAACGCCGCCGAGCTGGAGTCGCTTCTCGAAGGGGCGACGCCGCCCGGCGAGCCGATGGTCCTCGACCTCGGCGGGCTGACCTTCATGGACTGCGGCGGCCTGCACCTGCTGCTGCGGCAGCAGGACCGGCTGCGCCGGCAGGCGGCGCGCCTGCACGTGGCCGCCGCCCACGGCTCACCCGCGGTCCTGCTGCGGATCACCGGCGTAGGGGACGCTTTGACCCTCCATGCCAACCTGGGGCAGGCGCTCGACGCGGTGCGCCGCGAGCGCCCGTCCCCGCTCCGGGAGTCGTGCTGACTCCCCTCTGATCGTCACGCGGGCTGATGCCCGAGGCGGGCGGACAGCTTGCCCAGCAGGCTCAGGGCCGCGTCGGCGATCACGGTGCCGGGCAGGAACACCTCCGCCACGCCGGCCTCGTGCAACGCCGGCACGTCGCCCGGCGGGATGACGCCGCCGACCACGATCATGATGTCCTCGCCACCGGCGGCGGCCAGCGCCTCGCGCAGCGCGGGCACCAGCGTCAGGTGCCCGGCGGCCAGCGAGGACACGCCGACCACGTGCACGTCGGCGTCCACGGCCTGACGGGCGACCTCCTCCGGCGTCTGGAACAGCGGGCCGACGTCCACGTCGAAGCCGAGGTCGGCGAAGGCCGTCGCGATCACCTTCTGGCCGCGGTCGTGCCCGTCCTGGCCCATCTTGGCGACCAGGATGCGCGGCCGGCGGCCCTCGTCCCTGGCGAAGGCGTCGCTCGCGGCGCGGACCGCGTCGGCGCCGGAGCCGAGCTCACTGCGGTAGACGCCCGAGATGGTGCGCACGCCGGCCTGGTGGCGGCCGAAGACCCGCTCCAGGGCGTCGGAGATCTCCCCGACGGTGGCGTGGGCGCGGGCGGCGTCCACGGCCAGCGCGAGGAGGTTGGCGTCCCCGGCGGCTCCCGCGGTGAGCGCGTCGAGGGCGCGGCGGACCACCTCGGGGTCGCGCTCGGCGCGGAGCCTGCGCAGCCGTTCGATCTGGGTGGCGCGCACCGCGGTGTTGTCGACCTTGAGCACGTCCACGGGCTGGTCGCTGGCGGGCCGGTAGGTGTTGACGCCGATGACCGGCTGCGTGCCGGAGTCGATGCGGGCCTGGGCGCGGGCGGCGGCCTCCTCGATGCGCAGCTTCGGCAGCCCGGCCTCGATGGCCCTGGCCATGCCGCCGGCCGCCTCGACCTCCTCGATGTGCTGCCAGGCCCGCGCCGCGAGCTGGGCGGTGAGCGTCTCGACGTAGTGGGAGCCGCCCCACGGGTCGATCACCTGGGTGATGCCCGACTCGTGCTGCAGGACGAGCTGGGTGTTGCGGGCGACGCGCGCGGAGAAGTCGCTCGGCAGCGCGAGAGCCTCGTCCAGGGCGTTGGTGTGCAGCGACTGCGTGTGGCCCTGCGTGGCGGCCATCGCCTCGACGCAGGTGCGCACGACGTTGTTGTAGACGTCCTGGGCGGTCAGGGACCAGCCGGAGGTCTGGCTGTGCGTACGCAACGCCAGCGACTTGGGGTCCTTGGCGCCCATGTCCCCGACGATGCGGCTCCACAGCAGACGGGCGGCCCGCAGCTTGGCGACCTCCATGAAGAAGTTCATGCCGATGCACCAGAAGAACGACAGCCGCGGCGCGAACGCGTCGATGTCGAGCCCCGCCGCCGTGCCCGCCCGCAGGTACTCCATGCCGTCGGCCAGCGTGTAGGCCAGCTCCAGGTCGCAGGTGGCCCCGGCCTCCTGGATGTGGTAGCCGGAGATGCTGATCGAGTTGAACTTCGGCATCTTCTCGCTGGTGTAGGCGAAGATGTCGGAGATGATGCGCATCGAGGGGGCCGGCGGATAAATGTAGGTGTTGCGGACCATGAACTCCTTGAGGATGTCGTTCTGGATGGTCCCCGTGAGCTGCTCCGGCTTCACCCCCTGCTCCTCGGCCGCCACGATGTAGAGGGCGAGGATGGGCAGGACGGCGCCGTTCATGGTCATCGACACCGACATGCGGTCCAGCGGGATGCCGTCGAACAGGATGCGCATGTCGGCGATCGAGTCGATGGCGACCCCGGCCATGCCGACGTCGCCCGCCACGCGCGGGTGGTCGGAGTCGTAGCCGCGGTGGGTGGCCAGGTCGAACGCGACCGACAGGCCCTTCTGACCGGCCGCCAGGTTGCGCCGGTAGAAGGCGTTGGAGTCCTCCGCCGTGGAGAAGCCCGCGTACTGGCGGACGGTCCACGGGCGGGTGACGTACATCGTCGGGTACGGCCCGCGCACGTAGGGGGCGATGCCGGGGTAGGTGTGCGGGTCGTAGCCGTCCGCCTCCACCGACGTGTAGACCGGCTTGACGGGGATGCCCTCGGGGCTGTCCCAGGCCGGCGCGCCGGTCGAAGGCGGCGCGTGGCGCCGGGAGCGGGTCAGGCCGAGGCCGCGGAAGTCGGGGATCGTCACGCGGTCACCTCCGAAAGGGTCGTGCGGAGGACGTCGAGCACGTCGCAGCCCGCGTACAGGTGGGCGTCCACGCCGTCGTGCCGGTCGCGTCCGGCCAGCCAGATCCAGCGCGCGCCCGCCCGGCGGAGCAGCGCGGCGGCGTCGGCGGCCTCGGCGGCGTACCGGCGGTCGGCGGCGCACAGGCAGGCGACCACGGCCCCACTGGCGGCGAAGTCCCCGGGCGCGCCGGTGACGGTCTCGACGCCGCCGGCCTCGAACAGGCCGCGCGCGAACGCGAGCCGCGCGGCGTGCTCGGCCGCCGGGCCGAGCGTGGCCAGGAACACCCGCGGGCGGGCCTCGCCGGCCTGGTCGAGCAGGTCCTCGAAGTCCTGGGCGTGGCGGACGCGCGGCAACGCCTCCGCCGCCGGGCGTGGGGTGTGCGTGCGGGCGGGCGGTCTCCCCGCCGGGTCGGGGTAGCGGCTCACGCCGACGATCGGCGGTCTGAGCCGGGCGAGGTCGCGGGCGCGGCGGGCGCGGGTGGCGGCCAGCCGGTCCGCGACCAGGGTCCGGGCGGCGGTCATGCCGCCGGCCTCCTCGATCTCCTGGAACCACTCCCACGCCTTCTCGGCGAGGTCGGCGGTGCGGCGCTCGACGTACCAGGAGCCGCCCGCCGGGTCGAAGGTCCGCGCCACGTGGGCCTCCTCCACCAGCAGCGTGGAGGTGTTGCGGGCGATGCGGCGGGAGAAGTCGTCCGGCAGGCCGAGCGCGTCGTCGAACGGCCGCACCGTCACCGCGTCGGCCCCGCCCACCCCGGCGGCGAAGCAGGCGAGGGTGGTGCGCAGCATGTTCGTGTACGGGTCGCGGCGGGTCATCATCGCGGCCGAGGTCACCGCGTGCTGGTACTGCGCGGGCGGCGCGTCGCACACCTCCGCCACCCGCGCCCACAGCAGCCGCGCGGCCCGCAGCTTGGCGATCGTGGCGAACTGGTCGGCGGTGGCGGCGTAGCGGAACTCCAGCAGGCCGAACGCCTCCCCGGCCGCGATCCCGTCCTCGGTGAGGCTCCGCAGGTAGGCGAGGCCGGTCGCGATCGAGCAGCCCAGCTCCTCGGCGTCGCTGCCGCCCGCCTCGTGGTACGGCGTGGCGTCCACCGTGATCGCCCGCATGCCGGGCAGGCGGTCGGCGCGGAGCCGCGCCAGCCGCCCCAGCCCGGACAGGTCGGCCGCCGCGCCGGAACGGGCCGCGTCGCCGAGCGGGTCGGCGCCGAGACAGCCCCGCAGCGCGCCCGCCCGGTCGCCGGCCAGCGCGGCCAGCGCCTCCGCCGCCTGCCAGGTCCGGGGGCCGGCGTCGAGCACGATCGAGATCAGGTCGAGGTGCACGCCGCCGAGGACGCGGGGCAGGTCCTCGGGGGCGACGGCGAGCCAGAGGGAGTCGGCGCCGTTCTCCAGGTCGGTCATGACCGCCTCGGGGTCGGCGGTCTCGTGGCGCTGCCGCACCTCCCACGGCCGGCCGGGCTCGCGACCGGCGGAGGGCGGCAGTCCTGGCCCGGCGGGCAGGTCGGCGGCGTCGTACAGGGGGGCGAGGGTGACGCCGTCGTAGGTGGCGGTCGCCAGGGCCTCCTCGGGGGAGGTGACTTCTCTGCCCGACTTGCGCAGGACCTCCAGCGCCAGCTCGCGCCACCGCTCCCTGCTCACGACGGGGCTCACGAGGGGTCCTTGATCTCGCAGATGGCCGCGCCGGCCGCCACCGTCGCGCCGACCTCGGCGGCCAGCCCGAGCACGACCCCGGCGCGGTGCGCGGTGAGAGGCTGCTCCATCTTCATGGCCTCCAGCACCACGATCGGGTCGCCCTCGGCCACGGTGTCGCCGTCGGCCACGACGACCTTCACGATGGTGCCCTGCATGGGGCTGACCAGGGCGTCGCCGCCGGCCGCCGACGCCGTCTGCTTCCTCGCGCGGCGGCCGGCCGCCGGCTTCCTCGGCGCGGCGGCGGGCGCGGCGCCGAGCCCGGCCGGCAGGGCGACCTCCAGGCGTTTGCCGCCCACCTCGACCGTGATCCGCTCCAGGACCGGCGGCTCCCCGGCCGCGGCCTGGCCGGCGTAGGGGGCGATGCGGTTGTCGAACTCGGTCTCGATCCAGCGGGTGTGCACGGCGAACGGCTCCGCCGTGAACGCCGGGTCGGTCACCACGGCCCGGTGGAAGGGCAGCACGGTCGGCATGCCGTCGATCTCGAACTCGTCGAGGGCGCGGCGGGCGCGCTCCAGCGCCTGGGCGCGGGTGGCCCCGGTGACGACGAGCTTGGCGGTGAGCGAGTCGTAGTCGCCGGGGACCGTCTCGCCCTGCTCGTAGCCGCTGTCGAGGCGGATGCCCGGGCCGGAGGGGGCGCGCCAGCGGGTGATGGTGCCGGGCGCGGGCAGGAAGCCCCGCCCGGCGTCCTCGGCGTTGACGCGGAACTCGATGGAGTGGCCGCGCAGCGGCGGGTCGTCGTAGCCGAGCGCCTCGCCGTCCGCGATGCGGAACATCTCGCGGACCAGGTCGACGCCGGCGACCTCCTCGGTGACCGGGTGCTCGACCTGGAGGCGGGTGTTGACCTCCAGGAAGGAGACGGTGCCGTCCTGGCCGACGAGGAACTCGCAGGTGCCGGCGCCGACGTAGCCGGCCTCGCGCAGGATGGCCTTGGAGGAGTCGCGCAGCAGCCGCTCCTGCTCGGCGGTGAGGAAGGGGGCCGGGGCCTCCTCGACCAGTTTCTGGTGGCGGCGCTGCAGCGAGCAGTCGCGGGTGGAGACCACGACGACGTTGCCGTGGGCGTCGGCCAGGCACTGCGTCTCGACGTGGCGGGGCCGGTCGAGGTAGCGCTCGACGAAGCACTCGCCGCGCCCGAAGGCGGCCACCGCCTCGCGGACCGCGGACTCGTACAGCTCGGGGATCTCCTCCAGGGTGCGGGCGACCTTCAGGCCGCGTCCGCCGCCGCCGTACGCGGCCTTGATCGCGATCGGCAGGCCGTGCTCCCCGGCGAAGGCGACGACCTCGTCCGCGCCGGAGACCGGGTCCTTGGTGCCGGCGACCAGCGGCGCGCCGACCTTCTGGGCGATGTGCCTGGCCTGCACCTTGTCGCCGAGCGCGGCGATGGCGGCGGGCGGCGGGCCGATCCAGGTCAGCCCGGCGTCGATGACCGCCTGCGCGAAGGCGGCGTTCTCCGACAGGAAGCCGTAGCCGGGGTGCACGGCGTCGGCGCCGCTGCGGGCGGCGATGTCGAGCAGCTTGGCGATGTCGAGGTAGGTCTCGGCGGGCGAGCGGCCGCCCAGCGCGTACGCCTCGTCGGCCAGCCGCGCGTGCAGCGCGTCGCGGTCGGGGTCGGCGTAGACGGCGACGGAGCCGAGGCCCGCGTCCCGGCAGGCGCGGATCACGCGGACGGCGATCTCCCCGCGGTTGGCGACCATCACTTTGCGCAGGCTCACAGACGTCCTCCCAGGTTCCAGCTGGACTCCCGCCAGCCGCGCGGGCCTCGGGCGAGGGGGTGGCGCGGCATGCGCCAAAGGTGGGTCACGGGCCGGGCGGCGGGCTCCGGCCGGGCGGCGTGGGTGGCGTGGGCGGCGTGGCCGGCGTGGACGGCCACGACGAGCGCGGCCAGCTCCTCCGGCGAGGGCGCGCCCCTGACCACCGTCAGGGCGAGGGCGTCGTTCACAGTGCCGTTCACAGTGCCGTTCACAGGGGGATGTTCCCGTGCTTCTTGGGCGGCAGGGCGTCGCGTTTGTTGCGCAGCAGGCGCAGCGCCCTGGTGACCTCGCGGCGGGTCTCGCTCGGCCGGATGACCGCGTCCACGTAGCCGCGTTCGGCCGCCAGGTAGGGGGTGGCAAGGGTGTCCTCGTACTCGGCGACCAGTTCGGCGCGCAGCGCGTCGGGGTCGTCGGCGGCGGCCAGCCGCCTGCGGTGCAGGACGTTGACCGCGCCCTGCGCGCCCATGACCGCGATCTGCGCGGTCGACCAGGCCAGGTTGACGTCCGCGCCGAGGTGCTTGGAGCCCATGACGTCGTACGCGCCGCCGTACGCCTTGCGGGTGATCACCGTGACCAGCGGGACGGTGGCCTCGCCGTAGGCGTACAGGAGCTTGGCGCCGCGCCGGATGATGCCGTTCCACTCCTGGCCGGTGCCGGGCAGGAAGCCGGGCACGTCCACCAGCGTGAGCACGGGGATGCCGAAGGCATCGCAGGTGCGGACGAACCGGGCGGCCTTCTCGGAGGCGTCGATGTCGAGCGTGCCGGCCAGCCGCATCGGCTGGTTGGCGACGACGCCGACGGGGCGGCCCTCGACGCGGCCGAAGCCGACCACGATGTTGGGCGCGAACAGCTCCTGCGTCTCCAGGAACTCGCCGTCGTCCAGCAGCGCGGTGATGACCTCGTGCATGTCGTACGGCTGGTTCGGCGAGTCCGGCACCAGCGCGTCGAGGGCCAGGTCGTCGGCCGTGAGCGTCAGGTCGGCCTCGACCGCGGGGTGCGCAGGCTCGTCGAGGTTGTTGTCCGGCAGGTAAGAAAGCAGCGCCCGCACGTAGCCGAGCGCGTCCTCCTCGTCGCTCGCCAGGTAGTGGGCCACGCCGCTGCGGGCGTTGTGCACCCGGCCGCCGCCCAGCTCCTCGAACGTGACGTCCTCCCCCGTCACCGTCTTGATGACGTCGGGGCCGGTGACGAACATGTGCGACTGCTCGTCCACCATGACGGTGAAGTCGGTCAGCGCCGGCGAGTAGACGTGGCCGCCCGCGCAGGCGCCCATGATGAGCGAGATCTGCGGGATCACGCCGGAGGCGCGGATGTTGCGGCGGAAGATCTCGCCGTACAGGCCGAGCGAGACGACGCCCTCCTGGATGCGGGCGCCCGCGCCCTCGTTGATCCCGACGATCGGGCAGCCGTTGCGCATCGCGAGGTCCATGACCTTGCAGATCTTCTGCCCGTACACCTCGCCCAGCGAGCCGCCCGCGACCGTGAAGTCCTGGGAGAACACGCACACCTGGCGGCCGTCGACGGTGCCGTAGCCGGTCACCACGCCGTCGCCGTACCCGAGCGAGCCCTTGGCCAGGGCGTCCAGTTCCACGAACGAGCCGTCGTCGAGCAGCCGCTCGATGCGCTCGCGGGCGGTCAGCCGGCCCTTGGCGTGCTGCTTGGCCGCCGCGCGGGCCTCGCCCACGTGAACCGCCTCGTCCAGGCGTTCCTTCAGACGGGCCAGGCTGCCCGCGGTGCCCTGCGCTGCCATTCACCACCACCCGATAAGACCCAGTTTCAGGTTCACGGTACTCAGTCGCGCGGTGCGGGACAACCCCTAAGTTCCGTCACAATGGCCGGGTGCCGACACCGCCCATCCGCCAGCGCCTCGCCGAGGCCGCCGTGACGCTGTTCGACGAGAACGGCTACGACGCGACCACCGTCGACGACATCGCCGCGCGCGCAGGCGTCAGCCGCAGCACGTTCTTCCGCCACTACCGCTCCAAGGACGACGCGATCTTCCCCGATCACGACGCGCTGCTGACCAGGATCGACGCCCGGCTGCGCGCCTCGACGGCGGGCACCGCGATCGTGGCCATCACCGACGCCGTCCGCATCGTGCTCGCCCACTACGTGGACGACGCCGAGGTCTCGCTGCGCCGCTACCGGCTGGTCCGCGAGGTGCCCGCCCTGCGCGACCGCGAGATCGCCAGCGTCGCCCGCTACCAGCGGCTGTTCCGCGAGTTCGTCGGCGCCTGGCTCGGCGACTCGCCCGACGCGGGGCTGCGCGCCGAGCTGATGGCCGCCTCCGTGGTGGCGGCCCACAACCAGGTGCTGCGCGGCTGGCTGCGGGCCGGCGGGACCTACGACCCGAGCGGACCCCTGGACCACGCGCTCGGTTACGTGATCGCGACCTTCCGCCAGCTCGAACAGCCGCGCGACAGCGAGCAGGTGGTGGTCGCCACCTTCAGCCGCTCGGCCTCGCCCCAGGCCGTGATGGCCGCCATCCAGCAGCACCTGGACGCCGGCCCCGGCTAGCGGTTGCGGAACACCGGCGGCCGTTTCTCCAGGAAGGCGCTGATCGCCTCCCTGGTGTCCTCGGTGGCGCCGTTGAGGTTCTGCGCGGCCGCCTCGCGCAGGGCGCTCTCCCTGAAGTCGCCGCTCGCCGCCAGGTTGAGCAGCTCCTTGGTCTGCGCCAGCGCCAGCGGCGCGAGGCCCAGCAGCTCGCGCGCCCACTCCCCCGCCCGCGCCGGTGCCGTGCCCTCCGGCACGACCCTGTTGAGCAGCCCGAGGTCGTGCACCTCGCGCGCGGACAGGATCCGGCCGAAGAAGGCGAGCTCCTTCGCCCGGTGCAGGCCCACCATGTGGGTCAGCAGCCACGTCCCGCCGAAGTCCACCGACAGGCCGCGCCGGGAGAAGATCTGCGAGAAGCGGGCTGTCTCGTCGGCGACCGCGAGGTCGCAGGCGAGCGCCATGTTGAAGCCGGCCCCGACCGCCGCCCCCGACACGGCGGCGATCGTGGGCTGGGGCAGGTCCCGCAGGGCGAACAGCGCCTCGTTCACGATCCGCATCGCGCGGCGCGGCGGGTCGCCGGAGCCCTGGGCGCTCAGGTCGGCCCCCGAGCAGAACTCGCCGCCCGCGCCCGTGAGCACCAGGACGCGGTCCTCGGCGCGGGCCGCGACCTCGCCGAGCACGCGGGTGAGCTCGATCCAGCCCTCTCTCGTCATCGCGTTCTTCCTGGCGGGACGGTTGAGCGTGACGGTGACGACGCCGCCGTCGCGCTCCACCAGGAGGTCCCCGGACCCCATCAGGGCCGGCCCGCCGCGCGCAGCGTGGCGAGGGCCGCGCCGAGGTCGGCGTCGGACGTGCCCGGCGGCGGCTGGAGCGCGACCTGGTCGACCAGGCCGCCGAACCTGCGCGCCACCTCCGCCGCCACCTCCGTCAGCGACCCGCTCACGCAGAAGGTGTCCAGCACCTCGTCGTCGATCAGGTCGGCCATCCGGTCCCAGCGGTCGGCCTCGGGCCGCACCGACAGCGCGTGCAGCCGCTGGTGCAGGTCCTCCCAGCCGTGCAGCGCGAGGACGCCGCGGTAGGCCGGGGTGGAGCCGTAGAAGGCGACCCGGCCGCGCAGCACCCGCCGCTGCCGCTCGACGTCCTCGGCCGGATCGAGGACGTGCACGAACCCGGGACAGTGGACCACGACGTCGGAACGGTCCCGCCCGGACCGGGCCAGCCCCTCCTCCAGCGCGGGCAGGGTGATCTCGCGGAAGTACCGCTCGGTGCTGAACCCGTGCGGGATCAGCCCGTCGGCCACCTCGCCGGCCAGCCGGGTCATGAGGGGGCCGACCGCGGCCAGGTGGATCGGCGGGTTGCCGTGCGGATGCGGCTCCGGGCGGAAGGTCGCGGTCATGAGGGTGTGCCGGTAGAACTCCCCCTCGTGCCGCACCTCCTTGCCGGTGTTCCAGTCGTCCCAGATGGCCCGCAGCGCCGTGACGTACTCGCGCATCCGCGCCGCGGGCCTGCTCCACTCCATGCCGAACCTGCGTGTGATGTGCGGCCTGGTCTGGGTGCCGAGGCCGAGCACGAACCGGCCCCCGGAGAGGATCTGCAGGTCGTTGGTCACGTACGCGAGCGCCATCGGCGTCCGGGCGAAGGCGACCGCGATGCCGGTCGCCAGCCTGATCCGGCTCGTCGCCGGGGCGGCCAGCGCCAGTCTCAGGAACGGGTCGTGGTCCACCTCCGCGCTGGAGATGGTGTCGAAGCCGGCCCGCTCGGCCCGGGCGGCGAAGGCGGCCACCTCCGCCCCCGGCCCGGCGGCGGCGTGCACACTCGTCTGCAACGGCGTCTCCTGTCCTTCCCTGCCGGGGTCAGCCGGCGTAGAGGTCGCGGAGCTTGCGGCGCTGCAGCTTGCCGGTCTCCGTGCGGGGGAAGTCGGAGCGGAACTCGTACCGCCTGGGGATCTTGAACGAGGCCAGCAGGCCTGCGCAGTGGGCGCGCAGGTCGGCGGCGAGGTCGTCGCCGGGCACGGCGTCCTCGGTCGGCTGCACGACGGCCAGCACGCTCTGCCCCCAGTCGGGGTCGGGTACGCCGATGACCGCGACGTCGGCGACCGCCGGGTGCGTGATGAGGGCCTGCTCGATCTCCGCCGGGTAGATGTTCACGCCGCCGGAGATGATGAGGTCGGTACGCCGGTCGAGGAGGAAGACGTAGCCGTCCTCGTCGAAGTAGCCGTAGTCGCCGACGGTCGACAGGTCGCCGCGGCGGCTGGCGGCGGTCTTCGCCGGGTCGTTGTTGTACTCGAAGGTCGGGCCGGCGCCGGGGATGCCGAAGTAGATGACGCCCGCGGTGCCGGTCGGCACCTCGTTGCCGTCCTCGTCGAGGATCTTGACGATGGTGTTCGGCGTCGGCCGGCCGACCGTGCCGGGCTTGCGCAGCCACTCCTCCGAGCCCACCAGGGAGACGCCGCCCTCGGTGGAGGCCAGGTACTCCCACACGACCGGGCCCAGCCACTCGATCATCTGCTGCTTGATCGGCACCGGGCACGGCGCGCCCGCGTGGATCACCGCCTCCAGGCTGGACAGGTCGTACTTCTCGCGCACCTCCTGCGGCAGCCGCAGCATCCGGTGGAAGTGCGTGGGCACCATGTGGACCGTGGTGATCCGGTGCTTCTCGATGGCGGCCAGCACGCCCTCGGGGTCGAACCTGCCCTGGATGACGACCGTGTGGCCGAGCTGGAGGAAGGCGAAGGCGTGGCCGCTCGGCGCGGCGTGGTAGATCGGCGAGCACACCAGGTGCACGCCCTTGTCCATGGTGACCTCGTAGCGGGCGCACAGGCCGCCGTACAGCGCGCCGAGCACCGGCTCCGGCTCGGCGTCGGGGTAGAGCAGGCTGCGCACGCCCTTGGGGTTGCCGGTGGTGCCCGAGGTGTAGCCCATGCTGCCGCCGAAGCGGCGGTCTTCCGGCGCGTCGTCCGGCTCGCCCGCGCCCAGCTCCGGGTACGGCAGCCAGCCAGGCACCTCGCCGCCGATCACGTACCGGTGCTCGGGCAGCGACTCCAGCGGCAGCGTGGCGGCCTGCTCGGCGTCCATGACCAGCAGCCTGGCGCCGGAGTCCTTGATGATGTAGAGCATCTCGGCGGGGGTCAGCCGCCAGTTGACCGGGACGAAGAACATCCCGACCTGCGCCGTGGCCAGCATCACCTCGAGGTACTCGTGCCCGTTGTGCAGGGCGACCGCGACGCTGTCGCCGTTGCCGAGCCCGTGGGTGCGCAGGGCGCGCGAGACGCGGTTGACCCGTGACAGCAGCTCGCCGTACGTGAGCATCGACCCGTCGGGGTCGATGATGCCGGGCCGGCCGGGGTCGGCCGCGGCGATCCGGTAGAAGCCGACGGGCTCCGTGGTGGGGTGAGGCGTGGTCGGGTGAGTGGTAGAGGACATCGTGCGTCTCTCCCTGTCCGGCTTGACCGATGAATGCGATCCCCGTTGCTGGGTCCCGTTGCTGGGTCCCGCGTCCCCCGTGCGGCTCCGTTACCGGGGCAGCTGCGCCATGAAGATCGACGGGTGCAGCCCGTCGGCCTTGGGGCGGAACGACTTGGTCAGCTTCTCCCCGAGGTCGGCGAGGTCCCAGGGGCCGTCGGAGGAGACGGTCTCGACGACCTCCGGGTTGTTCCACAGCCGGACGTCGTACCCGGAGGCGCCGAGGGTGCGGCCCGACAGCCAGTCGGACTCGGTGCCGGCGAGGTAGGTGACGATCGGCGCGATGTTGTCCGGCGACATGAGCTCCTCGGCGGCGGGGTCCTCGCCGAGCTTCTTGTCGTCGGGCACGGTCGCGGTCAGGCGGGTGGCCGCGCCGGGGGCGATGGCGTTGGCCGTCACGCCGTAGCGGGCCAGGCCGTTGGCGAGCGACGCGGTCAGGCCGATGATGCCCATCTTCGCGGCGGCGTAGTTCGGCTGGCCGGGCGAGCCCTGCAGGGCGGAGTCCGAGGTGAAGTTGATGATCCGGTAGTGGCCCTCGGGGTTGCGCTGCTGCCGCCAGTACGCGGCGGCGGGCTTGATGGTGCTGAAGTGGCCGCGCAGGTGCACGCGGATGACCGCGTCCCAGTCCTCCTCCGGCAGGTTGAAGATCATCTTGTCGCGGAGGATGCCGGCGACGTTGACGACCACGTCGAGCTGCCCGTAGTTCTCCAGCGCCAGCTCCACCAGCCGCCGCCCGGTCGCGGTGTCGGCGATGTCGCCGGCGTCGGAGACGGCCTGGCCGCCGAGGTCGTTGATCTCCCTGGCGATGGCCTCGGCGGGGCCGGTGTCGCCGCCGGAGCCGTCCGGGCCCGCGCCGAGGTCGTTGAGCACGAGCCGCGCGCCCTGCTGGGCGAACATGCGGCTGATGGAGGCGCCGATGCCGCGTCCGGCGCCGGTGACGATGGCGACTCTGCCGTCAAGTGATCCCATGGGGGTGTCCTTCCGCAGACGGAGGGGTGGAGGGGGTGCCGTGCGCGGCGCGCACGGTCAGAGGATGGTGCGCGGCGCGCACGGCCAGCACGGTCAGCGCGGTCAGAGGATGACCGCCGTGCCGTGGTCGATGACCGGGGTGCCGCTCTCGTCGGTGGTCTGGAACCGCACGTCGGTCCCGTCGGCCCAGATCGACACCGTGATCGTCTGACCGGGGAGTATCGGCTTGGTGAAGCGGGCGGACATGGCGCGGAACCGCTTGGGATCCGAGCCCGCGACCGTGTGCAGCAGCGCCCGGCCGGTGAAGCCGTAGGTGCACATGCCGTGCAGGATCGGCCGCGGGAAGCCGCCCCGGCCGCTGAAGGACGGGTCGGTGTGCAGCGGGTTGCGGTCGCCGGTCAGCCGGTAGAGGAGCGCCTGGTCGGCGCGGGTGGTGTAGGTGACGACGTGGTCGGGCTTGCCCGTGGGCCGCTCCCAGGTGGTGCCGGGGCCGCGCTCACCGCCGAAGCCGCCGTACCCGCGGAAGAACAGGGAGGTGCGGATCTTCGCCAGCGGCCCGCCGCCGGGGACGCTGGAGACGCTCTCGGTGGCGATGATCGCGCCGGAGCCCTTGTCGTACACGCCGACGATCTCGCCCGTGGACTCGACCTCGCCGGCGACCGGGATGGTGTCGAACAGCTCGAAGGCCTGCTCGGCGTGGAGCATCTTGGTGAGGTCGAGGTCGCCGGGCAGGGCCATCCCCGCGCCCATGGCCACGTTGCAGAACGTCGGGAGGACCTGCTGCGGCGTGCCCGCGGTGTTCTCGGTCGTGAACTGCAGCTCCGCGAGCGGGTCCTCCTGACCGGCGCCGACCGCGATGGCGTAGAGCAGGGCGTCGTCGGAGGTCCAGGATCTCGTGAGGGGTTCGCTCTTGCGGCCGACCAGCGATGCGTCGATGGGCATGGAACCTCGATTCGTGAACGCTCGGAAGACCTGGCCGGGGGCGTCGCCGTCCGGCCTGATCAGGTGCCAAGTGAAACACGTTACGACTGAACCGGCAAGGCTTGGCTGGCTCTTGACATCGGAGAGTTCAGCTCCAACCCTGTCAGTAAGCAGAACATGTTGTCTTTAGCTGGGTCCGGGCCGCCGGCCCGGCCGCCACCTGCCGGAGGACCTGAAATGGCTGTGCGGTGAGGCGCTTCCGGGCGCTGCCCGCCGATCTGCGGATCTCCGCCCTGATCGCGTTCGTGGTCGCCCTCGGCTTCGGCGTGATCGCGCCCGCCCTGCCGCTGCTCGCGGCGGAGTTCGGCGTGGGCAGCGCGGTCGTGGGGGCGGCGATCAGCGCGTTCGCGGTGGTCCGGCTCGCCACCGCCGTCGTCAACAGCCGCTTCGTCCAGCGCTTCGGCGAGCGCCGGGTGATCGCCTGGGGACTGTGGCTGCAGGGCGCGACGATGATCGTCGCCAGTTTCGCCCCCGACTTCACGCTGCTCATCACCCTGCGGGCGATCGGCGGGATGGGCAGCTCGGCCTTCACCATCGCCGCCATGTCGCTGGTCCTGCGCACGGCGCCGCCGGACGCGCGGGGCAGCGGCATCAGCACGTTCCAGCTCGGCTTCATGCTGGGCGCCATCGCCGGGCCGGCGGCGGGCGGCGTGCTCGCCGACGTGAACCCGCGCCTGCCCTTCCTGCTGTACGGGGTCACCCTGCTCGTGGCCGCCGCGATCTCGCAGCTCAAGCTCTCCCCCGGCGTCCCGCCGCCCTCCGGGCCCCGGCCCGCCGGCGCCCCGGCGGCGGAGACCGGGCCGCTGCCCCGCGGCACGTACGTCCGCGCCTTCACCGCGGCCCTCGTCGCCAGCTTCACCGTCGGCTGGCTCTTCTACGGCCTGCGCAACTCGACCATCCTCGTGTTCGCCACGGACGAGCTGGACAGCAGCGGCACCTTCATCGGCGTGGCGATGCTCGGCACCGCCGTCACCCAGGTGATCTCCGTACGGGCGTTCGGCCGGTGGGCCGACACGCGCGGCAGGCGGCCCGCGATGATCACCGCCGGCGTGCTCGGCTGCGTCGCCGTCGCGCTGCTCTGCCTGCCGCCCGGCGAGGCGGTCTTCCTCGCCTCGATGGCGCTGCTCGGCGTGGCGGGCGGCGGGCTGTCGGCGACGCCCGCCGCCCTCCTCGCCGACATCAGCGGCAGCAGCCCCGCCAGGAACGTGGCGTGGTTCAACATGTCGTCCGACGTCGGCGCGATCATCGGCCCGGTCGCGGCGGGGGCGGTCGCCGACGCCCTGTCGTTCCAGACCGCCTTCCTCATCACCACGCTGATCCTCGGGGTCGTCGTGGTCAGCTCGGCGGCGATGCGCGAGACGCTCGCCGCCCCGTCACCTGTGAGCCCCTCTGTGGAACCATCCGTGAAAGGAACCGCCATGCCCGGCCCGGCACCCGTGCCCATCCCGGAGACACTCCCCTTCTGGGAGGGCGCCGCGAACGGCGAGCTGCGCGTCCAGCGCTGCGCGTCCTGTGAGCGGCACTACTTCTACCCGCGCCCCTTCTGCCCCGCCTGCGGCTCGGCGGACGTCGCGTGGACGACCGTCAGCGGCGCGGCCCGGCTGCTGTCGTACGTCATCAACCACCGCCCCCTGCCGCCCTTCGACCCCGCCACGCCGGTCGTCGTGGCGCTGGTGGAGCTGGCCGAGGGGCCACGTCTCATGACCAACATCGTCGGGGTGCCGCCCGAGCCCGAGCATCTGGAGCTGGACATGCCGTTGCAGGTCTGTTTCGTCGAGCGGGGCGAGCACACCCTGCCCGTGTTCGCCCCCGCCGGGGAGGTGGCCCGATGACCTCGATGCACCACGGCGACATCGCCATCGTCGGCGCGGCGGAGACCACCGACGTCGGCGTCCGCCCCGACCTGTCCGTCCTCGGCCTGCACGCGGAGGCGGCACGCAACGCCCTCGCCGACGCGGGGCTCACCGCCAAGGACATCGACGGCGTGGCCACCGCGGGGCCGCTGGCGCTGGAGGTCTCCCACCACCTCGGCATCGAGCCCCGCTGGCTCGACGGCACCATGGTCGGCGGCTGCAGCTTCATGCTGCACGTCCGTCACGCCGCCGCCGCCATCGCGGCCGGCGCCGCCGACGTCGTGCTCGTCACCCACGGCGAGTCCGGGCGTTCCCGGGTCGGCGTGGCGCCCTGGGCGCCCAACCCGGCCTCGGCGACCGGGCAGTTCGAGGCCGTCTACGGCGCGCAGACGCCGTACTCGACCTTCACCCTGCCCGCGCTGCGCTTCCTGCACGAGCGCGGCATGACCCGCGAGCACCTGGCGCACGTCGTCGTGGCGCAGCGGACGTGGGCGCTGAACAACCCGCGCGCCTTCCGCCGCAAGCCCACCACGGTCGAGGAGGTGCTGGCCGGGCCGCCCATCGCCTACCCGTTCACCAGGGACATGTGCTGCGTGGTGACCGACGGCGGCGGCGCGCTCGTGCTCACCACCGCCGAGCGCGCCAGGGACCTGCCGGGCGGCGACCGCGCGGTCTACCTGCTCGGCTCGGGCGAGTCGGCCGAGGGGCCCCTCGTGTCGCAGATGGCCGATCCCGGCTCGTTCGCCGCCTTCCGCAGGGCCGGGGAGGAGGCGTTCCGCACCGCCGGCGTCTCGCGCGCCGACGTGGACCACCTCATGGCGTACGACGCCTTCGCGCACGTGCCGCTCTACATGCTGGAGGACCTCGGCTTCGTCGGGCGCGGCGAGTCGGGCGACTTCGTGGCGGAGGGCAACACGATGAAGGGCGGCTCGCTGCCGATGAACACCAACGGCGGCGGCCTGTCCTACACCCACACCGGCATGTACGGCATGTTCGCCATCCAGGAGGCCGTGCGGCAGCTCCGCGGCGAGGCCGTGGAGCAGCTCCCGAAGGCGGACATCAGCTTCGTGCAGGGCGTCGGGATGTTCTTCGCGGCGGCCGGCAGCCTGGTGCTCTCCCGCCATCAGGGCTGACCCCCGGCGGCGGCGCCGGGAGCCTGTCCCGGCGCCGCTCGGGCGGTCATGAGAACGTGTACTCTTTAGTACCAGCTTTGCAGCCGCTGACCCCAGGCCGTCAGCGGGCTCTCGTGTCCTTCACCCACAGGGAAAGGGGGTCCGCCATGACGCGGGTCAGCAGGAAGGGCCGCACGCCCGAGGCGCGGGCCTTCCGGGCGGAACGTGTTCTTGATGCCGGGATGGCCCTGGCCACCCGCGGCGGCTACGACGCGGTCCAGATGCGCGAGGTGGCGAGGATCGCGGAGGTCGCCCTGTCGACCCTCTACCGCTACTACCCGTCGAAGGACGCCCTGCTCGCCGCGGCCATCCAGGTGCAGCTCGACGAGCTGCGCAAGGACATCGTGCAGCGTCCCCCTCGGCAGCGGACGCCGGAGGGGCGGGCCGCGGAGGTGCTGCACCGGGCCTTCCGCGCGATGCAGTACAACCGCGGCTGGGCGCACGCCGCGCTCAGCGCGTACCACATCCCCAAGCCGCTCGGCGAGCGGCGCGAGGAGACGCCGCTCCTGGCCGAGACGCCGCCGCCGACCAGCCTGGCCGAGCTGATGGGGCGCGCCGCGTGGGGGCCCGACCACCGCATCACGACCGCCGAATACCGCGCGCTGCACATGCTGGAGTCGCTCTGGAACAGCAGCGTCATCGGCTGGCTCAACGACCAGCTCACCCCCGAGTACGTCGAGGAGCGGATGAAGTTCGCCGCGCGGCGGCTGCTCATGCCGGAGCCCGAGACCGGCAGATAGGCCCCGGGCCCGGCGGAGCTCAGCGCGCGCCCTGGCCGTCGTCGACCTTGACCACGGTGCCGGTCACGAACTCCGAGTGCGGGGACACCAGGTAGAGCAGGGTGCTGTCGAGCTGGCGCGGGTCGCCCATGCGGGCGCGGGGGAAGAACCGCGACGGGTCGCCGCCGATGCGCCGCACCATGCCGTCCATCATCTCCGAGGCGAACGCGCCCGGCGCGATGGCGTTGACGTTGATGTGGAACTTCGCCCACTCGACCGCGAGCACCTCCGTCATCCGTACGACGGCGGCCTTGGTCACCGAGTAGAGTGCCGCTCCCCCGCCCCGGTACTCGTAGGCGCCCATGGAGGAGACGTTCACCACCCGGCCGCCGGCCCCGGCCGCGATGAGCCGGCGCGCGAAGTCGCAGGACAGCAGCCAGGGCGCGCGCAGGTTCGTCCCCAGCACCCGGTCCACGAGGTCGACGGGCATCTTGGTGGCGTGCTGGGCGTCGGGGATGCCGGCGTTGTTGACCAGGATGGTGGCGGTGCCGAAGCGTTCCTCGGCCGCGTCCAGCAGGCCGCCGAGCTGGTCGTCGTCGGTGAGGTCGGCGGCCAGCGGCAGGCAGGCGCCGCCGGCCGCGGCGATCTCGTCCGCGAGCTCGCCGAGCCGGTCCGCGCGCCGGGCCACGGCGACCACGGAGGCCCCGTGCTCGGCGAGGGTGACGGCGAAGCGCCGCCCGAGTCCCGAGGAGCATCCGGTCACGACGGCGGTCTGCCCCGTGAGATCGACGGTCTGCGGCATGGCTCTCCTTCTTCCTGCTTCCACGTGCGGTTCAGTCCAGGACCTGCTCGACGGCGCCCTCGGCGACGAGCCCGGCGACCTCGTCCGGCGCGAACCCCAGGAGCTCGGTGAGGACCCGCTCGTTGTCCTCGCCGAGCAGCGGGGCCGCCTTGGTGACGCGGTACGGCGTGAGCGACAGCTCCGCCTGGGCGCCCTCGTACGGCATCGTCCCCATGACGGGGTGCGGCTGCGGCCGGAAGTAGCCCCGGTGCGCCACCTGCGGATCGGACCGCAGGCCCCGGGCGTCGTGCACCGGACCCGCCGGCACCTCCGGCTGGAGCGTCCCGACGACCTCGGCGACCGTCCTGGCGGACGTCCACGCGGCGAGGGCCCGTTCCAGGCGGTCCTCCTGCTCCTTGCGCCCGGCCAGGGTGGCGAGCCGGGGATCGGCCGCCCACGCGGGCTCCCCCAGGGCCCGGCGCAGGGCGTTCCACTGGTCGTCGCCGGTCACCGCGATGGCGACCCACCGCTCCCTGCCGTCCTCCGGCAGGCACGGGAAGACGCCGTGCGGGGCCGCCGCGCGGTCGCGGTTGCCGTCGCGGGTCGCGACGTGGCCGGTGAGCTGGTGGTCCACGAGTTCCGGCGCGAGGAACATCAGGCCGGTCTCCATCTGGGACAGGTCGATGTGCTGCCCCTCGCCGGTGCGGGCGCGGTGCTCCAGGGCCGCGAGCACGGCCACGGCGGCGAAACGCTGGCCGATGAAGTCCGTGTACGCCCCGTACGGTGAGCCGGGGTCGCGGTCGGGCCAGCCGGTCAGCTCGCAGAACCCGGACATGGCGGCGAGCACCGTGCCGAACCCCGCGAACCCCCTGCGCGGGCCGGTCTGCCCGTTCATGGACGTCGAGAGCATGATCAGGGAGGGGTTGACCGCGCGCAGCCGGTCGTAGCCGAGCCCGAGCCGGTCCATCACGCCGGGCGTGAACGCCTCGACGACGACGTCGGCCCAGGCCGTCAGCCGGGCCGCGACCCGCCGCGCGGCGTCGTAGGCGGCCAGCCGGGGCGGCAGGAAGCCCTCGTCGCGCAGCCAGGCGACGTACCCGGCGGGGCCGGGGCCGAAGGGGACGGTGGCGAGGACGTGCCCGTCGCGGCAGCCGAACAGGTGGCGGTAGGGCTGGCCGGGGGCGGGCGCGCCGAAGGAGGCCCGGTCCACCACCGAGCCGTCGGTGTAGGGTCCTGGCACCGCGTTCATCAGCGTGCGGATCGTGGCGAGCTGCGCCGAGACGTCCACGTGCTGGCCCCGGCCGGTGCGCCGGGCGTGGCGCACCGCGGCGAGGGTGTGCACGACCGCCTCGGCCGCGGCGTGCAGGAAGTACTGGCCCGAGCTGATGCGGACGGGCGGGCGGTCGGGGTCGCCGTTGGTCCACACCGCGCCGCCCGTGGCGGCCACGACGAGGTCGGCGGCGGCGTGACCCGCGTAGGGGCCGGTCCGGCCGAACGGGGTGACGCTGACCAGCACCAGGCGCGGGTTCACGGCGGACAGGGCGGCGTGGCCGAGACCCCGTCCGTGGAGGGTCTCGCGCTCGTACGACTCGATGACGACGTCGGCGGCGCGGGCCAGCCGCAGGAACAGCTCGCGGGCGGCCGGCCTGGCCAGGTCCAGCGTCACCGAGCGCTTGCCCCGGTTGAAGGCCGGCCACGCCGGGTTGGGCCGGCCAGGGGGCGCGCCGGCCCGCCGGTCGAACCGGGCGGGATCGCCTCCGGGCGGCTCGACCAGGGTGACCCGCGCGCCGAGGTCGGCCAGCACCCGCCCGCTCAGCCAGGCCCGCTCGGTGGTCAGGTCGAGCACCCGCAGCCCCGCCAGCGCCCCGCTCACCGCGCCCCGCCGGGCGTCGAGCCGGGCTCGGCGGTCAGGGCGGGCTCGGCGGTCAGGGCGGGCTCGGCGGTCAGGGTGTGGGTGGTGCGGGCGGCTTCGGCGTACTCGGCGGCCAGCCGGTCCACCAGGTCGGCGACGGTGGGGACGTCGCGGACGCCGGAGACGGAGTGGCCGGCGCTCCAGATGTCGCGCCACCTCTTGGGCGCGCCGCCTTCGCGCCCCTCCAGCGCCGCCATGGAGAACCGCTTCGGCCCGAGCCCGAACTCGGCCGGGTCGAGCCCCTGGGCCAGCAGCGACCGCCGCAGCAGGTTGGTCTCCAGCCCCGAGAGGGCGTTGGTGAGGTGGATGTCGTCGAGCTCGCTCTCGACGACGAAGCTCTTGTACCGCTCGTCGGCGCGGGCCTCGCGGGTGGCGATGAAGCGGGTGCCCATGTAGCCGAGGTCGCACCCGAGGGCCCGCGCGGCGAGCAGGGCGTGCCCGTCGGCCTGCCCGCCGGCCAGCGCGACGATCCCGTCGAAACGCCGCCGCACCGCCCGGACGAACGCGAACGGGTTGGCGTTCCCGGTCTGGCCGCCCGCGCCCGCGGTGAGCAGGATCAGGCCGTCCGCCCCGGCGTCGATGGCCCGCTCCGCGTGGCGCACGGTGGCCACGTCGCACCAGACCTGGATCCCGGCCGCCCGCAGGGCGGGGGCGACGGCGGCGGGCGAGCCGACGGAGGTGATCACGGCGGCCGGGCGGTGCCGCAGGATGACGTCGAGGTCCTGCTCCAGGCGGGGGTTCGAGCGGTGCACGATGAGGTTGGGCACGCACGGCGCGGCGTCGGGGCCGCAGGCGGCGGCGATGCGGTGCAGCCACTCGTCCAGCTCGCCCTCGGCCCGGCAGTTGGCCGTCGGGAAGCTGCCGAAGACGCCCGCCCGGCAGGCGGCGATCACCAGCTCGGGGCCGGAGACGAGCAGCATGGGCGCGGCGACGAGCGGCAGCCGGGCGCGCTTCAGCAGGGCACGGCGGTCCACGTCAGCGGTCAAAGGATCACCTCAGGAGGTAGAGCCGCGGCGGGCGCCCCGGGGAGGGGCGCCCGCCACCGAGGTCACACGCCGAGCTTGTCGGCGAGCCGGTCGAGCTGGTAGTCGCCGTCGCCGGCGAGCACGTTTCCGGCGATCGCGTTCTTGTAGTAGAAGTGCGCGTCGTGTTCCCAGGTGAAGCCGATGCCGCCGTGCAGCAGCATCGTGTCCTTCGCCGAGGTGAGGTAGCCGGAGGAGGTGAGCGCCCGCGCGGCGGCGGCGGCCGCGCCGAGCCTGGTGGGCTCCTCGTCGGCCGCCCTGGTGGCCTCGCGCAGCGCGGCGTCCGACAGCGCCCACCGGTTGTACATGTCGGCGAGCTTGTGCTTGACGCCCTGGTAGGCGCCGATGGGCTGGCCGAAGGTGTAGCGGACCTTGGCGTACTCGGTGGTCATGGTGAGGCAGGCCAGCATGGCGCCGGACTGCTCGGCGGCGATCGCGAGGTTCGCGAGGTCGGCCACGCGGTCGAGGGCCGCGTCGGCGTCGCCCGCGAGCGGCCGGGCCGGGGTGCCGTCGAACGTCACGGTGGCCGTGCTGCGGGTCGGGTCGACCCCGGCGTCCCTGCTCACGGTGAGGCCGGGGGCGTCGCCCTCGACCAGGTACAGCCCCGCGCCGTCGGGCCCGGCGGCCTGGACGAGCAGCACGCCGGCCTCCGCGCCGTTCAGCACGGCGATCTTGGTGCCCGACAGGGTGACGGCGTCGCCGGAGCCGGTCGCGGCGGTGGCGGGCGTCCCGGGGATCCAGCGGCGCTCTCCCGGCTCGCTGACGGCGAGCGCGCCGACCAGGCCGCCCTCGGCGAGCCGCGGCAGGAGGTCGTGCTTGGCCGGCTCGTCGTCCAGGGCGAGGAGGGCTCCGGCGGTGAGCACGCAGGCCAGCAGCGGCGAGGGCACGAGGCCGGCGCCCAGCTCCCGCAGCGCCGCCGACAGGTCGGCGTGGGTGGCGCCGGCGCCGCCGTACTCCTCCGGGATGATCAGGCCGGCCAGGCCGAGGTCCCCGGCCAGGCGCGACCAGACCTCCGCGTCGTAGGCGTGCTCGCCGCCGACGACCTCGCGGACCCGCGGCATCGGGCTGCGTTCGGCGACGAAGCGCTTGACCGTCTGAGCGAGGCTCTTCTGGTCGTCGGTGAAGATGAGAGACACATCAGCTCCTGGAGGGTGGGACGGTCAGCGCGAGAGCTTCAACTTGTTGTACGGGGTGTTGCGGTCGACGCCGGGATCCTTGGCGAGCCCCAGCACCCGCTCACCGATGATGTTGCGCTGGATCTCGTTGGTCCCCCCGGCGACGGCGTTGCCCGGCGCGGCCACGATGGCCATGGCCACCCGCTCCAGGTCGGCCCCGCCCAGCGCGAGGTCGGCGCCGAGGATGTCCTGCGCCAGGTCGGCGGCCCACAGGGCCTGCTCGGCGCCGGCCAGTTTGGCGGCCGAGCCGCGGGCGCCGATGGGGACGCCGGCCATCGACTCCTCGTGCAGCACGCGGCCGTAGGCGCCGAGCGCCGACTCGCGGGCGTACAGCAGCGCAAGCCGGCGCCGCACGGCGGGGTCGCGGTCCAGGCCGCGGGCGCGGGCCAGCTCCAGGAGCGCGTCGAAGCCGAGCGGGTTGGAGCGGGCGCGGGTGCCGGTGCCGATGGTGACCCGCTCGTGGCGGAGCATCACCACGGCGGCGGCCCAGCCCTCGCCGACCCGCCCGATGACCGCGTCGTCGGAAACCTCGACGTCGTCGAAGAACACCTCGTTGAACGGCGCGTGCCCGGTCGCCACGACGAGCGGCCGCACGGTGACGCCCGGGTGACGCATGTCGACGATGAACATCGTGATGCCGCTGTGCTTGGGCACGGACGGATCGGTGCGGGCGATGATGGCGCCGTAGTCGCTGTGCTGGGCGCCGGAGGTCCACACCTTCTGGCCGTTGATGATCCAGCCGGTCTCGGTGCGGGTCGCGGTGGTCTGCAGGCCGGCGACGTCCGAGCCTGCGGAGGGCTCGGAGAAGAGCTGGCACCAGATCTCCTCGCCCTTGAGCAGCGGCGGCAGGTAGCGCTTCTTCTGCTCCTCGGTGCCGAGCTCCAGGATGGTCGGGCCGGGCATGCCGAGGCCGATGACGAACGGCCCGGTGGGCAGCTCGAAGTCCGCCGCCTCCTCTGAGAAGGCGATCAGCTCGGCCGCGCCGAGGCCCTGGCCGCCGTACTCCTTCGGCCAGGTGATGCCGGCGAAGCCCGCCTCCCACAGCGCCTTCTGGAACCGCTTGGACTCCTCCAGCGGCACGGCGGTGCCCTCGAGGTCGTAGTCGGCCGCCTCGTCGAAGGGTTTGGCGTTCTGCTCCAGCCAGGCGCGGGCCCTGGCCCGGAACTCGTCGGTGGAGGTCATAGGCGTTCCTCTCGTGAGTGCTGTCGGGCCGCCGCGGCGGGGTTGGGCGAGAGGCGGGCCCGCGCGTGGACCCACGCCCGCCCGCCCTTTGAAAACACGTTCCGTTTAGCGAAGGCTCTTCTGTTCGGGAGCGGATGTCAAGAGCAGGCAGACACCTTGTCTACAGCTTTGATATTGACAATGGCGACGCGTCTGGTCACGCTCCCTACAACGGAAACGGGTTCCTATTGTGTCTCCGCAGGAAGTGAGCACACCATGGATGTTGCACAAACCACCCCCGTCACCCCTGCAGGACCGGACACCGGGACCGTTCTCCGGCTGGCGGACGTGACGGTGCGCTTCGGAGGGATCACCGCGGTCGACGGCGTCACGCTCGACGTGCCGCGCGGGCAGGTGGTGGGCCTCATCGGGCCCAACGGCGCCGGCAAGACCACCCTTCTTGACGCGATCTCGGGGCTGCGCACCCCCACCGAGGGGCGCGTCGTCCTCGACGGCGCGGACGTCACCTCCCGGTCGGCCTCCTGGCTCTCCCGGCACGGCGTCCGCCGCACCTTCCAGCGGCACCAGGCGTTCGGCTGGCTCAGCGTGCGGCAGAACGTGCTCGTCCCGCTGGAGTGGCGGACCCGCGGGCGCGGGCTGCTCGGCGACGTGCTGGGCCTGCCGCACCGGCGGCGCGAGACCGCGGCCCTGCTGGAGCGGGCCGACGAGGTCATCGAGCTGTGCGGGCTGTCGGCGGTGCGGGACGTGAGCGCCGCGACCCTGCCGATCGGCCGGCTGCGGCTGCTGGAGTTCGCCCGCGCCATCGTGGACGCGCCCCGGCTGCTCCTGCTCGACGAGCCGACGTCGGGGCTGGGGCCGAGGGAGACCGAGCTGCTGCGCGAGGTCCTGCTCGGTCTGGTCCAGCGGCACGAGCTGACGGTCGTCCTCGTCGAGCACGACATCGACTTCGTGATGGGCCTCGCCGACCGCATCGTCTGTCTCGTCCAGGGGAGCGTGCTGGCCGACGGGCCGCCCGCCGAGATCCGCAAGAACCCCGAGGTCATCGCCGCCTATCTCGGCAGCTGACACCCCCTCTTAGGAGTCTTCGTTGCAGTTCTTCAGCATCACGATCAGCGGGGCGGTGTCGGGCGCCATCTACGCGCTGCTCGCGATCGGGCTCGTCCTGTCGCACTCGACCTCGCGCATCTTCAACTTCGGCCACGCGGCCACCGCCTTCGCCGCGGCCTACCTCTACCACCAGTTCCACGTCGCGCTCGGCTGGAACAAGTGGCTGACGCTCCTGGTGATCGTCGCCCTGTTCGCCCCGCTCATGGGCTGGGCGTGGGACCGCCTGGTGTTCCGCCGCCTGGCCGACGCCGAGGAGTCGACGAAGATCGTCGCCGGGGTCGGGGTGCTCATCGTGGTGCCGGCGTTCGTGCTGCTGGTGTGCGCGATCCTGCGGGACGCCCTCGGGATCCCCTTCCAGGACGTGGCCGAGGTCTACCAGGTGCCCGGCGTGCTGCCGGCCCAGCAGCACCAGATCGCCGCGGGCCTGGTCCTCAGCAACAACCAGCTCGTCGCCCTGGGCGCCAGCGTCCTGCTCTTCGTCACCATGTGGGCCTTCCTCCGCTTCACGCCTCTCGGCCTGCACATGCGGACCGCGGTGGACAGCCCGGTGCTCGCCCGGCTGCGGGGCATCAACACGGGCCGGGTCTCGACCCTCTCGTGGGTGATCAGCTTCTTCCTCGCCGCCGTCGCGGGCGTGCTGGCCGCGCCGTTCCCCGGCCCGTTCGGGCTGGTCAACGACAACTACACCCTGGCGCTGTTCGTCGCCACCACGGCCGCGGTCGTGGCGGGGCTGCGCTCCGTCCCGCTCGCGTTCCTCGCGGGGCTGCTCATCGGGGCCGTGCGCAACATCGTCGTGGCGTACGTCAACGCGGACCACCTCGGCGCGTTCGGCGCCTGGGCGGCCAAGGTGTACGGCCTGACCGCGTCCGTCCCGTACGCCGTGCTGTTCATCGCGCTGATCCTGCTCGGCCACGACCGCAGACGGCGCAAGGCCGGCACCGCCGCGACGGCGGCCAAGCCCACCCCCGACTACCGGGACGACCTTAGCCCGTTCAAGAAGGCGCTGCCCTGGATCATCAAGTCGGCGGTCGTCCTGGTGCCCGCGCTGTTCCTCGCCAACGGCATCTGGCGGCAGTTGTTCATCTACGGGTTCGCGCTCGGCATCATCCTGTTGTCCTTCACCATCGTGACCGGGCTCGGCGGCATGGTGAGCCTCGCGCAGGGCGCATTCGCCACCGCGGCCGGTCTCACCGTCGGCCTGCTGCTGGCCAACGGCTGGCACTACGTGCCCGCGACGGTGGTCGGCGTGCTGGTCGCCGCCGCGCTCGGCGCGCTGACCGCGCTGCCGGCCCTGCGATTGTCGGGGCTCAGCCTCACCTTCGCCACCCTGGCGCTGGCGCTGCTGGCGACGAACGTGCTGTTCAAGATGGAGTGGTTCTCCAACGGCACGGCCGGCTGGTCGATCCCGCGCCCCCGGTTCGGGCCGATCGACCTCGCGGACGACCGGGTGCTGCTGATCGTCGTCTTCCTCGTCGTGCTGCTGCTGGTCCGGATGGCGAACAACCTCACCGACTCGGCGGCGGGCCGCGCGATGATCGCCGTGCGGACGGCCGAGCCGGCCGCGTCCGCGTCGGCCGTCTCGCCGCCGGTCACCAAGCTCCTCATCTTCGTCATCTCCGCCGCCGTCGCGGGGCTGGGCGGCGTCCTCGCCGTCACGGTCTACGGCACCATCCTGAACACGGCGAACCCGCCGCAGGCCACGTTCCTGTGGCTGGCGATCGTCGTCATCGTCGGCGTACGCAGCCCCGGCGGCGCCATCGAGGCCGGCATCATCAGCGCCGTCCTGCCCTGGATCATGGCCCACGGCTTCGACCTCGGGCCGATCAGCTGGGGCGGCACCAGCAACGACCTCATCCCGCAGGTGCTGTTCGGGCTCGGCGCCATCCAGCTCGCCGCCCAGCCGAACGGCCTGCTCGCCACACAGTCCATGGCCGCCAGGCACCGGCGCGACCGCAAACGCGCCAAGCTCGCAGCGCAGGCCGCAGCGCAAGCCGCAGCCCAGGCCGCAGATCAGGTCGCCGCCCAGGCCGCCGCCCAGGTCGCGCCTCCGGCTTCACCCGAGCCCGCGATCGAGGTCGGCGAGCCGGCGGCGTCCGTTGGATCGTTCCCGGCGGCCGGCCGTCCGCCCGGCCTGCTGGAGCTGCACGGCGTGCACGCCGCGTACGGGGAGGTCGAGGTGCTCCACGGCATCGACCTGACCGTGCGGGAGGGCGCCATCCTGGCCCTGCTGGGCGCCAACGGCTCCGGCAAGACGACGCTCTGCGCCACCATCGCCGGCCTGGTGCCGGTGACGAGCGGCCGCATCGTGTTCGACGGCGAGGACATCACCGCGCTGGACACGCTGCGGCGCGTCGAACGCGGCCTCGTCCTCGTCCCCGAGTCCCGGGGCGTCTTCCCGTCCATCACCGTCGACGAGAACCTCAGCATCTGGCTCCCGTCGAAGGCCGACCGCGCCAAGGTCTACGAGCAGTTCGAGTCCCTGGCCCGGCGGGCCGGGCAGCCGGCGGGCAACCTGTCCGGCGGCGAGCAGCAGATGCTCAGCCTGGCCCCCTTCCTCGTCCGCCGCCCCCGCCTGCTCATCAGCGACGAGCCGTCACTCGGCCTGGCCCAGCTCGTCACGGCCGAGATCATGGCCGCGTTCCAGCGCCTCCAGCAGGAGGGCACCACCGTGGTGCTCGTCGAGGAGAAGGCCCGGGACGTCCTGACCGTCGCCGACCAGGTCGGCGCGCTGCAGACCGGCCACCTCCGCTGGGTGAGCGAGCGGGCCGACGTCGACGAGCAGCGCGTCGCCGCCGCGTACCTCGGCATGTCCGCCGTCGTGCACTGACCCCCCCGGCCACCGAACCTTTCGAAAGGCACACAGCATGACCTCTGCGCGCACCCGCCGGCTCCGGCGGGTCAACACCCTGGTCGCCGTGACGGCCGCCCTGTCGCTCACGGCGTGCGGCGGCGGCTCCTCCGGCTCCCCCGAACCGGAATCCCGCCCGGCCGTCACGGCCAAGCCGCTGACCGCGCAGCAGGCCGGCGAGGAGATCGTCAAGATCCTCGGCGAGCTGCCCGAGCTCACCGGCGAGACCGTACGCGGCGTCAACGGCAAGGTCGTCACCGTCGGCGGGACCGGCACCAACACCAAGGCTGGTCAGCACACGCTGCCCGGTCTCGACGTCGGCGCCAAGGCCCGGTTGGAGCGTGCCAACCGCGAGGGCGGCGTCAACGGCTACACCTTCGCGTACGCGGGCTTCCAGGACGACAACGGGCAGCCGGCCGCCTCCCAGCACGCCACGCAGAGCCTGGTCGAGTCCGAGAAGGTCTTCGCCCTGGTGCCGTACGTGCCGGCGTCCGGCGTGAACGGCGACTACATCGTCAAGAACAAGGTGCCGACGTTCGGCTGGCTGGGGCAGGACTTCTGCGCCTGGGACAAGAACCCGTGGATGTTCAGCACCTCCGGCCAGGCGTCGTGCGCGGAGGCGCTGCCCGGCAAGGTCGTCGGCTCGTCGTCGTCGCTGGAGCAGTACCTGAAGGCGTCGGGCAAGGACCCCTCGTCGATCAAGTTCGGCGTCTTCGCCTCGTCGGACCCGTACGGCAAGGCCGGCGTCATCTCGGCCAAGGCCATCGCCGCCAACCTCGGCATCGACGTCGTGTACGCGGAAGCGGACCTGCCGAGCGCCACCGAGCCCCCGCTGTCCGACTACACCCCCATCGCCTCGCGCATCATGTCGTCCGGCGCCGACGTCGTGTCGGCCAACGTCACCGCGCCCGCGCTGCTCGGCGTGCTCGGCGCGCTGAAGTCGCTCGGCTGGACCGGCGACATGCTCTACGGCCAGGCGGCGCAGGCGCTGCTCGACAACGCCGGCACCGCGCAGACGGTGGACGGCATGTACGGCACCACGACCCAGGGCGCCCTGGCGTTCGGCGAGGACAAGTTCGCCCAGGTCAGGGAGGACCTCAAGGCCATCGGGTCGGACGCGCCGCCGGACGGCATCGGCACGGTGACGACCTACTGGGCGGCCGACCTCTTCCTGCAGGCGTTCGCTGAGATCGAGGGCGAGCCCACGGCGGAGAAGCTGGCCACGGTGCTCAACGGCGGCTCGTTCAGCTACGAGGCCATCCCCGGCGTCACCTGCTCGCAGTCCTGGCCGGCCGGCCGGGTGCTCACCCCGGCCTGCGCGGGCGTGGTGAAGTACGACGCCGCCGCCAAGAAACTGACGCCGCTGACGCCGCTGGCGGACGTGGGCGGCTACTTCATCGTCGACGGCCGGTAACGGCCCTGTGATCCCCCGCCCCGGCCGGTCCTGCTGGGGCGGGGATCACGCGTCCCGGGCCCGATGAGCGGGGGCCGGCCCCGGTGGATCACGCGTCCCGGGCCCGATGAGCGGAGACCGGCCCCGGTGGATCACGCGTCCCGGGCCCGATGAGCGGAGACCGGCCCCGGTGGATCACACGTCCGAGCGCCGGTGGGCGAGGAAGGATCCTCGCCCACCGGACGGTCAGCGGGTCGCGGGGACGGGGTCCGTGAGGCGGTCGTGGCTCTCCCCCGCCAGGTCGGCGACCCGGATGCCGAGCTCGGGGACGACGGGCTCGTCCTCGGCCGCCCGCAGCGCGCCGGACGGCTCCCACGCCGCCGCCCCGTCCTGGCGGAAGCCGAGGAGCCGGAGCCCGGGCCGCTCGCCGGGGTCGGCGGCGAGCAGCAGGTCCGAGCCGCCGTCCCAGCGGTAGGAGGAGAGCCCCGGCCCCCACGTGGTCTCGGCGCCGCCGAGCAGGTCGCGGAGCACCAGGCGCGCCTTGTCCTCGTCCGAGACCCGTCCGACGACGACCGGCAGCGCGGCCGCCTCGGCCGCGGGCTCCGGCCAGGGTGCCCGCTCCGCGCCCGGCAGGTCCACGGGCAGCTCAGGGGGCAGCCCTTCCGACTGGGCCACCTGCACGAGGAAGCCGAGCCCGGTGGCCTTGGGGTGCAGGAACGCCTCCTGCCAGATCGGGTTGCCCAGGTTGACGAGGATCGGCTCGAAGCCCAGCGACCCGGCCGCGGCGAGGACGGCCCGGATGTCGCGCACCTTGAAGGTGAGGTGGTGCGGCCGGGCCGCCGCCCGCGCGCCGTCGAGGAAGCGCTGGACGAACGCCCCCGGCTCGCTGCCGGGCTCCAGGAGCTCGACGCCCATGCCGCCGGCGTACCGGAGCTGGGCCGGTCTGAAGGTGGGCTGGGTGTGGCCGCCGGTCCAGCGCCCGCCGAACCGCCCCGCGAGCACGGGCCCGGCCTGGGCCCAGCGCCGTACCGCGAGGGCGACATGGTCAAGGGAGTACGCCGTCATGTGACACCTTTCCGTGGAGCGTCAGGACAAGGATCGCAAGGCGGAGCACCGGACCGCCGGTCAGCCCGAGCTGGTCGCGGGCTCCGCCTGGACGCCGCCCGGCAGGGGCGCGGACCCCGCGGGCCCGCCTCTCCGGCGGGGCAGCAGGACGCTCAGGAGGACGGCGGCGCTCACCGCGGCGGCGGCCACGGCCAGCGCCTGCTGGAGGCCGGTGCGGGAGGGCAGCACGGCCGCGCCCAGCTGGACGGTCTGCACGGCCAGCACGGCGCTGATCACCGCGCTGGCCAGGGACGTGCCGATGGAGCGCATGAGCGAGTTGATGCCGTTGGCGGCGGCCGTCTCCGACCGCGGGACGGCGTTCATGATCGAGGCGGGCATGGCGGCGTAGCCGAGGCCGGCGCCGGCCGAGACCACGGTCGAGGCGACCACGACGTGCCACACCTCGTCCATCAGGAACAGCGCGCCGCCGTAGCCGGCGGCGCTGAGCAGGCCGCCGACCACGAGCGTCACCTTGGGCCCGTACGCGCCCGTGAGGCGGGCCGAGACCGGCGACAGCACGATCATCATCACGCCGCCCACCGCCATCCACAGCCCGGCCTCCAGCATGGACAGCCCCAGGCCGTAGCCCGTGGCGGCCGGCGCCTGGAGGAGCTGGGGGAAGACGAGGCTCGAACCGAACATGCCGAACCCGAACGCGACGGACGCCGCGTTCGTGACGAGCACCTCGCGCCGGACGGTCATGCGCAGGTCGACCAGCGCGTCGCGGGTCCGCAGCTCCACGAGCCCCCAGACCAGGAAGATCACCGCCGCGGCGGCGAACAGCCCCAGGGTCAGCGGGCTCGTCCAGCCCCAGGCGGCGCCCTTGGTGATGGGCAGCAGGAAGCACACCAGCCCGGCCGACAGGCCGGCCGCGCCGGGGAAGTCGAACCGGCCCCCGGTCCGCAGCGGCGAGTCCGGCACGAGGACGCGGGTCAGCACCAGGCCGATCGCGCCCATGGCGGCGGCCACCAGGAAGAGCATGTGCCAGTCGGCGAACTGCGCGACCAGTGCGCCCAGGGGCAGCCCGATGGCGCCTCCGGCGCCCATGGTCGCGCTCATCAGCGCCATGGCCGAGCCGAGCCGTCCGGGCGGCAGCAGGTCACGCATGAGGCTGATGCCGAGCGGGATGGCGCCGACCGCGCAGCCCTGCAGCGCGCGGCCGGCCACGACGGCGGGCAGCCAGCTCGACGCCACGCAGATCAGCGAACCGGCGCACATGAGCGCGAGGCTGACGAGCATCATGCGCCGTTTGCCGTACATGTCTCCTAGGCGTCCGCTGACCGGGGTGAACACGGCCGAGGACAGCAGCGTGGCGGTGATGACCCAGGACGCGTCGTCCACGGAGGCGGACACCAGCCGCGGCAGGTTGGGGATGATCGGCACGACCAGGGTGAGCATCATCGCCACGACCATGCCGCTGAAGGCCAGCGCGGCGGTCACGAGATGCGACGCGCGACCGGACACGGGTGCCGCCACCGTACTCCTTCTGCTGGGGACGATGCCCGCACCCTAATGCGGACGCGCTTTGTCTGTAAATAGGCGGGGGACTCTTGACATCGCCGAGAACGCTGACCTAGCTTCTGTTTTGCAGACATGTTTCGTCCATATTAAAAGCGCAGCTCAAACTCCCCTTTCCAGGGGCGAAGCAGCCCTCTCGGACGCCTGCCGCCCCGCGCCCGCCTTCCCGCCGGCGCACCTTCCGCACCCCCCGCTTCCCGCACCCTTCCGTTTTCCGCACCCCCCGTTTTCCGCACCCTTCCGCGCCTCCACGCCCCCGCACCTCCACTCGCTCCACGACGACGTCCCGGGCCGTCGTCGCGGAGCCGATGAACCCTGCCCCGAACCCCCTGGCCGGCCACGTCCTCATCAAGGAGCCCCCCACCATGGTCAGCGAGCGCGTTCCCCCCAGCGAACCAGCGATCTCCGCGACGGCCGCCCCGCCGTCGAAGCCCAGCATGGTCAAAGCCTGGGTGATCACCCTCATGCTGCTCGCCAGCACGCTGATCGCCTACCTGGACAAGGCGATCCTCGGCCTGGTCGCCCAGCCCGTGATGGCCGACCTCGGCCTGACCGCCACCCAGTTCGGCACCATCAGCACCGCCGCCAGCCTGCTCGGTCCCGCCGTGACGCTGCTGTTCGCCACCGTGGCCGACCGGCTGCCCCTCAAGGGCACGCTGTTCACCCTCGTCATGCTCTGGTCGCTGATCCAGCTACCGATCTTCTTCGCCGCCTCGGCCGGCATGCTCGTCGTGACCCGGCTGCTGCTCGGCGCGGCGGACGCGCCCTCCAACTCGGTGATGCACTCGATGGCCTACTCCTGGTGGCCGAACGAGCGGCGCGGCCTGCCCGCCGCGCTGCTCACCACCGGGGCCTCGTTCGGCAAGCTGATCTTCGCCCCCGTCCTGGTCGTGGTGATCGCCTCGCTCGGCTGGCAGTACGGCTTCCTCAGCGTCGCGATCATGGGCTTCGTCTGGTGCGTCGGCTGGGCGTTCGTCGGCAAGACCGGCCCGTACGCCGAGCCGGTGACGCCGCGCCCGGCGAAGAAGGCGGCTGCCGAGGACTCGCCCGAGGACCCGACGGCGGGCACCAAGGCCCCGCTCCGCTCGATCCTGCTGACCGGCACCTTCCTCGGCTACCTCGCGCTGTTCTCCTCGGTCGGCATGCTCGTGATGATCGTCCTCACCTGGCTGCCGTCGTACTTCGAGGCGGGCCTCGGCTTCTCGGCCGTGACCGCGGGGTCGCTGTTCGGGGTGCCGAGCATCACCTCGGTGATCTTCCTGTTCGCCTACGGCGCGTGGGGCGACCGGGCGCTCAAGCGGGGCGTCCCGGCCCGCCTGGTGCGCACCCTCATCGGCGGCGGGCTGGCGATGGGCGGCGGCCTGTCCCTGATGGCGCTCCCCCTCGTGGACGGCGTGGCGCTGCCCATGGCGCTGCTGATGCTCGGCTACGGCCTGAGCACCAGCATCTACGCGATCGCCAACCCGACGCTCGCCCAGATCACCCCGCCCGCGCAGCGCACCGGCGTCCTGTCGCTCGGCCTGGCGCTGAGCGGGTTGATCGGCGTGCCCGGCCCGGTGCTCGCGGGCATGGTCCTCGACGCCGCCAAGGCCTCCAGCGACTCCCCTGCCGACGGCTACACCGGGGTGTTCCTGCTGGCCGGCGTCATCGTGCTGATCGGCGGCGCGCTGTTCGCCCTGCTGGCCAACCCCGAGCGCGACGCGCTCAAGGTGGAGGCGGCCCGCGCCGCCCGCGCGGCCCGTACCTCCTGAGCCGGAGGACGACGACCGTGCGCGCCTCCCGCCGGCCCCCGACCGGCGGGAGGCGTCCGCCCGGGCGGCCCCCCACAAAAGGGACGATCATTGTCCGCAACCTTGACGAAGATCGCTGACGCTGATGCCCTCTCCTGGCAAACTGGTCCTCATGACGAGCGCTGCCGCGCCACGGCCGGGACGGCCGCCGGACCCCGACATCGAGCCGCGCGTGCTCGACGCGACGCTGCACATCTACGCCGAGGTGGGCTGGGCCGGTTTCACCATGGACGCCGTGGCGCGCCGGGCCCGCGTGGGCAAGGCCGCGCTCTACCGCCGCTGGCAGAGCAAGGAGAAGCTCATCGTGGCGGCGCTCGCCTCGCTCACCACCCCGGTGATGGCCGAGTCCACCGGCTCGCTGCGCGAGGACCTGCTGGCGATGGCCATCCGGACCCTCCGGGCGCAGCAGAGCCGCGACGGGCTGGTCGGCATCCGGGCGCAGATCGAGGCCAAGTTCTATCCCGAGCTGTTCGGCCAGGCCATGGAGGACCTGGGCAGGCAGTGGCGGACCATCTTCCGCAGCCTCGTCCTGCTCGCCATCGAGCGCGGCGAGATCCCCAAGGGCACCTCACCCGCCCTGGTCCTCGACGCGGTCAACGGCATCCTCGTCAACCACGTCCTGTCCACGCCGCTGGACAAGATGCCCGCGCTGGTGGAGGACGCCCCGCGCTACGCCGAGACCGTCGTGGACTTCGTCCTGTCCTCCATCGGCTACCGCGAGCCCGCCTGACCCCGGGCTACGGCTCGTCGCGCTGCAGTCCCTTGGGGGTGACCCCGGCCCACCAGGAGGCGACGGCCTCACGCGCCCGTACGAGGGCGGGGACGGCGGCGCGGCTCGCGTCGGACAGCGGCAGCGGCTCCCGCCCGACCCGCCTGGGGGCCGGTCCGGCCTCGCCGCGCCCGTCGTGCCACTGGGCCAGCCGCCCGCCGCGGCCCACGGCGCGCAGCCGGTTCTCGACCTCGGCGCGGGTGGCGGGCGTGGTGACGATGAGCACCTCGTCGCCCTCGCGGAGCGGGGTGTCGGGCTCGGGGACGAGGGTGTCGCCGTCCCGGATGATCAACGTGACGATGGACGGCTTCGGCAGCCGCAGCTCGAAGATCTCCACGCCGTTCATCCGCGAGCCGGACGGGATGGTGAGCGTGAGCAGGTCGGCGGCCAGCACGTTCAGGGGCGCCGCCTCGATCTCCACCTCACGGGCCTGGTGCGGCTGGGTGATGCGCAGCAGCCGGGCGATCAGCGGCAGGGTCGGGCCCTGGATCAGGGTGAAGATGACGACCAGGACGAAGACGATGTTCAGCAGCTGATGGCTGCCGGGGACCGCGGCGACGATGGGATAGGTGGCCAGCACGATGGGGACCGCGCCGCGGAGCCCCGCCCACGCGATGAAGGCCTGGTGCCGCCACCCCATGCGGAACGGGGTGAGGCAGGCGGCCACCGAGACGGGCCGTGCCACGAGCAGCAGCACCAGGCCGATGATGACCGCGGGCAGCAGCGCGGCGGGCAGCTCGCTCGGCGTGACCAGCAGGCCGAGCATGACGAACAGGCCGATCTGGGCCAGCCAGCCGATCCCCTCGGCGAAGGACCGGGTCGCGGCGCGGTGCGGCAGCACGGCGTTGCCCAGCAGGAGCCCGGTCAGGTAGGCGGCCAGGAACCCGGAGGCGTGCACGGCCCCGGCGGCGGCGAAGGCGATGACGCCCAGGCCGACGGTGGCCAGCGGGTACAGGCCGCTGGCGGGCAGCGCCACGAACCGCAGCGCCGCCGTGCCCGCCCAGCCGATCGCCAGCCCGATCGCGGCTCCCGCCACCAGCTCGAAGCCGATCTGGCCGGCGATGGACAGCGGGTCAGGCAGGTCGGTGACGCCGGTGGAGAACACGATCACCAGGATGACGGTGGGCGCGTCGTTGAAGCCGGACTCGGCCTCCACCAGCCCCGCGACGCGGCGCGGCAGGGGCAGCGCGCGCAGGACCGAGAAGACGGCTGCGGCGTCGGTGGAGGAGACGATCGCGCCCAGCAGCAGCGAGAGCTGCCAGTCCAGGCCGAGCAGCAGGTGCGCCCCCGACGCGGTGATCGCCACGCTGACCGCGACGCCGAGCACCGACAGCAGCGCCGAGGGCAGCATCAGCCGCCTGATGTCGCTCCAGCGGGTGCTCAGGCCGCCCTCGACCAGGATGATCGCCAGCGCCGTGGTCCCGAGGAGCTGGGCCAGCTGGGCGTCGTCGAAGTCGATGCCGAGCACGTCCTCGCCGAGCAGCACGCCGAGCGCCAGGAACAGCAGCAGGCCGGGCAGGCCCAGCTTGGTTGCCGTGCGGGCGGCGGCGATGCTGGCGAGTAACACCAGGCCGCCGGCCAGCAGGACTGCGTACAACTGGTGCAAACTCATCCTGAATCCTCACATCACATCGACGCTCAACCCGGGCCCGACATTCGGTTGCTACGGGTCCGATTCCTACCAGTTAGCTCCCTATCGGGGCGATCTCTAACGGTCCGGACCCCCCACATCCGGATCATCCCCGGGCGGGTCCCCCGCGCCGGGGTCGCTCTGGTCGCGCAGCAGGCGCAGGATCAGCCGGCCGCCCGGCCCCTCGCCCACCAGCAGTGTCCCTCCGTGCGCGTGCGCGATGTCGCGGGCGATCGGCAGGCCCAGGCCGCTGCCTCCGGTGTCGCGCGAGCGGGTCGCGTCCAGGCGGGTGAAGCGCTCGAAGACCTGCTCGCGCTTGTCCGGCGGGATGCCGGGCCCGTCGTCCAGCACCTCGACCTCGGCCAGCTCGCCGGCCGCCCGTACGGTGACGTGCACGCGGGTGTCGCCGTAGCGGTCGGCGTTCGACAGCAGGTTGGTCAGCACCCGGGCCAGCCGCAGCCGGTGCCCCCGGACGATCACGCCGGGCTGGATCGAGGTCGTCACCGGCAGCCGGGTCTTGCCGCGGCGGCTGATCTCCTCACTGACCAGCGCCCCGAGGTCGATGCGCTCGTTGCGCACCGGGGGCGCGGCGTCCAGGCGGGCCAGCATCAGCAGGTCCTGCACGATGGCGGACAGCCGGTACGCGTCCGCCAGCGCCGCCGCCCAGTCCTCGTCCCGCCGCTCGGCCATCCCCGCCTCCAGCCGCAGCGTCATGGCCGTGATCGGACTGCGCAGCTCGTGCGAGGCGTCGGAGACGAACCTGCGGTGCCGGTCCACCGCGTTCCGCAGCCGCTCCAGCGTGTCGTTGACGGTGACGGCCAGCTCGGCGACCTCGTCGTCGGTGGCGGGCACCTCGATGCGCCGGCTCAGGTCCTCGGCGCTGATCCGCTCCAGGCCGCGGCGGATGCGCTCGACGGGGGCGAGGACGCGGCCGACGCCGTACCAGGTGCCCCAGGCCATCAGGGCCAGCAGCAGCGCCGCGGACCCGTACAGCAGGACGAACAGGAACGGCGAGCGCAGCTCGTTCGGCTCCCGGACCGCGGCGTAGGCCATGACCGGGCCGTACGCGCTGACCTCGTCGTACAGCCCCACCACGACCAGGCAGGTGCCGGGCGGTACGGCGTCCGTGGACGTGTCCTCCCCGCACACCCGGTCGTTCACGAGCGACTCCCCCGATCGGGGGCGGGCACGGGTGAGCGGCGGCGCGCCGGCGAGCTCGGCGTCGGACGCCACCACCCGGCCCGCGCTGTCCACGACCTGCAGGAACCTCACGTCGTCCAGCTTCGGGATCGGGCCCGTGAAAGGGGACCGGTCGATGAGCACGGTCAGGCGGCGGGCCGCGGCTGCCGCCCGCTCCTGCAGGTCGTCACGCGCCCGTGCCAGGAAGAGCGACGAGATCACGAAGACGCCCGCGAACAGGATCACCCCGAACAGCGTCACCGTCGCGACCGTCATCCGCGCTCTGATGGACCGGCCCCACATCATGAATCGACTGTTTCACCCACGATGACAACGATCGGCAAAAGACCTGCCATGACGGCTCGCCGGGCGCGTCAGCCGTTCGCGAAGGTGATGCTCTGGTCGGCCGAGCCGGTGTAGGGGCCGTACAGGATGAACGCCGTCGGCGGGCGTTTGCCGACGAACTCCTTGCCGATGGACAGGGCCTTGCCGGAAGGAACGCTCACCAGGCGGCGCACGCCGTCGCTGAAGGTGGGGCGGTGCCAGCGCTGGGCCGGGACGGAGGCGCAGGGCCGCAGGCGGACGGCGAGCATGCCGCCGCCGTTGAAGGCGGTGGTGTCGTACTGCTCGCCGGCGGCCAGGCAGCGGCCGGTGACCACGTTGACGAGCTGGAACTGCTGGGCGGAGCCCCTGGTGCGCCAGGCCGTGCGGGGGTCGGCACACGACAGAGCCGCCACCTCCGCGCCCGCCGCGCCGACGCACCGGCCCGCGTGCACGAGCCGCGCGCCCGCCTGCGCGGCGGCGGACGGGGCGGGGGTGCCGGTGCTTTTTCGGGCTGCCGGGGTTCGCGTCCGGCCGGTCGTCGGTGAGCCGGTCGCTCCGGGAGTGGCGGTGGCCGTCGGCCCCGCCGTGGACCTGGCCGTGGACCTGGCGGGCCGCGTCGGCCTCCGCGTCCGCGCCGGTTCCGTGGCCCGGGCGGACGGCGCGTCCACGGTCGGTGACGGGCTCGCCGCGGGCGCGGCGACCGGCGGCGCCGCCGCCGGGTCAGGCGCAGGCCCCAGCGTCACGCCGACCACGGCCGCCACGACGACCACCGCCGCCCCCACCACCGGAACCGCCCACCCCGGCACCCCTGGGAAAAGAGCACCCCCCTTCCCGGCGACGGCGCCTCCGGAGGCGACGCCCCCGTCGGGGCCGAGGCCGGCTCCCTTCCCGGCGACACCGCCGTGGGAGGCGACACCCCCATCGGGGGCGGCACCTCCCCTTCCGGCAATCGCCCCCTCCCCCGCCACGGCACCTTCTCCGGCGGCGATGGACGCGTTTCCGGTCGCGGCGAAAGGTGTCGCCGTCGTGGCGGTCCACTCGCCCGCCTTCAGCGCGAGAGGGAGCAGCGCGACGGGGACCGCCGCGCGGAGCGTGGCGTTCAGGTCGAGCAGCTCCGCGTGCGCCCTCGCGCAGCTCGCGCAGTCGCTCAGGTGCGTACGCAGCCCGCGCGGCAGCCGGTCGCTGCGCTTGCGTACGACCGCCGCCAGCGGCTCGGCGTACTGCAGGCAGCGTGGCGACGCGCCCGCCACGTGCGCCGCCAGGTACGCCTTGCGCAGCCCCTCCCGAGCCCGGAAGGCGAGCACCCCCACGTTGCCCGGCGTGACGCCGAGGATCTGCGCGACCCGCTCCGGCTCCTCCCCCTCGATGAGGGTGTGCCACAGCACGGTCTGCCAGCGCGGCGGCAGCGACCGGTAGGCCCGCGTCACGAGATCGTCGGGCGGCTCGGGCGGCGCCGTGGTCAGCTCGTCCTCGCGGAACTCCTCCGTCAGCACGATCCGCTGCTGGGAGCGGGCCCACTCGATCGCCGTGTTGCGGGCCACCGCGTACAGGTAGGGCCGCCACGCGCCGCTCGGGCCGCCCGAGCCGTGGCGCACGGTGCGCAGGGTCCGCGCGAAGGACTCGCTGGCGAGGTCCTCGGCGGTGTGCGGGTCCTGGCACAGGCGGCGGGCGAAGGCGAGGACGGCGGGATAGTGCCGCTCGTACAGCTCGGAGACGGCACGCTCGTCCCCGGCCCTGACCAGTCGGGTCAGGGCCGAGTCCTCGCCTTTCTGGTCGTCGGTCACTTGAGCAGGAATTTGACCGAGTTCTTCGGGTAAGCGGCCTTGGCGTAGACGGCGGCGGACCTGCCCGCGCCGGCGACGATCCGGGTGGCCCTGGTGGTCGCGCTCTTCAGCGTGACCGAGCCGCGGGTCCGCTCCAGCAGCCAGAGCTGCCCCTTGGCGGCGCCGCTGCACTCGGTCATGACGACCGCGCGCTTGCCGCCACTGATCCTGCCGAGCGCCAGGCAGCGGTTCTGCCGGCGCAGCTGCACGTGCTTGCCGACGTTGACGACGTCCCACGTGGCGCCGCAGGAGCCGAGGCGCACCCTGGTGCCGGACACGGTCAGGCAGGTGCCGTACGAGCTCCTGAACCGGACCTTGCCCGGCGCGGCGACGTCCGGCTCAGCGGTCGGATCGGTGGTCGGCCCAGCGGTCGGCCCAGTGGTCGGAGCTGCGGTCGGCCGGGACGTCGAGCTCGACGTGGGCGTGGGCTTGGGCGTGGCCGTGGGGGCCGGAGTGCCCGGCCGGGCGGGCGCGGGGTCGAGGCCGTCGAGCAGTTCGGCCACGAACTCGCCCTTGCCGTCGGCCACCACCGCGCCGCCGTCCCGGTTGTCCTTGACGGAGAGCTTCTTGCCGCCCGCCCGGTTGGCGAAGTTGGTCTTGTCCTGGCCGGCCTGCGGCAGCCACTGCTGGGACTTGTCCTTCTTCACGCACGCGGCGGTCACGACCGTGTCGGCCATGGCGAGGCAGCGGCCGGTGGCCGCGTTGCGGATCGTGAGGTAGCCGTCGCCGTCGATGGCGCGCTGCCAGGTCTGCGCGGCGCCGTTCGTACAGGTGCGCTGCACGACCTGGGCCGCGCTCCCGTCGAGGCACCTGCCGCCGTCGACCGCCTTGACGCGGAACTGCCACACCGGACTCGGCTGATCCTGCATGAGGTACGGGCTGAACGCCACGTTCCTGATCTTCTCCAGGGCCGGCTGCTTGACCGGGGTCGGCTCGAAGTAGCGGAACTCGTCGATCCGGCAGGAGTCGAGGTGGTAGTTGGCCGCGAGGTCGCTCGTGCACTCCTTGCGGGTGCCCATGTCGCGGCAGACCGGGTCGTTGCCGTTCACCCCGCCGCCGTCGCAGTGGGAGAGCCCGAAGCTGTGGATCAGCTCGTGAGTCAGCCCGGCCTCGCTCCAGCACCAGCGCGGCAGGATGACGTTGCCGCCGCTCATCCCGGCGTTCGCGCCACCGCCCGTGCAGGAGTCGGTGATGTCGTTGTCCCTGACGAAGTACAGCGGCTTGACCCGGTTGGCCTTCCAGAGGGTGCGCACCTGCGCGGGCTGCGCGTCGAGGTTCTCCTCCATCGCCTTGCCCATCTCGGCCCGGTTGCGGCCCTTGGTGAAGGGCAGTTTCGCCACCACCGGGCGGCAGCCGGCGTCCTGCACGACCCGCAGCCGCCGGGAGATCCCGAACCGCTCGGCGCTGGAGTCCACCGTCTGGTCGGTCTCCCAGAGGGTGTTGAGCAGCGCGGCGCTGTCGGCCGCCCAGGCGTCCTGCCCCGGCTGGTGGACATAGATCGGCAGCACCCAGCCCTTGTCGGCGGCGTCCGCGCCGTCACAGGCGAACGGCGACTTCGACGCCGGAGCCTCGGCCGCCTCGGCGACGGCGGGCGAGGGAACCACCAGAACCGCCGCCGCCATCGAGGGCAGCAGCAGCGTCATGAGGATCGATCTCATCGTGCTCAAGCAGAGCTCCTTTCCTTTCACCAGGGAGGAGTCCGGCTGCTCGCCTTGATTACGCGACTTCGCGAAATTTTTTCGGGAGTCCGCGCGGGGTCAGAGTTTGTGCGGCTCGACGGCCTGCACCGTGAGGTCGAACGCCTCGGTGGTGCGGCCGAAGGTGCGCTGCGCGATCAGCACGTACACCAGGTCGAGCACCACGAGCTGGGAGTGCTTGGCCGCCAGCGACTCCGGCCTGAACGTCGTCTCGCGGGCCGAGGTGGTCAGCACCAGGTCGGCGGCGTCGGCCAGCGGCGAGCGGGGGAAGCTGGTGAGCGCGACGGCCACCGCGCCGGCCGCCCGCGCCCGGGTCAGCACCTCGACCGTCTGCCGGGTGGTGCCCGAGTGGGAGACGCCGATCGCGACGTCGTCGCCGGTGAGCAGGGCGGCGCTGGTCAGCCCGCTGTGCACCTCGCAGCGGGCCCAGGAGGCGATGCCGATGCGCTCCAGGCGATACTGCATCTCCAGCGCCGACAGCCAGCTGCCGCCCACGCCGAACATGTCGACCCGGCGGGCGCCCGCCACGAGGTCGGCGACCCGCTCGGCGACGCGCAGGTCGATCTGGGCGGCGGTCTCCTGGATGGTGCGCGCGTCGGCGCCGGCGATCACTTCGAGCACCCGCCCGGGCGGGTCCTGCGGGCCGATCTCGCGGCCGAGGTCGATCTCCCAGCGGGCCTGTTCGGCCCGGCCGGTCTCGGCGGCGATCGCGATGCGCAGCGCCCGGTAGTGCTCGTAGCCGATGGTCCGGCAGAACCGGGTGACGGTGGCCGGGGCCACGCGGGCCCGGTCGGCCAGCTCGACCAGGGCGAGCGTGGTCATCTCCGCGGGGTCCGCGAGCACCTGCTCGGCGACCCGTACGAGGGCGTCGGGCAGCGTCGGGAGGAGGGTGTGGATGCGGTTGAGCACCGGGGTCACGTCAGACAGCTGCGCCACGTGCGCCATCCTTCCACGGTGACCGTCTCAGGCGCCGCGCCGGATGCGGCCGGCGTAGCGGGCCTCCAGCGCCTGGTTGTGCGCGTCGCCCTCGGGGATGTTGGCCGACAGGTAGACCGGCGGGGCCTGGCCGGCCGCCAGCAGCCGGGACACCGTCTCGGCCACCATGAGCTGCGCGAGCAGCGCCGAGGTGATCGTCGAGACCGCGCCGAACGAGCCGCCGCCGGGCAGCTCCAGCACCGAGTCGCCGCGCGGCGCGCCGTTGTCGAGCACGACGTCGGCCAGCTCGAACAGCTTGCGTCCCGACGGGTGCCGGGCCGGCACCGCCCGGCTGTGCTGCAGCGAGGTCAGCGCGATCAGGCCGTGGCCGCGCTCCTTGACCAGGCCGGCCAGCTCGACCACGCAGCCGTTCACGCCGGAGCTGGAGATGATCACGAAGACGTCCTGGGGCGCGACCGGGGCCAGCTCGTAGACGCGCCGCGCGATGCGCGGGTCGCGCTCCAGCTCGGGGTCCTGCAGCACGCTCGGCGGCTCACCGCCGAAGATGACCAGGTCGCGCAGGGTCAGGCGGTTCGTCGGGACCAGCCCGCCCGCGCGACCGGCGATCTCCATCGCGATCGCCTCCGAATGCCCGGAGCCGAAGGCGTTGACCACGCCGCCGGCGCTCAGCGCGGCGGCCAGCAGGTCGGCCGCCGCGGCGATCTCCTTCTCCTGCTGGGCGGGCAGTTTCGCGAGCAGCTCCGTGACGACGGCCACGTAGTCGGCGCCTGTCGATGACATGGGCACTTCCCCCGGATCGTAGGTTTTTTTATGATTCGCCAGACAAGGCGAAACTTGTATCACAGCCGTTCCGGCGCCCGCCATCCCGCCCCTCGGAGGAAGTGATCCATGGAACTGTTCCTCGGCATCGACGCCGGCGGCACCTCCACCCGCGCCCTGCTCGCCACGCCCACCGGCGAACGCGCCGGTCAGGGCCTCGCCGGCGGCGGGAACCCGGCCGCGCACGGTGTCGAGGGCGCGCTCGCCGAGATCACCGCCGCCGTACGGCAGACGCTCGGCGACGTGGACCCGCGCCGGGTCGCGGACGGGGTCATCGGGCTGGCCGGGCTCGGGGCGCTGGAGGACCCGGCCGTCCACGCCGCGTTCGGGCGCGCGTGGGCCGCGTGCGGCTTACGTTTTCCGGTGCGCGCGGTCGAGGATCCCCTGCTCGCCTTCGTCGCGGGCACCCCGGAGCCGTCCGGGCACGTCCTGCTCGCCGGCACGGGCGCGGGCGCGCTGCGCGTCGAGGACCGGCGGGTCACCCGCGTCGGCGACGCGCTCGGCTGGCTGCTCGGCGACGAGGGCTCCGGGTTCTGGCTCGGCCGGGCGGCGGCGCGGACCGCGGTCCGCCAGCTCACGGCGGGGACCCCGGGCGAGCTGGCCCGGCTGGTCGCCGAGGCGGTCGCCGGGCCGGACGCGGCCCTGACGCCGCGAACCGCGGAGACCGTCATCATCCGGGCGCAGGCCGCGCCGGTGCCCACGCTCGCCCCGCTCGCCCCGCTCGTCGTGCGGGCCGCCCAGGCGGGCGACCCGGCCGCCGCCGGGATCGTGGAAGCCGCCGCCGACCGGCTGCTCGCCACGCTGGCCGAGGTGCGCGGGCCCGGCGAGACGACGCCGATCGTCCTCGCCGGCGGCGTCCTGTCGGCGGACGGCCCGGTCCGCGAGCACGTCCTGCGGCGGTGCGCGGCCCGCTGGGCCGCGCCGATCTCCGTCGCCGGCGACACCGCCGCCGCGGCCGCCTGGCTGGCCGCCGGAGCGGAGACGCCGCACACCACCTGGTTCCCACGGCCCTGACCGAGATCGGACTCAGCGCCTCCATCTGGCCGGGTGACGACCGGCTCAGCGCGGCGGGCCGGCCGGCCCCCGGCACCGGCATCCGGCCAGGGTCCGGCCGGAGCGGCCGGCGGGCGGGCGCGCCACCGGCCCGCTGGGACACCAGCCCACCGGCGCGTAGCGGCGGGGAGGGACGCGCCGCAGCGCCGGCCGGGCCGGCGGCGGCTGCGGAGCGTCGCGCCGCCGGGCCTCGCGCTTCCCCCCGGGGCGGGCGTGGCGGCGCACGATGCCGTAGAGGCCGCCGGACAGGCACATCGCCACGACCGCGACGAACCGGAGCACGTCGGGGACGCCGGTCACGATGAGCTCACCGGCGGGCTGGATGAGGAAGCCGGTGGCGAGGGTCCAGACGACGAGGCCCATGACGGCGGCGGCCCGCAGGTCGGCCGCGAACGCCGCGTAGCAGCACCCCGCCAGCCCCATGACGGCGAAGCGCACCTCGAGCTGGCCGATGGGCACCAGCAGAGCGGTGATCGCGCAGGCCGCCACCGCCGCGAAGAACCCCACCCCGATGCTGAGCTCGATGGAGGGCACGCGGCGGACCCTGGCGCTGCAAGAGATCACAGCTCCCATTCAACGGCCAGGAACGACGGCCGGGCAACATGATTGACCGCGTGATGGCTTTTCTCGCACCGCCCGCCCCACGACTGCAACCTTTCGCCCGCCCGGCCGCGTTGGCAACGGGCGAGAGGAGATCACATTGGATCGTCACGAGGGCTTCCGCGAGTTCGTGCTCGCCCGGCAACAGGCGTTGATGCGGACCGCGTACCTGCTCGTGGGCGACCGTCACCTCGCTGAGGACCTGTTGCAGAGCACGTTGACGAACGTCGCCGGGCACTGGCACAAGCTGGCGGCGGGCGGGAACGCGGAGGCGTACACCCGCAGGGCGCTGGTGAACCAGTACATCTCGTGGCGGCGCAGACCGCGCTTCGAGGTGCCGAGCGCGGAGCCGCCCGAGCAGGGAGTCTCCTACGACGACGCGGCGCTCGACCGCGTCGTGCTGCGCCGGGCGCTGGCCAAGCTGACGCGCAAGCAGCGCGCGGTGATCGTGCTGCGGTTCTGGGAGGACCTGACGGAGGCCCAGACCGCGGAGGCGCTGGGCTGCTCGCTCGGCAACGTCAAGAGCCAGACCCATCACGCGCTGGCGCGGTTACGCGCGCTGGCGCCGGAGCTGAGCGAGGACTTCACGGCCGAGGAGGTGTCCAGATGAGCAGGCTGCGCGCGGCACTCGGCGAGCTGGCCCAGGAGGCGCCGGACGTGGCGCCCACGACGGACCTGGCGGCGCTCGCGGTGGCGAACCACCAACGACACAGGAGAAACATCACCATGGCAACGGCCTTTTTCGCGACGGTGGCGCTGGTGGGGGCGGTGACGGCGGGCGTGACGCTGACCGGGTCCGGCCAGGCCGCCCCCGCCACGTCGTCGGCGCCCGCCGACCTGCCCGCGGGCAAGGTGGGCGCCCTCAGCCACGCGTACCTCACGAGGTGCGAGATCGACGAGTCGCAGACGCCGCCGTCCTTCGACTGTTCGCAGGTCGAGTGGCGGGTCGTCACCCGCACGGGCAGGACCTACCGGGTGCCGCAGGCGCTCGCCACCAGCGTCACCGATTCGCGGTCGCCGGTCGCGCTCAGCAGGGACGGGCGGATGTTCGCCTACTACAGCAGGAAGGAGGGGACGTACGTGGTCCGCGACCTGGTGGCCGGCACCCAGGTCGTCTCGCGGGCCAAGGTCAAGGAGTCGAAGATCGACCGCGGCGCGATGCTGGTCGTCTCCGAGGACGGGCGCCACCTCGCCTTCGACCCGCGCGAGGGGAGCAAGTATCCGGGGCTGCTGATCGACGTGCGCACCGGCAGGACGACCACGCTGAACGGCAAGTACGAGGCGATCGGCATCAAGGACGGGCTGGTCGAGCTGATCCGCTACCTCAAGACCGACCTGTGGCTGATGCCGGTCACCGGCGGCGGCAAGCCGGTGCGCTTCCACGGCACGTACATCATGTTCAGCGAGCTCGCCCCGGACGGGCGCACGGTGGCCGCCGTCGAGTTCGAGAAGAGGATGCTGACGCTGCTCGACACCAGAACCGGGCGGGTGGTGCGGAAGGTGGCGGTCAAGGACGGCCCGGTCAAGGGCGGGCCGGACTCCGTGCGGACCTGGACGAGCGCGTCCGAGGTGATGGTCGACTACCAGGTGGGCAAGGAGCTGCGCAGCTACGCGGTGAACGTCGACACCGGGAAGGCCCGGCTGGTGCAGAAGGTGTCCCTCACCACCGCGCAGGAGGTGAGACTGCCGGCCGAGTGGTGACGGCGGGTGTGACGGCGACGGCGCGATGAGTGGTCCTTCTGCCGACATAGGATCTTCTCATCTGCCATCAGACCGCATGCCCGAAAGGCCGCCATGATTCACCCCCTCAGCCGGCGGTCCGCCTTGCTGGGCGCCTCGGCCGTGGCCGGTGCCGCCCTGTGGGAAAGGCCGGCTGAGGCGGTGAGCACCGCCGTGGGCACCGCCGCGTTCGACGCCGCTCGGGAGCGCTGGGTGAGCCTGCTGGCCGGCGGCGCGTACGACCCCGGCCACACCGACAAGATCCAGGCCATCGAGGGCTCGGCGAACGCGGTGCTGCGCAAGCTGAAGCCGGACCCGCGCCGCCCGAGCCTGTGGCCCGACCTGCCGCTGGCCAACCCGCGTACGGGCGACTTCAACCGCTCCTACAACCGCATGCGCACGCTCGCGCTCGGCTGGGCCACCCCGGGCACCGCCATGCACGGCAGCCCGCAGGTCGCGGAGACCGCGGTCAGGGCGCTCGACTTCCTGTACGAGCACGCCTACCACGAGCACCTCGACCGGCGGGGCAGCAACTGGTACTGGTGGGAGATCGGCGTGCCGCGCGCGCTGACCGACACCTGCGCCCTGCTCTACGACGGCCTGCCGAAGGACCACCTCGGCCGCTGGCTGCGCCCGCTGCGCCGCTGGTGCCCCGACCCGGAGCGGCGGATCAGCCATCCCGGCGTGATCGAGACCGGCGCGAACCGGGCGGGCAAGGCCATGGCCGTGGCGATGCGCGGGCTGCTCACCCACGACGCCCGCCTGGTCAAGCGGGCCAGGGACGCGGTCTCCGACCTGTTACGGCGCACGAAGGGGCCCGGCGACGGCTTCTACCGCGACGGGTCGTTCATCCAGCACGACGTCTACCCCTACACCGGCAGCTACGGCGTGGACTACCTGGAGAGCGTGGCCAAGCTGATCGCCATGCTCGCGCGCTCGCCGTGGGAGATCCCCCGGATCGGCAACGTGTACGAGATCGTGGACCGCTCGTTCGTGCCGTTCGTCTTCGACGGGCTGATGATGGACTGCGTCCGCGGCCGGCAGATCTCGGTGCAGGGCCACCGCGACCACCATTCGGGGCAGAAGACCGTCGAAGCCGTCCTCACCCTGCTGGACAGCGCGCCCGAGCGGCACGCCCGGCGCTGGCGGCCGCTGGTGAAGGGCTGGCTCACCCGCAACCAGGCGATCCCCTTCGGCACGCACGCGCCGCTGGCGAGCCTCGCGCGGGCCGAGGCGCTGCTGGCCGACGACTCGGTGCCGGTCGGGCCGCGGACGACGGGCACGTACATCTTCGCCGACATGGACCGGGTCGTGCACCGCCGCCCCGGCTGGGCCTTCGCCATCGCGATGAGCTCGCAGCGCATCGGCGCGGCCGAGGCCATGAACCAGGAGAACCTGCACGGCTGGTACACCGGCGACGGCATGACGTACCTCTACACCGACGACCTCACCCACTGGAACGACGACCTCTGGCCGACGATCGACCCGTACCGGCTGCCGGGCACGACGGTCGACACCCGCAGGCGCGCCGCCCTCACGCACGGCACGCGCCGCCTGCCCCCCACCCCGTGGGCGGGCGGGGTGGCGCTGGACGGCGAGTACGGCGTCGCCGCCATGAAGCTGGTCGCGGGCGGCTCGTCGCTGCGCGCCAAGAAGGCGTGGTTCCTCCTCGACGACGCGGTGATCGCGCTCGGCGCCGGCATCACCGCCTCCGACGGCCGCCGGATCGAGACGATCGTGGAGAACCGCAACACCCACGCCGAGCACCCGCCGCTGACCAGGGGCGAGCGGTGGCTCCACCTGTCCGGCGTGGCCGGGTACGCGCTGCTGGACGGCGCCGAGGTGAAGGTCATCCGCGAGCAGCGCACCGGCCGCTGGCGCGACATCGACAAGGGCGCCACCACCGGCGGCGACACGACCCCCGTCACCCGGCACTACACGACGATCGTGATCGACCACGGCGCCGACCCGCGCAAGGCCCGCTACGCCTACGCGGTGCTGCCCGGGGCCTGCGCCGAGCGGACCGCCGCCTACCGGCGGGGGGTCGAGGTCCTGGCCAACAACTCCACGGCCCAGGCCGTCTCCCGCGGCGACCTGATCGCCGCGGTGTTCTGGCGGGCGGGCAGCGTCGAGACCCCGCACGGGAAGCTCTCCGCCGACGGCCCGTGCACCCTGATGCTGCGCCGCGACCGCGGCCGGGTGCGGGTCGCCGTCTCCGACCCGTCCAGGACCGCCGACGAGGTGCGGATCAGGCTGCCGTGGGCGGTGCGCTCGGTCGTGAAGGGCGGCCGCAGCGTGCACAGGTCCAAGAAGTCGATCAGGGTGGAGGTCGGCGGCAGCCGCGGCGCCACCCACACCGCCGTCGTACGCGTCTGAGCCGCGCTCGCTCACGCCGGGTAGGCGTGGGTCTCGGTCGCTTTGACCGAGGCCCAGATGCGCTGGCCCGGGGTCAGGTCGAGGTCGGCGACGGCGGCCGGGGTGATGTCGGCGAAGGCGGTGACGGGGCCGTCGAGGTGCACCCGTACGTTGTCGCCGTGCCGTTCGATGCCGCCGATCGTGGCCTGCCACAGGTTGCGCGGGCTGCCGTCGGGGCGGCTGCGGTAGAGCGCGACGGCGGCCGGCGGGAAGGCGACGAACGCCGGCCCGTCCAGGTGCTCGGAGGTGTGCAGCGGCAGCTCCCCCACCTTGACCAGGGCTCCTTCGGCCACGCCCCGATAGAGGTTGAGCCCGACCAGGCGGGCCACGTAGTCGGTGCGCGGGCGGCGGGCGACCTCGGCCGGCGGGCCCTGCTGGACGATCGCGCCGTCTTCGATGACGATCAGCCGGTCGGCCAGCACCATCGCGTCGAGGGGGTCGTGGGTGACCAGCACGGTGGCCCCGTCGAAGTCCGCCAGGTGGCGGCGGAGCTGGGAGCGGATCTCCAGCCGGGTGTGGGCGTCCAGCGCGGCGAGCGGCTCGTCCAGCAGCAGCAGCTCCGGGCGTACGGCCAGCGCGCGGGCGAGCGCGACCCGCTGGGCCTGCCCGCCGGACAGCTGCCGGGGCCTGGCGGCGGCCCGGTCGGCCAGCCCGACCCGCTCCAGCAGGGCGGCGGCGGCGCGGCGGGCCTCGGCCTTCGGCACGCCCTGGCAGCGCGGCCCGAAGGCGACGTTGTCCAGGGCCGACAGGTGAGGGAAGAGCAGGTAGTCCTGGAACACCATGCCGATCGGGCGCTGCTCCGCGGGCAGGGTGTGCAGCGGGCGGCCGTCGAGGACGATCTCGCCCTCCGACAGGCCGGTCAGCCCGGCCAGGGCGCGCAGCGCGGTGGTCTTGCCCGCGCCGTTGGGCCCGAGCAGCGCGACCACCTCGCCGGCGGCGACGCGCAGGTCGAGATCGAGGGTGAAGGCGGCCCGGGTGACCACCAGGCGGGCGTCGAGGGTCATGCGGCGCTCACCCACCGGTCGCGCAGGCTGGCCAGGATGATCACCGAGACGGCCAGCAGCACGAGGCTGAGCACGATGGCGGCCTCCGGCTCGGTCTCCAGCTCGAGGTAGACGGCCAGCGGCATGGTGCGGGTGGTGCCGGGGAAGTTGCCGGCGAAGGTGATGGTCGCGCCGAACTCGCCGAGCGCCCGCGCCCAGCACAGCACCGCCCCCGCCACCACGCCCGGCATCACCATCGGCAGCGTCACCCGGCGGAAGACGGTCCAGCGGGACGCGCCGAGCGTCGCGGCGGCCTCCTCGAAGCGCTGGTCGGCGCCGCGCAGCGCGCCCTCCACGCTGATCACCAGGAACGGCATCGCCACGAACGCCTCGGCCACGATCACCCCGGCGGTGGTGAACGGCAGCGTGACGCCGAAGCTCGACTCCAGCCACTGCCCCACGAGCCCGCGCCGGCCGAGCACCAGCAGCAGCGCGACGCCGCCCACGACCGGCGGCAGCACCAGCGGCACGGTGACCAGCGCCCGCACCAGCCGCCGCCCGGGGAACTCCACCCGGGCCAGCAGCCAGGCGAGCGGCACCCCGAGCAGCAGGCAGAAGGCGGTGGCGACGGTGGCGCACACCAGCGACAGCCGCAGCGCCTCCAGCACGTGCGGCTCGGCCAGCCGCTCCAGCAGCGTCGGCCAGGGAGCCCGGATCAGCAGCCCGGCCAGCGGCAACACCAGGAAGACCAGGCCCGCGACGGCGGGCAGCACCAGCATCCACGGCAGCCGCCCGGCGATCCCACGGCCCGCGGCCCGCCGGCCGCCGGACCCTGTCAGGTCGGCATGCTCCTGTGGCGAGAGGTTCATGGGCGGTCAGGGAGCCTCGAAGCCGGCCCTGGTCAGCACGTCCTTGCCCTGCTGCGACAGCACGAGGTCCACGAACTGCCCGGCCAGATCGCCGGCGGGGGCCTTGGCCAGCGTGGCGATCGGGTAGTCGTTGATCGCCTGGTCCGCCTCGGGGAACTCGATGCCGGTCACCTTGCCCGCCGAGGCGATCACGTCCGTCCTGTAGACCAGCGCCGCGTCCACCTCACCCAGCTCGACCTTGGTGAGGGTGGCCTTGACGTCCTGCTCCAGGGTGACCGGGGTGACCTTCAGGCCGGCCGCGTCCAGCGCCTTGACCGCCGCCGCGCCGCACGGCACCTGCTCGGCGCAGAGCGCCACCTTCACCTTGGCGTCGGTGAGGTCCTTCAGCTCGTCCACCTTGGCGGGGTTGTCCTTCGGCACGGCGATCTGCAGCTTGTTGCGGACGAACGTGACCGGCGAGGCCGCCAGCGACGCGTCGGTGACGGTCTTCATCGTGGCCGGGCTCGCCGCGGCGAACACGTCGGCGGGCGCCCCCTGGACGATCTGCTGGGCCAGCGTCGCGCTGGAGCCGAAGTTGAACCTCACCGTCGTGCCCGGATGCGCGGCCTCGAAGGTCTTGCCGAGCTCGGTGAACGTCCCGGTCAGCGACGCCGCGGCGAACACCGTCACCTCCTTCGCCCCGCCACCTGCGGCCGGGGCCGAGCCTGAAGCGGAGGTCGCGGCCGGCTCGCCCGAGCCGCAACCGGACAGGCCCGCCAGCGCGAGCGCGACGGGCAGGGCGATCGCCCATCGGGAAAGACGCCTGAACACCAAGGGGAGCTCCTCACACGTGACCGGACACGCGCTCGTGACCGGGGATCTCCACGACGACGTTGGTGGACTTGATCACGGCGACCGCCACCACCCCCGGCTCCAGACCCAGCTCGTCGGCGGCCTGACGGCTCATCAGCGACACCACGCGGAACGGGCCCGCGGCGATCTCCACCTGCGCCATCACCGCGTCGCGGATCACGTCGGTGACGATCCCGCGAAAACGGTTGCGCGCCGACGAACGGCCGCCGTCCACCTCCTCGACCTGGGCGCGGGCGAAGGCGGCCAGGTCGACGCCGTTCACCTGCCGGTGGCCGTGCTCGTCCCGCTCGGCGGTCAGCCGGCCCGCGTCCACCCACCGGCGTACGGTGTCGGAGCTGACCCCGAGCAGCGCCGCGGCCTCGCTGATCCGGAACGTCGTCACAAGCCCTCACCCTACCTTCCGCACATTCAAGCCTGAATACCCGCCGGCCACCGCAGCAGCGGCAGAATCATCCCGCCAGCCCTGGCATCCACGAGGCGGACGAAATCCGCCGCCGCGGCGGCCGCCGATCCATCCTCCACCCGCCGGACACCGGATCAGGCGAGCAACCGGTCGACCAGCCGGTCGAGGTAGTCGGGGGTGAGCGGGCCCGCGCCGAACAGGACGCGTATGTAGATCGGCGCCAGGAGATGGTCCAGCACCTCCAGCGCGTCGGGCGGGTCCTCGCCGCGGTCGCGGGCGCGGTCGAGCAGGACCTGCATCTGCCTGGCGCGCTCGGCCAGGAGCTCGTCGCGCGCCTGAAGGCCCTGCTGCCCCTCTCCCGAGAGCGCGACGGCGAGCCGCACCAGCGCCAGCCCGTCGGGCCCGGTGACCTCACGGACCACGTTGGCGGCGTAGGTGCGCAGGTCGTCGGCCAGGTTGCCGGTGTCGGGCATCGGCGCCTGCGTGTTGAGCCGGGCCAGCAGTACGTCGCCGAGCAGGGCCTGGAGGTTGCCCCACCGGCGGTAGAGGCTGGTGTCGGCCACGCCCGCGCGGGCCGCGATGTCGCCGATGGTGAAGTTTCCGTAGCCGCGCTCGCCGACCAGCTCGGTCACGGCCTGGTGCACCGCCGCGCGGACCCGGGCGCTGCGCCCGCCGGGCCGTCTGGCCCGCTTCTGCTCATCCATACCCCACCTTAACGCAGTCGGGAACTGTGTTAAGGTCCCTTCTAAACGCAGTTAATCACTGCTTTTAGAAGGGATGTGCGTGAAAGCGTTGCTCACGCTGACCTGCGCAGGTCAGTTCATGGTGCTGCTCGACAACACGATCGTCGGCGCCGCCCTGCCCGACATGGAGCAGCGGCTCCACACCGGGCTGACCGGCCTGCAGTGGATCGTCGACGCCTACGTGCTGCTGGTGGCCATGCTGCTGCTGCCGGGCGGCGTCTTCGCCGACCGGTTCGGCCGCAGGCGGGTCTTCCTGGCCGGGCTGGTGGTGTTCACGGCCGCGTCGGTGGTGTGCTCGCTCGCGCCCTCGATCGGCTGGCTCATCGCCGGGCGGGTGCTGCAGGGCGTCGGCGCCGCGGCGCTGAGCCCCGCCTCGCTGGCGCTGCTCGTCGCCGCGTACCCCGCACCGAAGGAGCGCGTCAGGGCGATCGGGTTGTGGGCCGGGTTCAGCGGCATCGGCCTGGCCGCCGGGCCGCTGGCGGGCGGGATCCTGGTGGAGTCCTTCGGCTGGCCCGCCATCTTCCTGGTCAACGTGCCCATCGGGGCGGTCCTGCTGGTGGCCGGGCTGCGCGTGCTGAGCGAGTCCCGCAACCCGGGCGCGCCGCCGATCGACGTCCCCGGCACGGTCCTGTCCGTCGCCGGCGTGGGCGCCGTGACCTACGGCCTGATCGAGGGCGGTTCCCGAGGGTGGACCTCGCCGGTGATCCTGGGCAGCTTCGCCGCCGGGCTGGCGCTCCTGGCCGCGTTCGTCGTGGTCGAGGGCCGGGTGCCGACGCCGATGCTGCCACTGCGGCTGTTTCGTGAGCGGCTGTTCACGGCGTCCAACACGGCGATGGTCGTGGTCGGGTTCGCGCTGATGGGCTCGTCGTTCTTCTTCTCCCAGTTCTTCGTCCACGTCCAGGGCACGTCGATCCTGGTCGCCGGGCTGCGGACCCTGCCCGCCACGCTGGCCATGGTGATCGTCAGCCCGTTCGCGGGCCGGTTCGCGGCCAGGTACGGCTTCCGCGTCGTCGTCAGCATCGGCCTGGCGCTGGCCGGGCTGGGGCTGCTGGCGCTGGGCCTCGTCCACGCAGACACCGGCTACGGGAACGTGTGGTGGCGGCTGGCGGTCGTCGGCATCGGGTTCGCACTCGCCATGTCGCCGCTGACCGGGGCCGCCGTCCAGGCGGTCAGCCCGCAGGAGGGGGGCCTCGCCTCGGGCGTCAGCAGCACCACCCGGCAGATCGGCGCGGTGCTCGGCGTGGCGGTGCTCGGGGCGATCGTCCACACGCGGGAGTCCGGCGGCGCCTCCTTCGAGTCGGCACTCAACAGCGCCTTCCTCGCGGCGGGCGCCGTGACGCTGGCCTGCGCCGTGTTCACCGGCCTGTGGCTGACCGCGGCACGGACGCCGAGAAGCGTCCGTGCCGTGAGTGAGCCGCCGCTGGCAGCCTCTCCCGGCCGGCTCACGTCCTGAGCCGCACGGCGTAGGCCCGGCCGGTCAGGGGCGGGGCGCGGTGCTCGTGACGCGCTCGGCGAACCAGCGGGTGATCGTCGTGGGGTGGGTGATGGCGGTGCCGACGACGACCGCGTACGCGCCCACCTCGATCGCCGCCCCGGCCTGCTCCACCGTGTGGACGCGGCCCTCGGCGACCACCGGGACGGGCAGGTCGGCGGCGAGCCTGGCGAGCAGGTCGAGATCGGGGCCGTCGGTCTTGCGGGAGTAGGGCGTGTAGCCGGCCAGGGTGGTCCCGACGACGTCCGCGCCGGCCTCGGCGGCGGCGACGCCCTCCTCGTACGTGGACACGTCGGCCATGACGAGCCGGCCGGTCCGCTCGTGGACGGCCGTCACGGTCTCGGCGAGACCGCGGCCGTCGGGCCGCGGGCGGCCGGTGCCGTCCACGGCCACGACGTCGGCGCCCGCCTCGGCGACGGCCAGGGCGTGCTCCAGGGTCGGGGTGATGTAGACGTCGCCGTCGCCGTCCTTCCACAGGCCGATGAGCGGCAGGTCCAGGGCGGCCCGGATCCGCCGGAGGTCCTCGACGCCCTGGGCGCGGATCCCGGCGGCGCCGCCCGCCGCGACGGCCTCGGCGACGCGGCGCATGGTGTCGGGGTCGCGCATCGGCTCACCGGGGTAGGCCTGGCACGAGACCACGAGCCGGCCCCGGATCGCCTCCAGCACGGGATGAGCGGCAGTGGGAGTCATCGGTCCTTCCTGATAGGTCATTCGGCCCCCGACCCGCCACCGCCCGCAGGCAGGCCCAGACGGGCAGCCCCGCGGAGGGCGGCGATGGGGGTCATCGGTCTGTCCTGAGAGGTCATTCTGGCCCTGGCCCGCCACCGCCCGTGATCAGGCCCAGGCGGGCAGCCCGGAGAGGGCGGCGGTGGGGTCATTCTGGCGCTGGCCCGCCGAAGTCCGTGGTCAGGGCCAGGCGGGCGGCGCCGAGGAGGGCGGCGGTTGCGGAGAGGGCGGCGGGCCGGACCGGGACGTCCCGGAGGGCGGGCAGCGTCTCGGCGGCGACTGCCGCGCGCAGCGGCCCCCACCAGGGCTCGCCGCATCCGGCGACGCCCCCGCCGATGATCACGATCTCGGGGTCGAGGACGTTCATCAGCCCGCCGATCGCCTGGCCGAGCGCGGTCGCGCCGGTGGCCAGGACCTCGGCCGCCACCGGATCGCCCGCAGCGGCCAGCCGGGCGACCTCGGCGAGGCCGCCGGCGGTCTCCGTCCCGGCCCGGCGGCGGTACGCGCCGAGCAGCGCGGGCCCGGACGCGACCGCCTCCACGTGCCCCTGGCCGCCGCACGGGCACGGCAGCCCGGCCGCCGCCGCCACGGGGACGTGCCCCGCGTGACCGGCCACCGCGTGCGCCCCGTGCCGGACCCGCCCGCCGAGGACCAACGAGGCCCCGACGCCGGTGCCGACGGCGACGAGCAGGACGTCGGCGTGGCCGGCGGCGGCGCCGCGCCACAGCTCGCCGAGGGCGTGCGCGTGCACGTCGTTGTCGACGGCCACCGGCAGGCCCAGCCTGCGCGACAGCTCGCCGCGCAGGTCGGTGCCGGCCCAGCCGGCGAGCGCGCTGGTGGCGGAGACGACCACCCCGCGTACGGGGTCGATGACGCCCGCGCTGCCGACGCCGACGGCGGTCACGCCCTCCCGGAGGAGGGAGCGGACGAGACCGGCGGCCGTGGCGAGGATCGCCTCGCGGCCCTCGGCGCCGGGGGTGGGCCTGGTCGCGGTCTCCAGCAGCTCGCCGGAGGGATCGACCAGGCCGGCGGCGGTCTTCGTCCCGCCGATGTCGAGGCCGACGACGAGACTCACAGCAGCCCGGCCTCCTCCAGCCGGGCGGCCACGGTCCGGGTCTCCTCGGCGGTCAGCTCGCGCATCGGCGCGGCGACGGCGGCCCGGTCGATGACCTTCCGCAGGGCGAGCGCGGTCTTGAACGCGCCGACGCCCCGCGTGCTGCCGCCCGCGCTGTCCGGGGAAGCGGCCTCGACGATGCGGAACAGCCGGGCCAGGCGGTCCTGCTCGGCCCTGGCGTCCGCCCAGCGGGCCTCGGCGCAGGCCCGCAGCAGCCGTACGTAGCCGTGCGGGTCGACGTTGGCGAGGCCGGGCACGGCGCCGTCGGCTCCGGCCAGCATCATCGCGTCGACCACGACCTCGTGCCCGGTCAGCGCCGAGAAGCCCGGCATCCCGGACGCGCCCAGGACGACCTGGCGGAAGCCGACGTCGTCGCCGCTGGAGTCCTTGAGGCCGTCGATGACGCCGTCGGCGGCCAGCGCCAGGGTCTGCTCGACGGTGAGCTTGGTGTGCACCGACACCGGCACGTCGTAGGCGAGGAGCGGCACCTCGACGGCCGCCTTGACGGCGCGGAAGTGCCGGTCGACCTCGACGGGGTGGACGCGGGCGTAGAACGGCGGGGTCACCACGACGGCGTCCGCGCCGAGCTTGGCGGCGATCTCGGCCCGTTCGATCACGCGGGGGGTGGTGGTCTCGATGCAGCCGGCGAGCACGGGCACCCGGCCCGCCGCCGTCCGGATCACGACCTCCAGCGCCCTGTCCCGGCGGGAGTCGGTGAGGAAGGCGCTCTCGCCGGAGCTGCCGAGCGCGAACAGCGCGTCGACACCCGCCTCGATCAGGAACTCGACCAGCCGCTCCAGCGATGCCGCGTCGACCTCGCCCTCCGTCGTCAGTGGCGTGACGATCGGGGGGACGACGCCGCGGAAGCGGGGTGTGCGGGGACTCAAAGGACGCTCCTTACAGGGGTTTCGGGGTGGAGGCAGTGCCAGGAGTGCGCGGGGTCGGCTTCGGCGTGCGTCGCGGAAGGGAACTCGGCGGCGCACGCGTCGGTGGCCTTCCAGCAGCGGGTGCGGAAGGGACATCCGGACGGCGGGTGGGTGGCCGACGGGACCGGGCCGGTGAGGACGATCCGCTCGCCGTCGTCGAGCAGGCTGGGCGTGGCGGAGAACAGGGCCCGGGTGTAGGGGTGGCGGGCGTGCCCGGCCACCTCGGCGGTCGGGCCCTCCTCGACGACCCGGCCGAGGTACATCACCGCGATCCGGTCGGCCAGGTAGCGCACCGTCTGGATGTCGTGGGAGATGAACACCAGCCCCAGCCCGAGCTCTGTCCGCAGGTCGAGCAGCAGGTTGAGCACCTGGGCGCGGACGGAGACGTCGAGCGCGCTGGTGGGCTCGTCGGCGACGATCACGTCGGGTTCGAGGGTCAGGGCGCGCGCGACGGCGACCCGCTGGCGCTGCCCGCCGGACAGCTGCCCGGGGAGCGCCGCGGCGACGTGGCCGGGCAGCCCGACGAGGTCGAGCAGGTCGCGTACCCGCTCCTCGCGCTGGCGGGGCGTCCCCCTGCGGTGCACGTCGAGCGGGTCGCGCAGGATGCGGCGGACGGGCAGGCGGGGGTTCAGCGCGGTGGAGGCGTCCTGGAACACCATGGCGACCGCGGCGCCGGCCTCGCGGCGGCGGCGTCTGGCCGGCAGCGTCCACAGGTCCTCGCCGCGGAAGCGCACCGTTCCGGAGGTGGGGGCCTGGAGGCCGACCACCACCTTGGCCAGGGTGGACTTGCCGCACCCCGACTCGCCGACCACGCCGAGGATCTCGCCGCGGCGTACGGACACGGTGGCGTCGCTGAGCGCGTGCACCTTGTCGCGGTGGATCAGCCCGCCGCTGCGCGCGGTGTGCACGACGTGCACGTGTTCGAGGCTGACGACGGGTTCGGTCACGACTGTCCCCCTCCGGGGTGGAAGCAGGCCCGCGCGTGCTCGCGCGGATCGCCGGCCAGCGGCGGCGTCTCGGCGCGGCAGAGCGCGTCGGCCGCCGGGCACCGGTTGGCGAAGCGGCAGCCGGGCCCGAAGTCCTGCGGGGCGGGCACCATGCCGGCCACCTGGTGCAGCCGCTTCGCCCCCGCCTCCAGGGTGAGCACCGAGCCGAGCAGGCCGCGGGCGTAGTGGTGGCGGGCGCCGGACAGCAGCGAGCCGGTGGCGCCGACCTCGGCGAGCTGGCCCGCGTACATGACGGCGACGCGGTGCACGAGCTGCCCGACCAGGCCGAGGTCGTGGGAGACCAGCACCATGGCGAAGCCGAGCTCCTCGCGCAGCCGGATCAGCAGCTCGACCACCTGGGCCTGCACGGTCACGTCGAGCGCGGTGGTCGGCTCGTCGGCGACCAGCAGGCGCGGGCTGCGGGACAGCGCCATCGCGATGAGCACCCGCTGGCGCTGGCCGCCGGACAGCTCGTGGGGGTAGCTGCTCGGGGTGCGGCGCGGGTCGAGGCCGACGAGTTCGAGCAGCTCCTCCGGCGTACGGGTGCCGCCCCGCCTGGTGAGCTGGCGCAGCTGGGTGCCGACGAGGACGGACGGGTTCAGCGACGACATGGCGTCCTGGTAGACCATGGCGATCTCCGGGCCGGAGATGGCCCGCCGCTCGCGGGGCGGCAGGTCGAGGATGTCGCGGCCCTCGTACAGGATGCGGCCGCTGGTCTCGGCGCCGCGCGGCAGCAGCCCCATGATCGCCAAGCTGGTCAGGCTCTTGCCGCAGCCGGACTCCCCCACCAGGCCCAGCGTCTCGCCGACGCGGACGTCGAAGGAGAGCCCCTGGACGACGGGGACGTCGCCGTAGCGCTGCGGGAAGCGGATCGTGAGGTCCTCGACCGACAGCAGGGGCGCGGCCCCGGGCGGCAGCGGCGGGACGCGCGGCGCCCGTTCGCGCACCCGGTCGGCGAGCCGGGCGAGCGCGTCGTCCACCTCGGCGGCCTGCGCGGGGGCGGTCCGCGGCGCGCTCTCCTCCTCGGCGCGGACGGCCGCCGTGCGGCGGGCCGAGCGCGGCGCGGCCCAGGCGTCGGTCAGCCCCTCGGCCAGCAGGTTGAGCGCGAGCACGGTGACGAGGATCGCCAGGCCGGGGAAGAACGTGGCCCACCAGCCGCCGGACAGCACGATCTGCCGGCCGTAGGCGAGGACGTTGCCCCAGCTCGGCGCCGGGTCCTGGATGCCCGCGCCGATGAAGGACAGGCTGGCCTCGAAGATGATCGCGTCGGCCACGAGGACGGTGGCGAAGACCATGATCGGCGCGGCGCAGTTGACGGCGACGTGCCTGATCAGGATGTGCCTGCGGGGCGCGCCGAGCACCTGCTCCGCGGCGACGTAGTCCTCGCCGTACTGGGCGAGGACGTTGGCGCGTACGACGCGGGTGAGCTGCGGCACGTACAGGAAGGCGATCGTCATGATGAGGACGGGCAGGTGGCGGCCGAACACCGCGACGAGCACCGCGGCGAGCGCGATGCCGGGGAAGGCCATGATCACGTCCAGGACGCGCATGATGCCCTCGTTGACGGCCTTGCGCGAGGTGGCCGCGAGGCTGCCCAGCACCGCGCCGGCCAGCACGGCGAGCGCGGTGGCGCCGAGGCCGATGAGCAGCGAGGAGCGGGCGCCGTGCGCGATCCTGGCGAACACGTCGCGCCCGGCCCGGTCGGTGCCGAGCCAGTGGTCGCCGCCCGGCGGGGCGGCGGGCGTGCCGGTGGCGAGCGGGTCGCCGGCGAACAGCGGCGCGAGCACCGCGAACAGCGCGACGGCGACCAGCACGGCCAGGGAGACGGCGGCGACCGGCGAGAGGCGGCGGAAGCCGATCCCGGCCCGGGACAGCCGGGCGGTCAGTCCTGCTCTGAGCATGTCTCACACCACCCTGATCCGCGGGTTGACGACGAGGTAGAGCAGGTCCACCACCAGGTTGACGACGAGGAACGCCAGCGCGATCGTCAGCACCGCGCCCTGCACCAGCGCCACGTCGCCGTTGGTGACGCCTTCGAGGATGAGCTTGCCCATGCCCGGCAGGTCGAAGATCGTCTCGATGACGACGGCGCCGCTCAGCAGGTAGCCGACCCGCAGGCCGAGCACGGTCAGCGGGGTGATGAGCGCGTTGCGCAGCGCCCCGCGGACGACGACGGCGCGGGGCAGGCCGTTGCCGGTCGCCGTCCGTACGTAGTCCTTGTCGAGTTCCTCCACCATCGAGGTGCGCACCAGGCGCGACAGCGAGGCCGCGACGGGCACGGCGATCGCCACCGCGGGCAGCGTGAGCGACCGCAGCCAGCCCGCCGGGGAGTCGGCCGGGTTGACGTAGCCGCCGGTCGGGAAGACGTCGAGGCCGAGCGCGAACTCCTGGATGAGCAGGATGCCCAGCCAGAACGACGGCACCGCCACCCCGGCGACGGACAGCACGCGGGTGAGCTGGTCCGGCCACCGGTCCCGGTACAGCGCGCCGACGACGCCGAAGGCCAGGGCGCCGGCGACGGCGAGCACCAGGCCGAGGGCGGTGAGCTGCATGGTGAGGGGGAAGGCCGTGACGACCCGGTCCACCACAGGGGCGGCCGGCGGGGCGGTGTAGCCCAGGTCGCCCTGGACGAGCTGCCCCAGGAAGCGCACGTAGCGCACCGGAAGCGGGTCGTCCAGGCCGTGCTCGGCCCGGTAGGCGGCACGCGCCTCTGGGCTCGCGCCTTCGCCCAGCGCGTTGTAGGCCGGGTCGTTGGGCGAGAACTGGAGGACCACGAAGACCAGCAGGGTGACGCCCAGCAGCATGGGCGGCAGCGTCACCAGCCGTCTCGCGGTCATCCGGAGGAATGCGAACATGGTGCTTTCTTGTCGGAGCGGGGGTCAGACGCGCGCGACGTCGAGGAAGGACAGGCCCGTCGTGGGGATGGGCTTGAAGCCGGACAGTACCTTGTCGTCCCAGGCGGTCGGCAGCTTGCGGTGCAGGATCGGGTAGAGCGGCGCCTCCTCGGCGGCCAGGTCCACCGCCTGGGCCCACAGCTTCTTCTGCTCGGCGGCGTCGTCGGTCTGGACCGCGGCGTCGAGCAGCTCCAGCATCTTCTTCGCCTCGGCGGTGCCGTCCCAGCGGTAGCGCTTGGTGGGCCAGATGCCGTCGTAGAACCAGCGCAGCAGCAGGTCCATGTCGTTGCCGAACACCGAGGGGTCGCCGGGCGCGACCAGGACCTCGAACTCGCCGGGGTCGATCTTGTTGGTGTACTGGCCGCCGGACTGGCCGATGTCGAGGGTGGTGGAGACGCCGACGGCGTCCCAGGACTCCTTGATGATGGGGACGATGTCCTTCACCCAGCCGGCGTCCGTGGTGACCATGGTGATGTCGAGCTTGTCGACGCCGGCCTCCTTGAGCAGGGCCTTGGCCTTGTCGGGGTCGTAGCCGTAGACGGTGGCGGCGCGGGCGTAGGCGGGGTGCGTCTCCTGGACGTAGCCGGTGGCGGCGGCGCCGTTGCCGAGCATGCCGGTCCGGATGACCTTGTCCTTGTCGATGGCGTAGTGCAGCGCCTGGCGCACCCGCTTGTCGTCGAAGGGCTTGCGGGAGCAGTTGAACATGAGGAAGAGCAGGCCGAAGGACTGGACCGACTCCATCTTGTGCTTCTGGCCCACCTTCTCGGCGTCGAGGTAGGGGACGTCCTCGATGGCGGCGACGCGCCCCGACTCCAGCGCGGTCACCCGCGCCGACGGGTCGGACAGCAGCCGCCAGGTCATGCTCTTGACCTTCGCGGGCCGCGGGCCGTTGTACTTGTCCCACCGCTCGAAGACGATCTTGTCCTCCTTGGTGGCCTCAAGCACGCGGTACGGTCCTGAGCCCACCGGCTTGGCGTCGAAGCCGGCCTTGTCCTTCTCCACGAGCGCCTTCGGCACGACCTTGACGACCGCCAGCCGCTCCTTCAGCAGCGGGAAGGCGTGCTTGAGCTTGATCTCCACGGTCTTGTCGTCCACGGCGGTGACCTGCGACACGAACGGGATGAACTGCACCATGAGGGAGGCGTTGGCCGGGTCCAGCACGCGGGCGAAGCTGAAGGCCACGTCGGCGGCCGTGACCGGCGAGCCGTCGTGGAAGGTGGCGCCGTCGCGCAGGGCGATCCTGACGGTGGTGTCGTCCACCTGCTGCGGCTCGCCGGCCGCGAGGGCCGCGTACGACTCGCGGGTGACCGGGTCGAGGTCGAACAACGCCTCGAAGACGTGCATGTTGGCGGCGACGGGGGTGGCGCCGGAGGAGGTCATCGGGTCGAACCCGGTCGACAGCGCGTACGAGATGCCCGCCTCGATCGTGTCGGCGCCGGCGGCGGGGGCCGCGCTGCCGGTGGAGGCGGGGCCAGAGCAGGCGGCGAGCGAGCCCGTGAAAGCGGTGGCGGCGCTCACGGCCCCCACGAACCGCAGGAAGTCGCGGCGGTTGACGGACGCTTGGGGGTTGGGCATGGCGTCCCCTCTCGGGTGGTGGTGCGGGTTCTGGATGTCACGCCGAGGCGCATGGGCATACGATGTCTGACGTCTAACGTCGGTCTGCGCGAATGTAGACGACTTATGAACGAAAGGGCAAGATGTTGGCCGTGATCGACCCCATCTCGCGACCCGCTCGCAGTGCGCAACTACGCCCGCGCGAGGTGGCGGAGCGCATCAAGCAGTACATCCTGCAGAACCGCCTCGGCCCCGGCGACGCCCTGCCCACCGAGGCGGAGCTGTGCGCGGCGGTCGGCGCGAGCCGGTCCAGCGTGCGCGAGGCGATCCGGATCCTCACCGCGCTCGACATCGTCGAGGTCAGGCACGGTTACGGCACCTACGTCGGCACGCTGTCGCTGGCCGCCCTGGTCGAGAGCCTCACCTTCCGCGGCCTGCTCAGCCGCGACGACGACTTCCGGGTGCTGGCCGAGCTGGTCGAGGTGCGCCAGACGCTGGAGCAAGGGCTGGCGGCCGCCATCACCACCGCGCTCGACCAGGACCTGCACCTGGAGCTGGGGCGGCTCGCCGACCAGATGGACGAGCGGGCGCGGGCCGGCAAGACGTTCATCGAGCAGGACAGGGAGTTCCACCTGCTGCTCATGAAGCCGCTCGGCAACGAGCTGGTCACCCAGCTCACCGCCGCCTTCTGGGACGTGCACGCGATCGTGGCGCCGGCGCTGCACACCACGCCCGCGTCGGTGCGCGAGACGGTGGCGGCCCACCACGCGATCGTCGAGGCGCTGTTCGCCCGCGACCTCGACGGGTTCACCGACGCGGTCGCCGCCCACTACGCCCCCGTGCGGCGGCACCTGAAGGAGAACCGCGGGCTCTGACCCTCGGGCCGGAGGGGGCCGTTGACGGGTCGCCGCCGGCGATCTAGCGTACGGGACGTCTGACGTCTGACGCTCGGTTGCTCTTCCACCCCCTCGACCAAGGAGCGATCATGCTGCGCGGCCTCTTAGCCCTCGTCCTGTTCCTCGCGGCCACGGCCGCCCTCTCCCCCGCGCCCGCCGCCGCGGACGCCTCCGGCATCTCGGCGACCGCCGGGTTCGACTGCACCGACAGCCGCCTCCAGCTCGTCCTGGAGAACCGCACCGGCGCGCAGCGGACGTTCACGGTCACCTGGCCGGGCCGCAGCGGCTCGCCGTGGACGCGCACCATCGCCGCGGGCGGCAACGCGCTGCTCTACTGGACGGTGCCCGCGGGGACGCCCTACTCGCTGCGGACCGTCACCGACGGATTCGACACCACCCGCTCCGGCACCGCCCGCTGCGGCCTGGCCGCCGGCACGCCGCAGCTCAACACGACCACGCTGCTGCGCACCAGCACCACGATCAGCGGGCTCAACGGCCCGGACGGCACGTACGCCGGCACCGTGAAGTCGGTGCGCATCCCCGGCATGGCGGTCACCGGCGACGGCACGATCCTCGCCGTCGCCGACGCCCGCGTGGACGGCTCCTACGACCTCGGCGGCGGCACCAACAACATCCAGATCGTGCTGATGCGCAGCACCGACGGCGGCCTGACCTGGCAGGCGCCGCGCGTCATCCACCACGCGGCCACCACGTCGGAGGGCGTCGGCGACCCCAGCGTGCTGGTCGACCGGGCGACCGGGACCGCCTACGTCTTCTACACCTACTCGCCCCGGCCCGGCATCAGCTTCTGGTCCGCCGGCTCCGGCTCCAACGCCGCCGGCGACCGCGACAGCCTGCACATCCAGTACGTCAAGAGCACCGACCACGGCGTGACGTGGAGCGCGCCCGTGGAGCTCAACCCGTCCGTCAAGGACCCGAGCTGGCAGCAGCTCTTCGCCTCCTCCGGGCACGGCGTCCAGACCAGCACCGGCCGGCTCGTGCAGCCCATCGTCTACCGTGACTCCGCCGGCACCAGCCACGCGGCGAACATCTACAGCGACGACCACGGCGTCACCTGGCGGCGCGGCTCCTCCGCGGCCGGCGGCGTGAACGAGAGCAAGGCCGTCGAGCGCTCGACCGGCGCCGTCACCCAGAACATGCGGCACAACTCCGTCCGCTCCCGCTATCTCGCCACCTCCACCGACGGCGGGGTGACGTTCGGCGCGGCCACGGCCAGCGCGGTGCTCAACGACCCGCTGTGCAACGCCGACGAGCTGTCCTACCTCACGCCCGCGCAGCGCGGCTCGAACGGCGCGCCCGTCCGCACCGCGACGGCCCTCTACAGCGGCAACGCCCACCCGAGCGCACGCAGCGACCTGACCGTACGCCTGTCCACCGACGACGGCGCCACCTGGCCGACCAGGGCGCTGATCAGGACCGGCACGGCCGGCTACTCCACCATGGCCGTGCTCGCCGACGGCCAGGCCGGCGTGCTCTACGAGATCGGCGACACCGGCGGCATCGTCTTCGCCCGCTTCACGCTCGACTGGCTGCGAACCGCCTGACCCGCCTACCCGGGCGGCACCCGGATGGCGAGCAGCGCGATGTCGTCGTCCGGGTGGTCCCCGGCCACCGCGGCCACGGCGTTCAGCAGGTCGGGCAGCGGCCGGTCCCTGCAGGCGCCCAGCACGGCGATGACCTCGGCCGTCGCCTCGTCGATGGTGGTGCCCGGCCGGTCCACGAGCCCGTCGGTGTAGAGCAGCAGGACGGCGCCCGGCTTGAGGAAGCGCTGGTGGTCGTGGCGCGGGCCGGGGTCCAGGCCGGGGAACAGCAGGACGCCGTGCTCCTCCAGGCACTCGGCCGGCGCGCCGGGACGCGCCAGCAGCGGCGGCGGATGCCCCGCGTTGGTCCAGGTGAAGCTCCAGCTCCCGGACCTGGCGGCCGGGGCCAGGTGACCGAGGAGGAGCGTTCCACTCAGGTGCAGGTCCAGCACCCCGCAGGCCTGCTGGAGCGCGGTGACGGCGGCCGCGGGCCCGAGCCCCGGATGGTCGAGCACGGCCTGGCGCAGCATGGCGCGGGTCTGCCCCATGACGGTGGCGGCCTGCATGTCGTGGCCGGTGATGTCCCCGACCGCGATGGTCAGGGCGGGGGCCGCCGGGGTCTGGCCGGGCAGCGGGAAGGCGTCGTACCAGTCGCCGCCCACGAGGTCGTCGGTCGCCGCGGCCAGGTAGAGCGCGGCGAGGTCCAGGCCGGGGGCGGCCGGCAGGTCGGTCAGCATCGCGCTCTGCAGCTGGCGGGCCACGCTGACCCGCTCGTCCAGCACGCTGGCCCGCTGCACCGCCTGGCTGACGTAGCCGGCGATCGCGGTGAGCACCGCCCGTTCCGAGGGGCCCGCGTGGTGCGGCTCGCCCCAGCCGATCAGCAGCACCCCGTGCACCTCGCCGGCGTGCGCCAGCGGCACGCACACCAGCGCGCGGACGTCCAGCAGGGCGAACGCGCCCGCGACGCCCTCGCCGTACGCGCGGGCCAGCTCGCCGGGGTCGCCGGCGGAGACCAGCCGCCGCTCCCGCGCCGCGTGGGCCACCGGATGGTTCTCGTCCAGCGCGCAGGAGAGCGCGGGCCGGGCGCCGGGCGGCACCGGCTCCGTCCCCGTGTCCGGCATCGGGCGCAGCCGGCCGTCCTGAAGCAGAATGAGGCTCGTACGCACGGGCTTGAGCGGGTCGCTGACCAGGTTGCGCAGCAGGTGCTGCACGTCGTCCAGCGTGGCCGCGCCCGCCAGCTCCTGCGAGGCGCGCAGCAGCAGCTCGGCGGCGTCCCATCCGGCCTGGGCGCGCACGCCCGCCTGCTCGGCCGCCAGCCTGGCCTGCTCCGCGACGCGGTGGTCCCGCTCGGCGTCCTGCTGCGCCAGCAGCGCGCTCCTGGCGGCGGCCCGCGACCGCAGCTCCGCCGAGCAGGCGGCGGCCAGGTCGGTCAGGTCCGCCAGCTGCGCGTCGGTCCATGCCCGCGCGGCGGGGCCGGCCGCGCACAACACGCCCAGCACCTGGCCGGCGGCGGTCAGCGGCATCCCGGCGTAGGCGGCCAGGCCCCATTGCCGCTCGGCGACCGGCGGCTGCCCGGCGAAGCGAACGTCGGCCCGCACGTCGGTCACGACCAGTGGCTCGCCGGTCGCCGTCACCCGGCCGGACAGCGAACGCGACAGCGGCAGCCGGCGCAGGGCGTCCCGCCGCTCCTTGAGCCCGACCAGGCCGGGCAGCGTCAGCCGGTCCGCCTCCGCCAGCGCCACCATCGCCACGGGCACGCCCATGACGCTGGCCGCGAGCCGGGCGAACCGCTCCATCCCCGCGTCGGGGGCCGGCGCCAGACCGGCCTGCCGCGCGGCCGGGCGCCGGGTCGTCCCGGCCGGCCTCACCATCCGCGCCCGCCCTGATCCGAGGCCCCAGCACGGGGCCCCCGTCTCTCCTTTGCCGGCCGCGTGGCCGAATCGCGCATCTTCCCCCGCTCGGTTCTCATCTCGATCTCCCTACCATCGGGACAACGCCGTCCTACCCCGAACCCCGCCGACCCGATCGAAATTCACCCGAAACCGCAGGTCAGCGGGGTTATGTCGAGGTGCGGCGGAAGGCGGGTATTGATCCGCCGCCGTCCCGATCATTAGTCTCGGTGCCCTGCGCACGTGCCGCATCTGGAGGCCCGGTGAGCCCGGACACATCCCCCGACTTCGCGCGCATCGCCGCCGGATACGACCCCGATCCCGCGCTGTCGATGTCCCTGCACGCCGACGCCTACACCGATCCCGCCTGGTTCGCCGTCGACCAGCGGGAGATCTTCGCGCGCACCTGGCAGTGGCTGTGCCACGGGGAGAAGCTGCGCGAGCCGGGCGGCTACGTGACGGCCACGGTGGCCGGCATGCCGATCGCGGCCGTCCGCGACGAGACCGGCACGTTGCGGGCGTTCTACAACGTGTGCAAGCACCGGGCGCACGAGCTGCTGTCGGGCTCGGGGGTGCGGCGCAGCATCGTGTGCCCATACCACGCCTGGACCTTCGACCTGACCGGCCGGCTGCGGCGGGCGCGCAACACCGGCGGCATGCCGGGCTTCGACCCCTCCGGGGTGTGCCTGGACCGGATCCAGGTGGCCGAGTTCGCCGGCATGGTCTACGTCAACCTCGACCCGGCGGCGGCGCCACTGGCGGAGCAGGCGGCCGGGCTGGAGGCGGACGTCCTGGCCCGCGCTCCCGACGTGGCCGGGCTGACCCTCGCCCGCCGGCTCACCTACGACATCGCCTCCAACTGGAAGAACGTCGTCGACAACTTCCTGGAGTGCTACCACTGCCACGTGGCGCACAAGGACTTCGTGTCCCTGGTGGACATGAGCACCTACAAGGTCACCACGTACGGGATCTACTCCAGTCACATGGCCGACGCCGGCACGGCCGCGAACTCCGCCTACGACGTCTCGGGCGCGACGGTCACCGAGCACGCGGTCTGGTGGCTGTGGCCCAACACCTGCCTGCTGCGCTACCCCGGACGCGGGAACTTCATGGTGCTGCAGATCATCCCCGACGGGCCCGAGCGCACCCGCGAGACCTGGGACTTCTACCTGGAGACCGCCGAGCCGGACGAGGCGGAGCTGGACAGCATCCGCTACATCGACGAGGTCCTCCAGGTGGAGGACATCGCCCTGGTGGAGAGCGTCCAGCGCGGCATGCGCACCCCCGCCTTCACCCAGGGGAAGATCGTGTACGACCCGGACGGGTCCGGCCTGTCGGAGCACGCCGTGCACCACTTCCACGGCCTGGTGCTCGACGCGTACCGGCGTGCCGGTGCGTGAGCAGGTGGGACGAGTGTGTTAGCCTGGACGGGTTGCAGTTATGGTACCCATAGGACTTATGCGCGCCTGACAGAGTGATCTTCGGGCGCGTTTTTTGTTGGCCGGTTTCCCCGGGGGGTTCATTGCGGCGGCACGAGATTCACGAGGTGTGAATTCTCAGTAAACGGCACTGTCAGAAGGAGATCGACATGGCCACCGGTACCGTCAAGTGGTTCAACTCGGAAAAGGGCTTCGGCTTCATCGCGCAGGACGGCGGCGGCGCCGACGTCTTCGCTCACTACTCCAGCATCGTCTCCAACGGCGGCTACCGTGAGCTGGTCGAGGGCCAGAAGGTTTCCTTCGACGTCGTCCAGGGCCAGAAGGGCCTGCAGGCGGAGAACATCGTCACCGCCTGACCCCGGCGCTTTTCGCCGCCGGCGCCCGCGCCCGACGCGGGCGCCGGCGGCTCGCCACGCCCGGATCGCCAGCCGGATCACCGCGGCGACATGCGGCGCATTTTCCCAGCTGGCTCGCTTTACCCGCAGGATGGGCGCATACTTGTTCAAATGAGACGTACTGCGCCCACAGTCCGGCGGCGGCCGCCCGGCAGCCCCTTCAACACCCCGGAAATCCCGGCTCCGCCGGTCGAGGAATACACGGTCGGCGACCGTGTCAGCCACGACAAGTACGGCCTCGGCCGGGTCCTCGCGGTCGAGCAGGACGTCGCCGTTCTCATTGACTTCGGCACCGCGACCTACCGCGTTCCCGCGCCGAACGCCAAGCTCGTGAAGCTGTGACGATCCTCGGCCGACCGTCCGACCATCCGGAGGACGCACCATCAGCGAGGCACCAGGTCACCCCACACGCCGTCGCATAGTCGAAAGCGCCGTCTTCGGCGCCCGCGACCGGTCCGGCCCCGAGGCCGCCCACTGGACCTGCCCCCACGGGCAGCACGTCGGCCAGGGCTGTGTGACCTGCTACCGCGCCGCGACCGAGGCCGACCCGGCGCTGCCGCTGTGGGACGCCGTGGCGTGGTTCACCTCGCCGAAGCCGATCCCGATCAAGGTTCTGCACGACGTGCACCGTCACGGCCGCCACTTCCTGCTCGACCAGCCCTCGACGCCCCTGGTGTTCCTGCTGAGCGGCCAGGCCCGGGCGGCCCAGGCGGTGGAGGCGGTGGCGGGGCTGATCGGGTTCCTCATCGCGAACCGGAGCGTCGTCGACGACTTCACCGTGACGGAAGTGCGCGCCGTGCGGTTCTGACCGTCCCCTGATCAGAGGTGGGCGGCGAGGAAGTCCAGGATCTCCGCTCGCGCCGCCTCGGCCTGGGGCGCGAGGCCCGGCATGCTGAGGAACGCGTGCCCCGCGCCGGTGTACTCGGTGAGCCGCGCGGGCGTCCCGGCCGCCCGCAGCCGTTCGGCGTAGCGGCGACCGTGATCGGCCACCGGGTCCTCGGTCGGCACCACGACGAGCGCCGGGGCCAGCCCGCCCAGTTCGTCCGCGTGCAGCGGCGAGAGCGCGCGGGCGTCGGTCCCCGGCGGCACGGCGAGCCGCCGGAAGAGCCGCAACTGGGGCATGGAGAGTGCCGGGCTGTCGGCGTGCCGGACGGTCGAGGGGTGGTCGAACATCGTCCCCGTCACGTCGGCCGCGGTGTTGACCAGCACCTGCGCCCGCAGGCCGAGGCCGGCCTCCCTGGCCCGGATCGCCGCCAGGGCGCTGATCAGCCCTCCGCAGCTCTCGCCGAAGACGGCCGCCCGCGCCGGGTCCACACCCCACTGCGCGGCGTGCTCCGCCACGTGCCGCAGGACGCCCCAGCCGTCGTCTACCGCCGCCGCCAGCGGGGTTTCCGGGGCGAGGAGGCGGTGCTCGACCGAGACGACGACCGCGGGCAACCGTACGGCGAGGTGGCTGTTCACCCAGTCGCTCTGCACCGCCGTGCCGACGAAGCCGCCGCCGTGCACGTGCAGCACGAGCGGCAGGTCCGCGCCGCCGCCTTCTGGACGGTGGACGCGCACCGGGAGGTCGCGGCCGGGCAGGGACACCTGCCGCCAGTCGATCGAGGCGCCCGGTTCCGGGTCGCCGGTGATCGCGCTAGCCGGGGGGGGGACGCCCGTACGCGGTTCTCCGCGTCGCGGTAGGCGATCAGCTCCTCGTCGGTGATGGTGTCCCAGTCCGGCTCCGGCGGACGCTGCGCGGTGACCTCACTCATGACTTTCCTTTCGCCAGTTTCGATACTTGAGGTTTCGATACTCAAGGTAGCGCAAACGGTAACGTATGGAGCATGGCCTCCACCACCCGGCCGCCCGGTCGGCCCCGCGCCGGACTCCACGACGTGGTCTTCGCCGCGACGCTGCGCACGGTCCACGAGCTCGGCTACGCCCGCGCCACCGTCGAGCGCATCGCCGCCGCGGCCGGCGTGGCCAAGACGACGATCTACCGCCGCTGGCCGTCCAAGGGCGAGCTGATCGTGGACTGTCTCCTGGACGCGTTCGGCCCGGTGCCGCTGGCGGGCGCCGACCGGGCCGGACTGATGTCCTCGGCCATCGGCTGGATCGCGGCGAAGATCGGCGAACCGGGGGTGGGCGACGCGTTCGCGGGCGTGTTCAGCGACGCCGTCAGCGACCCGGGCCTGCGCGAGGTCCTGGCCACGCGGCTGCAGGACCCCTACCGGCGGGCGCTCCAGGACGCGCTCGGCGAGCCCGAGAGCCGGGTCCTGTTCTTCATCGACGTCGTCGTCGGAGCCCTGCTGCACCGGATGGGCATGACCGGCGAGCCGATGGTGGACACCGACGTCGCCGCCCTGACCGAGATGGTCCTGGCCCACTTCGCCACCGGCCCGGCCTGACACGGGGTGAAATTTTCAGGTGTGACGTGCCCGGACGAGGCCGTCCAGGGACCGGCGCTGGTGCCGGGCCCGCGAACGGACCTATCGTGACGATCCCCGCTCCCCCGGCTCGCGAGAGGGACCCCATGGCCTTCCTCCGACGTACCGTCCTGCCCGTGGCCCTCCTGCTGTCGGCCGCCGTGGCCATCCCGGCGTACGCCGACACTTATCGCACCGCCACGTCCACCGGCTCGGGCGCCACCCGGGCCGCCGGAGCCGCCGACGCCGAGGCCAACGCCCGGGCCGAGCTGAACCGGCAGGCCGCCCAGGCGGGCGAGGTGTGCCCGAGTGTGTCCGTCTCGTCCAGCCTCGTCTACACGGCGCCGGACGGGTCGGCGTACGTCTACCAGGCCACCGCGTCCGGCACCTGCGTCACCCAGCCCCCGCAGCCGAGCTATCCGGTGCCGCGCAGCGCGACCCGCCAGGCGGGCGGATCCACCCCGTCGGCCGCCGTCCAGGCCGGCTCCCAGGCGGCCCGCGCCGCGATCCTCGCGGCGGGCGGGTCCTGCACGGGCTGGGCCACCACGTCGGCCCTGGTGTGGGCGGCGCCCGACAGCAGCTGGTACGTCTACGACGTCACGGTCTCCGCCTCCTGCACCGATTGACGGGGGCAGGGCTCAGCGGTCGCGGCCGGTGAGCCCGCGCACGCCGAGGAAGACGAGCACCAGGGCCACCACGAGGACGATCGGGCCGATGATCGCCCAGGTCGTGACGCCGCTCATCACGCTGCCGCCGACGATGCCCAGCCCTTGCAGGGTCCACACGAGCCCGGTCAGGGCCAGCAGGACGCCGAGGACGAGAAAGATCCGTGCCTTGACCATGTGAACGCTCCTCACGCGCTTTCGCTCGATCCTGCCGTACGGGCCGCGCCCCGCCCGGATCAGGGCCTCTGTTCGGCTTCCAGTGCGGCCCGGATCGTGCGCAGGCCGTTCGCCAGCTCCTCCAGGGTGCCGGACGGCAGCAGGCCGGAGGTCCAGCGCGCGATCTCCTCCTCGTACGTCAGCCGCGCCCCGCTCAGGGCCCGCACCCCGGAGGGCGTGAGTTCGAGGAAGGACGAGCGGCCGTCGGCCGGGTTCGCGACGCGGCGGCACAAGCCGGCCGCCACCAGCCGGTCCACCGCCTTGCTCGCCGCGCCGACCGTGATGGCGACCTCGTGCACGAGGTCGAGCACCCGGCAGCCGGGACGGCCGGCGATCACCGTCAGCAGGTCGTACTGGCCCAGCCGGATGCCGTGCTCGTCCCGCAGCCGGGCGTCCACGGCGTTCCAGAGCCGGGTCTCGACGCGGACGAGGTCCACGAACAACTCTCCGGCCATCAAAACTCCCTCTCCGATCGCGGGAACAAGATTCCCTGGAATCTTGTTGCGAGGTGCATTCCAAGGAATCTATCCGACGTGACCTGGAGGTCGCTCATGAGCCGTCACCAGCGGCAAGCCCTGGACGCCCTGCTCCGCAACGCGCCCAAGAGCCCGGACGCCACGGTCGCGGAGGCACGGGCCGGTTTCGACCAGCTGTTCCAGGCGCCGGCGCCGGAGGGCGTCGCCGTCCGCGACGTCACCCTCGGGGGGCGTCCCGCGCTGGAGTTCGAGCCCGCGGACGCGGCCGCCGGGACCGTGGTGCTCTACCTGCACGGCGGCGGGTACGTGGTCGGCTCCCCGCGTACGCATCTCGCCCTGGCAGGTGAGCTCGCGCGCCGGGCCCGTACCCGGCTGGTCTCGCCCGACTACCGGCTCGCCCCCGAGCACCCGTTCCCCGCGGCGGTCGAGGACGGGCTGGCGGCCTACCGCGAGCTGCTCGGACAGGTCGAGAGCCCGGCGCACGTCGCCCTGGCCGGCGACTCCGCGGGCGGCGGGCTCGCGATCGCGACGCTGCTGGCGGCGCGCGAGGAGGGGCTGCCCATGCCCGCGGCGGTCGTGACGTTCTCCCCCTGGACCGATCTGACGCTCAGCGGCGCGAGCATCGAGACCAAGCTCGGGATCGACCCGATCTTCGTCCGGTCCGACCTGGAGGGGTATCGCACGCACTACCTGGGAGAGCAGGACCCGTCCGCGCCGACGGCCAGCCCCGCGCTGGCGGACCTCACCGGCCTGCCGCCCCTGCTCATCCAGGCGGGCTCGAACGAGCTCCTGCTGGATGACGCGGTCCGCCTCGCCGCCCGCGCGGCCGCGGCCGACGTGGACGTGACGCTGCGGGTCTGGGGCGTCCTGCCGCACGTCTTCCAGCACCAGACGGCGCTCGTCGACGAGGCGGGCGAGGCTCTCGACGACGCGGCGCGGTTCCTCTTCCCCGGCGTCTGAGCCGCGTTCAGCTTCGCCCGGCCGGCAGGCCCTTCACCGGGGGATTTACTGCGGGATTTACTGGGGGATGGCCGGCCCCACCGAGCGCGCCCAGCAGGCGCAGCCCGTCCTCGGTGGGGCTTCCGTGCGCCGCGGACAGCACCAGCAGGAGCTCCGGTGACTACGAGATCCCGTCACTGCGCCTGAAGGAGGGCCTGGAAGTGCCGGGTCGCCAGGGTTTCGGCCTGCACGTGCGGGACCCGCGGGCGGGGAAAGGGACGAGCGGCCACCTTCGCCGGAACGGCCGGTGACGACAACCCCGCCCGTCGAGTGCGAGGGCCGCTCATGCCGCCGGCACCCCCAGCCGGGGCACCGCCGCGACCAGGGCCCGCGTGTACGGGTGGCGCGGCCGGGTGAAGACGTCCTCGACGTCCCCCTCCTCCACCACCCGGCCGTCCTTCATGACCAGCACCCGGTCCGCGACGTGGTGCACCACGCCCAGGTCGTGCGAGATGAACACCATCGCGGTGCCGTACTCGGCCTGGAGGTCGGCGAGCAGGTCGAGGACCTGGGCCTGGACGGAGACGTCCAGCGCGGAGACCGGCTCGTCGCACACCAGCACGTCGGGGCGCGGCCCGAGGGCGCGGGCGATGGCGACGCGCTGGCGCTGGCCGCCGGACAGCTCGCGCGGATGGCGGTCGGCCGTCCCCGGCGGCAGGCCGACGCGCTCCAGGATGTCGAGCACCCGTTCGCGGCGTTCCTTCGCGGGCAGGCGCAGCGGCTCGGCGACGAGCCTGCCGACGGTGTGGCGGGGGTCGAAGGAGTCGAGCGGGTTCTGGGAGATGAGCTGGACGCGGTGCCGGAGGGGGCGGCGGGCGCGTTCCGGCAGGTGGCTCCACTGCCGCCGGTGCAGGGCGACGCGGCCGTGCGCGGGTTCGAGGAGGGCGAGGGCGAGGCGGGCCAGGGTGCTCTTCCCCGAGCCTGACTCGCCGACGACGCCGAGCGTCTCCCCCTCGTGGAGGGTGAAGGAGACCTCGGCCACGGCGGGGCGCCGGTCGTAGGAGTGGCTGAGCGCGGTCCCGGCGAGGACCTGAGCGGACGGGTTCGGGGCCGGGCGGGTGCGCGGCGTGCCGGTGGTGAGCCGGGTGCCGCGCGAGGCCGCGGAGGGCACGGCGGCCAGCAGCTTCCTGGTGTAGTCGTGCGCGGGCGCGGCCAGCACCTGCCGGGCCGGGCCCTCCTCCACGACGAGGCCGTCCTTCATGACGAGGATGCGGTCGGCGACGGCGGCGACCACGGCCAGGTCGTGGCTGATCAGCAGCAGCGCCGTGCCGGCGGCCTTGCGCTCGGCGAGCAGGCGCAGGATCTGGGCCTGCACGGTGACGTCGAGCGCGGTGGTGGGCTCGTCGGCGATGATCAGGGCCGGGTCGGCGGCGATGGCCGAGGCGATGAGCACGCGCTGCCGCAGCCCGCCGGAGAGCTGGTGGGGGCGCTGCCCGGCGCGCAGCGCGGGCTCGGGCACGCCCACGGCGTCGAGCAGCTCCAGCACCCGGGCCGCGCGGCGGGCGCGGGGCACGACGTCGTGGACGGCGAGCACCTCGGCGATCTCGGCCGCCGCGGTGCGCAGCGGGTCGAGGGAGGTCAGCGCGTCCTGGAGGACGAGCCCGGCGAACCCGCCGCGCAGCCGCCGCCAGTCGGCCGGGGTGAAGGCGAGCGCGTCGCGCCCGGCGACGCGGAACGACGCCGCGCGCACGGCGGAGCCCGGCCCGGCCAGGCCGAGCAGGGCGCGGGCGGTGACGCTCTTGCCGGAGCCGGACTCGCCGACGATCGCCACGCACTCGCCCGGCTCCACGGCCAGGGAGACGCCGCGGACGACCTCGGCCGGGCCGAAGCCCACTCGCAGGTCCCGTACGTCCACCAGCGGTGACGTCATGGGGTTCTCCCTTCGAAACGGCGCTGCAGGCGGCGCCCTGCGACGGTCAGGCAGACGACGGTGAGCGTGATCGCGAGGCCGGGGAAGACCGCCTCCCACCAGGCGACCCGCAGATAGTTGCGGGCTTCCGAGAGCATCGCGCCCCACTCGGCGGCGGGCGGCTGCGGCCCCATGCCGAGGAAGCTGAGCCCGGAGCCCGCGATGATCGCCGTGCCGAGCCCGATCGTGGCCAGCACGGGGATGGGGCCGAGCACGTTGGGCAGCACGTGCCCCGCGATGATCGCGGCACGGGGGCGGCCGAAGGTGACGGCCTGCTCGACGTAGCCGGAGCGGCGGACGACGAAGGTCTGGGCGCGGATCACGCGGGCGTAGGTGGGGATCTGGGCGACGGCGATGGCCAGGATGACGTTGCCCGTGCCGGGGCCGGTGATCGCCACGACGAGCAGCGCGAGCAGCAGCTCCGGCAGCGTGGACAGCACGTCGAACGCGCGGGTCAGCGTCTCCTCCAGCCATCGCGGCGACAGCCCGGCCGCCAGGCCGAGCAGCACGCCGCCGGTGACGGCGAGCCCGGTGGCGGCCACGCCGATGCTGATGGAGTGGCGGGCGCCGTGGACGACCCTGGCCAGCACGTCGCGGCCGAGGTGGTCGGTGCCGAGCCAGTGGGCGCCGCCGGGCGGGGCGAGCGCGGCCAGCGGGTCGGCGGCCAGCGGGTCGGCCGCGGTGAGCAGGCCTGGCGCGGCCACGGCCACGGCCAGCAGGGCCAGGAACGCCACCGGCAGGAGCACCGCGGCGGGCGGGATCCGCAGGGGCGGCGCGGTCCGGGTGATCGCGCTCATGGCCGGACCTCCAGGTGTCCGTCCCGGGCGAGGGCGCTCATGCCCGGACCTCCCCGGGGCGCGCTCATGGCCGGACCTCCCGAGGGCGCGCTCATGCCCGGATCCTCGGGTCGATGGCCCGGTAGGCCAGGTCGAGCAGGGTGCTGATGGTCACGTACACGACGGCCGACAGCAGCACCACGGCCATCACGACGGGCATGTCGCGGCCGGTCACCGCCTGCATGGCCACCTGGCCGAGCCCCGGCCTCCCGAACAGGATCTCGGTGATCACCGCGCCGCCCAGCAGCGTGCCGGTGAACCAGCCGGCCAGCGTCACGGCCGGGATGAGCGCGTGCCGCAGGGCGTGCCGGGCGACCAGGGCGCGCTCGGTGAGGCCGCGCGCCCTGGCCGTGACCGCGAAGGGCTGCTCCAGCGCCTGCTCCAGCCCGCCGCGCAGCACCTGGCCGAGCACGCCGGCGATGGGCAGGCCGAGCGCGAGCGCCGGCAGCACCAGCGCCCGCGGCCCCTGCGCCCCCGAGACCGGGAACCAGCCGAGCGTGAAGGAGAACACCGCCAGCAGCACGATCCCGATGAGGAACGGCGGCACCGACACCGCCACCAGCTCGGCGGCCGAGGCCGCGCCGCGCGCCCACCTGCCCCGGCCCGCCGTGGCGAGCGCGATGACCCCGGCCAGCAGCACCCCGGTGCCCGCCGCGGCGAGGGTGAGCTGCGCGGTGGGCCCCACCTGGCCGGCCAGGATCTCGCCGACGCCGCGCTGCGCCTGGTAGGAGCGGCCGAGGTCGCCGTGCAGCAGCCGCCACAGGTAGGACAGGTACTGGACGATCTCGGGCCGGTCGAGCCCCCACTCGGTGACGATCCTGGCCCTGATCTCGGGCGTGTCGGGGCCGTCGCCGACCAGGATGTCCACGGTGTCGCCCGGCGCGAGCAGCAGAGCGACGTACGAGGCGGTGGCGGCGGCCCAGAGCACCGCGAGCCCCGCGCCGAGCCGTCTGATCATGTGCCGATCCGGACGTCGTACGCGCTCGCGGGCGTGCCGGAGGCGGGCTCGAAGCCGAGCCCCTGCACGTTGCGGCCGGCCGCGATCTGGTCGGCCGGGACGTAGATCGGGAACACCACGGCGTGCTCCTTCACGGCGGCCCGCTGCACCTGGGCGTACAGCTTCTTCCGCTCGGCCGGCTCGGACGTGGCCGAGGCGGCGGCCAGCCACTTGTCCACCCGGGGGTCGGAGAAGTGGGTGCGGTTGATGGCGGCCTTCGCCGGCAGGATGAGGTTGAGCGCGGCCCCGGCGTCGGCGTCGCCACGGGAGTTGCCGAACAGCTCGTACGCGTCCTCCTCCAGGGCCTTCTGCGCGCTGCCCTGGTCGACGATCCGCACCTGAAAGTCGATGCCCGCGTTCTGCTTGACCTGGGCCTGGATCGCCTGGGCGAGGACGTCCCTGCGGTCGCGTACGTACGGGGCCGAGGCGATCTCGCGCACGGTGAGCCGCTTGCCGTCCTTGACGCGGTAGCCCTCGGCGTCGCGGCCGGTCCAGCCGGCGGCGTCGAGCAGGGCGTTGGCCTTGGCGACGTCACCGCCGAAGGAGTTCTCCAGCGAGGCGTCGTAGAAGGGGCTGCGCCGGCCGACGACGCTCCACGCCCTGGTGGCGGTGCCCCGGTAGACCGAGCGCAGCACGGCGTCCACGTCCACGGCCTCGCGGAACGCCTCGCGCACCCTTTTGTCGTCGAAGGGCGGGTGCGAGGTGTTGAAGTAGTAGGAGTAGGCGGTGCCGGAGTTGAGCGACGTGTGCAGCGCCAGGGAGGGGTCCTTCTCGATCAGGGCGACCTCGGTGGCGGGCACCCCCTCGATGGCCTGGACCTGGCCGGAGGTGAGCGCGCCGACGCGCACGGCGGCCTCGGGCAGGAACCGGTAGGTGATCTCGGCCAGGTGGGCGGGGCCCTGGTGAGCGGCTCCGGCGGGCGGCCAGCGGTAGGCGGGGTTGCGGCGGTAGTGGATCTCCTGGCCCTGGACGTACCTGTCGAGGATGAACGGCCCGGTCCCGACCAGGTCGGGGCCGCCGAACTTGAGGTCCTTGGCGCTCTTGAGCGACTTCGGCGAGATCTGCCCCGCGTACGGCGAGGCGAGGAAGTCCAGGAACAGCGCGTCCGGCTCCTTGAGGGTGATCCTGAGCCGGTGCGGCGCGACGACCTCGGCCTCCTTGAAGGACCTGAGCTGGATGGCGGCCACGGCCGCGTTGTAGCCGGGCACGAGGAACTGGTCGAGGTTGGCCTTGACGGAGGCGGCGTCGAACGCCGCGCCGTCGTGGAAGGTGACGTCCTGGCGCAGGTCGAGCGTGTACGTCAGCCCGTCGTCCGACACCGTCCACGACGTGGCCAGCCAGGGGTGGTAGGAGCCGTCCTCGCCCTTGGCGAGGAGCGCGTCGAACTGGTTGAACACCAGCAGCCTCGCCTTGTTCTGCGACCACTGCTGCGGGTTGAGCGTGATGGGCTGCGTCTCGACGGCCCAGGTGAGCGTGGCGGGGGCGGCCTGCTCGGCGGCCGGCGCGCCGCAGCCGGCCAGGACCGCCAGCAGGACGGCGGACGCGGCGGCGGGGGCGAGGCGTCTCACGGGCGGTCCCAGGCGTCGGCGAGCAGCTCGTACGAGCGCACGCGGTCCTCGTGGTCGTGGGTGATGGTGGTGACGAGCAGCTCGTCGGCCCCGGTCACCCGGCGCAGCACCCGCAGCCCGTCGGCCACCTGGCCGGGCGTGCCGACGAACCGGGTGTCGAGCCGGTCCTGGACGAGCGCGCGGTCCTCGTCGGTCCAGACGTGGGCGTCGGCCTCGGCCGCGCTCGGGTACGGGATCGCGCCCGCGCCGGTCCTGATGCTGCGCACCCACAGGTCGTAGCCCTTGGCCAGCTCGCGCGCCCTGGCCTCGTCCTCGGCGACGACCGCGTCCGCGGAGACCATGACGTACGGCTCGGCCAGCGCGGCCGAGGGCTTGAACGCCTCCCGGTAGGCCGTGACGGCCTCCAGGACGCTGGAGGGGCTGACGTGGTAGTTGGCCGCGAACGGCAGCCCCCGCTCCCCCGCGACCTGGGCGCTCTGCCCGCCGCTGCTGCCGAGGATCCACACCTCCAGGTCGGCGCCCTCGCCCGGCACGGCCCGCACCTCGTGGGTGCCGGCCAGGAAGGCGAGCACGTCGTCGATCTGGTCGGCGAAGTCCGGCGTCCGCGCGCCCGGCTGCTGCAGCAGGGTGGCGGCGTGGGCGAGGTGGGGGTGCTGCGCCAGGCGGGAGTAGTCGAACGGCGGCGGGATGAGCAGCCCGTCCACGACCTCGCCGACGGGCGGCTTCGGTGGCGGGCCGGCGGCAGGCTCGGCGGCGCGCGGCTCCGGCAGCGAACCGACGGCGGGCTCGGAGACGCCCGGCTCCGGCGGCGGGCCGGCGGCGGGCTCGGAGACGCCCGGCTCCGGTGGCGGGCCGGCGGCGGGCTCGGAGGCGTGCGGCGGGCCGGCGGACGCCTCGGCGGCGAGTTCGGCGCGGCGCTGGCCGGAGCGGCCGATGCCGAGGTCGATCCGGCCGGGGTGCAGCGCGTCGATGAGGCCGAACTGCTCGACCACCGACAGCGGCGTCTGGTGCCCGAGCTGCACGGCCCCCGACCCGACGCGGATCGTGCTGGTGGCCGCGGCCACGAGGGCGATGAGCACGGCCGGGGCGGAGCTGGCCACGCCGGGCGCGAAGTGGTGCTCGGCCAGCCAGTAGCGGCGGTAGCCGAACCCTTCGGCGCGCCTGGCCAGGTCGAGGGTGTCGCGCAGCGCCCGCGCGACGGTGCCGCCCGACACGACGGGGGCGAGGTCGAGAATGGACAGCGTCATGCGGCACCCCCGGAGGAGACGGCGACCGGAGCCGCGGGAACGGCGGCGGGAGCGGCGGCAGGGACGGCGGACGGAGCGGCGGCCGGAGCGGCGGCTGGGACGGCGGGGAACGGCCGGCTGGGGATCTCCGCGCGCAGCACGGGCGCGATCTCGGCCTGGAACAGCTCCAGCGCCCGCCGGTGCTGCGCCTGGGTGAGCCCGTCGGCGTCGGCGTGCAGGTGCATCACCTCGTGGCCGAAACGCTTGTGGTAGCGCAGCACCTTGTCGACGATCTGCTGCGGGCTGCCGACCAGGATGGAGCTGCGTTCGATGGCGTCCTCCAGGGTGGGGAAGACCACCGGCAGGCCCAGCTTCCGCTGGAACTCGACGCGGGCGTCGAAGACCGGCCGGTAGGTGGCGATGGCCTCCTGCGAGGTGGGGGCCGCGTAGTAGCCGGCGCTGCCGGCCCCCACCAACGCGTCGGCGGGGTCGTGGCCGTAGAAGGCCCAGCGTTCGCGGTAGTGGTCGATCAGCTCGGCGTACGGGTCGATGGGGTGGGTGACGTTGGCCGAGAACAGCGGGTCGCCGTACCTGGCGGCCAGGTCGACCGACTCCTTGCTGGTGGCGCTGCCGTGCCAGACCCTGATCGGCCGCTGCAGCGGGCGGGGCCAGGTCTCGGCCTCGGTGAGCGAGGGGCGGAAGCGGCCCTGCCAGGTGACCTTGTCCTCCCGCCACAGGCGGCGGAACAGCTCGTAGCCCTCCCGGTTGCGCTCCCACTGGTTCTCGGCGGTGACGTGGAACAGCTCGGCCTGGGCGGCGCCGTTGCCCTTGCCGATGATCAGCTCCAGCCGGCCGCCGGACAGGTGGTCGAGCGTGGCGTAGTCCTCGTAGGCGCGTACCGGGTCGAGCAGGCTCAGCGTGGTCACCGCGGTGAACAGCCGGATCCTGGACGTCAGCGCCGCGATGTGGCTGAGCACGACGGGCGGCGAGGAGGAGATGAACGGCCGCTCGTGCCGCTCCCCCACCCCGAACCCGTCGAAGCCCAGCTCCTCGGCGAGGACCGCGTTGCCGACGACCTCGCGGAAGCGTTCGGTGGGTGAGCGGTCGTCGTTGTGCACGATCAGCGTGATGAGCAGAAATTTCATGACACCTCCGCGTAGCGGTTGGCGGGACGCGGCAGGCCGAGCAGCCCGCGCAGCGTCGCGGCCTCGTAGGCGTGCCGGAAGGCCCCGCGCCCGCGCAGCTCGGCCGTGAGCCCCCGGGCGATCTGCTCCAGGTCGTACGGCAGCGCCCCCGGCCGCAGCCGGAACCCCTCGACGCCCGCGCGCCGCCACTCCAGCAGCACGTCCGCCAGCTCGGCCGGGGTGCCGGTGAAGATCGCGGCGTCGGAGACGAGCTCGGCCCCGTTCAGCTCGTCGAGGCGCGCCTTGCGCCGGGCCGCGTCCGCCCCCAGGAAGACGACCAGGTCGGCGAAGATCCTGAGGTCCGCCGACAGCCCCCTGACCTCCTCGACGACCTCGCGGGCGTGCTCGGCGGATTGCGGCGTCACGTAGACCACGTCCGCCGAGGCGGCGGCGAACTCGTAGGGCAGCCGGGAGTGGGCGAGCGCGGTCACCACGGGCTGTCCCTGCGGCGGGCGCGGCGTGATCGACGGGCCCTTGACCGAGAAGAACGGCCCGGTGAAGTCGGCGTAGTGGAGCTTGTCGCGGTCGAGGAAGCGGCCGGTGGGGACGTCGCGGATCTCGGCGTCGTCCTCCCAGCTGTCCCAGAGCCGCCGCGCCACCTCCACGGCGTCGGCGGCCTCGGCGAACAGCTCGCGTACGTGCGGGTGGGCGGACAGGTCCGCGCCGCCCGGCCGGTTCAGCACCTCCTCCAGGGGCGGGAAGGCGCGGCGGCCGAAGTGCCGCGCCTCGAAGGAGCGGGCCGAGACCTGCGGCCGCCAGCCGGCCCGTCCCCCGCTGACGTGGTCGAGCGTGGCGATGCCGATGGCGACGTGGAACGGCTCGGTGTGGGTGGTGGTGGCGGTGGGCACCAGCCCGATGCGGCTGGTGAGCGGGGCCAGCCGGGCGGCCAGCAGCACCGCGTCGAACCGGCCGCGCACCTGGTCGGTACGCTCGTCGGCGCCGTCGGTCAGGGTGGACTGGAGGCCGAGGGCGTCCTCGATGGTGACGAAGTCGAGCAGGCCGCGCTCGGCCTCGGCGACCAGGCCCGCCCAGTAGCGGGCGGAGAAGACGTCGGCCGCGGACTCGCGCCAGGCGGCGGGGTGCCAGCCGGCGCCGTCCAGGGCCACGGCGAGGTGCAGTGCGGCGTGGTGCGTGGTCACGTGAGCTCCAGGTGTTCGCGCAGGGTGGAGCCGGTGTAGTGGGTACGGAACGCGCCGCGTTCGCGCAGGATCGGCACCACCCGGTCCACGAAGTCGTCCAGGCCGCCGGGTGTCAGGTGCGGCACGAGGATGAACCCGTCGGCCGCCTCGGCCTGCACGTGCTCGTCGATCTGCCGGGCCACCGACTCCGGCGTGCCGACGAACGTCTGCCGCCCGGTGACCTCGATGACCAGCTCGCGGATCGACAGGTGCTTCTCCTCGGCGAGCGCCCGCCACTTCGCGGCCACGGCGGCGCGGTCCTTGATCGCCACCCGGCCCTGGGAGACGCCCCCGGACAGGTCGGGCTCGACGTCCGGCAGCGGGCCCTCCGGGTCGTACGCCGACATGTCCCGCCCCCACACCTGCTCCAGGAACGCGATCGCGGTCTGCGGCCCGACCTGGGCGCGGCGGATGGCGGCGGCGTTCGCGGCGGCCTCCTCCTCGGTGTCGCCCAGCGCGAACGTCGCGCCCGGCATGATCTTGAGCTGGTCGGGCCGGCGGCCGTAGCGGGAGAGGCGGCGTTTGACGTCGGCGTAGAAGCGGCGGCCGTCCTCCAGCGAGCCGTGCGGGGTGAAGATCACGTCGGCGTGGGCGGCCGCGAACTCCCTGCCCTCGTCCGAGTCGCCCGCCTGGATGATCACCGGCCGGCCCTGCGGGGAGCGCGGCACGGTGGAGCGGCCCTCGACGTCGAAGTGCTCGCCGTGGAAGCGCACCTCGCCCACGGCGTCCGCGTCGCGCAGGAACCGGCCCGACGCGCGGTCCGCCGTGACCGCGTCCGGCGCCCAGGAGTCCCACAGCTCGCCCGCGAGCCGGACGAACTCGGCGGCCCGCCGGTAGCGGTCGGCCCGGTCGAGGTAGCCGCCGCGGCGGAAGTTCTCGCCGGTGAAGGCGTCGGAGGTGGTGACCACGTTCCAGGCGGCCCGGCCGTCGCTGAGGTGGTCGAGCGTGGCCAGGCGGCGGGCCAGCTCGTACGGCTCGTTGAAGGTGGCGTTGACCGTGCCGGCGAGGCCGAGCCGCCCGGTCACCGCGGCCAGCGCGCTGAGCACGGTGAGCGACTCCGGCCGCCCGGCCACGTCGAGGTCGTGGATGCGGCCCTTGAGTTCGCGCAGCCGCAGCCCTTCGGCCAGGAAGAAGAAGTCGAACGTGCCGCGCTCGGCGGTCTTCGCCAGGTGGACGAAGGAGGCGAAGTCGATCTGGCTGCCGGAGCGGGGGTCGGCCCAGACGGTGGTGTTGTTGACGCCGGGGAAGTGCGCGGCCAGGTGCACGCGCCTGCGGCTCATCGCCGCCACCCCGGCGGCGTGTCCCAGGACGCGGGCAGGCCCTCGGTCGTCTCGCGGAAGGCGGGCAGCCGGTAGAGGTCGCGGGCGTACGGCCACAGGTGCTCGAAGTCGGGCAGTTCGCGCTCGCTGATCAGGTGGCCGCGGTTGTGCTCGGCGTCGAACCTGGCCAGCGTCACCCACAGCCGCACATCGGCCTCGGTGATCGGGTCGCCGGTGAGGTAGCGGTGCTCGGCCAGGCGCTCGTCGAGGCGTTCCAGCGCGGCCACGACGCGGTGGCGCTCCCGCTCGCGCTCGTCCTCGGTGGCCGCGCGGGCCACGCGGGTGACGCCGGCGTTGACGTCGTGGTAGATCCAGGCGTTCAGCGTGTTGATCTCGGGGCGCAGGGCCTCCGGGTAGAGGTCGATCTCGGATGTGGCCCACCGCTCGAACTGGGTGGCCAGGTCGAGGGTGATGTCGGGGAAGTGGTTGCTGACGATGCGGCCGCTCTCCCTGTCCCACAGGACGGGGACGGAGATGTGGCCGCCGTACCCCTTCTCGGTGGCGTCGTACGCCTGCTCCAGCAGGGTGAAGCCGTTGACCGGGTCGGGGCCGCGCCGTTCGCGGAAGGCCCAGCCGCGGCCGTCGCGCTCGTCGTCCACGTACGACAGGGAGACGACGTCCTCCAGGCCCTTGAGCTTGCGGACGATCGCGGCGCGGTGGGCGTACGGGCAGACCCAGGCGGCGTAGAGGTGGTAGCGGCCGGGCTCGGCGCGGAAGCCGCTGGAGCCGTCGGCGGTGACGCGGCCCTGGAAGGGGTAGAGGGGGCGGTTCCAGTCCGGGGACAGGTGCAGGCGGCCGGAGCCGTAGTGGCCGTAGGCGACGTGGTCGACGGGGCTCGCGTACACCGGCTGCCTGGTGCTGATGGTGGTCACGGTGAGGCTCCAGGTCAGGATTCGGGGTGGGCCAGGAAACGGCCGAAGCGGCCCTGGTGGTAGAGCAGCGGGCGGCCGGGGCCCCGCAGGTCGGCCTCGACGACCAGCCCGACGACGAGGATGTGGTCGCCGACCTCGGCGGTCTCGTACGGCAGGCACACCAGGTGCGCCGAGACGTCCTGGAGCAGCGGCGCGCCCAGGGGGCCCGGCCGCCAGCGGGTGGGCTCGGCGAAGCGGTCCACGCCCCTGCTGGCGAAGCGGGAGGCCAGCTCGGCCTGGTCGTGCGCCAGCACGTTGACGGCGAAGTGGTCGGCGGCGCGCAGCGACGGCCACGTGGTGGAGGAACGGTCCACGTAGAAGGAGACGAGGGGCGGTTCGAGGCTGACGGAGGAGAAGGAGGTGGCGGTCAGTCCGGAGGGCCGGCCTTCGTGCTGGGCGGTGATGACGACGACGCCGCTGGCGTGCACGGCGAGGGCGCGGCGGAACAGGTCCGGGGTGACGGCGAGCTCGGACGGGGCCGCGGTCATGCCGCCACCCCCGTCCGTACGCGGGGCTGGGGGGAGCTGACTGAAGAGTTGATCACGAGAGATCCTCACGACGAACGGCATGCTCGCGCCTTTCCCGGGCTCGTCCGGGAGGCGCGGCGTTGACCTGGATCGGCGGCGTGGGCTGCGGCGGCCACGCCGGGAACATGAAGACGGGGCGGGCTCGTACCGGCCCGCCGACGACCGTGATCAGCGACACTGGGCGCTGGCGACGTGGCAGAAGTCCACGTGGGAGCGCCTGGTCAGGAGAAGACCCTGCCTCATACGTCAGACGCTAGGCCGACGCTCCCGATAAGTCAATATTCCCTACTGGTTTTGCCGGGAAATCTGAAAGGCGCAGGGTACGGCGTGTCGGCGGGCGGGCGGCGGCCGTCGCGCGCTTAGCGTGAGCGCATGCGTGACCGGACGGGCCGGCGGTGGGCGGACTTCAGGGAATCACCGTTCCTCCCCGCGACCGTGCTCGTGCTGATCGTCGCCGCCGCGGCGGGGCTGTTCGCCGGGTCCTACACCTACGCCATGGCCGCCCCCGCCCCGCACCGCGTGCCGGTCGCGGTGGTGGGGATCAGTCACCAGACCGTACGCGGCAAGGCCTTCGCCGCCGGCCTGGAACAGCGGCTGAACGCCTCGCTCGCGCTGTCCTTCGAGCCCACTTTCGAGCGGGCCCGGCAGGCGGTCGAGGAGCAGCAGGTCTTCGGCGTCGTCGTGGTGCGCGGGGACGACGCCACCTTCTACGTGTCGAGCGCCTCCGGCGCGTCGGTGGCGCAACTGCTCACCGAGGCCGCACCCAAGGTCGCCCGGCAGGTCGGCCTGCGGCTGACCGTGCGGGACCTGAAACCGCTGCAGCGGGGCGACCCGCGCGGGCTGGCGCTGTTCTACATCACGCTCGCGGCCGTGGTCATCGGGTTCGTCGGGGCCGTCCAGCTCAACGCGAACGCGGGCGAGCTCGCCCCGTGGGAGCGCATCGCCTTCACGGGGGCGTACGCGGCGCTGGGGGCGCTCGCCATCGTGGCCGCCGTCGACTGGGTGCTCGGCGCGCTCCGGCTGCCGCTGCCGGAGTCCTGGTTCATCCTGGCGCTGACCATGTTCGCGTCCGGGATGGTGTTCTCGATGTTCCGCACGCTCGTGGGGCGCTGGGCGATGGTGCCCACGTGGGGGCTGATGGTGCTGCTCGGCAACCCCTCGTCGGGCGGGGCGGTGTCCTGGCCGCTGCTGCCGTCGCCGCTGGGCGTGATCGGACGCTGGCTGCCGCCCGGCGCCTCGGTCAACGCCCAGCACACCGCCGTCTACTTCGGCGGGCATCAACGGCCGGCGCCGTTCCTCGTGCTGGGCGCCTGGGCGCTGGTGTCGTCCGCGGTCTTCCTGATCCGGGAGAACAAGAAGGGACGACAAGGAGGGTCTTGAAGTCGGATTCAATTCCGGATTCGGCGGAAACAGGACGGGATTGCCGCCCGCGCGCCTCGACGCCCGAAACAGCCGGCCTTCCTGGATCCGTACGGGTGGGCGGCCCGCGACATGCCCGTATTCCCTGATACCCCGGACAGGTGTTGCCCGGGCGCCGGGCCCGCGCGGGCGGAGACGCCCGGCCGATCCCGTCTTTCGCCTGGTCACGGCGGTTCTTCCGGACCCGGGCGGACCGCGGCTCCGGCCGTACGTGAACGCCGGGGAAAGGCGGATCAACGCGGCGGACGGACCGCGACTCGCGCGACTCGGAAGATCAAGGGACAAGGGCGGCCCGCGCTTTGACGCGGTCCGGCGGGCCGCGCGAGCCCGGCCCACTATTCGCGACATGGCATTTGTGAGGATGCGTGTGTCTCTGAAGGGGACTACAGTATCCGCAAGCAACATCGGGGTTTGGAGCACCTTATGGCGAAGCGCATCGTGGAATCTTTTCTCGACGACCTCGACGGCAGTGAAGCGGAGGGCACCACGCGGTTCGCTCTCGACGGCACCGCCTACGAGATCGACCTGTCCGGCGAGAACAGAGAGAAATTGGAGAAGGCTCTGGCGCCCTTCATCACCAAGGCGCGCGCCGTCCGCGCGGGCAAGGAGCGCGGCCGTCGCGGAGGCGCCGGTTCGGCCCGTGAGATGGGCAGGGAGAAGGCCACGGAGATCCGCAAGTGGGCCAAGGCGCAGGGCCTGCCCGTGAGCGAGCGGGGCCGGATTGCCGCGACGCTGATCAAGCAGTACGAGGCCGCGCATTAGGAAGTGACCGCATTTGCCGGCCACTCCTGTATCAGCTTCCGCGCCCTCGCCGTGACACCCCGGTCCCGGCGAGGGGCATCATCGAGAACCACCGCGCATTTGTTGTGAACAGCCCGGGATTTCGCGCCGAAACGACAGGAGACCGGCATGACGGTGGCCGAAGTGACGGTGGCCGAGGTGATGGCCGAGCTGGCCGCGCTGGAGGACCCGAAGATCCGCGCGGTCAACGCGCGGCACGGCGACGATCACGGCGTCAACCTCGGCGCGTTGCGTGCCCTCGCCAAGCGGCTGAAGACGCAGCAGGAGCTCGCGCGCCGGCTCTGGGAGACCGGTGACACCGCGGCCCGGCTGCTGGCGCTGCTGATCTGCCGCCCCAAGGCGTTCGAGCGCGACGCGCTGGACGCCATGGTGCGCGAGGCGGGCGCGCCCAAGGTGCACGACTGGCTCGTCAACTACGTGGTGAAGAAGAGCCCGCACGCCGAGGAGCTGCGGCAAGCCTGGCTCGCCGACCCGGACCCGGTGGTCGCGAGCGCCGGATGGGCGCTGACCACCGAGCGCGTGGCGAAGAAGCCCGCCGGTCTCGACCTCGCGGGGCTGCTCGACGTCATCGAGGCCGAGATGAAGGGCGCGCCCGACCGCCTGCAGTGGGCGATGAACCACTGCCTGGCGCAGATCGGCATCGAGCACCCCGAGCACCGCGCCCGCGCCGTCGGCATCGGCGAGCGCCTGGAGGTGCTGAAGGACTACCCGGTCTCGCCGGGGTGCACGTCCCCGTACGCGCCCGTCTGGATCGAGGAGATGGTGCGCCGGCGGGACGGCGCGTAGGCCCGAGGCGGAGGCGCCTGGCCTCGTCACCGGTCCCGGTCCACCCGGCCGCGTCCGTGCCGTCCCAGGCGATCCACCGCTCATGACCCCCGCCGCCACCCCCCGAGGCACGGGGGGTGGCGTTGAGTGAGGTCAGCGGCCGATCGGGTGCCAGACGGTCTTGATCTCCAGGAAGGGGCGGACGCGGGCGAGCCCGGGGTCGGCGTCCGTCCAGTCGTCCTCGGGCCCGGGCCGCAGGACGCGCTTGAGCGTGGTCGCCGCCAGCTCCTCCAGCTCGCCCGCGAGGCCGCCCGCGCCCGCGAGGTCCAGCGCGTTCACGTCGGCGTGCCCGGCGAGCGGCGGGGCCAGCTCGGCGAGGCGGCCGGTCAGGATGTTGGCCACACCGCCCGGCAGGTCGGAGGTGGCGAGCGCCTCGGCGAGCGTGACCGCGGGCAGCGGGGCGCGCTCGTCGGCGACCAGCACCGCCGTGTTCCCCGACGTGATCACCGGGGCGAGCACGGAGACCAGCCCGAGCAGCGAGGAGCCGGCGGGCGCGAGCACGCCCACGACGCCGGTCGGCTCCGGCTCGGAGAGGTTGAAGAACGGGCCCGCCACCGGGTTCGCGCCGCCCACCACCTGGCTGATCTTGTCGGCCCAGCCGGCGTAGTAGACCCACCGGTCCACGGCGGCCGACACCAGCTCCTGGGCCCGTGCCGCGCTCACGCCGTCGGCCGCGGCGACCTCGGCGGCGAACTGCTCGCGCCGCCCCTCCATCATCTCGGCGACGCGGTAGAGGATCTGGCCCCGGTTGTAGGCGGTGCGGCCCGACCAGCCGGGGAACGCCTTGCGCGCCGCCACCACGGCGTCGCGCACGTCCTTGCGCGAGGCCAGCGCGGCGTTGGCGAGGTGGGATCCGTCCGCCGACGTCACGGGGTAGGACCTCCCTGATTCCGAGCGCGGGAACGCGCCGCCGACATAGAGCTTGTACGTCCTGCGCACCGCGATGCGCGGCGGGGTCTCAGCCAAGGTAGGCCTCCAAGCCGAGCAGCCCGCCCTCGCGGCCGTACCCGGACTCCTTGTAGCCGCCGAAGGGACTGGCGGGATCGAACACGTTGAAGGTGTTGGACCACACGACGCCGGCGCGCAGCCGGCTCGCGGTCCAGAGCATGAGGGAGCCCTTCTCCGTCCAGACGCCGGCCGACAGCCCGTACGGCGTGTTGTTCGCCTTGGCGACGGCCTCCTCCGGCGTGCGGAAGGTGAGCACCGACAGGACCGGTCCGAAGATCTCCTCGCGGGCGATCCGGTGCGCCTGCGTGACCCCGGTGAACACGGTGGGACGGAACCAGTAGCCGCGCTCGGGCAGCGGGCAGGACGGCGACCAGCCCGTGGCGCCCTCGGCCTCGCCGGCGGCGGCCAGCTCGCGGATCCTGGCGAGCTGCGCGGCCGAGTTGATGGCCCCGATGTCGGTGTTCTTGTCCAGGGGGTCGCCCAGGCGCAGCAGCTCGATGCGGGCGCGCAGCCGCGGCAGCAGCTCCTCGGCGATCGACTCCTGCACCAGCAGCCGCGAGCCGGCGCAGCAGACGTGGCCCTGGTTGAAGAAGATGCCGGACACGATGCCCTCGACGGCCTGGTCGATGGCCGCGTCGTCGTAGACGATGTTGGCGCCCTTGCCGCCGAGCTCCAGCGTGAGCCGCTTGCGGGTGCCCGCGACGGCGCGGGCGATCTGCCGGCCCACCTCGGTCGAGCCGGTGAAGGCCACCTTGTCGGCCTCGGGGTGGGAGACGACGGCGCGGCCGGTGTCGCCGGCGCCGGTCACGATGTTCACGACGCCGGGCGGCAGGCCGGCCTCCTGGCAGATCTCGGCGAACGCGAGCGCCGTCAGCGGCGTGGTCTCGGCCGGCTTGAGCACGACCGTGTTGCCGGCGGCGAGGGCGGGCGCGACCTTCCACGCGAGCATGAGCAGCGGGAAGTTCCACGGGATGACCTGCGCGGCCACGCCGAGCGGCCTGGTGCCGAGGCCGGTGTGCGCGAGCTTGTCGGCCCAGCCGGCGTAGTAGAAGAAGTGCTGCGCGACGAGCGGCAGGTCGACGTCGCGGGTCTCCTTGATCGGTTTGCCGTTGTCGAGCGACTCCAGCACGGCCAGCTCGCGGGCGCGTTCCTGGATGATGCGCGCGATGCGGAACAGGTACTTGCCGCGTTCGGCGCCCGGCAGCCCCGACCACACCCGGTCGAAGGCGCGGCGGGCGGCGGCGAAGGCGCGGTCCACGTCGGCGTCGCCGGCGGCGGCCACCTCCGACAGCGGCTCCTCGTCGGCCGGGTTGACGGTGACGATGCGCGCGTCGCTCTCGGCCGCGACGAACTCGCCGTCGATGAACAGGTCGTACGACGGCCGGATGGACACGATGGCTCGTGACTCCGGCGCGGGCGCGTACTCGAAGATCTCCACGCCTCTCCCTAGTCGATGGTGTAGTAGTCGGGCCCGGAGTACTGGCCGGTGCCGAGCTTGGTCCGCTGCATGAGCAGGTCGTTCAGCAGCGTCGAGGCGCCCAGCCGGAACCACGCGGGGTCCAGCCAGTCGTCCCCGGCGATCTCCTTGACCAGCACGAGGTAGCGGATGGCGTCCTTGGTGGTGCGGATGCCGCCGGCCGGCTTCACGCCGGCCTGCCGGCCGGTGGCGGCCCGGTAGTCGCGGACGGCCTCCAGCATCACCAGCGTGACCGGCAGGGTGGCGGCGGGGGCGACCTTGCCGGTCGAGGTCTTGATGAAGTCGGCCCCGGCGTGCAGCGCCAGCCACGACGCGCGGCGCACGTTGTCGTAGGTGACCAGCTCGCCGGTCTCCAGGATGACCTTCAGGTGCGCCTCGCCGCACTGCTCCTTGACGGCGACGATCTCGTCGAAGACCTTGGCGTAGTCGCCCGCCAGGAACGCTCCACGGTCGATGACCATGTCGATCTCGCTCGCCCCCGCCGCGACCGCGGAGGCCGTGTCGCTCAGCTTGACCTCCAGCGACGTGCGCCCGGCGGGGAAGCCGGTGGCGACCGAGGCGAGCTCGACCTTGGTGCCGGCCAGCGCCCGCGCCGCCGTCGGGATCATGTCGGGGTAGACGCAGAGCGCGGCGACCGACGGCACGCTCGGGTCGGCCGGGTCGGGGCGGACGGCCTTGGCGGCCAGCGCGCGTACCTTGCCGGGGGTGTCGGACCCTTCGAGCGTGGTGAGGTCGACCATGCGGATGGCGAGGTCGATGGCCTGCCGCTTGGCCGTGGTCTTGATCGACCGGGTGGCCAGGCCGGCGGCCCGCCGCTGGACGCCGACCTCGTCGACGCCCGGCAGTCCGTGCAGATAGGCCCGCAACGAGCCGGGGATGGTGTCAGGCACGAGCGCCACGCCTCTCGATGAGCAGGTTGAGTACGAGGGCGACCAGCAGGATGAGGCCGGTCACCACCATCTGGAAGAAGGAGCCGAGGCCGAGCAGGTTGCACAGGTTGCGCAGCACCGACAGCAGCAGCACCGCGACGAACGTGCCGAACACCCCGCCCCGGCCGCCGAACAGGTTCGTGCCGCCGAGCACGACGGCCGCGATCGCGTCCAGCTCCAGCCCGTTGAACGCGGTGGGCTGGCCCACGGTCAGCCGGGAGGTGAGCAGCACGCCGGCCAGCGCGGCCAGGCCGCCCGACACGGCGAACACGGTCGTGATGACGCCGCGTACGGGCAGGCCGGACAGCCGGGCGGCCTCCTTGTTGCTGCCGACGGCGTAGACGTACTCGCCGAAGGTGGTGCCGCGCAGCACCACGGCGGCGAGCACGGTGATCACCACGAAGATGACGCCGACGATCGGCACGTAGCCGATGAACCCGCCGCCGAGGAGCTGGAACCCCTCCGAGCCGCCCGCCTCGGCGGGCTTGCCGTCGGTCAGCAGGTACGTGAGCCCGCGCACCGCCGTCAGCCCCGCCAGCGTCGTCATGAACGACGGCAGCGTCAGGTACGCCGACAGCCCGCCCATGAACGCGCCGAACGCCGCGCCGGCCGCCACGCTGATGAGGATGGCCGGCAGCACGGGCACGCCCGACCCCATGAGCAGCGCGATCGTCATGCCGCCGAAGGCGGCCACGCTGCCCACGGACAGGTCGATGCCGGCCGTGAGCACGACCATGGTCATGCCGATGGCCACGATCCCGGTGAGCGAGGACTGCTGGAGCAGGTTGGCGATGTTGCGGCCGGTCAGGAACTGCGGCGCGAGCAGCGAGGCGACCACGCACAGGCCGAGGAAGACCAGCAGCAGGTTGGACTTGACGATCAGGTCGGCGCCACGGCGGGCGCGGGGGCGGCCTTCCTGGGTGGCGGTGTCGGCCACGGTGGAAGCTGTCATGGTGCGGCTCCTGTGATGACGGTGTGCGCGATGACGTTCTCGGGGCTGACCCGGGGGTCGAAGTGCGCGACGTTGCGGCCCTCGTACAGGACCTCGATCCGGTCGGCGTTGGCGGTCAGCTCGTTCAGCTCGCTGCTGGCGAGCAGGACGGCCACGCCCTGGTCGGCCAGGTGGCGCACCTGGCGGTAGAGGTCGGCCTTGGCGCCGACGTCGAGGCCGCGGGTGGGCTCGTCCAGCAGCAGGACCCTGATCCCGCCGCGGGTGATCCACTTGGCGAGCACGACCTTCTGCTGGTTGCCGCCGGAGAGCTGGCCGACGAGCTGGCCCGGGCCGGACGCCTTGACGCCGAGATCGGCGAGCGACGGCGCGGTCAGCCGGCGGCCGGTCCTGCCGGGCAGCAGCCACGGCGGCCTGCCGAGCGCGCCGATGGCGGCGTTGCGGCTCACGGACAGGCCCAGCATGAGGCCCTGTTCCTTGCGGCTCTCGGGCACCAGGGCGAGGCCGGCGCGGACGGCGGCGGCCGGGCTGGTGGCCTTGAGCGGGCGGCCGTCCAGCCGGGCGTCCACCTGGGCCTTGAGGTCGCCGAACAGGGCGCGCAGCAGGGTGGTGCGGCCCGCGCCGCCGAGCCCGGCCAGCCCGACGACCTCGCCGGGCCGTACGTCGAGGTCGCGTACGTCGAGCAGCCCCGGCACGTGCGCCCGTGCGACGCGGAGCAGCGGCTCGCCCTGGGGTGCGGGCCGGTCGGTGGCGCCCACGAGCTCACCGGCCTCGCCGATCATCGCGGCGACGAGCTCGTCCGGGCCGGTCGAGGCCAGGTCGTAGACGCCGACCGCGCGGCCGTCCCGCAGCACCGTGGCCCGGTCGCCGATCTCCATGACCTCGTCCATGCGGTGCGAGATGAAGATCACCGACCGGCCCTCGGCGGTGAGCGACCTGATGACCTCGAACACGGCCAGCAGCTCGCTCTCGCCGAGCGTCGCCGACGGCTCGTCCATGACAATCACGCGGGCGTCGGCCGTCAGCGCCTTGGCGATGGCGGTGAGCTGCTGCGAGGCGATCGGCAGGTCGCCGACGCGGGCGGTCACCGGGAAGGTCGCGCCCACCCGGTCGAGCGCCGCGCGGGCCAGCTTGGCGCGCTGCCCCCGCCGGACGAACGGGCCGAGCGCGGGCGCCCGGCCCAGCAGCAGGTTCTGCGCCACGGTGAGGTCGGGCAGCAGGTCGAGCTCCTGGTAGATCACGGCGATGCCGGCCGCCAGCCCGGCGTGCGGGGTGGCCGGCGCGTACGGCTGCCCGTCCAGCAGGATCGTGCCCTCGTCAGGCCGGTACGACCCCGCGAGGATCTTCATGAGCGTGCTCTTGCCCGCGCCGTTCTCGCCGAGCAGGCAGTGCACCTCGCCGGGCCGCACGCTCAGCTCGACGCCGTCGAGGGCGACGGTGCCGGGGAACCGTTTGACGATCCCCGTCATGCGCAGGCGTTCCGTGGTGGCCGTCATGCCGCCTCCAGCAGGTGTCGGGCGTTCTGGTCGTCGGTGATGAGCACGTCGCACAGCCCGCTCGACACCACCGCCCGGCACACCGCCCGCTTGGCCGTGCCGCTGACCAGCGCCACCGAGGTGGTGGCCGAGCGCAGCACGTCCAGGGACAGGCCGAGGGTGCGGCCGTCGAGGTCGGGGTCGACGATCTGCCCGCGCGCGTCGATGAAGCGGCCGAGCACGTCGCCCACCGCGCCGGCCCGCGCGAGCCGGGCCAGGTCGCCCGCGTCGATCTGGCCGGAGTCCACCAGCACCGAGTCGCTGCCCATGCCGCCGGGGCTGTAGAGGAACAGGTCGGCCCGGGTGGCGAGGGCCAGCACGTCGGCGACGGCCCGGTCGCTCTCCAGGACCGCGCGGGTGCTCTGCTGCTGCAGGATCGCCGGCGCGGCCAGCAGCGTGGCGGTGCCGCCGCCGCGGTGGGCGATCGTGCTGGCCATGCTGTGCGCGCTGGTCGGCTGCCGCGAACGGCTGAGCGCGCCGTTGATCTGCACCACGTGGACGCCGTTGGCCCAGCCGCGGGTCAGCGCCTCGGCCAGCCGGTCCAGGGTGCGGCCCCACGACACGCCGATCAGGCGGGGCGCGGGCCGCATCTCCATGAGGTGGTCGGCGCCGGCCGCGCCCACCCGGTCGCGGATCTGCTCGGGGTCGCCGTCCACCGAGACCACGACGGCGTCGCGGAGCCCGTACCGCTCCTTGATCGCCTGCTCCAGCGAGCGCACCCGGGAGCGCGGGTGCAGCACCTCGATGCGCACGATGCCGGCCTCGCGCGCCTCGGCCAGCATCCGGCCCACCTTCCAGCGGGTCAGGTGCAGGGCGTGCGCGATCTGCTCCTGGGTCTCGCCGTCCTCGTAGTAGCGCACGGCCACCTGGTAGAGCTGCTCGTCATCGCTCATGGCGGGCTCCGCTCAGCTTGTGGGAGATGCCCGTCGTCGCGGCCGTGGCCTCCAGGTAGTCGGCGTAGCCGGCCCGGTACGCCTGCGCGTGCGCGGCGTCCGGTTCGACGGTGCGGCACTTGGGCGCGTACGCGGCCGCCGCCTCCGCCAGGGAGGCGTGCCGCCCGGTGCCCGCGGCGGCCAGCACCGAGCAGGCCCGCAGCGTCAGGTTGTCGCCGGTGACCAGGTGGACCGGGCGGCCGAGCACGTCGGCGGTGGTCCGCAGCCACAGCTCGTTGTGCTGGATGCCGCCCGAGACGAAGATCTCCTCCACGGGGACGCCGCCGGCGGTGAAGGAGTCGATGACCTGGCGGGTGCCGTACGCGACGCCCTCCACGGCCGCCCGGTAGACCTGCTCGGGGGTGCTGGCCAGGGTGAGGCCCAGCACCGCGCCCCTCAGCCGCGGGTCACGCAGCGGGGTCCTGTTGCCCATGAAGTAGTCGAGCACGATCAGGCCGTGCTCGACCGGCGGCACTTCCGCCGCCGCCTTGATGAGCCCGCCGATCTCGGCGCGCGGGCGGCCGATGAGTTTCTCGCCGGTCCAGGCGAGGACCGAGCCGGCGCTCACCTGCCCGCCCTCGACCAGCCAGCGCCCGGTGCGCAGCGCGTCCGGGTACGGCCCCCACACCGTGGGCGGGAAGACCGGCTCGGTGATCTCGGTGACGAAGGCATTGGAGGTGCCGCAGACGATCGACACCTGGCCCTCGTGGCCGCCGCCGATCGCCAGCAGCGACAGGTGGGCGTCGATCCCGCCGGACACCACCGTGGCCGGGCCGGTGACGCCCAGCTCCTCGCGGGCGGCCGCGGCGAGCGGCCCGACGGGGTCGCCGACGGGCACGATCTCGTCGGGGAGCTTGGCGGCCAGGTCGGCGACGCCGAGCCGCTCGTACAGGTCGTGCGGGAAGCCGGCGCCGCGCGGGTCGTAGTTGCTCTTGCAGACCGCGTTCATGCGCGAGCCGGCCCAGCGGCCGGTGAGCCGCCACACCATGTAGTCGACGGCCTCGACGATCCGCGCGGCCGCCCGGTAGGTCTCCGGCTCGTGCCTGGCCAGCCACATCGCCTTGGGCACCAGCCACTCGACGGCGTCGCTGCCGCCCGCGTAGCGGAGGACCGGGTGGCCGGTCCGCGCGGTCAGCTCCGACTCCTCGCCGGCCCGGCCGTCCATCCACAGCAGCGCCGGGCGCAGCGGGCGGCCCCGCTCGTCGAGCACGGCCACCGTCGAGGCGGTGGTCGCCACGGCGACGCCCTCGATCCGCGGGCCGCCGGCCTCGGCGAGCGCCTGCCTGGCGGCGGACACGCTCGCCCGCCACCAGTCGTCCGGGTCCTGTTCGGCCCAGCCCGGCCTGGGGAAGCGGGTCGGGTACCGCTCGGCGCCCGACCCCAGCAGCGCCCCGTCTGCGCCGTAGACCGCCGCGCGGGCGCCTTCGGTCCCCAGATCGAGGGCGAGGAAGCCAGCCATGCTCACTCCTCGTTCGGCAGGAAGAGAACCTTGGAGCTGAAAATGGAACGTTCCCCGAGAGCCGCCATGGTCTCGGGCAGGGCGTCCAGCCCCAGCTCGTGCGTGATCATGAACTTCCACGCCAGCTCGCCCGAGGCCAGCGCGCGGGCCGCGACCCGCCACTCCTCGCCGGGGAACGGCGCGGAGAAGGAGTTCCAGGCGCCGTGCAGGGTCACCTCGCGGCGCAGGAACGAGCTGAACGTGGCCTTCGGCAGCACCACGGGGTCGTGCGGGATGCCGATGAACACCGCCTCGCCGTGCCGGGCCGTCAGCGCCACCGCCTGGTCCACCGTGGCGGGCACGCCGGCCGACTCGATCACGATGTCGTAGCCGTCGCCGGCCACCTCGTCGGCGGCCTCGGCGGCGGTCGCGGTGCGGGTCGCGCCCGCCTCCACCGCCATGGCGGCCTTCTGCTCGTTCAGCTCGACGACCAGCACGTCGGAGGCGCCGGCGAGCCTCGCCCACTGGACGGCGAACAGCCCGATCGGGCCCGCGCCCACCACCGCCACCCGGCGGCCGCCGCGCATCTTCGTCCGCCAGAGGGCGTGCAGGGCGATCGCCGCCGGGTCCAGCATGGCCGCGGCCCGGGGGTCGAGGTCGGCCGGCAGGACCATGAGATTCTCGTCGGGGACGGTGACGTACTGGGCGTACGCGCCGTCGCGGCGGCTGCCGAAGTAGCCGTAGTTCTTGCACAGGCTGAAGTGGCCCTGGCTGCACGGCTCACAGACCTTGCAGGGGATCAGCGGGGGGACCGTGACGAGGTCGCCCTCGCGTACCCGGCCCTTGGCGGCCAGACGGTCGCCGAGCCGGACGACGTGTCCCGAGAACTCGTGGCCGCAGATGATCGGGAAGTGGTAGGCCACTCCCGGGTGCAGCATGCGTGCGATGTCCGATCCGCACACCCCGCAGGCCGCCACCCGCACGAGCGCCTCGTCCGGGCCGGGCTCGGGGACGGGCACCTGCTCGACCCTGATGTCGCCCGGGGCGTGGAGCACCGCCGCCTGCATGGTTTCCGCCGTCTGGAACAACCGTCTCGCCTTCCTACTTTCGATTGCCTGGGTCCTGGGCGCCCGGGTCGCGGGCGCCTCGGGACCCCTACTTCGTGGATGCCTGGGCGAACTCGCCCTCGCCGACGAACCCGGCCGCGTTGGCCTTGTCGATCAGCTCGGTGCCCGCGTCGATGGAGGCCTCGACCTGCTCGCCCTTCTGGACCTTGAGCACGGTCTCGATGGCCTTCGCGCCCAGGGAGATGGGGTCGTTGAGCGCGGTGGCGACGTACTGGCCGTCCGGGATCTGCTTGACCGCCTCCATGAGGCCGTCGACGCCGGAGACCAGGACGTCGTCCTTGCCGTTCTCCTTGAGGACCTGCAGCGCGCCGAGCGCCATGTCGTCGTTGTGCGCGTACACGGCGGCGACGTCGGGGTGCACCTGGAGCAGGTCCTGCATCGCGGTGACCGCCTTGGAGCGGACGTAGTCCGAGTACGGGCCCTCGACGATCTTGATCTTGTCGTTGCCCGCGACGGCCTCGTGGAAGCCGGCGCTGCGGTCGCGCGCGACCGCGCCGCCCGCGTCGCCGCGGATCTCGATGACCTTGCCGCCCTTGTCGCCGAGCGCCTCGCTCAGGCGCTTGCCGACGAGCGCGCCCATCGCCTTGTTGTCGCGCCCGACGTGGGCGACCGCGCCTTCGGGGACCGGCCGGTCCACGGTCACGACCTGCACGCCGGCCGCCTTGGCCGCGGCGATGCCCGGCTGCACGCCCTGGGGGTCGACCGGGTTGACGAGCAGCACGTCGACCTGGCGGGTGATCAGGTCCTGGATGTCGTTGTTCTGCTTGGTCACGTCGCCGCCCGCGTCGGCGAAGTAGAGCGTGGCGCCCGCCTCCTTGGCGGCGGCCTCCGCCCCCTCGCGCAGCTGCACGTAGAAGGGGGACTGCTGGGTCGCCTGGCTGAAGCCGATGGCGACGGGGCCGGCGGACTTCTGGTCGCCCGCTTCGGCGGACCCGCCGGGGTTCGAGGACACCGAGCAGGCGCTCAGCGCGGTGACCAGGAGGAGAGCAGGGATTGTGAGCAGCCGAAACTTACTCATAGGGGCCTCCGTATGTGACGTAGGTAACGCACCGTAAGTCGTGAATTAACCTCAGTGCAACACTTGAGCCGAAGATTGCTCATATGAGCAGAGTTGGGGTCCTTGCCCTGTTCGCCCGTTGACGATCACAGGCGTTTCCGCAGGTCACAGCTGCATCACCGATCGTACGCGAGGAGCGTGATGAAAGTTTCAGGGCGCATTGACACCTAGGAAAGCGCTTTCCTACCGTGTGGGGGCGATGCGCACGCGCTGGGGGGACCCGGACGCAGGCCCGACGGGCCTGCCGGACCAGCAAGGAGTTCGGCTGTGATGAGCAAGTTCGAGAGGGCCGTGGCCGGCCGTGGACCGAGGACGAGACGGGCGGTCGTGGCACGGCTCGCGGCCGCGCTGGCCGCGGTGACCGCCGCGGCCGCCGTCGGCGCGGCCCTGCCGGGCCTCCAGGCGTCGGCGGCGACCGGCACCGTCACCGGCTACGCCGCCGTCAACGGCGGCACCACCGGCGGCGCGGGCGGGCAGACGGTGCGCGCCACCACGGGCACCGCGATCCACCAGGCCCTGTGCAACCGGGCCAGCAGCAGCACCCCGATCACCATCCAGGTCGAGGGGACCATCAACCACGGCAACACCGCCAAGGTGTCGGGCGGAAGCTGCAACACCGCCGCCGGCGTGATCGAGCTCAAGCAGATCAGCAACGTCACGATCGTCGGGGTCGGCGGCGGTGCCGTCTTCGACCAGCTGGGCATCCACATCCGCGAGGCCAGCAACATCATCATCCAGAACGTGACCGTCAGGAACGTCAAGAAGTCCGGCTCCCCCACCTCCAACGGCGGCGACGCCATCGGCATGGAGAGCGACGTCCGCAACGTGTGGGTCGACCACGTCACGCTGGAGGCGTCGGGCGGCGAGGCGGAGGGCTTCGACGGCCTGTTCGACATGAAGGACAACGTCCAGTACGTGACGCTGTCGTACAGCACCCTGCGCAACTCCGGCCGCGGCGGGCTCATCGGCTCCAGCGAGAGCGACCGCTCCAACGGCTACGTCACCTTCCACCACAACCTGTACGAGAACATTGACTCCCGCACCCCGCTGCTGCGCGGCGGCATCGCCCACATCTACAACAACCACTACGTGAGCCTGCACGAGTCCGGCATCAACTCCCGCGCCGGGGCCCGCGCCAAGGTGGAGAACAACTACTTCGAGGACTCCAAGGACGTCCTCGGCACCTTCTACACCAGCGAGGCCGGCTACTGGCAGGTCGCGGGCAACATCTTCGACAACGTGACCTGGTCGAGCCCCGGCAGCGAGAACAACCCGGCCGGGCCGAACGTGCAGTCCAACACCTCCGTCAGCGTCCCCTACTCCTACGGCCTGGACCCGGCGAGCTGCGTGCCGGACGTCGTGCGGCGGACGGCGGGGGCCGGCAAGGGCCTGCAGGTGTCGAACGGCAGCTGCACGCCCCAGTCCCCCACGGCCTCACCCACGTCCTCGCCCACGTCGTCCCCGACGTCCAACCCCACGACGACCCCGACCACGTCGCCCGGCGGGACCAACCTCAGCATCGGGGCCGGCTCCGACGGCTCCAGCAAGGCGAGCGGCACGAGCTACGGCAACGTGCGCGACGGCGACCTGAGCACGTACTGGTCGCCGTCCGGCTCGACCGGCGACATCTCGATCAAGTGGGGCTCGGCCACGACGGTCTCCAGGGTCGTCATCCGTGAGGCGGCCGGCTCCTCGGGCGCCATCGGCTCCTGGCAGCTCCTCGACGCCGGCACCGGCGCGGTGCTGAAGTCGGGCAGCGGCGCGGGCACGATCACCTTCACCGCGACCTCGCTCACCAAGATCACCTTCAGGATCACCGGCGCGTCCGGCACCCCGAAGGTCGCCGAGTTCGAGACCTACGCCTCGTGAGGCGACCGGCCGGGGCGCGACGCCGTCCCGCCCCGGCCGGCGCTCTTCCGTGAGAGGCTACGGCGCATGAGGCGAAGATCATCCGCCATCCTGGCCGTCGCCCTGCTCGCGGCGAACGCCGTCGCCGCGACCGGCTGCGCCGCGTGCACCGTCGTCAAGGGCCCGCCCGTGAGCCCGCCGGCGGCCGGCGCGCCCGCCGACGCCGTGGTCCGGGCCTACCTGGCGGGCATCAGGGCACGCGACGCCGAGGTGGTCCGGGCCGTGACCGCGCCGTTCTTCCACCAGCGCTACCACGACTACTGGAGTGACCCGATCAGGAGCTGGATCGACGTGCGGGTGTCCGAGGTCGGCGCGCCGGCTCCCGACACGTACGGGCCCGGCGGCTATCGGCAGGTGCGGCGGGTCTTCGTGACCGTCGACGTCCGCCGCTGCAACGAGGAGCCGCCGAACGACGACCCGCACTACCCGTACACCTTCCTCCTCGGCAGGCAGTCGGACGCCGCCCCGTGGAAGATCATCGACATGGGCGGGCTGGGCTAGCGGGTCGCCTCCGCACGGGCCTCGCTCGGGGTGAGGCCGAAGCGGGACCGGAAGAGCCGGGCGAAGTGCGCCTGGCTGGAGAACCCCCACCGGTGCGCGACGTCGGCGATCGTCGTCTCCCGCGCCCCGGGCCCGGTGAGCTCCTGGTGCGCCCTGGCCAGGCGCCGCTCCGTGATGTGCCGGGCCGGGGTGCGCCCGGTCGGCTCGAAGATGCGCGCCAGGTGCCGTACGGAGATGCCCATGACCCCCGCCACCTGCGCGGCCCCGAGGCAGGGGTCGTGCAGGTGGCGTTCGATGTAGTCCTCGGCGACGATGAGCTGCGAACGGTAGGAGTCGGGCCGGGGCCGCCCGCCGGTGCGCTCCTCGGCGAGCTGCCTGAGCAGGTCGAGCACGGTCCGCTCGGCGCCCGTGGGGTCGTGGTCGCCGCGCAGCGCGGTCAGCCCGCCGAGCAGGGAGCCGAGCGCGGCCACGAGCGCGCCCTCCCGCGCCGTGCCGCGCCCGAACAGCATCGGCCCCGGCAGCCCGCCGCCCACGCACGTCCGCGCGAACAGCTCGCGCGGCACGTCCACGAGGATCTGCCGCATCGAGGAGGAGAACCCGAACAGGTAGGGCCGGCGCGTGTCGTAGACGACGAGCTCGCCCGCCGTGGCCGAGAGGCAGCCGTTCTCGTGCAGGAACACCGCCTCGCCCTTGAGCAGCAGGGTCGCGAACACCGAGTCCTTGGGCGCCGACCTGACGGTCTGCGGGCTGCGCTCGATCGCGTGGGCGTTGCCGGTGATGTCGGCGAGCCGCAGCCCGCCCAGCTCGATGTTGGTCTGCCTGGCCAGCAGGCCCTGCTCCGAGTACGAGGTGCAGGACAGGCCGACCAGCGCCTTGCGGTTGTAGTCCTCCCAGTAACCGATGCGCTCGGCGGGTTCGAGATGCTCGGTGGTGGCCTGGGAGATCACGGAGAGGGCGGACATGCGACCTCCTGATGTTCGTGCATGTCAGGGGGGCTTCAGCTTAGGCGAACGTCATCCGGCCAGGTAGCCTCCGTCGACGGGGACGACCGCGCCGGTGACGTACGACGCCGCCGCCGAGCACAGGAACGCCACCACCGTGGCGACCTCGCGCGGCCGGCCGAGCCGCCCGGCCGGGATGCGGGCCAGCACCTGGGCCTTGGCCTCGGGGTCGTCGAGGACGCCCCGCGCGAGCGGCGTGACCACGAAACCGGGCGCGACGGCGTTGACCCTGATGCCGTCGGCGGCGTACTCGGCCGCCAGCGACTTCGTGAGCTGCGAGACGCCGCCCTTGCTGGCGCTGTAGGCGGGCCGGTCCCTGCTGCCGGAGAAGGCGAACATGGACGAGACGTTGACGACGGCGCCGCCGTTCTCGGCCAGGGCCGGGCGGGCGGCCTGGCAGGCGACCATGGTCGCGGTCAGGTTGATCTCGATGACCCGCTGCCAGCGCGCGAGGTCGTACTCCTCACGGTCGTGGCTGACGCCCGCGCAGTTGACCAGGGCGGCCAGCGGCTCCCCCGCCGACAGCAGATCGGCCAGCCCCGCCCGGTCCAGGACGTCGTGCTCGACGACGCGGACGCGGGGGTGGTCCGGCAGGTCGGCGGGGTCGGCGGGCGGCAGGCCGAGCGCGGTCACCTCGGCGCCCAGCTCGGCGAGGAGCACGGCCGTGGCCGCGCCGATGCCGGACGTGCCGCCGGTCACGAACGCCCGCCTGCCCGCGAACTCCCCGCTCATGGCCGCTCCCCCGGTCGTACCAGCACCTTGACCTCCTGCTCCGGTCCGCGCAGCAGCGCCTCGAATCCGTCCCTGACCACGTGTTCCAGGGGGATGACGGAGGTGACGACGGCGCTCAGGTCCTCGCCCTCCTCGGCGACCATCCGGATCAGCTCCGGATAGACGTCGCGGTATCCCACGCTGGTCATGATCGTCTGCTCGTCGTTCACCAGGGCGAAGGCGTCCAGCGTGACGGCGCCGGTCAGCCCGAGGAACATCACCCGCCCGCCGCGCCGGGTGGCCGCCAGGGAGGCCCGCAGGGTGTCCGGCGAGCCGACCGCCTCGAACGTCACGTCCGCGCCCTCGTCGCCCACCAGGCCGGCGAGGTCGGGGCCGGTCGCGGAGGCGCCCAGGCGGAGGGCCAGCTCACGGCGGGCCGCGGACCGGTCGGCGGCGACCACGCGGCCCCCGTGACGGGCCGCGTTCCGGGCCGCGAACCTGGTGACGAGCAACCCGATCGGGCCGAGCCCGAGCACGGCGACGCTCTCGCCGGGCCGGATCGCGGCCCGGCGCACCGCGTGCAGGGCGACGGCGGCCGGCTCGAACACCGCCGCCTGCTCCAGGGAGACCTCCTCGGGCAGCCGGTGCAGCATGTACGCCGGCACGGTGGCCCGCTCGGCCAGCCCGCCGTGCCCCATGAGCCCGGCGAACCCGAAGTGCCGGCAGATGTTGTACTCCCCCGCCCGGCAGCGCGGGCAGCGTCCGCACCGGTAGTGCGGCTCCACCGCCACCCGGTCGCCGGGGGCGAGGCCGGTGACGCCGTCGCCGGTCTCGCTGACGGTCCCGCAGAACTCGTGGCCGAGGACGAGCGGCGCGGCCACGCCGGACTCCGGGTGCGGGTCGCCGACGGGGACGGCGTGCGGGCCGTCGGCGTACTCGTGCAGGTCGCTGCCGCAGATCCCGCAGTAGGCCACCTCGATCGTCACCTCGCCGGGGCCGGGCGGCCGGACCGGGACGTCCTCGACGCGGACGTCCCCGGCCCCGTGCCAGACGGCCGCCCTCATGCCGCGCTCCCGTCCGGCACGGCGGCGGCGCGGCGGCGCAGCACGGCGGGAGCGGTCTCCTTCAGCGCGAAGCAGAGCGCCACCACGGCCACGGCGCCGCCCGCCGCGATGAACATCGCGGCCTGCAGCCCCCACTGGTCGGAGGCCCAGCCCGCGACCATCGGCCCGAGGAACCCGCCGGCCAGCTCGCCCACGCCCATGATCACGCCCAGCGCCGTGGCCAGCGCCGCGCGCGGCACCGTCTCGGCCGGGATCGTGGCCATGAACAGCGTGAAGCAGCCCAGCCCGGTGTAGGTGACCACCATGATCGCGCCGAGCAGCACGGGGCTCTCGACGTAGACCACGGCGAGCGGGCAGCACACCGCCAGCACCGTGAACCCGATGAGCGCCGGCTTGCGCCCGATCCGGTCGGAGATGGCCGGGGTCGCGAACCCCCACAGCACCCACGCCACGCCGAGGCAGGTCATGACGCCGCTCATGGTGCCGGGGTCGAAGCCCTTGACCTCGGTCAGGTACGTCGGGGTGAAGGTGATGATGGTGACGAACCAGGTGAGGTAGCAGCAGGCGATGAGCATGCAGACGACGATGTTGCGCAGCCTGAGCACCTCGCGCAGCGGCACCTTGACCGCCGCCGCCCGCTGCTCCTGAGGAGCCTCGGCGAGCGTACGCGGCGACTTCTCGCGGACGAACCGCCAGATGAGCGCGGCGACGACCAGGCCGGGGATGATCGTGACGTAGAACGCGACCCGCCAGTTCCAGGTCTCCGCGATCCACACCACGACCAGCGGCGCCACGATGCCGCCGAGCAGCCCCGCCGACGAGCCCTGGAGCAGGCCCATGTTGAAGCCCCGGCGGCTCTCCCTCGACGCCTCGACCATGAGCGACTGCGCCATCGGCAGCACCGCGCCCTCGGCCGTGCCCATGAGCGCCCGCGCCGCGAGCAGCCCGGCGAAGCCGCCCATCAGCCCGGACGAGGCGGAGAACAGCGAGAACAGCACCACGGCCGCGACCAGGATCGGCTTGCGCCGGCCGAGCGCGTCCGACAGGCGGCCGGCGAACATGCCGGCCAGCGCCCAGGTGAGCGCGAGCACGCCGGACAGCGTGCCGAGCTGGGAGTTGGACAGGCCGAACTCCGCGTCCATGTACGGCGCCAGGAACGACAGCGCCTGACGATCGAAGAAGACGAACCCGAACGACAGGAAGAGGATGACGAGGAGGCGGTTCTCGTACCGGTCGGCCGCTCGGGAGCCGGCCGCGACGGTGGTGTCGGTCATGACGATCTCACTTAGGGGGTGTGCGCCGGGGGCTCAGCGGAACAGGGAGTTGACGTAGTCGGCGCCGATCCCGACCTTCTCGTAGTGCTCGCGGCACATCTTGATGTAGTCGTGGACGTCGAAGAACCCGTCGGGCTCGCCGTTCTCGTCCAGCCAGATGAGCGGGCCCTTGACGATGAAGAACGTCTTCATCGGCTCGCCGCTGTCGTAGGCGACCAGCGTGTGGCCCTCGCCCGGGGCCTCGTAGACGAAGTCGCCCGCGGTGGCCGTCCAGGGCCGCTCCAGGTAGCCCCACTTGCCGGAGATCGTGTACGCGAACACCTCGTGCGGGTGGTAGTGCCGGTTGACCAGCCCCGCCTCCTTGGCCCGCAGGATGTCGGCCCAGCTGTTGTCCTTGACGTTGATCCACAGCGGCCGGGAGCCGACGGTGTCGGTGAACGGCACGTAGTAGCGGTCGTCGTCGGTGGCGACGTCGGACAGGTAGACCTCGGGGAGGGCGTCGGGCCGGAAGGAGTTCTCGATCGGCCTGAGGTCCTTCCAGAACTCACCGGTGGGCATGTCGGGCATGTGAACGGCCCCTTTCGTGGCGTGTTTCCCGGAAGTGAATCCCGGAGGGGCCGACGCCGTCTTTCCCGAAGCAGACCTCACCACTTGCAGATTTCGGACATTCCTCCCTGCGTGATCACGGGTGTGCCGGGCTGGAGGGCCGGCCGAGGGAGTCGCCGTCGTCGGCGCTCACCGGCGTGACGTGCCACTCGCCGTCGCCGAGCAGCCGGAGCTCCTGGGCGTGGTGCCGGTCGACGGTCGAGCGGTGGCTGACGCTGACCACGATCGTGCCGGGCAGCCGGGTCCGCACCAGCCGGTAGAGGACGAGCTCCAGGCCCTCGTCCAGCGCCGAGGTCGCCTCGTCGAGGAAGACCACCTTCGGCCCGGTCAGCAGGATCCGGGCGAACGCGACCCGCTGCTGCTCCCCCGGCGACAGGATCTTGGCCCAGTCCTGCACCTCGTCGAGCCGGTCGGCGAGGTGCGACAGCGCGACGTCGCGCAGGGCGGCGCGCAGGGTCTCGTCGTCGGTGCTGCCCTCCTTGCCCGGATAGGTGACGACGGCGCGCAGGTCGCCGAGCGGAACGTACGGCAGCTGCGACAGGAACATGGTCTCGTTGGCCCCGCCGGGACGGGTCAGCGTGCCGCTGGTGAACGGCCACAGCTCGGCGAGGCTGCGCAGCAGCGTGGTCTTGCCGGTGCCGGACGCCCCCGTGACGACCAGCGTGTCGCCCTCCTCCAGCCGCAGGTCGAGCGGGTCGATGAGCCGCCGCCCGTCCGGCGTGCGGACCTCGACGGCCGTCAGCTCGACCTCGGTGCCGGCGCTCGGCCGGGTCGTCACCTCCGGCAGCGCCCTGGCCTCCTCGTTGGCGACGACCAGGCCGTGCAGCCGGATGATCGCCGCCCGGTAGCCGGCGAAGGCGTCGTAGGCGTTGCGGAAGAACGACAGGCCGCTCTGGATCTCGTTGAACGCCGACGCCGACTGCGTGAGGTCGCCGAGGCGGATCTCGGCGGCGAACAGCCGCGGCGCCTGGAGCACGTAGGGCAGGGGCACGATGCTCTGGCTGATCGCGAGGTTCCAGCCGTTGAAGCCGATGGTCCGGTTCAGGTAGCGCTTGTAGTTGGCGACGACGGGGGCGAACAGCCGCCGCAGCCCCGTGCGCTCGGCGATCTCGCCGCGGTAGAAGGCGACCGCCTCGGCGGCGTCGCGCAGGCGGACCAGGGCGTAGCGGAAGGCGGCGTTGTACTTCTCGTTCCTGAAGGCCAGCCAGATGATCGGCCGGCCGATCCAGAACGCGACGACGGAGGCGAACAGGACGTAGACCAGCCCGATCCAGAACATCGCCCGCGGGATCTCCAGCCCGAACAGCACGAGCCTGCCCGACAGGTGCCACAGGATCGCGGTGAACGACACGATCGAGATGACCGCCGAGATCGCGCCGAACAGCAGCGTCCCGGCCGTCCCCCCGTTGCTGGGCAGGTTGGGCAGCGGCCCGTAGCCGGCGGTGAGCACGTCGATGTCGGACTGGATGCGCTGGTCGGGGTTGTCGATCGTGTCGTCGATGAACCGCGACCGGTAGTAGGCCTTCCCGTCGAGCCAGTCGCCGGTGAGCCGGTCGGTGAGCCAGGCCCGCCAGGCCAGCACGAACCGCTGGAGCAGGAACAGGTCCAGCAACAGCCGGCCGATGTGGACGGCCGCGAGCACGCAGAAGATCCAGAGCGACGTCCAGAAGCCCTGCTCGCCCGAGTTCCGCACCGGGACCTTGCCGGTCGCGATGCCCTGGACCGCGACCTGGAGGCTGGAGAGCATGTCGTTGCCCTGGTAGCTGAACAGCACGTCCAGCCGGACGCCGGTGACCACCGACAGCAGCAGGGCGCCGAGCCCGAGCCAGACCTTGACGCTGTCGCGGCCGGTGAAGTACGCGCCGGTGATGCGCCAGAACTGCCGTCCCCACGTGGTGGTGAGGCCGATGAGGACGAGGACGCCGAGCGTGCACACCGCGGCGATCGCCCAGGCCTTGGCGATCCACAGCAGCGAGATCCAGAGCTCGGAGCTCCAGTCGAGCGTCGGGGTGAACAACTCCATTCCGGAAACGTATACGTACGGAGAGTGACGGGCGCGCGGAAAAGCCCAACTCGCGGCAGGAGTCGCCCAGCCGGTCCTCTGCCGTCACATGTTTTCTGCGCCCTTCCTGATGGCCTGGCGGATGCGGACGTAGGTGCCGCAGCGGCAGATGTTACGGATGCCGTCGAGGTCGGCGTCGGTGATCGTACGGCCCTCCGCGGCCACCCGGTTGACCAGCGCCACGGCGGCCATGATCTGGCCGGGCTGACAGTAGCCGCACTGCGCGACGTCGTGCTCCAGCCAGGCCCGCTGCATGGGGTGCAGCTCCTGGCCGACCGTGGCGGGCAGGCCCTCGATGGTGGTGACCTCGTCGGTCGGCCGCAGGTCCTTGACGGGGATGGCGCAGGGGTTGACCGCCTTGCCGTTGAGGTGGCTGGTGCAGGCCTTGCAGACGTTGATGCCGCAGCCGTACTTCGGGCCGGTGATGCCGAGGACGTCGCGCAGCACCCACAGCAGGCGTACGTCGTCGGCGACGTCCACGGTGACCTGCTCGCCGTTGACGCGGAAGGTGTGTTCGGGCACTCCTGGGGCTCCTCGGTTCAGCGGGCGTGGTCGAGGCCGTCGGTCGGGGACGGCGGGACCGGCGGGACGGTGGGCTTGGGGGTGAAGGAGAGCGTGCCGTGGTTGATCGGGAACGTGGTGGGCATCGTGCCGGTCGCGCGGCCGTAGGCGCAGGCGACGGCGGCCATCGACGCGGCCACCCCCAGCTCCCCCGCGCCGCCCGGCTGCTCGGACGTGCTGGGCATGACGATGACCTGGAGGTCGAGCGGGGTGTTCCACTGCCGGGTGTAGAAGTAGTTGTCCCAGCTCGCCTCCAGGAAGTAGCCGTCGCGCAGGTGCAGGCTGGAGGTGAGGGCCAGCGCGATGCCGTCGGAGACGCCGCCCATCATCTGCGCCTCCAGCCCGCGCGGGTTGACGGCGAGCCCGACGTCCACGGCGAAGACGACCTTGGTGACGCGGGGGCCGGTCACGGCGTCGCGGACGGTCCTGTTGACGGTCTCGGGCCGGCAGTCGATCTCCACGAGGCAGGCGCTGACCGATTTGTACTCAGCGTGGAAGGCGATGCCCTGCGCGGTGCCCGGTGCCATCGCGCGGCCCCAGCCGCCCGCCTCGGCCGCCCGCGCCAGCACCGCCCGCGCGCGGTCGTCGCGCAGGAAGGAGTGCCGGAACCGGTACGGGTCCTTGCCCATCCGCGCCGCGAGCTGGTCCACGACGAGCTCGCGGGCGCAGGTGACGTCGGGCGAGTAGACGTTGCGCATGCTGCCGGTGTTGAAGTCCTTGTCGGTCTCGGCGAGCAGGTGGCCGGCGGCGCCGAAGTCGTACGACATGGCCTGGCTGAGGTGGAAGAACGTCTGGGAGAAGCCGACGTCGCCGACGGGGAGCCGGGCGGCCAGGGCGGTGAAGATCTCGCCGAGCCCGTGGCCGAGGTCGGTGGAGACGCTGGTGTGCCGCTGCTTGTAGCTGAGCACCGTCTGGCCGAGGTAGGCGGCCCTGACCCGTGAGGTGGCCATCGGGTGCACGCGGCCCTGGCGGGCGTCGTCGGCGCGGTGCCACATGAGCTTGACCGGCTTGCCGATCTTCTGCGACACCTCGGCGGCCTCCAGGGCGGCGTCGAAGAAGAGCTTGCGGCCGAAGGAGCCGCCGCCCTCGGTGACGTGCACGGTGACCTTGCCGACGGGCAGGCCGAGCTTGGCGGCGATGGCCTGCTGGGCGACGATCGGCGACTTCAGCGCCGACCAGATCTCGGCGCGGCCGGGCCGTACGTCGGCGATCGCGCAGTTGGGCTCCAGCGCGCTGTTGCCGCGGAAGTGGAAGGTGAACGTGGCCTCGACGGTCGGCGTCGGCGGCCTGAGCCCGAGCGGCAGCTCCGCGGCGGCCAGCTCGCGCAGCACGCTCTCGTCGGACTTGCCGGCCGCGGTGCCGGGCTTCCAGGTGACCCGCAGGGCGCGTACGGCGTCGATGCACTGCCCGAACGTCTCGGCGCGCACCGCCACGCCGGTGGCGATGACGACGGCGTCGGTGACGCCCGGCATGGCGCGGACCTCGGCGAGGTTGCTCACGGATGCGACCTTGCCGTTGATGGTCGGCGCGCGGCAGACCATGGTCGGCTTGGCGTCCGGCACGTCGAGGTCCATGGTGAACTTCTTGCGCCCGGTCACCGCGGCCAGCGCGTCGACCCGGTTGTGCGGCCGGCCGATGACGGTGAAGCCGGCACGCGGCGCGAGCTCCACGGTGACCTGCCGGGTGCGGCTGCTCGCGGCCTTGGCGGCGAGCGCGCCGATGTCGAGCCGGCGCCCGGACGGGCCGACGACCGCTCCGCCCTCCAGCCTCAGCTCCCCGGCGGGCGTCCCGAGCTCGGCCGCGGCCGCCTCAAGCAGCCGCAGCCGGGCGACGGAGGCGGCGACCCTGATCGGCGTGTACGTCGAGACGGTCGTGTTCGAGCCGCCGGTGAGCTGGTTGAACAGCAGCTCGGGCCGGGCGTCGGCGAGCGTGACGCGGACCCGCTCCAGGGGCACGGCCAGCTCCTCGGCGATCAGCATGGCCGTGGAGGTGGTGATGCCCTGCCCGACCTCGGCGCGCGGCAGCGCGAAGGAGACCATGCCGTCCGTGCCGACCTCGACCGAGATCAGGTTCGAGGTCGGCAGGGCGGCCGCGGTCATGACGTCGTTGAGGTCGATGAGCTCGGTGAGGTCGGGCGAGGGCAGCCCGGCCGCCGCCGCGGTCTCCGGGGAGACAGCGGCGGCGGGTGCCGAGGGGACGAGCTCGGCGGCGGCCACCAGGGTCGGCGCCGCCACCACGTAGCCGAGGAACCGGCGGCGCCCGATGGCCTCGTCGGCCGGTCCGGTCATGTGCCGGGGCGGTTGGTCGTCGGGATCTCGATCTTGGTCTCCTTGCCCTTGGTGAGGAAGAACAGGATGTACTGCCGTACGGCCTCGTCGATGACCCAGGCGATCGAGGGCACCAGCGGCAGCGGGATGAGCCCCTCGCGGAACCTGACCAGCTTCGGCCAGGCGGAGCTGATCAGCGGGTCCCACACCGGCTCGCGCCGGATGCCGTCCCAGTCGGCCACCTGGTCGCCGACGAGGTAGCGGGCGAGCGCGTTGCACAGCGGCCGGCTGACGCTGCCGGGGCTCGTCTGCTCGGCGAGCTGGCCCAGCAGGATGTCGGTCAGCTCCACGCCCTCGGGCGTCGGGCCCATGTTGCGGGGCAGGATCTGGTCGGACTGGGCGTTGGCGGCGTCCCAGGTCATCGGGATGTACTCGTCCCTGATGCCGAGCATGTGCGCGGTCACCTGCCACACGTGCAGGTACGCCGCCGACTCTGCGGGCTTGATCGGCACCTGCCATTCGAGCATCTTGCGCATGGCGTAGGTCGGCAGGGTGTGCCAGGTGACGAGCATGTCCTCCTGGCTGATGGGGATGTCGCCGCCCCAGTGCGGCGACTGCTGGAGCAGGTGCCGCACCGCCGCGTGCACCAGCCGGGTCTTGACGGACTGGACGATGCACGTGCCGTCGGGCCGGTAGGCGTTGAGCGCCCCGACGGCGAAGCCCAGGAGGCTCGTCTTGGCGACGCGGTCCTCCATGTCGGCCCCGCCCTTGGAGTAGTAGACGGCGCGGGCCTCCTTGGGGATCGCGGTGCTCAGCATGCCGCCGCCGACGCCGTTGAGCAGGTTGAGGTAGAGGCCGCGCGACTTGTTGAAGGTGGCCGCGGTCTCCAGCTTGGCGCGGTCCGCCCACGGCGGCAGTTGCCTCGCCTTCTCGATGAAGGCGACGAGGTCGGCCGGCAGGCCGTCGGGCAGGGGCTGGTCGTTGCGGTTCCAGTCCCAGAGCAGCCGGTTGACCTCGGGGACGGCGCCGCGGTCGAGCAGCGAGGCGACGAGCGGGTCGGCCTCCTCGTCCCAGACCCAGCGCGGGTCGAGGCCCGCTCCGGTGCCCGCGACCGAGCCCGTGGGCGACCAGGTCCACGCGTGCGCCGGGCTCGCGATGCTCAGGGCGCCCATCGCCCCGAGGGCGCCGCCCGTGATCAGCATCTTGCGCCTGCTCAGATCCGCCATGGGCGGGAGCTCCTTTCCTCGGTCCTCACCTCAGGAGGGGCGGTTGCTGTCCGGGATCTCGATGCTGATCGGCCGCGCCTCGGACAGGAAGAGCAGGGCCGCCTTGCGAAGGAACTCGTCGAAGAGCCAGTACGCCTCGGGCGCCAGCGGGAACGGCAGCAGGCCCTCGCGGACGGCGATGAAGGGCCCCCAGGCGACCTTGAGCAACGGGTCCCAGATGGGCTCGCGGCCGATCTTCAGCCAGCCCGCGATCTGGTCGCCCAGCATGAAGCGGGTGAACGCGCCGAGAATGGGCTTGCTGAGGATGCCCGCGTCGACGGACGAGCCGAGGTTGAGCAGGATGTCGGCGAGCTTGATGCCCTCGGGCGTCGGCGCCAGGATCGGGGTGAGCACCTGCGCGGCCTGGCTGTTGGCCTCGGCCCAGGAGGCGGGGATGTACTCGTCCTTGATGCCGAGCATGTGCGCGCCCACCTGCCAGGAGTGCAGGAACGCCGCGGACTCGTTCGAAGGGATGGGCACCTTCCAGGCGACCAGCTTCTGCATGACGGTCGTGGGCAGGCTGTGCCAGGTGACCATCATGTCGCGCTGGCTGATGGGAATCTCCTCGTCGGCGACCTGCGACCAATAGGGCGACTGCGGCAGCAGGTGCCGCACCGCCGCGTGCACCAGCCGGGTCTTGACGGCCGTGACGATCATCTCGCCGTCGGGGCGGTAGGCGTTGGTCGAGCCGATGTCGTAGCCGAGCTTGGCGGTCTTGGAGATGCGGTCCTTCATGTCGGCGCCGCCCTGCGAGTAGTAGACCGCGCGCGCCTCCTTGGGGATGACCGTGCTCATCATGCCGCTGGCCAGGCCGTACAGGACGCCCAGGTAGAGCCCGCGTTTCTTGTTGAACTCGACGGCGAGGTCGAGTTTGCCCTGGTCCGCCCACGAGGGCAGCTGCCGGGCGCGCTCCATGAAGTCGCGCAGGTCCGCGGGGAGGCCGGCCGGGAGCGGCTGGCCGTTCTTGGTCCAGGTGCGCAGCAGCGTGTTGACCCGGGTGACGTCGCCGCGGTCGAGCAGCGAGGCGACGAGCGGGTCGGCCTCCTCGTCCCAGACCCAGCGCGGGTCGAGGCCCGCTCCGGTGCCGGCCACCGATCCGGTGGGCGACCAGGTCCACGCGTGTGCCGGGCTCGCGATGCTGAGCGCGCCCACCGCGCCGAGCGCGCCACCCGCTTTCAGAATGTTGCGCCGGCTGAGTCCGTCCATTGCCGCTGTTCCTCCTTCTCCCGAGGCCGGGGGGAGTGCCTTCTGATACGGTGAAACAACGTACGATTCTGCGTATCATCAGAGCACACCGTGACGGACATCACAAGACCGCGACCGCGGCTGTTGGCGCGTGAGGCAGAATCAGGACAGGAGGTGATCGTGGAATCTGTGCTGTCCGGCCTCTCGACGCCGTCCGAGTCGGAGTCGTTGCTGGAGCGCGCCTACCTTGATGCGGTCGAGCAGGTCGGCGACACCGACGAGCTGCGCGGGCGCATCCTCGACGCGGCCTACGAGCAGTTCAGCCGCATGGGCATCCGCCGCTCCACGATGGAGGACGTCGCCCGGCGGGCGAAGGTCTCGCGGATCACCGTCTACCGGCGTTTCGCCACCAAGGACGCGCTGGTCGAGGACGTGGTGCGGCGCGAGTTCCGCCGCTACTTCGACCAGTTCCTCATCGACATCGAGCGCGCCGGCACCCCCGCCGAGCGGGTGGTCCTGGGCTTCGTGAGCTCCCTGCGCGCGATCCGCGGCAACCCGCTGATCGGCGGGCTGATCGACGTGGAGCCCGACCTGCTGGTCCCCTCCATGGTCAGCGACGGGGGACGGACGCTCGCCGTCGTCCGGCAGTTCGTCGCCGGCCAGCTCCGCCGCGAGCAGCGCGCCGGGAACGTGCGCGCCGACCTCGACATCGACCTCGTGGCCGAGCTCATGGTCCGGGTGTCGGCCTCCTTCCTGGCGATCCCCAGCGAGATCGTCGACCTCGACGACGACGCACAGCTCGCCTCCGTGGCCAGACGCTTCCTCGTCCCGATGCTGCAGCCGCCGCCCGACGGGGAGTGACGCGGGCGGCCCGGTTCTCTACACGGGTCGCCGGCGATCAGTGCTCCAAATCCTGCTTTGTGTATTCTCGCGCCGTTCGATCGAGGCGCCCCCTTGCACAAGAAAATCCAGGAGACCGCCCTGATGCCTCCAGAGGCTCTCTCCCTCCGAGATGCCGACCACCCAAGATTCCGGATCCCCTGACGTCTCCCAGAAGCAGACATCGCCGTTCTGCGTCGATCCCCACGGGATTATTCCGCCGGGCTCCGGATAATGCGCGATGAACTGCTCGCCCAGGACCTGGCCGTTGTCGTCGATCACATCCAACTCTTCATCGTCGGGTGGGCCGAGAGCGTCGAGCATGCCAAGAATGCTCTGACGCATTTGATCGAGGGACCGATGAGATTTTCAGAAGCAGCAAGTGTGGCCGTCTGTCATCCGCTCTCAAGCGTGGGGTTCACGGCGGCAGCGTAAAGACAATAGGCCCCTGGGTGGTGCAGCGGGAGAGCTTCGTCCATGAAACTTTCGGCCCGTGCGTGGCGGGCGGTATCCGGTGTGACCTCGGGCGGGGCACCGAGCCGGCGGGGCGGCCGGGTCCGCTGGATTGACCGCGCCCGGCGAGGCTCCTAGCGTCGGCCCTGCCCCGGACCTCACACAGATGGGTGGAGTCATGAAAACCGCTCAGTCAATCCGGCGCGGAATGTTAGCGCTAACATCGGTGGTGGCGTTGCTGCTCGGGCTCGCCCCGGCGGGGTACGCCGCCGCCTACCCCGGCCCCGGCGTGGTGACCGGCGACATCGGGGTGCACGATCCCTCGGTGGCCCGCCGGCCCGGCGGCGGCTACCTGCTCGCCCACACCGGCGACAACATCGCGCTGAAGACCTCCGCCGACCGCACCGCCTGGCGCAACGCCGGGGTCGTGTTCCCGAACGGAGCGCCCTGGACGACCTCCTACACCGGCGGCAGCCGGAACCTGTGGGCGCCGGACATCTCCTACCGCAATGGCAAGTACTACCTGTACTACTCGGCCTCCACCTTCGGCTCGAACAACTCGGCGATCTTCCTGGCCACCAGCACCACCGGCGCGTCCGGCTCGTGGACGAACAACGGGCAGGTCATCTCGACCAGCTCCTCCAGCACCTACAACGCGATCGACCCCAACCTGCTCGTGGACGACCAGGGGCGCTGGTGGCTGAGCTTCGGCTCGTTCTGGACCGGCATCAAGCTGATCCAGCTCGACCCGGCGACCGGCAAACGGCTCGACAACACCGTGCGCGGCATCGCCCAGCGGCCCGGCAGCACCGCGGTCGAGGCGCCGTACATCTACAAGCACGGCGGCTACTACTACCTGTGGGTGTCCTTCGACGCCTGCTGTCGTGGCGCGGCCAGCACGTACCGGGTCATGGTGGGCCGCTCGGCCAGCGTCACCGGGCCCTACCTCGACCGCAACGGCGTGGCGATGACCTCGGGCGGCGGCACCCAGGTGCTGGCCGGGCACGACTCGGTGCACGGGCCCGGCCACCAGGCGGTCTTCGGTGACGTCGACGGCGACATCCTCGTCTACCACTACTACGCCGACAACGGGACGGCACTGCTCGGCATCAACAAGATCGGCTACGACGCGGCCGGCTGGCCGTACGTCTACTGATTCTGAGGGCAGGCGGGGCGGTTTGTCCCCGTTAGTATTCATTCGTACGCCGATGCCCACGCCTGCCCCCCGGAGAGCCCTCGTTGATGGACCTTGCCATGCGCCGGCGCAGGCACGCCCTGTTCCTGCTGTTCTTCCTGCCGGGCATCGCGATGGCCTCGTGGGTGACCCGCACCCCCGACATCCGCGACCGGCTGGAGGCGTCCACCGCGCAGATGGGCTGGATCCTGTTCGGCCTGTCGCTGGGCTCCATGATCGGCATCCTGCTCTCCGGGCGCTTCACCTCCCGGTACGGCACGAGGCCCGTCATCGTCACCGGCTCCCTGGCGATCATCGCGAGCTTGGCCGTCATCAGCGCCGGCGTCCTCCTGGCGTCCGTGCCGCTGGTCACGGCCGGCCTGGCCGCGTTCGGCGCGGGCATCGGGGCCGGTGACGTCGCCGCGAACGTGGACGCCACCGACGTCGAACGTGCCACCGGCGTCACGACGATGCCCACCCTGCACGGCTGCTTCAGCCTCGGCACCGTCGTCGGCGCCTGCGCGGGCATCGCGGCCACCGCCGCCCGCCTCCCCGTCCACTGGCACCTGGCCGCCATCACCCTGATCTCGCTCGCGATCTTCCTGTACGCCGCCCGCTCCGTCCCCGCGGGCACCGGAGTCGGGACGCCCGGCGAGGCCGGGGAGTCCGGTCCTCGGCCGGCGGTGTGGAAGGACGGCAGGCTGCTGCTGATCGGCGCCATCGTGCTGGCCATGGCGCTCGCCGAGGGCGCGGCCAACGACTGGCTGCCGCTGCTCATGGTGGACGGGCACGGCCTCGGCACCGCGGCCGGGTCCCTCGTCTACGCCGGGTTCGCGGCCGCCATGACCGTCGGCCGGTTCGGCGGCGCGTACTTCCTCGGCCGGTTCGGCCGCACGGCGGTCATCCGCGCCAGCGCCGTCTCGGGGGCGCTCGGCCTGCTCCTGGTGATCTTCTCCGACAGCGCCCTGCTGGCCGGGGCGGCCGTGCTGCTCTGGGGGCTCGGCGCGGCGCTGGGCTTCCCCGTCGCGCTGTCGGCCGCCGGGGAGAGCGGGCCCGACGAGACCGCCCGCGTCAGCCTGGTGGCCGTCATCGGCTACATCGCCTTCCTCGTCGGCCCGCCCGGCCTCGGCTTCCTCGGCGAGCACTGGGGGCTGCGCACGGCCATGCTCGTGGTGCTCGCCTTCGTCGTCTCCGCCGTCTTCCTCGCTCCCGCCGTGGACACCAGCAGCCGCCGTCCGTCGCCGCGTGACCTGCCTGTTCGATAACGATCGCCCCGACCCCTGATGCCGGGCGGGACCGCGACCACTACGATGACAGCCATGATCGCGCAGGACGGTGAGAGCGACCGGCCGAGGAGCCTCACCCTGACCTCCAGGGTCGTCGACGACATCACCGTGATCACCGTCGACGGGCTGCTCGACGCCACCACGCGCGAGGAGTTCGCGGAGTTCCTCTCCCAGGCCGGCCCTTCGCTGATCCTCGACCTGGCCGGGGTGACGTTCATGGACTCGCGCGCCCTGGGGCTGATCGTGCACCGCTGGCAGACGGCGCTCTCCTCCGGCGGCGGGTTCGCGCTCATCGGCGTCGACTACGCCCGCGCCCGGGTCATCTGGATCACCGGCCTCGCCGACCGCCTGCCGCTCCACGGCAGCCTGGAGGAGGCCCTGGCCGCCCTCGCCTGATTCACAGCCAGCCGCTCCTGCGCAGCAGCCGGAACACCACGAGCACCGCCACCGCCATCGTGCCCAGGCACAGCGGGTAGCCGTACGCCCAGTGCAGCTCGGGCATGTGGTCGAAGTTCATGCCGTACACACCGGCGATCAGCGTGGGGACGGCGATGAGGGCGGCCCACGAGGAGATCTTGCGCATGTCGGCGTTCTGCTGCATGGCGACCTTGTTCTGCTCGCTGCCGACCAGCGCCAGGTGGGCGCTGAGCGCGCTGGACAGCAGCTCGTTGTGCTCGTCCACCTTGCCGTCCACCCGCAGCAGGTGGTCGAGGACGTCGCGGAACAGCTCCCGGTTGCTCGCGCACAGCTCCACCCGGCCCTTGACGATCTCCTCCAGGACCGGGATGAGGGGGTCCTGCGCGGTACGGAACTCCAGCACCTCGCGCTTGAGCGAGTAGATGTCCTCGGTCACGTCGGACTGCTCGCCGCTGAACACGCGCCGCTCCAGCGCGATGAGGTCGTGCTCGACCTCGTACGAGACCAGGGAGTAGGTGTCGACGACCGCGTCGCAGATCGCGTACATGACGCCCGCCGGGCCCGCGGCCAGCAGGTCGGGGTCCGACTCCACGCGCCGGCGCACCCCCTTCAGCGGGTTGGCGCCGCCGTGGCGGACGGAGATGACGAAGTCGTGGCCGAGGAACAGGTTGATCTCGCCGACCTCGATGTCGGAGGTCTCCTCGACGTACAGCAGCGTCTTGAGCACCACGAACAGGGTGTCGTCGTAGCGTTCGAGCTTGGGCCGCTGATGGGCCTTGATGGCGTCCTCCACCGCCAGCGGGTGCAGCCTCACCTCGCTGCTGATCAGGTCGAACTCCTCCTGCGTGGGCTCGTGCAGGCCGATCCACAGGAAGCTGCCGCCCCGGGCGCGGGCGGCGCTCCAGGCGTCGCTGATGTCGCCGGTGATGGTCTCGCGCGTGCCGTCGCGGTAGATCGCCTTGTCCACAATCACAGCGAGCATTCTCGCGCGGGCCGCCAGGGTCAGGGACAGAGGTCCCGCCGGTAGGGCCGGCCGGGGACGCGGGCGGACCATTCGGCGGGCGTGAGGGTGCGGGCCGCCTGGGCGCAGGCCGTGGTGACGGGGTCGGCGGCGAGGGCGGCGGTGTCCCACCGCCACAGGGCGTAGGAGTCCCCGCGCACGTCGGCGCGGTCGGTGGCGGCGGCCAGCAGGGCGCGCCCGTCCGGGGCGAAGGCCAGCGCGGCCACCGCGCCCCGGTGCCCGGCGAGCGGCGGGCCCAGCGGGCGGCCGGTGGGCGCGTCCCAGAGCCGGACCGTACGGTCAGCGCCGCCGGTGGCGAGGACCGTGCCGTCCGGCGCGAAGGCCACGGCGTCCACCGGTCCCGCGTGGCCCGCGAGGAGCAGGCCGCGCCCGGTGCCCACGTCCCACACCCGCGCCGTGCGGTCCGCGCCCCCGGAGACCAGCGTGGGCGGGGTGGAGGGCGCGAAGGCCAGGGCGGTGACGACGCCCGTGTGGCCGGTGAGCTCGGCTCTGCGGCGGCCGGTGGCCACGTCCCACACCAGGACGGGGCCGGCCGGCGTGCCCACCGCGAGCAGCGCGCCGTCGGCGCTGAACGCCGCCACGACCGGCTCGCCCTCCCCCGCCAGCGTCCGCCCCGGCGCGCTTCCGTCCAGGGTCCAGACGCGTGCCTCGCTGCCGGAGACCGCGGTGGCGAGGAGCCGGCCGTCGGGGCTGAAGGCGAGCGGCCGTCCCGTGACGGGCGGCGCGCCGGCGGGCCCGCCGCGGATCGTGACGTCCCGGCCGTGGGCGGGGTCGTCGAGTCCGGAGGCGGCCAGCGTCCGGCCGTCGCGGCTCAGGGCGAGGGCGTCGACGGGGGTGTCCTTGCGGATCGCCAACAGCCCGCCGGGCAGGGGCCGGCCCGGCGCGTCCCAGGACCGTACGGACCCGGTGTTCCAGGACCAGAGCCGGCCGGGGCCCGGGCGGGTGGCGTCGTACGGCTGGACCACCAGCCGCGTCCCGTCGGCGCTCAGCACCGCGCGGGCGCCGGGCCCGGACACGGGCCGGTCGGCGGGGGCGGGGCCGGGCAGGGTGAGGAGGCGGGCGCGGGCGCGCGGGAGGCGCCACAACCGTACGGTGGCGTCCGCGCTCGCGCTGGCCAGCGTGGCGCCGTCCGGGCTGAACGCGACGGCGGTCACCGCGCCGATGTGGCCGGTCAGGGGGTCGCCGAGCGGCGCGCCGGTGGCGGCGTCCCAGAGGCGGACCGTGCGGTCCCCGGAGGCGGTGGCCAGGATCGCGCCGTCCGGGCTGAACGCGACCGCGGTGACGGGCCCCGCGTGCCCGGTCAGGGGCCGGGCGGCGGGGCGGCGGGTGGCGACGTCCCAGAGCTGGGCCTGCTCGCCGCCGGTGCTCGCGGCGAGCAGGCGGCCGTCGGGGCTGAACGCGAGCGCGGCGCCCTCATCGGCGGCCCGGCCGGCGGCCCCGTCAGCGGCCCCGTCAGCGGCCCCGTGAGCGGCCCCGTCGGCGGCCGGCCGCAACGGGTCGCCGGTCAGCAGGCCCGACGCGGCGTCGAAGAGGCGGACGGGGCCGCCGAAGTAGGCGACGGCCAGCAGCGTCCCGTCCGGGCTGAACGCGACCGGCCCCGGCGTGCCCTCCAGCGTGCGCAGGGCGGCGACGGGCGCGGCGGCGGCCGGGTCCCAGAGCCTGGACTCCTCCAAGCGCGTCCGGGTGGTGGCGAGGAGCGTGCCGTCCGGACGGTACGCGGCCCAGGAACGCGACGACCTCCTGGTCTCGCCGCCGATGCGGCGTGCGCGGGTGGCGGTGTCGAAGAAGTGCACCCGCCCCCAGCTGTCGGCCACGGCCAGCTCGCGGCCGTCGGGGCGGTAGGCGAGCGCCGTTCCGCTCGCGCCGTCGTCGCCGGGGATCGGCCAGGTCACGGGGGCGAGGCTCCTGGCGTCCCAGACGCGCAGCAGGTCGTCGCGGCCGGAGGCGGCGACGTACGCGCCGTCCGGGCTGAACGTCACGGCGTCCACGTCGGACGGGAAGCCGCGCAGCACCGCCAGCTCGGGCCGGGCCACGGCGGCGCGGACGGCGGCGCGCGTCCACGGCGACGGCGGCACGATCCTGGCGGCGGCGACGGCGAGCAGCCGGGCGGTCCGAGGATCGGTCACGGCCAGGCTCGCGCTCTCGGCCATGAGCGCCCGGCTGAGCGCGGCGTCCCGTGCGGCTTCGGCGCGCTCACGCTCACCGGTGGCGGTCGTGGCCCGTACGAGCAGACCGGCCGTCAGCACCACGAGGACGGCGACCGCCACGCCCAGCACGACGACCTGCCGACGGCGGCGGTCCTGTTCCGTGAGCGGGACGCGGGCCATCGCGGACCTCCACCACGCGCCGACGGGAGCCACCCGCCACGGTAGACCAGCCCATCGGAACGCTCCACCCCTCTTAGCCGGACATGGCACCACATGCACTGTTAGCCGGAATCAAGGCGTTCGCAGGCGATTGCTACGGGTCGGCAAGCGGCTTGAAATCGGTCCCGCGCATTCTGTGGTCACCGCCTCCCCAGGAAGGACGCTCCCCATGACCGCCACCCGCGCCCTCGCCGCCCTCGCCGTCACCGCCACCTCCGCCGCCCTCCTGATGACCCCGGCCGCCGCCCAGGCCGCCGCCACGCAGCCCACCGCCGCCCAGTCGGCTCCCATCACCTGGGGCCCGTACTACGCGCCGGGCAAGGCGGCCAAGGCCGCCGGCAAGCTGACCGCCACCGGCGAGGACCACGCCGACCTGCCCACCGCCGACGTCGTCACGATCTCGGGCACGATCCAGGACTCCACGAAGTCCGCCTCCTGCGGCTGGGCCGTCTTCCGCGTCACGTACCGCTCCGGCAGCAACCTGCCGAACAGGAACCACTGGGTGCGCGACTGCTCCTACCGCACGCCGAAGCACTTCTCCGTCAAGCACCACGACGTCTACCAGGTCGAGCTCAAGGTCTGCACCGAGGCCAAGGCCGCCAAGCCGTCGCTGAACTGCCTGTACGCCGGCACCTGGAAGACCCTCTACCTGTCCAAGTGAGGCGTGGGACGGCCACCTCCGGGTAGCCGCAGGAACGTGAATCACGACGGAGAGACACGGCGCTTCGCCTTCGCCTTCGAGGACCGGTACCGGCCGCTGCTGCGCCTGCTGGGCATCAGACCGGACACCTGCGAGCTGACGCTCAGCGCGGACGTGCTGCGGGTCCGGTTCGGGCCGTGGGTGGTGCTGTCGCCGCGCGCGAACGTGGCCGGCGCGGAGCTGTCGGGGCCGTACTCGGCGATCAAGGCGATCGGGCCGCACCTGTCGCTCGCGGACGGCGGCCTCACCTTCGGCAGCAACACCCGGCTGGGGGTGTGCATCCGCTTCCGCCGGTCGGTGTCGGGCAGCGAACCGCTCGGCGTGCTGCGCCACCCCGCGCTGACGGTCACCGTCGAGGAGCCCGCCAAGCTCCTCGACGAACTGCGGGCCACCCAACGGGCCGCCCAATAGACCGCCGCGTGAGCGCCGGGCTTGACCTGGAGCGCGCTCCAGCGGACAGGGTGGTCCCATGCACAACGCCATGAGGACCCGTACCCTCGGAAACCGGCAGGTCGGAGCCATCGGGCTCGGCGCCATGCCGATGTCGGTGGCCGGTCACATGCCGGACGAGGACCAGTCGATCCGTACCATCCACGCGGCCCTGGACGCCGGTGTCACGCTCATCGACACGGCGGACGCCTATACGCCCTCCCACACGGACGTGGGCCACAACGAGCGGCTGGTCGCCCGCGCCCTGTCCCTGTGGCCGGGCGACGCCGCCGCCGTGCTCGTCGCGACCAAGGGCGGCCACACCCGGACGCCCGGCGGGTGGGACGTGGACGGCAGCCCCTCCTATCTCAAGCGGGCCTGCGACCGCTCGCTGAAGGCTCTCGGCGTGGACGCCATCGGCCTCTACCAGCACCACCGGCCCGACCCGAAGGTGCCGTACGAGGAGACGATCGGCGCGCTGAAGGACCTGCACGACGCCGGCAAGATCCAGTTCGCCGGGATCTCGAACGCCGACCCCGCGCAGATCAGGCTCGCCCACGCCGTCCTCGGCGACCTGCTGGTGAGCGTGCAGAACGAGTTCTCGCCGCGCTTCCGCTCCAGCGAGCCCGAGATCGACGTGTGCGCCGAGCTCGGCATCGCCTTCCTGCCCTGGTCGCCGCTGGGCGGGATCGGACGCACCGGGGAGCTGAGCGGCCACCCCGCCTTCCACGCGATCGCCGGCGAGCGCGGCGTCTCGCCGCAGCAGGTCTGCCTCGCCTGGGAGCTGGCCCGCAGCCCGGTCGTCATCCCGATTCCGGGGGCGAGCCGCCCGGAGACCATCCTCGACTCGGTCGCGGCGGCGGAGCTGGAGCTCACGGAGGAGGAGCTGGCCCGGCTCAGCGCTTGATCGACTTCGCTCCGGACCGCCGATAGGGTGAGCGCCCGACCTCCGCTCACCCCCTCGGAAGTGTCCCGTGCCGTCTCGCCGCTCCGCCCTGCCCGCCCTGATCGTGACGGGCCTCTACGTCGCCGCGGTGGCGGTGGCCGTCGTCGTCGCGACGGCCACCGGCGACCTTGCGCCGCTGTGGCGGCTGACGATCATGCGGGATCCCGACGCCGGCGAGACGGGCTCCGACGTGCTGATCGCCGCCCTGACCGCCGTCCCCTGGGTGTGGGCGCTGTGGCAGGTCCTGCGCGGTCCCCTGGAGACGGCGCCTCGCGACGAGGAGGAGCCGAGGGTCCGGCGGGCGCGGTTCTCCCTGTACGCCGCCGCGGCCACCACGCTGCTGCTCCACCCGATCCCGACGCCGTGGCCGGGGTGGGCGGAGGTGATCAGCGCGCTGTCGATGTGGGCGGTCGTCGTGCTGATCCACCCGGTGCTGGTCCGCCCGGTGCTGCGGCCCCGGCTCAAGGGGGCGGAGCTGATCAGGAGCGCGGGCGCGCTGGGGTTCGGGGGCACGACGGTCGTCGCGCTGCTGGACTTGACCGGCCTGCCCGACATCGGCCTGCTCTACCTGGTGATCGCGGTGGCGACCCTGGTCTGGACGGTGCTGGTGCTGCGGGCGCAGCGTGACGACGACGGCCGCTGGCGTCCCGGCACGGTCGCGTACGGCATCGCCGCCCTGGTGACGCCGTGGCTCGGGCTGCTGGTGCCGGCCGTTCTCGCGATGTCAGGCACGCCGGTCGAGTCGGGCTGGACCCTCATCGGCGGCATCGGGGCGCTCGCCGGGGCGCTGCAG
>NZ_BAAJOU010000009.1:0-288141 GCF_057536035.1 Nonomuraea sp. B208
CAGCGCCAGCACGTCGAGACGATCCCCGCCAAGCGCGGCTCGATCACCGACGTCAACGGCCACGACCTGGCGGTGACGGTCGAGGCCCGCGAGCTGTCCATCGACCCGTCCAAGATCACCGACGCGGGGGTGCGCGCGAAGGCCGTCAAGCTCCTCGCCCAGCAGCTCGGCAAGAGCGAGCAGGACATGGCCGCCAAGCTGGCCCGTACCGACACCCGTTACCAGCGCCTGGCGAGCGACGTCGACCCGCTCGTGGCGAGCCGCCTGCTGCAGGCGTCCATCCCGGCGCTGAACGCGAAGAAGACCTACCGCCGCCTCTACCCGGGCGGCGACCTCGCGGGCAGCCTCATCGGCTTCATCGGCGACGAGGGCAAGGGCCTGATCGGCATCGAGCGCACCAGCAACAAGCTGCTCGCCGGCCGCGACGGGCAGCAGCGCATGGAGATCGGCCGCGACGGCCAGCAGATCCCGATGACCAGCAGCCAGCGCACGGCCCCCGTCAACGGCCAGAACGTCCGGCTGACCCTCGACCGCGACGTCCAGTGGGCCGCCCAGAAGTCGGTCGCCGACCAGGTCAAGGAGTCGGGCGCGGACAGCGGCACGGTCATCGTCATGGACGTGCGCACCGCGCAGATCGTCGCCATGGCCAACGCCCCCGAGCTCGATCTCGGAAACTGGCGCTCGGCCCCGGCCTCCAGCCAGATCAACAAGGCCGCCGCCGACGTCTTCGAGCCGGGCAGCACCAACAAGGTCATCACGGCCGCCGCCGCGCTGGAGGCCGGGATGGTCACCCCGGACACCGTGTTCGAGGTGCCCGACCGGATCAAGTGCTACGACCAGGTGCTGCGCGACGCGCACGCGCACGCGGCCGAGTCGATGACGTTCCGCCAGGCGATGGCCGAGTCCAGCAACGTGGCCACGATCATGGCCGCGCGCAAGGTCGGCAGCGCCCGCCTGTACGCGATGCTGAAGGCGTTCGGCTTCGGCAGCACGCCGGGCGGCGGGGTGCCGGGCGCCGAGGCGGGCCTGCTGCCCGACTACCGCAAGTGGTCCGGCAGCCAGAGCTGCACCGTAGCCTACGGACAGGGCGTGTCGGTGACCGCGCTGCAGATGGCCAGCGTCTACCAGACCATCGCCAACGGCGGCGTCAAGATCGAGCCGCAGATCGTGGCGGGCACCACGGACGCCTCCGGCCGCTTCGTCCCGGCCGCCCCCGGCAAGCAGACCAGAGTGGTGAGCGAGACCACCGCCAAGGAGATCACGACCATGCTGGAGAGCGCCGTCGGCGAGGAGGGCACCGGCCATCTGGCCGCCATCCCCGGCTACCGGGTGGCGGGCAAGACCGGCACCGCCAACCGCTACGACGCCGCCCTCGGCCGCTACGACGGCTACACTGCCTCGTTCGTCGGTTTCGCGCCGGCCGACGACCCGCGCCTGGTGGTGCTGTCGGTGCTGCAGAACCCGAAGAACGGGCACTTCGGCGGGCAGCTCGCGGCCCCCGTGTTCAAGGATGTGATGACGTTCGCCATCAAGAGCAAGAAGATTCCTCCCACAGGCTCCTCCGCGACGCCGGTGCGTACGCGCGCCGGAGAGTGACCAGGGAAGGTACGCTCTCGCCGTGCGTCCCCCGTCGTCTATGCGTCCCACGACCAATCCGCCCCGCCCGCTGACCGGGCTCGCGACCATGCTCGACGCCGGCTCCGGCACGTCGAGGTCGCCCCATGCCGCCCTGACCGGCGTCACCATCGACTCCCGCGACGTCCGGCGAGGTGATCTCTACGTCGCCCTGCCCGGCAGCCAGGCGCACGGCGCCACGTTCGCCGCGCAGGCGATGGCCGGCGGCGCGGTGGCGATCCTGACCGACCCCGCCGGGCGGGAGGCCGCCGCGGCCACCGGGCTGCCCGTGCTGATCGTGCCGGAGCCGCGCGCGCTGCTCGGGCAGATCTCCTCCTGGGTCTACGGCCAGCCGGCCCACGACATCCAGGTCCTCGGCGTGACCGGCACCAGCGGCAAGTCCACCACCACGTTCATGCTGGAGGCGGGCCTGCGGGCGGCCGGGCACACGACGGGCCTGGTGGGCGGCGTCGAGATCCGCGCGGGCGAGCTGCGCTTCCAGCCGACGCTGACCACGCCGGAGGCCACGGCGCTGCACGGCTTGTTCGCCCTCATGCGCGAGCAGTCCGTCACCGCGGCCGCCATGGAGGTCTCCAGCCACGCGCTCGCCCTCGGCAGGATCGACGGCGTCTACTACGACGTGGCGCTGTTCACCAACCTCTCGCAGGACCACCTCGACTTCCACAAGGACTTCGAGGACTACTTCGCCGCCAAGACGCGGCTGTTCCAGCCGGAGCTGAGCCGCGCGGGCGTCACCAACCTCGACGACCGCCACGGCCGCGAGCTGCTGCACCGGGCCAAGGTGCCGATGACCACGTTTTCGGCGGAGGGCGACCCGGAGGCCGACTGGCGGGCGCTGGACGTCCGCCTGGGCGCCGACGGCAGCGCCTTCCGGGTGACCGGTCCCGGCGGCGTGGAGGCCGACGCGCGGATCGCCCTGCCGGGGCCGTTCAACGTCGCCAACGCGCTCGGCGCCATCGTCACCCTGGTCGAGGCCGGGGTGCCGCTGCAGACCGCCGTGCACGGCGTCGGCACGCTCGCCGGGGTGCCGGGGCGCATGCAGCGCGTCACGACCGCCGAGGACGACTTCCAGGCGATCGTCGACTACTCGCACAAACCGGGCGCGGTGGAGTCGGTGCTGCGCTCGCTGCGTACGGTCACCGCCGGCCGGCTGGTCATCGTCCTCGGCTGCGGCGGCGACCGCGACAAGGGCAAAAGGCCCATCATGGGCGAGATCTCCGCCGAGCTGGCGGATGTGGCCATTTTCACCAGCGACAATCCCCGTACGGAGGATCCGCTCGCCATTCTCTCGGCGATGATGGAAGGAGCGCTCCGCGTTCCGCAGCACGGCCGCGCTCATGTGATCATTGAGCCCGACCGCGCCGCCGCCATCGGCCTGGCGATCGCCAGGGCCGGGCGCGGCGACGTGATCGTCGTGGCAGGCAAGGGTCACGAGCAGGGCCAGTACGTCTCAGGCGAAGTGATCCCCTTCGACGACCGCGAGGCCGTCGCCGAGGCGATCCACGCACGCAAGGAAAGCACGGAAAGCAGGAAGCACTGATGATCCCGTTGCCGCTGGCCAGGATCGCCGAGATCACCTCCGGCACCCTGTCGGGCAAGGCCGATCCCCGCGCCGTCGTGCGCGGGCCCGTCGTGATCGACTCGCGGGCCGTCGAACCGGGATCGTTGTTCGTCGCGTTCGCGGGCGCGCGCGTGGACGGCCACGACTTCGCCGCCCAGGCCGTCAGGTCCGGGGCCGTCGCCGTGCTGGCCACCAGGCCCGTCGAGGCGCCCGCGGTGATCGTCGAGGACGCCGCGGCGGCCCTCGCCGTGCTGGCCTCCGCGCAGGTCGCCGCGCTGCCCCGCACCACCGTGATCGGCGTGACCGGCTCGGCCGGCAAGACCACCACCAAGGACCTCCTGGCCCGGCTCACGGCCAGGATGGGCCCGACCATCGCCCCCGTCGGCAGCTTCAACAACGAGCTCGGCCACCCGCTGACCGTGCTGCGCGCCGACCAGGACACCCGGTTCATGGTGCTGGAGCTGGCCGCCCGCAACATCGGCCACATCAAGGAGCTGACCCGCATCGCGCCGCCGCGCATCGGCGTCGTGCTCAACGTCGGCACCGCCCACCTCGGCGTGTTCGGCGGCAAGGAGGCCATCGCCAAGGCCAAGGGCGAGCTGGTCGAGGCGCTGTCCGGGGAGGGCGTGGCGGTGCTCAACGCCGACGACCCCCTCGTCCGCGAGATGGCTTCGCGCACCGAGGCCAGGGTCACCTTCTACGGCCGGGGCGAGGACGCCGCGATCCGCGCCGAGGACGTCACCATGGACGAGCGCGGGCGGGCCTCCTTCACCCTGCGCGCCCCGTCCGGCGCCGCGCCCGTCACGCTCCAGCTCTACGGCGGCCACGCGGTCGACAACGCGCTCGCGGCGGCTGCGGCGGCGTACGAGCTGGGGCTGCCCGTCGCCACCATCGCCGAGGAGCTGTCGCAGGCCACGCCGGCCAGCCGGTGGCGGATGGAGGTCAGCGAGCGGGCCGACGGCGTCACCGTGATCAACGACGCCTACAACGCCAACCCCGACTCGATGCGGGCCGCGTTCGAGACGTTCGCCGTGCTCGGCCAGGGGCGGCGGCGCTTCGCCGTCATCGCGGCCCTGCGCGAGCTCGGCGAGGAGGCCACCGCGCTCAACCGCGAGCTCGGCGTCCTGGCCGGCGGCGCGGGCCTGACGGGCCTCGTCGTGGCCGGGCCCGACGCCGAGCCCGTCCTGGAGGGCGCCCACGAGGCCGCGAAGGCCGCGCAGGCGCCGCCGGGCGGCCCGCCCGGCGAGACCGGGCCGCGCATCGTGCACGTCCCCGACGCCGCCGCGGCCGCCGCCGCGCTCGGCGAGTGGCTGCGGCCCGGCGACGCGGTGCTGATCAAGGGCCCGCGCGCCATGGGCCTGGAGCGCACTGCCGAACTGGTCCTCGGAGGTGCCCCCCAGTGACCAACATCATCATCGCCGGCGCGGTGGGCCTCATCCTCTCGATGCTGGGCACCCCGCTGGCGATCCGGCTCTTGACGCGGCGCGGCATCGGCCAGCAGGTCCGGGAGGAGGGCGTGCAGGCCCACCTCGGCAAGCGGGGCACCCCCACCATGGGCGGCATCGTGTTCGTCCTGGCCGCCCTGTTCGCCTACGGGGCCTCCCACCTGGCCACCCTCACGCCGCCGACCGTCTCGGGCACGCTGGTGCTGTTCCTGATGACGGGGCTCGGCGCGGTCGGGTTCCTCGACGACTTCATCAAGATCTACAAGCAGCGCAGCCTCGGCCTGCGCAGCGGCGCCAAGGCACTCGGCCAGCTCGTCGTCGGCGCGGTCTTCGCCGTCCTCGTCGTCCGCCAGCCCAACGTCTACGGCATCACCCCCGCAGAGACCCGGGTGTCGTTCCTGCGCGACATCGGCCCCTCGATCGGCATCGTCGGGTTCACCATCTGGGTGCTCATCATGATCGTCGGGTTCTCCAACGCGGTGAACCTCACCGACGGGCTCGACGGCCTGGCGAGCGGCGCCGCCGGCGTGGTGCTGGCGGCGTACGTGCTGATCGGCAACTGGCAGCTGCGCAACAACTGCATCGACCAGCTCGGCCCCAACTGCTACTGGGTACGCGACCCCCTCGACCTCGCCGTGGTCGCCGCGGCGGTGCTGGGGGCGCTCATCGGCTTCCTGTGGTGGAACGCCCCGCCCGCCCGCATCTTCATGGGCGACACCGGCTCGCTCGCCCTCGGCGGCGTGCTGGCCGGCCTGGCGATCGCCACCCGCACCCAGCTCCTCCTCATCATCCTCGCCGGCCTGTGCGTGATCATCACCCTGTCCGTGATCATCCAGGTCGGGTCGTTCAAGATGACCGGCAAACGCGTCTTCCGCATGGCCCCGCTCCAGCACCACTTCGAGCTCAAGGGCTGGGCGGAGACCACGATCGTGGTCCGCTTCTGGCTCATCGCCATGCTCTGCGCCGCGCTCGGGCTCGGCCTGTTCTACGTCGAGTGGATGCCCAAGCCATGACCTTCACCTGCGTCGCCGGGCTCGGCGTCTCCGGCACCGCCGTGGCGCGGGCCCTCGCCGGGCGCGGCGAGCGCGTCGTCGTCGTGGAGGCCGCCGAGGGGGAGCGCCAGCTCGCCGCCGCGGCCGAGCTGGCCGGGCTCGGCGTCGAGACCCGCTTCGGCGCGATGACCCTGCCCGAGGGCGCCACGCGGCTCGTCACCACCGGCTGGGCGCCGCACCACCCGCTCGTCGCCGCCGCGCTGGAGGCGGGCGTGGAGGTCGTGGGGGAGGTCGAGCTGGCCTGGCGGCTGCGCCCGGCCCAGGCCGCCCCGTGGCTCGCCCTGACCGGCACCAACGGCAAGACCACCGCCGTGCGCATGCTCACCTCGATCCTGCTCGCCGCCGGGCACAAGGCCCTGGCCGTGGGCAACGTGGGCCTGCCCGTGGTGCGGGCGGTCGCGGAGCCGTACGACGTGCTGGCCGTCGAGCTGTCCAGCTTCCAGCTCCACTGGTCGGCCACGCTGGCCCCGCACGCCGCGGCCGTGCTCAACGTCGCCCCCGACCACCTCGACTGGCACGGCTCCATGGAGGCGTACGCCGCCGCCAAGGGCCGCGTCTTCGAGCGCGCGGGCACCGTGATCTACAACGCCGACGACCCCGAGGCGGCCCGGCTGGCCGCGCCCTACCCGGGGGCCGTCGGGTTCACGCTGCGGGTGCCGAAGCCCGGGCAGCTCGGCGTCGTGGAGGACCTGCTGGTCGACCGGGCGTTCGTGGCCGACCCGGTGGAGGCGGCCGAGGAGCTCGCCACGCTGGGCGACATCCGCCCCCTCGCCCCGCACAACGTGGCCAACGCCCTGGCCGCGGCGGCGCTGGCCCGCGCGTTCGGCGTGCCCGGCGAGGCGGTCGCGCGGGGCCTGCGGGACTTCGTGCCCGACCCGCACCGGCTGGCGCTGGTCGAGCGGGTCGGCGACGTCGACTACGTGGACGACTCCAAGGCCACCAACCCGCACGCCGCCGCCGCTGCCCTGGCCTCCTACCCGTCGGTCGTGTGGGTGGCGGGCGGCCAGCTCAAGGGCGCCGACGTGGACGACCTCGTCCGCCGGGCCGCCCCCCGGCTGGTCGGCGCCGTGCTGCTCGGCGCCGACCGCGCCCAGATCGCCGAAGCCCTCGCGCGACACGCCCCGAATGTCCCCGTCGTGGACATCGCCGATCGGGACACTGGTGCGATGGAGAAAGTCGTCATCGCAGCCGCCGGCCTGGCCTCGCCGGGCGACACCGTGCTGCTCTCCCCGTCGGCGGCCTCACTCGACATGTACCCCGGCTATCCGGCGCGGGGCGAGGCGTTCGCGCGCGCCGTACGCGGGCTGAAGGAGCGGGCCGAGGGAGCGGTGTGAGCGCGACCGCCGAGAAGCGCGCGCACCCCGCCCCCGCCTCCGCCTCCGCCGAGGGGCCGCAGGGCTGGGCCCGCGAGCAGCTCGCCACCCTGCGCGAGCTGCTCGGCAGGCCGCTCACCACCTACTACCTGATCATCATGTGCGGCGCCCTGCTGCTCGCGCTGGGCCTGATGATGGTGCTGTCGGCCTCCAGCGTCGAGGCGCTGCAGGAGACCGGCAGCCCCTTCTCGTGGTTCATCAAGCAGTCGCTGTCGGCCGCGATCGGCCTGCCGGTCATGTACGCCTGCTCGCGCCTGCCGGTGAAGTTCTTCCGCTGGGCCGGCTATCCGCTGATGGCGCTGTCGATCATCTTGCTGGTGATGGTGCTGTTCATCGGCTCCGCGGAGCAGGGCGCGCAGCGCTGGATCTACGTCGGATCCCTCACCATCCAGCCGTCGGAGCCGGCCAAGCTCGCGCTCGTGCTGTGGGGCGCCGACCTGCTGGCGCGGCGGGCGCGGCAGGGCCGCATCGAATGGCGTCAGCTGCTGATCCCGCTGATGCCGGGCACCGCCATCATGGTCGTGCTGGTGCTGCTGGGCAGCGACCTCGGCACCACGCTGGTGCTCTTCATGATCTTCCTGTCCCTGCTGTGGGTGGTGGGCGCGCCGATCAAGCTGTTCGGCGGCATCATGTCGCTGGCCGTGCTGGCCGCGGTCATCATGATCAAGGTGGAGCCCTACCGGATGCGGCGCATCGGCTCCTTCCTCAACCCCTGGGCCGACGCGCAGGACGCCGGCTACCAGGCCGTGCAGGGGCAGATCGCGATGGGCTCCGGCGGCTGGTTCGGGGTCGGGCTCGGCCAGAGCCGGCAGAAGTGGAGCTGGCTGCCGCACGGCGAGAGCGACTTCATCTTCGCCATCGTCGGCGAGGAGCTGGGCCTCATGGGCACGCTCCTGGTCGTCGCGCTGTTCGGGCTGCTCGGCTACGCGGGGCTGCGCGTCGCCGTACGCGTCAACGACCCCTTCATCCGGCTGACCGCGGCCGCCATGGTCGCCTGGATCGTCGGGCAGGCCATCGTCAACATGGGCGCCGTCCTCGGCGTCCTGCCCATCACCGGCATCCCCCTTCCGCTGGTCTCGTACGGCGGCTCGTCGCTGGTGCCCACGCTCGCCGCGCTCGGCATGCTGCTGTCGTTCGCCAAACACGAGCCGGGCGCGCGCGAGGCTCTGGCCGCTCGTGGCCCCGGACCCGGCGCGCGGGCCCTAAGCTGGCTTGGCCTGGGGGGTACGTCCAGAGGCCGAGCGACACGTTAGGGAGTGACCTTGATGAGGGTGGTCCTCGCCGGTGGGGGGACGGCCGGGCACATCGAGCCCGCGCTAGCCCTTGCGGACGCGCTGCGCCATCTCGATCCCGGCATCGGCGTCACCTGCGTGGGCACCGATCGCGGCCTGGAGACCCGGCTGGTGCCCGCCAGGGGCTACGACCTGGAGCTGGTGCCCGCGGTCCCGCTGCCGCGCGCGATCACCCCCAGCCTGCTGACCGTCCCCGGCCGGCTGGCCGGGGCGATCAACGCGGTCGCGAACGTGCTCGAACGCGTCCAGGCCGACGTGCTGGTCGGCTTCGGCGGCTACGTCGCCACGCCCGCCTACCTGGCGGCCAAGCGGCGCGGCCTGCCGATCGTCGTCCACGAGGCCAACCCGCGCGCCGGGCTGGCCAACCGGCTCGGCGCGCGGCTCACCGAGCACGTCTTCACCGGCCACCCCGAGGCCGCGCTGCCGAAGGCCGACTACATCGGCACGCCGCTGCGCCGCGAGATCGTCACGCTCGACCGGCTGTCCATGGGCGACAAGGCGCGCTCGTGGTTCGGGCTGGAGACCGACCGGCCCACGCTGCTGGTCTTCGGCGGCTCGCAGGGGGCCCGCTCGATCAACGAGGCCGCGCTGGCCGCCGCGCCCGCGCTGCGCGGGGCCGGGGTGCAGGTGCTGCACGTGATCGGGCCGAAGAACGTCATCGAGCGCGAGCCGCCGCCCGGCGACCCGCAGTACGTCCTGCTGCCCTACGTCGACCGCATGGACCTCGCCTACGCCGCCGCCGACGTGGCCCTGTGCCGCAGCGGCGCGCTCACCTGCGCCGAGCTGACCGCGGTGGGGCTGCCGGCCGCGTACGTGCCGCTGCCGCACGGCAACGGCGAGCAGGCGCTCAACGCCGAGCGGATCGTGCGCGGCGGGGGCGGGCTCATGGTCGACGACTCCGAGCTGTCGCCCGACTGGATCATCAGGAACGTGCTGCCGATGCTGCACGACCCCGAGCGCGTCGCCGCCATGTCGGAGGCCGCCGCCAGGCTCGGCCGTAAGGACGCAGATATCATGCTTGCCAGGAAAGTGTTGGAGATAGCCCGATGAGTCTCGTGAAGCTGGTCGATCCCGTCCGCGTCGAAGAACTGGGGCGGGTGCACTTCATCGGCATCGGCGGAGCGGGCATGTCCGGCATCGCGCGCATCCTGCTCAAGCGCGGCGTGCGCGTGTCGGGCAGCGACGCCCGCAGCTCCGAGCTGGTCGCCGAGCTGCGCGAGCTCGGCGCCTCCGTGCACATCGGCCACGCCGCCTCGCACATCAAGGACGTCGACACCGTCGTCGTCTCGACCGCCATCCGCGACTCCAACCCGGAGCTGGGCGAGGCGCTCAAGCAGGGGCTGCGGATCATCCCGCGGGCGGCCGCCCTCGCCTCCGTGATGGCCGGGCGCACCGCCGTGGCCATCGCCGGCACCCATGGCAAGACCACCACGACCTCGATGCTGACGGTGGCGCTGCAGAAGTGCGGCGCCGACCCGTCCTACTGCGTGGGCGGCCAGCTCGTCACCACCGGGCTCGGCGCCGACGACGGCACCGGCACGGTGTTCGTGGCCGAGGCCGACGAGAGCGACGGCTCCTTCCTCATGCTGGCCCCCGACATCGCCGTGGTCACCAACGTCGAGGCCGACCACCTCGACAACTACGGCGACCCGCGGGCCGTGCACGACAGCTTCGCCCGTTTCGCCGACCGGGTCGGCTCGCTGCTGGTGATCTGCGCCGACGACCCGGGCTCGGCCGAGCTGGCCGACCGGGCTCGCGAGCGCGGGCTGCGGGTGCGCACCTACGGCGCCGCCGAGGGCGCCGACTACCGTCTCTCCGGGGTCCGGCCCGACGGGTTCGGCACGGTCTTCGAGATCGAGGGGCGCGGAGACGTGCGTCTGGCCGTCCCCGGGGCGCACAACGCGCTCAACGCCACCGCGGCGATCGCCGTGGCCGACGAGCTTGGGTTGTCCTTCGAGGAGATCAGAGGGGGCCTGGGGGCCTTCACGGGGGCCAAGCGGCGCTTCGAGGCCAAGGGGGAGGCCGGGGGCGTCGCCGTGTTCGACAGCTACGCCCACCATCCGACCGAGCTGGCCGCCGACCTGCGGGCCGCCCGCGACGTCGTCGCCTCCTACTCGGGCGACGGGCGGGTCGTCGCGATCTTCCAGCCGCACCTCTACTCGCGCACCCGCTTCTTCGCCGACGAGTTCGGCGCGGCGCTAGGGCTCGCCGACGAGGTCGTCGTGCTCGACGTCTACGGGGCCCGTGAGGACCCGGAGCCGGGCGTGTCGGGGGCGATGGTGGCCTCGCGGGTGCCGCTGCCCGCGGAGCGGGTCTCGTACGCGCCGGACCGGGCCGCCGTGCCGGCGCTGGTGGCCGAGCGGGCGCGGCCGGGCGACATCGTCCTCACGATGGGCGCCGGCGACGTCACCGAGCTGGGCCCCCAGATCGTCGCCCGGCTCTCCTCCTGACGGCCGCCCGGGCGTGGCGCCGGGTCTCAGGCGTCGCGCGGGCGTAGGTTCGGTGCCGATATGCGTGATCTGGGAGGGCGATGAAGGCGCGGACGGCGTTCCTGGTCCTGCTCACGGCGGGGGTGGTGGGCACGGCCGCGTGGCTGGTGTTCTTCTCGCCCGTGCTGGGCGTGCGTTCGGTGGAGATCGTGGGAAATATCACAGTCTCCCGCGAGCACATCGAACGGCAGGCCGCGGTGGCCGACCTGCACCCCCTGGCCACCGTCGACCTGGCGGGCGTCGAGTCGCGGGTGCTCGGCATCAGACAGCTCGCCAGCGCCAAGGTGGACCGGATCTGGCCGGGCACGCTGCGGATCGAGGTCGTCGAGCGGGAGGCCGTGGCGGCCATCCCCGCGGGCGGCCAGGTCGCGATCGTGGACGGCCAGGGCGTGGTGATCGAGGTCAGGCAGGAGGTCCCGCCCCTGCTGCCGGTGCTCCGGGTGGACAACCCCTCGGCCACCGACCCGGCGACGGTCGCCGCGCTCCAGGTCATCAAGGCCGTTCCCGGCGCGATCGCGCCGAAGGTCAGGCAGGTGCGCGCCGGCACGGCCGAGGGCGTCACGCTGGTGCTGTCCGACGGCCGTACGGTCGTGTGGGGCGGCACCGACCGGCCCAAGGAGAAGGGCCGCATCCTGGCCTCGCTGCTCAAGCGCGAGAAGGCGAACGTCTACGACGTGAGCTCGCCCGACGTGGTCACCCTGAAGTGATCAAGACCGTCAGGGTCTGGCAACCCAGCGGCAACGGCATCGCCCAGGCTGTGCGAGGCAGGGGTCGCGGCGTGAGAGCCTAAAGTCGTGATCGGCCAGGGGAGTGCCCCGACCAGGCACGACTTCGGAGCGAACCGGACAGCCCGCGACACGCCGGACGTGCTTGCGGCGCGGTTAGTTGACCCGCCCGGAGCGTAACTCCTACTGTCCGTATCAATCCTCAGGTTGACATAAATCTAAATCTCAACCTGAGGTTGAGAGTTACCCGAACTGACAAAAAGCGGAGACAATCCGCACCGAAATGGCAAGTCAACGAGCGGAAAGGCCCCTCGTCGTGGCAGCACCGCAGAACTACCTCGCGGTCATCAAGGTCGTCGGCATCGGCGGCGGCGGAGTCAACGCCGTCAACCGGATGATCGAGGAGGGACTCAAGGGCGTCGAGTTCATCGCCATCAACACCGACGCCCAGGCGCTGCTGATGAGTGACGCCGACGTGAAACTCGACGTGGGCCGCGAGCTCACGCGCGGACTGGGCGCGGGCGCCAACCCCGACGTCGGGCGCAAGGCCGCCGAGGACCACCGCGAGGAGATCGAGGAGGTCCTCAAGGGGGCCGACATGGTCTTCGTCACGGCGGGCGAGGGCGGCGGCACCGGCACCGGCGGCGCCCCCGTGGTGGCCAACATCGCCAGGTCGCTGGGCGCACTCACCATCGGCGTCGTCACCAGGCCGTTCAGCTTCGAGGGGCGCCGCAGGGCCATGCAGGCCGAGGCGGGCATCGAGACGCTGCGCGACGAGGTCGACACGCTGATCGTCATCCCCAACGACCGGCTGCTGTCGATCTCCGACCGGCAGGTCAGCGTGCTGGACGCGTTCAAGGCGGCCGACCAGGTGCTGCTGTCCGGTGTCCAGGGCATCACCGACCTCATCACCACCCCCGGTCTGATCAACCTGGACTTCGCCGACGTCAAGTCGGTCATGTCCGGCGCCGGCTCGGCCCTCATGGGCATCGGCCACGCCCGCGGCGACGACCGCTCGGTGGCGGCCGCCGAGATGGCGGTCTCCAGCCCGCTGCTGGAGGCCAGCATCGACGGCGCCCACGGCGTGCTGCTGTCCATCGCGGGCGGCTCCGACCTCGGCCTGTTCGAGATCAACGAGGCCGCCCAGCTCGTGTCGATGGCCGCGGCGCCCGACGCCAACATCATCTTCGGCACGGTCATCGACGACGCACTCGGCGACGAGGTGCGCGTGACGGTGATCGCGGCCGGCTTCGACGACGTGCCGGGACCGGCGGTCAAGGAGGTCCCGCGGCCGGCTGGCCGCGCCGCCGCCGCGCCGCCGCCCGCGCCCCCGGTGTCCTCGCCGGTGCGGCCGAGCGTGTCGTCGCCCAGCGTCAAGTCCGAGCCGCCCGTGCTGCGCCCCGAGCCCCGCCCGGAGCCCCGTCCCGAGCCGCGCGCGGACTTCCGTACGGAGACCCGCCCCGAGCCGCGCCCCGAGCCGCGTCCTGAGCCCCGCCCCGAGCCGCGTCCCGAGCCCCGGCAGGAGTTCAGGCCGGAGCCGCGTCCCGAGCCGGTGCGCCCGGTGGAGCCGGTGCAGGCCGTCGCCGAGCCGGCCGGGGAGCCGCCCGCCGACGAGCCGTCCGGGCCCGTCTCCATCCCGCGGCCCACTCCCGAGCCCGCCAACCCGCCCACGCCCATCACCTCCCGCATGCAGGAGCCGGCCAAACGTCCCCGGGTGATCTTCGAGGAGCAGGAAGAGGAGCTCGACGTTCCCGACTTCCTCAAGTAGCACAGGCGTTCCACGCCGCTCCCCGGGGACACGGGAGCGGCGCCGTCATGTGCGCGGCAGGTCCGGACGCGACGACTCCGGCACGAAGACGCAGGGAGACTCAGGTGAGAAGGGACGAGATCGCGGCCGGCCTCGCCCAGGTCGACGAGAGCATCGCGGCGGCCTGCCGCGCGGTGGGCCGCGACCGGGGCGAGGTCACGCTGATCGCCGTCACCAAGACCCGCCCGGCCGAGGACGTCAGGATCCTCGCCGAGCTGGGCGTGCGCGACGTCGGCGAGAACCGCGACCAGGAGGCCGCGCCCAAGGCGGCCGAACTGGCCGGGCTCCCGCTGACCTGGCACTTCGTGGGCCAGCTGCAGACCAACAAGGTCCGCTCCGTCGTCGCCTACGCCGACGTGATCCACTCCGTGGACCGCGTACGGCTGGTGGAGGCGATCAGCCGCGAGGCGGTCCGCCAGGGACGCGACGTCGGCTGCCTCATCCAGGTCGCCCTCGACGACGACCCGGCCAGAGGCGGCGCCCGCCCCGCCGACGTCCCGGAGCTCGCCGACGAGGTGGCCCTGGCCGAGGGCGTCTGGCTCGGGGGCGTCATGGCGGTCGCGCCGCTGGGGGAGGAGCCCGCCAAGGCGTTCGCCCGGCTGCGCGAGGTGGCCACGCGGGTGCAGGAGCAGCACCCGCGCGCCACGATGGTCTCCGCCGGGATGAGCGGCGACCTCGCCGAGGCGATCGCGCACGGCGCGACACACGTGCGGGTCGGTACGGCGTTGCTCGGTCGTCGCAAGCCCTTCGTCAGGTAATGTCCCCTCAAGTGGGTCTTCAGGCCCATGATCAGGTAGAGGTCGAGCCGGTGGAGGGTCTGAGCGGGTCACGTGATACCGCCTCGGCGCCGGGACACCGGGCCCGAGCGAGGGCGACCATGAGCAGGAGGACGACGTAGCGATGGCCGGCGCGATGCGCAAGATGGCGGTCTACCTCGGTCTCGTGGAGGACGACCGCTACGAGAGGTATGAGACCTACCAGGACGATTACGCCTACGAGGACGAGGCACAGCGGACCGGCGAGGAGCGGCCCGTGGCGGTCCAGGACCGCGACGACGAGCCTGACGCCCCGGTGCCCGCGCCCAGGCCCTCCACGGCGATCCTGGAGCGCCGCACGACCGATCTGGCCCGCATCACCACGCTCCACCCGCGCACGTACAACGAGGCGCGCACCATCGGCGAGCACTTCCGCGACGGCACCCCGGTCATCATGAACCTGACCGAAATGGTTGACAGCGACGCCAAACGGCTGGTCGATTTCGCGGCAGGTCTGGTCTTTGGCCTACACGGAAGCATTGAACGTGTTACCAACAAGGTGTTCCTGTTGTCCCCTGCCAATGTCGAGGTGACCGCCGAGGACAAGGCTCGAATCGCGGAACGCGGGTTCTTCAATCAGAGTTAGAGTCTCTGTATGTCCAACCCACCCCACCCGGTCTCGGCGAGACGGGGAGGGCTCATCAGAAGTGGAGGCTCGGCCGGGCCGTGGCGATCGTAGGTCAGATCTTGGTCGTAGTCCTGTCTCTCTACTTGGTGCTGCTCATCGGCAGAATGATCTTCGAGACCGTGCAGGCCTTCGCCAGACACTGGCGGCCGACCGGGCTCGTGCTGGTGCTGGCAGAGGCCACGTACACCGCGACGGATCCACCTCTGAAGTTCCTCCGCCGTTTCATTCCCCCGCTCCGGTTGGGTACGGTGGCCTTTGACCTAAGCTTCACCGTCCTCTTCATCGTGGTCCTGATCCTGATCCAGCTCGCGGGGCTGCTGCGGTGAACGGGACCGGTGCCGCGCAGGTCGTGTTCCAACTCGTGTCCGCGCTGAAGTGATTCGGGTTACCGTCCCTCCGGACAGACTCCAAGCGCGCCAAGGAGACCAAAAAGATGCCGCTGACGCCCGCTGATGTGCGGAACAAGCAGTTCAGTACCACCCGGTTGCGGCCGGGCTACGACGAGGAAGAGGTCGACGCCTTCCTCGACGAGGTGGAGGCTGAGCTTGACCGCCTGATCCAAGAGAACGAGGAGCTCCGAGCCAAGCTGGCCGAGTGCCTGCGCGGGAAGGTGCCGGGCGGCATGAGCATGCCCATGGCCTCCGCCCCGGTCCAGGAGCAGCCCAAGCCCGAGATGATGGCGCCGCCGCAGCCGGAGCCCATGCGGGCCCCCGAGCCGCCGCCGGTGCAGCAGCAGCAGCCGATGCCCGTGGCCATGAACATGCCTCCCGCCGAGGACAACATGGACACCGCGGCCCGCGTGCTCGCGCTCGCCCAGCAGACCGCCGACCAGGCGATCGCCGACGCCCGCCGCGAGGCGGACGAGACCGTCACCCGCGCCCGCCGCGAGGCCGACGAGATCCTCACCAAGGCCCGCCGCCAGGCCGAGCAGGTCATCGGCGACGCCCGCGCCCGCGCCGAGACCCTGGAGCGCGACGCGCAGGAGCGCCACCGCCAGGCCATGGGCTCGCTGGTGCAGACCCGCGACGAGCTGGAGCGCAAGGTCGAGGAGCTGCGCAGCTTCGAGCGCGAATACCGCAGCAGGCTCAAGCTCTACCTGGAGAACCAGCTCGCCGAGCTCAACGTCTCGGCCGAGGGCAGCGGAGGGTTCCCGGTCATGTCCGGTGGTCCCGGCGGTCAGGCTCCGGCCATGCACGCCGTGCCGCAGGGCGGCCAGCCGCCGCTTCCCGGCAGCCCCAACCCCTTCGGCGGAGAGGCTCCTCAGGGTGCTTTTCCCGGCGGTGACGGTCCCCACAACGACCGCCGGTAAAGTAACGGGTCACTAGGACCTGTCACTCGAAAGAGCCCTCTGTGATCCTTATCAGTGCTGGTTTGGTGCTCGCGGCGGTCGTGTTGCTGATCGCGGGCTTCGTACTGGCGAAGCCGTTCCTGATCATGTGGTCCATCGTGGTCAGCGTGCTGTCCGCGCTGTTCCTGGTGATCGGGGCGTTCCTGCGGAGACACGAGCTGTTCCCCGGTGGTGGGCGGGCCGCCGCACCGGCCACCCCCCCTCCTACGGGGCTCATGCCGCCGCCTCCTGGCTCGCCGTACAACCAGACCGGTCCTGTGGCTCACCAGCCGCCGCCCCATACGCGCCCGCAGCCGCAGCCGCCGCAGCGGACGGTGACCCTTCCGGCCACCGGCCCGCGCCGCCCCCCGGCCGGCGGTGTCGCACCGGACGCGATCGTGCTGGTGATCCCCGGCCGCAAGCGCTACCACGTGGCCGGCTGCCGGCAGCTCGCCGGCCGGGAGCACGAGGAGCTCACCTACGAGGAGGCACGCGAGGAGGGCTTCACGCCCTGCACGGCGTGCCTGCCCGACGCAGCGCTCGGCGGACGGCAGCTGCCGCCTGCCGCCGACCCCGAGCCCGCCGCCGCCCCCGGCTCCGCGCTCGCCGCGGAGAGCCGGGCGGAGCCGCCCGCAGAACCCCGCACCCCGTCCACGCCCCGCCCAGGCCCGCAACCGGCCAGCGGCCCGCAGCCGTCTACTGGCCCGCAGGCGTCTACTGGTGCACGCCCGGCCGCCGATGCGCAGCCGGCCACAGGCCCCCAGTCGGGCACCGGCCCTCAGTCGGGCAGCCGTCCGCAGCCGTCCACCGGCCCGCAGCCGTCCACCGGCCCGCAGCCGGTCAGCGGCGCGCAGGCGGCTACTGGCCCGCGGTCGCCCAGTGGCCCGCAGGCGTCTTCCGGTCCGCAGGCGGGGGTCCGTTCGCAGTCGCCTTCCGGCCCGCAGGCGGCTACCGGTCCGAAGCCCGGTGAAGGCGCTCGGTCCGGTGATGCGCCGCAGTCCGGAACCAGACCGGCTGCCCGGCAGGAGCCCGCCGGAGCTGAGGCCGAGGGGGCGAAGTCCGGAGACAGGCCGGAGCAGGCCGCCTCCCGCGAGGAAGGCGCCACCGGGTGGTTCGGCAGGCCGGCCGCCGCGTCGGCAGGCCAGGCCGGGGCCAAGGGCCCGGCCACCCCCGGCGCTGGGTCCGAGGACGAGCAGGGGGAGACGCAGACCTCCATCTTCCGGCCGCCGCCGTACGCGAGCCGGCCCCAGTCCACGCCGCCCGGCAAGAGCTCCCGTCCCGAGGACGAGCCCGGCCCGCGCCCCGAGGGCAAGAAGCCCGGCACCCCGTCCGCGAAGCCCACCGCCTCCGGCACTACGGGAGCGGCATCCGAGGCCGCCGCCGGCAAGTCCGGCAAGCCCGGCGCGACGCCTGGCAAGCCCGCTGCGACGTCCGGGGAGCCTGCAGGCAAGCCCGGTAAGCCTGCCACGACGTCTGGCGAGCCTGTCGGCGCGTCCGGCAAGTCTGCCGCGACGTCTGGCGAGCCTGTGGGCGCGTCCGGCAAGTCTGCCGCGACCCCTGGTAAGTCCGCCGCCACGTCCGCCGAGCCAGTTGGCGCATCCGGTAAGCCGGGCGAGAAGCCTGGTAAGCCTGTCGGTACGTCCGGCAAGCCTGGTGCGACGTCCGGTAAGTCCGTTGCCGGCAAGTCCGCTGCCACCCCCGGTGCATCCGGCGAGCCCGCCGCGACGTCCGGTAAGTCCACCACCACCTCCGGTAAACCCGTCACGTCCGGTGGTTCCTCTGGAGTCAAGGGTGGGACGCCGCCCGAGGGGGACGCCGAGCGTACCGATCCCGCGCTGCGCCCTCCGGGCCGGCCTGAGGGAGCGGGGCGGGCCGGCGGTGACGAGGATGATGATGCCGGGCCGTCCACGGCGCCGCAGCCGCGGATCACGGTCGCGCCGAAGGAGCGGACCGAGCGGGCGCAGGAGTCTTCCGCCGCCTCCCGGACCACGGTGTTCCCCGTCGCGGGACAGGAGAAGGCCGAGGGCGAGAGCGGTGAGGAGCCGGCGGGGCCGAAGGGGGCGGATCAGGGTGCTAGCGCGGTGAAGGTCATCGCCGGCACGCGCCGCTACCACGGCGCCGACTGCCCGTTGGTCAAGGGTGCGGGGGACCGCGACGTCGAGACGATGACGGTCGCCGCGGCGGAGGCCGCCGGGCTGACGATCTGCCCGATCTGCCGGCACGACCGCGAATCGGTCTCCTGACCCCTCCTTCCCGAGCGCACGCGAACGCCCCCGGTCAATACACGACCGGGGGCGTTCGCCGTACCAGATGGGGTCAGGCGCGGCGGAGCTGGAAGGTCAGGGACAGGTCGTCGTCCGTGTGGACGGGCAGGCCGTCGGCGGTGCCCTCCGTCAGCGACGTCGCCAGCACCTCCTCCGCCACCACGCGCGGCTCCTCCCGCAGCGCGGCGGCGAGCTCCGGCGACGTGGCCGACCACCACAGCTCGATGCGGTCCGTGATCGACAGCCCGGTGGCCTTGCGGGCCTCCTGGACCAGGCGGATCACCTCGCGCAGCAGCCCGGCGCGGCGCAGCTCGTCCGTGAGCTCCAGGTCCAGGGCGATGGTCTCGCCCGCGCCCGCGCCGATGGCGCCGGTCTCCACGGCCCAGCCCGACTTGGGCTGCTCGTTGACGATCACGTCGTCGGGGCCGAGCATGATCTCGCCGAGCTCGTCCGCCTCGACCATGACCGTGCCGCCGGCACGGATGGCGCGCGCCACGCGGGCCGGGTCGGCGGCGGTGACGGCCGCGGCCACCAGCTTCGTACGGGGCCCGAACCGCTTGCCCAGCGTCCGGAAGTTGGGCTTGACCGTGTAGGACACGAGGTCGGCGCTGAAGCCCGACATGTCCTCCAGGGTCTGGACGTTGAGCTCCTCGGCCACCAGCCCCCGCAGCTCGCCGGGCAGCGACTGCCAGCCGTGCGCGCCCACCAGCGCCCGCCGCAGCGGCTGCCGGGTCTTGACGCCGGAGGTGGCGCGGGCCGAGCGGCCCAGCTCCACCAGCCGCCGCACGAGGGCCATCCGGTCGGACAGCACCGGGTCGATGAGGTCCTGGCGCGCCTCCGGCCAGGACGCCAGGTGCACGGAGACGGGGGCGTCGGCCGGGCGGAGGACGTCCCAGAGGTGGTCGGTGACGAACGGCGTGACGGGCGCCATCAGCCGCAGCACCGTCTCCAGGCACTCGTACAGGGTCGCGAAGGCGTCCTCGGAGCCCTGCCAGAAGCGGCGGCGCGAGCGGCGGACGTACCAGTTGGACAGGTCGTCGAGGAACTCGGCGAGGCGGCGGCCGGCCCGCTGGGTGTCGTACTCGTCGAAGGCGGCCGTGACCTCGGCGACCGTGCGGTGCAGCTCGGCGAGGGCCCAGCGGTCGAGCAGCGAGCGCTCGGCGGCCGGGGTGGCCTCGGCCAGCTTGGCCGGGGTCCAGGACTCGGCGTTGGCGTAGAGGGTGAAGAACGACGAGGTGTTCCACAACGTCAGGAGGACCTTGCGGACGATCTCCTCCAGGACGTTGTGTCCCACGCGCCGGGCCGACCACGGCGAGCCGGAGCAGGCCATGAACCAGCGCAGCGCGTCGGCGCCGTGCTCGTCCATGAGCGGGATCGGCTCCAGGATGTTGCCGAGGTGCTTGCTCATCTTGCGGCCGTCCTCGGCGAGGATGAGGCCGAGGCAGAGCACGTTCTCGTAGGAGGACTGGCCGAAGACCAGCGTGCCGACGGCCATGAGCGAGTAGAACCAGCCGCGGGTCTGGTCGGTGGCCTCGCAGATGAACTGCGCCGGGTAGACGCCCTCGGGCTTGCCGCGTTCGCCCCACTGCGCGAACGGCATCGAGCCGGAGTCGTACCAGGCGTCGATGACGTCCGGCACCCGGCGGGCCTCGGCGCCGCAGCTCGGGCAGGGGAAGGTGACGTCGTCCACGAAGGGGCGGTGCGGGTCGAGCGCGGAGACGTCCCGCCCGGCCAGCGTGCCCAGCTCCTCCAGCGACCCGACGCACGTGACGTGGCCGTCGTCCTCGCCGCACACCCACAGCGGCAGCGGCGTGCCCCAGTAGCGCGAGCGCGACAGCGACCAGTCGACGTTGTTGCGCAGCCACTCGCCGAACCGGCCCCACTTGATCGTCTCGGGGAACCAGTTGGTGTCGGCGTTCTCGGCCAGCATCTGGTCCTTGACCGCGGTGGTGCGGATGTACCAGGACGGGAGCGCGTAGTAGAGCAGCGCCGTGTGGCAGCGCCAGCAGTGCGGGTAGCTGTGGTCGAAGTGGCCGCCGCGGTAGAGCAGGCCGCGGGCGCGCAGGTCGTCGGTCAGCCGCTCGTCGGCGTCCTTGAAGAAGGTGCCGCCGACCATGGGCACGTCGTCGAGGAAGCGGCCGTCGGGGCCGATCGGGTTGACGACCGGCATGTCGTAGCGCTTGATGACCGCCATGTCGTCGGCGCCGAACGCGGGGGCCTGGTGTACCAGGCCGGTGCCGTCCTCGACGGTGACGTAGTCGCCGAGCACCACGTAGTGGGCGCCGGGGATGTCGACCAGCTCGAACGGCCGCGCGTACGGGGTGTGCTCCAGCTCGCGGCCGGTGTAGCGGGCCACCTCGGTGGCGCCCTCGCCGAGGACCGACAGCAGCGGCTCGGCCACGACCAGGACCTCGCCGTCGGCGGTGCGCGCGGCGACGTAGGTGACGTCGGGGTGCACGGCGACGGCGGTGTTGGAGACCAGCGTCCACGGCGTGGTGGTCCAGATCAGCAGCGAGGCGTTCAGCTCGGCCAGCGGGCCGGACAGCACCGGCATGCGGACGTAGACCGACGGGCTGGAGACGGTCTCGTACGCGCCGGGCTGGCCCATCTCGTGGTCGGAGAGGCCGGTGCCGCAGCGCGGGCAGTAGGGCGTGATCCGGAAGTCGCGGAACAGCAGCCCCTTGTCGTGGATGACCTTCAGCGACCACCACACGGACTCGACGTAGGACGGGTCCATGGTGCGGTAGGCCTGCGACAGGTCGATCCAGTAGCCCATCCGCTCGGTGAGCTGCTCGAAGGCGTCCACGTTCCGCAGCACCGACTCTCGGCACTTGGCGTTGAACTCGGCGATGCCGTACGTCTCGATGTCCCGCTTGCCGGACAGGCCCAGCTCGCGCTCGACGCCCACCTCGACGGGCAGGCCGTGGCAGTCCCAGCCGGCCTTGCGCGGGACGCTGAAGCCGCGCATCGACTTGTAGCGGGGGAAGAGGTCCTTGAAGACGCGCGCCTCGACGTGGTGCACCCCGGGCAGGCCGTTGGCGGTGGGCGGGCCCTCGTAGAAGACCCACGACGGGTTGCCCGCGTTCTGCTCCACGGAACGCTCGAAGATCTTCCCGTCCCGCCAGCGGTCGAGGACCTCGCGCTCGAGCGCGGGCAGGTCGACCTGCGCGGGGAGAGGGCGGAAGGTTGGGGAAGACATCTCGGGCGTGACCTCCACGCTTGATCGGCCGACAGGGCGAGCGTGAAGGGACGAAGCCGTGCGGCTCCGCGGTACCACCCTTCTTGACCCCGCCCTGCGGGCGGAGCCCTCTTCTTTGGGTCTGCTGCCGGGTCTAATGAGCTCGCGGGCGAGCCGTTCTTCCGGCGGCTCCGGGGTGATATCCCTCACATTCGGGGCCCCATCGACGCCTTGCAGGTCTTCAACAATAACGCAGAGCCGGGCCCGCAGCTTCCACGTTTGCGGTGGCGTCCGCGGAGGCCGAAGGGTACGCAACCCGTAAACACCGACAAAGTTGTGGGAATGGACGCCGCCGCGGAGGAGTTGAACGCGCGAGCCGGGATAGTACGGGGAAGGCAAACCGTGCGGCGGGTCGTTTGTCGTTCCGTTATCAGGATCCTAAGCTGCCCGCACCTTATGGCCTTGATCAGCAATGGAGGCAAGCATGGCGGCAGTCACGCAGACCGCTACACCGTCGATGTGGTCGAACAAGGAGCTGGCCGAGGTACGCGACAGGCTCCAGCAGGAGATCGACGAGCTCGAGGCGGACATCCTCCGGCACGAGAACGAGATAGCCTCCGGGGAGATCACCCAGGGAGCCGGCGACGACCAGGCGGACGCCGGCGCCAAGACGTACGAGCGCGAACGTGAGATCGCCCTTACCCTGAATGCGCGCGATCTGGTCGCGCAGAACGAACGTGCGATCGCCAGGATCGACGCAGGGACCTATGGAGTGTGCGAATCGTGCCACAAGCCGATCGGCAAGGAGCGCCTGCAGGCGTTCCCGAGGGCGACGCTGTGCGTGGCCTGCAAGCAGAAGGAGGAGCGCCGCTAGGCCGACCTCGCCGTCGCCGCCTGGTCGCGCTCCTCGTCGTGCTGTCGGCCGTGATCTACACGGCCGACCTCATCACCAAGACGGTGGTGCTGCGGACGCTCGAGGGCCAGGCGCCGCTGGTCGTCATCCAGGACGTCCTGCAGTTCCGGGTGATCTTCAATTCCGGTGCCGCGTTCAGCATCGGCACCGGGATGACCTTCGTCTTCACGCTGATCGCCGCCGGCGTGGTGGTGGCGATCATCCGCACCGCACGCCAGCTGGGCAGCCGGGCGTGGGCCGTCACGCTCGGCCTGCTGCTCGGCGGCGCCCTCGGCAACCTCACCGACCGGCTGCTGCGCTACCCGTCGGGGTTCGGGCGGCCGACGCAGCTCCAGGGGCACGTGGTCGACTTCATCGAGGTGCTGCCCGGCCACTTCCCCGTCATCGACTACTTCCCGGTGTTCAACATCGCCGACTCCGCCATCGTCTGCGGCGGCATCCTGGCGGTGCTGCTGGCCTGGCGGAACGTACAGATCGACGGGACCAAGGAGAGCGCCGACCAGGCGAAGCCGAACGGCGGCAAGGAGGCGGGCGCGAGTGAGTGAGCAGCGCAGCCTGCCGGTGCCCGACGGCCTGGAGGGCGAGCGGCTCGACGCCGCGCTCTCGCGGCTGTTCGGCTTCTCCCGCACCCGGGCCGCCGACCTGATCGCGGGCGGCGACGTGCTGGTGGACGGCCGGCAGCCGGCCAAGTCGGACCGCGTGCAGGCGGGCGCGTGGCTGGAGGTCACCCTGCCGCCGCCGGTCACCACGCCCATGCCCGTGGCCGAGCCGGTGCCCGGCATGACCATCGTGTACGAGGACGACGACATCGTCGTGGTCAACAAGCCCATCGGCGTGGCCGCCCACCCGACCGTCGGCTGGACCGGCCCCACGGTCATCGGCGGGCTGCTCGGCGCCGGGCACACCATCGCCACCAGCGGCGCCGCCGAGCGCCAGGGCATCGTGCACCGCCTCGACGCCAACACCACCGGGGCCATGGTCGTGGCCAAGAGCGAGCACGCCTACTCCCACCTCAAGCGCGCCTTCAAGGAGCGCACGGTCGACAAGCGCTACCACGCGCTGGTCCAGGGGCACCCCGACCCGTTCCGCGGCACGGTGGACGCGCCCATCGACCGTCACCCGTCGGGCGACGGCCGCTTCGCGGTGGTGGCCGGCGGCAAGCCGTCCGTCACCCACTACGACACGATCGAGGCGTTCCGGGCTGCCTCGCTGCTGGACATCAAGCTGGAGACCGGGCGTACCCACCAGATCCGGGTGCACATGTCCGCCCTGCGGCACCCGTGCGTCGGCGACCTGCTCTACGGCGCCGACCCCACGCTCGCCGCCCGCCTCGGGGTCACCCGGCAGTGGCTGCACGCGGTGGCCCTCGGGTTCGAGCACCCGTCCACGGGCGACTGGATGTCGTTCAGCACCGACTATCCGGCGGACCTGCAGAAGGCGCTGGACGTGGTGCGCGAGGAGTCCTGAGGGCGCGCGGTCACTGCGACCCCTCGATCACGCCGGACGTTTCCGGGTCGGACGGCTGGTCGTCCCCTTCGCCGGTGTCCCGTTTCTCGCCGCCGCCGTTGTCGTCCCCGCCGTTCTCGTCCTTGCGGTCTTTGCCGCCTTTGTTGCCCTTGTTGCCTTTGTCGTCGGCCGGGGCCGAGGTCCTGGCGGGGGTCTTCCTCTGGGTCGGGCGATCGCCGGTGGGGGAGGGCGTGGGGTCCGGTGACCGCTGGGGCGCCGGCGCCTCGCCGCTCGGCCGGGACGGCGGCTCGGTGTCCGCCGGGCGGGACTCCTCCTTCTCGGCTGAGGGTCGTGAGGAGGACTCGGTGACGACGGCCGGCTGGGTGGACGACGGAGGGCGTTCCGTGTCCGACGCGCGGCTCGACCACCAGGCCGCGCCGCCGGTGGCCGCGGCCACCAGGACCACGCCTCCGGCGAGCGCCGCCAGCGCGAACCCGCGCCGCCGCCTCCCCGCCCCGAAAGCCGCGCCCGCACCTGCGCCCGCCGCTGCACCTGCGCCTGCGCCCGCACCTGCCGCCCGGTGATCCCCGCCCGCCGCTGCGATGCCGCCGTACGCCGCCTGGGCGCCGGCGTTCGCCGGTCGCGTCTCCCCGCCCGCGTAGGCGTCCGCCGCGCCGCCGGCCGGTCCGCCCGGGACCGTCCCCGCGTCCAGCCCGGCCGCGCCCGCCACGGGGGTGGGCATGATCCTGGTGGCCCGCGCCGGGTCGGGGGCGGCGCCCATGACGATCGCGGTGAGCCGTCGTTCGGCCTCGTCCAGCGTCATGCGTTCGTTCGGGTTCTTGCGCAGCAGCCCGTCCAGCACCGGGGCGAGCGCGCCCGCGTGGGTCGCCGGCTCCGGCTTGGCGTGCATGACCGCGCCCAGCGTGGTCAAGGGGTTGGTGCGCTGGAACGGGGAGTGGCCCTCGACGGCCTGGTAGAGCGTGACGCCTAACGACCACAGGTCCGACGCGGGCGAGGCGCGCCCGCCCGCCGCCCGCTCGGGCGCGATGAAGGCGGGCGTCCCGATGAGGACGCCCGTACGGGTGACGGTGCTGTCGTCCTCGGTGGTGGCGATGCCGAAGTCGGTCAGCACGGCCCGGCCGTCCTCGGCGAGCAGCACGTTGTCCGGTTTGACGTCGCGGTGCAGCACCCCGGCGGCGTGCGCGGCGCGCAGCGCCTGGAGCAGCTGCACGCCGATCTGCGCGGCGTCGTACGGGGACAGCGGCCCGTCCTCCCTGATCGCCTCGCCGAGCGTGCGCGAACGGACGAGCTGCATGACGATCCAGGGGTGCCCGTCCTCCTCCAGGACGTCGTACACCGTGGCCACGCCCGGATGCGCCACCCGGCCCGCCGCCCTGGCCTCGCGGAAGGTGCGCCGGGAGAACACCTCGCGCTCAGGGCCGGTCAGGTCGGGCGGAGGCAGGACCTCCTTGACCGCCACGTCCCGGCCCAGCACCTCGTCATGCGCCTGCCAGACCTTGCCCATGCCGCCCTTGCCGATCGCCTTGAGCAGCCGATATCTCCCGCCGACCATCACCGCCGCTGAATCGGACATGCATCGCGACTACCCCAGAAGCAGCCGGGCAAGCGCGGTCACCGCCGCCGCGGCGAACAGCACGGCGAGGAACGGCGCCCGCAGCAGCAGCGCGACCACCGCCGCGGCGAGCCCCGCCGTACGGGCCGGGTCGACGTGCAGCTCGCCCGCCTCGGTGAACGTCTGGACCGCGATCAGCGCGGCCAGCAGCGCCACCGGCACCAGCTCGGCGAACCTGCGTACCACGGGATGCTCCAGCACCCACCGCGGCGCGGCCAGTCCCGAGAGCTTCAGCGCGTAGCAGCCCGCGCACAGGGCGGCGATCGCCCACCACAACGTCATCGCCGCCTCACCTCCGGATCAGGGCCGGCAGCACGGCCGCGGCCGACAGCAGCACAGGGACGCCCGGCGACAGGAACGGCGTGGCGCACAGCGCGAGCGCCGCCGCGCCCGCCGCGAGCGCGCGCAGCTCGCGGCTCGCGCTCAGCCGGGGCCAGAGAATGGCGAGGAACGCGGCCGGTCCCACCACGTCCAGCCCGAGGGCGCCGGGGTCGCCGAGGAACGCGGTGCCGTACGCGCCCGCGAGCGTCGTCAGGTTCCAGGCGATGTAGAGGCTGACGAAGGTGACCGTGAAGCCCGTGCGCGCCGATTCCCTGTCAGGCTGGGCGAGCGCGACGGCCGCGGTCTCGTCGATCACGCCGTGCGCGGCCAGCAGCCGCCGGGGGCCGCGTACCCGGAGCAGGTCGGCGAGGCGCAGGCCGTAGAGGGTGTTGCGGCCGCCGAGCAGCAGCGCGCCGGCGACGGCGGCCAGCGGGTCGCCGCCCGCGCCGACGGCTCCGGTCAGCGCGAACTGGGAGGCGCCCGTGAACGTCAGCAGGCTCAGCACGCACGCCTGCGGCACGCTCAGCCCCGCGGTGACGGCGGCGGCCCCGAAGGCGATCCCTGACAGCCCCACGGCCAGGCCCACGCCCAGACCGTCCCGCACGGCGGCGGGACGATGTGTCGTTCCATCCATGGCCAGGAGGTTAGGTGCCGGGCGTTTCGTCCGTCTTGTACGTTCCTGCGGCACGTTGATAGGCGGCCGGCGGAACCCCCACGATCCGGCGGAAGTGCCGGGTGAGGTGCGCCTGGTCGGTGAACCCCACCTCGGCGGCCACCTGCGCCGGCCGTACGCCGTCCTCCAGCAGGCGGCGCGCGGTGCGTACGCGGAGCGAGGTCAGGTACGCGTGCGGCGGCAGCCCCGTCGCCTCCTTGAACGCCCGCAGCAGCCCGAACGGCCGCGCCCCCACCGCCGCGGCCAGCTCCTCCAGCGCGGGCGGGTCCACCAGGCTCTCGTGCAGCAGCTCCAGAGCCTCCCGCACGGCCCGGCCGCCCGCGGGCGACAGCGGCCGCACCGGGCGGGGCGCGGCGTGGCGGGTCAGCAGCCGGGCGAACATCGTCCGGCTCAGCGTGGACGCGGCCAGCGCGTCACCCCGCTCGGCCGCCTGGTGGGCCCGCGCCAGCAGCGCCGCGACCGCCTCGTCGCGGACCACCTGGCGCGGGAAGTGCGGCGTCGCGTAGGGGGCGCGCAGCTCGGCCGCGATCGTGGTCAGCGCCTCGATCGACGGGTAGAGCATCCGGTACGACCAGCCCTCCGGCGTGCCCGCCTGGCCCGTGTGCACCGACTCGGGGTTGACCAGCACCAGCTCGCCCGCGCCCGCCCGATGGGTGGTGCCCCGGTAGTCGAACTCCTCCACGCCCCTGACGATCACGCCGATGGCGTAACCGTCGTGGACGTGGCGGGAGAAGCGGTGGGTGACGTAGCGGGCCTTGAGCAGGTCGGTCTCCGGCACCGCGGGGTGCCGCCAGAAGTGGGCCAGCTCTTTCACGCCTGTTCTCTGCTCACGGGTCCGGGCCTTCACTGAGGGCGGAAGGTCCTCACGAAGGCGTCGAAGTAGTGACGGTCGCGGGCCCAGCGGGAGTCGAGGGTCTCCCAGTAGAGGGCGAACGGGCGGCCGTCGGCGGTGTGGAAGCCGCGGTTGACGACGTGGATGAGGGTCCCGGAGCGGGTCCGGGTGAACTCCCAGTCGGCGGCTTCCCGTCCAAGGTACCTGACGCCGGTGATGCCGATGCGGGTGTAGTCGCGGAACTCGCCCTTGGCGCGGATCTCCCGTTCGAGGCCCAGCCAGTGGGCTTTCGGGTCCTGCCACGGGATGTCGGGGACGGTCCACTCGACGATCAGGGCGCCGGGGGTGTCGGGGCCGGTGAGGCGGATGCTGTCCCTGTCGGGGTTCTTCGTGGCCCGCCAGCCCTTGGGGAGGCCGATGGTGAAGCCGCCCGCCGAGTTGGTGAGCGTACGCCAGCCTGCGGGGAGGGGGCGGGTCGTGGGGTTGGGCGAGGAGGTGACGGACGGCGTCGGCTCCGGTTGATCGGTCGCCGTCGTCGGATCGGCCCCTGTCGGATCGGTTTCCGTCGGGCCGGTCGTCGGGCCGATGGCCGTCAGGTCGGTCGCTGTCGGGTGGGCCGCCGGGGAGGACGTCTGGGGGGAGGCCGAGCGGTCGTACAGCATCCAGCCCCCCACGCCGAGTGCGCCGAGCGCCGCCAGCGCGGCCACGACGGCCGCCCCGACGGCCAGCGGCCCCCTGCCGCGCCGGGACCGCCCCTCCGGCACCGTGATGTGCGCCCGACCCGGCTCCTGCGTCGCGTGCGGCCCGCCCGGGGCGGCGGGCACCTGCCCGAAGGAGTGGGGCGCCTGCCCGGCGGGGCCGAGGGGCGGCCCGAAGGGGGCAGGAGGGTGCCCCGGGGGGCCGGAGACCTGCCCGGCAGGGTCGGAGAACTGCCCGGAGGGGCCGGGGAAGGGTGTGCCAGGGCCGGGAGGCTGCCCGGAGAGGGCGGGAGGTTGCCCGGAGGGGCCGGAGAACTGGCCGGCGGGGCCGGGGAAGGGTGCGGAGGGCGTCGTCTGGGCGGTGGCGATTTCGTGCAGCAGGCGTGCCGCCTCCCCGGCCGGCAGCCGGCCGGCCGGGTCCCGGTGGAGCAGCCCCATGACGACCGGCGCGAGCGCCCCCGCCCGGCGCGGCGGCTCGGGCTGGTCGCGCAGGACCGCCGCCACGGTCGCCGCCCACGACTCGCGCTTGAACGGCGGCTCGCCCTCCACCGCCGCGTACAGCGTCGCCCCCAGCGCCCACAGGTCGGACTCCGGCCGAGCGGGCTCGCCGTTCAGCCGCTCCGGCGGCATGTACGCGGGCGTGCCCACCAGCCCGCCGGTCGCCGTCAGCCCCGCCTCGGCCTCCAGCGAGGCGATGCCGAAGTCGGTCAGCACCACCCGGCCGTCGTCGGCCAGCAGCACGTTCTCCGGTTTGACGTCACGGTGCAGCACCCCGGTGGCGTGCGCGGCCCGCAGCGCGTCCAGCACCCGGCCGCCGATCACCGCCACCTGGCCGACCGGCAGCGGCCCCTGCTCGCGCACCACCTGCGCGAGCGAGCGCGAGCGTACGAGCTGCATCACGATCCACGGCCGGCCGTCCTCCTCGACCACGTCGTGGACGACCACCACCGACGGGTGGTCCAGGCGGCCCGCCGCCCTCGCCTCCCTGATGGTGCGCCGGTTGAGCTCGGCCCGCCGCTCGTCGCCGACGCCGGCGTAGCGGACCTCCTTGATCGCGACGGTCCGGTCGAGCAGCTCGTCGTAGGCCCGCCAGACCACGCCCATGCCGCCCTCGCCGAGGGGTTCGAGGAGACGGTAGCGGTTGCTGACACGCACGGCGGGAAGCCTACTTGGCCGGTTTGAACGACGCGCAGAACCCTTCGAAGAAGCGGTAGTCGGCCTTCCAGTGGCTGTTGAGCGTGTGCCAGTAGATGGCGTACGCGCGCCCGTTGTCGGTGACGAAGCCCCGGTTGCGCACCCGCGTCTTGCCGGTGTTGGTGTTCCAGGTGAAGTCCCAGTCGGCGGCGGACTTCTGGTAGTCGACGCGCTTGATGTCGAGCTTCTTGTAGCCGCCGAAGTTGTGCTTCAGCACCGGCTCCTGCTTCTTCCAGTCCTTGTACGGGTCCTTGCCCGGCTTGGCGGCCTCCTCGACCATGACGTACGCGTTGGACGCCGCCCCCGGACCCTTGAACTTGACCTGCAGCCCGCTGCGGTCCCAGACGTCCCAGCCGGGAGGCAGGCCGATGGTGAAGCCCATCTTCTTGTCCTTGTACCACTTCCAGCCCTTGGGCAGCGCGGCCTCGGCGGTCTTCTCCTCGCTCGGGGACGCGCTCGGGGAGGCGCTCGGCGTGGCCGTGGGGCTCGGCGTGGCGGAGGCGCTCGGCGACGGGCCGTCCGTCGGCGTGCCCTCGCTCGCCGACGGCGAGGACGGCGGGGCCGGAGGGGACGCCGCCGTGCTCACGCCCGCCGTGGAGGCGCCGGCGTCGCCGGTGTCGTCGCCGGGGCCGGAACGCAGGCCGAGGTAGCCGGCCACGCCCGCGATGAGCAGGACCGCGAGCGCCGCCGCGATCACCGGGCCGGGCCGCTTCTGCTCCGACGGCGAGGCCGCGTCCATGGTGGACTCCGCGGGCGGCTTCGGGCCGGCGGTCACCGGCGTGAGCCTGGCGCCCGTCTCGGGCGGCGTGCCGGCGGCGGGCAGGAGGTCGGGATCGGTGGGGGTGTCGTCCTCGGCGGGCGGCTTGGGCTGGTAGGGCTGCCTGCGCGGCCGGGCCGGCTTCGCGGACGACCTGGTCTCGCGCGGCGCGGAGGCCGGGAACTGCGTGGTGGCCGACGGGCTCGCCTGCGCGATCGCCCCGCGCAGCATGCGCTCGGCCTCCTCGTACGTCAGCCGCTGCACCGGCTCCTTGGCCAGCAGTCCGGCGATCACGTCGGCCAGCGGGCCCGCGTGCGGCGCGGGGTCGGGCTCGTCGGTCAGCACGGCGTGCATGGTCGCCAGCGCCATGCCGCGCTCGTGCGGAGAGCGGCCCTCCACCGCCGTGTAGAGGGTGGCGCCCAGCGACCACAGGTCGGACTCGCGCCGCGCGGGCAGCCCCTTCAGCCGCTCGGGGGCGATGAACGCCGGCGTGCCCGCCAGGCCCGTCACCGTGAGCTGCGTCTCGGTCTCCAGCGTGGCGATGCCGAAGTCGGTGAGCACCACGCGGCCGTCGTCGGCCAGCAGCACGTTCTCGGGCTTGACGTCGCGGTGCAGCACGCCCGCCTCGTGCGCGCGGTGCAGCGCGTCGAGCACGGCGATGCCGATCTCGGCCACCCGCTTGGGCGGCAGCGGCCCCTCCTGCTTGATGACCGTCCCCAGTGAGCGCGACTGCACGAGCTGCATGACGATCCAGGGACGGTCGTCCTCCTCGATCACGTCGTGCACGACGATCACGTTGGGGTGCTCGAACCTGGCCGCCGCCCTCGCCTCGCGCATCGTGCGCCGGTTCAGGAGCTGCACTTCCTCGCCCAGGGCGGCCGCGTAGCGGACCTCCTTGACCGCGACGGTGCGGTCGAGCAGCTCGTCGTGGGCTCGCCAGACGATGCCCATCCCGCCCCGGCCGATGATCTCCTGCAGCTGGTAGCGGCCGGCGATGCGACGTCCTGCCTGCTTACGATCCGACATCAACGGCCTCAAACCCTCCCTCTCGGCCAAGAAATACTCCCATAGCGGGGGATCATCGGCGACTCGCGCGAAGGACAGTCCGCCATACGAGAAGGGCCGTCCAGCAGGTGAGAACAGGGTGTAGGCTGCTCGCATGACTTGTCGCCAGGTGTTTACCGAGCCGGCTCCGGGAGGGCCGGTCGGCAGCTAGCGACCACCTGGAGCCGGCACAAGGCAGAGACGCACCCGTCTCTGCCTTTTTGTATTCCCGCCGGCTCCTGTCCGCATGGCGTGTGGGCCGGCCTGTGCAGAGAGGGTTCGGTCATGTCGTCGACCTTGGAACGGCACGCGGTGGCCGTCGGTGACCTGCTGGTGGGCGAGGGGCCCGCCGTGGTGATCGGGGACCGGGTGAGCCTGCGGGCCCATCCGGCGGAGGCGGACGCGTACGAGGTGCTGCGGGAGGCCCGTGGACTGCCGGGCGCGCTCGTCGAAGGCGCTCCGGAGGGCGCGCCGGCCCGTGAGGGGGCCGCGGCCGTGCTCGCCGAGCCGCGCACCGCCGCCGACCTGCCGGCCGTCGCCGCGCTCGCGGACGCGGTCGTGGTGGGGGCGGCGTGGACGCGCGACATCCCGCTCGTACGGGCGGCGGCGGAGCTCGGGCTGCCGGTCGTCGTCGAGCGGCGGGCGGGCGCGCCGCTGGGGGAGTGGCTCGGGCTGGCGGACTACTGCGCCCTGGAGGGCGACGGGCGGGTGATCCTCTGTGAGCGTGGCCCGCTCGACCTCGGGCTGCTGCGGGCGGCCCGCACGGCGTCGGGACGGCCGGTGCTGGCCGACGTCTCGGCCGACCCCGGCCTGTCCGCGGCCGCCGTCGCCGCCGGAGCCGACGGGCTCATCGTCCACGCCCCCGCCCACCTCCGACTCGCCCCGGCCTTGCCGTACGGGACGCCGCCCCTTCCGCGCGGTGGCGCCGTACGGCGGGGGACGACCGGCCAGGACGCGAAGGCGGAGGCGCTGACGGCGTGGCGGATGGCCGAGGAGGCCGTGACGGTCGTGGGGGCGTTGCTGCGGCCCGAGTCGCCCGCGACGATCCCCGAGTGCCGGGCCGCCATCGACCGCGTGGACGCCGCCCTGGCCACCCTCCTCGAACGGCGTGCCGCCCTCGCGGGCACCGTCCAGCGTCTCAAGCCCGTCGGCGGCTTCGCCGGGCGCGACCTGGCCAGGGAACGCGCCCTGGTGGCCCGCATGGCCCTGCGCGCGCCGTCACTCGGCGAGGCCCGGCTGGCCCCCGTCATGAACGCCGTCATCGAGGCGGGCCTCCACCTGGCCGAGGAACGCGGCCACCACCACTGACCCCCTCCACCCCGCTTCACGCGGCGGGCGGGGTCAGGGGCTGGTGGTGAGGCGGTAGTTGTTGAGCGGGCGGCCCGGGCCGGCGGCGATCTGCTGGATGATCAGCTCGGCGAAGCGCCGGTAACCCTCGCCCGTCGGGTGGTAGCTGCGGGCGTTGACGTTGATCGGGTCCATGTCCAGCGCCAGCCCGTTCAGGTAGGGCTGCTGCCGCCCCACCTCGTGCCCGGTGAAGGCCTCGTAGGCGTCCACGTATTCGGCGCTGCCCGGCCCGCCGAACGCCGCGATGGCGCGGTCGAAGTCGCGCACCACGGACCCGACCGTGTCGTTGAGCCGCCGGGCCACGCCGTTGATCCACCGCTGGTCGGCGGCGCTCAGGTTGTCGACGGAGGCCACCGGGTCCTGCGGGAACGGCCGGGGGTAGCCGAGGACGATGATCCGCGCCTCGGGCGCGCGGCCGCGCAGCTCGCGCAGCACCTTGAGCATGTCGGCGCGCAGTTGCTCGATGCGGCGTCCGACGGCGGCGTCCTGGTCGACGCAGGCCGACGACCAGGGCAGTTTGGCGATGCAGGCGGTCAGGACCCTGGAGAAGCCCGCGTCGTTGCCGCCGATGCTCAGCGTGATCAGGCTCGCCTCCGGGCCGACCCGGCTGATCTGCGGGGGGTGGCCCCACTGGCCGGTGAGGAGCTGGCCGGTCGTGGCGCCGCTGCAGGCGTAGAAGGCGGTGCCGCCGGGGAAGCGGTAGGTCTCGGCGATCACGGGGACGTACGAGCCGCCGGCCCGGTGGCAGCGGTCGGCGCCGTCGTTGACCGGCTCGGTGTCCTGGTCGTAGACGCCTTCGCCGGAGGAGTAGGAGTCGCCGAGGCCGACGTACGCGCCGCTCTGCGCCGCCTGGAGCGGCGTGAGGCGGACCCGCTCGGGAAGCCGGCCGGTAGGCGCGGTCAGGTCAGGGCAGCCGAGGCCGAGGACGGCGCAGGCCAGTGTCGGCACCACGCCGAGCGGCAGGCAGGCGACCGCGAGGACGACCCCCAGCACGACCGCGGCGACGACCCGCCCCGGCGCCCCCCGCCACCGCGCCCACCCCAGGCCCCGCTCGGGCGACGGCGGGCGGGAGGACGGCGGCACGGCCTCAGTCGGGACGGGCTCAGTCGGGACGGGCTCAGTCGGGACGGGCTCAGTCGGGACGGGCTCAGTCGGGACGGGCTCAGTCGGGACGGGTTCTGTGAGGGTGGGCGAGGCGGGCTCGGTCGCTCGGTGGGCGAGATCGGGCTCGGTCGTGTCCAGTGCGGCCTCCCCCCGGACGGCGGACTTCGTGCCGCATCGAGACTAACCCGTCTCCGGCCGCCCTTCGGGAGCCGCGAGGGCCCCCGCAGGCCCGTCACGCCGCCTGCGCACCAGCAGCCACCCCGCGGCGATGGCCGCGACCAGCGCCGGGATGAGGAAGAACGCCACCCGCTGATCGCGGTCGGCGAACGGCATCAGCAGCACCACCAGCGCCAGGAACGCCAGCGTCAGCCAGTTGGTGACGGGCGAGCCGGGCATGGGGAACGCCGAGCGGTGCCCCGCCCGCCGCAGCCGCAGCTGGCAGTAGACGAGCACCCCCCAGGTGGTGACCACGCCGAGCGAGGCGCCCGCCGTGGCGATGTTGAACGCCCGCTCCGGCAGGAAGTAGAACAGCACGACCCCGCTGAGGAACGTGAGCGCCGTGAACACGATGCCCCCGACGGGCACGTGCCGCCTGCTCAGCGCGGCGGCGAACCCCGGCGCCTCGCCCTTCCTTGCCATCGACCGCAGGATGCGCCCGGTCGCGTACAGGCCGGAGTTGCACGAGGACAGGGCCGCCGTGATGACGACGAGGTTCATGGCGTCGGCCGCCCACGGCACGCCGAGCCCGGAGAAGACGGTCACGAACGGCGACACCCCCGCCCGGTACGCCGTCCACGGCAGCACCATCGCCAGCAGCAGCACCGACCCCACGTAGAAGACCGCGATGCGCCACACCACGCCGTTGACGGCCTTCGGCATCACCTCGCGGGGCCGCGCCGTCTCGCCCGCCGCGATGCCGACCAGCTCGATCGAGGCGTACGCGAACACCACCGACTGCAGGCTCATCAGCACCATGGGCAGCCCGGTCGGGGTGAACCCGCCGTGCGCGACCAGGTTGGCCGGCCCGGCCCCGCCGACCGAGAAGACCACCAGCACCAGGCCGACGACGAGGAAGACGGTGATCGCCAGCACCTTCAGCAGCGCGAACCAGAACTCCAGCTCGCCGAACAGCCGCACCGACAGCAGGTTGACCACGAGGACGAAGCCGAGCGCGATCAGCGCCGTCAGCGCCTGGGGGAAGGCGGGCGCCCAGTAGTGGATGTACGCGGCGATCGCGGTCAGCTCGGCGATGCCGGTGAACGCCCAGTTGACCCAGTACATCCACCCGCTGGCGAAGGCCGCCCACGGGCCGATGAACTCGCCGGCGTACTCGACGAACGACCCCGACGTGGGCCGGTAGAGCACGAGCTCGCCGAGCGCCCGCATGACGAAGAAGGCGGCGAGGCCGGCCGCGGCGTACGACAGCACCAGCGCGGGCCCGGTGGCCTGCAGCCGGCCGCCCGCGCCGAGGAACAGCCCCACCCCGATCGCGCCGCCGATCGCGATCATCTGGACCTGCCGGTTGCCCAGCGCGTGCGAGTAACCCTCGTCGGTCTGCGTGCGCACTCCGCGTCCTTCCCGCTACGTTCCGTGGTCACGACGATATCGGCGCCGCTGATCGCGTGAGCCACCGGCGCGCCGTCCGCGAACCCGTCAGGAAGAGCCCCCGGCGATCGTCGCGGGGCGGCTCCAGGATGTCGGCGCGGGCCACTAGAGTCGGACCACCGCCATCGTCCGGCGGGCACCGTCAGGCAGACCCGGGAGGCGCCGCTCCATGTCGTCCAGCGACTCGTTCGTCCATCTGCACGTGCACACCGAATACTCGATGCTGGACGGCGCCGCCCGGCTGAAGCAGATGTTCAAACAGGTCGGCGACCTCGGCATGCCGGCGATCGCCATCACCGACCACGGCAACATGCACGGCGCCTACGACTTCTACAAGCAGGCCACCGGCGCCGGCATCAAGCCGATCATCGGCATCGAGGCGTACGTCGCGCCGGAGCTGCGCCACAACAAGCGCCCGGTGCTGTGGGGCGAGCCGCACCAGAAGAGGGACGACGTCTCGGCGGGCGGCTACTACACCCACATGACGATCTGGGCCCGCAACAAGACGGGCCTGCACAACCTGATGAAGCTCAGCTCGCGCGCCTACACCGAGGGGTTCGTGCGCAAGTGGGCCCGCATGGACGCCGAGATCCTCGCCGAGCACTCCGAGGGCCTCATGGCCACCACCGGCTGCCCCTCGGGCGAGGTGCAGACCCGGCTGCGCCTCGGCCAGTACGACGAGGCGCTCAAGGCCGCCGCGAAATATCAGGACATCTTCGGCAAGGACAACTTCTTCCTGGAGATCATGGACCACGGCCTCGACATCGAGCGCCGCGTCCGCGACGGGCTGACCCGCATCAGCAAGGAGCTGGGCATCCCGCCCCTCGTCACCAACGACTCCCACTACACCTACGAGTCCGACGCCGCCTCGCACGACGCCCTCCTGTGCATCCAGACCGGCAAGCAGCTGTCCGACCCCGACCGCTTCCGCTTCGACGGCACCGGCTACTACATCAAGACCGCCGACGAGATGCGCGCCGTCGACTCCTCCGACCTGTGGGCCGAGGGCTGCCGCAACACCCTGCTGGTGGCCGAGAAGGTCGATCCCGAGGGGTTCTTCACCTACAAGAACCTCATGCCGACCTTCCCCGTCCCCGAGGGGATGACCGAGGAGGCGTTCTTCCGGCAGGAGGTCTGGAAGGGCCTGGAGCGCCGTTTCCCCGAGGGCGTCGACGACGAGCACCGCGAGTGGGCCGAGAACGAGCTGCGGGTCATCATCCAGATGGGCTTCCCGAGCTACTTCCTCGTGGTCGCCGACTTCATCATGTGGGCCAAGAACAACGGCATCCGCGTCGGCCCGGGGCGTGGCTCGGCGGCCGGCTCGCTGGTCGCGTACGCGCTGGGCATCACCGACCTCGACCCGATCCCGCACGGCCTGATCTTCGAGCGCTTCCTCAACCCCGAGCGCGTGTCCATGCCCGACGTCGACATCGACTTCGACGAGCGCAGGCGCGGCGACGTGATCCGTTACGTCACCGAGAAGTGGGGCGCCGACAAGGTCGCCATGATCGCCACCTTCGGCACCATCAAGGCCAAGGCCGCCATCAAGGACGCCGGCCGCGTCCTCGGCTACCCCTACGCGCTGGGCGACAAGGTCTCCAAGGCGTTCCCGCCCGCCGTCATGGGCAAGGACATCCCGCTGTCGGGCATCTTCGACAAGGACCACCCCCGTTACGCCGAGGCCGGCGAGCTGCGCAAGCTCTACGAGGAGGACGTCGACGTCAAGTCGACGATCGACCTCGGGCGCGGCCTGGAGGGCCTGATCCGGCAGACCGGCGTGCACGCCGCCGGCGTGATCATGTCCGCCGAGGTGCTGACCGACCACATCCCGATCATGCGCCGCGACTCCGACGGCGCGATCATCACGCAGTTCGACTATCCGACCTGCGAGACGCTCGGCCTGCTGAAGATGGACTTCCTGGGCCTGCGCAACCTCACGATCATCGACGACTGCCTCAAGATGATCGAGGCCACCAGCGGCGAGAAGATCGACCTGCTCAAGCTGCCGCTGGACGACCGCAAGTCATACGAGCTGCTGGCCCGGGGCGACACGCTCGGCATCTTCCAGCTCGACGGCGGCGGCATGCGCACCCTGCTGCGCCTGATGAAGCCCGACAACTTCGAGGACATCTCCGCCGCCCTCGCGCTCTACCGCCCCGGCCCGATGGGCGCCAACTCCCACACCAACTACGCGCTGCGCAAGAACGGCGCCCAGGAGATCACCCCGATCCACCCCGAGCTGGAGGAGCCGCTCGCGGAGATCCTGTCCACGACCTACGGCCTGATCGTCTATCAGGAGCAGGTCATGGCCATCGCCCAGAAGGTCGCCAACTACTCGCTGGGCGGCGCCGACCTGCTGCGCCGCGCTATGGGCAAGAAGAAGAAGTCCGAGCTGGACAAACAGTTCGTGACCTTCGAGGCGGGCATGAAGGACAACGGCTTCTCCGACGCCGCGGTCAAGGCCCTGTGGGACATCCTGCTGCCCTTCTCCGACTACGCCTTCAACAAGGCCCACACCGCCGGCTACGGCCTGGTCTCCTACTGGACCGCCTACCTCAAGGCCAACCACCCGGCCGCCTACATGGCCGCGCTGCTGTCGTCGGTCAAGGACGACAAGGACAAGTCGGCGCTCTACCTCAACGAGTGCCGCCGCATGGGCATCAAGGTGTTCCCGCCGGACGTCAACGACTCCGACTTCGACTTCACCCCGCGCGGCACCGACATCCGCTTCGGCCTGTCGGCCATCCGCAACGTCGGCGCCAACGTCGTCGACGGCATCATCGCCGCGCGCAAGGAGAAGGGCCGCTTCTCCGACTTCAAGGACTTCCTGCGCAAGGTGCCCGCGCTGGTGTGCAACAAGCGCGTCATCGAGTCGCTGATCAAGGCCGGCGCGTTCGACTCGCTCGGGCACGTCCGCAAGGGCCTGGTGATGGTGCACGAGCAGGCCGTCGACGCGATCATCGACATCAAGAAGAACGAGGCCATCGGCCAGGACTCCCTGTTCGGCGCGATCGACGGCGGCGAGGACCAGACGTTCGACGTGCAGATCCCGCCGGGCGAGTGGGACAAGACGACGCTGCTGCAGTTCGAGCGGGAGATGCTGGGCCTCTACGTGTCCGACCACCCGCTGTTCGGGGTCGAGCACATCCTGGCGGCCGGGGCCGACTGCTCGGTCGCGGCCCTGCAGGACGACAGCCGGCCCGACGGGCAGATCGTGACGGTCGGCGGCATCCTCAGCGGGGTGCAGCGCAAGGTCACCAAGAAGGGCGACACCTGGGTGCTGACCCAGCTGGAGGACCTCGAAGGCGCCATCGAGGTGATGATCTTCCCGTCGGCCTACCAGCTCTGCTCGACGATCCTGGCCGAGGACGCGATCGTGTTCGTCAAGGGGCGCATCGACAAGCGCGAGGACATCGGCAAGATCATCGCGATGGAGGTGACGGCGCCCGACCTCACCCAGGAGGCCGGCGGGCCGCTGCTGGTGAGCCTGCCGCTGACCCGCTGCACGCCGCCCGTGGTGAGCCGGCTGAAGGAGATCCTCACCACGCATCCGGGCACGTCGGAGGTGCACCTCCAGGTCCACAACGGGCCGCGGACGACGGTGATGCGGGTCGACGACCGGCTGCGCGTCACCCCGTCGCCGGCCCTGATGGGCGACCTCAAACAACTCCTCGGCCCGGCCTGCCTCGGCGCCTGACACCGGGCCCAGGGCGGCCCCCTGCCTCGGCGCCTGACGCCGGGTCTCGGCCGGACCTCGGCCTGGCGCCTGATCTTCACAGGGTGGTGGGGCGGCGATCGGCAACCCTCGCCATCGCCCGCCCGCACCCCGTGGGGCAGGATCGTCAGGGTGAGCGAACTGCACTACCTCAGCGCGACCGAGCTGGCCGGACTGATCAGGACCAGGCAGGTGAGCGCCGTCGAGGCGGTCCGTGCCTGCCTCGACCGCATCGACCAGGTCAACCCGCAGGTCAACGCCATCGTCACGCTGGCCGCCGAGCAGGCGCTCGACGCGGCGAAGGCGGCCGACGCCCGCGAGCCGGACGGCCCGCTGCACGGCGTGCCCGTCGCGCACAAGGACCTCGTCGACACCGCCGGCATCCGCACCACCTACGGCTCGCCGGTCTACGCCGACCACGTCCCCGACCGGGACGAGCTGATCGTCGAGCGGCTGCGCGCGGCCGGCGCGATCAGCATCGGCAAGACCAACACGCCCGAGTTCGGCACCGGCTCCCACACGGTCAACGAGGTGTTCGGCGCGACCAGGAACCCCTACGACCTGTCGAGGTCGGCGGGCGGCAGCAGCGGCGGGGCGGCCGTGGCGCTGGCCACCGGCATGGTGCCGCTGGCCGACGGCTCCGACATGGGCGGCTCGCTGCGCAACCCGGCCTCGTTCTGCAACGTGGTGGGCCTGCGGCCCACCCCCGGCCGGGTCCCGGTGGTCTCCGACGTCAACGCCTGGTACACGCTGTCGGTGCTCGGGCCGATGGCCCGTACGGTCGAGGACGTCACGCTGATGCTGGGCGCGATCGCCGGTTTCGACCGGCGCTCGCCGTACGCGATCAAGGAGTTCTTCGCGCCCGAGCCGGAGGAGGGCGTGCGGGGGATGCGCGTGGCGTGGAGCCCCGACCTCGGCGGGCTGCCCGTCGATCCGCGCACGGCGGCGGTCACCGCCACGGCGCCGGCCGTGTTCGAACGGCTCGGGGCGCGGGTGGAGCAGGTCGAGCTCGACCTGTCGGACGCCGAGGACGCCTTCCGCACCTACCGGGCCTGGAACTACGCGCTGTCCTTCGGCGACCTCGACCGCCTCGGCCCCAACACGGCCTGGAACGTCGAGCAGGGCCGCCGGGTCACCGGGGCCGACCTGGCGCGGGCCGAGCGCGCGCGCAGCCGCCTCTACCAGCGTATGGCGGCCTTCTTCGACGTCTACGACGTGTTGATCGCGCCGGTCAGCCAGGTGCCGCCGTTCCCGGTCGAGCACCCGTACGTCAGCGAGATCAACGGGCAGGAGCTGCCGGACTACCTGGCGTGGATGCGCTCGGCGTACTGGATCAGCGTGCTGCACGCGCCGGCCGCGTCGGTGCCGGCCGGGTTCACGCCGGAGGGGCTGCCGGTGGGGGTGCAGATCGTGGGCGCGCCGTTCGCCGACGCGCGGGTGCTGCGCGTGGCGCGCGCTTTCGAGCAGGCGACCGGTCACGGCCTGCGCCGCCCGCTCCTCTGACCCCCACGCGGAGTGTCAGCGCCGCGCCAGCGCCAGCACGCTCAGGCCGAACATCAGGACGCCCAGGGGCAGATGGACCGCCGTGAGGTGCGCGATGCCGAGCGCGACCTGGGCCGAGGCGAGGACGAGGAAGACGGCCGCCTGCCCGATGGGCCGGGGGGAGCCGCCGCCCGGCTTCCACGCCAGCACCGCCGCGATCACGTACAGCAGCGCCGCCCCCCACATCACGCGGGCGCCGATGCTGTGCAGCGTCTCCCCGTAGGAGGTGGTCAGCAGCAGTCCGGCGGAGATCGCCTGCAGGAAGATGGTCAAGGTCTGCAGGGCGATCGCGATCCGCAGAAACGAGAGACGGTCCTGTGCCGTCGCCTGGGTGGCCATGTCATGGTCCCCTTTCCCGCCCCGGGGCGGTAGGTCGATAAGGTCTCATGAGCCCGACGACGCGGGCCCGCGAAAGGTAAGGCGAGGAGGCTGCCGGAGACCATGGGGACGGCTGTGACGGGGGCCGGCGAGCTCGCCGGTGAGCGGGGCCCGCTGATCAACGTCGCCTACCGGCTGCTCGGCTCGCTGTCGGAGGCCGAGGACGCCGTGCAGGAGGCCTACGCGCGCTGGTACGCGCTGCCGCGCGACCGGCGCGACGAGGTCGTGTCCCCCGGCGCCTGGCTGACGACCGTGACCGGCCGCATCTGCCTGGACGTGCTCGGCTCGGCGCGGGCCCGGCGCGAACGGTACGTCGGCGCGTGGCTGCCCGAGCCGCTGCCGGACCGCGCGGGGGAGGGGTCCGGCGCCGACCCCGCCGACCTGCTGGTGATGGACGAGTCGGTGACCACGGCCTTCCTCGTCGTCCTGGAGTCGATGACGCCCGCGGAGCGGGTGGCGTTCGTCCTGCACGACGTCTTCCGCTATCCGTTCGCCGAGATCGCCGGCGTACTCGGCCGCAGCCCCGCGGCCTGCAAGCAGCTCGCCTCCTCCGCCCGGCGGCGGGCCCGCCTGGCGCGGACGCCGGGGCCGGTGGCCGAGCGGGCCCTCACCGTACGGCGGGTCAAGGAGGCCTGGCAGGCCAGGGACATCGCGGCCCTCGTCGACCTCCTCGACCCGGCCGCCGTGCTGACCGCCGACGGCGGCGGCCTGGTCAGCAGCGTCCTGCATCCGGTCGAGGGCGGCGCGGAGATCGCCCGCTACATGGTCGCCATCGCCGACCTGGCCCAGGGGCTCGAACTCCTGGAGCGGACGGTCAACGGAACGCCCGGCCTGGTGGCGCGGCAGGCGGGCGTGGTCGGGACGGTGGCGTCGTTCGAGATCGACGGCGGTCGCGTCACCCGGATCTGGGCGGTGCGCAATCCGGAGAAGCTGCGGGCCTGGACGCGGGACGGCTGACCCGTTCGACCCGTTCGAGCCGTTCGAAGCGGTGGCGGGCGGGCGGGTCGTCCGAGACGGCTCTAGCCGCGGACGGGGCCGTCCCCGCCGCCGGGAGGCCCGTCGAGAGGCCGTTCTGCGGGCCCGCCGGGAGGCCGTTCTGCGGGCCCGCCGAGGGGCCCGTCTGCGGGCCCGCCGAGGTACCCGCCCGTGGGGCCGCTGAGAGGGCCCTCGCCGTACGGCTGCCGCAGCGGCGACTCGCGGTAGCCGTGCATGCCCTCCAGCAGCCCGAACAACCCCACCGCGAGCAGCGGCCAGGCCACGGCGACGCCGTTCGCGGTCAGCGCCAGCGCCCCGGGAACGATCTTCACCCCGGGCACGGCCGCCGCCTCCACCGTGACGGCCCCGATCGTGAACGTCGAGCCCACCCAGTACGTGAGCGCCGCCCCCGCGCTCCCGCCCACGCCGAGCCCGGCCAGCACGCCCAGCATCCACCGCCGCCCCGCGAACCAGCCGGCCGCGCCGCAGAGCAGCCCGAGCCCGCCGGTGATCACCGCGTACCAGCCGTCGGCCGCGATGAGCGCCTGCGTGGACAGGTCGGCCAGCACGAGCCCGCGCTCGGTGACCTGGTAGGGGGCGCGCGGCGACACGGCGGACCAGAGCAGCCCGGCGCCGATCCCGAGTGTGGCGAGTGCGAGGACAGTTACCGCGAAGGCGCGTACTTCCCTCGACACTCCACGCTCCCTGATATCTCCGTCCGAATCACTCGATGGTATCCCCCGGCTAGGCTCGCTCCGTGATTGCAGAAGAGGTCTGGCTGATTGAGCCCTCCGGCCCGCTCCGGGGGGACGTCGAGGTGCGCGGTTCCAAGAACGGCGTCTCCAAGCACATGGTCGCCGCCATGCTGGGCACCGGCGAGAGCAGCATCCACAACGCCCCCGAGGTGGGCGAGGTCGGCATCACGGCCGCGATGCTGGAGGCGCTCGGCATCCACGTGCGGATCGACGGGCCGGAGATCAGGATCGAGCCGGGGGCGCACATCGAGCCACGGGTGCCCGACGCGTTCACCGGGCTCAACCGCATCCCGATCCTCATGCTCGGCCCGCTGCTGCACCTGGCGGGGGAGGCGTTCGTGCCGCTGGTCGGCGGCGACCCCATCGGGCGGCGGCCGGTGAACTTCCACGTGGAGGCGCTGCGCTCGATGGGCGCCGAGGTGGAGGTGGGCGACACCGGCATCTACGCCAAGGCGGGACGGCTGCACGGCACCCGGATCGAGCTGCCGTACCCGAGCGTGGGCGCGACCGAGACGGTGCTGATGTCGGCGGTGCTGGCCGAGGGCAAGACGGTGCTGAAGAACGCCGCCATGGAGCCCGAGGTGGTGGAGCTGGCGCTGTTCCTGCAGCGGATGGGGGCGCGGATCGAGCTGTCGCCCGACCGCAGGATCGTCATCGAGGGCGTCGAACGGCTGCGCGGCGCCTCCACCTGGCTGACCGGCGACCGCATCGAGGCGTTCTCGTACCTGGCGGCCGGCCTGGTGACCGGGGGAGAGGTGCGGGTGCACGGCTGCCCGCAGGACCGCCTGGTTACCGCCATCACCACGCTGGCCAGGATGGGCGCGCACTTCGAGATCAACGACCAGTACCTGTGCGCCACCGCGCCGCCGGAGGGGCTGCGCGCGGCGGCCGTGCAGACCGACACCCATCCGGGGTTCATGACCGACTGGCAGACGCCGCTCATGGTGCTGTTCACGCAGAGCCAGGGCATGTCGGTGCTGCACGAGACGGTCTTCGAGAACCGCCTGGTGTACGTGCCCGCGCTGCAGAAGATGGGCTGTGAGATCGAGGTCTTCGACCAGTGCCTCGGCGGCCCGGCCTGCCGCTACCACGACACCAACGCCCGCCACTCGGCGGTCGTGCGCGGCGTGTCGAAGCTCAAGGGCGCCGACGTGACGCTGCCCGACATCCGGGCCGGGTTCTCGGCGGTGCTGGCGGCGGCGGTGGCCGACGGTCCGTCCACACTGCGCGGGGTGCACCACATCGAGCGCGGGTACCACCGGCCGTTCGAGCAGTTCGCCTCGCTCGGTCTGAACATTCGCAGGCAACGGTAAAGACGCAGGGCCCGGGCGTTTGCCGGTGATCGTCCGGTTGCACATCGTTTGAGTGACCGTACTCAGGACCGCCGGAACGCTCGCCCTGGCCGGTGCGCTGGGCGGCGTGCTGGCGGCGGCGCTGGCCGCGCCCGTGGTGAGCGGGGGCGGCCTGGCGGCCAAGAACGTCGCCGACACCTTCGTCCAGCTGCCGGCGGCGCCCCGCGAGGAGCCGCTGGCGCAGGTGACCAGGCTGCTGGACCGGGACGGCCGGCCGTTCGCCCAGTTCTACGAGGCCAACAGGACGGCCGTGCCGCTGGCGTCGGTCTCGCCCGTCATGCGCAAGGCCATCGTGGCCATCGAGGACGCCCGCTTCTACGAGCACGGCGGCCTCGACGTGCGCGGCACCCTGCGGGCGCTGCTGACCAACACCCAGGCGGGCGGCATCCGCCAGGGCGGCTCGTCGCTGACGCAGCAGCTCGTCAAGAACATCCTGGTGGAGAGCGCGCGTACCGACGAGGAACGCGACCGGGCCCGCGCGCCCAACCTGGCCCGCAAGATCACCGAGCTGCGGCTCGCGATGGCGCTGGAGCGCAAGTACCGCAAGGACGAGATCCTGGAGCGCTACCTCAACATCGCTTACTTCGGCGCCGGGGCGTACGGCGTGGAGGCGGCGGCCCGCCGCTTCTTCTCGACCTCGGCCGCCCGGCTGACGCTGACCCAGGCGGCCACGCTGGCGGGGGCGGTGCGGATGCCGTACTCGACCGATCCCTCGCTCGGCGCGGCGCACCGCACCCGGCTGCGGGCCCGGCGCGACCTCGTGCTGGACCGCATGGCCGGGCTGAAGATCATCAGCCAGCAGGAGGCGACGGCGGCCAAGAGCGCGCCGCTCGGCATCAACCTGCGGCCCGAGCCCGGCGGCTGCGAGCAGAGCGAGTATCCGTTCTACTGCCTGTACGTCCAGCGCGAGCTGCTGTCGAACCCCGTCTTCGGCAACACCCCGTCGATCCGCCGGGCCAGGATGGCGCGGGGCGGCCTGACGATCAGGACCAGCCTCGACCCGATCGCGCAGCGCGCCGCCGAGCGCGCCATCCGCCGCCATGTCCATCCCGAGGACACCGAGGTGGCCGCCGAGGCCATGGTCGAGCCGGGCACCGGCCGGATCCGCGCGATGGCGGCCAGCAAACGCTTCGGCCGCAACCCCGGCAACCGCAAGAACGGCTCCAGGACCACCTTCAACCTGGTCGCCGACGTCGCCCACGGCGGCGGCCAGGGCTTCCAGGCGGGCTCGACGTTCAAGGTGTTCACCCTGGCCACGGCGCTGCGGCAGGGGTGGAGGTTCGGTGACGGCTTCCAGACGCCCGGGGCGCTGGTGCCCGCCGCCGGCTACCGCAACTGCGAGGGCCGGCCGGTCAACGACCCCGGCACCCGCGTGCTCAACGCCAGCGGCGAGGGCGAGGGCGGCCCGCACAGCATCGAGACCGGCACCTGGAAGTCGGTGAACATCTTCTACATGATGCTGGAGCGCAAGGTCGGGCTGTGCAACGTGGTCAAGACCGCCAAGGCGCTCGGCATCGCCAGGGCCGACGGGACGCCGCTGCGCGAGGTGCCGACGTTCACGCTGGGCATCAACGAGATGGACCCGGTGACGGTGGCGGCGGCGTTCGCGGCGTTCGCCGCCCGCGGGACCTACTGCCGGCCGCTCGCCATCGTCGAGATCGTCGGCAGGGACGGGCGGCGCACCCACGTGCCGCCCGCCTGCGAGCAGGCCATCGAGCGGCCGGTCGCGGACGCGGTCAACCACGTGCTCGAAGGCGTCTTCGACAAGGGCACCATGAAGGGGCAGAGCATCGGCCGCCCGGCCGCCGGCAAGACCGGCACGAACAACGGCTACACCTCGGCCTGGTTCGCCGGCTACACGCCGCAGCTCGCGGCCGCGGTGAGCGTCGGCGACATCCGGGGCTCCTACCGCTACCCGCTGCGGGACGTGCAGATCGGCGACGACTACTACGGCTCGGTGCAGGGCGCGTCGCTGCCCGGGCCGATCTGGGTGGAGTCGATGGAGCCGGCGCTGCGGGCGGTCGAGCCCCGGCGGTTCCATCCGCCGGACATGAGCCGCTTCGGCGGCGGCAACACTCCCGGGCTCAAGGAGGCGCTGGCCGAGGAGGAGAAGCGGAAGAAGCGGCACGGCGACCGGGCCTTCCGCCGGCACCGCAGGCTCTTCCAGTGGCTGCTCGGCCAGACGCCGGGCGTGCCGTCACTGGAGTGGCCGCCCCGCGCGCCGCTCGACGGCTGGGAGCGGCGCCCCTGGCCCCGCCGCCACCGGCACTGATCAGCCGGTCTTGCCTATGGGGGCCGTTACGGCGCGGGTGAGCGTGATGAGGTTGTCGGGCGCGGTCTCGATCTGGAGGCCGCGCCTCCCGGCGGAGAAGTAGATCGTCGGGAAGTCGAGCGCGGAGGAGTCGACCACGGTCGGGAGCTGCTTGCGCTGGCCGAGCGGGCTGATGCCGCCCACGACGTAGCCGGTCACCCGCTCGACCCTGGCCGCGTCGGCCATGGCGGCCCGCTTGCCGCCCAGCGCGTGGGCGAGCGCCTTGAGGTCGAGCTTGCCGGCCACCGGCACCACGGCCACCGCGAGGCCGCTCTCGGTCTCGGCGACGAGGGTCTTGAAGATGCGCTCGTACGGGAGGCCGAGCGCGTCGGCGGCCTCCTCGCCGTAGGCCTGGGCGGAGGGGTCGTGGTCGTACGGGTGGAGCGTGAAGTCGGCCTTGGCCCTGGTCAGGGCCATCGTCGCCGGCGTGCCGCCTTTGCCTTTCGCTTTGCTCACAAAGAGCGATTGTAGCGAATCTACAACGTAAAGGCCCGGCCGGGGGTGTACCCCAGGGCGCGCCGGAACACGTCGATGAACGCGCTCGCCGACGCCCACCCGCAGCGGTGCGCGACCGCGGTCACCGGCAGGCCGTCGGCCAGCAGCAGGAGCGCGTGGTGCAGGCGGAGCTGGGTGCGCCACTGGGGGAAGCTCATGCCGAGCTCGTTCCTGAACAGCCGGGCCAGGGTGCGCTCGCTCGCGCCCGCCCCGGCGGCCAGCTCGCCCAGTGTCCTGCGGTCGGCGGGGTCGCGCTCCAGCGCGGCGCAGACGGCGGCGAGACGGGGGTCGGCCGGCGCGGGCAGGTGGAACGCCTGCTCGGGCGCCCGCCGCAACCGGTCCAGCAGCACCCCCAGCAACCGTCCCCGCTCGCCGTCCCCGAGGTCGCCCGGCTCGCCGGTGTAAGCGATGATCAGCTCGCGGAGCAGGGGATCGACGGCGAGCACGGCGGGGCGGTCGAGGGCGAGCGGGTTGCCGGTGAGTCCGATGAGGCGCAGGTCGGTGTCGCCGTGCGCCCGGTGCTCGTGGACGGTGCCTGCGGGCACCCAGATCGCGCGGTTGGCGGGCGCGACCCAGACGCCGGCGCCGGTGGTGACGGACAGGACGCCGCGGCAGGCGTACACGATCTGGTGGGTGTCGTGGCGGTGGGCGTCGATGCCGCCGCCGGGCGCGAGCGGGCGCCGTCCGGTGGGCGCCTCGGCGAGGTGGCGGATCTCCGACATGAGTTGGCACTTTATCGGAAGCAGGCCACCGGCGGCGCGGGCGACGATCGGAGGCGTGAACAGGGTCCCCATGCTGGCCGCCGGGCACGCGGCCGTCGATCTCTACCAGGGCGCGGTGCCCGCCCTGGTGCCCTTCCTGGTGGCCGAGCGCGGCTACGGCTACGTCGCGGTCTCGGGGGTGGTGCTGGCGGCGACGTTGCTGTCGTCGGTCGTGCAGCCGGTGTTCGGGCTGCTGACGGACCGGTGGCGGATGCCGTGGCTGATCCCCGTGAGCATGGTGGCGGCCGGGGCTGGGGTGGCGGTGGGCGGGGTGGCCGGCTCGTACGCCCTGACCTGCCTGGCGGTGGCGCTGTCCGGGCTGGGGGTGGCGGCCTACCATCCGGAGTCGGCGCGGCTGGCGCGGATCGCGAGCGCGGGCAGTCATGTGCGGATGAGCTGGTTCTCGCTGGGCGGGACGCTGGGGTTCGCCGCGGCTCCGGTGCTGGTGACCCCGTTGCTGGCGGGGTGGGGACTGGGGGCCTCGCCGCTGCTGGCGGTGCCCGCGGTGGCGGGTGCGCTGGTGACGCTGCCCGCGGTGCTGGCGCTGACGGGCGGCGGTGGCGGGTCACGGCGGGAGGGGACCCGGGCCGTGCGCGGGCGGGACGACTGGCGGTCGTTCGCGCGGCTGACGCTGGTGATCGTGTTCCGATCGGTGGTGTACGTGGGCCTGAGCACGTTCGTCGCCCTGTACATGGGCGGCGGCGCGGCCGGGGCCGTGGCGCTGTTCGTGCTGTTCGCGGGCGGGGCGGCCGGGACGGTGCTGGGCGGGCGGCTGGCGGCCCGCTGGGGGCGGGTGCGGACGATGCGGCTGGCGTACGCGGCGGCGGCCCCGGCGGTCGCGGGCGTGGTGCTCGCGCCGGGGCCGGCCGCGTACGTCTTCGTGGCCGCCTCCTCGATCGCCCTGTACGTCCCGTTCTCCCTGCACGTCACGCTGGGCCAGGATCTCCTGCCGAACCGGGTGGGCACGGCGGGCGGCGTGACCCTGGGGCTCGCGGTGAGCGTGGGCGGGCTGACCAGCCCGCTGGTGGGCGCGGTCGCGGAGGCGTCGTCGCTGCGGGTGGCGCTGGGCTGCCTGGTGGTGTTCCCTGTCCTGGCGTGGCTGCTGGCGCGCACGCTGCGGGAGCCGGTGCCTCAGTCCTGAACCGGGATGCGGGCCACCGCGGTGTTGTCGCGCTGTGAGGGGTCGAGGGCGGTGGCGGTGACGTGCGCGGTGACCGGCACCTGGCGCGGCGCGCCGGCGGTGAGGCGTACGCGGGCGGTGAGCCGGACCGGGTGGCCGGGGCGTACGGCGTCGATCGCGCAGGCGGCCTGCTGGGCGGTGCGGGCGCAGGCGGCGCCGGTGACGGCGGTGAGCGCGGCGCCGTCGGGGACGCGGAGGGTGACCGGCACCTGGGCGGCGGCCAGGAGGCCGCGCATGGTGACGGTGGCGGTGACGGTGGCGGTCCGGCCGCGGCGCACCGGGCCGTTGGGGCCGGTGGCGGCGACGGACAGGGCGTCGTAGACGCCGCGCGGGTCGGCCTTCTTGACGATGGCGCCGTAGCTCTCGACGTTGAGCGCGTTGGCGACGGAGTAGCCGTCGGCCTCGCCGTCCTCGGTGCCGGCCGACAGCACGCCGACGAGGTCGCGGGTGCCCTGGACCACCCAGGGGCCGCCGCTGTGGCCCTTGGACAGGTGGCAGTTGTACGTCTCCAGCTTGCCCACCAGTTCGGTGGCGCTGGAGGAGACGGCGGCGTTGACGGCGGCGAGCGCGCGGGCCGGCTGGGTGCGGGCCAGGCACCAGAGCTGGTCCCTGCCGTCGTAGGGCTTCCTGCCGAGGACGCCGGGGTAGCCGGTGGAGATGACGGTGTGCCGCCCGCCCTGGCTGCGCAGGGGGGTGAGGGCGCCGACGGCGTCCTGGAGGGTGCGCTCGCGCCGGCCGACCTCGATGAGCGCGACGTCGTAGACGGAGTTCCAGTCGCCGCCGGCCAGGCCGGTGTAGGCGCCGGGTTTCCAGGCGCGGCGCCCGCCCCAGCGCCCGTACGGCTCGCGCTGCCGCTCGCCGGTGGCGCGCCCGTCGTAGGCGGGGACGAAGGCGAAGTTCGTGTGCCATTGGCCGTGTTCGGCCCCTTCGGGGACGCTGTAGACGCAGTGGGCGGCGGTCACGACGAGCAGCCCGGACGCCGAGCGGACGACGCTCGCGCTGCAGGAGTCGCCCTGCCCGGCGGCGTTGACGAAGAACAGCCGGCCGGTGACGCGGCTGCGCGCGGCCCCGGTGTAGGGCCGGCGGACGGGGGCGTAGCCGTTGTCGTCGCCGCCGGGGGTGATGCGCTGGTCGTCGGGGACGCTGAGCAGGCGGCGGGCGGAGGCGGGGACCAGGGACGGCCGGGTGGCGGGCAGCTCGGCGGCGCCGGCCCCGGCCTGCCTGGCGGGCGTCCAGTAGCGGATGGCCTGGCGGGGGCGCATGAGGGGGGACGCCTCCGCCCCGCCCAGCGCCCGCGTTGCCGCGCTGCTCTCCAGTGAGGTGGTCGTGGCGAGGCCGCCCAGCGCGGCCAGTGCCGTGACCAGTGTGCTGACCAGCGTTCTCGCCACGGTGTCCCCCTGGGCGTCGATACGGAGCAAATCCTCTCGGTCACTTTAAGTCACGAGATCGGGACGAACCGTAGTCATGGGGGTCGTGTCGTGATCGGTCCGGCCCGGGTCAGCCGGCGGCGTCGCCGCGGCGCGGAAGGAGCTCGGAGGTGACCGCGTCGGCGGGGGAGCGGTCGGGGCGCAGGCCGCGCCAGGACGGGTGGCGCAGCAGCCCGTCGCCGGTGACCTCGGCGTACTGGACCTCGCCGACCAGGACGGGCTCGGTCCAGCGGGCGTCGCGGGCGTGCTCGCGCGGCACGGGCTCGGCGAACGGCGACGCGGGCCGCTCCAACGGGGCCAGCCGCTCGTGCAGGTCGGCGAGCATGGCCTGGGTGAAGCCGGTGCCGACGTGGCCGACGTAACGCAGCCGGCCGCGTTCGTCGTGCGCGCCGAGCAGCAGCGAGCCGATCGTGCCGGAGCGCCGGCCGCCGCCGGGCCGCCAGCCGCCGATGACGACCTCGACGGCGCTGACGTTCTTGATCTTGGTCCATTCCGCGCTGCGCCGGCCCGGCCGGTACGGCGAGTTCAGCCGCTTGCACACCACCCCTTCGAGCCCGAGCCGGCGGGAGGAGTCGAGCGCGCGCTCGGCGTGGTCGGGGAACGAGACGGGCACCTGCCACCGGAACCCCGGCGTGAGCACGCTTTCAAGCAGCCGCCGCCGCTCGCTGTAGGGCAGGCCGACGGTGGGCGTCTCGTCCAGGTGCAGGATGTCGAAGGCCATGAACGTCACCGGCACGGCCCTCGCCAGCTCGGCGACGGCGACCGGGTTGCGCTGGTGCATGCGCGGCTGGAGCGCGCCGAAGCTGGGGCGGCCGGCCTCGTCGAAGGCGACGATCTCGCCGTCGATCACGGCGGCGCGGCGGTCGGTGGCGCCGGCCATGAGCTGGAGCTCGGGGTAGGCGGGGGTGATGTCCTTGCCGTTGCGTGACATCAGGCGGACGGCGCCGCCCTCCACGTAGGCGAGGGCGCGCACGCCGTCCCATTTCATCTCGACGGCCCAGTCCTCGCCCTGGACGGAGGTCAGGGCGCCGAGCTGGGCGAGCATCGGCGCGTAGGCCGGCAGCCGCACCATGGTGCGTGCATTACCCCGTCCGCTTGATCGTCAAGGGTGGCGAGGGGTCTCCGGATGGTCAAGCGGCCCGTCCTCGACGAGCTCGGCCAGGTCGACGCCGTGGCGGTGCAGCTCGGTGACGTTGTGGCAGTAGCCGCGCAGGTACGTACGGCCGCCGATGTTGTGGGTGACGCGGAGGAGGGGGCGGTCGTCGAGAATGATCGCCTCCACCAGGATGCCGTCCGGCCCGCGCCACTGTCCCATGCGGCAAGGGTATGCGACTGGACATAATGGACATGTAATAAAAAAGCGACCGTCATGTTTCCGGACTCGCCCGAAACGGGCCGCTCTAGCGGTAAAGATGACTTGGGGTGAGCTTGAAGAGCAGAAAGTAGTTCGGTCCCGGACGTTAAACGCTCTTCACCCCGGGCACGGCACAACCCGAACTTCCTCCGGAGTCGTGGCCGCGCCCCCGTGGCGGCCACGGCGGAACGCCCCGGCAGGCCCGGTCCGGGGCGGCGACGGCCGCGTGGCGGTACAGGCGAGTGCCGCCACGCGGCCGTCGTGCGCCCCGCACCGGAAGCCGGCGCCGCCGGACGCCCCGGTCCGTCCGCCTGTCCCGCAGTGTGGACAGAACGAGATTCGGGGCCCGGACTCCGTAGACTGTGGGGGTGATTTCCCGTATTGACATGCGCGGTTCCCTCCCGGCGAACCTGCGTGACGTGCTGCCCCGCGCCGAGCTCGACGTCGAGGCCGCCCTGGAGAAGGTGCGGCCCATCTGCGACGACGTGCGCCATCGCGGCGTGGCAGCCGTACGGGAGCTGACCGCCAGGTTCGACGGCGTGGAGATCGCCACCACCCGCGTCCCCGCCGAGGCCATCGAGCGCGCGCTCGCCGAGCTCGACCCGCGGGTGCGCGCGGCGCTGGAGGAGTCGATCCGGCGCACCCGGCTGGTCCACCGCGACCAGCGGCGCGCCGACGTCACCACCCAGGTGGTGCCCGGCGGCACGGTCACCGAGCGGTGGGTCCCGGTCGACCGGGTGGGCCTCTACGTCCCCGGCGGCCGCGCGGTCTACCCCTCCAGCGTGGTCATGAACGTCGTCCCCGCCCAGGAGGCGGGCGTCCCCTCGCTGGCCGTCACCAGCCCGGCCCAGAAGGAGTTCGGCGGGCTGCCGCACCCCACGATCCTCGCCGCCTGCGCCCTGCTCGGCGTCGAGGAGGTCTACAACGTGGGCGGCGCCCAGGCCGTGGCCATGTTCGCCTACGGCACCGAGGAGTGCGCCCCGGCCACCCTGGTGACCGGGCCGGGCAACATCTACGTCGCCGCCGCCAAGCGCCTGCTGAAGGGCCGCATCGGCATCGACTCCGAGGCCGGGCCGACCGAGATCGCGATCCTCGCCGACGACACCGCCGACCCGGTGCACGTCGCCGCCGACCTGATCAGCCAGGCCGAGCACGACACGATCGCCGCCGCCGTGCTCGTCACCACCAGCCCAGAGCTTGCCGACGCCGTGGAGAAGGAGCTGCCCGGCCAGGTCTCGGCCACCCGCCACTCGGCGCGCATAGCCGAGGCGCTGAGCGGCCGGCAGTCCGGCATCGTGCTGGTGAGCGACCTCGACGACGGACTCAAGGTCGTCGACGCCTACGCCGCCGAGCACCTGGAGATCCACACCGCCGACGCCGCCGCCGTGGCGGCGCGGGTGCGCAACGCGGGCGCGATCTTCGTGGGCACGTACGCGCCGGTCTCGCTCGGCGACTACCTCGCCGGCTCCAACCACGTGCTGCCCACGGGAGGCTGCGCCTGCCACTCCAGCGGCCTGTCGGTGCAGTCGTTCCTGCGCGGCATCCACGTCGTCGACTACACCCGCGACGCGCTGGCAAGCTCCGCCGCGCACGTCACGGTCCTGGCCGACGCCGAGGACCTGCCCGCCCACGGCGCCGCCGTCCGCGCCCGCTTCGACTGGCGCGTGCCCACCGCAGAGCCCACCGCCGTGCCCACCACGGAGACGACCGAGTGAACCCCGACCAGAAGCCCGGCGACGTGACGCTCGCCGACCTGCCCATCCGCGACGACCTCAGGGGCATGTCGCCCTACGGCGCTCCCCAGATCGACGTCCCGGTCCGGCTCAACACCAACGAGAACCCCTACCCGCCCTCGCCCGAGCTGGTCGCCGACCTCGCCGAGGAGGTGCGCGGCCAGGCGGGCGAGCTCAACCGCTACCCCGACCGCGACGCGCTCGCCCTGCGCGCCGACCTCGCCGGCTACCTCGGCCACGGGCTCTCCACCGAGCAGGTGTGGGCGGCCAACGGCTCCAACGAGGTGCTCCAGCAGATCCTCCAGGCGTTCGGCGGCCCCGGCCGCACGGCGATCGGGTTCGAGCCCTCCTACTCGATGCACCCGATCATCACCGGCGGCACCAGCACCGAGTGGATCAGGGCCAGCCGCGAGGACGACTTCTCCCTCGACCCCGGCAAGGCGGTCGCGGCGATCGAGGAGCACCGCCCCGACGTCGTCTTCCTGACCTCGCCCAACAACCCGACCGGCACCGCGCAGCCGCTGCCCGTCATCGAGGCCGTGGTCGAGGCGGCGCCGGGCATGGTCGTGGTGGACGAGGCCTACTTCGAGTTCGCCCGCGAGGGCACGCCGTCGGCGCTGACGCTGCTGCCCGAGCACCCGCGGCTGATCGTCACCCGGACGATGTCCAAGGCGTTCGCCATGGCCGGCACCCGTCTCGGCTACCTCGCCGCGCACCCGGCGGTGATCGAGGCGCTGCTGCTGGTGCGGCTGCCGTACCATCTGTCGACGCTCACCCAGGCGGCGGCGCGGGTGGCGCTGCGCCACCGCGCGGAGCTGCTCGGCACGGTCGACGCGCTGCGCCGCGAGCGCGACGACACGGTGGCCTGGCTGCGCGCCAAGGGGCTGCGGGTCGCCGACTCCGACGCGAACTTCGTGTTGTTCGGCCGCTTCCCCGACCGGCGCGCGGTCTGGGAGGGGCTGCTGGAGCGGGGCGTGCTCATCCGCGAGGTGGGCCCGCCCGAATGGCTGCGGGTGTCGATCGGCACCGGCGAGGAGATGGCGGCCTTCCGCGCCGCCCTGGAAGGAGTCCTGTGAGCCGCGTAGGCCGCGTCGAGCGCGTCACGAAGGAGACCTCGGTCCTGGTGGAGGTCGGCCTCGACGGCACCGGCCGGGTGGAGGTCGCCACCGGGGTCGGCTTCTTCGACCACATGCTGGCCCAGCTCGGCAAGCACGGGTTGTTCGACCTGACGGTCAAGACCGAGGGCGACCTGCACATCGACTCCCACCACACGATCGAGGACACCGCGCTCGCGCTGGGCGCCGCGTTCCGCGAGGCGCTGGGCGACAAGTCGGGCATCAGGCGGTTCGGCAGCGCGTCGTGCCCGCTGGACGAGTCCCTCGCCCAGGTCACCGTCGACCTGTCCGGCCGCCCCTACCTCGTGCACACCGAGCCCGAGGGCATGGCGCCGATGATCGGCCACGACTACGACACCACGATGACCCGCCACATCCTGGAGTCCCTGGTCGCCCAGGCCGCGATCTGCCTGCACGTGCACGTCCCCTACGGCCGCAACGCCCACCACATCGTCGAGGCCCAGTTCAAGGCGCTGGCGCGGGCGCTGCGCGAGGCGTCCGAGCCCGACCCGCGTGCGACGGGGGTGCCCAGCACCAAGGGCGTGCTGTGACGGGCAACGCCATCGCCGTCGTGCTGGTCTTCGTCGGGCTGTTCCTCGCCGGCGGCGTGTTCTCCCTGTTCAAGCAAGGGCTCAAGATCGGAGCCGCCGTCTGCGCCGTGGGCGCGGTCATGGCGGTCACGGCGGGGGTGTTGTGGTGGTGAAGAAGAACGTCGTCGTCCTCGACTACGGCTCGGGCAACCTGCGCTCGGCCGAGCGGGCCCTCGCCAGGGCCGGCGCGGAGGTGACCGTGACCGCCGACTTCGACGCGGCGGTCGAGGCCGACGGGCTGGTGGTGCCCGGCGTGGGCGCGTTCGCCGCGTGCATGACCGGGCTGAGGGCGGTGCGCGGCGAGCAGATCGTCGGGCGGCGGCTGGCCGGCGGCCGGCCGGTGCTGGGCATCTGCGTCGGCATGCAGATCCTGTTCGCCCGCGGCGTCGAGCACGGCGTGGAGAGCGAGGGCTGCGGCGAGTGGCCCGGCACGGTCGAGCGGCTGGACGCCCCCGTGCTGCCCCACATGGGCTGGAACACCGTCAAGGCGCCCGCAGGGAGCGTGCTGTTCGCCGGGCTCGACCCCGAGACCCGCTTCTACTTCGTGCACTCCTACGGCGTGCGCGAATGGGAGCTGCACGCCGGCGAGGGGTTCGCCGAGCCGCTCGTCACCTGGGCCGAGCACGGCGTGCCGTTCGTGGCCGCCGTGGAGAACGGCCCGCTCATGGCCACCCAGTTCCACCCGGAGAAGTCCGGCGACGCCGGCGCCGTGCTGCTGGGCAACTGGCTCAAGACCCTCGACTGACCACGAGCGCGACCAGGGCGGGAGAGCGGTGAGCAAGGAACGGGCCCGGCGGCGGGCCGAGCGTGAGGCCGAGCGGGCCCGCGCCATGCGCGCCAACGAGGAGCGCCAGGCGCGCGGCGCCCGGCGGCGGGCCTTCTTCGCCCGGCTCGTGCCGCGCCCGGTGCGCGTCCGCCGCCAGGGCGGCCTGATCGCCCGCCGCCACCGGGCGCAGAACGTGGTGGTGGGGGCGGCGTTCCTGCTGGTCCAGGCGCTGGCCTGGCTGCTGTGGGGCTCGCTCGCGGTCAGTTTCGCGGTGCTCGTCCTGTCCCTGTTGCTCGTACCCGTTGTCGTGACCCTCGCCTTCGACCGGAGGACCTGAAGAAATGTCGCTCGTACTGCTGCCCGCCGTGGACATCGTGGACGGCCAGGCCGTCCGCCTGAGCCAGGGCGAGGCCGGCACCGAGACCGGCTACGGCGCGCCGCTGGACGCCGCGCTGGCCTGGCAGGAGGCCGGCGCCGAGTGGATCCACGTGGTGGACCTCGACGCGGCGTTCGGCCGGGGGGACAACCGCGAGCTGATCGCCGAGCTGATCGGCCGGGTGGACGTCAACGTGGAGCTGTCCGGCGGCATCCGTGACGACGCCACCCTGGCCGCCGCCCTGGCCACCGGCTGCCGCCGGGTCAACATCGGCACCGCCGCGCTGGAGAACCCCGAGTGGTGCCGCAAGATCATCGCTGAGCACGGCGACCGCATCGCGGTGGGCCTCGACGTGCGGGGCACGACCCTGGCCGCGCGCGGCTGGACCCAGGACGCCGGTGACCTGTGGGAGGTGCTCGACCGGCTGGAGGCCGACGGCTGCCCCCGCTACGTCGTCACCGACGTCACCAAGGACGGCATGCTCCAAGGCCCCAACCTCGACCTTTACCGGCAAATCTGCGCACGGACTGACAAACCGGTCATCGCCAGCGGCGGCGTCTCCAGCCTCGATGACCTGCTCGCACTGGCTTCTCTCGTTCCCGACGGAGTGGAGGGCGCCATAGTGGGCAAGGCCCTCTACGCTCACGCGTTCACACTCGAGAACGCGCTTGCCGCGGTACGCGTGTAGCTCCGCCGGGAGGGGACGGAATGAGCGTCAGCAGCGACGGCATGCAGAACACCGGTCCGAGGATCTTCTCCGGAGGCATCTGGGAGGAGAAGTACGGCTACGCCCGCGCCGTGGTCGCCGGGGAGCGGGTGATCGTGTCCGGGTGCACGGCCACGGTCGAGGGAGAGGTCCGGCACGTCGGCGACGCCCACGCGCAGGCGCTGACCGCGATCGACATCGCGCTGGAAGCCGTCCTGATGGGCGGGCTCACCCGCGAGGACGTCGTCATGGTCCGCTACTACGTGGTCGAGCAGCGTCACTTCGACGTCGTCGGCCAGGCCATCGGCGAGGCCTTCGGCAAGGTGCGGCCCGCCTGCACAGGAGTACGGGTGGCCGGACTGGTCGACCCGAGAATGCTGGTCGAGATCGAAATAGAGGCACTGCGAGCATGACCGTAGCCGTACGAGTGATCCCCTGTCTCGACGTCGACGCCGGGCGCGTGGTCAAGGGCGTCAACTTCGAGAACCTGCGCGACGCGGGCGATCCCGTCGAGCTGGCCCGGCGCTATGACGAGGAGGGCGCCGACGAGCTGACCTTCCTCGACATCACCGCCTCGTCCGGCGAGCGGGAGACCATGCTCGACGTGGTGCGCAGGACCGCCGAGCAGGTGTTCATCCCGCTCACCGTCGGCGGCGGGGTGCGCTCGGTCGAGGACGTCGACCGGCTGCTGCGGGCCGGCGCCGACAAGGTGTCGCTCAACACCGCCGCCATCGCCCGGCCGGAGCTGCTGACCGAGGCGTCGCGGCGGTTCGGCGCCCAGTGCGTCGTGCTGTCGGTGGACGCCCGGCGGGCGCCCGGCACCCCGAGCGGGTTCGAGGTGACCACCCACGGCGGGCGGCGCGGCACCGGCATCGACGCGGTGGAGTGGGCGGCGCGCGGCGAGGAGCTGGGCGTGGGCGAGATCCTGCTCAACTCGATGGACGGCGACGGCACGCTCGACGGCTACGACCTGGAGATGCTGCGGGCGGTGCGCGCCGCCGTCCGGGTGCCGGTGATCGCCAGCGGCGGGGCCGGCCGGCTGGAGGACTTCCCGCCGGCGGTGGCGGCGGGCGCCGACGCCGTGCTCGCGGCGTCGGTTTTCCACTTCGGCACGCTGAAGATCTCCGAGGTCAAGGACACGCTGCGGATGGCGGGCCACCCGGTCCGCTGATCCGCGAGGGGGAGGGCCACCGCGTGCGCGTCAGAAGGCGCGCACGTGGTGGTACAGCTCGTAGGCGACGTCGTGGGCGGCGAACGCGGCCGCCTCCGACCGCTTGACCGCCACGTACGCGCTGCTGCGCAGCGGCCCGAGCGCCTCCGTCAGCACCTCGTCGGCCTCCAGCGAGTCGAGCGCCTCGCCGAGCGAGGACGGCAGGCGGGGATAGCGGCCCGGCAGCGTGTCCGGGTCGACGCCGACCGGCTCGCCGGGGTCGAGCCCGCGCCGGATGCCGTCGAGGCCGGCGTGGATGACCGCGCCCAGCGACAGGTAGGGGTTGGCCGAGGAGTCCGACGGCTTCAGCTCCAGGTTGGGCTCGCCGCTCTCGCCGAGCGCGGAGCACACGCGGACCGCGGCCTCGCGGTTGTCCGGCCCGTAGACCGCGTACGCGCTGGCCCACGTGCGCGGCGCCAGCCGGCGGAAGCTGTTGACGCTGCCGCAGGTGAGCGCGGTGAGGGCGGGCAGGTGGGCGAGGAGCCCGCCGATGAAGGCGCGGCGCACGTCGTTGTCCTGGCCGAAGACGTTGACCTTGTCGTCCCACAGCGACAGGTGCAGGTGGGCGCCGTTGCCCGCCTGGTCGGCCAGTGGCTTGGGCGCCAGCGTGGCCCACATCTGCATCCGCATGGCCACGCCGCGCGCGCTCTCGCGGAACAGCACGTGGTTGTCGGCGGCCCGCAGCGCGGGCGCGTGCCGGACGGACAGCTCCTGCTGGCCGGGCCCGAGCTCCGGGTGGTAGTGCTCGACGCGCAGGCCCTGCGTCTCCAGCGTCCTGACGAGCTTGACGGCGTAGTCGTGGGCCGTGTCGAACCCGGTGTTGGCGTAGCACAGCGAGTCGTCGAGCGGGACCAGCCGGTCGGGGCCGCCCCCGGGGTCGGGCAGCCGGCGTCCGAGCGTGAACTCCGGCTCGAACGCCGCGACCAGCGTGTAACCCTCGGTGGCGAGCTCGGCGATCGCGTCCTTGAGGAACGTCCGCGGGCACGCCTCCCAGGGCGAGCCGTCGGGCCGGCGAAGGTCCGACAGCATGGCGGCCGCGCCTGGGGCATGCGGCAGCGGGACGTAGGTGGCCGGGTCGGGGACGATGCGGACCTCGCCCACCGGGCCCAGCTGCTCGACGTCCTGGAGCTGGTCGAGCATGTTCATCGCCATCATGGCCACCGTGTGCCCGATGCCCGTGCCGAGGCGTTCGGCCAGCCGCGACCTGGACGCCGCCTTGCCACGGATCACGCCACCGTGGTCGGCGTACAAGAAGCGGATCAGCTCGACGCCCTCCAGCTCGGCCCGTTCGAGGATGCGCCGTGCGTGGGGGTCGAGCTGGCTGGTCCTGTTGCCGCTGGGGCGATCTCTCATCCTGCCTGCGTAACACGATCGGGCACCGCGGGGAAGCACCCGCCGCAGACAGAAGGGCGGGTTACGTCAGAACCTGCGAGAAGAACACGGCCAACTGATCGGCTCCTTGGAAGATTCCGTTGATCACACCGTTCACCGCGTCGGCGGCTTGGGCCGGCCGGGTGAACAGGTAGAAGACCACGAACGCGATAGCCACGTAGGTGATCACCTTCTTGACCTGCATGGGGGGCCTCCTGCAGTCCATTCCCAGCCGTATATACCCGGATCTGGGCGATCACTGGCATCCACGGCGAAGATGTTCATGATCATAACCGGGGGGCTTCTTTCCTCTGCCATGGTACGGGCTCGAATGCTCATGCGAGCCCCTACGGGACCGGGACTTCTGCTTGACCGGCGGCTAGATCCCCAGGGTCGCCGAGCGCACCCTGGCGACCGCCTCGGGGTCGCCCGTGAGCTCGACCCGGGCGTGCTCCTGGCGGCCGAAGCAGAACAGCAGCAGCTCGGAGGCGGTGCCGGTGACCTCGACCCGCGGGCCCTGGCGGGGGCCGCCGAGCGCCACGCCGCCGCCGAGGCGGTGCAGCACGACGCCGACCGGCGAGCGGCGCAGCATGAGCCGGGAGCCGGCCGAGACCCGCTGCCACAGGAGGCGGTCGAGGCCGGCGGGCAGGTCGCGGGGCTCCCAGGCGGACTGGGCGCGGCGCACGTCCTCGTGGTGGACGAACATCTCGATCGTGTTGACGGTCTCGTCGAGGAAGCGGGCCAGGCCGTAGACGCCGCCGGGCCGCCGGACGATGCCGACCAGCTCGGGATAGGGATGTCTGGCCTTCATGGCGTCCATGACGGAGGCGGTGTAGCCGGACAGCGCCTTGACCGCGATGCCGGGCATCGCGTCCGGGCGGCGCTCGCGGACCGCCAGGTGGGCGGCCAGGTCGTAGCTGGTCCAGCCCGTGCACAGGGTCGGCGCGTCGGGGCCGACCCGGTCGAGCAGGTCACACAGCGCGTTGCGCTCGTCGCGGGCATACGTCACGTGCCCACCCTACCCACGGGAATAACAGCAGGATCAGGGGTGATGTAGTGACTTGCGTGTAAATACCGTTGAATACAGGGAGGCCAACCGGTGGCGAGCAAGGTCACCTCGGCCGTCATGCGTCAGGGACTGCGGGTCCTTGGGGTGGCCGTCCGTACCGAGAAGGCCGTTTTCGCCCTCGCCGTGCTGGCCAGCGCGGTCTACGGGGGCATGACCGTCGCCTCCGCCTGGGCGCTCGGCTGGGCCACCGAGAACGTGGTGCTGCCCGCCTTCGCCGAGGGCCGGGTAGGCGCGGGCGCGCTGTGGGCCGGCGCGGGCCTCATCCTGGGCACCGCGCTGCTCAAGGCGCTGGGCGTGGCCGGGCGGCGCATCCTGGCCGGCGTCATGCAGTACCGCATGCAGGCCAGGTCCCGCAGGGACGTCACCAAGCAGTACCTCCGGCTGCCGCTGTCCTGGCACCACCGGCACCCGACCGGCCAGCTCCTGTCGAACGCCAGCGCCGACGCCGAGGCCGCCTGGGCCCCGCTCGCGCCGCTGCCCATGGCCGTCGGCGTGATCGTCATGCTGGTCACCGCGGCCGTGGCGATGGTGTTCACCGATCTCGTGCTGGCCCTGGTGGGCTTCCTGATCTTCCCGGCCATCGCCGTGCTCAACCTCGTCTACCAGCGCAGGCTCAGCCCGCTGGCCACTCGCGCCCAGCAGCTGCGCGCCGAGGTCAGCGAGATCGCGCACGAGAGCTTCGACGGCGCGCTCGTCGTCAAGACCCTCGGCAGGGAGGACCTGGAGACCGAGCGCTTCCTGCGCCGCGCCCACGAGCTGCGCGACGCCAACATCGCCGTCGGGCGGGTGCGCGGCCTGTTCGACCCGATGCTGGAGGCGCTGCCCACGCTGGGCGTGCTCGCGGTCCTGGCCGTCGGAGCACTGCGGCTGTCCGGCGGCGCGATCGGCTCCGGCGACCTGGTGCAGGTCGCCTACCTGTTCACGCTGCTGGCCTTCCCGATCAGGGCGCTCGGCTGGGTGCTGGCCGAGCTGCCGCGCAGCGTCGTCGGCTGGCAGCGGGTGCAGGCCGTGCTGGACGCCACCGGCTCCATGGACTACGGCACACGCGAGGCCGCCGCGCAGGAGGCCGGGCCCGCCGCCCTGGAGGTGCGCGGCGTCTCCTACGCCTACGGCGAGGCCGAGGTGCTGCACGACGTCGCCTTCGAGGTGCCCGCCGGGCGTACCGTCGCGATCGTCGGGCCGACCGGCGCGGGCAAGTCCACGCTGGTGCAGCTGCTCGTCAGGCTCGTCGACCCCGACCGGGGCGCGGTCCTGCTCGACGGCGCCGACCTGCGCGAGCTGGCCTACGGCGCGGTCGCCTCCTCGGCGGCCCTGGTGCCCCAGCAGACGTTCCTGTTCGACGACACCGTACGCGGCAACGTCGCGCTCAACCTGGACACCTCCGACGAGGACGTGTGGGCCGCGCTCCGGCTGGCCCAGGCCGACGGCTTCGTGGCCCGGCTGCCCGAGGGGCTGGACACCCGGGTCGGCGAGCGGGGCGCGTCCCTGTCCGGCGGCCAGCGCCAGCGCGTCGCGCTGGCCCGCGCGATCGTCCGCCGCCCCCGCCTGCTCGTCCTCGACGACGCGACCAGCAGCGTCGACCCCCAGGTCGAGGCCAAGATCCTGTACGGCCTGCGGGACGCCGCCGAGTCCTCCACCGTCGTGGTGGTCGCCTACCGCATGGCCACGATCGCGCTCGCCGACGAGGTCGTCTACCTCGACCACGGCCGGGTCGTGGACCACGGCCCGCACGAGGAGCTCATCGAGCGCTGCGCGGGCTACCGCAACCTGGTGACGGCCTACGAGCGCGAGGAGGCCGAGCGCGTCGCGATCGAGGTCGCGGGCGTCACCGGGGAGGAGCTGGAGGAAGAGATCGAGAAAGAGATCGCCGGCGAGGAAGAAGAGGTCAGCGCATGACGGTCCAGGGCATCCACGGCAACGCCGAACGCTCCGCGCTGGCCACCGTCCGGCAGGGGTTGTCGCTCACGCCCGAGTTCCGCAAGGGGCTCGGGGTCACGCTCGCCCTCGCCGTCGTCGCCACGGCCGGCAAGATCATCGTGCCGATCGCCGTCCAGCAGACGATCGACCAGGGGCTCAAGTCCGGCAGGCCGGACGTCGCGTACATCACCTGGGCCGTGGTGGTGTGCGCCGCCGCCGTGGTGCTGACGGCGCTGGCCGCGTACGTCATGAACGTCCGCCTCTACAAGGCCACCGAGTCGTCGCTGGCCACCCTGCGCGTGCGCGGCTTCCGGCACGTGCACGACTTGTCGGTGCTCACCCAGAACTCCGAGCGCCGCGGCGCCCTGGTCTCGCGCGTCACCAACGACATCGACCAGATCAGCTCCTTCATGCAGTGGGGCGGGCTGATGATCATCGTGTCGCTGGGGCAGCTCCTCGTGGCCACCGCGCTCATGCTCGTCTACTCCTGGCAGCTCACGCTGCTGGTGTGGGCCTGCTTCATCCCGCTGATGATCGCCCTGCCGCGCTTCCAGCGGCTGCTGTCGCGGGCGTACACGGTGGTGCGTGAGCGGACCGGCGACATGCTGGCCGCGGTCAGCGAGTCCGTCGTCGGCGCCGCCGTCATCCGCGCCTACGCCGCCGAGCGCCGCACCGCCGAGCGCGTGGACAAGGCCGTCAACGCCAACCGCGCCGCCCAGACCAGGGCGCAGACCATCGTCGGCTTCGTCTTCCCGCTGACCGAGATCGTGGCCGCCGTCGCGATCGCCGGGATCGTCCTGCTCGGCGTGCGGCTCGGCCTGTCCGGCGACATCTCGCAGGGCCGGCTCGTGGCCTTCCTGTTCCTCGTCACGCTCTTCGTCTCGCCGCTCCAGACCGCCACCGAGGTGCTCAACGAGGCCCAGAACGCGGTCGCCGGCTGGCGGCGCATCCTCGGCGTCCTCGACACCCCGCCCGACGTGGCCGACCCCGGCCCCAAGGGCGTCGAGCTCCCCCGCGGCCCCATCTCCGTCGCCTTCGAGGACGTCGACTTCGCCTACCCCGGCGGCGCGCCCGTGCTGCGCGAGGTCTCGGTGCGGATCCCGCCCCGCTCGCGGGTCGCGATCGTGGGGGAGACCGGCTCGGGCAAGACCACGTTCGCCAAGCTGCTGACCCGGCTCATGGACCCGGTCGCGGGCCGCGTCACCGTGGACGGCCACGACCTGCGCGACGTGCGCTTCTCCTCGCTGCGCGAGCGCATCGTCATGGTCCCGCAGGACGGCTTCCTGTTCGACGGCACGCTGGAGCAGAACATCCGCTACGGCAAGCCGTCGGCGACCCGCGAGGAGATCGCGCTGGCGCTGACCGAGCTGGGCCTCGCCGACTGGCTGGAGGGCCTGCCCGCGGGCCTCGACACGCCCGTCGGCCAGCGCGGCGAGTCGCTGTCGGCCGGCGAGCGGCAGCTCGTCGCCCTGGCCCGCGCCTACCTCGCCGACCCCGACCTGCTGCTGCTGGACGAGGCCACCTCGGCCGTGGACCCGGCCACCGAGGTGCGCCTGGCCCGCGCCCTGGAGGGCGTCACACGCGGGCGCACCGCCGTCTCGATCGCCCACCGCCTGTCGACCGCGGAGAACGCCGACGAGGTGCTGGTCTTCGACGCCGGGCGGCTGGTGCAGCGCGGCCCGCACGCCGAGCTGGTGGGGCAGCCCGGGGTGTACGCCGACCTGCACGCCTCCTGGGTCTCGGCCGCCCGCTCCTGATCAGCCGGCCCCCGCCGCGAACGTCACGGTCGTGCCTCGGGGCCCGGAGACGATCATGACCTGGTCGCACAGCGTCCGCATCAGCCACAGCCCCCGCCCGCCGCTCTCCAGGCCGGTGGGCGGGGGCCGGGCGGCCGTCCAGCCCGGCGGCAGCCCGGGGCCCTCGTCGGAGACCTCGCACCACAGCCGCCCGGCGTGCGACCAGAGCCGCAGCGTGCCGCACCCGCCGCCGTGCACCACGGCGTTCGTGGTGATCTCGTTGACCGCCAGCACGAAGTCCTCCAGCCGCGGCCCGGCCAGCCCCTCGCGGGCGGCGTGCTCGGCGACCGTCCTGCGCAGGGACGCGATGTGCCCGCGCGCGAAGACCACGCGCAGCGCCTGCCTACACATCACCCACCCGGGACGTCCCCTCCTCCAGCACGAGCCGGCCACGAAAATACCCGGCGGCTCGTCATCACGTAGCGCATTCTCTGCAAAACCCACGGTGACGCCTCCCCGGGCGGTGTACCTTTCCGGCGGGGGACCGCCCAGGGGAGGGGTCATGAACGACGTGAGCGCCGGCGTGCTGGAGATGACGCGGCGCCGCCACGGCGAGCTCGTGGTGGTGAGCCTGGCCGGGGAGGTCGACGTGGACAACGCCACACGGGTGCGCGCCTGCCTGGACGAGGCGGCGGCCGAGGCCGCGAAGGTCCCGGGACCGCGCCTGGTCGTCGATCTGAGCGCGCTGACGTTCATCGACACGACGGGGCTCGGCGTCCTCGTGCGCCAGCTCGCCGCGCTGCGCGAGCGCGACGGCTCGATGGCGCTCGTCGCCCCCGACGGCCAGGTGCTGCGGCGGCTGCGCAGGACCAACCTCGCGCCGCTGTTCCCCATCTACGACACGCTCTCCCAGGCCCTCGCCTGAGCGACGGCGGTGGCGGGGGCGTGCCGCCGGGCTGGTTGAATGGAACGCATGTCCCTGGATCCGGAGATCGCCGCCCGGCTGAAGCGCAACCCCGAGGGCCTCGTCCCCGCCATCGCGCAGCAGTACGACACCGGCGAGGTGCTGATGCTGGCCTGGATGAACGACGAGGCGCTGCACCGCACCCTGACCACCGGCCGGGCCACCTACTGGTCGCGCAGCCGCCAGGAGTTCTGGGTGAAGGGCGACACCTCCGGCCACGTCCAGCACGTCAAGTCGGTGGCGCTCGACTGCGACGGCGACACCCTGCTCGTCCGGGTCGATCAGGTGGGCGCTGCCTGCCACACCGGCGAGCGCACCTGCTTCGACGCCGACGTGCTCGCCTAGGCCGATGTCGACGGACAACGACGTCCGGCCGCGGGCGGCCACGCGCGGGCGGGAGCTGTGGGCCTGGCTGGCGGTCACCGTTCTCGGCTGTCTGCTGGTGCTGCTGGCCGCCGGCCGCACCTGGGTGAGCGTCGCCCAGGCCGGGGCGGATACGCCGACCGGCGGCGACCTCAGCCCGGTGCTGACGCCCCTCGCGCTGGCCGGGCTGGCCGGCGTGGTCGCCGTGCTGGCCACCAAGGGCGCCGGCCGCCGCGTCGTCGGCGGCCTGCTCGCCCTGTGCGGTGCCGGAGCGGGCGCCGGGACATGGACCGCGCTCGACGGCTCCGGGGTGACCGACTGGCTCGCCGCCCACAACACCCTGCACGGCGCGACCGGCCTCACGTGGCACTTCGTGGCGGTGTGGCCGGCGGTGGCCGGCGCCGGCGCGCTGCTGCTGGCCGGGGGAGGGGTGCTGGCGATCGTACGCGGCGGCAGGTGGGCCGGCATGTCGGCCCGCTACGAGCGGCGCGGCCCGGCCCCCGCCGACGGCGACGAGGCCCTGTGGGACGCCCTCGACCGGGGGGACGACCCGACCGATCCCCGCTGACGCCGGGGATGACGAAATCAGCACTGTTCTGAACCTCTGTCCGCCCGTCCGCCGTTTCCTCAATAAGCTGCCGGTGCAACGGGCCACGACACGAGGAGTCAGGGGATGAGCTACGGGGACCAGGGCGGCGGCTACGGCGCCCAGCCGCCAGGCGGCGGCTACGGCCAGCCGGGCCAGGGCCAGCCGGGTTACGGCCAGCCGGGCTACGGGGGCTACGGCCAGCAGCCGCAGAGCGGGGGCGGCGGCTACGGCCAGCAGCCGCCCAGCGGGGGCGGCGGCTACGGCGGTTACGGCCAGCAGCCCCCGAGCGGCGGCGGCTACGGCGAGCAGCCGCCGAGCGGCGCGGGATACGGTCAGCAGCAGTACGCCTACGGCCAGATGCCCCCGAGCGGCGCCTACGGCTACAACCCGTACGGCGCGCCCCCGCCCCCGCAGCGCCCCACCAACGGCATGGCCGTCGCCTCGCTCGTCCTCGGCATCGTGGGCCTGATCAGCTGCGGGCTGACCAGCATCGTCGGGGTGATCCTCGGCCACATCGCGCTCGCCCGCATCAAGCGCTCCGGCGAGGAGGGCCAGGGCATGGCGGTGGCCGGCCTGGTGACGTCGTACATCATGGTCGTGATCAACGTCCTGCTGCTGATCTGGTTCGGCGGCATGATCCTGTCGATCATCGGGATCGGCGCCGCCGCGTCGACTTCCTACGGCTATTAGCCACGGGCCAGTAGCCGCACGATGACCATGCGCTTGCGGTCGGATCACGAATTGTCCGCGATGCGGATATAAGTCCACGTGGGGCGGGGTTTCTCGCTAGGCTGCCGCGCACTCGCACCACTTGAGAGGTAAAACCCATGACGTACGGAAACCAGGGCGACGGCGGCTACGGCTCGCAGCCGCCCGGCGGGGGTTACGGCCAGCAGCCGCCCAGCGGTGGCGGCGGCTACGGCCAGCAGCCGCCCAGCGGCGGTGGCTACGGCGGTTACGGCCAGCAGCCGCCGAGCGGCGGTGGCTACGGCGAGCAGCCGCCCAGCGGCGGCGGTTACGGCGGTTACGGCCAGCAGCCCCCGAGCGGCGGCGGTTACGGCGGCGGCTACGGCCAGCAGCCCCCCGGCGGCGGTGGCTACGGCGGCCAGCAGCCGCCGGACAACCACCTCGTCCCCGCCATCCTCACCACGCTGTTCTGCTGCCTGCCCCTCGGCATCGTGTCCATTGTGAAGTCGTCGCAGGTCAACCAGAAGTGGCAGGTCGGCGACTACCAGGGCGCGGTGCAGGCGAGCGAGGAGGCCAAGACCTGGTGGAAGCGCTCGATCATCTTCGGCGCCATCGGCTGGGGACTCCTCGTCCTCTTCTACGTCGTGGTGTTCGTCCTGCTCGCGGCGAGCATGCCGTCCACGTCGTACTGACGGCCGGACACGAAGACGGATACCGGAAGACGGATACTGGAAGCATGAATCTCGCGACGACCGGGCGGCGCGGCACGGGCCGGATCAAGGGCCTGCTCGCGCCGCTCGGGGTCGCGGCCGGGACGGGGGCGGTGTTCGCGCTCGTCGGCGCGGTGGACCCCAACGAGCCCGGCCACTACCCGACCTGCCCCTTCCTGTGGCTGACCGGCCTCTACTGCCCGGGCTGCGGCACGCTGAGGTCCATCCACGCGCTGGCGCACCTCGATCCGGTCGCGGCGCTCGGGCTCAACCCGCTCATGGTGGCGATGATCCCGTTCCTGCTGTTCTGGTGGGGCAGGTGGGTGGTCCGGGCCGCGCAGGGCCGGCCACGCAGGACGACACTCGCTCACCCGGCGTGGCTATGGGCCTTCCTGGCGGTCGTCGTGGTCTACTGGATCGTCCGGAACCTGCCTTTCGGTGCGTTCCTCGCCCCCTAGGGCACGTGGAGACGCGAGCCCTGTGGTGAGGTACCCCGCAGGGGCCGATACCATCGCAGGACAGGCGGAGAGCGGACGCGAAGCGAACTCTTCAGCCACCCCCACAGTCGATCCGGAGGGACCCCAAGCGCGTGAGTGAGCGGACGGAAGGGCCGAGTGTCCTCGACGACATCCTCGACGGGGTGCGCGCCGACCTCGCGGCACGTCAGCAGGCCGTGTCCATGGAGGAGCTCAAGCGGCGGGCCGAGCGGGCCCAGCCGCCCAGGGACGCGATGGCCGCCCTCGGAGGCGACAAGGTCTCGGTGATCGCCGAGGTCAAGCGCTCCAGCCCGTCCAAGGGCGCGCTGGCCGCCATCGCCGACCCCGCCGCCCTGGCGGCCGACTACGAAGCGGGTGGCGCCCACGTCATCAGCGTGCTGACCGAGCAGCGCAAGTTCGGCGGCAGCCTCGACGACCTGGCCGCCGTGCGCGCCCGGGTCGACATCCCGATCCTGCGCAAGGACTTCATCCTCACCTCCTACCAGCTGTGGGAGGCGCGGGCGCACGGCGCCGACCTGGCGCTGCTCATGGTCGTCTGCCTGGAGCAGGAGGCGCTGGTGTCGCTCATCGAGCGGGCCGAGTCGATCGGGCTGACCCCGCTGGTCGAGGTGCACACCGAGGAGGAGCTCGACCGGGCGGTCGCCGCCGGGGCCCGCGTCATCGGGATCAACGCGCGCAACCTCAAGACACTTGAGGTCGATCGCGAGGTCTTCACGAAGCTGGCGCCGAAGATCCCGGATAATGTCCTCAAGATCGCCGAGTCGGGCGTGCGCGGACCGCACGACCTGCTCGCCTACGCCCGTAACGGCGCCGACGCCGTCCTGGTGGGGGAGAGCCTGGTCACGGGCAAGGACCCGCGCAAGGCCGTGGAGGCGCTGGTCACCGCCGGCGCGCACCCGTCGACGCGCCCCGACCACTCAGCAGAGGGATAGCAGTGGCAAACGAAGGCACCATCCTGACCGCCGCGGATCTGGCGGGCAACGGCGCACTGGGCAACGACCCCGACGTGCACGGCAAGTTCGGCATCTTCGGCGGACGGTTCGTGCCCGAGGCGCTGATCCCGGCGCTCGACGAGGTCGCCTCGGTCTACGAGAAGGCCAAGAACGACCAGGAGTTCATCCGCGAGTTCGACCACCTGCTGCGCACCTACGCCGGGCGGCCCACGACGCTGACCGACGTGCCGCGCTTCAGCGAGCAGGCCGGCGGCGCCAGGATCGTGCTCAAGCGCGAGGACCTCACCCACACCGGCGCCCACAAGATCAACAACGTGCTGGGCCAGGCGCTGCTCACCAAGCGGCTGGGCAAGAAGCGGGTCATCGCCGAGACTGGCGCGGGACAGCACGGCGTGGCCACCGCCACCGCCGCGGCCCTGCTCGGCCTGGAGTGCGTCATCTACATGGGCGCCGTCGACTGCGAACGCCAGGCGCTCAACGTGGCCAGGATGAAGCTGCTCGGCGCCCAGGTGGTGCCGGTCACCAACGGCTCCCAGACGCTCAAGGACGCCATCAACGAGGCCTTCCGCGACTGGGTCACCAACGTCGACTCCACCCACTACCTGTTCGGCACCATCGCGGGGCCGCACCCGTTCCCCGAGATGGTCCGCGACTTCGCGCGCATCATCGGCGTCGAGGCCCGCCGCCAGATCCAGGAGCTCACCGGCCGGCTGCCCGACGCCGTGTGCGCGGCCGTCGGCGGCGGCAGCAACGCCATCGGCATCTTCCACGCCTTCCTCGGCGACCAGGACGTCGCCCTGCACGGCTACGAAGCCGCCGGGCACGGCCTCGACAGTGGCGAGCACGCGCTCACGCTCACCGCGGGAACGGTCGGCGTGCTGCACGGCTCGCGCACGTACGTGTTGCAGGACGACGAGGGCCAGACGATCGAGTCCCACTCGATCTCGGCCGGCCTCGACTACCCGGGCGTCGGCCCGGAGCACGCCTGGCTCAAGGACACCGGCCGGGCCACCTACCACGGGGTGACCGACGACCAAGCCATGCAGGCGTTCTCCCTGCTGGCCAGGACCGAGGGCATCATCCCCGCCATCGAGTCCTCCCACGCCCTCGCCGGCGCGCTGGAGCTGGGCCGCGAGCTCGGCCCCGAGGCGACCATCCTGGTCAACCTCTCCGGCCGCGGGGACAAGGACATGGGCACGGCGATGAAATACTTCAACCTCTGACGAGTCGCCACCCCGGCAGCGGGCCTGCCGCGGGGCATCATGGTGGGACTCGACCTTCGAAACGGACAGACATGACGACTCTACAGACGGTGTTCGCCAAGGCGAAGGCGGACAACAGGGCCGCGCTCGTCGGCTACCTGCCCGCGGGCTTCCCGTCCAAAGACGGCGCCATCGCCGCCGCCGCGGCCCTGGTGGAGGCCGGCTGCGACGTCATCGAGATCGGCCTGCCCTATTCCGACCCGCTCATGGACGGGCCGACCATCCAGGACGCGGTGCACCGGTCGCTGACCAACGGCACTCGCATCGCCGACGTGCTGCGCACCGTCGAGGGGGTGGCCGCGACCGGCGCGGCCACGCTCGTCATGACCTACTGGAACCCGATCGACCGCTACGGCGCCGAGCGCTTCGCCCGCGACCTCGCCGCCGCGGGCGGGGTGGGCACGATCACGCCCGACCTGACGCCCGAGGAGTCCGAGCCGTGGCGGGCCGCCTCGGCCGCCGCCGGCATCGACACCGTGTTCCTGGTCGCGCCCAGCTCGACCGAGGAGCGCATCAAGGCGGTCGTCGACTGCTGCACCGGCTTCGTCTACGCCGCCTCGCTCATGGGCGTCACCGGCGCCCGCGAGACCGTCAACGTCGCCGCCGAGGGCCTGGTCAAGCGGACGCGGGAGCACACCACGCTGCCGGTGTGCGTCGGGCTCGGCGTCGGCACCGGCGCGCAGGCGGCCGAGGTCGCCTCCTACGCCGACGGCGTGATCGTGGGCTCGGCGTTCATCCGGCGGCTGCTCGACGCGCCTGACGAGGCCGCGGGGCGCGAGTCCTGCGCGGCCCTGGCCCGCGACATGGCGAGCGGCGTGCGCCGCTGACGTTCCGCGTGGACAGCGCGGTCCCCTCGTACGGGGGCCGCGCTGTCGTGTTGTTCCCGCCTCACCCGGTCGCGGTGGCGGGCTCCCGGAGGGGCGCGTACAGCGGCGCGTACCGGTTGTAGAGCCCCGTGGGCACCAGATAGACGTTGATGGCGACCTGCATGAGCAGGAGCCACACGACGTACTGCGCGGTGCCCAGCGCGGGCACCACGTCCATGGGCAGGGTGCAGGCCATCACCACCCGCACCGCGGCGTCCGCCAGCAGGCCCACCCCGTACATCACGGTCACCACCCGCCAGATCCGGCGGAAGGCGGGCAGCCGCTCCCACAGCACGTCCCAGGACTCGCCCGCCGGCCCGACCCGCCCCTCCAACAGGAACCGGGTGAACGTGAACGCGAGCGGCCGGTCCCAGCGCGCGCTCGACAGGAACCACAGCCCCGCCGCGCCCATGAACCAGCCGTCCTTGGCCAGCAGGAAGCGCGGGTCGTGGACGAGCGCCGAGACCGCGGCGCCGGCCAGGATCATCGCGGTCATGAACAGCGCCAGCCGGTCGGGCCTGCGCCCCCGCGCCAGGCTCACGGCGACGCTCACGCCAGGGACGAGCGAGCTGAGCACCAGGGCCAGGTGCTCGTCGAGGCCGGCGCCGTGGCGCAGGCCGTAGTAGACCCCCGTGGGCAGCGCGACGTCGACTCCGAGGACGGCCAGCGCTTTTACTCGCATGAGTAATTCTTACTCTCTTCCGGTAAAACCGGCAAACATCGCAGGTCGGAGTGGGGGACACGCCGCTTAGCTGATGCTTATTCCGGGCGTGGTCCGATGGAGTCCCGGTACTGTGCGCAGTCCCGGCACGGAGAAGAAGGAGATGGCCTGTGGACGCGTCACTATCGTCACCTTCGGCCAGGTTGCCGATACCCTGGGTGACGACAGTCGCCCGGCTGGTGCTGGGCGGAGTGCTGATCGCGGCGGGTGCGCTCAAGATCGGCAACCCGTCCGACTCGGTCCTGGCGGTCAAGGCTTACCAGTTGCTGCCCGAGTCGGTCGCCGTCGGGGTGGGCTACGCCCTGCCGATCGTGGAGATCGTCGTCGGCGTGCTGCTGGTCGTCGGTCTGCTGACCAGAGTGGCCGCCGTGATCGCGGCGCTGCTCATGCTGGCGTTCGTGTTCGGCATCGGCTGGGCGTGGGCGAACGGCCTGCGGATCGACTGCGGCTGTTTCGGCGGCGGCGGGCAGCTCGGGGCCGGCCAGGAGCCGGCCTACCTGATCGACATCCTGCGTGATTTCGGACTGGCGCTGCTCGGCGTCTGGACGGTCCGCTTCCCGCCGGGCCGCTTCGCGCTCGACGGCGCCCTCGGGCTCGGGGGCGACAGTGCTGACGACGACTTGGAGGACCTGTGATGGGCAAGGGCGAGAGGACGACCATGACACGCGGCGCACGCGAGAAGATCAAGGAGCAGCAGGCCGCCGCGCGCGCCCAGGAGCGGCGCAGGCGGGCGATCACCTACACCGCGGCCGGGCTCGCCGCCGTGGCCGCGCTCGGGGCCGGCATCTGGTACGGCGTCAGCAAGTCCCAGCCCGAGGAGGCCGCCGGCGACCTCGCGCCGATCACCGTGCAGTCCGACGGCACCGTGGTCATGGCGAAGAGCGGCGTCGAGAAGCCCGTGCTCGACGTCTACGAGGACTTCCAGTGCCCGGCCTGCAAGGAGGCCGAGCGGGTCAGCGGCCAGACGATCAAGAACCTCGCCGCCGAGGGCAAGGTCAAGGTCGTCTACCACCCCATCACGATCTTCTCCCAGGAGCCCACCCGCTCCAACTCCCTGCGCGCGGGCAACGCCGCCAGGTGCGTCGCCGACGGCAAGCAGTGGCTGTCCTTCCACAACCTGCTCTTCCAGAACCAGCCGTCCGAGACCGCGGAGGGCTTCACCAACAGCCAGCTCATCGAGTGGGGCAAGGAGGCCGGGGTGACCGCGCCCGACTTCGAGCAGTGCGTCAACTCGGGCAAGCACGCGCAGGCGCAGCTGTCGTACAGCGAGAAGATCATGAACGAGCAGAAGCTGACCCACACGCCGACGCTGAAACTTAACGGCACAGAAGTGGACAACGCGGTCGTCTTCAGCCCTTCGGAGCTACGGGACGCGGTCACGAAGGCCGCCAAGTAGGCTCACGTCCGCTACCCTCACCTGACATGCCCCTTGCCTCGATTCCCAGCCCTTCCCAGGGGGTCTGGTATCTCGGAATCATCCCGATCCGGGCCTATGCGCTGTGCATCGTGCTCGGCGTCATCGTCGCCGTCTGGCTGAGCGAGCGGCGCTGGCGCGCCCGCGGTGGCCAGAAGGGGACGATCATTGACATCGCGGTCCCCGCGGTCATCTTCGGGCTGATCGGCGGCCGGCTCTACCACGTCATCACGGACTGGCAGACCTACTTCGGCAGCCGCGCGATCAAGCCCGCCTACAAGGCGCTGTTCATCTGGGAGGGCGGCCTCGGCATCTGGGGTGCGATCGCGCTCGGCGGCGTCGGCGTCTGGCTGGCGGCGCGCCGGCGCGGCCTGTCCATGACCGCCCTGGCCGACACGATCGCCCCCGGCATCGCGTTCGCCCAGGGCATCGGCCGCTGGGGCAACTGGTTCAACCAGGAGCTGTACGGCTCGCCGACGACGCTGCCGTGGGGCCTGGAGATCGACGTCGACCATGGCGGCGAGCCCGGCGTCCTCTACCACCCGACCTTCCTGTACGAGTCGATCTGGGACATCCTGCTCGGCTTCGCGCTCCTCCTCGTGGGCCGCCGCCTGAACTTGCGGTACGGGCGGCTGTTCGCCCTCTATGTGGCCGGCTACACCTTCGCCCGCTTCTGGATCGAGGGGCTGCGCATCGACCCGGTCGGCGGGGTCGACCACGCGGTGACGTTCCTCGGGCTGCGCATCAACCAGTGGACGTCGATCGTGCTGTTCGTCGGGGCGCTCATCTACTTCTGGGCGACGCGGAACAAGGAGGGCGTGGAGGTCGTCGTCTCGCCGTCCGCCGACGCCGACCCGGAGCACGGGGCCGACCAGAGCGATCCGGGCTCCACCGACGACACCCTCGCCTCGGACACGTCCACTTCCGGCGCGTCCGCCTCTGGTGCGTCTGCGTCTGGTGCGTCTGCGTCTGACGCGCCCGCCTCCGACGTGTCCACTGCCGGTGGGTCCGCCTCCGGCGCGCCTGCCTCTGACACCCTCGCCTCCGACGTGCCCGCCGTGGACGGCGGGTCGGGGGCGCCCGGCGACGACCGGGACACCGGCTCCGCGATCGGCTCCGGCTCCGGTGACGCCGCCGTCGGCGCCGTCACCGCCGACTCGCGCGAGGGCGCCGAGGAGGCGGAGAAGGAGCCCGGCAGCCGCGCCGGGAAGGAAACGAACACGCGATGACCGAAGGCGCGGAGATCCACCACCGGCATCGCGACGTCACGGGCGGCTGGCTGCGGCCCTCGGTGTTCGGCGCGATGGACGGGCTGGTGTCCAACTTCGCGCTCATCGCGGGTGTCGCGGGCGGCACCGCCGACACCCGGGTCATCGCCCTCAGCGGCGTCGCCGGCCTGGCCGCGGGAGCGCTGTCGATGGCCGGCGGCGAGTACGTCTCGGTGGCCAGCCAGCGGGAGCTGGCCCAGGCCGAGATAGCCGTCGAACGCCGCGAGCTGCGCCACCACCCCGAGGACGAGCAGGCCGAGCTCGCCCAGACCTTCGTCGACAAGGGCGTGGACCCCGCGCTCGCCGCCGAGGTGGCCAGGCAGATCTCCCGCAACCCCGAGCGCGCCCTGGAAGTGCACACGGTCAACGAGCTCGGGGTCGCGCCGGGGAACCTGCCGTCTCCGCTGGTCGCCGCCATCTCGTCGTTCCTGTCGTTCGGGGTGGGGGCGTTGTTGCCGCTGTTGCCGTACGTGCTGGGAGCCGAGGAGCTGGTGATCTCGGCGGCGCTCTCGTGTGCGGCGCTGTTCGCGGCGGGCGCTATCGTGTCGGCCGTGACGGCGCGAAGCTGGTGGTACTCAGGACTGAGGCAGCTCGTGGTGGGCGCGGTGGCGGCCGCGGTCACCTTCGGGGTGGGCAACCTGGTCGGGGCGGCGGGGCTGTGATGGCCCGCAGAAGAGCGGGCTCCCGCGGCAAGAACGACCAGCCCGGCCAGGACCAGGATCCCGCCTACTCCGGCCCCTCATGGCCGGAATCGGGCCCGGTGAGCGGCGGCCACCCCGGCCAGGGTCCGTACGCGGAAGGCCCGGCGAGCGGCGCCCACCCCGCCACCCCCGGATACGGATACGGCGGTGCGCCTGCTCCGGCCTCGTACGACGACGGCCGGCGAGAAGATCCAGGCGGCCGGAGCGGACGCTCCCGGCACGGCCGCGCGTCCGATGGCCGCCGCGCCACCGGCGCCCCGCCTCACCCGTCCGCCGGACCGGACACCGGCGGCCACCGGGCGTCGTCAGGCGGCACCGGCAACTGGCCGTTCTCCCCACCGACCGGCGAGAACGCTTGGACGTCCACCTCCCCGGAGAGCAGAGGCGCCTGGACACCGGCCTCTGCGGAGGGCGGGAGCGCGTGGACGCCGGCTCCTGGGCCGGGTGGGGGCAGCCGGGCGCCGGGCCCCGCGGAGGGCGGGAGCCCCTGGGCGTCCACCCCTGCGGAGGGCGTGAGCAACTGGACGCCTGCTCCGCCGGACGGTGGCGGCCGTCGCGGCGCCACCGGCTCCGGCTCCGGCGGTGGCGGACACCGGGCGCTGGCCGGCGCCTCCGACGGCGGCTGGGCGGTGGTCACGGGCCCGGGTGCGGCGGATGCCGACGCCCCCGGCAGCGCGCGTGGCGGCCACCACGCAGGGAGCCGGGGCACGGATCCCGCAGCGGACGTGCCGGCGGCGGACGCCGGCCGTGGCAGGCGCCGTAAGGGCCTGTTCGGAAAGGACAAGCCCGAAGAGGACTCCTTCGGCGGAGGAGACGGCCGGGACGGACGCGACTTCTTCGCGAAGGACCGAGTCGTGTCGGAGGCCTACAGCTCGGACGTCATGGCCGCCGAGGGCTTCGACCTGAACGACGGACCGCCCCTGGGCGGCTCCGGACCTGCCCAGGGGCCGTCACGCCGCTCCAGGAGGGCCAAGGGCCCGGCACGCGACACGGATGCGGGCCAGGGTCCGGCACGTGGCCGCGACGCGGGCCGGGGAGCGGCACGTGGCTCGGAGGGGCAGACCCCAGCGCATGGTTCGGATGCGGGGCAGGGCTCGGCTGGCGGTTTCGACGCAGGCCAGGGGCCGGCCCGTGGTCGCGACGCGGGCCGCGGGGCGGCGCGTGGCTTCGATGCGGGCCAGGGCCCGGGAGGCGGCCTCGATGCGGGCCAAGAGCGAGACGCAGCAGCCGGCGGCTTCGCGCGGGGCCCGGGGAGCGGCGGCTTCGCCGCGGCTGCCGGGGCCGGCGGCCGCGGGAGCCTCGCTGCGGGTGCTGGGGGCGGTGGTCGTGGCGGCTTCGGCGCGGACGCGGCCACCGGCGGTCGCGGGGCCGACGCGACGGCGGAGCAGGACGACGACGGCCGGGAGGCGGCGGGCGGCGGGTCGCGGAAGCGGCGGCGTACTCCGCCGTCCGACTGGCAGTTCCCCGTGCTCACCGGCATGGGCCTGCGCCCCAAGCAGCAGAAGACGATCGTCATCGTCGCATCGGTCATCGGCTTGGTGGCCGCACTGGCGGGCGTGGTGATCTTCGCCACCTCGCTCGGCAGGTACACGCCCGACCGCGAGCCCAGCGCGGCCCTGCTGGGGCCCGACACCACGCTGCCGCTGGTGTTCCGGGGCTGGAAGTCGCCCAAACTGTTCGACCCGCTGGCCGACCGGACCAAGGACGCCAAGGCGCTGACGGAGAAGGAGGTGTTCGGGCAGAGCGAGCTCTCGGTCGACAGGAAACTGCGGCTGAAGCTCGTGGCCAAGCGGCTCGACTCCGACTGCTCGGCGGCGGTGTGGGGCCAGGGACTCACCGAACGGGTCTCCGACGCCGGCTGCACCCAGGCCGCCCGCGGCCTCTACCTCAGCTCCGACGGCCGCTACGTCGGCCAGTACACCCTGCTCAACCTCAAGGACGGCCAGGCCGCCGCCGAGCTGGTGGACGCGCTGGAGACCCTCTACAGGGGCGGCTGGGCGCGCCCGCTGCCCTCGCCCAAGGGCTCCTTCCCGGCGGGCGGTTACTCCGAGGCCGGTGGCTACGCTCTCGGTCATTACGTCGGCCTGGTGTGGCTCGGCCGGGTCGACGGCGCCGAGCCCGGCGTCAAGGACGACTACGTCTCGCTCACGCTGGGCCTGCGCGGCGCGGAGAAGGCCGTCTACCGCCGGGTCGTCGCGATCACGGGGCCGAAGTCGTGACGAGCGCGCGGCAGGCCGCCGCTGTCGTGAGCGGGGGAGCAGAAGGCTGATGTCAGGTCGTGTGGTGATCTCCGCCGTGGCCGTCAGTGTGCTGGTCGTCGCCGCCGCCGCGTGGTGGTGGCTGCGTGGCGACGACCCTCGGCCGGCCGCGTTCCACGGCGAGTCCACCTCCGCCTTCTACGCCGCCATCGACAACCGCGGCAAGGACGCCGCCCCGCTCACCGCGCAGGAGGTCTTCACCGCCGAGACCGAGACGGTCGGCGCCATGCGGCGCGAGACCACGGCGGAGTTCACCGACTGCGACGAGGTCCTGTGGGGCGTGTCCCCCGCCGGGTGCGCGCAGGCTCTGCGGGCCACCTACAGGGGCGGCACGATGGCAGGTCAGTTCGTCATCTTCAACATGAGCGACAGCGGGGCGGCCGACGCGCTGGTGGCGGCGCTGGGCAAGGACGGGTTCGTACGTCAGGGCGTGCCGTTCGACCCGGCGACCAGCCGGGCGCAGGCCCGTGCGATGGGCCACTACGTGACGGTGAGCTGGGCCGGCGGCACCGCGTACGAGCAGGAGCTGGTGGCGGCGCTGGTCGCGCTGGACGGGCTCGGGCGGGTGGTGCAGGGCAGGATCGTCGCCGCCACCTGAGCCGCCACCTGAGCCGCCGGACCGCGTCAGGACGTGGTCGTGGTGAGCGCCGTGACCGTGGTGGCGATCGCGGCGGGCAGGGACTCCAGGCGGTGGAGCGGGGCGTCCAGCGGGGTGAGGTCGTCCGACCAGGGGGCGGCCTCGCGGATCAGGGCGCGGGCATCGTTCTTGGTGAGGGCCGAGCCCTGGGCGCGGGCGAGCGCGATGAGCGCCTCGCGCCAGGTGTTGGCCAGCTTGGCGTGGCCGTTGTCCAGGATGCGGCGCAGCACCGCGGGGACGTCGCCGTCCGGCTGCGGCAGGCGTACGGCGTCGAGGCCGCCGGGGCCGGGCCGGACCTCGTAGACGGTGGCCAGCACGGCGGGGAGCGGCGGCAGGCCGGCGCCGGTGACGTGGACGCGCGGGGCGCGGGTGGCCAGCAGCAGCCGGGGCAGGGCGGCCTCCAGGCCGGGCGGTACGGCGATCGCGACCCGCTCGGCCGCCGCCGCGTACGGCTTGGCGAGCCACGTGGACAGCTTGACCCGGGGCTGCGGCAGGCCCTTGGGCCAGTCGCCGACGAGGAGGTCGGGCTCGAAACCCGTGGCGACGGCGACCGGAGCCGCCTCCCCGGGCGCGGACTCGACGGACTGCGGGCCCTGGGTGTAGATGGCGGTGGTGAGGCGGCTCAGCCGGGAGGCCACGGCCGGGCGGGTCTTGGTGGTGGGGCGCAGGAGGTAGAGATCGGCGGCCGAGCCGATAGCCTCCGCACCGAAATAGCGGTTGAAGTCGGGATAGATCGCCTCGTAGGCGAGGTTGAGCTCCGCCAGCGCCTGCTGCACCTTGTACGCCAGCATCGGCGTGCGCTCGCTCGCCCCGTACGCCACCAGCACCCGGCCGTCGTCCTTCAGCCCCTCCACGGCGCGGGCCGCGAACAGGCCGATGCCCTCCGGTGTGTACGGCGGATCGGTGAACGCCAGGTCGTGCCCGTGCGCGGAGGCGGGCAGGCCGAGCCGCAGGTCGGCCCAGCGGGTGCGGACCCCGAGGTCCTGGGCGTCGATGTAGGCCAGGATGCGCTCGTCCACGTCCACGACCGTGACGTCGGTCTCGGGATGGACCAGCTTGACCGCCAGCGAGGTGAGGTCGTGGTCGCCGACGCACAGCAGACGGGCGCCCGGCAGCCAGAACCGGGCCCCGAGCAGCAGCGCGCGCCGCAGCGCCGTCTCCGGCGTGGCCGAGACGTGGTCCAGCGTGTGGCGGGCGCGCGGGGCGTCCGCGACGAGGCGGGCCAGCCGGTCGAGGACGCTCGCGTAGTGGGGGACGAGGTGGCCCACGGGGTCCTCGGGAGGCGGCGCGACGGCGAGGAGGTCCTGGTAGACGGGGGTGTGGGTGAGCGGCACGCGGAAGGCGTCGGCGCCCTGCCGCCGTTCGAGAGGGAGCTCGCGCAGCAGGGCCTCGATCGTGCGGCGGGACGTGGCGGTGGCCCTGACCAGGTCGGCGAGCGTCCACCACTGGCCGTCGCAGAGCAGTGCCAAGGCGTGCCGGAGGCGCCGGCTGTCGGCGCCCGCCGCGTCGAGCAAGCGCTCGACCCCGTCCCGCTCGTCGCCCCTGTCGCTGCGCACCCCGTCCTCCCGCATGGGCCAACCCTATCGAGGGCCCGCCCCCGTCCGGTCTGGTGCAGCAACGGGACCGAAGACACAGGAGGGGCCGGAGGGGCGCGCCCCGGCGCGGGGGCTGAGGGAGGCGGATATCGCTTCTTGTTCCGCAAAAACCACCCATGATCGGGAATTTTGCGCCACATGCCCGAACTTTGGGATGATGAGTTCGGATGTGAGGAATGCCCGAATGTTCGCAATGCGGACGCGGCGGGCACCATTCCGACATGGTGCGGTAACCTCTACGCACGATATGCAGCAGGGCCAACGTCGTCCCCGCCTGTGAATGAAGTTCCAGACAGCGATGACGACGGGAGGGACTACATGCCTGCTGCCCACCTCGGATTCCCCGAGCCCCAGGGCCTCTACCACCCCGCCAACGAGCACGACGCCTGCGGTGTCGCCATGGTCGCCGACGTCGCGGGACGCCGGGGACACGGGATCGTGGTCAAGGCTCTGACGGCACTGTGCAATCTCGACCATCGGGGAGCCAAGGGTAGCGAGCCCGACACCGGCGACGGCGCCGGCATCCTCACGCAGATCCCCGATGCGTTCTTCCGGGCCGTGGTGCCGTTCGCCCTGCCCGCCGCCGGCGCGTACGCCGCCGGCATGGCCTTCCTGCCGGCCGACGAGGAGGCCCGCGGCGTCGCCGTACGGCTGATCGAGGAGATCGCGGGGGAGGAGGGCCTGACCGTCCTCGGCTGGCGTGAGACGCCGGTCGAGCGCACGCTCCCCGGCCCGAGCGCCCGCGCGGTCATGCCGCACTTCGCCCAGCTGTTCGTCGCGAGCCCCGAGGGCCGCGAGGGGCTGGAGCTGGACCGGCTGGCGTTCTGCCTGCGCAAGCGGGCCGAGCACGAGGCGGACGTCTACTTCCCCTCGCTGTCGGCGCGCACGATCGTCTACAAGGGGATGCTCACCCCCGACCAGGTCGAGCCGTTCTTCCCCGACCTGTCCGACGAGCGCTACGAGAGCGCGATCGCCCTGGTGCACTCGCGTTTCTCCACCAACACGTTCCCGAGCTGGCCGCTCGCCCACCCCTACCGCTACGTCGCGCACAACGGCGAGATCAACACGGTCAAGGGCAACCGCAACTGGATGCGCGCCCGCGAGGCGATGCTGGCCTCCCCGCACATCCCGGGCGACATCTCCCGCCTTTTCCCGATCTGCGACCCCGACGGCAGCGACACCGCGAGCTTCGACGAGGCGCTGGAGCTGCTCCACCTCGGCGGGCGCAGCCTGCCGCACGCGGTCCTCATGATGATCCCGGAGGCGTGGGAGAACCACACGGAGATGGACCCGGCCCGCCGGGCCTTCTACGAGTTCCACTCCTCGATGATGGAGGCCTGGGACGGCCCCGCCTCGATCACCTTCACCGACGGCACCCTCGCCGGCGCCGTGCTCGACCGCAACGGCCTGCGCCCCGGCCGCTTCTGGGTGACCGCGGACGGCCTGGTCGTGCTGGCCTCCGAGGCCGGCGTGCTCGACATCAGGCCCGAGGACGTCGTACGCAAGGGCCGCCTGCAGCCCGGCCGGATGTTCCTCATCGACACCGCCCGCGGCAAGATCATCGAGGACGACGAGATCAAGGCCGAGCTGGCCGCCGAGCTCCCCTACGCCGACTGGCTGCACGCCGGCCTGGTCCGCTTCGAGGAGCTGCCGTCCCGCGAGCGCGAGACCATCACCCACGAGGCGCTGGTCAAGCGGCAGCAGACCTTCGGCTACACCGAGGAGGAGCTGCGCATCATCCTCGCGCCGATGGCGAAGGCGGGCCAGGAGCCGATCGGCTCCATGGGCACCGACACGCCGGTGGCGGTCCTGAGCGAGAAGCCGCGGCTGCTGTTCGACTACTTCACGCAGCTGTTCGCCCAGGTCACCAACCCGCCGCTGGACGCCATCCGCGAGGAGCTGGTCACCTCGCTGGCCAGCACCATCGGCCCCGAGGGCAACCTGCTCGACCCGGGCCCTGCCTCGTGCCGGCAGCTCGTGCTGCCGTACCCGGTGATCGACAACGACGAGCTCGCCAAGATCATCCACATCAACGACGAGCACGACCTGCCCGGCTTCCAGCCGCGCGTCATCAGCGGCCTGTACGAGGTCGCCGGCGGCGGGCAGGCCCTGCTGCGCCGCCTGGAGGAGATCCGGGCCGAGGCGTCCCAGGCGATCGCCGACGGCGCGCGCATCCTCGTGCTGACCGACCGCGGCTCGTCCGACACCCTCGCCCCGATCCCGTCGCTGCTGCTGACCGGCGCGGTGCACCACCACCTGATCCAGGAGAAGACCCGCACCAAGATCGGCCTGGTCGTGGAGACCGGCGAGGCCCGCGAGTGCCACCACATGGCGCTGCTCATCGGCTACGGCGCCGGCGCGATCAACCCCTACCTCGCGATCGAGACCGTCGAGGACCTCGTCGACACCGGCGTCCTGCCGCTCGACAAGCGCAAGGCCGTACGCAACCTCATCAAGGCCTACGGCAAGGGCGTCATCAAGGTCATGTCCAAGATGGGCGTGTCCACGGTGGCCTCCTACACCGGCGCGCAGATCTTCGAGGCGCTCGGCCTGAGCCAGGAGGTCATCGACTCCTGCTTCACCGGCACCACCTCGCGCCTCGGCGGCGTCGGCTTCGACGTGCTGGCCGAGGAGGTCGCGCAGCGGCACCGCCACGCCTACCCGCGGGCCGAGAACGCCCACCGCAGGCTCCAGGTCGGCGGCGAGTACCAGTGGCGGCGCGAGGGCGAGCCCCACCTGTTCAACCCCGAGACGGTCTTCAAGCTGCAGCACGCCACCAGGACGCGCCGCTACGAGATCTTCAAGGAGTACACGAACCTCGTGGACTCCCAGGCCGAGCGGCTGATGACGCTGCGCGGCCTGTTCAAGCTGCGCAAGGGCCGGCCGATCCCGATCGAGGAGGTCGAGCCGGTCTCGGAGATCGTCAAGCGCTTCTCCACCGGCGCGATGTCGTACGGCTCCATCTCCATGGAGGCGCACGAGACCCTCGCCATCGCCATGAACCAGCTGGGCGGCAAGTCCAACACCGGCGAGGGCGGCGAGGACCCCGAGCGGCTCTACGACCCGGCCCGCCGCTCGGCGATCAAGCAGGTGGCCTCCGGCCGCTTCGGCGTCACCAGCGAATACCTGGTCAACGCCGACGACCTGCAGATCAAGATGGCCCAGGGCGCCAAGCCCGGCGAGGGCGGCCAGCTCCCCGGCCACAAGGTCTACCCGTGGATCGCCAAGACCCGGCACTCCACGCCCGGCGTCGGCCTCATCTCGCCGCCGCCGCACCACGACATCTACTCCATCGAGGACCTCGCCCAGCTCATCCACGACCTGAAGAACTCCAACCCGGAGGCGCGGGTCCACGTGAAGCTGGTGGCCGAGGTCGGCGTCGGCACGGTGGCCGCGGGCGTGTCCAAGGCGCACGCCGACGTGGTGCTCATCTCCGGCCACGACGGCGGCACCGGCGCGTCGCCGCTGACGTCGCTGAAGCACGCCGGCGCGCCGTGGGAGCTCGGCCTCGCCGAGACCCAGCAGACGCTGCTGCTCAACGACCTGCGCGACCGCATCGTGGTCCAGGTCGACGGCCAGCTCAAGACCGGCCGCGACGTCGTCATCGCCGCGCTGCTCGGCGCCGAGGAGTACGGCTTCGCCACCGCGCCCCTCGTGGTCAGCGGCTGCGTCATGATGCGGGTCTGCCACCTCGACACCTGCCCCGTGGGCGTCGCCACGCAGAACCCCGAGCTGCGCAAGCGCTTCACCGGCAAGCCGGAGTTCGTGGTCAACTTCTTCGAGTTCATCGCCGAGGAGATCCGCGAATACCTGGCCGAGCTGGGCTTCCGCTCGCTGGACGAGGCGATCGGGCACGTCGAGCTGCTCGACACCACGGCCGCCGAGGAGCACTGGAAGGCGAGCGGCCTGGACCTGTCGCCGATCCTGCACCGGCCGGAGCTGCCCGCGGGCACGCCGCTGCGCCGGGTCACCGGCCAGGACCACGGGCTGGCGCACGCGCTGGACAACACCCTGATCCAGCTCGCCGAGGGCGCGCTGGAGCACGGCACCCCGGTCACGCTGGAGCTGCCCATCCGCAACGTCAACCGCACGGTCGGCACCATGCTCGGCTACCAGGTCACCAAGCGCTACGGCGGCCAGGGCCTGCCCGACAACACGATCGACATCGGCTTCACCGGCTCGGCGGGCAACTCCTTCGGCGCCTTCGTGCCGCGCGGGATCACGCTGAGGCTGACCGGCGACGCCAACGACTACCTCGGCAAGGGCCTGTCCGGCGGCCGGATCACCCTCCGGCCGCACGAGGAGGCACCGCTGGACGGCGACATCATCGCCGGCAACGTCGCGCTCTACGGGGCCACGTCCGGCGAGGTGTTCATCCGCGGCGTCGTCGGCGAGCGGTTCTGCGTGCGCAACTCCGGCGCCACGGCCGTCGTCGAGGGCGTGGGCGACCACGGCTGCGAGTACATGACCGGCGGCCGGGCCGTCGTGCTCGGCCCGACCGGGCGCAACTTCGCGGCCGGCATGTCGGGCGGCATCGCCTACCTGCTGGACCTCAAGCAGGAGCGGGTCAACCGCGAGATGGTCGCGGTCGAGGAGCTGTCTGCGGCGGACGCAGAGTTCCTCAAGGAGGTCGTCGAGAAGCACTTCGCGGAGACCGGCTCACCGGTGGCCAAGGAGCTGCTGGCCGACTGGGAGGCGGCGCTCGGCAGGTTCGGCAAGATCATGCCGACCGACTACAAGCGGGTGCTGGCCGCCGCCGAGGCCGCCCGCATCGAAGGCAGGAACGTCGACGAGGCGGTCATGGCCGCCGCGGTTCAGGGTTAAGGGAGGCGTACCGAATGGCTGACCCGAAGGGTTTCCTCACGCACGACCGGGAGCTGCCGGCGCGCCGCCCGGTGGACGTCCGCATCAGCGACTGGCGCGAGGTCTACGAGGACTTCTCCCAGGAGAAGCTGACCAGGCAGGCGTCCCGCTGCATGGACTGCGGCATCCCGTTCTGCCACAACGGCTGCCCGCTCGGCAACCTCATCCCCGAGTGGAACGACCTCGTCTACCGCACCGACTGGCGCGAGGCCATCGAGCGGCTGCACGCCACCAACAACTTCCCCGAGTTCACCGGCAGGCTCTGCCCGGCTCCGTGCGAGGCGGCGTGCGTGCTCGGCATCAACGCGGACCCGGTGGCGATCAAGCGGGTCGAGGTCGAGATCATCGACCGGGCGTTCGCCGAGGGCTGGGTCACCCCGCAGCCCCCGGCGGCGCGGACCGGCAAGCGGGTCGCGGTCGTCGGCTCCGGGCCCGCGGGCCTCGCCGCCGCCCAGCAGCTCACCAGGGCCGGGCACGACGTGGTGGTGTTCGAGCGCGCCGACCGCGTCGGCGGCCTGCTGCGCTACGGCATCCCCGAGTTCAAGATGGAGAAGCGCCACATCGAGCGCCGCCTGGAGCAGATGCGGGCCGAGGGCACCGAGTTCCGCACCGGCGTGAACGTCGGCGTGGACATCACCGCGGCCGAGCTGCGCGAGCAGTTCGACGCCGTGGTGCTGTCCGGCGGCGCCACCCAGTGGCGCGACCTGCCGGTGCCGGGGCGCGAGCTCAAGGGCGTCTACCAGGCGATGGAGTACCTCCCGCTGTCCAACAAGGTCCAGGAGGGCGACTACCCGGTCTCGCCCGTCTCGGCCGAGGGCAAGCACGTGGTGGTGATCGGCGGCGGCGACACCGGCGCCGACTGCATCGGCACCGCGATCAGGCAGGGCGCGGCGTCGGTCACCCAGCTGGAGATCATGCCGGTCCCGCCGCGGGAGCGGCCGGCCGGCCAGCCGTGGCCCACCTTCCCGATCCTGTTCAAGATGGAGAGCGCCCACGAGGAGCTCGCCGACCGCGGCGGGGAGCGCGTGTACGCGGTCTCCACCACGGAGTTCCTCGGCGACGCCGACGGCAACGTGCGGGCGCTGCGCCTGGTCGAGGTCGAGGGGCCGCAGGCCGGTTTCAAGCCGGTCCCCGGCACCGAGCGGGAGATCCCGGCCGAGCTGGTCACGCTGTCCATGGGCTTCCTCGGGCCGGAGAAGGGCGCGCTGCTGACCGACCTCGCCGAGGTCGCCGGCGGTGACGACTTCTTCGACCGGCGGGGCAACGTCGCCCGCGACAAGACGTACATGTCCAAGGTGGACGGCGTCTTCGTGGCCGGCGACATGGGCCGCGGGCAGTCGCTCATCGTGTGGGCGATCGCCGAGGGCCGCGCCGCGGCCTCCGGTGTCGACCGCTACCTGAGCGGGGAGACGGCGCTGCCGTACCCGATCCTGCCGACCGCGCGGCCGCTGGTCTGACCGCGGTTCCGCCTTCTCGTGGAGCGGGCTCCCTCCGGGGAGCCCGCTCCGTCGTGTGTAGCCCTAATTTGGCTAGTTGGTGGCATCGGCGGTTGACTGTCGGAAAGATGAGCATTCTTCGAGATGTGGGGGGAACGATGCGGCGAGTCGCCTCCGGGGTGACGGCACTGGCCCTCCTCGGGCTCGCCGCCTGCGCTCCCGGCACTCCCGCCGAGCAGCGCCCCCAGCGCCCCCAGAGCTCCCAGACGCAGGCCAGCGGCCCCCAGGCCGACTACCTGGTGTTCTACGCCGAAGGCCGGCAGCGGCAGGCCCTGGACGCCGTCACGCACGCCGGCGGCGCCAAGGTGAGCGAGGACGCCAGGCTCGGCTACATCCTGGCCACGGGCGGCCGTGACGGCTTCGCCGAGGCCGTGGGCGGAGACGCCGCCGTCGTCGGCGTCTCCCAGGACCGCAGCATCGGCCACGCCACCGCCGAGCCCGTCCGCTCGTTCCCCGACGCGGGCGTGCTCAAGGCCGGGCGCGCGGCGGGCGAGCCGCTCGCCGGCCGCCAGTGGGACATGCGCATGATCGGCGCCGACCGCGCCAACGCCAAGAACCCCGGCAGCAAGGACGTGCTGGTCGCCGTCATCGACACCGGGATCGACGGCAAGCACCCCGACATCGCCCCCAACTTCGACCGCGCGCTCAGCCGCAACTTCGTCACCGACCGGCCCAAGGACGAGAACGGCGAGACCCTCGACGGCCCGTGCGAGGCGGCCGGCTGCAAGGACCCGGTGGACCAGGACGACGACGGCCACGGCACCCACGTGGCCAGCACCATCGCCTCCCCGATCAACGGCATCGGCATCGCCGGCGTCGCGCCCGGCGTGCGGCTGGTCAACGTACGGGCCGGCCAGGACTCCGGCTTCTTCTTCCTCAAGCCGAGCCTCGACGCGCTCGCCTACGCCGGCGACATCGGCGTGGACGTGGCCAACCTCAGCTACTACGTCGACCCCTGGCTGTTCAACTGCGCGCGCAACCCGGCCGACAGCCGCAAGGAGCAGCTGGAGCAGCAGGCCATCGTCACCGGCATGCAGCGCGCCATCGACTACGCCCGCAAGAAGGGCGTCACCATCGTCTCGGCGCTCGGCAACGGCTCCACCGACCTCGGACGTCCCACGGTCGACGACAAGAGCCCCGGCTACCCGGAGGGCAGCGCGAAGGCCCGCAAGGTCGACAACACCTGCCTCAACGTGCCCGCCGAGTCCGACGGCGTCATCTCCGTCTCCGCGCTCGGCCCGTCCGGGCGCAAGGCCGTCTACAGCGACTACGGCGTCGAGCAGACCGACGTGGCCGCGCCGGGCGGCGACGCCACGGACGGCAAGGGCGCCAAGGCCACCCGCTCCATCCTGGCCGCCGCCCCCGAGCACGTGCTGCGCGCCGCCGGCCGTATCGGCGCCGACGGCGCGCCCAAGGGCGCCGACGTCGTACGCGACTGCACCCGCGGCGCCTGCTCCTACTACCAGTATCTCGACGGCACCTCGATGGCCGCCCCGCACGCGACCGGCGTCGCCGCCCTGCTCGTCAGCCGCTTCGGCAAGCCCGCGCCCGGCGGCGGACTGACGCTCGACCCGGCCACCGTCGAGAAGCTGCTCTACGCGAGCGCCGACCCCAAACCCTGCCCGACGCCCCGGCAGCACGTCTACCAGATCTACGGCCAGACCCAGACGCACGTCTGCGAGGGCGACACGGCCGACAACGGCTTCTACGGCCACGGCCTGGTGGACGCCTGGAAGGCCGTCACCTTCACGCCGTGACGCGGCGCGGGGTGCCGCCTCCCGGCCCCGTCGGCCACTAGATTGAAGGCGTCGTTCAACCGGGGCGGCACACGAACTTGACGCTTTCCAGGCTCGCCGTTCGCGTGCTGTTCTCCTCCGCGGGCTACGTTCTCCGTCGTCGGTGACTGCCAAGTGGTCTGTACCAATTAAGGTAGGACTCGTGACTCGTCGCGCGAAAATCGTCTGCACCCTAGGTCCGGCCACCTCCTCCGAGGAGCGTCTCCGCGAGCTCATCGCCGCGGGGATGGACGTGGCCCGGTTCAACCTCAGCCACGGAAACCACGATCTGCACCGGGAGGTCTACGACCGGGTGAGGCGGGTGGCGGCCGATCTCGGCCGCGGTGTAGGCGTGCTCGCCGACCTGCAGGGCCCCAAGATCCGCGTCGGCACGTTCGAGGAGGGCCCGGTCCGGCTCGGCTTCGGCGACGTCTTCGCCATCACCACCGAGGACGTCCCCGGCGACCGCGAGCAGGTCTCCACCACCTACAAGGGCCTGCCGAAGGACGTGCGTCCCGGTGACACGATCCTCGTCGACGACGGCCGGCTCGTGCTGGAGGCGACCAGGGTCGACGGCGACCGGATCATCACCCGCGTCGTCATCGGCGGCATGATCTCCGACAACAAGGGCCTCAACCTGCCCGGCGTCAACGTCAGCGCGCCCGCGCTCACCGACAAGGACGAATCAGACCTGCGCTGGGCGCTGCGCACCGGCTTCGACATGATCGCCCTGTCGTTCGTGCGCCGCCCGTCCGACGCCGACGTGGTGCGCAACATCATGGAGCAGGAGGCCGTGCGCCTGCCGCTGCTCGCCAAGATCGAGAAGCCGCAGGCCGTCGACCGGCTGCCCGAGATCGTCGAGGCGTTCGACGGCATCATGGTCGCCCGCGGCGACCTCGGCGTGGAGCTGCCGCTGGAGCAGGTGCCGATCGTGCAGCGGCGCATCATCGAGCTGTGCCGCGAGAAGGCCCGCCCGGTCATCGTCGCCACGCAGATGCTCGACTCCATGATGAACGCGCCCCGCCCGACCAGGGCCGAGGCCTCCGACGTGGCCTACGCCGTCATGGACGGCGCCGACGCGGTCATGCTGTCCGGCGAGACCTCGGTCGGCAACTACCCGATCGAGTCCGTCTCCACGATGGACCGCATCGCCTGCGCCGCCGAGAAGTCGTCCCTGCACGCCACCCACACGCTGGAGCGCATGCCCGAGACCACGGGCGGCGCCATCGCGCGGGCCGCGGCCGAGGTCGGCGCGATCGTGGGCGCCAAGGCGCTGGTCGCGTTCACCATGTCCGGCGAGACCGCGCGGCGGCTGGCCCGCTACCGCTCGCCGATCCCGCTGCTCGCCTTCACCTCGGCGCCGCACGTGCGCGGCCAGCTCTCGCTGACCTGGGGGGTGGAGACCTTCCAGGTGCCGTTCGTGCACCACACCGACGACATGGTGCGGCAGGTGGAGGCGTCGCTGCTGTCGCTGGGGCGGCTGGAGAAGGGCGACAAGGTGGTCATCGTGGCCGGTTCGCCTCCCGGCACCCCCGGCTCCACCAACGCCCTGCGCGTCCACACCATCGGCTCGGCGGTCTCGCACGCCAACTGACCTCTGACGGCGCGGCCCCGGCCCCCGCGACAGCGCGAGCCGGGGCGCCGTCGGCGCTCAGTTGGCGTGCAGGGCGGCGTTGAGCTCGATGCCGGTGCCCGTGCGCGGCACCGCCTCGACCGCCCCCGTACGCGAGTTGCGGCGCAGCAGGATGCCGTCGGCGCCCGACAGCTCGGCCGCCTTGACGACCTTCCCGTCCGGGAGGGCGACCTTGGTGCCCGCCGTCACATAGAGGCCGGCCTCGACCACGCAGTCGTCGCCGAGCGAGATGCCGATGCCGGCGTTCGCGCCCAGCAGGCAGCGCTCGCCGACGGAGATGACGTGCTTGCCGCCGCCCGACAGCGTGCCCATGATCGAGGCGCCGCCGCCGACGTCGGAGCCGTCGCCGACGACGACGCCGGCCGAGATCCGGCCCTCGACCATCGACGAGCCCAGGGTGCCGGCGTTGTAGTTGACGAAGCCCTCGTGCATGACCGTGGTGCCGCTCGCCAGGTGGGCGCCGAGCCGGACGCGGTCGGCGTCGGCGACCCGCACCCCGGACGGCAGCACGTAGTCGACCATGCGGGGGAACTTGTCCACCCCGTACACCGTGACCGGGCCACGGGCCCGCAGCCGGAGGCGGGTCCGCTCGAAGTCCGGCACCGGGCACGGGCCGTAGTTGGTCCACACGACGTTGGCCAGCAGGCCGAAGACGCCGTCCAGGTTGGCCCCGTGCGGCCGGATCAGGCGGCAGGACAGCAGGTGCAGGCGCAGGTAGACGTCGTGGGCGTCGACCGGGGCCTCGGAGAGCTTGGCGATGCCCGTGCGCACCGCCACCACCTCCACGCCGCGCGCCGGGTCGGGGCCCGTCAGCGAGGCCAGTTCGCCGGCCTCGTCGTCGGACAGCCGCTCGGTGCCCGAGAACGGCGCCTCGCCCAGCGCGGGGGAGGGGAACCAGGTGTCGAGTACGGTGCCGTCGGCGGCGATGGTCGCGAGGCCGACGCCGTGGGCGCCGGTCGAGGTGGGATCGATAGCAGTCACAGGGCCAAAAATACCGGTTGGGGAGGCTGCGGGGCGGAGCCGCCTCAGGCGAGCGCCCCCAGGTCGGCCGCGAGCCAGCGCTCGGGCCGCATCCGGAACGTCACCAGCGCGTGCAGGTCGGAGCCGTGCACGTAGCCCGTCACGGCCTCGGGCGGCAGGTAGCGGGCCGAGATGCGGGTCAGGTCCTCCAGCGTGGACGGGCTGGACAGCACGATCGGGCCCTCGACGGAGACGTAGCGGTAGGTGGGGCTGCCGCGCTGCACCAGGAGGGAGAAGCGGCCCGCCTTGGCGATGAGCTTGGCCTTGACCGACTCGCCGTCGGTCAGGAAGCGGACGTCGCCGCCGGGGACGTAGTCGTACCAGACGGGCACCGTCAGCGGCGCCCGGCCCTCGCCCGCCTCGACGGCCAGGCTCGCGATGTGCGCCTCCGCCAGGAACTCCTCCCGTGCCGCCACGCTCAACGACATGTCGCCCACCCCCGTGCTGATCGTTCGTGCAACGGCTATTCCCGCGGCGCGCCGCCGTGAATCAGGGACAGGCGTGAATCAAGGTGGGTCAGGAGGAGACGTGGTGCCCGGGGGTGAGGGGCTGGCCCGGGGAGGGTGCCGGAAGCGGGATTCGAACCCGCACGCCCTTTCGAGCAGACGCTTTTGAGGCGTCCATGTCTGCCATTCCATCATTCCGGCCGAAAAATCCGGACTTGTCCGGATCGACGGTACATCCTACCGCCACAAGTTGATCAGCAGCAGGGGTGCCAGCGTGGATCTAATCTACCGGACGTCGGTACTCTTCTGCTCGTGAGTACGCAGCGGCGAGTAGTGATCGCGGAAGACGAGGCCCTGATCCGCCTCGACCTCAAGGAGATGCTCCAGGAGGACGGCTACGTCGTCGTGGGCGAGGCCGGCGACGGCGAGCAGGCGATCCGGCTGGCCGCCGAGCTGAAACCCGACCTGGTGATCCTCGACGTCAAGATGCCGGTGCTCGACGGCATCTCCGCGGCCGAGCGCATCGTCTCCGAGCGCATCGCGCCGTGCCTGATCCTGACCGCCTTCTCCCAGCGCGACCTGGTCGAGCGGGCCCGCGACGCGGGTGCGATGGCCTACCTGGTCAAGCCCTTCACCAAGGCCGACCTGGTGCCGGCCATCGAGATGGCGGTCAGCAGGCACGAGGAGATGGTGGCGCTGAGCGCCGAGGTCTCCAGCCTGTCCGAGCGCTTGGAGACCAGGAAGCTGGTGGAGCGGGCCAAGGGCCAGCTCATGGCGCAGCACGGCTGGACCGAGCCGCAGGCGTTCCGGTGGATCCAGAAGGCGTCGATGGACCGGCGGCTGAGCATGCGCGAGGTCGCCCAGATCGTCATCGACGACGCCGAGAAGCGCTGAGCCGCGGAGCCCGTGAGTCACGCCCGGCAGGAGCCGGGAAGGAACTCCCGGCTTCCGGCTGTCCTCGCCCGCGACGTTTCGGACATCACAACTCTGTATAAAAGCCGCGTTAAAACTGCGCGAAGCGCCCAATCCGGGCATGCTGAGCTTGGAAAACGTCAACGGGGGCGAAACCCCGCCGGCGCATACAGGGAGTACCTTTTACATGATCCGCATCGCTCCAGCGGGCCGCGTCCTGGCCGTCGCGGCCGCGGCGAGCCTCGCTCTGACGGCTTGTGGCGGCGGCGCCGACGACACCGCCGCGTCGCAGGAGACCGCGTCCTCGTCCGCGCCGGCGTCCTCGGCGCCGGCCGCCGCCAAGGGTGACGGCACGCTGACGCTCGGCACCGTGCTGCCGCAGACCGGTTCACTCGCCTTCCTCGGCCCGCCCGAGTTCGCCGCGGTGGACCTGGCCGTCAAGGAGATCAACGAGGCCGGGGGCGTGCTCGGCAAGCCGGTGAAGGCGATCCACACCGACTCCGGCGACACCACCACGAACATCGCCTCGCAGTCGGTGGACAAGCTGCTGGGCCAGAAGGCCGACGCCATCATCGGCGCCGCGTCGTCCTCGGTGTCGGAGTCGATCATCGACAAGATCACCGGCGCGGGCGTGGTGCAGTTCTCGCCCGCCAACACCTCCGACAAGTTCACCACGGTCAACGACAACGGCCTGTACTTCCGCACCGCGCCCCCGGACAAGCTCCAGGGCCGCGTGCTCGGCGACCTCGTCGTGGCCGACGGCAACGACACCGTGGGCATCCTCGCCATGCAGGACTCCTACGGCTCGGGCCTCGCCGACCAGATCGCCAAGACCGCCGAGGAGGGCGGCGCGACGGTCGTCGAGCGGGTGGACTACGACCCGAAGGCCGCCGAGTTCTCGGCCGACGTGACGAAGATCAAGGCCAAGAACCCCAAGGCCATCGTGCTGATCGGCTTCGAGGAGACCTCCAAGGTCATCCAGGAGCTCGTCAAGCAGGGCCTGACGGCCGACAAGCACAAGTGGTACATGGTGGACGGCAACATGTCGAACACCAACTACCTGAAGATGCCCAAGGGCACCCTCAAGGGCGTCAAGGGCACCATTCCCGGCGCCGAGGCCCCGGACGCGTTCCGGGAGCGGCTGCTCACGGTCGACAAGGAGCTTGAGGACTACACCTACGCCGCGGAGTCGTACGACGCCGCCGTCCTCATCGCCCTGGCCGCCGAGGCCGCCAAGGACGACAGCGGCGCCTCCATCGCCGCCAAGCTGGCCGAGGTCAGCAAGGTCGGCGAGAAGTGCAAGAGCTTCAAGGAGTGCGCCGACCTGCTGAAGGCGGGCAAGGACATCGACTACGAGGGCCTGAGCGGCCCGATCGAGTTCGACGACAACGGCGACCCCGCCGTGGCCACCATCGGCGTCTACCAGTACGGCGACGACAACAAGTACCCGGGCAAGGCCGAGGAGTACCGCACCGGCAACATCGCCGGCTGACGGTTACGAGCCGCCGCCCAGGCCGCACGTCTCGCGCGCCCACCGCGTGAGACGCTCCTGCAGCGGCTCGGGCGGCACCACGATGATCACGCGGGCCTCGCCGCCGTCGAGCGAGGCCCGCACGGGGAACAGGAACGCCTTCTTGGCCTCGGCGAAGGCGTGCGGGTCGCAGCGGCCGGGCGAGAGGGTCACCGGCACCTCCAGCCGCGACGCGCCCGGCTCCAGCGTTCCCAGCGGCCGGTGCTCCGGCGTGACGATGTAGTGGGTCGTGCCGCCCATGTCGGTCAGCGTCACCTTCCCGGCGCCGCGCCGCGTGACCACCACGCTGCCGCGCATGGTCCCGTCCGACTCCGTCCACCGCGGGCCGAACGCGAGCTCGGCGACCTGCTTGATGAGGAACTCCGAGCACTCGTCGCGCAGCAGCCTGGCCAGCAGCGGGTCCGGGTGCGGCACCGGGAAGACGACCGTGCGCAGCGGGCCGCCGCCGGTGCTGAGCCGCGCCACGACGGTCGCCGGCCGCACCTGGGGGAGCCCCTGGGGCGGGCAGTTGGCGGCGCCGTACGGCGCGGGCAGGTCCGTCCGTTCCGTACGGCCGAGCGTGGTGTCGGCCCTGGCCGGCGCCAGCGTCTTGAACGACGGCGTGACGAGCTGCACGTCGGCGAAGTGGACGGGCGTGTCCGTGGCGTTGCGTACCGCGATCTGCAGCCGGTGCGCCGGCTCGTCGGACCGCCACTGGGCCAGCGACACCGACAGCCCAGGAGGAGGCGTGGTGTCGGGCCGCTCCGGGGAGCCGCAGGCGGCGAGGGAGGCCGCCAGAGCGAGGGACAGCGTTATGCGCTTCACCTGCCGCACCTTAAGCACGCCTGACCAGCTCCGTAAGTTGAGGACTGATTACGACTCCGCATCCAAGTGCCGACAGTTGTTCGGCGCATCTGGTTCGGGCGTGCGGCGGTTTTGTACGTTTCCACCATTCGATCGGGAACGCTCGGCCTGCTGACGAATCCCGGCCTGGAAATGAAGGAGACACTTCATGATCCGCATTGCTCCCGTGGGGCGGGCGCTGGCTGTCCTGGCTGCCACCAGCCTGACCCTGACAGCCTGCGGCGGTGGCGGCGGCGACACCGCCTCGGAGACCTCGCCGTCTTCGGCCGCTCCCGCCGCCTCGTCGTCGGCCCCGGCCGCGACGAAGGGCGACGGTACGCTGACGATCGGGACCCTGCTGCCCCAGACCGGGAACCTCGCGTTCCTCGGCCCGCCCGAGTTCGCCGGCGTCGATCTCGCCATCAAGGAGATCAACGAGGCGGGCGGCGTGCTGGGCAAGCCGGTCGCCAAGATCGACACCGACTCGGGCGACACGACGACCAACATCGCCTCGCAGTCGGTGGACAAGCTCCTCGCGCAGAAGGCCGACGCGATCGTCGGCGCCGCCTCCTCCTCGGTGTCGGAGTCGGTCGTCGACAAGATCACGGGTGCCGGCGTGGTGCAGTTCTCGCCCGCCAACACCTCTGACAAGTTCACCACCCTGAACGACCAGGGCCTGTACTTCCGCACCGCGCCCCCGGACAAGCTCCAGGGCCGCGTGCTCGGTGACCTGATCGTGGCCGACGGCAGCGACACGGTCGCCATCTTCGCCATGCAGGACTCCTACGGCACGGGCCTGGCCGACCAGGTCCAGAAGACCGTCACCGACGGCGGCGCCGAAGTGGTCGAGCGGGTGGACTACGACCCGAAGGCCGCCGACTTCTCGGCCGAGGTCACCAAGATCAAGTCCAAGAGCCCCAAGGCCATCGTGCTGATCGGCTTCGAGGAGACCTCCAAGGTCATCCAGGAGCTCGTCAAGCAGGGCCTGCCGGCCAGCAAGCACAAGTGGTACATGGTGGACGGCAACACGTCCAACACGAACTACCTGAAGATGCCCAAGGGCACCCTCAAGGGCGTCAAGGGCACCATCCCCGGCGCGGCCGCTCCCGAGGAGTTCCAGAAGAAGCTCCTCGAGGTCGACAAGGAGCTCGAGGACTTCAGCTACGCCCCCGAGTCGTACGACGCCGCGAACCTGATCGCGCTGGCCGCCGAGGCCGCCAAGAGCGACGCGGGCGTGGACATCGCCGCCAAGCTGGCCGAGGTCAGCAAGGTCGGCGAGAAGTGCAAGAGCTTCAAGGAGTGCGCCGACCTGCTGAAGGCCGGCAAGGACATCGACTACGACGGCGTCAGCGGTCCGGTCGAGTTCAACGACGCCGGTGACCCGGCCGTCGCCACCATCGGCATCTACGAGTACGGCGACGACAACAAGTACGGCAGCAAGGCGATCGAGTACCGCACCGGCAACATCGCCGGCTGATCACCACCGCTGAGACGAGCTGAGACGAAGGGCCCGGCCGCCGCGGCCGGGCCCTTCCGCGTCCCTGGAACCGCCCGGCAGGGGCCTCACCGGCAGCCGGCGACGATCCGGTCGGCCGCCGCGCGGTACTCCCTCAGCAGCGCCACCTGGCGCTCCCGCGGCACGTCGTTCCTGGCGAGCCCGGCGGTGGCCGACTCCAGCGCCGCCACGTCGCCCTTGAGCGAGGCGGGCAGCCGGGCGCCGAACTGCAGGGTGATGCCGCGGGCCTCGGCCAGGCGGCCGATCACGGCGTCCTCGAAGCGCTGCCGGTCCTCCTGGCCCTTCGGCTCCAGCAGCAGACCGGCGTACCCGATGGCGGAGACCACCCGGGCGCAGGGGCTGTCGGTGGGGTCGCCGCCGGTGCTGTATCTCGGCGCGGAGGAGGCGTCGTCCTGGCAGCCCAGGAGCAGGACGGGCAGCATGAGCGCGACTGTCGCTAAGCGTTTCACATCGCCCATTAAAAAACGGCTGAGGGGCTCCGTGGGAGCTCCTCAGCCGTTCTGGGCGAATTACGCCTTGGCGAGGGTGCCGAGGTACAGCTGGATCACCTTCGGGTCGTTCGCGAGCTCCCTGCCGGTGCCGGTGTAGGCGTTGCGGCCCTGGTCCAGGACGTAGCCCCGGTGGCAGATCTGCAGGCAGCGGCGGGCGTTCTGCTCGACCATGATGACGGTGACGCCGGCCTTGTTGATCTGCTGGGCCTGGATGAAGACCAGGTCCTGCAGCTTGGGCGACAGACCGGCCGACGGCTCGTCGAGCAGCAGCACCGACGGCTCGGTCATCAGGGCCCGCGCCATCGCCACCATCTGCCGCTCACCGCCGGACAGCGAGCCGGCGCGCTGCTTGCGCCGCTCCTTCAGCGCGGGGAACAGCTCGGCCACGAACTCGAAGCGCTCCTTGAACTTCCCCGGCACCTGGAAGGCGCCCATCTCCAGGTTCTCCTCGATGGTGAGGCTGGGGAAGACGTTGTTGGTCTGCGGGACGTAGCCGACGCCGCGCGAGACCAGCGCGTGCGCCTTCATGTTCGTGATGTTCTCGCCCTTCAGCAGCACCGTGCCGCTGCGGATGTTGACCAGCCCGAACATGGCCTTGAGCAGCGTCGACTTGCCGGCGCCGTTGGGGCCGATGATGCCGATGAGCTCGCCCTCCGCCACGTAGAGGTCGGAGCCGTTGAGGATGTTGACGCCCGGCAGGTAACCGGCGATCAGCTCGTCGCAGCGCAGGAGGGCGTTCTCGGCGCCCTCCAGGTGCGCGCTGCGGTCGGTGACCGCCGCGTTGGACTCGGCCGGCTCCGGGACGGCGTTCACTTCTGCGTCTCCTCTTCGATCTCGGCCTCCAGCTCGGCCTCGGCCTCGTGGAGCTGGGCCTGGAGCTCGGTGTCCGACAGCGGGGCGTCGTGGTGCGCGCCGAGGTAGGCGTCGATCACGCGCTCGTCCGACATGATCGTCGAGGGCGGGCCCTCGGCGATCACCGCGCCCTGGGCCATGACGATGACCCAGTCGCTGATGTCGCGCACCATGTCCATGTCGTGCTCGACGAACAGCACCGTCATGCCCTGCTCGCGCAGGTCCTTGACGTGGCCGAGCAGCGACTGCGTCAGCGCCGGGTTCACGCCCGCCATGGGCTCGTCCAGCATGACCAGCTCGGGGCCCACCATGAGCGCCCGCGCCATCTCCAGCAGCTTGCGCTGGCCGCCGGAGAGCGAGCCGGCGAAGTCGTCGCGCTTGGCGTCGAGCTTGAACCGGACCAGCAGTTCCTCGGCCCGCTCGGTGATCTCCTGCTCCTGGGAGCGCCAGAAGCCGGGCACGAGGGCCCGCCAGAAGCTCTCGCCCTTCTGCTGCTGGGCGCCGAGACGCATGTTCTCCATGACGGTCAGCCGGGAGAGCGCCTTGGTGAGCTGGAACGTGCGGACCATGCCGGCGCGCGCCACCTTGTGGGCGGGCACGCCGCTCATCGTGCGGCCGTTGAACGTCCAGGTGCCGGCGTCGGCGGTGTCGAAGCCGGTGAGCTGGTTGAAGAAAGTGGTCTTGCCCGCGCCGTTGGGGCCGATCAGCGCGGTGATGGAGCCGCGCTGGACCTCCACGTGCTCGACGTCGACGGCGGTGAGGCCGCCGAAGCGGCGCACGACCTTGTCCACGACGAGGATGGGGTCGGGCTTGGGCACGCCCGGCTCGCGGGCCATGTCCTTGAACGCCGCCAGGGCCGCGGCCTTGCGCGTGGTGGTCACCGCGCCGTCCTCCGACTCGCCAGTCGTCTCATCCATGGTGTCATCGCGCATTGATCGCGATCTCCCTCTTGTCACCGAAGATGCCCTGCGGCCGGACGATCAGCAGCAGGATGAAGCCCAGACCGACCAGGGCGTAGCGGATCGGGCCCACCTGGATGCTGGTCATGAACGGGATGTAGCCGTTGGCCACCAGCTCGGCGAGCAGGTTGCCGACGAAGACGAACAGCACCCAGAAGATCATCGCGCCGACGACCGGGCCGAAGACGCGGGCGGCGCCGCCGAGGATGACGATCGTGTAGGCGAAGAACGTCATCTCGGTGCCGAAGACGTCGGGCTGCACGGCGCCGTTGTAGAGGCCGTAGAAGAAGCCGCCGAAGCAGCCGATAACGCCGCCGAGCACCAGCGACTGCATCTTGTACGAGAAGACGTTCTTGCCGAGCGCGCGCACGGCGTCCTCGTCCTCGCGGATGGCCTTCAGCACGCGGCCCCACGGGCTCTTCATGAGCAGGTAGACCAGCCCGCAGGCGAGCAGCACGACGATCCAGCCGACCGTCAGCAGCCACAGCGTGCGCTCGTCGAAGACGATCGGGCCGATGCCGTAGCGGCCCTCGGGGTAGGGGTTCATGGCGTAGAAGTCGCCGTTGAAGCCGCGCCGGCCGTCAGAGCCGCCGAAGACCCCCTTGAACTGCACCGAACGGAAGATCAGCCGGATGATCTCGGCCGCGGCGATGGTGACGATCGCCAGGTAGTCGGCGCGCAGTTGCAGCGTCGGGATGCCCATGAGGAGCGCCAGGAGCACCGCGGCCCCCAGGCCGACGAAGATGCCGACCCAGAAGGGCAGGTCGAGCACGGTGACGGTGACGGCCAGGCCGTAGCCGGCCACGGCCATGAACGCCGCCTGGCCGAAGTTGAGCAGGCCGGTGTAGCCGAAGTGGATGTTGACGCCGATCGCGGCCAGACCGTAGACGATGGTCTCCCAGCCGATGGCGGCGTGGACGGTGGTGGTGAAAATCGTGAGCCAGTCCATGTGTTACCCCCGTCACCCGATCCGCTCGCGTCGGCCGAGGATGCCCTGCGGCCGGAAGAGAAGCACGACGATGAGCACCACCAGCGCGCCGACGGACTTCAGCTCCGGCGGCACCCACAGCGTGGACACCTGGATGAACACACCGACCACGAGCGAGCCGACCAGCGCGCCGAAGGCGGTGCCGAGCCCGCCGAGCGTGACGCCGGCGAAGATGAGCAGCAGGATGTCCTGGCCCATGGTGAACTTCAGCGACTGCGACAGGCCGAGCATGACGCCGGCCAGCGCGGCGATGGCGCCGCCGCCGGTCCAGATGATGCGGATGACGCGGTCGACGTTGATGCCGGAGGAGGCGGCGAGCGCCGGGTTGTCGGCCACGGCGCGGGCGGCCTTGCCGGTGCGGGTCTTCATCAGGGCGAGGCCCACGACGACGAGCACCGCGAGCTCGATGCCCATGGCCCACAGGTTCTTGGGGGCGGCGCTGATCGGGCCGAGCTGGATGCCGGCCTGGGTGTTGTAGTCGGTGTAGGTCTCGGTCTGCGGCCCGAAGAAGAACTGGATGAGGTTGCGCAGCAGGATCGCGACGCCGATCGAGATGATCATCATGGCGATCGTGCCGGTGCCGCGTTTGCGGAGCTGCCCCCAGAAGAAGCGGTCCTGGCCGTAGCCCAGCGCCCCCGCCACCACGACCGCGATGATCGCCGCCGGGATGAGCTGGATGCTGAATCCGACGTTGAAGGCGTAGGCGAGGACAGCGCCCAAGGTGACGAGCTCACCGTGGGCGAAGTTGGTCAGGCCGGTCGTCCCGTAGATGAGGGAGAGGCCGAGCGCGCCCAGGGCGATGATGAGGCCGAGGTTGAGCCCCTCGAAGGCGAGCTGCGCGGCCTGGGCCCAGAAGGAGCTCTCGCCGGTGGCCTCCTGCTCGGGGCCGGCGGCGGCGCCCTTGGCCTCGAGCGCGAACAGCACGGTGGAGCAGTTGCCCTCGTAGACGGTCGGCGTGCGGACGTTGTTGCCGCCGCGGACCTGGCTGTTCTGAGGAAGCGAGCCGGGGTCCAGAGTGACCTTGTACTTGCCCGGCTTGTCGACCTGAACGTCCCAAGTGCCTTGAGCGTTCGAGGTAACCTCCTGGACGGGTTGTCCGCCCTCGGTGGTCACCGAGATTTTGGCGCCGTTCACTGGCTGGCCTTGGAGTTTGAGTGTTCCCTTCAGCCCCTGGCAGTCGGCGGGGCCCGCGTGTGCGGGCCCGGCCAGCAGGAAGACGAGTCCACCCAGGAAGGCCGTGAACGCGATCACGGCTCTGCGCAATGGTGCTCCCTCATGTAGGTCAAGGCGGGGTGGTGCCCCTCCATCTCGACACGCGCGCATCGCAGGCACAACTGGGATGCAATGGCGGGAGCCTATTGCCGTGACGCCCGTTTCAGTATCGTTCGTCACCAATTAGTGACAACACGGTGTCACTCACGTGAGGAATCAAGTTGGCAGGTCAGGGGCTAAATAGGGGAAGACACCTGGCGGCCGGAAGGAACGGAACGATAACGAAATCACGGTAGGTATGGACGAGCCCGCGGGGGCGGCCTTTGGGGCCGTGCAGGCATCGCCGGCCGTACACGTTATCTACCGGGCCGCCCCCGCGGGCTCGCGTTCGGACCACCGTAGCGACCCCCGGGGGCGATGCGCAAAGAATCGGGCGAAGTGACCGCTGGGCAAAAGTACGGCAAAAGCCTCAGGCGTCGCGCAGCATGCAGGTGAGGCGGGAGGTGCACACCCGCCGGCCCTCCTCGTCGGTGATCTCGATGTCGTACGTCGCCAGCGTCCGCCCCGCGTGCAACTTCGTCGCCACGCCCGTCACGTGCCCCGAACGGGCCGAACGGTGGTGCGTGGCGTTGATCTCGACGCCCACCGCGATGCGCCCCGGCCCGGCGTGGATCGCCGCGGCCACGGAGCCGAGGGTCTCGGCCAGCACCACGGAGGCGCCGCCGTGCAGCAGCCCGTACGGCTGTGTGTTCCCCTCCACCGGCATCCGGCCCACCACCCGGTCGGGGCCCGCCTCCAGGAACTCGATGCCCACGCGGCTCGCCAGCGTGCCGTCGTGCATGCCGCTCAGCAGCGGGAGATCAAGCGGGTTGGTCTGCGTCAAGGGGACGCCTCCACTCTTCCGAGCTCAGGTTTTCTGTCGCAGGGGCAGACTAGGCTGCGTACGTGCCGAAGAGTGAAGTGACCCCCAGCCGTCCGTGCCTGCTGCTGCTTGACGGGCATTCCCTGGCTTATCGCGCCTTCTACGCGCTCAAGGACGCCAACCTCATGACCTCCGACGGTCAGCACACCGAGGCGGTCTACGGGTTCACCTCGATGCTGACCAACGTCCTGCGCGACGAGCAGCCGAGCCACGTCGCCGTGGCCTTCGACCGGTCCGAGCCTACGTTCCGGCACGAGGAATACGCCGACTACAAGGCCAACAGGAGCGAGACGCCGGAGGACTTCCGCGGCCAGATGCAGCTCATCTTCGAGCTGCTCGACACGCTGCGCATCCCGCGCCTGTCCAAGGCGGGCTTCGAGGCCGACGACATCATCGCCACGCTCGCCACCCGCGCGTCGGAGCAGGGGATGAGCGTGCTCATCGTCACCGGCGACCGCGACGCGCTGCAGCTCGTCAACGAGCACGTGACCGTGTTGATGACCCGGCGCGGCATCAGCGACATGACCAGGTTCACGCCCGAGGCCGTCGAGGAGAAATACGGCCTCACCCCGGTCCAATACCCCGACTTCGCGGCGCTGCGCGGCGACCCCAGCGACAACCTCCTCAGCATCCCCGGCGTGGGCGAGAAGACCGCGGCCAAGTGGGTGCGCGAGTTCGGCACGCTGACCGCGCTCGTCGACCGGGTCGACGAGGTCAAGGGCAAGGTCGGCGACAAGCTGCGCGACCACGTCGCCCAGGTGCTGATGAACCGCCGGCTCACCGAGCTGCTGCGCGACGTGCCGGTCGAGGCCGAGCTCGGCGAGCTCAGGCAGGGCGCGTGGGAGCGCGAGGAGGTCAACAAGCTCTTCGACACCCTGCAGATCCGCGGCGAGCTGCGCGAGCGGGTGTTCAAGGTGCTCGGCACCGGCGAGCAGGAGCCCGACCAGGGCTTCGAGGTCGAGACCGTGATCCTCGGCCCCGACCGGGTGGCCGGCTGGCTGGCCGCCATGCCCGAGGGCCGCGCGGGGCTCGCCGTCAAGGGCGCCTACGGCAGCGGCACCGGCCGCATCGACGCCATCGCCGTGGCCTCGCCCGACGGCACCGCCGCCCACATCGACCCGGTCAAGCTCACCGAGGCCGACGAGACCGCCCTGCGGGCCTGGCTGGCCGACGAGAGCAGGCCCAAGGCCGTCCACGACGCCAAGGGCCCGATGCTCGCGCTGTGGGCGCAGGGCATGGACCTGCGCGGCCTGAGCTGCGACACCGCGCTGGCCGCCTACCTCGCCATGCCCGGCCAGCGCACCTTCGCCCTCGAGGACCTCGCCCGCCGCTACCTCAACCGCGACCTGCGCGCCGAGGAGGAGTCCGACGGGCAGGCCGCGCTGTTCGGCGACGACGAGGACGCCCCCGCCAAGGACCTCGCGCTGCGCGCCCACGTCGTGCGCGAGCTGGCCGAGGCGCTGGAGCGGTTCCTGGCCGGGCGCGGCGGCACCCAGCTCCTCGACGACGTCGAGCTGCCGCTGCTCACCGTGCTGGCCGAGATGGAGCGCGCGGGCATCGCGGTCGACAGCGCCTACTTCACCGGGCTGGAGGCCGAGTTCGGCTCGGCCGTCAAGCACGCCGTGGAGGAGGCGCACCGCTCCGTGGGCGAGCAGTTCAACCTGGGCTCGCCCAAGCAGCTCCAGGAGATCCTGTTCACCCGGCTCAACCTGCCCAAGACGAAGAAGATCAAGACCGGCTACAGCACCGACGCCGACCAGCTCGCCTGGCTCGCCACGCAGACCGAGCACGAGCTGCCGACGATCATGCTGCGCCACCGCGACCAGCAGAAGCTGCGCACCACGGTCGAGGGCCTGATCAAGGAGATCGCCGACGACGGGCGCATCCACACGACGTTCAACCAGATCATCGCCGCGACCGGCCGGCTCTCCTCCGAGAAGCCCAACCTCCAGAACATCCCGATCCGCACCGCCGAGGGCCGCCGCATCCGGCAGGGCTTCACGGTCGGCGAGGGCTACGAGACGCTGCTCACGGCCGACTACAGCCAGATCGAGCTGCGCATCATGGCGCACCTGTCGGGCGACGAGTCGCTGATCGCCGCGTTCGAGTCCGGCCACGACTTCCACAAGGCGACCGCGGCCCGGGTCTTCGACCTGCCGCCCGAGCAGATCGACGGCGAGCTGCGGGCGCGCATCAAGGCCATGAACTACGGCCTCGCCTACGGACTGTCCGACTTCGGGCTGTCCGGGCAGCTCAACATCCCGGTGGCCGAGGCGCGGGCGCTCAAGGAGGAATACTTCCAGGAGTTCGGCGGCGTGCGCGACTTCCTGCAGGCCATCGTGGCCCAGGCGCGCGCCGACGGCTACACCGAGACGATCATGGGCCGCCGCCGCTACCTGCCCGACCTCACCAGCGACAACCGGCAGCGGCGCGAGATGGCCGAGCGGATGGCGCTCAACGCGCCGATCCAGGGCTCGGCGGCCGACATCATCAAGGTCGCCATGCTCCACGTGCACCAGGCCATCCGGGAGGAGGGGCTGGCCTCGCGGATGCTGCTGCAGGTCCACGACGAGCTCGTGTTCGAGGTGGCGCCGGGCGAGCTGGAGGCGCTCAGGCAGCTCGTGCGCGACCAGATGAACGCCGCCTACCACCTGCGGGTGCCGCTGGAGGTCTCCGTGGGCGTCGGGCGCACCTGGGAGGACGCCGGGCACTGACCCGCGGTCCGGGAGCCCCGGGGGGCGGCATGTCGCCCGGGGTCACCGGTTTCCGTACAGATCTGGACTAGGGTGGAGTGTCGGCTTCCCCTAGCGGCACGGGAGTTCTGTGCGGTTACCAGCGTCCTCCACGAAGATCATCGGCCTCGCGAACGTCGTCGTGGTCACCGTGGCGGTCATCGGGCTCAGTCTCATGCCGGCGCAGGAGGTCCCGCACGCCGGCCCGGCCTCCGCCGGGAAGGTCGAGGAGAGCCCGCCGTCCGCGGCGCCCGCCGACACCCCGGCGACCCCGCCCGGGCAGCCGCCCGGGGTGGTGGCCACGCCCGAGTTCGCCCGGCAGGTGCGCGCCAACGAGGCGGGGCTGGTGCCGGTCCTCATGTACCACCGCATCCAGCGCAAGCGGCTCGCCTCCATCGACCGCACCCCCGACCAGCTCAGGAAGGAGCTGGAACGGCTGGCCCGCGAGGGCTACGTGCCGATCACCGCCGCCGAGTTCGCCACGGGCGACATCCACGTGCCCGCGGGCCGCTACCCGGTCGTGCTGACCTTCGACGACGGGCACCCGAGCCACTTCGCGCTGGACGCGAACGGCAACCCGGCGCCCGGCACCGCGGTGGCGATCATCCAGGAGGTGGCCGCCCGCTACCCGTCGTTCCGGCCGACCGCCACGTTCTGGATCAACCACGAGCCGTTCGGCCTGCGCGACGAGGCCGCGCAGGCGGCCGCCCTGCGCTGGCTGAACGAGCACGGCTACGAGGTGGCCAACCACACCTGGAGCCACCCCAACCTGCGGGTCCTGCGCAAGCGCAAGGTCCGCGAGCAGATCGGCCGGATCGAACGGCTGCTGAAGAAGCTCGGCGCGCCGCCGTCGCGCACCATGGCGCTGCCGTACGGGTCGATGCCCCACGGCAAGAAGGTCGCCAGGACCGGATCATGGGACGGGACCCGTTATGATTTCGCCGGCGTGTTCCTCGCCGGGGCCGAGCCCTCGGTTTCGCCCTACGCGAAAAGTTTCGACCGGGGCGCGATCCAGCGGATCCAGAGCAACGGCAAGAAGGGCGAGTGCCGCAAATGGTGCTCGCAGTACTGGCTGGAGTGGCTGGACAAGCATCCCGGCAAGCGCTACGTCTCCGACGGGGACCCGGAGCGGATCTCCATCCCCCGGGCGGCGAGGGGTAATATCATCCCCAAGCGAGGGCTCCAGGTCATCGCCTACTGACCTCGCCCTGGATTGACCCCGTGGCATTGGTCTCATATGCTGATCGCTGCGCTGTGGGCTCGCGCGCGCCTCAGACGGAGCGGGCTCGCGCTCGGTCACGTCGATGTCGTAATTCCTCGGCTTGATGCGGAAGAGGGCCTGCCGCGCGTCCGCCACATCGACATCCTGTCCGCGTTCGGAGCAATTCCACACATGACGTCCAGCACTGAGGCCACCTCGAGCACCCCGCAGGTAGCGGTCAACGACATCGGGTCCGAGGAAGCCTTCCTCGCCGCGATCGACGAGACCATCAAGTACTTCAACGACGGCGACATCGTCGAGGGCACCGTCGTCAAGGTCGATCGAGACGAGGTCCTTCTCGATATCGGCTACAAGACCGAGGGTGTCATCCCCTCGCGCGAGCTTTCGATCAAGCACGATGTCGACCCTGCTGACGTCGTGGAGGTCGGCGAACACGTCGAGGCCCTGGTTCTCCAGAAGGAGGACAAAGAGGGCCGCCTGATCCTGTCCAAGAAGCGCGCCCAGTACGAGCGCGCCTGGGGCACGATCGAGAAGATCAAGGACGAGGACGGCATCGTCACCGGCACCGTCATCGAGGTCGTCAAGGGTGGTCTCATCCTCGACATCGGCCTCCGTGGCTTCCTCCCGGCGTCCCTGGTCGAGATGCGACGGGTCCGCGACCTGCAGCCGTACGTCGGCCGCGAGCTCGAGGCCAAGATCATTGAGCTCGACAAGAACCGCAACAACGTGGTCCTGTCGCGCCGCGCCTGGCTCGAGCAGACGCAGTCGGAGGTCCGCCAGACCTTCCTCAACACCCTCCAGAAGGGTCAGGTCCGCAAGGGCGTCGTCTCCTCGATCGTCAACTTCGGTGCGTTCGTGGACCTCGGCGGCGTCGACGGCCTGGTCCACGTGTCCGAGCTGTCCTGGAAGCACATCGACCACCCCTCCGAGGTCGTCGAGGTCGGCCAGGAGGTCACGGTCGAGGTCCTCGACGTCGACATGGAGCGCGAGCGCGTCTCCCTGTCGCTCAAGGCCACCCAGGAAGACCCGTGGCAGCAGTTCGCCCGCACCCACCAGATCGGCCAGGTCGTGCCGGGCCGCGTCACCAAGCTGGTGCCGTTCGGCGCGTTCGTCCGGGTCGAGGAGGGCATCGAGGGCCTGGTCCACATCTCCGAGCTGGCCGAGCGCCACGTGGAGATCCCGGAGCAGGTCGTCCAGGTCGGCGACGAGATCTTCGTCAAGATCATCGACATCGACCTCGACCGTCGCCGCATCAGCCTCTCGCTGAAGCAGGCCAACGAAGGCGTGGGCGCCGAGGTCGAGTTCGACCCGACGCTCTACGGCATGGCCGCGACCTACGACGACCAGGGCAACTACATCTACCCCGAGGGCTTCGACCCGGAGACGGGCGAGTGGCTCGAAGGCTTCGACAAGCAGCGTGAGGAGTGGGAGCGGCAGTACGCCGAGGCCCAGCAGCGCTTCGAGGCCCACCGCAAGCAGATCGAGGAGGCCCGCAAGGCCGAGGCCGAGGCCGGCGAGGGCGCTCCGACGTCCTACGGCGGCGAGACCCAGGCTCAGCAGAGCTCCTCGTCCGCTCCGGCGGCCGGCGCGCTCGCCTCGGACGAGGCGCTCGCGGCCCTGCGCGAGAAGCTCGCGGGCGGCCAGAGCTGAGGCTCTAGCTCCCAGGAGTAGGCGGTAACGGAAAGCCCCGCACGGGTTCGTGCGGGGCTTTTCGCGTGTCATCGGTCTTCTCGCTTGATTGCGGAAAGATCCTTGCCGCATGTCCTCCTACTGTTCGTTCCATGACCGAAACGATCACGCCGTTCCGCATCGACATCCCCCAGGCCGACGTCGACGACCTGCGCGAGCGGCTGCGGCGCACCCGCTGGGCCCGGCAGCTTCCCGGCGGCTGGGACCGCGGGGTGCCCGTCGCCCACCTGCGGGAGCTGGCCGAGCACTGGGCCGAGACCTTCGACTGGCGGGCCCAGGAGGCCAGGCTCAACGCCTTCCCGCAGTTCACCACCGACATCGACGGGCAGCGGGTGCACTTCCTGCACGTACGCTCGCCGGAGCCGCACGCGCTGCCGTTGATCATCACGCACAGCTGGCCGAGCACGGTCGCCGAGCTGCTCGACGTGCTCGGGCCGCTCACCGACCCGCGCGCCCACGGGCTCGACCCCGCCCTCGCCTTCCACGTCGTCGCGCCGTCCCTGCCCGGCTTCGCCTTCTCGCCGTTCCCCGAGCCCGCCGACGAGCGGCCGTGGAGCGTCGACCGGGTCGCCCGCACCTGGGCCGAGCTGATGCGCCGCCTCGGCCACGACCGCTACGGAGCCCACGGCAACGACGCCGGCGCGCTGGTCACGGCGCGGCTCGCCGCCCTCGACGCCGAGCACGTGACCGGGGCGGTGATCACCTCCGGCCTCGGCGTCCCCACCGGCGACCCCGCCGAGCTGGAAGGGGCGAGCGAGGAGGAGCTGGGCTGGCTGAAGATGCTGGGGGAGCGGATGGCCGGCGGCAGCGGGTACGGCCCCTACCTGGCGAGCCGGCCCCAGACGCTCGCCCACGGGTTCGCCGACTCGCCGGTGGCGCAGCTGGCGTACCTGGTGGAGCGGTTCAAGGAGTTCGACGGCTGGCCCGAGCGGAACGGCCCCGTCGCCGAGCCGATCGGCCGTGACCTGCTGCTGACCACGGCCAGCCTGTACTGGTTCACCGGCACCGGCGGCTCGTCCTCCTGGACGTACTACGAGGGCGCCGCCGGCATGCCCGTCGACCAGCGGGCCGTGCCCACCGGGGCCACGCACGGCGGCCCCGACCTGCTGCGCCGCATCGCCGCGCGCGGCAACGACGTCGTGTACTGGGGCGACGGGGAGAGCCCGAGCCACATGGTGGCGATGGCCGCGCCCGGGTCGGTCGTGACCGGCGTACGGGAGTTCTTCGAGGTCCTCCTCCGGCCGTGAGCGCCCGGCCGGTAGGGTGACGGCGTGATCATCGAACGAGCGGTGCCGGCGGACGCCGGGGAGATCCTCACCGTGCAACGGGCGGCCTACGTGAGCGAGGCCCAGCTCTACGGCGACCCCTACATCCCGCCGCTCGTCGAGTCGCTGGAGCAGGTGCGCAAGGTCATCGAGGGCGCCGTCGTGCTCAAGGCGCTCGACGGCGGCCGCCGTATCGTCGGCGCCGTACGCGGGCAGCTCTCCGGCACCACCTGCCTGGTCGGGCGGCTGGTCGTCGCCCCCGACCTGCAGGGGCAGGGCCTCGGCACGGCGCTGCTGCGGGCGCTGCACGAGCAGGTGCCGGAGGCGACGGCGTTCGACCTGTTCACCGGGCACCTGTCGGCGGGCAACCTCAAGCTCTACCGGCGTCTGGGCTACCGGGAGACGCACCGCGAGCGGATGGACGACCACCTGACGATGGTCCACCTGCGCCGGGAGGCGGAGCCTTCCGGTCGTGCGCCGTCCGGCCATCGTGGATAGGCTTCAGCGGTGCTGAAGATTGGGCTCACCGGTGGCATCGGATCCGGCAAGAGTGAGGTGTCCAGGCGGCTCGCGGCTCACGGAGCGGTCGTGATCGACGCCGACAAGATCGCACGCGAGGTCGTCGAACCCGGCACGGCCGGGCTGGCGCGGGTGGTCGCGGCCTTCGGCGAGGAGGTGCTCCGCCCCGACGGGGCGCTCGACCGCGAGAAGCTCGGCTCGATCGTCTTCGCCGACTCCCAGAAGCTGGCCGTGCTCAACGGCATCGTGCATCCGCTCGTGGGGGAGCGGGTGGCGCAGCTGCAGTCGGACGCGCCCGGCGACGCCGTCGTGGTCTACGACGTGCCGCTGCTGGTCGAGAACAAGCTCGCCCCCATGTACGACGTCGTGATCGTCGTGGACGCGGCCGACGAGGTGCGCATCCGGCGGCTCGCCGAGCATCGCGGCATGGCCGAGACCGACGCCAAGGCGCGCATCGCGGCGCAGGCCAGCCGGGAGGACCGGCTGGCGGTCGCCGACATCGTCATCGCCAACGAAGGGGCGTTGGAGGAGCTGGATGCGCGGGTGGCCGAGGTGTGGGGCGAGCTGCTGCGGCGAGGGGCGCGCGGCTGACCGGTCCGCCGGCTGGGGGTGCCTGGGCTGGTCAGGGGACGGGTTCCTGAGCCGGCCGCCGGGCTGATCACTAGGAGACGGGCCCCGGGCCGGTCTCCTGGCGATCACGAAGTTCCGCCGGCTGCCTGGCCCTTGAGGCGGCCGGGGACCTGCGGGGCCGGGGTGAGGGTGGCGTCCGGGGGCGTCGTGGTGGCCGTGGGGGCGGGGGTTCCCGAGTCCTCGCTGGTGCCGACGATCACGGATCTTTTTCTGGGGCGTACCGGCTGGGGGCGGATGGCGCGCGGGCGGGCGGTGCGGGCGCGCGGGTTGCGGGCCCCCTGCGGTCGGACGATGCCCGGCGTGGTCGGGTAGGTCGCGGTCGCGACCGGCTGCGACGACAGCCGCGACGAAGGCGGCGCGGCGGGCGTCGCGGGCGCGGCGGGCGTCGTGACGGGTGCGGCGTTCACGGGCGGCGGCGTGGTGGCCGACGCCGGTGCGGTGGCGGCGGGGCTGCGGCGCAGTGCCGCGGCGGGCGGCGTCGGAGGCACCGAGCCCGGATAGGGCACGGGGTCCAGCGTCGTGCGGAACGCCGGGATGCCGATCAGGACCCCGGCCAGGGTCAGCAGCACCACGCCCACCGCCACGGCGGCCGTCTTGGCGGCCTGCGAGCGGCCCTCGCCCTCCCGCGCCGGGCGGGTGCCCGAGTGCCGCGTCCATGGCATCGGTACGGCGGCCCGCTTGGGCATGACCTCCCGCCCACCCGCGACCTCATCCGCTGCCGCAACCAGGCCCGCGTCGCCAGGCCCGTCCTGATCCGACCCGTCCTGGCGCATCCGTACGTCGCCCGTCTCGTCCTGGTATGGCCCGGTCTGGTCTGGTCCGTCACGATCAGGCCCGGCCCGACGCGGTCCGGTGTGGTCGCGTGCGGCGGTCACGAGCCCAGCCTCCGGCAGGTAACCATCGTCCATCCCCTTCGCGATGCTCCGCGCCACCGAAACGATCTAGCCCAGGATCCTCCCACAGTCCGGCGACCGGGCGCGGCAATCGCGGCAAATGGGGCGTTCAGTCGAGGAGGTGGCGGGTCAGGTCGTAAAGGCGGCGGGCGGCGGCCGGGTCGAGTGTCGGGATCGACGGGTCCACCGGGGCGCGGCGGTCGTAGGCGAGCAGCCGCCCGGCGGGCGGGTCCGCCATCAGCGCGATGATCGGCTCGATGGCCTTCTCCACGGGCTGCGCGGCGACCTTGGCGAGGAGCCGGACGAGCGCCCGCGCGGGCTGGCGAAGGCTGCCGGTGCCGCTGTCGGTGAAGCCCGGATGGTGCAGCAGGAAGCGGGTGCGCCCGCCGGGATGGACGTCCGGGTACGCGACGCCCAGCAGATCCGTGGCCCGCCCGCCCTGCAGCATCGCCTTGACGCCGCTGTAGCCGCGGCCGAGCGTCAGGTCGTCCCAGTGGATCCGGCCCTTCGTGACCCCGACGCCGCACACGTTCACGATCATCGGCCGGTCGCCCTTCTCCAGCAGGTCCGTGAGGCCGTGGCTGAGCAGGAGGCGGCTGACGTAGTAGAGGGCGAAGGTGGCCTCGAAACCGTCCGGGGTGAGGGTGCGGCTCCCGAAGTGCCGCATGGCGGTGAGGACCAGCCCGTCGAGGGCGTCGTGCCGGGCCCTGACCTCCTCGACCACCCGCCTGTTCTCCGCGACCGACGTCAGGTCGGCCCGTACGAACGCGGCCCGCTCCCCGGCCCCCAGCCGCTCCGCCTCGGCGAGGAAGGCTCGCCCTCTGCCCGGATCGCTGCCGACCACCGTCACCCGGTCGCCGTTCCGCAGGTGGTGCAGCGCCAGGCCGCGCCCCATCCCGGTCGTGCCGCCCGCCACCACGTACGTCCTCATGCCGCGCTCCCGTCGTCAAGTCATCGTTCGATGACTTGAAGGACCGTAACATGCCCGGCCGCTAGGATGTCAACAGTCGATGACTCAGGAGGGGCGATGGCGAAGAGGGACCGGGAGGCCACGAGGGCCCGGCTGCTGGAGGCCGCCCGGCTGCGCTTCGCCCGCGACGGCTACGACGCCACCAGCGTCCGCGACGTCGCCGCCGACGCCGGCGTGGACGCCACCCTGATCTTCCGCTACTTCGGCTCCAAGAAGGCCCTGTTCGACGAGGTCACCGCCGACCTCCCGGCCGGCCTCCTCGACGACGGCCCGCCGGAGGAGCTGGTCGCCCGCATGGTCGGCGCGGTCGTCTTCCAGGACTGGACCGGCTACGGCGGCGAGCACCCGTTGGTGGCCATGCTCCGCTCCTCGGCCCACGAGGACGCCCGCCTGCGGATGCGCGAGGAGGTCTGCGCCACCTACGTCCGGGCCCTCGCCGACCTGGCCGAGGGCGAGGACGCCGAGCTGCGCGCCGAGCTGCTCAGCGCCTGGCTGGTCGGCATCGGCATCCTGCGCTCGGTCGTCGGCACCCCGGCGCTGACCGGGGCGGCCACCGCCGACCTCGCCCCGCACATCGAGAGCGTGGCCACCGCCCTCCTCGGCCGCCCCATGCGCGGCACGTCAGGCGGCACGTCAGAAGGGTGAGTCCAGCGGCACCTGCCGCACCCCGGGCAGGTACGGATCCAGCTCGCCCAGCTCGAACCGCGACATCCCGATCACGTGCCAGAACTGCCCGCCCGGCTCGCCGTGCAGTTTGTACCGGCCGTCGGGGGCCAGCGCCGCCCACCCCTCGGGCAGCCCGAGCAGCGTCGCCCGCCGCTCGCCGCCCGCCCACAGGATGACCACGCCGTCGTCGCCAGCGCTGGCCAGCAGGTCGTCGCCGGCCGGGCTGAAGGCGACCGACCAGACCCGCCGGGTGTGCCCGGCCAGCACGTGGAGCTGCCGCCCGGTCGCGGCGTCCCAGACCCGGACGAGCTTGTCGTCGCCGCAGGTCGCCAGCCGCGCGCCGGCGGCGTCGAAGGCCACGCCCCACCACCGCCCGCCGTCGCCGCCGAGCGTGCGCGCGAGCCGCGGCTGCCAGGGCTGGCCGGGCAGCAGCTCCCACAGCAGGGCGCGCCCGTCATTGCCGGCGCTCGCCAGCAGCCGCCCGTCGGGGGAGAAGGCCACGGAATAGACCCGGTCGGTGTGCCCTTCGAGGGTGGCGACCCGGCCGCCCGAGGCCACGTGCCAGATCCGGACGAGCTTGTCGTCGCAGCCGGTGGCCACGTACGAGCCGTCGGGGCTGAACGCGATCGAGCGCACCCGCCCCCGGTGGTCGAGCAGGTTGACCGCCAGCCGCCCGGTGGGCCGGTACCAGATGCGGACGCTGTCGTCGTCGTTGGCCGTGGCCAGCAGGTCGCCGTCGGGGCTGAACGCCTCGGCCCACACGTGGTCGGTCTCGGCGTGCAGCTCGCGCTCGTAGTCGCCGGTGACGGCGTTCCACAGGTGCACGCCGCCGTCGTTGCTGGAGGTGGCGAGCACCGGCCCGGCGGGCGAGAACAGCGCGGAGATCAGCCGGTCGGAGGTGCCGCTGAACTCGCGCAGCCGCCGCCCGGTGCGCGGCTCCCACAGCCGTACGACGCCGTCGTTGCCGCTGGTGGCCAGCATCGTGCCGTCGGCGCTGAAGCGCACCGACGAGATGCGCCGCCCGTGGCCGCGCAGCACCCGCTGGCACTGGCCGGTGTGGGGGTCCCACAGCCGTACGGTGCCGTCGTTGCTGCTGGTGGCGAGCTGCTGCCCGTCGGGCCGGTACGCGAACGGCCACACCGAGCTGCGGTGCCCGGTCAGCTCGACCCGTGGCCCGCCGCCCACGGGCTGGAGGCGTACGAGCCCGGCGGAGTCGCCGGAGGCGATCACGGCGCCGTCGGGGCTGAAGGTGACCTGGTAGACCGAGTTCGCGTGCGTCGTGTGCACGCCGATCGCCCGCCCCGAGGGGTCCCAGAGCCGTACGCCGCCCGCGGTGTCGCCGCTGGCCAGCAGCGAGCCGTCCGGCGCGAACGCCATGCAGTAGACGCTGCCCGCGTGCCCCGTGAGGGTGTGCAGCAGCCGCCAGGAGCCGGTGTCCCAGAGCCGGACCGTGCCCGCCTCGTCGCCGGTGGCCAGCAGCGCGCCGTCGGGGCTGAGCAGCGTGCGGTAGACGCTCCCGCGGTGGCCGTCGAGGGTGTGCCGCACCTCCCCGCTCGCCAGGTCCCAGACCCGTACGGCCCCCGCCGCGTCGCCGGTCACCAGCTCCGAGCGGCCGAAGGCCATCGTGTAGACCGGCGCCTGGTGCCCGGCCAGCTCGTGGGCCGTGCGCCCGGTCGCGGTCTCCCACACGCGGACGACGCCGTCGCCGCCGCCGGCCGCCACCAGGTCGCCGCCGGGGCTGAGGCGCACCGGCCAGACGCCGTCGGCGTGGCCGGTCAGCGTGCGCAGCCGTTCGCCGGTGAGGGCGTCCCACAGGATGACCTGGCCGTCGCTCGCGCCCGTGGCCAGCAGGTCGCCGGCGAAGGAGACGGCGTAGACGCGGCCCCGGTGGCCCTGGAGCGTGCGCACCGGCGCGCCGCCCGCGCACAGCAGCACGCCGCCGTCCTCGTCGCCGATCGCGACCGTGGCGCCGTCGGGGGAGTAGGCGATCGGCTCGGGCAGGCGGCTGGTCTGGAAGTGGTAGCCGTACGGGACGCCGATGCCGGCGGGGGCGAACTCGACCTCGACCGGCTGCCCGGGCACCACGGCCGCGCCGGGCAGGTGCGGCAGGGTGCCGGTGACGTTGATGAGCGCGGCCCGGTGCCAGCGCGCGCCCGCCACGGTCACGTCGCTGAGGTCGGTCTGCGCGAGCCGCGCGCCCGACAGGTCGGCGTCGGTGAGGTCGGCCCCGGCGAGCGTCGCCCCGTCGAGCCGCGCGCCCGTCAGCCGGGCCCCGCGCAGGACGGCCCGCGACAGGTTGGTGCCCGCGAGCGTGGCCTCCGACAGGTCGGCGCCGGTGAGGTCGACCTCGCGCAGGTCGCGGGCCGACAGGTCCTCGCCCTTGAGGTTGGCGCCGCGCAGGTCGGCGCGGGCCGGGGTGCGCAGCCGGGCGGCGATCTTGCCGGCGTTGGCGCCCGAGACGTCGCCGGCGGGCGGGTCGGCCACCCAGGCGCGCAGCGCCCGCACGTCCGCGAGGTCGCACAGGAACTCCACGGTGAGCGACGACAGCGGGTGGCGGGCCAGCAGGGCGAGGTCGCCCGCCGCGAGGTGCCGGGCGATCAGCCACTCCATGACCGAGGTGTGGATGAAGCCGAACATGCCCTCCTCGGTGCGTACGAGCAGGCTGCCCGAGCCCATCGCGTGCGCCGCGTGGGCGGCCGAGAGCTGGCCGCCCGCCAGGTCGGTCAGCGTCTCGCCGATCTCGGTCAGCTCGTCCACGCCGAGCAGCGACTCGCCCGTCTCCCACAGCCGCAGCGCCAGCGCCGTCACCACCCGCCACAGCTCGCCCGTGGTCAGGGCCATCGCCGAGCCGGGCACCCGGGCCCGCCGCTCCTCGAAGGCCAGCCACGAGCCGAGGATCTCCTCGTACAGCAGGGCCGGGCTGATCGTGTGGCGGGCCCGCGCCACGGTGCGCAGCCGGTCGGCGTCGAGGTCGGCGATGAAGGAGAGCATGCGCGGGTTCTGCGCGAGCGCCAGCAGGTCCGTGAGCTCGCCCATGAGCGACATGCGGGCGTGCGCCTCGTCGCCGTCCTCGAACCGGTTGTCCAGGTACGAGCGGATCTGGTCGCGGGTGAAGTCCTCGACGCTGAGCACCCGCCGCTGCGGCAGCACCCCGACCATCTCGCCGAGCGAGGTGAGCACCTGGCTGTGCGACTTGAAGTGCTGGGTGCGGCTGGCCACCACGACCTTCGCCTTGTCCTCGGCCGCCGCCAGCAGCGTCGCGAGGTGGTCGGTCGCCCGGTCGTAGGTCAGCCGCGTCACCAGCTCGTCGAACCCGTCGAACAGCAGCACGATGCGCCCCTGCCGCAGCAGGTAGCGGAACGCCTTGAGGTCGATGTACTCCTCGCCGTGTGAGGCCAGGTGGGCCGCCACCAGCGCGTCCACCGAGTGCGCCTTGTCCAGCGCGCGCAGCTCGATGAGGATCGGCGTCAGGTGCGGCAGCTCGGCCGGGATGCGCCGGGCCAGCTCGCGCAGCGCGAACGTCTTGCCGTGCCCGAAGTCGCCGAGCAGCAGCAGGAAACGGCCGTGGTCGGTGGCCAGCAGCCGCATCATCTCGTCCGTCAGGCCGTGCCTGACCTGGCCGCCCGGGCGGTCGAGCTCGCGGAAGCGCTGCGGGACGTACAGGTCGGGCGGGTAGCGGCGGTCGCCGACCAGCCGCGCGGTCTGCTCGCTGACGTAGCCGGTGAGGTCGAGCAGGCCCTGGAACTCGGTGAAGCTGCGCAGCCGCACCCCCTGCCGCATCAGGTCGTCGCGGATCCAGCGGGGCGCGGGCGGCCCCTGGTAGACCAGCTCGGCGGCCAGCCCGGCGGCGTGCGCCTGCCGGGCGAAGGCGTCGGCGGCCTCCTCGGTCACCTCGCCGACGTGCGCGCCGATCATCAGCTGCCGGACGAACCCGTCCTCGGGGTGGGTGACCACGAGATGGGCGGGGAAGCGGCGGATCCTGGCCCGCTCGTGGCGCGCCTCGCACACCTCGGCGATCCGGTCGAGCAGCAGCTCGACGGGGCTCGGCGCGCGCTCGTCCGGCTTGGGCCGCGGCGGCGGCACGTCCAGGGTGCGGCCGGTGAACGTCGCCTGCGCGCCCCGCCACCTGCCGGGAACCCGCTCGGGCACGCCCTCGTCAGGCAGCCACGTACGCATGCCGTCGGGGGTGATCTCGACGACCTGGTGCCGCCCGGCGCGCGGCGCGGCCACCCGGCCCTCGCCGCCGTGCCCGGGGCCGCCGTGGAAGAGCAGGTGGAGGCGGTGCCCCAGCAGCCGCTCGAAGGTCGGCGCGTCCCGCAGCTCCCGCGGCGGATGGCCCATCGCGCCGAGACGCAGCCAGCCGCCCTCCTCGTACGGCCGCAGCCGCTCGGCGAACCAGGCCGCCTGGGCCTCGCCCAGCAGCGCGTACGCGTCCCGTTCGAGATGGCTCATCGCCATCGTCGAGTTGAGCGCCGCCACGACCACCCTGAGATCGGGCACCTCGAACAGCGTCCCACGGCTGCCCGCCGTCGAACACCCGGTCGTCCAGCCCCTGGTAGACCTCGCCGAACAGCCCGGCGAAGTGCCGCCACTTCGGCCAGTAGGGCGGCTGCGGGCTCACGTCGTCGGCCTCGCACGTCATGAAGTAGGCGCTGGCCGCCGCCTTGGTCACGTCGCGCGGGCCCGGCAGCAGCACCAGCCGGTGCGGCTCCAGCCCGAGCAGCAGCCGCAGGTCGGTGACGAACCTGGTGGCCTGCCCGAACTGCCGCAGACTGCCCGACTCGGTCAGGTCGCCGCTGACGACCATGAGGTCGGGGCGTGGCGTGCCGCGGTCGTACATCGCGGTGAGGTCCGCCCAGATGCGCGCCTGCATGTCCTCGGGCGTGAACGGGTCGCCGGGGTCGGGCAGCGCCCGGCCGAAGCGGGGGCCGCCGATGTGCAGCACGCTGACCGACTTCCGCCCGCCTACGGGGCCGGCCGCGGGCGGGAAGGCGGGCGCGGTCACCGGGGCGCGGCGCGTCCGCGCCCGCTCGGCGGCCGGAGGCGGCAGCGTCGGCGCGGGAGCGGGCGCGCGGCCGCCCCTGCCGGCGTCGGGGAAGGCGGGGGCGTACTCCGGCTTGGCCCGGCCCGCCAGCGCCTCGCCGACCCGGCCCAGCAGCAGCGCCCTGGCCTGGCCCGGGTCGGTGACGCCGAGCAGGTCCACCCAGGTGATCGTGGACAGCAGCCCTTCGAGCTGGACGTCCTCCAGGCGGATGGTGACGAGCTTGTTGGAGGGGTTGTCGGGGTCGGCCCGCAGCGCCGCCTGCCACTCCATGCGGCCGTAGCGCGAGGTCAGGTAGTTACGCGAGAGCACGGCGACGACGAGCTGGGCCTCGCTGACCCCGCGGTCCATGAAGTCGATGAAGTTGGTGCCGGGGACGAAGTCCCACGCCTGGATCATCGTCCGGTAGCCCGCCGCCTCGAGCTCCCAGGCGATCCATGTCGCCCAGGCGGTGTCGGCCGGGGAGTAGCTGACGAAGATGTCGGTCGGCCTGCCGTCACGTGCCATGCCGTCAGTATCCCCCGCGCGGAGCGCGGTCCATGAGCTCCTTATGCGATCATCTTCTGCGTGTGGCGTCTCAGCCTGCTCGACTGGATCAGGATCGGCCTCCTGGTGCTCGGCCTGGTGTTCGTGGCGACCGGGCTGCTGCCGTGGGAGGCCGCCGCGGAGAGCCTGGACGAGATCTGGCCGCTGCTGATCTTCCTGGTGGCGGTCATCGTGCTGGCCGAGCTGACCAAGGAGGCCCAGGTCTTCGACGCCATCGCGGCGCGGATGGCGGTGCTGGGCCGCGGCAACTACGCGGCCCTGTTCCTCCTCTGTACGGCCTTCGCGTCGTTCGTCACGATCTTCCTGAACCTGGACACCACCGCCGTCCTGCTCACCCCCGTGATGCTGGCCCTCGCCCCGAAGGCCCGCATCGCCCCCCTGCCGCTGGCGATGACGACGATCTGGCTGGCCAACACCGCGAGCCTGCTGCTGCCGGTCTCCAACCTCACGAACCTCCTGGCCATGGACAAGCTCGGCCTCGACGCCCAGGAGTTCGCCGCCCGCATGTGGGCCCCGCAGATCGCCGCCATCCTGGTGACGATGGCGTTCCTGTGGGCGTTCTTCTGGCGGCGGGGGGAGCGGGGCGACCTGCGCTACAGCCCGCCGGTGCTGGAGCCGGTCGGCGACCGGGCGCTGTTCGGCGCGGCGTCGGCCGGCTGCCTGCTGTTCATCGTGCTGCTGCTGCTCAAGGCGCACGTGGCCGTGGCCGCGGGCGCGGCCGCCGCGCTCGTCCTGGCGGCGTTCCTGCTGCGCGCGCGGGAGCGCCTGTCGTGGCGGCTGTTCCCGTGGCAGCTCGTGGTGTTCGTGACCGGGCTGTTCCTGGTGGTGCCGACCCTGAGCCGGCACGGGCTCGCCGACCTCATGACCTGGATGATCGGCGCCGAGGGCGACCCCTACCGCACCGCCGCCGTGGGCGCGGGCCTGTCCAACGCGATCAACAACCTGCCCGCGTACAAGGCCGTCGAGGGCGTCATTCCCGCCGCCGACCAGGACCGCCTGCTGTCGCTGCTGGTGGGCACCAACGTCGGCCCGGTGGTGACGCCGTGGGCGTCGCTGGCGACGCTGCTGTGGTTCGAGTCGTGCCGCAGGCACGAGGTGCGGGTGCCGATGCGCCGCTTCCTGCTCACCGGCGCCGGGCTGGCCGTGGTGGGCCTGGTGGCCACCGTCTGGGCGTTGTGAAGGTCAGGCCGCGGTGAGCTGGTAGGCGCCGGCGACCGCGCCGAGCGCCCAGCGCATGCGCCGCGCGTACGCCTCGGGGTGGTCGCCGGCCTCCTGCGCCACCTGGCCCGCGCACCGCGCCGGGTCGCCGCCGCACGCGCACAGCCGCTCGTCCACGGCCTCGCGGATGGCGTGAGGAGAGAGCGCGTCGGAGGGCTGCAGAGCGGTCGTGAAGAGCACCTGCGCGAGTTCGGCCGTGGTCATCATGTCGGGCTCCTCTTCCGTAAGTGCCGTCGTCTCATGAGACGCCGGACGGAAGCGGAACTCATCGGCTTGCGACACACTTCTTCCGCGTACTTGTGCACAGAACCTTGTGCACAGAACGGATCAGCGGAGCAGCGCGAGCAGCCCGGGGATGGCCTGCGGATGGGCGGCGACGAAGCTGCGCCGCTCGGCGGGCGCGTCCATGCACGCCTCGAACGGCCCGCCGTCCAGCGTCCTGATGTCGATCCCGGCCTCCACGGCCAGCAGCGCGCCCGCCGGCAGGTCGACGGCCTCGGCGCGGTAGCCGACGATGCCGTCGATGTCGCCGCGCGCCAGCATCGCCCACGACAGCAGCGGCGCCCACAGCTGCAGGACCCGGCGGGCGGCCCGCTCCATCGCCAGCTTGAGCGCGCTGCCCGTGGCGTCGTCCCTGGCGACGCCGTAGCCCTGGGTCCAGGCCAGCAGCGGGCCGTGCGGGCTCGGCGCGTACGGCGGCGCGAGGCGCGCCCCCGAGGAGGCCGTCGCCCCCCGCCCCCGCAGGGCCGACCACGTCTGCCCGGACACCGGGTCGTGCACCACGCCCAGCACCGGCCGCCCGTCCCTGCACAGCGCCACGCCCACCACGTACGCGGGCAGCCCGATCGCCACGTTGTTGGTGCCGTCGAGCGGGTCGACCAGCCACGTCCACTCGCCGCCCGCCGCCCCGACCAGCCCGGACTCCTCGGCGATCACCGAGTGGGACGGGAACGCCGTCAGGATGCGCTCCAGCAGCAGCTTCTCGGAGGCGAGGTCGAGGTCGGTGACCACGTCGCCGGCCACGCCCTTGGCCCGGACCCCGATCGTGCCCCGTGTGCCCTCCCTGAGCAGGTCTCCCGCGGCCTCGGCGGCCTCGACGGCGACCGTGCGAGCGTGGTCCAGGTCCATCGGCTACCCCTCAGGTCAGGTGCGCGGTGACGAGGCGGACGGCGAGTGCGGTCTCGCCGGGGTCCAGGGGCTGCCTGGACACGCGGTGCGGACCGGCGTCGAGCGGCCCGAGCGACAGGTCGTGGCTGCCCGGCCGGCCCCTGCCGAGCGCGACGGTGGCGGCCTCGCCGCCCTCGGGCACCACGCTGGAGTGGAAGCGGCCGGCCGGCAGCGTGTAGGTGTCGCCGGGGCCGAAGACCTCCACGAGGCCGGTGGCGTGCCGCACGGTGCGGCCGGTGGGCGAGATGCGGTCGCCGGAGGCGTCGCTGACCACCTCGAACACCCGGTGCGTGGCCTGCTCGCCGGCGTCCGTGACGTTGACGTGCACGTTGCGTATCTGCCCGTAGAGCACGTGGCTGAAAAGGTCCCAGCTGTGGCAGTGGATCTGCGAGGTGGTGCTCTCGGCGTGGGCGAGCGAGGCGGACCACAGATGGACGCAGACGCCCTCGTCGCCGTCGCGCTCCAGAGGCAGGCAGACGAAGCCCAGGGGATGGCGTACGGCGCTCAGCGGCCGTTCCAGCGCCTCCAGGGCCCATTCCCGCGCCTGTCCCGCCGTCACCCTGCGGCGTACGTCCCGGTAGCTCATGGTCCGTAGGGGTCCACGGCGCGCAGCGCCTTGCGCGCGATGTCCACCACGTCGCGGCCGTCGTACGACTTGGGCAGGGGCATGCCGATGTGCTCGAACAGCTCCTGCACCTCCTCGATGGTCGGCTCGTCGCTCAGCGGCACCTTCTTGTACTGCTCCAGCGGCACCCGCCGCGCCTGCTCGAAGCTGAGCCGCAGCTCGGTGTCGCAGTTCTCGTAGTAGAAGGTGCCGGCGAGCGCCGTCATCGCCATGTTGGGGTCCTCGACCGTCATGATCAGGCGGGTGCTCGACAGGTCCCACCTGAACGTGGTCATCGTGGCCGACAGGCCCACGGCGATGTCGAGCAGGCCGTAGCGCTGGCGGTGCCAGAAGGCGGCCAGGATGGTCGCGTACGACTCCTTCCTGACCCGGTCGGTCGTCCACGTCTCGCCGGTGGCGTCGGGCGACTCCGACAGCGAGCGGCGGTAGTGGGCGTAGGTCTCGCACACCTCGGCGTCGGCCGGGTCGAGCACCTCGACCCTGACGGTGAGGTGCCGTTTCTCCCTGCGCGCCGCCGCCACGCACAGCGGCAGCGTGACCGCCCGCAGGTAGGTGCCGGTGCCGCCCTTGAAGCTCCAGCGGGCGGTGTCCTTGCGCGCCTCGGCGTGCGACTGCGCGATCTCCTGCCGGCTGCCCAGCACGCGGACGAGCTGCAGGGCGTCGAGCGCGCGGCGGGTGCTGTGGGCGAGGCTCTCGATCTGCTCCATGCGCGCCAGGCGCACCGGCAGCTCGGCCAGCGCGCCCGAGGTGATCGTCCGCTCGACGGGGGCCTGGCGCAGCCGGTCGCGCAGCAGCGCGGTGGCCACCAGCGCGAGGATGACCAGCGTCGCGGCGTTGACGAGCTGGCGCTGGATGTCCTGGCCGTCCTTGCCGAACATCTCGTCGGGGATGATGCCGAGCACGCCCACGACGACGGCCAGAACGAGGGCGATGGCGCCGTCGGCGTTGCGCGCCGCCCACGGAGCGGCCCGCTTCATCGCCCACACGAACCGTGCCATCTTCGCCCCGCCGTCCGACGATCAGTCAGTCCCCGAGGTCATGGTAACGACCGCGCAAGGAGACCACCAGAGAACGATCACCTGGCGAAAGATGCCGGGGACGTCGCCCCGGGCGGCACCCTCCGCCCGGGGACGTGACCCGGCTCAGAACCAGCCGCGGTGGCGGGCCATCTGCTCCAGGCCGTGCTGCAGCGCCTGCTCCGCCGCGTGCGGCGGGCCGTCGTAGTGCACGGTGAAGCGGTTGTAGGCGTCGTGGCTGGAGGTCAGGAAGCCGCCGCGCTTGTCGGCCTCCAGGATGACGTCCATCTGCCGCGGCCCGGCGATGAAGGTCAGCTCCAGCTCGTTGAAGTGGCGCCGCCACTGCCCGCCGGCGTAGTACTCGATCTCCTGGAAGAACGGCATCGTGGAGCCGTACAGCGTGCCGCGTTCCAGGTCGGCCTTCTTGAAGTGGAAGCCCATCCGGTCGAGCGCCGCGATGACGTACTCCTGGGCCGGCAGCGGGCTGACGAACAGCGGGTCGAGGTCGCCCTTGTCGAGCGCGCCCGCGAGGGCCAGCTCCGTCTGGACGCCCAGCTTCATCCCGTGCAGCGGGTGGCCGCCGATCGCGCTGATCGGCGTCTCCCACGGGATCGCGATCTGGAACGGCTGCTGGTGCTGGGCTCCGGCGGCGAGCTGGAACGTGCCCGCGACCTGCTGGCGCAGGAAGCTGTAGCTCGTCTTGTACTCGTTGTCGCCGGACTCCACCTCGACCACGGCGGTCAGGTCGATGTAGATGCCCTCGACCTTGTAGTCGTTGTTGCCGCCGCGGAAGTTGACCACGCCGTGCAGGCTCTCGCCCGGCCGCACGCCCGTGTTCGTGAGGACCGTGTCGACCTCGACGCCCGCGCCGAACGCGGCCATCAGTTTGCGGAACACCATGGGGTTCTTCTCCTGGTTACTGAGCGGAAGGGGAGTGGCCGTTCTGGCCCGAGAGGCGGGGGAGCAACTGGGCCAGGAGGAGGGTGGACAGCGCGGAGTCGCCCTGGCCCTGCTGGGTCCGTACGACCAGCGGCTGGGGGGCGTTCTCCGCCAGGCGGGCGCCGACGTCGAGCCGCCTTCTGGCCAGCTCGTACTGCAGCACGGCCCGGTTGTCGCGGTAGGACTCGGCCAGCCGGCGCAGCGCCTTGGCCTCGTTCTCGGCGGCGGTCAGCTCGGCCCTGCCGCGCGCCTCGATCTCCCACGTGACCCGCTGCGCCTCGGTCTCCTGCTCCTCCAGCATGCGCGCGACGTCCTTGCGCGCGGTGTTGTAGGCGGCCTTGACCTCGACCACGCGGGCGTCGCGGGTCTTCTTGGAGCGCTCGATCTCCATCAGCAGCGTGTCGATGCGGCGCTTGCGGGTCAGCTCCCACTCGCGCTCGTACGCCGACAGCTCCTTGGCGACCTTCTCCCGGGTGGCCAGGTGCTGCTGGTACTGGTCGGGGAGCTGGACGTCGGGGATGTTCGCGCCGGTGATGCGCACGCCGTAGCGGCCGAGCTGCCGGTTGAGCGCGTCCTGCATGTCGCCGACGTCGGAGCCGCGCAGGTCGTAGGCCCGCTCGGTGTTGACCCTGCGGCTGCGCTGGCGGATCGCGTCCTGCACGGCGCTGGACAGCACCAGGTCGAAGTTGCCCGCGCCGATCGTGCGGTGGAAGGCCACCGGGTCGACGATCCGGAACTTCAGGAAGAACTCGATCGACTTCAGCGGCACGTTCTCGGCCGTGGGGCAGGCCACGATGGGCGCCGAGTACGGGATCTCGGTGGAGGTGTCGACGACCGCGTCCACCCGGTCCCACGGCAGCCACAGGTAGTGCCGGCCCGGCGGCAGCGTGCCGGTGATGGCGCCCCAGCGGCTGCGCACGCCGGTGGTGCCCTCCTCGATCTCGATGATCGCCTTGCGCCACATCGTGACCAGCGCGAGGAGAAGGAACAGCAGCGCCAGAAGCGCGGCGGAGACCGTGAAGTCGGTCAGCGCGGCCATGCCCGCGAAGTAGAGCGCCAGGAAGATCAGCGTCATCCAGGCGAAGCCGCGCCGGTCCTTGGGGATGACGACGGGCACGAGCTGGCCCTGCTCGCCGCCCCTCAGCAGCTGGCGGATGTCGCCCCAGGAGGCGACCGACTCCTTGATCTTGGAGAACTCGCGGCTCATCGGATCTCCCCCTTGCCGGGCAGCAGGCGTTCGACGGTTCGCTCCAGGTCCTGGTCGGGCACGGGCGGCTCCTGGGCGCCGGCGACGTCGGCCGCGGCCTTCCTGAGCAGCGCCGCGATCTCGGCCTCGCGGTCGCGGACACGGGTGCCGATCTCGTCGAGGCGGGACCGGATGGCGGCCATGTCCTCGGCGGAGAAGAGCTGCGCCCCCTTGCCGCCCACGAGCTGCTGGGCGAGGGCGAGGAAGTCGATGTCGCTCTGCTCGCCGACCTGCACCACCTGGGGCAGCCGGGTGGCGACGGACTCCAGCTTGGCGAGCAGGTCCTGCTGGAAGCGGTAGTCGAGGATCTCGGGGGCCTCGGCGGCCGACAGCGCCCTGATGTCCAGCGCCTGCGCCTCCAGGAGCGCGGCGTTGGCGTTGGCCGTGGACTCGGCCTCGACCAGGCGCTGCCTGGCCTGCGCCGTGGCCTGGTGGGTCGCGCGCTCCAGCGCGGTGTCCATGCGGGCCTGGTAGCCGGCGATCTCCGCCTGGATGGCGCTCAGCGTCTCCTGGAGCCCGGCCAGCTCCTTGACCAGGTCGCCCTCGTTCTGCTCCTTGCGGAGCTGGAGCTCGTACTCGTAGGTGTACGCCTCCTTGGCGACCCTGACCATCTCGGGGGCGGCCAGGTCCATGCGGTACTCCTGGCTGGACGGCTCGGCGTGCGTGATGTTCACGTCCGTGAGCCGGACGGCCGGCAGGAACTGCTGGTTCAGGCTCTCCAGCATGCCGAGCGTGCTCTCGCCCACCAGGTCGTAGATGTCCTCGGCGCGCTGGGCGTAGATGAGGGAGCGGGTGACCTCGCTGATGGCGTTCTGCAGCTTGGACTGGAAGCCGCTGACCGAGCCGAGCACGAAGATGAACTCCGCCGGGTTCTCGATCCTGAACTGCAGGAACAGGTCCACGCTCGCCTTGACGCCCTGCTGCGTCGGCGCCTCGCGGATGGGGGCGTTGAACGGGTACTCACGGGTGGTGTTGACGATGTAGCTGACCCGCTTCCACGGGTTGAACAGCGTCACCCGGCCCGGGTCGGCGATGTGCACCAGCTTGCCGAACTTGGTGATGAGCGCCTTGCAGCCTTCGGGGACCATCACCACGCTGCGCCGCCACCACAGGAACGCGGCCGCGAGGACCAGCGTCACCCAGTAGTGCGGCCCGAAGAACAGGTCGGTGTTCGGGATGACGTTGCCGAGCGCGCCGATGAGGCCGAGCGCCACGAGGATGCCCAGGGGCACCAGGACCTTGGCGGTGCCGCTCTTGGGGATCACGACCGGCGAGATGACGTGCATGCCGTTCTCGGCGAAGCTGCGGTTGACGATCTCGCCGGCCTCGTTCAGCGAGGCGGTGCGCGCCTCGATGAGCGTGCCGACGGACGTGCCCCCGTCCCGCTCCCCGGCGAAGTCGTGCGGGTTCAGCGCGAAGCCGGGAGCCTGGCCCTGGTTGCCGCGCTGGCCGCCCACCTGCCCGGCGAACTGGCCGGCGACCTGGCCCACCGCCCCGCGTACGTCACCCCCTTGGGCCACCGCCTGGGCTATGCCCTGACCTGCCTGGATCAGTGCCTCTCTGGGTCGTGACATCGAACCTCTCTTTTCCGCTACCGGCGCGAATCCGACCGTATCGGGTGTCACTTACTATTCACTTGCAAAGGGATGTCACAGGTCTGTTGCGCCTTGTAGTAGACATGCCACCTATGTAGTAGATCTACGATTGAGGTGGGCCGGGCGCGGGGCTGAGAAGATACGCGGTGATGAGCGAGACCGTCTACAACCGCATCGCGCTGCTCCGGGCCGAGCGGAACGTGACCAGAAGACAACTGGCCGACGCCCTGGGCGTGCACTACCAGACCGTCGGCTACCTGGAGCGGGGCGAGTACAGCCCCAGCCTTCACCTGGCCCTGAGGATCGCCGGCTACTTCGAGGTGCCCGTCGAGGTCGTCTTCTCCACCACGCCATTCCCGCGCATCGGCGAGCGCTCCGCCTGAGGTCGGATTCTGTCGGTCGCGGCACCTACAGTGACAGCATGCGTCCGGTCACAGATTTGCAGCGGAAGGTGGCGCCGTTCGAGGTCGTCACCGAGATGACTCCCTCGGGCGACCAGCCGACGGCCATCGCCGAGCTGGAGCGCCGCGTCAAGGCCGGCGAGAAGGACAGCGTCCTGCTCGGCGCCACCGGCACCGGCAAGACCGCCACGATCGCCTGGCTGATCGAGCGGCTGCAGCGGCCCGCCCTGGTGATGCAGCCCAACAAGACGCTCGCCGCGCAGTTCGCCAACGAGCTGCGGGAGATGCTGCCCAACAACGCGGTCGAATACTTCGTCTCCTACTACGACTACTACCAGCCCGAGGCATACGTCCCGCAGAGCGACACCTACATCGAGAAGGACTCCTCGATCAACGACGAGGTCGAGCGGCTGCGTCACTCGGCGACCAACTCGCTGCTCACCCGGCGCGACACCATCGTGGTCGCCTCGGTGTCGTGCATCTACGGCCTCGGCACCCCGCAGGAATACGTCGACCGCATGGCCCGCCTGCGCGTCGGCATGGACATCGACCGTGACCAGCTCCTGCGCCGCCTGGTCGACATGCAGTACACCCGCAACGACCTCGCCTTCACCCGCGGCACCTTCCGGGTGCGCGGCGACACCATCGAGATCATCCCGAAGTACGAAGAGCTCGCCGTCCGCATCGAGATGTTCGGCGACGAGATCGAGAAGCTGTCCACGATGCACCCGCTCACCGGCGAGGTCATCACCGAGGACGAGGAGCTCTACATCTTCCCCGCCTCCCACTACGTCGCCGGCGAGGAGCGCATGGCCGCGGCGGTCGCGGGCATCGAGGCGGAGCTGGCCGAGCGGCTGTCGGAGCTGGAGCGGCAGGGCAAGCTGCTGGAGGCGCAGCGGCTGCGGATGCGCACGACCTACGACATCGAGATGATGCGCCAGATCGGCACCTGCTCCGGCATCGAGAACTACTCGCGCCACATGGACGGCCGGGCCCCCGGCAGCGCGCCCAACACGCTGCTCGACTACTTCCCCGAGGACTTCCTGCTGGTCCTCGACGAGTCGCACCAGACCGTGCCGCAGATCGGGGCGATGTACGAAGGCGACGCCTCGCGCAAGCGCACCCTGGTCGACCACGGCTTCCGGCTGCCGTCGGCGCTGGACAACCGGCCGCTCAAGTGGGAGGAGTTCCTGGAGCGGATCGGGCAGACGGTCTACCTGTCGGCCACGCCCGGCCCCTACGAGCTGGGGCGGGCCAAGGGCGAGGTCGTCGAGCAGGTCATCCGCCCGACCGGCCTGGTCGACCCCGAGATCGTGGTCAAGCCCACCAAGGGCCAGATCGACGACCTGGTCCACGAGATCCGCGAGCGGGCCGAGCGCGACGAGCGGGTGCTCGTCACCACGCTGACCAAGAAGATGGCGGAAGACCTCACCGACTACCTCCTGGAGCTCGGCATCCGGGTCCGCTACCTCCACAGCGAGGTCGACACGCTGCGCCGCATCGAGCTGCTGCGCGAGCTGCGCACCGGCGAATACGACGTGCTCGTCGGCATCAACCTGCTGCGCGAGGGCCTCGACCTGCCCGAGGTGTCGCTGGTCGCCATCCTCGACGCCGACAAGGAGGGCTTCCTGCGCTCCGAGACGTCGCTGATCCAGACCATCGGCCGCGCCGCCCGTAACGTGTCGGGCCAGGTCCACATGTACGCCGACAAGGTCACCCCGTCCATGGAGCGGGCGATCGACGAGACCAACCGGCGCCGGGCCAAGCAGATCGCCTACAACGAGGCCAACGGCATCGACCCGCAGCCGCTGCGCAAGAAGATCGCCGACATCCTCGACTCGCTGCAGCGCGAGGACGCCGACACCGACAAGCTCCTCGGCGGAGGCGGCCGCCAGCAGTCGCGCGGCAAGGCCCCGGTGCCCGGCTTCGGCGGCCGCGCCGCCGGGCAGCACGCCAAGGCCATCGCCGGCGAGATGCCGCGGGCCCAGATGGAGTCGCTCGTCGAGTCGCTCACCGAGCAGATGCACCAGGCGGCGGCCGACCTGCAGTTCGAGGTGGCAGCGCGGCTGCGCGACGAGATCAAGGAGCTCAAGCGCGAGCTCCGCGACATGCGCGAGGCCGGCGTCAAGTAGCCCTCGCCCAGCGGCCGTGGCTCGGCCGGGCGCGGCATGGACCCGGCGCCGGTGGGCAGCGGAGCCTCCATGAACAAGACGCTCACGGGGGTCCTGGCCGGCGCCGCGCTGCTGACGGGAGCGTGCGGCGGCCAGGCCGCGCACGAAGCACAGGGGATCGAGCGGCTGGCCGCCCAGCCGCCCAGCCCGACCGGGGGCGTGCCGAGCGCCCCGCCCACCGGCCCGATGGTGTCCACTCCCGCAACCGGCTCGCCCACCGCCGGCACGCCCGGCGCCGCCGGGGCGGACGACCTGAAGCGCGCCGCCCAGGCCGCGCTATCCGCCGCGTCCGGCGCCGCGCTCGTCTCGATCGAGAGCGAGGAGAACGGTAAGCGCTGGGAGGTGCAGGTCGCTGACCGCGACGGCACCGAGCGCCGGCTGGACGTCGCCGACGGCAAGGTCGTCTCCGGCCCGAGCCTGGAGGACGACGATCCGGAGGACATGGCCGAGCTCAAGAACCTGCTGAGCGCGGTCAAGGTCGACTGGACCCAGGCCCTGGACAAGATCACCGCCACCGTCCCCGAGGGGCGCGTGACGGAGCTCAACCTGGACTCCGAACACGGCAAGCCCGTCTGGGAGGCCGACGTCATCCTCCCGAACGGCACCAAGCAGGAGGTCGCCATCGACGCGGTAACCGGCGAGGCGACCAACCCCGGCAGCGCCACACCCGCCGTAACCGGCACCCCCACAGAGACCGGCACACCCACGACAACCGAAACACCGACCACCACCGAAACACCCACAGGCTGATCCGCGTCCGCACCCGGCTCCGCATCCGCACCTGGGCCGGTAGCCGCACTCGGGTCCCGCGCCCGCACCTGGGTCCGCACTCACACAAGGGTCCGCGCCCGCATCTGGGCGCGGACCTGCACCTGGGCCTGCATCCGCACCTGCGGAGCCTGCACCCGCACCTGCGCCCGGGCCCCGCGCCTGGCCCCGCATCCGCGCCTGGGCCTGCACCCGCGTCTGCGCCCGGGCTCGTACCCGCGCCTTGGTCTGCGCCCGCGCCTACCCGCCTCCCTCCGCCCTCTGGCCTGTCTGACCGGAGGGTGGGGGAGCGGGTGGTCAGGGGAGGAGGTCGTTGAGGGTTCGGGCGAAGGCGTCCGGGTTGTCGAGCATGATGTTGTGGCCCGACTCCGGGATGGACAGCACCCGGACCCCGGCCGCCCGCAGACCGTCGGCGTCGTCCGGGGCGCCGCCCTCCGGATGCAGGTACGTACGCGGCATCCGCAGCGACACGAGCAGCTCGCGCATCGTGGGATCGGTGCCCCGGGCGAGGCTGACGGCCGTGCGGTGGAGCCCGCGCAGGTCGGCCAGGCGCATCGTGGACCACCAGTGCGGCCCCACGCGATCGCGCACCTCCTTCCACCCGCCGCCGACGAACTCCTCCTCCCCGTAGCTCGCGATGCCGCTGCCGCCGGGCGGCACCGGGGCCGGAGGATAGGGGTCGAGGTTGGCGTCCACGAGGACCAGCCGGGAGACGAGCTCGGGATACCGGGCGGCCAGGACGATGGCCACGGCCCCTCCCATGCTGTGGGCGATGAGCGCCGCGTCGGCGACCCCCGCCTTCTCCAGGGCGGCGGCCAGCGCGCCGGCGTGGGCCTCCAGCGTGTACGCGAAATCCCGCGGCCGGTCGCTGATGCCGAACCCGAGCAGGTCGATCAGGAGGGAACGGCGGCGCGGCAGCAGCGGATGAGCGGCGACCTCCGCGTAGTAGGGGGCCGAGGTGGCGCCGAGCCCGTGGACGTAGACCCGGGCCGGATCCGGGCCGGGCAGCTCGACCCAGCGCATGCGGGCGCCGCTGGGATGGACGATGGCATCGTGCATGACGGTCTCCTCATACCTCGGGATCAATATATATCGACACCGAGGTATGCTCATCGTCATGTTGGAGCTGGCGATACTCGGGTTCCTCAGCGACCACCCCCTGCACGGCTACGAGCTGCGTAAACGGGTGGCCGCCCTCATGGGGCACGTACGCCCGGTGGCCGACGGCACGCTCTACCCGGCCATCAAGCGCCTGGCCGCCGCCGGATGGGTGACGAGGAAGGACGAGCCGGGCGCCGCCGCCGCGCCCCGCCGCGTCCTCTACCTGACCGAGGACGGCCGCGCGGAGCTGGAGCGGCGCCTGCGTGAGCCCGCCGACCTCGACATCAGCGACGAGAACCGCTGGTTCACGCTGCTGGCGTTCCTGCGCCTGCTGGACGAGCCGGGCGCGCAGGCGGCCGTGCTGCGCAGGCGGCTGACGTTCCTGGAGGAGCCGACCAGCTTCTTCTACGACGGCGAGCGGCCAATGGCGGCCGAGGAGTTCGCGGACCCGTTCCGGCAGGGCCTGCTCGTCATCGCCCAGGCCACCAGCCAGGCCGAGCTGACCTGGCTCAGGACCACGATCGCGGAGCTGGAGAGAGCCCCGGCGGCCGGATAACGGGATGCGCCGCGCTCAGGCGGTTGCGTACGGTTCGGGACATGCGGCGATGTGAGGAGTGCGGTCACTGGGAGCCCGCCGGGGCGCCCGCCTGTGCGCGGTGCGCGGCCCTGGTGGACAAGATCGTCGAGGAGGGCTGGCGGGCCTTCGTGGAGCGCGAGTTCGGCACCGCAAACCCGCCAGGCGAACGCCTCATCGCCGAGATGGTCGTGGACGAGCCCGACCGGCACCCCTGGCGGGTGGTGGACGCCGCCTACGACCGGCTGACCTGCCCCGAGTGCGGGGGCCGGCTCAGCCGGGGCCCGGCCGGCTGCGCCCCCTGCGACCTGGCGAACGGCTTCCGCTACGCCGCCGTCGAGATCGACCGTCCCGGCGTGCCGCCGGGCAACGAGCACGCGCTGCGGGTGAACGTGGCGGTGACCCGCCGCCCGTACGGCGTCTCGGCCGCCGAGGTGCTGCTGCGCCGCCTGTCCCTGCCGATCCTGCTGGACGGCCTGCTGCCCACGACGGCCCAGGCCCAGGCCACCAAGGCGGCGGCCAACGCCGGCGCGACGGAGGCCGAACTGGCCGCCCTGGTCTACGGGGAATGGGGCCGCGGCTGAGGTCGGGCGGGCCCGGTGCCGAGGGCCCGTTTGAAGTCGGGGCATTGGACGATCGGCTCGTGATCGCAGACGGCGGCGTGCCGGAGACTGTCGCGCAGCCGGGTGAGCCGGCCGATCTGCTCATCGAGGCTGCTTGCCCTGGCGGCCATGTGGGCGCGCAGATCCGGGTCGCCGGGCCGGGCCGCCAAGAACCGGCCGATCTCCGCGACCGAGAGTCCGGCCTCACGCGCGCACGTGATCAGCCCCAGACGTTCCAGAACATCCGGTCGGTACGTACGGCGGAGCCCGTTGCGTCCGCCGGAGGCGATCAGTTCTTTCTTCTCGTAGAACCGCAGCGCCGAAGGCGCCAGCCCGGACCGCTGCGCCACCTCGGCGATGTCCAGCCAATCCTCGTCCACCACTGCCCCTTGACTTGAACCGCGCTTCAAGTCGCAGTCTAGACGCCATGAAGATCCATCATCTGAACTGCGGATCCGTACGGACGATCGAGGCCACCTACGACGGTCCTCCGCCCGCGCCCGCCGTGAACCACTGTCTGCTGGTCGAAACCGACGCCGACGGCCTGGTGCTGATCGAGACCGGACTCGGCCTCGACGATGTCCGTGACCCCGGCGGCACGCTCGGGGTCGAATGGGTCGAGATGGCGCAACCCGTCCTGGACGAGGAGGAGACGGCCGTCCGCCAGATCGCCCGGCTCGGCTACACGCCGTCCGACGTCCGCCACATCATCGTGACCCATCTGGACGTGGACCACTGCGGCGGCCTTCCCGACTTCCCCGGCGCACGGGTTCATGTGCTTGCCGCCGAGCTCGAAGCGGCCCTGGCCGAGGCGGCCGGCTCCCGCTACCGTCCCGCTCACTGGGCTCACGGCCCCGACTGGGTCACCTACCGTCCCGTACCGGGGGAGGAGTGGTTCGGCTTCACGGCGGTGCAGCCGGAAGGGCTGCCGCCGGAGATCAAGCTGATCCCGCTCGGCGGGCACACCGCCGGCCACACGGGGGTCGCCGTGCGGGACGGCGGCCGGTGGCTCCTGCACTGCGGCGACGCCTACTACTACCACCGTGAGCTGGAGGCGCTGAAGGAGCCGCACCCGCTGCTGGACTTCGTCCAGACCCGCTCAGAGGTGCATCGCGACCTGCGGCTCGGCACCCAGGCCCGGCTGCGCGAGCTCGTACGCGACCACGGGGACGAGGTCGAGGTGTTCTCCGCGCACGACCCGTGGGAACTGGCCCGTTATCGCTAAGAGCGCGGCGGCCAGCTCAGATGCAGGTCGAGGTCGACGTCGAAACCGATGTCGAGCTGCAGTCTCTCGCGGTGGATGCCGGTGGGGACGTAAGCCTTGACGGCCGGCTCCAGCTCGAAGGTGAAGGGTCACCGTCATCTCGCGGACCACCGCGAGGTGCTCCGGCGGCTTCAGGCGGTTCTCGAACAGCCGGACCGCGTAAAGCTGGAACGCCGTCCGAGGCGGCATCGTGATCAGTGACCCGTCGATCAGCTCGACGTGCCGTGGCGCGCCAGGGGGAAGGTGGTCGAGCATGTCGGCGGTCCAACCGCCGCGCGGGCGGGGGTGGAACCACTTGGGAAAGGCCGCGGTCATCGACGTGACTCCTTGCTCTGCGTGTCAAGGATGCCACGGTTAGTGAACGTCAGGGGCGTTCTCGGCGTTCGTCGAGGGAACGGCGGTAGAGCTCGTCGATCTCTTCGAGGGGGTCCGGTGGGCGGCGGCGGGCCTCGATCTCCAGGTCCGTACGCGACGACAGGTCGGCGATCCCGGCGGCGGTGTGCTGGACCTGGTCGCCGAGGAGGTCGGCGCGGATGCGGGCGCACATGGCCGTCAGCGTGGCCTGGTGCTCGCGCAGCCGGCCGAGCGTGGCGTGGTCCACGTAGGGGGAGACGCGGCGCTGCTGGGCGTACATGCCGAGCTGGCCGTCGTGGACCTCGGCCTGGGCCTCCAGGTCGGCAAGGAGGCGGGGCAGGTCGCCGAGGCCCCAGCCCTGGCGCTGGGCGTGCTCGAAGGCCTGGCGGGTGAGGGCGACCTCGCGGCGCAGGTCGAGGCGGAGGCGTTCGACCTCGGCGGCGTCGCCCGTGCCCATCGCGTTGACGTGCGTGCTGAGGCGGCCGGCTGCCTGCTTGGCGTGGCCTGCGGCCTTTCGGCCCAGCTTGACCAGCAGGTAGATGCCGACGCCTCCGAGCAGCAGGAGGAACGCCAGAATCACCAGGACGACGACGAGGAATTCGCCGATCTCCGTCACCCCCCTTGTCGGTGTCGTTGTCTTGAGGATAGTCGGCCCCGGCGGTCCTGGCGCGCCGCGCGGCCCGCGCCCCTGCCTGTGCCAAGCAAGCACTTGATCCAGGAGAGGAGTCGTGTTTCAGTGCACAAGGGTCGGAGCTGGATCGCGGCGGAAGGGCGGCGGCGGGCGTGCTGGACGGCAAGGTTGTGATCATCACCGGGGGAGCGCGCGGCATGGGCGCGGCCACCGCGCGGCGCTGCGCCGCGGGCGGGGCGCACGTCGTGCTCACCGACGTGCTGGAGGAGGAGGGGACCGCCACCGCCAAGGAGGTCGGCGGGCGGTTCCTGCCGCACGACGTGACCGACGAGGAGCGGTGGGCGGCGGTGGTCGCGCGCACGGTCGAGGAGTTCGGGCGGCTGGACGGCCTGGTCAACAACGCGGGCATCGCGACCGCCGTGACCATCGAACAGCAGTCCCTGCCGGAGTTCGAGCGGGTGCTGCGGATCAACCTGGTCGGGGTCTTCCTCGGGCTCAAGGCCGTCGCCGGGGCCATGCGGGCGTCGGGCGGCGGCGCGATCGTGAACCTGTCGTCCGTCGCGGGGCTCTTCGCGCTGCCGGGAACGGGCGGGTACGGCGCCTCCAAGTGGGGCGTGCGCGGGCTGACGAAGATCGCGGCGCTGGAGTTCGCGCGGGATCGGATCCGCGTCAACTCGGTGCATCCCGGGATGATCGTCACCCCGATGACCCGGCCGTTCGGCGCCGTCTCCGGCGAGGGGACCTTCCCCCTGGCTCCGGCCGGGCGGTGGGGCGAGCCCGAGGAGGTGGCCGAGGCGATCGCGTTCCTGCTGTCGGACGCGGCGTCGTACGTGACCGGCGCGGAGCTGGCCGTGGACGGCGGCTGGACGGCGGGCGAGGTGGCCCTCCTGGGCCCGCCCCCCGGCGCGGCCCCCAGCCCGGCCCCCAGCCCGGCCCCCGGGACGAGCCCCGCCGCAGGCCCAGCGCCGGGGACGAGCCCCGGGACGAGCCCCGGCGCGGGCGGGGTGGGTTGACCGATGGCCTATGCCGACGTGGCCGGCGACGTCCGGCTCTTCTACACCGACGACGGCACCGGCGACGCCGAACGCCCGCCGCTGCTGCTCGTGCACGGCTGGGGCACCGACTCCCACCAGTGGTCCTGGCACATCGACGCCCTGACCGCAGCCGGTCACCGCGTGATCGCCCCCGACCTGCGCGGGCACGGCTACTCGTCGGTCCCTGAGACCGGCAACACGCCCCGCGCGATGGCCGCCGACCTCAAGGCGCTCCTCGACGGCCTCGGCGTCCGGCAGGTGGTCGCGGTCGGCCACTCGATGGGCGCCCAGGTGGTCTCCGTCCTCGCCGTCGAGCATCCGGACCGGGTCCGCGCGCTCGTCGCCGTCGATCCCGGCTACGGCATGTCCGACGACATCGTCCGCGGCTTCCCCCGGATGGTGGCGGGCCTGCGCGGGCCGCGTCCGCACGAGGCCGCCGAGGCCATCGACGAGTGGTGCACGAACGCCGCCACCCCCGCCGTCGTCCGCCGCTGGCACAAGCGCCGCCTGCACGGCATGGCCCCGCACGTGCTGGCCGAGGCGATGGAGGCGATGTTCACCGCGCCGGACGCCATCGGGGCGCGGCCCGCGAGCGAGGAGTACCTGGCGCGGCGGACCTGCCCGGTGCTGTCGATCTGGTCCGACGCGGGGCGGGCGTCCTGGGAGGCGGGGCTGCTCAAGGACCCGGCGTCCAAGGTCGTGTGCTGGGAGGGCTCCAGCCACCGGCTGCACGAGGAGCGGCCCGCGGAGTTCGTCCACCTGGTGACGGGGTGGCTGCGTCGAGTGGCAGCGTGAGGGGTCCCGGCGGAGCACCGGAACCCCTCACCGCGTGGGCGCGGCAGGGTCGGGGGCCACGTGACGCCCACACGTCGCGTTCGCTACCGGGAAGGACTGTAGGGGGCGCGCGGGAACCGGCGGATCAGCCCGCAGGGTGATCGCGGATCATCCTGGAGGCTGACTCCGGGCGGCCCGCCTGCGGGCACGGAACCGCCGTACGCGCCGCAGGAGCCACCAGCTCAGCACGGCGAGCAGCACCAGCGCGACGATCACCAGCAACGGGAGGAAGATCGCGATCAGGCTCATGCCGAGCGACCCCGCGTCCTCGACGGTGCTCACGACGGGGGCGCCGGCCCCCGCCGTGCCCACGTTGACGAGGGGACGGGCGGCCGCCTTCATGGCGTGCACGGCCAGCGCGACGCCGATGCCGAGCAGCCAGCCGACCCAGGGGTGCTCGGTCATCCAGGAGGAGTTCTCCAGCTCGGCGGCGGCGCTGGTGGCGGAGAAGACCACGCCTCCCGAGGCGGGGCGCACCACGGTCTGGATGGCGTCGTTAACGCTGTCGACGGCGGGCACCTTGTCGAGGACCACCTCGGCGGCCAGCAGCACCGCGATGATCGCGAGCACGCCCCAGTTCGACAGCCAGGCGTAGCCGTCGGGTAGTTTCACGGTGTCGGTGAGGTTCGACAGCACGCCAACGACCAGGAGCGGGATGTAGGCGTTGAGGCCGGCGGCCGTGGACAGGCCCAGGCCGGTCAGTGCGGCGAGCATTGCTCCAGTCTGCCCGGCTTCAGTCGGTACGCGCGGCCTCGTCCATGAGATCCGTGAGCCCGCCGCCGGTGAACTCGGCCACGGCCCGCTCGTACTTCTCCATCCCCCAGGACCAGAAGTCGAAGTCGATGGTGTCGTTCGCGCCGTCCTGGATGGCGGCCCAGAGCGTCCAGCCGTACTTGGACATGAGGCCGAGCAGCCGGGCGCGGGCGATCTTGTGGCGCAGCCGCCGGCCGTAGTACGCGGTGACCAGCTCCTCCAGGTGGCCCGGCGGCAGGTCGGACTCGCTCCAGACGTTGCCCAGCTCGAAGCAGGGGTCGTTGTTGCCGGCGTACTCGTAGTCGATCAGCCACAGGCGCTCGCCGTCGTCGAGGATGTTGCCCGGCAGCAGGTCGTTGTTGCAGGGAACGGTGCCCTCGGCCCGCACCTCCAGACATTTCCGGATTTTTGCCGCGTCGGGCATGAAATCCAGATATCTCGCCGGCAACCGGAAGCCCCGCTCCCGCACGATCCCCAGATACCGCCGCTGCACCTCGAACATGTCGAAGTCCCGGGGGAACCGCGGCCCCGCGTGCAGCCGCCGGCACGCCTCCGCCACCCTCGGCAGGTTCGCCGGATCCCGCAGGTCCGCCTCGGTGAAGGCGCGCGCCGGAAGGTACTCCACCACCAGCACCCCAAGCTCCGGCAGGTACGCGTGCACCGGCGCCCCCACCCCCGCGGCCGCCGCCGCGAGCGAGCTGGCGTGCTCGGCGTCCCTGTCGATGGCCAGCAGCGCGCCGTCGCTGGCCTGCACCCGCACCACGTACGCGCCGGCGGGCGTGACGACCTTGTAGTTGCGGTTGGTGAGCCCGCCGGGCAGCTCCTCGACCGAGCGCGGCCCGCCGCCCGGCAGGGGGACGCGCTCCAGCAGGTCGAGCAGCTCGGACGGGACGGGCGCCTCGGGCACGGCCATGGTCGATGCTAGGCCGCCCGCCACCGAACGGTCTAGACCTTTCACACCCCGCCGGTTAGCCTCCGGATCATGAGCGACTCGGCCCGCATCGTGATCATCGGCGGGGGCGTCGGCGGCGCGTCCGTGGCCTACCACCTGACCCGGCTCGGCGAGCGCGACGTCGTCGTGCTGGAGCGGGACGAGCTGACCAGCGGCTCCACCTTCCACTCCGCGGGCCTGGTCGGCCAGCTCCGCGCCGATCCCACGCTCACCCGCATGAACCAGTACTCCGTCGAGCTCTACCGCACCCTCGACGCCGGCTGGACCGAGTGCGGCGGCATCAAGCTCGCCTCCACGCCCGAACGCATGGAGGAGATCCGCCGCCAGATCGGCTGGGCGCGCGCGTCGGGGCTGCCGCTGGAGGAGATCTCGGTGGCCGAGGCCGTGGAGCTGTTCCCGCTCATGGACCCCGAGGGCGTGGTCGGGGCGGCGTACCTGCCGACCGACGGCCAGATCGACCCCTCCCAGCTCTGCTACGCCCTCGCCGCCGGGGCCCGCGAGGGCGGGGCGCGGATCAGGACCGGCGTGCGCGTCCTCGGCGTCAGGACGGCCCGCGGCCGGGTCACCGGGGTCGTCACCGACCACGGGGACATCGACTGCGAGATCGTGGTCAACTGCGGCGGCATGTTCGCCGCCGAGATCGGCCGCATGGCCGGGGTGCGCGTCCCGATCATCCCGATGTCGCACCAGTACGTCGTCACCGACGCCTGCCACGACCACCCCCGCCTGCCCACCCTGCGCGACCCCGACCTGCTCGTCTACTACCGGCAGGAGGTGCGGGGCCTGGTCATGGGCGGCTACGAGCGCACCTGCGCGCCCTGGACCGCCGCCCCCGACTCCTACGACGCCGTGCCCGCCGACTTCAACGGCCGCCTCCTGCCCGAGGACTGGCCGCGCTTCGAGGAGATCTCCGCCAACTCCCGGCTCCGCGTCCCCGCGATGGGCGACGTCGGCATCCGCAAGCTCGTCAACGGCCCGGAGGCGTTCACCCCCGACAACGAGTTCTGCCTCGGCGAGAGCGAGGTCGCGGGCTTCTACGTGGCCGCCGGGTTCTGCGCCCACGGCATCGCGGGCGCGGGCGGCATCGGCAAGGTGATGGCCGAGTGGATCATCGGGGGCGAGCCGCCGATGGACCTCTGGCACATGGACGTGCGCCGCTTCGGCCGCCACTACCGCTCACCGTCGTACACGCTGAAGCGGGCCGTGGAGAACTACGAGACCTACTACGACATCCGCTACCCCGGCGAGGAGCGCGGCGCGGGCCGGCCGCTGCGCACCTCGCCCGCCTACGCCTGGCACGCCGCCCACGGCGCCGTCTTCGGCGAGAAGGCGGGCTGGGAGCGGGTCCACTACTACGCGGCCAACGACACCGGCGACGTGGGGGAGCGGCCGTACGGCTGGGCCGGGCGCGGCTGGTCGCCCGCGATCGGCGCCGAGCACCGCGCGACGCGCACGGCGGCCGGACTGTTCGACGAGAGCTCGTTCGCCAAGATCGAGGTCACCGGCCCCGACGCGGCCGAGCTGCTGGAGCGGGTCTGCGCCAACCGGGTGGCCCGCGAGATCGGCACGGTCGTCTACACCCAGGCGCTCAACCGGCGCGGCGGCATCGAGTGCGACTTCACCGTCACCCGGCGGGGCGAGGAGGAGTTCCTCGTCGTCACCGGCACCGCGTTCGGCACGCACGACCTCGGCTGGCTGCGCCGTCAGGCCGCGCTCACCGGCGCGCGGGCCAGGATCGCCGACGTGACCGGCCAGTACGCCTGCTTCGCCCTGTGGGGCCCGCGCGCCGCCGACGTCGTCGCCGGGCTCACCCCCGGCCCGATGGACCTGCCGTTCATGACCGCCCGCGAGACCACCGTCGGCGACGTGCCGGTGCTGTCGCTGGCCGTGACGTTCGTCGGCGAGCCCGGCTGGGAGCTCTACTGCTCCAGCGAGTACGGCCGCGCGCTCTGGGAGACCCTGTGGCGCGCCGGGCAGCCGCACGGCCTGGTGGCGGGCGGCTACCGCGCCATCGACAGCCTCCGGCTGGAGAAGGGCTACCGCGTCTGGGGCGCGGACATCGGCCCGGAGACCACGCCGTACGAGGCCGGCCTCGGCTTCTGCGTCAAGCCGGACAAGGACTTCGTCGGCCGCGACGCGCTCGACCCCGGCCTGGAACGGCGGCTGCGCTGCCTCGTCCTCGCCGACCCGCGCGCCGTGGCGCTCGGCAACGAGCCCGTCAGCCTGGCCGGCCGGGTGGTGTCCAGGGTGACCTCCGGCGGCTACGGCTACACCGCCCGCGCCTCCATCGCCTACGCGTACCTGCCCGTGGAGGCGGGTATCGGCACCGAGGTGGAGGTCGAGATCGAGGGCGCCCGCGTGGCGGGCACGGTCGTCAAGACGCCGCTCAGCTGACGCCGCTGCGCACCGAGATCCGCACCCGGTCCGGCCGGAACAGGTCGCGGGCGTACTCCACGGGGGTGCCGCCGGCCGCGTACGCCGTCCGCTCGATGAGCATGAGCGGCGCGCCCGGCGCGATGCCCAGCTCGGCGGCCTCCCCGGCGCCGGCGATCACCGGTTCCAGGTGCTCGACCGCCGTGCGTGGCTCCAGGTCGTAGCGGGCGCCGAGCAGCGCGTACAGCGAGCCCGTCAGGTCCGCGCCGAGGAAGCCGGGCAGCGGCGGGAAGAACGAGCGCTCCAGCGCCACCGGCGAGCGGCCGGCCGAGCGCACCCGGGCCACCTCGTGCACCGGCGAGCCCGCCGCGACCCCCAGCGCCCTGGCCGCCGCGCCCGGCGCGGGCACGGTCGCGGCGGTCAGGACGCGCGCCTCGGCCCGCAGGTGGGCCCGGCGCATCTGCTCGGTGAACCCGGCGAGCCCGGTCAGGTCGCACTCGACGCGCGGCTCGGACACGAACGCCCCGCCCGCCCGTCCCGGGACCCGTACCAGCAGTCCGTCGCGCTCCAGCGTGGCGAGGGCTTGGCGCAGCGTCATCCGGCTCACGCCGAGCCGCCCGGCCAGCTCCCGCTCGCCGGGCAGCCGGTCGCCGGGCGCCAGCTCGCCCCGGTCGATCGACTCCAGCAGCCACCGCTCGATCTGCACGTGCGCGGGGACGCCGGTGCCGCGTTCCAGCTCAGGCGGAGTGCCGACCACAGGCGCAGGTTACTCCCGAGGGGCGCTCACTCCGAGAGCCGGGCCAGGCGCTCGACCGCCTCGGCGAACTCGCTGACCATCTCGTAGACCACCTGCCGGGCGGGCTTGATCTGGTCGAGCTGGCCCACGACCTGCCCGACGAAGTAGTTGGCCAGCTCCAGCGCGCCCGGCTCGCCCCGCTCCGCCGCCGTGGTGATGCGGGCCATCGCCCCTTCGGCGATGAGCATCTGCAGCGGCATGCCGAGCGGCCCGGGGCTCTCCTGGGCGGCGTCCCACTCCTGCGTCCAGGCGGACCTGAGCTGGCGGGCCGGCTTGCCGGTGCGCGAACTCGAGCGGACCGTGTCGAGCGACGAGGCGGCCAGCATCTTCTGCTTGACCGCCGGAGCCGTCTCGGCCTCCTCCGTGGTCAGCCAGACCGAGCCGCACCACACGCCCTGCGCGCCGAGCGCCATGGCCGCCGCCATCTGCCGCCCGCTCGCGATGCCGCCGGCGGCCAGCACCGGCACCGGCGCGACCGCGTCCACGACCTGCGGCACCAGCACCATCGTGGAGATCTCGCCGGTGTGCCCGCCCGCCTCGGTGCCCTGCGCCACGATGAGGTCCGCGCCCGCGGCCACCTGCCTGCGCGCGTGCTCCACGGTGCCGACCAGCGCCGCGACCGGCACCCCGGCCTCCCGCGCCTTGGCCACCATCTCCGGCGGGGGCGGGCCCAGGGCGCTCGCGATCAGCCCGATCGGGTGCTTGAGCGCCACGTCCACCAGGCTCGACGCGCCCGCCGCCGTCACCCGCCGGCCGAACGAGTCCGCCGTCGCCGCCATCGGCTGCGCCGACCCGCCCACCTGGTACTTCGACATCAGATGGGTGACGAAGTCGCGGTGCCGCTCGGGCACGAAGTCCATCAGGTGGCCGCCCTCAAGCGCGGCGGCGTCCACCTTGCCGGGCACGAGCACGTCCACGCCGTACGGCCTGCCGCCCACCTGCTCGTCGATCCAGGTCAGCTCGGTGTCGAGCTGCTCGGGCGAGTACGCGACCGCGCCCAGCACCCCGAACCCGCCCGCGTTCGTGACCGCGGCCACGACGTCCCTGCAGTGGCTGAAGGCGAACAACGGGAACTCGACGCCGAGACGTTCGCACACAGGGGTCCTCATGAACCGACGCTAACCGACCGAAGGAAGTTCGGTCCATCCCCGGCCGGCGACGGCGCTCCGTGTCAGGACGCCGGGTCCGGCCTCACGGGGTCGTGCCAGCCCAGCTCCGGCGTGTAGCCGCGGACCCGCCGCGCCGGCACCCCCGCCACCACGCTGTGGTCCGGGAACGTGCCGCGCACCACCGCGCCGCCCGCCACCACGCACTGCCGGCCGAGCGTCGTGCCCGGCAGGATGATCGCCCCGGCGCCCAGCCACGAGCCCGAGCCGATCGAGACCGGGCTGTTGCGCGGCCACTGGCGGCCGATCGGCACGTCGGGGTCGTCGTAGACGTGGTTCTGGTCGGTGATGTAGACGTACGGGCCGGTGAAGACGTCGTCGCCGATGTCGATCGACTGGTGTGCCACGATGTGGCTGCCCCGGCCGATCGAGCAGCCGCGGCCGATCCGCAGGATGGAGGAGGGGCCGAGGTCGAGTCCGGGGTTCATGCCGCAGGAGATCGACACGCGCTCGCCGATCAGCGTGTGGTCGCCGATCTCGATGTACGCCTCGCCGAAGATCGCCCCGGGAGGGAACGCGATGCTGACCCCGTCGCCGATCCGGCGGAATTCATGGCCGCCCGGAGTGGCCGGAGTGATCGCGCCGGCACGGCGGATCGCCGCGTAGGCGCGATGGATCGCCGCGTTCACGATCCGCCGAACTAGTGACATAGCCACCAAAGTTACCGCTAGGTCATACCGTTCGGGCATGTGAGGGGCGTTGTTTGATATCCTGAGAGCCCGTGGACACTTCGACCACACATCGAGCCACGGGAGCCCCTTTGCGCAGCGCATCGCAAACCAAGCATCTGTTCGTCACCGGCGGTGTCGCCTCCAGTCTCGGCAAGGGGCTTACGGCCTCCAGCCTCGGTCGCCTGCTCAAGGCACGCGGTCTCCGGGTCACCATGCAGAAGCTCGACCCCTACCTCAACGTGGACCCCGGGACGATGAACCCGTTCCAGCACGGCGAGGTGTTCGTCACCGACGACGGCGCGGAGACCGACCTCGACGTCGGCCACTACGAGCGTTTCCTCGACACCGACCTGCACGGCTCGGCCAACGTCACCACCGGCCAGGTCTACTCCAACGTCATCGCCAAGGAGCGGCGGGGCGAATACCTCGGCGACACCGTCCAGGTCATCCCGCACATCACCAACGAGATCAAGGACCGCATCAGGGGCATGGCCGGTCCCGAGGTCGACGTGGTCATCACCGAGGTCGGCGGCACCGTCGGCGACATCGAGTCGCTGCCGTTCCTGGAGGCCGTCCGGCAGATCCGGCACGAGGTGGGCCGCGACAACGTCTTCTGCCTGCACGTCTCGCTGCTGCCCTACATCGGGCCGTCCGGCGAGCTCAAGACCAAGCCCACCCAGCACAGCGTGGCCGCGCTGCGCAGCATCGGCATCCAGCCCGACGCCATCGTGCTGCGCTCCGACCGGTCCGTGCAGACGGCGATCAAGCGCAAGATCAGCCTCATGTGCGACGTCGACGAGGACGCCGTGGTCTCCGCCGTCGACGCCGCCTCCATCTACGACATCCCGAAGGTGCTCCACTCCGAGGGCCTCGACGCCTACGTCGTACGCCGGCTCGGCCTGCCCTTCCGCGACGTCGACTGGAAGGAGTGGGAGGAGCTGCTGCGCCGGGTGCACCGCCCGGCCAAGGAGGTCACGATCGCGCTGGTCGGCAAGTACATCGACCTGCCCGACGCCTACCTGTCGGTCACCGAGGCGCTGCGCGCGGGCGGCTTCGCCAACGACGCGCGGGTCAACATCCGCTGGGTCAAGAGCGACGACTGCGAGACGCCCGAGGGCGCCGAGCGCGAGCTCGACGGCGTGGACGGCGTGCTCATCCCCGGCGGCTTCGGCGTGCGCGGCATCGAGGGCAAGATCGGCGCCATCCGGCACGCCAGGGAGCAGAAGGTCCCGCTGCTCGGCATCTGCCTCGGCATGCAGGGCATGGTCATCGAGGCCGCACGCAACATGGCCGGCATCACCGAGGCCAACTCCACCGAGTTCGACCCCGACACCAAGCACCCGGTCATCTCCACCATGGCCGACCAGGAGGACGTCGTCGCCGGCGAGCGCGACATGGGCGGCACCATGCGCCTCGGCAGCTACACCGCCAAGCTCGCCGAGGGCTCGCTCGCCCGCAAGCTCTACGGCGGCAAGGCCAAGGCCGACGAGCGCCACCGCCACAGGTACGAGGTCAACAACGCCTACCGCGAGCAGCTGGAGAAGGTGGGCCTGGTCTTCTCCGGCCTGTCGCCCGACGGCAGGCTGGTCGAGTACACCGAGCTGCCGGTCGAGACGCACCCGTTCTTCGTCGGCACGCAGGCGCACCCCGAGTTCCGCTCCCGCCCGACCCGCGCCAACCCGATGTTCAAGGGCCTCATCGGCGCGGCGCTCGACTACGCCGAGGGCCGGGTGGGCGCTAGGGTCGCCCAGTGAGCTCAGCCATGATCAGCGACACGCCCGAGTCGTGGGACGTCGTCGAGAGCAAGGAACATTTCTCCGGTTACGTCATCCGGGTGGTCACCGACACCGTCAGGATGCCCCGCGACGAGGTCGCCGACCGCGACTACGTGGTGCATCCCGGCTCCGTCGCGGTGCTCGCCCTCGACGACCTCGACCGCGTCCTCATGATCAGGCAGTACCGCCATCCGGCCCGGCAGCTGATGTGGGAGCTGCCGGCCGGGATCCGCGACGTGGCGGGCGAATCGCTGGTCGACGGGGCGGCCCGTGAGCTGGCCGAGGAGGCCGGCTACCGGGCGGCCACCTGGCACACCCTCGTCGACCTGCGCACCTCGCCCGGCATGAGCGACGAGCGCATCCGGGTCTTCCTCGCCCGCGACCTCACCAAGATCCCCGACGAGGAGAACGGCTTCGTGCACCGGCACGAGGAGATCGACATGCCGGTCGAATGGGTCCCGCTGCCCGACGCGGTCGAGAAGGCGCTCATGGGTATGATCCACAATTCCCCGGCCGTGGCCGGTATCCTCGCCGCATATGCGGCTTCGGTCGAGGGTTTCGCGACGTTGCGCCCGGCCGACGCCCCGGAGGCGTGACGTATCGGGAAGGACCGGCTCGTGGAGGCAGTGCTCTCCAGCTACCTCGCCCATCTGGCGGTGGAGCGGGGGCTGGCCGCCAACACGCTCGCGTCCTACCGCCGTGACCTGCGCCGTTACATGGAGCATCTGCAGGCGCGCGGCCGTGCCGAGCTCGGCGAGGTGGGGGAGGCCGACGTACAGGCCTTCCTCGCCGCGCTGCGCGAGGGCGACGGCGAGCACCCCGCGCTCGTCGCCAGCTCGGCCGCGCGCGCGGTCTCGGCCGTACGCGGCCTGCACCGCTTCGCCCTGCGCGAAGGCGTCACCGCCCACGACCCCGCCCACCAGGTGCGCCCGCCGCGCCAGCTCCGCCGGCTGCCCAAGGCCATCACGGTGGACGAGGTCGAACGGCTCATCGCCGCCTCGGGCCCCGACGGCGCGCCCCTGACCCTGCGCAACCGCGCCCTGCTGGAGGTCCTGTACGGCACCGGCGCGCGCATCTCCGAGGCTGTCGGCCTGGCCGTCGACGACCTGGAGGACGACCAGGTGCGCCTGCGCGGCAAGGGCGGGCGCACCCGCGTCGTCCCCCTGGGCCGCTACGCCCGCGCCGCGCTCGACGCCTACCTCGTCCGGGCCCGGCCCGGCCTGCTGGCGCACGGGCGCGGCACGCCCGGCGTCTTCCTCAACGCCCGCGGCGGGCGCCTGACCAGGCAGGGCGCCTGGGAAGTGCTCCAGGCCGCCGCCGAACGAGCCGGGCTCGACGGGATAAGCCCCCACGTCCTGCGGCATTCGTTCGCCACCCATCTCCTCGACGGCGGCGCCGACGTCAGGGTGGTCCAGGAACTGCTCGGCCACGCCTCGGTCACGACCACGCAGGTCTACACCCTGGTCACCGTCGACAAGCTCCGCGAGGTCTACGCGGCGGCGCACCCACGCGCCCGGCAGTGATCTATAGTCTTTTGCGACGTGCCGCGGCGACGGCGTGCCGCCTTGCCGCGTTAAGTGGTGACGCCATAGTGTCCGTCCGGACGGTCCGGTTCGGGACCGTCAGGGAGGTTCGAGCTGGTGACTGTGACGACCAAGGGTTCGACCCCGGGGACCCCCGACAACCCCTGGGGCGACACGAAGACCAACGCGCCTTCCAACGGCGTCAACCTGGGGCCCACGCAGCGGCCACGGCCGGTGTTCCCCGAGCCGGTGCCGCCCGCCGTGCACGGCCCCGCGCGCGTCGTCGCGATGGTCAATCAGAAGGGCGGGGTCGGCAAGACCACGACCACCATCAACCTGGGCGCCGCCCTCGTCGAGTACGGCCTCAAGGTCCTGCTGGTCGACTTCGACCCCCAGGGCGCGCTCTCCGTCGGCCTGGGCATCAACCCGCTCCAGCTCGACCTGACCGTCTACAACCTCCTCATGGAGCGCGGCGTCACCGCCGAGGAGGTGCTGCTGCAGACCGGCGTCGAGGGCCTCGACCTGCTGCCCAGCAACATCGACCTGTCCGCGGCCGAGGTCCAGCTGGTCACCGAGGTGGCCCGCGAGCAGGTGCTCGGCCGGGTCATCAAGCCGCTGCTGCCGCACTACGACGTCTGCCTCATCGACTGCCAGCCGTCGCTCGGCCTGCTCACCATCAACGCGCTGACCTGCGCCCACGGCGTCATGGTGCCGCTGGAGTGCGAGTTCTTCGCCCTGCGCGGCGTCGCGCTGCTCATGGACACCATCTCCAAGGTCCAGGAGCGCCTCAACGAGGACCTCGAGATCGAGGGCCTGCTCGCCACCATGTACGACGCCCGCACCCTGCACGGCCGCGAGGTGCTGGCCCGCGTGGTCGAGGCGTTCGGCGACAAGGTGTTCCACACGGTCATCAACCGCACCGTGCGCTTCCCAGACGCGACCGTGGCCGGTGAGCCGATCACCACGTTCGACCCCTCCTCGCTGGGCGCCAACGCCTATCGCGAGCTGGCCCGCGAAGTGCTCTCGCGCTGGCCGGCACCTGCCACAATGGCCAGGTGACCACCGCCGAGCAGACCGGCCCCCAGGGCTTCCAGGTCCACCTGGACGTCTTCGAAGGGCCCTTCGATCTGCTCCTCGGCCTCATCGCCAAGCACAAGCTGGACATCACCGAGGTCTCGCTCTCCAAGGTCACCGACGAGTTCATCGCCTACATCCGCTCGCGGGGCCCCGAGTGGGACCTCGACCAGACCAGCCACTTCCTGCTGGTCGCGGCCACGCTGCTCGACCTCAAGGCGGCCCGGCTGCTGCCCTCCGGCGAGGTCGAGGACGAGGAGGACCTGGCGCTGCTGGAGGCCAGGGACCTGCTGTTCGCGCGGTTGCTGCAGTACAAGGCGTACAAAGAGGTCGCGAAGGTCTTCTCCGGGCTCATGGCGGAGGAGGCGCTGCGCTTCCCGCGTACCGTGCAGATGGAGCCCCAGTTCGCGAACCTGCTGCCCGAGCTGGTGCTCGGCGTCGGGCCCGAGCAGCTGGCCAGGATCGCGGCGCGGGCCTTCACCCCCAAGGCGCCGCCCACCGTCGGGATCGGGCACATCTACGAGCCGCTGGCCAGCGTCAAGGAGCAGGCCGCGATCCTCGTCTCGCACCTGCGGCGGCTGCGCCGGGCCACCTTCCGGGCGCTCGTCGCCGACTGCGCGGGGACCTTCGAGGTCATCGCGCGGTTCCTGGCCGTGCTGGAGCTGTTCAGGGAGGCGGCGGTGACCTTCGAGCAGGTCGAGCCGCTGGGCGACCTGCACGTCACCTGGACCGGGGCCGACGAGGGGGATGTGGCGGTGGGGGACGACTACGAGGAATCCGCGGAGAAGCCACGCAATGACTGACAACCCCAACCCCTCCGACCCCCGCCACCCGCTCCCCGCCTGGATGACCCTCCCAGGCTCCCTGGCCCATCCGGCGGATCCCCCTGCCGACGCACCTCAGCCCGCTGCGGTGTCAGGGACTGCGGCCGCCTCAGAGCCGGCGCAGGAGCCTGCGGATGCCCAGGAGCCGGCGGAGGTCCCCGAGCCCGGGGACGTCCCTGAGTCGGCGGAGGTCCCCGAGCCCGCGGACGTCCCTGAGCCGGCGGAGGTTCCGGGGCCTGATGACATCCCTGAACCGGTTTCCGAGCCTGCGGACGGTCCTGAGCCTGCGGCCGAGCCTGCGGACTTCTCTGAGGCGGCGGAAGAGTCCGAGCCCGTCGATGCGCCTCGACCGGCGGAGGTGTCCGAGCCCGCCGAGATGCCGCAGCCCCCGGCCACCGCACCCCCTGCCCCGGCTCCTCATGCCGGCCCGGCATCAGCGGACGGGACGCCCCTCACCGCCGCGACGCCCGTGGCCGAAGAGGTGCGAGAGCCCCTGCGAGCGGAGCCGTCCCCAGCACCCGCGCCTTCGCCCCGCCCTGGGGGCGTCGCAGCCCCAAGCACGGGGGAGTTCGGGGCCGGTGACCAGCAGGAGGAGCAGGAAGAGGCGGCAGGGCCGACGTTGCAGGCGGCTCTGGAGGCTATCCTGCTGGTGGTCGATGAGCCCGTCGCCGAGGTGACCCTGGCGCAGGTGCTGGAGCGCCCCACCCACGAGGTCGCCGCCGCGCTGCGCGGGCTCTCGGCGGAATACACCGCCTCCGGGCGGGGTTTCGATCTGAGAGAGGTCGCAGGCGGCTGGCGGTTCTACACGCGCGCCGACTGCGCAGCGCTGGTCGAGCGGTTCGTCCGCGACGGCCAGCAGTCGCGGCTGACCCAGGCCGCGCTGGAAACCCTCGCGGTCGTGGCCTACCGGCAACCGGTGAGCCGCGCCCGTGTCGCCGCCGTACGCGGCGTCAACAGCGACGGCGTCATGCGGACGCTCGTCGCCAGGGGGCTGGTCGAGGAGGCCGGCACCGACCCGGAGAGCCAGGCAGTGCTCTACCGGACAAGCTCATACTTCCTTGAACGTCTGGGACTGCGGGACCTGAGCGAGCTCCCCGAGCTCGCCCCCTTCCTCCCCGACGACGTGGAGAACCTCGAGGAGACAACAAAGTGATCAACAGGCGAAGCACCCCGTCCGGTGATGGACGCGGTCGTGGACGCACCGGCGGCTCGGACCGTAGTGCCGGCCGTGGCGGGCGTCCCGCCTTCCGCGCGGAGCGCGACGACCGCGGATACGGCGGCCGGCCGTCCGGCGACCGCGGCAGGTCGTCCGGCGACCGCGACCGCTCGTCCGGTCGTGACCGCTCCTTCGGCGGTGACCGTGACGACCGCGGCTACGGCCGCGACTCCGTGAGTGACAACCGGCCTTCGCGCGACTCCCTCCGCGCCGACCGCGGGGGTTCCCGCGCCCGGTACGGCGGACGTGACGGCGCGAGCGAGGGCCGCTACCCCCGAGACGACCGAAACCGCCGGGATGACCGTTACGCCGGCGGCGACCGCGGCGGCGACCGGGAGCGCGGCTCCTGGTCGCGAGGCGACCGCGACGACCGGCCCGCCCGCGGCGACCGCGACGGCGGATTCTCCCGCGACGACCGCTCCGACAGGTACGGTCGCAGCCCACGCGCCGAGCGCCCGCGCGGCGAAGGCTTCGGCGGCCCCCGAGGCGATCGCGACCGCGGCTGGGACCGCGACCGGTCCAGCGACTGGTCCAGCGGCAGGCCCAGTGACCGGACCGGTGACCGGGCCGGTGACCGGGGCGGCAGCCGGACCTGGGACCGCGACCGCGACGGGAACCGCGGCGGCTACCGCGCCGACCGCCCCGAGCGCCGCACCGACCGCTCCTTCGACCGTCCCGAGCGCCGCACGGATCGCTTCGGCGACCGCTCCGACAGCCGCGCCGACCGCTTCGGCAACCGTTCCGAGAGCCGTTCCGACCGCTTCGGCGGCCGTCCTGAGGGCCGTTCCGACCGCTTCGGCGGCCGTTCTGAAGGCCGCACCGACCGGTTCGGCGGCCGTTCCGAGGGCCGCGTCGAGCGGTCCGGTGGCCGTACCGACGGGTTCGGCGGGCGTGAGGACCGGGGTGGTTACCGGTCCGACCGTGGTGAGCGCCGGGACGACCGGGGTGGTTTCCGTTCCGACCGGAGCGGGGGACGCTCCGAGCAGGGCGCGCCCCGCGATGCGGGATCGACCCGTTCCCGCTACGGCCGGCGTGACGACGCCCCCCGGGGCGTCGTACGGGCGACCGCCCGTGGCGGCAGGCGCGACGACGTCCAGACCATTGGCAAGGCCGGCAGGACCGGCGGGCCGGGAGGCGGCGCGTCCGGTGACCGCAAGGGTCCCGGCAGCCCCCAGCAGGCCCGCATCAAGGCGGCCCGCCAGCCCATCCGCGACCGCGACCTGTTCCCCGAGGGCTACACCGACGAGCGCGACACCACCGAGGTCCCGGACGGCGTCCGGCTGCAGAAGGTGCTCGCGCAGGCGGGCGTGGCCAGCCGCAGGGCGTGCGAGGAGATGATCGGTGAGGGCCGCGTCACGGTGAACGGCCAGGTCGTACGCCGCTTCGGCGCCAAGGTCGACCCCGCCAAGCAGGTCATCCACGTGGACGGCAAGCGCATCCCGACGGCCCCCGACCTGGTCTACTACGCGCTCAACAAGCCCATCGGCGTCGTGTCCACCATGGAGGACCCGCAGGGCCGCCCGTGCCTGGCCGACTACGTCCAGGAGCTGGCGCCGAGGCTGTTCCACGTGGGCCGGCTCGACACCGAGACCGAGGGCCTGCTGCTGCTCACCAACGACGGCGAGCTGGCCAACCGGCTCACCCACCCCAGCTACGGCGTGCAGAAGAAGTACTGGGCGAAGGTGCCTGGCCCGATCCCGAGGGACCTCGGGCGCCGGCTCAAGCAGGGCATCGAGCTGGAGGACGGTCTCGTCAGGGCCGACAGCTTCGCCATCGTGCAGGAGCACGCCCAGCAGGCGCTGGTCGAGGTCGTCCTGCACGAGGGGCGCAAGCACGTCGTCAGGCGCATGCTGGAGGAGGCCGGGCACCGGGTCATCGACCTGGCCAGGATCGAGTTCGGCCCGGTGAAGCTGGGCCGTACCAAGCCCGGCACCATCCGCGCGCTGACCCTGAAAGAGGTCGGCGAGCTGTACGCGGCCGTGAAGCTGTAATCTGTCCGAACGCAGGAGCCCGTGCGTGCTTTGTCCCGCACGGGCTCTCCCGCTTGTCAGAAGGGGACGAACCACATGGTGCGGGCGGTCCGCGGGGCGATCCAGGTGGACGCGAACGATCGTGACTCGATCATCGAGGGCACGACCGAGCTGGTCAGCGTCCTCATGGAGCGCAACCGGCTGACCACGGACGACGTGATCAGCGTGCTGTTCACGGCCACGCCCGACCTGACGGCGGAGTTCCCCGCGCTCGCGGCGCGCAAGCTGGGCTTCCACGAGGTGCCGCTGATCTGCTGCACCGAGATCGACGTGCCGGGCGCGCTGCCCCGCGTCGTACGGCTCATGGCCCACATCGAGACCGATCGCCCACGTTCGGAGATCCACCACGTCTACCTGCGGGGTGCCGTGGCGCTCCGCCAGGACATCGCCCAATAGGCCCCGATCAGGGGCGGCCCGACACACCAGGACATCCAGATGGAACTACGCACCGTGCTCGTCGTCGGCACCGGTCTCATCGGCACCAGCACCGCGCTGGCGCTGCGCAGGCACGGCGTGCGGGTCCTGCTCGCCGACCGCGACCCCGGCGCCGTACGGCTGGCGCGCGAGCTCGGCGCGGGCGAGGAATGGACGCCTGAGGCCCCGCCCGAGGAGGGCGTAGACCTGGCGGTGATCGCGGTGCCCCCGGCGTTCGTGGCCGGCGAGCTGCTGGAGCTGCAGCGGCACGACGCCGCCCGCTTCTACACCGACGTGGCCAGCGTCAAGGCCGAGCCCATCGACCGGGCCCGGCAGCTCGGCTGCGACCTGACGTCGTACGTCGCCTCGCACCCGCTCGCGGGCCGGGAGCGGAGCGGCCCGGGCGCCGCCCGCGAGGACCTGTTCCTGGGCCGTCCGTGGGCGCTGTGCCCCACCGGGGAGGCCGATCCCGAGGCGAAGGCCGCCGTGCTGCGGCTGGTCGAGCTGTGCGGGGCAAACCCGGTCGAGGTCGGCGCGGTCGAGCACGACCGCGCCGTGGCCGTCGTCTCCCACGCGCCGCACGTCACCGCCTCGGCCGTGGCCGCGCGCCTGGCCGACACCACGGACGTCGCGCTCGGCCTGGCCGGTCAGGGCGTCAGGGACGTTACCAGGATCGCCGGCAGCGACCCCGGCCTGTGGCTCGGCATCCTGTCGGGCAACGCGGCCCCGGTCGCCGAGGTGCTGGAGGCCGTCGCGCGGGACCTCACCGAGGCAGCGGGCGCGCTGCGCGCCCTGGCCGACGGTGACGGCACCGCCATGCAGGACATCACCCAGCTGCTCAAGCGGGGTGTCGTCGGGCACGACCGCATCCCGGGCAAGCACGGCGGGCCCGCCTCGGCGTACGCGGTGGTCCAGGTGGTCATCGGCGACCGTCCCGGGCAGCTCGCCCGGTTGTTCCAGGTGTGCGACGAGGTCGGGGTCAACGTCGAGGACGTCCGGCTGGAGCACGCGCCCGGGTTGCCGCTGGGCATCGCCGAGCTGTCCGTGCAGCCCGACGCCGCGGTCCCGCTCGTCGAGGCGCTGCGCGACCGGGGCTGGCAGCTTCCCTGACCCGCTGGTGCCGCGGTGCCCCGGTGGGGTGCGCGGCGGGTGTCGGCGGCCCACCGCGCACGCTGATCACCGCTCGGTCACTTCTTGGTGACCGCCTGGCTGACGGCGTTGGGGCCGTCGTACTCGCGGTCCGGCATGTCCTCCAGAGCCTTGACGATGTCGTCGTCCGCGCCGTGGTCACGGGCGGCCCGGACCAGGTCGTCCTTGCTGGCGGGGTAGTCCACGCCGCTCAGGTGCTTCTGGAGCTGGATCGGGTTCGGTGCTGTACTCATGTCGGCCTGCTGCCCGTCGTACGCGGGAGGTAACAGCGGGTGCCCCGAAGTCAGCCGCCGGCGCGTTCCAGCAGGCGGCGGTCGCGTTCGACGGACGGAGGGAGGGCACGGCGGGCGGCCAGGGCCCGTGGCAGGCGGGGTACGGCGGTGCGCAGCCCCTCCCAGCCCGCCGGCCCCCGGCGCAGCGCGGCGAGGAGCCTGCGGGCCACCACCGTCCACGGGCGGCGCAGCACCGCCGTGAGCACGGAGTTGCGCGCGGCCAGCACCTGCCGTCCCCGGTGGTCCCTGGACGGTGACGGGTGGCGGTGGGCCACGACGTCGTCCACGTACGCCAGGCCCCACCCGCGCGCCGCCAGGTCCACCGCCAGCCGTTCCTCCTCGCCGAAGAAGAAGATCACGTCGTCGAACCCGCCCGCCTCCAGGAACGCCTCCCGCCGCACCACGGCGCCGCACGCCAGGAAGCCCAGCACGCTCGGCCCCGGCAGGTCAGGCCCGGCGCCGAGCGGCGAGCGCGCCATCCGCTCCGACACCGGGTCCAGCCGCTCCTCGGGGCCCACGAGCACGCGCGCCCCCAGGACCGCCAGCCGGGGGTGGGCGTCCAGCACGTCGGCCGCCCGTCCCAGCGCTCCCGGCGCCCACCAGGAGTCGTCGTCGGCGAAGGCCACGTAGGGCGTCTCCGCCAGGCGTACGCCGACGTTGCGGGCGGGCGCCCCCAGGTTCTCGCCCGCCTCGACCACCTGTACGTCGGGGAAGTGCTTGCGGACGAAGCCCACCGTCCCGTCGGTGGAGCCGTTGTCGACGAGGATCACCGGACGCGGGTGCCGGGGGAGCGAGCGGGCCAGCGCTCGCAGCCTGTCCTTGCTGGCCACCACGACCGTGACCCGGGCTTCGCTCACATCAGAGCACTTACCTGCCGAAACCCTCTTAGTCGCTGAATGGCGGTTGATGAACCGGGGGAGGAGGGCGTACAAAGGACGGTAACAACGTTACCGAGAAGAAACGGCGTTACCGAGTATGGCGACCGCGTACCAGCAGGCACAGCGAGAAGGGCAGGACGTCGTCCGGACGGCGATCCTCGACACCGCCACGCACCTGCTCGTCACCGAAGGGCCGGGCGCGCTCACCGTCCGGCGCATCGCGGGCGAGGCCGGCTGCTCCACGAAGGTCATCTACACGCTGTTCGGCGGCAAGGACGGGCTGGTCGAGGCGCTGTGGCTGGAGGGGTTCGCCCGGTTCGAGCGCCGGCTGCGCGCCGCGCCGAAGAACGCGCGAGGGGAGCGGCGGCTGCACGCCGCGCCCGAGGACGAGCACGGCAAGAGGGACGCCGTCGACGGCCCCCTCTCCGAACCGCCGGCCGATCCCTTGGCCGAGCTGCGGGCCGGGCTGGACGCCTACCGCGACTACGCGCTCGCCGAGCCCGACTACTACCGGGTCATGTTCCAGGGCGCGGTGCCCGGGTTCAGCCCGGGGCCCGAGGCCGTGGCGGCCGCGCGGCGCTCGTTCGAGCTGCTCGTCCACGCCGTACGGGCGTGCCTGGAGCACGGGCTGCTGCGCGGCGGCACCGCCAGGGAGATCGCCGACCTGCTCTGGATGGCCGTCCACGGAGCCGTCAGCCTGGAGATCACCGGTTTCTTCGCGGCACCCGAGGCCGCCCGGCGCTACCGCGCCCTGTACGCCGCCGTCCTCGCCCCCTTCCTGCTGCCGCCCGACCTGCCCGACGACGAGCCGGGCGGCGAGTTTCGCGAACTGCCGTACGAGGAGTCCGTAGAGAGGACCGCGTCATGACCACCACCCCGTTCAGGGACGGCTTCGCACCCGTGACCGAGGAGATCACCGCCTTCGACCTGGAGGTGACCGGCCGCATCCCGGCCGTGTTCAACGGCCGATTCCTGCGCAACGGCCCCAACCCGCTCAGCCTCGACGACCCGCACGCCTCCCACCTGTTCCTCGGCGAGGGCATGGTGCACGGGGTGCGGCTGCGCGACGGCCGCGCCGAGTGGTACCGCAACCGCTGGGTCCGCAGCGCCGACGTCGCCCGCAGGCTCGGCGAGCCGGTCCGGCCCGGACCCGTGCACGCGGGCATGGACTTCGCGCCCAACACGCACGTCATCGGGCTGGCCGGGCGCACGTTCGCGACCGTGGAGGCGGGCGCGCTGCCGTACGAGCTGAGCTACGAGCTGGAGACGATCGGCAGCTGCGACTTCGGCGGCGGCCTGCCGGGCGGGTTCGCCGCCCACACCCATGCCGACCCGGTCACCGGCGAGCTGCACGCGGTGGCGTACTTCTTCGGCTGGGACCACCATCAGCACCTCGTCCTCGGCCCCGACGGCACGGTGCGGCAGGTGCGCAACATCCCGATCGCCGACGCGCCGATGCTGCACGACTTCGCCCTCACCGAGCGCTACGTCGTCCTCTACGACCTGCCGGTCACGTTCAGCATGGAGCACGCCCAGAAGGGCACGCCGCTGCCGTACGCATGGAACGAGGCCCACGGCGCCCGCATCGGCCTGCTGCCCCGCGCCGGCGGCGAGACGCGCTGGTTCGACGTGGAGCCGTGCTGGGTCTTCCACACGGTCAACGCCTACGACGACGGCGACGAGGTGGTGGTGGACGTGATCCGCTACCCCAAGAGGTTCGTGGACGCCCGGCTCGACGCCGGCGGCGCGCCCACCCTCGACCGCTGGCGCGTGGACCCGGCCTCCGGCAAGGTCTCCCAGACCCGGCTGGACGACCGCTCGCAGGAGTTCCCGCGCATCGACGAGCGGCGCACCGGCCTGCCCCACCGCTACGGCTACACCGCCGCCGCCCGCGAGCTGAACGACATCGTCAGCCCGCACGACACGGGGCTGGAGGACCTGCCGGACGAGGCGTTCGACAACACCCTCATCAAGCACGACCTGGTCCGCGGCACGCAGGAGGCCCGGCAGTTCGGGCGGGGGGCGTACGTCGGCGAGCCGGTCTTCGTTCCCGAGGGCGAGGCCGAGGACGACGGCTACGTGATGACGCTCGTCAACGACCCGGACAGGGGAGCGGCCGACCTCGTGATCGTCTCGGCCCGCGACTTCACCGGCGAGCCGGTCGCCACCGTGCACCTCCCCGCCCGCGTCCCGCTCGGCTTCCACGGGAGCTGGATCGCCGACTGAGCCGGACGCGGTAGCCTCTTCAGGTCGAGACACACGTCAAGAGGGAGAGGCCGTGACCGGTCTGGTCGTCGCCATGGACGGACCTTCGGGGTCGGGCAAGTCGAGCGTGTCGCGCGGGGTCGCCCGCGCGCTGGGCCTGCGCTACCTCGACACCGGGGCCATGTACCGCGCGATGACCTGGTGGATGCTCCAGCAGGGCGTCGACCTCGCTGATCCGGCCGCGATCGCGGCCCGCAGCGGCGAGCCGGGCATCGTCTGCGCCACCGACCCCGACGCGCCCGCCATCCACGTCGACGGCGTCGACGTCGGCGGGCCGATCAGGGAGGCCGAGGTGACCAGCGCGGTCTCCGTCGTGGCCGCCGTCCCCGAGGTGCGGGCGCGGCTGGTCGCACTCCAGCGGGAGGCCATCGGCGCCGGCGGCATCGTCGTCGAGGGCCGCGACATCGGCTCCGTCGTCTGCCCCGACGCCCCCGTCAAGATCTACCTGACGGCGAGCGCGGAGGCGCGTGCCCGCAGGCGCTCCGCCGAGCTGGCGGGCACCACGGTCGAGGCGCAGCAGGAGGCCATGGCCAGGCGTGACACCCTGGACTCGACGAGGAAGACCGACCCACTCTCGATGGCGGATGGCGCCGTCGAGCTCGACACCACCGCGCTCAGCCTCGACGAGGTGATCGCGGAGGTGTTGAGGCTGGTCAAGGAGCGCGCCTGATGACCATGTCAGGCGCGGTACTCACACAAAGGACGAAATATCGTGTCAACGGGGGACTGGGTCGAGGCAGAGCTCGACGACCTTGAGATCACCGAGCACGGCGACAGCACTCCGCTGCCCGTCGTCGCCATCGTAGGACGCCCGAACGTCGGCAAGTCCACGCTGGTCAACCGCATCATCGGCCGCCGCGAGGCGGTCGTCGAGGACGTGCCGGGCGTGACCCGCGACCGCGTCACCTACGAGGCCAACTGGCGTGGCCGCCGCTTCACCGTCGTCGACACCGGCGGCTGGGACCCCGACGCCACCGGCATGAACCTGCGCATCGCCGAGCAGGCGCAGGTCGCCGTCGAGCTGGCCGACGTGATCGTGTTCGTGGTGGACGCCACCGTGGGCGCGACCGACGCCGACGAGATCGTGGGCGCCGTGCTGCGCCAGTCCGGCAAGCCGGTCGTGCTGGCCGCCAACAAGGTCGACAACCAGCAGCTCGAACTCGAGGCCGCCGCGCTGTGGGCGCTCGGCCTCGGCGAGCCCTACCCCGTCTCGGCCCTGCACGGCCGCTCCAGCGGCGACCTGCTCGACGTGGTGCTCGACGCGCTGCCCGACACGCCGCGCGTCACGTTCGAGACCCAGCGCGGCCCGGCCAGGATCGCGCTGCTCGGCAAGCCCAACGTGGGCAAGTCCTCGCTGCTCAACAAGCTCGCCGGCGAGGAGCGGGTGCTGGTCGACCCGATGGCGGGCACCACCCGCGACCCGGTGGACGAGCTGGTCGAGCTGGGCGGGCGCACCTGGCGCTTCATCGACACCGCCGGCATCCGCAGGCGCGACCGCGAGCTGCAGGGCGCCGACTTCTACGCCGCCATGCGCACCCGCGCGGCCCTGGAGCGCTCGGAGGTGGCGATCGTGCTGATCGACGCCAGCGAGCCGCTCACCGAGCAGGACCTGCGCATCATCGGCCTGGTCATCGAGTCGGGCCGGGCCATGGTGGTCGCCTTCAACAAGTGGGACCTCGTCGACGAGGACCGCCGCTACTACCTGGAGAAGGAGATCGACCGGCAGCTCGTCCGCACCCCGTGGGCGCTGCGGGTCAACATCTCCGCCAAGACCGGGCGGCACGTCGACCGGCTGGTCCCGGCGCTGGAGAAGGCGCTCGACTCGTGGTCCACGCGGGTGCCGACGGCGCGGCTCAACGCGTTCCTGACCGAGCTGGTGCAGCAGACGCCGCCGCCGGTGCGGGGCGGCAAGCAGCCGAAGATCCTCTTCGCCACGCAGGCGTCGACCGAGCCGCCGAAGTTCGTGCTGTTCACCTCCGGCTGGCTGGAGGACACCTACCGGCGCTTCATCGAGCGGCGCATCCGCGAGGAGTTCGGCTTCGCGGGCTCGCCCATCGAGGTCACCATGAAGATCAGGGAAAAGCGTCCCAAGAAGGACAAGTGACAGGCGCGGGCGCTTCCGGAGACCGGGAGCGCCCGCCCGTTTTTTGCCCCGGAGGCCGCCCGGCCGTAAAGTGATCGGCAACACGTTGAGGGAGCCGAGTAGCCGCGGCCCCGCTCGGGTCCAGAGAGCCGCCGGAAGCTGTGAAGGCGGCCCCGAGCCCTGCGGCGAAGACACTCCTGAGTGCGGGGAGGAAATGCCCCGCCGGCCTGACCCCCGTCATCGGGTCCTCTTCGAGGCCGCGCCGCTCCGGCGGGGCGGCGAAAGTGCGGTGGCACCGGGAGCTCCCTTCTCCCCCGCACTCCCAAGGGATCACGCACATCCTGCAGAGGAGCTGTGATGATCTCTCGTATTCTGTCCGCTGAGCTCGCCGAGCACACCGGACGACGAGTGACGATCGCCGGCTGGGTCCATCGCCGCCGGCACCTGAAATCCGTGTCCTTCCTCGTGGTACGCGACCGCGCCGGCCTGGCCCAGGTGGTCACCGGGAGCGGCCTGCCGGGGGAGGAGAGCGTGGTCCGGGTCACCGGCACCGTGACCGCCCGGCCGCAGGCGCCCGGCGGCGTCGAGCTGACCGAGCCGGAGATCGAAGTGCTGGCCGAGCCGGGCGCGCCGCCCCCGTTCGACCTCTACCGGCCGGTGGTGCCCGCCGCGCTGCCGACCGTGCTCGACCACGCGCCGGTCGCGCTCCGGCACCCCCGGCTGAGGGCGCCGCTGGAGATCTCGGCCGCGAGCGTGGCCGGGTTCCGCGAGACGCTCGACCGGCTCGGCTTCACCGAGATCCACACCCCGAAGATCGTCGCCTCGGCCACCGAGTCCGGGGCGAACGTCTTCGGCATCGACTACTTCGGGCGGCGCGCCTACCTGGCCCAGTCGCCGCAGTTCTACAAGCAGACGATGGTGGGGGTGTTCGAGCGGGTCTACGAGGTCGGGCCAGTCTTCCGCGCCGAGCCGCACGACACCGCGCGGCACCTGGCCCAGTACACCAGCCTGGACGCCGAGCTGGGCTTCGTGGCCGACCACCGGGACGTCATGGCCGTGCTCCGCGAGGCCGTGGCGGGCATGCTGGCGTCGGTGCGCGACCGCGCTGCGCCGGCCGTCGAGCTGCTCGGCCTGACGCTGCCCGAGGTGCCCGCCGAGATCCCGGCCGTGCACTTCACCGAGGCGCAGCGGCTCACCTCCTCAGGCGAGCCGGACCTGGACCCGGCGCAGGAGCGGTGGCTGTCGGAGTGGGCGCTGCGGGAGCACGGGTCGGAGTTCCTGTTCGTCACCGGCTACCCGATGACCAAGCGGCCGTTCTACACCCACCCCGACCCCGCCAGGCCCGCCTACTCCAACGGCTTCGACCTGCTGTTCCGCGGGCTGGAGCTGGTGACGGGCGGGCAGCGGCTGCACCGGCACGAGGACTACACGGCGGCGCTGGCCGCCCGTGGGGAGCCGGTGGAGCCGTACGAGGGGTATCTGCAGGCGTTCAGGTACGGCATGCCGCCGCACGGCGGGTTCGCGCTGGGCCTGGAACGCTGGACGGCCCGGCTGACGGGCGCGGCCAACATCCGCGAGACCACCGCCTTCCCGCGCGACCTCCACCGCCTGTCTCCCTGACCGGCGGCGCCCCGGCCCCGGTCAGCGGGTCTCCGCTGCCGGGGCCGGCGCGGGGACCCGCCCGGGGAGGCGGCGCGGCATGAGGAAGGCGGCCGCCGCGCCCGCCAGGCAGACGAACGCCGTCACGAGGAACATCTCGGTGTACTCCACGTGCAACGCCGCCTGCACCTGACCGGTGTACTCGGCGAGCTGCCGCTGGTAGGTCGCCGCGTCCACGCCGAACGGGAGCGGCGTGTCCAGGTCGGCCGTGAGCGACTGGAACCGGTGGAACCCCCACGCCGACACCGCCGCGATGCCGACCAGCATGCCCATCATCCTGGCCACCACGACCGCCGCCGAGGCCACCCCGTGCTGGTCGGCCCGGCTGGCGCGCAGCACCGCCGACGACACCGGGGCGATCACCACGCCGAGGCCCAGCCCGGCCACCACCAGGGCGGCGTCCACGGCCAGGCCCGCCTCGGCCAGCCGCAGCGGCCAGCGGCTCATCAGCCCGTAGCCGGCCGCGGCGACCACCATGCCGGCCACCGCGACCACGCGCTCGCCCAGCCGGCGGGAGAGCACCCCGCCGAGCAGCGCGCCGACGGTCAGCGCGATCAGGAAGCGGGCCAGGACGAACGCCGCGCCCAGCTCGTCCCGGTCGAGCAGCGTCTGCGCGGTGAACGGCACGAACACCATCGTGACCAGCAGCGCCGCCCCCGCGAGAAAACTCACGCCCAGCGTCGCCAGCAGCGGCCCCTTGGGGACGCCGGACAGGTCGAGGATGCGTACGGGGGAGCGGATCTCCCACCAGACGAAGACTCCGGCCGCCACCGCGCCCGCCGCGATCAGGGGGGCTCCCCAGGGCGGCAGGAACGCCTCGGCCGGGTCGGGGTTGTACAGGCCGATGACGAGCAGGGCCAGGGCGAGGGCCAGCAGCGCGCCGCCCACCGCGTCCACCCGGCGGGCCGCGCCTTCCACTGGGCCTTCCACTGGGCCTTCCACTGGGCCTTCCACGGGGCGGGCGGGCCGGCCGGGGACGGTGAAGTGGACCGCCACGGCCGCGAGCGCCGCCAGCGGCACGTTGACCCAGAAGATGGCGTGCCAGCCGCCCAGCTCCACGCCCGCCACCGCGAACGCCGGGATCTGCGCCAGCAGACCGCCGTAGAGGGGGCCGAGCGCCGAGCCCAGCTCCTGCGCCGCGCCGACCGCGCCGAGCGCGACCGGCCGCTCCCGCTCCTCCCACAGGTCGCCGATGAGCGCCATCGTGATCGGCAGCAGCGCCCCGCCCGCGATGCCCTGCACGGTGCGCCCGGCCACGACCATCGTCTCGCCGGCCGCCAGCGCCGTCAGCACCGACCCGAGCGCGAACACCGCCAGGCAGGCGTGGATCAGCGGCCGCCGCCCGTAACGGTCGGAGAGCTGCCCGAGCAGCGGCATCGCCGCGATGTAGCCGAGCAGGAACCCGGTGACGATCGGCGTGGCCCGCTCCAGGTGGTTGAGCGGCACGCCGACGTCCCTGGCGATCTCGATGAGGACGGTCACCACCACGTACGCGTCGAGCGCGGCCAGCAGCACCACCGCGCCCCCCGCGCCGAGCGCGACCCGGCGGGCGACGGCCGTCATCCGGCGGGCGGCGTGATCGTGACCGGCGCGTCGTAGTCGCTGAACGACACCGTCACGGTGCCGCCGGGCAACGGCAGGCTCGCCTTGCTGAGCCTGCTGGTGGCCTGGTCGATCCAGACCTTGCCGTTCACGTCCTGCGTGACCCCCGGCACGATGTCCTTGACCACCTGGGCGGGGAACGTCGTCGCCACCCGGTAGGCGCCGCCCTCGACGCCCTCGACCTGCGGGTTCGTCGCCGAGGACAGCATCTTCGCGATGCCCTTCGTCGGCTCCAGGATCACCGACGGGTCGTAGAACTGCGCGAGCTGCTGCCTGGTCATCTTCTGGAAGCCGCCCGTCGGGCCCTTGAAGTGCACCGTGTCGCCGACGAGGGCGAAGGTGACCTCCTGGAGGTTGCCCAGGATGGAGATCGTGAGCGTGCCGTCGGCGTCACCGCCGGCGGTGAGCCTGCCGTCCGCCTTCTGCAGCGGCACCTCCGGCTTGCCTTCGGTGGCGATGGAGAAGGCGGCCGACTTGACCGCCGTCATGGCCTCGGCGGCCTTCTTCATCAGGTCGGGGCCGGCGGGCAGCTCGGCCTCGCCGCCGCCACCACCCGACGAGCAGGCCGACGCGAGCGCGAGAACCGCCACGATCAGAAGTCTTCTGAGCATGAGCGGATCGTAGCGACCGGTGGCGGAGGCCGCGCGCGGTCGCGGATATCGGTTGGATGTCGGCCCGCGACCAGGCGCGGGCGCGATCAGCGCAGCTTCTTGAGCTGCTCCACGAGCGGCGCGTACGCCGCCTCGATCGCTTCGAGCTGCTCGTCGGTGAGCCGGTCCACGAAGTGCTCGCGCACGCTCGCCACATGGAACGGCGCCACCCGCTGGATGGTCTCCCAGCCCTCGTCCGTCAGCACCGCGAACGTGCCCCGCCGGTCGTCACGGCAGTCCTCCCGCTTGACCAGGCCCTTGGCCTCCATGCGGGAGATCTGGTGCGACAGGCGGCTGCGGGACTGGATGGTGGCGTCGGCCAGGTCGCTCATGCGCATCCGGCGGCCCTGGCTCTCCGACAGGTTGACCAGGATCTCGTAGTCGTTGAGCGACAGGGCGTGCTCCTGCAGCTCGCGGTCGAGCCGGTGCATGAGCAGCTTGTGCAGCGCCAGGTGCGTGCGCCAGGCACGCTGTTCGGCGGATGACAGCCAGCGAGGGGCGCTCATGATCTCAAGATTAGCGTACGTAGAGTGAACGGCATGGGGGAGAGGCCGGCGGAGAAGGGGGCGGAGAGCCTCGGCACGGTGCTCGTGGCCGGGGCCGCGAACCTGGCCATCGCGCTGGCCAAGCTGATCGCCGGGCTGTTCAGCGGCTCGGCGGCCATGCTGTCGGAGGCCGCGCACTCGGCCGCCGACACCGTCACCGAGATCCTGCTGCTGGTCGCGATCCGCCGCTCGGGCCGGCCCGCCGACCGGCGTCGTCCGTTCGGGTACGGCAAGGCCGGGTTCGTCTGGGCCATGATGGCGGCGGTGGCCACGCTCGTCGGCGGCGCCGGATTCTCCGTGACGCACGGCGTGCACGTGATCAGCCGCGGCGAGGAGCTCGGCAACCTCGTCCCGTCCTACATCGTGCTGGCCGTCTCCTTCGTCATCGAGTCCCTGTCGTTCGCCAAGGCGTACAGCCAACTGCGTGCCGAGGCGGCCCGCTACCAGCTCCATCCGGTGCGGCTGGTGCGGATCACCTCCGACACGGCGCTCAAGGCCGTGGTGTTCGAGGACGCGGCCGCGCTGGCCGGGCTGGTGATCGCGGGCGGCGGGCTGCTCGGCTCCCAGCTCACCGGGTCGGCCCTGTGGGACGGCCTGGCCTCCGTCGCCATCGGCCTGCTCCTGCTGCTGGCCGCGCTCACCCTGATCAGGGCCAACCTGTCGCTGCTCATCGGGCAGGCCGCGCCGCCCTCCGTGGAGACCGGGATCCGCGCGGTGCTCCTGGCCCAGCCGGAGGTCGAGGACGTCGTCGAGCTGCTCACCATGATGATCGGCCCCGGCGACGTGCTGGTCGCCGCCAAGATCGACTTCAGGGACGAGGCCAGCGCGGCCGGCGTCGAGATCGCCTGCGACGAGGTGGACCGGCGGCTGCGCCGGGAGTTCCCCGTCGTCAGGCTGGTCTTCCTCGATCCCACCCCGACCCGCCGCCCCTCCGGCTAGCTCACGTGCGGGATCGGCACGCGGCGGGCCGGGAGGTCCGTCACGACCGCCACCCTGAGGTCCGGGCCGGCCGTCCACTCCAGCAGGTGGCGGCCGTCCAGGTCGTCGCCGCCGCTGTCGAGCTGGTCCAGCTGGTCGAGTGACAGCTCGCCCCGTTTGATCAGGGCCTCCTTACGGGTCCAGCGCCGCATCAGCTCGTCGTTGCCGGTGACCTCGGCCCGCTCGCGCGGGGTGAGCACGCGTTCGGCCAGCGCCTCGTCCAGCGGGCCCGGCGGCACCCGCTCGGCGTCCACGCCGACCTTGCCGGGGCCGGCCGCGGCGCAGACGTACCCGCGGGTGTGGCTGAGGCTCACGCCCAGCTCGGGGGCCTGCTCGACGTACGGTCTGCCGTGGCCGGGGCCGTGCACCTCGCAGATTTGCAGCAGCGTCAGCGCGGCCGGGTCGGCGTCGAGCGCGGCCGCCGCGCAGAGCCGGACGAGCAGGTGGGCGGCGACGAACGTGTCGCGGTCCGCCTCGAAACGGAACCGCGCGGCGCGTTCGCGCTCCACCTCGGTGAGCCAGTGTTCGGGCGCGCGCACCTCGCCGGGGTGGCCGCCCATCGCCAGAGGGCCGATCGTCAGTCCTTCTTCTTGCCGTCGTTCTTGCCGTCGTCGAGTGCGTACTGGTCGTCCGAGGCGGCGCCGAGCACGGTGACGTCGCGGACCTTCCAGACGCCCTTCTCCTTCACAAGAGCGATCTTAAGGTGCGAATCCTTCACCGAGCGGATCGCTTCCGAGGTGTTCACCTGCTGATCGACGACGACGATCGCGTGCGCCGTGGCCTCGTCCACGTCGGCCAGGTAGACCTCTCGGACCGTGGCCTGGGCGACGGCCTTCAGCTTGACGATGACCTGCGCCATCGCGCCGCCGAACGCGGTGTCGTAGGTGGTGAGGAAGTCGCCTGTCGCCTGGGCGCTCAGGGTGGAGCGGGTGGACTGGAGGTCGCGGTAGTCGTAGCTCAGCAAGGACGTGCTGAACGCGCTCGCCGCGCCCGACACCTCCAGGCGCAGCGCCCGCTCGGCCTCCAGCGCGGTGCGGGCCTCGTCGGCGCGGGCGGCGGCGTACCACTGGAGACCGGCGGTGGCGGCGAGCGCCACCACCAGCATGGCGGCCACCGCGCCGGCCAGCTTGGCGCGGACGACCCGGCGCCGCTTCCCGTCGTCACCGGCGGGCGTCCCTTCGGGGGAAGGGGGAGCGGGCGCCGCCTCGGACTCGGGGGAGGGTGGGGCGGGCGGCGCCTCGGGCTCCGGCGGGGAGGGCCTCTCCTGGGGAGGGGGTGTCTCCTCCGGGGAGGAGGCGGTGCGGGGGGTGGGGGCGAGGTGTTGTTCGGGGGTCAATCGGACTCCTCACGGCGGCGGGCCGCCCGGCCCGCCGCGGTCCAGCCCACGATGCCACCACTCGCCACCACAGCGAGGAAGATCGCGGCGATCAGCGGGACGATGTTCGTCGGGGTACGGGACGACGGGGCGGCGGCCCCGCTGGGGGAGGGCGTGCCGAGGTCGAGCTCGTCCTGGTCCGACGGTTCGGGAGACGGTTCAGGAGAAGGAGGGTTGGGCGGCCACGTGGTGTCGGGGTCGGGGTCGGGGGAGGCCGGGGCGCCGGTGTGGCGGACGTCGGCGGCGACCGCCCGCTTCGGGCAGGCGCGCGCCCGGGGCACCGACGGCGGCCCGAGCGGCCCCGCGTACTCCTCGGCCGGGGTCGGCCCGCCCGGCACGCTGAAGATGAACGTCGCCTTCCCGTACACGGTGCCGCCCTGCCGTTCGCTGATGTCGTCGGCCAGGGTGAGCGCCGTCGGCACGATGGAGAGCAGGTGGTGGGTGTCGCGTTCGGTCGCGGCCGAGAACGCCGGCCGGTGCGGCAGCCCCAGCCCGGTCAGCAGGCAGGAGAACCCCGGCCGTGACCGCTTGACGGCCGCGTCGAGCTGGGCGAACACCCCCGGCCCCTGGTCGAGGAAGGCGTTCAGGTCGGTACGTGAGGCCCGCAGCGCGGCCGTCACCGTGCTGAGGTCGCCGATCCCGGAGGCGAGGGCGTCCTTCCGCCCGGCCAGGGTGTGCGTGAGCCGGGTGAGCTGCACCGCCAGCTCGTCGAGCGCGTCGGCGTTGTCGGCCAGCGTCCCGGTGAGCGAGTGGGCGTCCTCGATGATGTTCCGGATCGCGGGCGCCCGCCCGTCGAGCGCGACGGCCAGCTCGTGGGTGATGGTCCTGGCGTCGCGGGGCGGTACGGCGTTCAGCAGCTTGCCGACGCCCTCGAACAGGCGCTTGTAGTCGAGCGGCACCGCCGTCTTCGTCAGCGGGATCGTGTCCCCGGCCGCGAGGACCGGCCCGCGCACGCCGGTCGCCGGCGGCGACAGCTCCACGTACGGCTCCCCGACCGCCGACTTGCGCCGCACCTCGGCCGTCACGCCCTTCGGCAGCCGTACGTCGCGGTCGAGGTCGAGCCCGACGACGATCCGGCCGGGCGCGAGCCGCACGTCGCCGATCCTGCCGACCCGCACCCCCAGGTACGCCACGTCGAACCCGCGTACCAGCCCGGGGGAGGAGACGAACTCGGCCGACACCCGGTACGGCCGCTCGATGACGTCCAGCCGGATGACGGTGCTGAACGCCCAGACCGTCATGACGATCCCGAGCAGCACGAAGAAGCCGAGGTTCAGGTGGATGCGGTGCCTCATCGCGGCGGCTCCAGCAGCAGGCGGAAGTCCCCGCGCCCCTCGGCCGCGGGCGGGTCGCCGGGGGAGGAGGGGTTGGGGGCGGGTAGCAGCAGGCCCTTCAGCCAGAGGTAGGTGAGCATCTGCCCGTTGACCACGATCGGCGGCGCGTCGATGAACTCCTGGAGCTCGTTCACCAGCCTCTTGAGGTCCTCCTTGCCGCGCTGCATCGACGACGAGACGGCTTCGAGCTCGCGCAGCAGCGTACGCAGCCGGGCCGCGTGGCGCGGGTAGACGGTGAGGTTGGCCTCCCTGGCCAGCTTCGTCAGGGCGATCACGGTCGTCTTGATGTGCCGGCGGCCGTGCGCGAGCCGGGAGGTGGCCGCGGCGAGCGTGCCGGGCAGCCGGTCCAGCTCGGCGCTGCCCTCGGCCAGGTCGTCGCCCAGCCGGGCCAGCGCGTCGATGGTGGTGGCGAGGTCGGCACGGGCGGCCGCGTAGGCGTCGGTGACCTCGGCGGTCTGCCTGATGAGCCGGTTGACCTGGTCGCCCTGCCCGGCGAACGCGGTCGAGGCGGCGTCGAGTATGGCGTTGACGTCCTGCGCGCCGAGCGCCTCGATGAGCGGCCCGGCCCTGGCGGTGACCTGCTCGATGTCCGGCTCGACGGAGGTCTCGGCGATGGTGGCGCCGTCGGCGAGGTACGGCCCGGTGGTCAGGTCCTTGCCCGGCGGCGGGGTGAGCAGCACGTAGTTCTCGCCCAGCACGGACGTCTTCGCGACGGTGGCGGTGCTGCCCTGCGGCACCCGGTGCGCGGCCTGGACCGACATGGTGACCCTGGCCCGGTAGCCCTGGAGCCGGATGCCGGTGACGGTGCCGACCCGTACGTCGGCGATCTGCACGCTGTGCCCGGTGACGAGGCTCTGCACGTCGTCGAAGACGGCGTGCAGCGTCAGCTCGCCGGTCGTGGCGCCCGGCGTCGGCAGCGCGCAGGACGCGGTCATGAGCAGCGCGAGCAGCGCGGCCGGCAGGCGGGCCCTCATCGCCGTCTCCTCTCGAAGGGGCAGTTGCTGAGCCCGCCGGGCAGGCACGGAACCGGCCCCAGCTTCAGCGCGTCGAACAGCGGCTGCAGCCAGGCCCTGGTGAGCGCGTTGAGCACGACCCGGATCTTCAGCACGTGGTGTTTCCTGTCCCAGGAGTCCACGAGCACGTCGGCGAAGTCGGCCGCGCCCTTGACCGCCCGCGCGACGGACTCGCTGTTGGCCCGCATCGTCAGGACCAGCTCGGCCAGCGTCCCCGCGGCCTGCGGCAGCCGGGTGGAGTACTGCTCGATGAGCACGTCGCCGCGCCGGACGAAGTCGGCCATGCCGGCGATGAAGCCGCGCAGCCGCCGCCGCTCCTCGGCGAGGATGGCACTGGCCTCGGAGAAGGAGTCGATGGCGCCGGTCACCTGGCTCTCGCGTTCGTTGAGCGTGGTGGCGATCTTGTTGAGGCCCTTGGCCAGGTCGACGAGCTGCTGGTCCTGCTTGGCGAGGGTGCCGGTCAGCTCGGCGGTGTCGGCGATCGCGTTGTTGATCGTCTTGCCGCGGCCCCGTACGCTGCGGGCCAGGTCGCCCGCCGTCTCGCCCAGCTTGTCGGAGTCGAGCGCGTCGGTCAGCTTGGTGAACGCGTCGAGCGCGTCGTCGATCTCCACCGGCAGCTCGGTGCGCTCCAGCGGGATCGTGGCGCCGGCCGCGATCCGCCGGTCGCCGGGCCGCCACGGCGGGTGGAGCACGACGTTCCGCTCGCCCAGGGTGTTCTGCGGCGCGACCACGGCGCGGACGTCGGCCGGCAGCGGCACCTCCCGGTCCACCAGCAGGCTCACGCGCACCCGGTCGCCGTCGACGCGGATGCTCTCGACGTAGCCGGCGTCGAGGCCCATGACCTTGACCCGTGCCTGCTCGTACAGGGCGGGCGCGGCGCTGAAGATTGCCGTCAGCCGGTACGGCTGCGCCCCCAGCACCGAGCACCCGGACGCCAGCAGCGCCCACACCGTCAGGACCGCCGCCAGCCGCCTCACCGGTCGTCCTTCCTGTCCTTGGCCCTGTCCTTGGCCCTGTCCTTCGCCACAGCGGCCAGCACCTCGGGGTTGATGGGACCGAGGCCCGTGGCGATGGCCTCCAGCCACGGGCCCTGGCCGCCCATCGTGGCGAGGCCCGTGAACGTCGGGCCCGCCCACGCGAGGAGCGCGTTGAACTCCTTGTTGCTGCCGCTGAGCCGGGTCGTGATGGCCGCGTTGTCGTCGAGCACCTGGACGAGCGCGCGCTCGTGCTCGCTGATCAGCCGCGTGGTGCTCTGCACGAGGTCGCTGCCGTCGCCGAGCAGGGTGCGCAGCTCGTTGCGCCGTTTGCGCAGCTCGCGCAGCATGATCTCGATGGCGTCGATGAGCCGGACGAGCTGTCTGTCCTTCTTCTCCAGGACGTCCATGATCTTGTTGCCGTTGTCGAGGAGCCGCTGGAGCTGCGGCTCGCTCTTGCTGATCGTGTCCGACAGGTCGCCGATGTTGCGCAGCAGCCGGGTCAGCCGGCCCTTCTTGGACAGGTCCACCTTGTTCAGCTCGCTCAGCAGGTCGTCCACGGCGTGGGTGTCGAGCCGCTTCACCAGCCGGGTGGCGTCGTTGATGGCGTCGTTGACCAGCGTCGGCACGCCCGTCCTGTCCAGGGGGATGCGCCGCTGCGCCTCGGGGAGCTGGTCCAGGTAGGGGGCCGCGACGGCGCCGGACAGCTTGACGTAGCGGCCGCCGAGCAGGTTCGACAGGGCGATGTCGGCCCGGGTGGCGCGGCCGAGCCGTACGCCGTCGTCCACCCGCCAGGTGACGACGACCTGGCCCCGGGCGTAGTCGGCGCGCACCTCGGTCACCTTGCCGACGCGTACCCCGGCCACCCGCACGTCGTTGCCGGTCCGCAGCCCGCCGGAGTCGGCGAACACGCCCGAGACGGTGTATCCGCCCTCCAGCAGCCCCAGGTTGCCGACCAGGAACGTGACGACGAGGATCGCGCCGAGCGTCACCATCGACACCAGGCCGACGGCGTGCTTGTTGCGGTCCCGAAAGGATTTGAGCGGCATCAGCGGCCCACCATCAGCTTGCGCAGGTCGTCGGCGCTCTGCACGCGCGTGTTGCGGAGCGGCGGCGGCGTCTGCATCCCGTACGGGCACGGCGCCGGCCCCAGCGCCAGGCAGGGCACGGCGGTGACGAAGTAGCGGCCCCGGTCCACCGTCGAGTACGCCCGCGCGAGCACCGGCTGCAGGGTGTTCACCGTCCGGTCGATCTGGCCCACGTGTCGCCGGACGCCGCCGGTCAGCCCCTGGAGGTTGTCCACGAACGCGCCCAGCTCCCCGGCGTTCCTGCCGAGCACCTGGTCGGCGGTGTGCACGGTGGCCGACAGCTCCACCAGCGAGTCGTCCACGAGCCTGCGGTTGGCGGCGAACGCCTCGGTCAGCGTGACGAGGTTGTCGACGAGCCGCTCGATCTGCACGTCCCGGCGGGCAACCACGTCGCTGACGGTCGCGTAGTCCTTGAGCAGGCCCTCGATCGTCCGCCTGCGTTCGGCGACCGTGGTGGTGATGGCGTCCACGTTGTCCAGCAGCCGCGGGAGGTTGCGCTCGTTGCCCTTGAGCGCGGCCGCGGCGGCGGTCAGGAGCTGGTTGATCTGGTCGGCGTCGAGGCTGCGGGTCAGCGGGCCGAGGTCGCTGACGAGCTGCCCGACGTCCACGACGGACGAGGTGCGCGCGATCCGGCCGCCGGGCGGCAACCGGCCGGGCGCGGTGCCGGGCAGCAGGTAGACCACGCGCTGGCCGATCGCGTTGCGCCAGCGGATCGCCGCCTCGGTGTCGGCCGGCACCCTGATCGCGTCCTGCACCTCCATCGTGACCTCGGCGCGGCCGTCCACGACCCTGATGTCCTCGACCCGGCCCACCGGCGCGCCGGCGATCTTCACCTGGTCGCCCTCGGCCAGCCCGGACACGTCGTCGAACGCGGCCACGACGCGGTAGCCGCCACCGCCGCCGACCCGGGCGATCTGCACGCCGATCACCACGATCAACGTCACGGTCAGCCCGAGGAACAACGCCAAGCGCAGGAACGTCCAGCGGCGGCGGGCCCGTTCGGCGGAGACGCCCATCTCAGCGCCTCCCGTCGGTCGGGCCGCAGGCCCCGACGAACAGCTCGCAGACGTCGGTCTCCACGAACGCCTCCACCTGGAGCTGGTTCCTGCCGCCAGGGCCGGGGGCCTCGACGAGCTCGTTGAGCAGGTCGAGCAGCCGGTTGAGCCCGCGTACGCCGTCGCCGGCCAGGCCGAGCTGGGCGTAGATGAGCGCGGCCACCCGCTCGGCGGAGTGCACCCCGGCCCGCAGGTCCTGGCGGTGCGCGCGCAGGCCGTGCGCGCCCTGCTCGGCGATCGAGGTCGTCTCCTCCAGCAGGGCGCGTACCTTGTCGGCGCGTCTCAGCAGGTCGGGGGTGATGACGTTGACGTCGGAGGAGATCGAGACCAGCTCGTCGCCCTTGTCCGACAGGGCCGTGCCGAGCGCGGCGGTGTCGTGCAGGAACCGCCGGGCGAGGTCGCGCCGGCGGTGGGCGACGCCGACGAGGGTGCCGGCGTCGCCGATCAGCTCGCGCAGGTTGCCGCCCTCGCCGTCGAGGCCGCGGGCCAGGGTGTGGACGATGACGGTGACCTCGCGCGGGTCGATCGCGTCGAGGCCGCGGTAGGCGGCGCCGAGCGTGTCGGACAGGTCGAGCGGTCCCGTGGTGTTCGTGATGACCGCGCCGGAGGCGAGGAAGGGGCCGGTGGCCTCGTCCGGGCCGGGGACGAGGGCGACGTACTTGGGGCCGAACACCGAGCTGGGCTCGACGGAGGCGGACGCGGAGGCCGGCACCCGCACCTCCGGCCGCACGTGCATGGTGACCACGGCGCGGCCCTTGGCGTCGAGGGAGACGCCGGTCACGTCGCCCACCGTGATGCCGCGGATCTTGACCGGCGAGTTGGTGTCCAGGCCCTGCCCGGCGCGGGCGAACACCGCGTCGATCCGCGTCCCGGCCGCCTCGGTGGCCGTGCGCACCACGACGACCCCCGTCGCGGCCAGCACGGCGAGCACGGCGAAGGCGATGCCCACCCGGGCGGCGAGGGGAAGTTCGAATCGGGCCACCGGCTCACCCCGTCAGCGGTATGTTGCCGCCGCCCCAGAACAGGTACGACAGCAGCAGGTTGAGCAGCACGATCGTGACGATCGACTGGCGGATGGCACGGCCCGCCGCCACCCCCACGCCCACCGGCCCGCCCGTGGCGTGGTAGCCGTGGTAGCAGTGGATCACGATGACCGCGAAGGCGAACACGCCGACCTTGGCGACGCTGAACAGGATGTCGCTGACCGGCAGGTACAGATAGAAGTAGTAGTCGTAGACGCCGGGCGCCAGCCCGAACAGCGCCGTGCACATGAGCCGGGTGGCGAAGAAGCTGGCGAACAACGCGATCAGATAGATCGGCACGAGCGCCAGCAGCGCCGCCACCACGCGGGTGCAGATGAGATAGGTGAAGGCGTTGATGCCCATCACCTCCAGCGCGTCGATCTCCTCCGAGATCCGCATCGCGCCGAGCTCGGCCGTGAACGACGAGCCGACCTGCGCCGCGAGCGCCGTCGCGGCGATGATGGGGGTGATCTCGCGGACGTTCGCGAAGCTGCCGACCAGCCCCATGAACGACTCCGCGCCGATCGCCTGCAGCCCCTGGTAGCCCTGCAGGCCGACGGTCGCGCCCACGACGAACGCCATGGTGAACACCACGAACACCATGCCGCCGCCGATGACGGTCGCCCCGACCCCCACCACGACGTCGCTGACCTGCCGGATGACGACCTTGAAGTAACGCAGCCGCAGGACGACGTCGCGCACGCAGTAGAAGAGCACCTTCCCCACGAACAGCGGCCAGTCCGCCAGCCCGGCGAACCGTTCGGCGAGGTCCCGCCCCCGGTGGGCGAGCCGCAGACCCGCGGTCCGCGACACCATCACAGGGACCTCGGGGGATAGGCGAGGAAGTACACCGCCGAGATCACGTAGTTGAACGCGAACACCAGCATGAACGTGACCACGGTCGCCTGGTTGACCGCCCGCCCCACGCCGACCGGGCTGGTCGCGCAGGTCATGCCCTTGTAGCAGGCCACGGCGGCGGCGATGAAGCCGAAGATCCACGCCTTGAACAGCGTGACGTACAGGTCGGAGGAGACCACCAGGGACAGCGCCCCGTCGAAGTACGCGCCGGGCGTGACGCCCTGCACCACCACGTTGAAGAAGTAGCCGCCGCTCGCGCCCGCCAGGATGACCAGCGGGCACAGGCACACCGCGATCGTGCTGGCCGCCCACATGCGCGGCGTGACCAGGCGGTGGATCGGGTTGACGGACATGACCTCCATGGCCGACAGCTCGTCGCGGATGTGCCGGGCGCCGATGTCGGAGGTCATGGCGCTGCCGCCGGCCCCGGCGATCAGCAGCGCGCTGGCCAGCGGCGCCACCTCGCGGATGAGGCCGACGAACACCGCGCTCCCGGTGGCCGAGCCGGCGCCGAGCTGCCAGGCCAGCTCGCCCACCTGGAGGGCCACGGTCGCGCCGAGCGGCAGGGAGACCAGCAGCACCGGGACGCTGGTGACGCGGGCGAGGAACCAGCACTGGTCGACGAACTCCCACCACCAGCTCTTGACGTCCCAGCTGCGCCGCAGGCCCTCCAGGGCGATGACGAACAGATCGCCGACCTGCCCGAGCATCGAGCGGGCCTTGCGCCCCACGAATCCGGACGCGGATCCGGACGCCGATCCGGGCACGGCCATGCGCTGACCACCTCCGCCGCCTACGGATCAGCCACCCTACTGACGGGTTGTCCAGTAGTCGACGCTTCGTTCAGAATTTGCGGGAAAGCGATGAGGCGCCGGCCGTGCCTTGTCAGCACCGGCGGAAACGTGGCCGCTTCGTTACGCCAGGCCGCTCATCCACGACTCGATCTCGTCGGGGTGGCGGGGGAGCGCGGCCGACATGAGCACGGCCCCGTCGGCGGTGACGGTGAGGTCGTCCTCGATGCGGATGCCCATGCCGCGCAGCTCCTCGGGCAGCGTCAGGTCGTCCGGCTGGAAGTACAGGCCCGGCTCGACGGTCAGCACGTGGCCCTCCTCCAGGACGCCGTCCAGGTAGACCTCGCTGCGGGCGCGGGCGCAGTCGTGCACGTCCAGGCCGAGCATGTGGCCGCTGCTGCACAGCGTGTAGCGGCGGTAGAGGCCGGTCTCCATCAGCTCGTCGGTCGAGCCCTTCAGCAGCCCCCAGTCGCGCAGCCCGTCGGTGATCACCCGCATGGCCGCGAGGTGGAACTCGCGGAAACGGGCGCCGGGGCGCAGCGTGGCGATGGCCGCGCTCTGGGCCTCGTACACCAGCTCGTACGCCTGCCGCTGCGCCGGCGTGAAGCTCCCGGACAGGGGGAAGGTGCGGGTCACGTCGGCCGTGTAGAGGGTGTCGCTCTCGACGCCCGCGTCCAGCAGCAGCAGGTCGTTCCTGTCGAGCCGGCCGTCGTTGCGGATCCAGTGCAGCACGCAGGCGTGCGCGCCGGAGGCGACGATGCTCTCGTAGCCGATCGCGTTGCCCTCGAGGCGGGCCCGCAGCCCGAACACGCCCTCCAGGTAACGCTCGCCGCGCGGGTGGGCCAGCGCCTGGGGCAGGGCCCGCACGACGTCCTCGAAGCCGCGCGCGGTCGCGTCCACAGCGTGCTGCAGCTCGCCGAGCTCCCACTCGTCCTTGACCAGCCGCATCTCCGACAGGAACGTCTCCAGCTCGGCGTCGCCGCCGCCGCGCGGCGCGCGGGCGTCCACCGACGGGTCCACGCCGCGCAGCACCCGGGCCGGCCGGTCGAGGTCGCGGCCGAGGTCGAGGTCGCGGATGTGGGCGCACTCCACCTGGTAGAGCTCGGCGGCCTCGGCCAGGTCGGGGCGGCGACCGGCCCAGAACTCGCCGTAGCGGCGGTCGCGGTAGAACTCCTGGCCCTCGCCGCGCGGCGAGCGCGGACGCAGGTAGAGCACGCTCTCGCCGGACGGCTCGATCACCAGCACGTCGTCGGGCTCGCCGGCGCCGGTCAGGTACGCGTACGCGCTGTGCGGACGGAACCGGAAGTCGGCGTCGTTGCTGCGCACCTTCAGCGTGCCCGCCGGGATCACCAGCCGCTCGCCGGGGAAGCGGGAGGCGAGCGCGGCGCGGCGCTTGGCCGCCCAGGGCGCGATCGGCAGCGCCGTCACGTCGGTGCGCCGGGTGTCCGCCCAGCCCGTCCGCATGAAGGCGGCAAGTTCGTCGGTGACGGGCAGGTCATGGCTTCCGATGTTCAGCGGCTCGGTCATCTCACTGTGTCCCTGGTCAAGTGATGAATCGGTACAGGTAATGGAGCGGGTCCGGCAAGCAGCCTACGGGACGGGTTGACGGGCTCCCCACCGGCTTGTTTGCCTTGGGGCAGGAGAAGGAACACCGAGGCAGAGGTGATGCCACATGCTCATCGGGACGATCCTGCGCGTCAAAGGCAGCCGGGTGACGACCATGCCCCCGTCGGCGTCCGTCCGGGCGCTGCTCGCGCAGCTCGCCGCGCACAACATCGGAGCGGTGGTGGTCTCCACCGACGGCTTCACCATCGAGGGCATCGCCTCCGAGCGCGACGTGGTGCGCCACCTGAACGAGCGCGGCGCGGGCGTGCTGGAGGAGCCGGTCTCCGCCATCATGACCACCGACGTGCAGACCGTCGGGCCCGGTGAGAACGTCGAGGCGCTGCGGCAGATCATGACCGAGCAGCGTTTCCGTCACATGCCGGTCGTCGAGAACGGCCGCCTGGCCGGCATCGTCAGCATCGGCGACGTGGTCAAGAGCGCCATCGAGGAGCTGGAGACGGAGAAGGCGTCGCTCGTCGACTACCTGCACCGTTGACAGGGGTGGGACGCTGGGACCCGTGACGTACGGGCCGCCGCCTCCCCCCGGATACTTACCCGACTACCCGCGCGCGACCAGCAGCCCGCCGATCATCCTGCTGGTGTCCGGGCTCGCCGCGCTGCTGGGCTTCCTGCTGGGCGTCTTCGTGGGCCTCGGCGCGGCCGGCACCGGCGGCGACGCGGACGCCGAGCCCGAGCCGGGCGTGACGGTGACCGTCGAGGGCACCGATCCCCCCTCCACCTCTGAGACCCCCGCCGCCGACCCGCTCGCCACCCAGCCCACCGGACCGACCACCGGGCCCACCACCGGGCCCACCACCGGGCCCACCGCTGGGTCGACCACCCCTGGGCCTGGCGTCGTGCCGAGCGGCGGCGCGTCCGCCGGGACCGGCGTGAACCCCGCCTCCCTCCGCACCCTCGTCGTCGGCACGGACATCCAGCCGGGCACCTACCGCACCACCGGCCCGACGTCCGGCTTCTCCATGTGCTTCTGGGCCCGGATGAGCAGCACCGCCGCCAGCCTCGACGACGTCATCACCTCGGGCATGCCGACCGGCCCCGCCACCGTCACCATCGAGCCGACCGACAAGGCGTTCTCGACCGGCGGCTGCGCGGAATGGACCCGCGCATGATTATTTGGTGCGCCAAACTCTGGACAAAAGAGCAAGAACGCGCAATTCTATCGGCAACCAGGAGGGAGGCACGGTCGAGCGTGCTGGCGTGACGTCCTACGGTTATGGGCCACGCCACTCCGGCGCCCCCGGCACGGGCGCGGATCGGAGAGTGCGGAACAGCGCGCAGCGCCACTTGTCCCGAACCGTACGTTCGCGAGGAGTGACATGCGCCCCTCCCCATCCGACCCCTCTGCTCCGGCACCCGCGTTCGACCTGCTGGTCATCGGCGACGTCAACCCCGACGTGGTGCTCTCCGGCGCGCCCCGGCGGCTCGCCTACGGCCAGCGCGAGCAACTCGTCTCCGGCGGCGACCTCGTGCTCGGCGGCTCCGGGGCGATCACCGCGTGCGGGGCCGCCCGCCTCGGCCTGCGGGTGGCGTTCGCGGGACGGGTAGGGGACGACGCCGCCGGGCGGTTCGTCCTGGACGCCCTGTCCGCGCGCGGCGTCGACGTCACGCACTGCGTCGTCGGCCCCACGCCGACGGCCATGACCGTGGTGCTCGCCGACGGCCACGACCGGGCGATCCTCACCTCGCCCGGCTGCCTGCCCGACCTGACCGCGGACGACGTGCCGCGCGGCCTGGCCCGCCACGTACACGTGTCCTCCTATTTCCTGCAACCGGCGCTGGCGGCCGGTCTGCCCGGCCTCCTGGCGGAGGAACGCGCGAGCGGCGCGAGCACGTCGCTCGACACCAACGACGACCCCGCGGGCACGTGGGACGGCCTGGCCGGCGTGCTCCCGGAGGTGGACGTCTTCCTCCCCAACGCCGCCGAGGCCGTCGCGATCGCCGCCCGCCTCGCCACCCCGCACCCGCACCCGCCGTCCGTCGAGCAGCCCCCGTCCGTCGAGGAGGCCGCCGCCCGGCTGGGCGCGTTCGGCCCGCTCGTCGCCGTCAAGGACGGCGCCGAGGGCGCGCTCGCCTGGGAGGCGGGCCGGTCCGTCCGCGTCCCCGCCGTCCCCATGGAGCCGGTGGACACCGTGGGAGCCGGTGACAGCTTCAACGCGGGCCTCATCGCCGCCCGGCTGCGCGGGCTGGACCTGCGCGAATGCCTGCGCGTGGCGGTGACCTGCGGATCCCTCTCGACCCGGGCCGCCGGCGGCACCGCCGCCCAGCCCACCTGGAAGGAACTGTGAAAATCGCCTTCATCGGCGCCGGCAGCGTCGAGTTCACCCAGGGCCTCCTGGCCGACCTGGTCGTCCTCCCCGGACTCGGGGAGTTCGAGGTGGCACTGCACGACATCCACCCCGAACGCCTGGAGACCGCCGAGGCCGCCGCCCGGGTCATCGCGGCCGGCCGCCCCGTCACGATCTCCTCCAGCCTCGACCTGCGCCGCGCGCTGGAGGGCGCCGACTTCGCGATCAACATGATCCAGGTCGGCATGATCGACGCCACCCGCGTCGACTTCGAGCTGCCGGCCCGCTACGGGCTGCGCCAGACGATCGCCGACACCATCGGCGTGGGCGGGATCTTCCGCGCGCTGCGGACGTTCCCCGCCCTGGACCTCATCGGCCGGACCATGGCCGAGGTCTGCCCGGACGCCTGGCTGCTCAACTACACCAACCCCATGGCCATGAACGTCTGGTACCTGGCCGCCGCCACGCCCGTCCGCAACGTGGTCGGGCTCTGTCATTCGATCTACTGGACCGCCCACGACCTGTCCGAGCTCGTCGGGGTGCCGTACGAGGAGGTGTCGTACCTGGCGGCAGGGGTCAACCACCAGTCGTGGATGCTGCGTTTCGAGCACCGCGGCGAGAGCCTCTACCCCCGCCTGGACGAGGCCGTCGCGCGCGACCCCGAGCTGGCCCGCCGGGTGCGCGTGGACATGTACCGCAGGCTCGGCTTCTACCCGACGGAGACCAGCGAGCACTCCTCCGAGTACGTCCCCTGGTACCTGCACCACGAGGACGAGATCGAGCGCCTGCGCATCCCCGTGGACGCCTACCTCGCCATCAGCGAGGAGAACGTCCGCCAGTACGAGGCCACCCGCGACGCGCTCCGCGCGGGCCGGCCGATCACCGTGGAGGGCACGATGGAATACGCCCCGCAGATCATCCACAGCATCGTCACCGGCGCGCCCCGCGTCGTCTACGGCAACGTCCCCAACACCGGCCTGATCGGCAACCTGCCGTCCGGCTCCGTGGTCGAGGTGCCGTGCACCGTGGACGCGCTCGGCGTCCGCCCGATGGCCGTCGGCGACCTGCCGCCGCAGTGCGCCGCGCTCAACCGCGCCTACGTCAACGTCAACGAGCTCACCGTGCGCGCCGCCGTCGAGGGCCGCCGCGACCACGTGCGGCACGCCATGATGGCCGACCCCAACACCGCCGCCTCCCTCACCGCCGGCCAGATCGACGCGCTCTGCGACGACCTGCTCGCCGCCCACGCCGGCCTCCTGCCGGAGTCCCTGCGATGAGGGCGCGCGCGGGCGCGGCCGTCCTCATGCTCGCCGCCGGCCTGCTCACGGCCTGCGGCGGGGGCGGCGCCGAGCAGGAGAGCGGCCCCGTCGAGATCACCTGGTGGCACGGCCAGGTCGAGAGCCAGGCCAAGGTCATCGAGGAGCTGGCCGCCGAGTACGGCAAGGCCCACCCGGACGTCAAGATCGTCCCGGCGGTCGGCACCACCAACGTGGACGAGATGCTGCAGAAGGTGCAGGCGGTCCTGGCCGGCGGCAAGGCGCCCGACATCGTCTACATGTACGGCACGTGGTCGCCGGTCCTCGCCAAGACCCCCAAGGTCCACGACCTGACCGCCACCGTCAAGGCGCCCGGCTTCGGCTGGGACGACTTCTGGCCGTCCGAGCGGGCCGTCTCCGAGGTGGACGGCAAGGTCGTCGGCATCCCCGCCATCGTGGACAACCTCGCCGTCATCTACAACAAGAAGCTGTTCGACGCGGCCGGCGTGGCGTACCCCGAGAAGGACTGGACCTGGGACGACTTCCGCGCCGCGGCGAAGAAGCTGACCGGCGGCGGCGTCTACGGCACCGCCTACCCCGTCACCGGCAACGAGGACACCGTCTGGCGCTTCTGGCCGCACCTGTGGCAGCAGGGCGGCGAGATCCTCAGCCCCGACGGCAAGAAGTCCGCCTTCAACACCCCGCAGGCCGTCGCGGCGCTCGACCTGTGGAGCGCCATGGCCCGCCAGGACAAGTCGGTCTACCTCGACCAGAACGGCGAGAAGTTCCTGCCGCTGTTCCAGAGCGGCAAGGTCGGCATGGTCATCGCGGGACCGTGGGCGCTGTTCGACATCATCGACCACAAGATCGACTACGGCGTCCAGATCCTTCCCGGCACGAACGGCGACCACCAGACCATCGCCGGGCCGGACAACTGGGTCGTCTTCGACAACGGCGCGCGCCGGACCAAGGCCGCCACCGACTTCCTCACCTGGCTCACCCGCCCCGAGCAGGACGCCCGGTGGACGCTCGCCCTCGGCAACCTGCCGGTGCGCAAGGCCACCACGGAGCTGCCCGCGTACCGGAAGTTCACCGAGGACTTCCCCGGCATCGACGTCTTCACCACCAACCTCGACAACGCCGAGAAGGCGCGGCCGCAGCTCGCGTCGTACCCGGAGTTCTCCGAGAAGGTCGGCAACGCCATCGCGCAGGCCCTGGTCGGCGGCACGCCCGCGCAGGAGGCCCTCGCCAAGGCCGCCACCGAAGGGGACCGGGTGCTGGAGCGCTCGCGATGACCCCGGCGATGACCGTCGTCACGGCGGAGGTGGCAGCCCACCGGGCGGCGCGGCGCGCCCGGTGGCTGCCCCACCTCACCGGGTGGGGTTTCGTCCTGCCCGCCACGCTCGTGATCGTCGGGCTCAGCCTCTTCCCCGCCGTGTGGGCGCTGCTGCTGTCGCTCCAGGACGGCGACCTGCTCACCGGCGGCTCCTACGTGGGCCTGCGCAACTACGCCGACCTGATGGGGGACGCCGAGCTGGCCGCGGCCACCGGGCACACCCTCCTCTACACCGTCCTGTTCGTGCCCGGCTCGGTCGCGCTCGGGCTCGTGCTGGCGCTCGCGCTCAACCTGCGCATCCGCCTCATCGGCTTCTACCGCACCTGCTTCTTCGTCCCGTACGTCGTCTCGGCCGCCGCTACCGGCATCCTCGCCAACTTCGTCTTCGACCCCGACTTCGGCATCGTCAACGCCGCGCTCAAGGCCGTCGGCCTGCCCGCGATGGGCTTCCTCCAGGACCCCGACCAGGCGATGCTCACGCTGGTCCTCATCTCCATCTGGGGCGGCGTCGGCATGCCGGCCGTCGTCTACCTCGCCGCGCTCCAGGACATCCCGCGCGAGCTGGTCGAGGCCGCCCGCGTGGACGGCGGCAGCGGCCGGCACGTGCTGCGTCACGTCATCCTGCCGCAGCTCAGGCCCGCCACCGTCTTCCTGGTCATCTGGCAGACGATCACCGCGCTGCAGCTGTTCGACCTCGTCTACACCACCACCAAGGGCCAGCCGCTCGACTCCACGACCACCGTCGTGTTCTACCTCTACCGGCAGGCGTTCCAGCTCTTCCACTCCGGCTACGGCACCGCCATCGCCTACGTCCTGTTCCTCGTCACGCTCGCCGTGTCGGGCGCCGTCCTGTGGAGGAGCGCGCGATGAAGCACCTCAAGCCCCGGCACCTGGCCCACCTCGTGCTCATGCCGGCCGCGCTGCTGTTCGTGGCGCCGCTGGTGTGGATGGTGCTGACCGCGTTCATGCCGGACACCGACATCAACAGCTACCCGCCCAAGCTGTGGCCCGAGCACCCCACCCTGGCCGGCTTCGAACGCATCCTCACCGAGGACGACTACCCGCGCTGGCTGGTCAACACGGTGATCGTGGCCGTCGCGGCCGTGCTCGGGCACGTCGTGCTGTGCTCGCTGGCCGGCTACGGCTTCGCCCGGCTGCGCTTCCGCGGCCGCGGGGTCGCCTTCACCGCGCTCATGGCCACCATCATGGTGCCCACGCAGGTGCTGATGATCCCGACGTTCCTGCTGTTCAAGAACCTCGGCCTCATCGACACCCTCGGCGCGGCCATCGTGCCCTGGCTGGCCTCGGCGTTCGGCGTCTTCCTCATGCGGCAGTTCTTCCTGTCGCTGCCGCGCGAGCTGGAGGAGGCCGCCACCATCGACGGGTGCGGCCGGGTCGGCGTGTTCGTCCGCGTGGTGCTGCCGCTCGCCCGGCCCGCGCTGGCCACGCTCGTCGTGTTCACGCTGCTCGGCTCGTGGAACGACCTCATCTGGCCGCTCATCGCCATCTCCTCCGAGGAGCACTACACCCTGCAACTCGGCCTGGCCACCTTCGCCGGCGCCCGGCACACCGAGTGGTCGGCGCTCATGGCGGGGAACGTGGTGGCCGTGCTGCCGCTCGTGGCCGCGTTCGTCCTGGCCCAGCGGCACTTCGTGGCCACGATGAGCTTCAGCGGGCTGAAGGGCTGAGCCCCCGCGGGTTCCGGGTCGCGGGGTGTTTGCGGCGGTGCGGCGGGCGTAGGAGGATGCGCTCAGCCACATCGAGGAGGATGACATGTCGGTCTTGAAAAGCTTCATGGACAGCGTGCGCAGCGGCGCCATCGAGGTGATCGACCTCACCGCGCCGCTCTCGGCCGAGACGCCGATCCTCCAGCTCCCCGAGCCGTTCGGCAACACGATCCCGTTCCGGCTGGAGGAGATCAGCCGCTACGACGACCGCGGCCCCGCCTGGTACTGGAATAATTTTCAAACCGGCGAACACACGGGGACGCACTTCGACGCGCCCATCCACTGGGCCACCGGCCGCGACGGCGAGGACGTCTCCCAGGTGCCCGCCGCCCGGCTGGTCGCCCCCGCCGTCGTGCTCGACCTGGCCGACGAAGCCGCCAAGGACCCCGACTTCCTCCTCCAGATCGACCACGTCAAGGAATGGGAACGCGCCAACGGGCCGCTTCCCGAGGGCGGCTGGCTGCTCTACCGCACCGGCTGGGACGCCCGCGCGAGCGACCAGGCCGCCTTCCACAACGCCGACGAGACCGGCTCCCACACGCCCGGCATCTCCGCCGAGTGCGCCGCCTGGCTGGCCGCCGAGACCCCGATCCTCGGCCTCGGCGTCGAGACCGTCGGCACCGACGCCGGCGCCGCCCACTCCTTCGACCCGCCCTTCCCCTGCCACGCCTTCCTCCTCGGCGCCGGCAAGTACGGCCTCACCCAGCTCCGCAACCTCGACCGCCTGCCGGTGACCGGCGCCGTCGTGGTCGCCCCGCCGCTGCCCATCCTCGGCGGCTCCGGCAGCCCCGTCCGCGTCCTCGCCCTGGTCGAACGGTGAACGTCGCCGAGGCGGTCGGCCGCGCCCTCGCCGCGTGCGGCGTCGAGGCCGTCTTCGGCGTGGTCGGCAGCGGCAACTTCCACGTCACCAACGCGCTGGTCGCGGCGGGGGCGCGGTTCGTCGCGGCCCGCCACGAGGGCGGCGCGGCGACCATGGCCGACGCCTACGCGCGGATGAGCGGGCGGGCCGGCGTCCTGTCCGTGCACCAGGGGCCCGGCCTCACCAACGCGGTGACCGGCATCGCCGAGGCGGCCAAGAGCCGCACGCCGCTCGTCGTCCTCGCCGGCGAGGCCACCGACCGCCGCTCCAACTTCCACATCGACCAGGACGCGCTGGTGGCGGCCGTCGGCGCGGTGGCGATGCGGGTGACGTCGGGGGAGGAGGCGTGGGGGCGGGCGGAGGAGGCGTACCGGATCGCGGTCGAGCAGCGCCGCACGGTCCTGCTGAGCCTGCCCCTCGACGTCCAGTCCCAGCCTTGCCCCGCCACCCCTGGACCCGGCCCGGCCTCGCGATGGGTCGGATCCGAGTCGGCGGCGGGATCCGGCCCGGCCTCGCGATGGGCCGGATCCGAGTCGGCGGCGGGATCCGGCCCGGCCTCGCGATGGGCCGGATCCGAGTCAGCGGCGGGATCCGGCTCGGCCTCGCGGTGGGCCGCCGGATCCGAGTCGGCGGCGGGGTCCGCCGCCGGCGGAGCCGGGACGGCCGCGCCGGTCGCCGCCGCCTGGCCCGCTCCAGACGGAGGCGAGGGGGATCTGCCGCTCGCGGCCGAGGTGGACGCGCTCGCCCGCCTGCTGGCCGGGGCGTCGCGCCCGGTGTTCATCGCCGGGCGGGGCGCCCGGCACGCGCGGCGCGAGCTGGAGGCGCTCGCCGACCGGTCAGGCGCTCTCCTCGCCACCTCGGCCGTCGCCCGCGGCCTGTTCCGGGGCAGCCCGTGGGACCTGGACGTGTCCGGCGGCTTCGCCACCCCGCTGGCCGCCGAGCTGATCGCGGGAGCCGACCTCGTCGTCGGCTGGGGCTGCGCGCTCAACATGTGGACCACCCGGCACGGCTCCCTCGTCCCCGCCGACGGCCAGGTCGTCCAGGTGGACCTCGACCCCGCCGCGATCGGCGTCCACGTGCCCGTCGACCTCGGCGTCACGGGCGACGCGGCCGTCGTGGCCACGGCGCTGACCGGCCTCGTCCCGGCCGCGGCGGGTTACCGCTCGGCCGCCGTCGAGGGCCGGATCCGGGCCGAGGGCCGGTGGCGGACGGTCCCGTACGAGGACCAGGGCGACGGCGGCCGCATCGACCCGCGCACGCTCACCATCGGCCTGGACGACCTCCTCCCCGCCGAGCGCGTCGTCGCCGTCGACAGCGGCAACTTCATGGGGTACCCGTCGATGTTCCTCGACGTCCCCGACGAGAACGGGTTCTGCTTCACTCAGGCGTTCCAGTCGGTCGGACTCGGCCTGGCCACCGCGATCGGCGCGGCCGTGGCCCGCCCCGACCGGCTGCCGGTGGCCGCGCTCGGCGACGGCGGCGCGCTCATGGGCGCCGCCGAGCTGGAGACCGTCGTCCGGCTGGGCCTGCCGATGGTGGTCGTGGTCTACGACGACGAGGCGTACGGCGCCGAGGTCCACCACTTCGGCCCGCACGGGCACCCGCTGGACACCGTCACCTTCCCGCCCGCCGACCTGGCCGCCATCGCCCGCGGGTACGGTTTCGCCGCCGTGACCGTCACGCGGGAGGCCGATCTGGGCGGCGTGGCGGAGTGGCTCAAGGGTCCACGCGACCGGCCATTGCTCGTCCACGCCAAGGTGACCCGCGACCGGGGGTCGTGGTGGCTGGAGGAGGCCTTCAAGGGCCACTGACCCGACCACCGCATCCGACCACCGCATCCGACCACCGCATCCGACCACCGCCGCCCGCCACCACCCTTGTCGCCGTCCGGCGTCGCCCGAGCTCGGGGGCGCCGGAGGCCGTCGTTGCAGTTGGCCGCCGGGGCGTGTCGTCAGAGTTTGCGGACGGTGCGGGCCTCGTCGGCGGCGGCCAGGACGTCGGACAGCGGCATGCCGGTGCCCGCCATCACCGCCGCCGCGACCGCGCCCTCCACGAACGGCACGTCCGCCACCACGATCCGGCCCGGCTCCTCCAGCAGCCGGGCGGTCAGCACCGAGCTGCCGAGGTCGGGCACCAGCAGCACGCCGTCGCCCTGGTCCACCTCGCGTACGGCGGCCTCGACGAGGTCCAGGCTGGTGCCGAGCCCGCCGTCCTCGGTGCCCCCGGCCGCCGCCACGGGCACCTCCTCGCCGGCGATGCCGCGTACCAGGGCCACGACCTCGCGCGCCAGCCCCGCGCTGTGCGACACCACCACCACGCCCACCATCACGCCGTCCCCGCGGCCACCGTGGCCAGGGCCGCCATGAACAGCGCCGACGACGCCGCCCCCGGGTCCTCGTGGCCCACGCTGCGCTCGCCGAGGTAGCTGGCCCGGCCCTTGCGCGCCTGCAGCGGGATCGTGCCCGCCGCGCCCTCGGCGGCGGCCCGCGCCGCCAGCTCGAACGCCTCCGGGCTCCCCACGCCGTCCCGCAGCGCCAGTGCCAGCGCCCGCGAGGCGGGGACCAGCGCGTCCACCATCGTCTTGTCGCCGAGCGCGGCCTTGCCGAGCCGTTCCAGCGCCACCACGCCCTCCTTGAACGCCGCCGCGAACCCCGCCAGCGTCACCGGCTCCGCGATGCTGCGTCCCATCTGCCGGAACACCGAGCCGTACAGCGGGCCCGACGCGCCGCCCACCTTCCTGATCAGCGTCGCCCCGGCCACGGAGAGCACCTGGCCCGGCGACTCGGGCGGCGCGCCGGCGAGGGCCTGGACGACCTCGGTGAGCCCGCGGTCGAGGTTCGTGCCGTGGTCGGCGTCGCCGATGGCGGCGTCCAGCTCGGTCAGCCGGTCGCGGTCGCGCCGGACCAGCCCGGCCGCCTCCTCGAACCACGCCACGAAGAACCCCGCGTCCATCGGCCTGCCGCCCGCCTCGCCGGTGCCCGCGTCCCGCGCGCCCGCGTTGCCCTCGCCCTCGCCGTTGCCGTCGCCGTTGCCGTTGCCGTTGCCCGGAGTGGACATCAGCGCCCCCAGCGCAGCGCCGGCGTCTCGACCGGCGCGTCCCACAGGTGGGTCAGCGTGTCGTCGAGCCGGCAGACCGTGACGGAAAACCCCTGCATATCCAGACTTGTCACGTAATTGCCGACCAGCGACCGCGCCACCCGCGCGCCCTTCCCCTTGACGAACGACTCCACCTCGGCGAACACCACGTACAGCTCCATCAGCGGCGTCCCGCCCATGCCGTTCACCATGACCAGCAGGTCGCCGCTCAGCGGCAGATCCCCGTGGACCGCCTCCATCGCCACCCCGGCCAGCTCGCGCGCCGACACCATGGGCGCACGGGCCCGCCCCGGCTCGCCGTGGATGCCGATGCCCAGCTCCACCTGGTCGTCCGGCAGGTCGAAGGTCGGCTTGCCGGCGTGCGGCGTCGTACACGAGGTGAGCGCGATGCCGAACGAGCGGCTGCGCTCGTCCACCTCGCGCGCCACCGCCGCCACCTCGGCCAGCGGCGCGCCCTCCTCCGCCAGCGCCCCGGCGATCTTCTCCACGAACAGCGTGGCGCCGGTGCCGCGGCGGCCGGCCGTGTAGAGGGAGTCCTGTACGGCCACGTCGTCGTCCACCAGGACGCTCGCCACCTCGACGTCCTCGGTCAGCTCGGCGGCCATCTCGAAGTTGAGCACGTCGCCGGTGTAGTTCTTGACGATGTGCAGCACGCCCGCGCCGCCGTCCACGGCCTTCGTGGCGTCGATGATCTGGTCGGGGACCGGTGAGGTGAAGACCTCGCCGGGGCAGGCCGCGTCGAGCATGCCGTACCCGACGAACCCGGCATGCAGCGGCTCGTGCCCCGAGCCGCCGCCCGAGACCAGGCCGACCTTGCCCTGGCGCGGCCCCTCGGCGCGGTAGACCACCTGGTCACGCACCCGCAGCGACGGATGGGCCGCGGCCATGCCGTTGAGCGCGTCCGCGACGACGGAGTTCGCCGAGTTGATGAGCTTTTTCATCCGATCTCCCACTGTCGGCACGTGAGGCGAGCCTACAAGGGCCGCCTCCGCCCGACCCCCGAGCGGATCGCCGGATCTGCCCCGTTCCCAGCGAGGCGCGGGCGTCGTAGCGTGGACGGGGTGGATGTCAGCTACAACCCCTACGACCCGTCGATCAACGACGATCCGTACCCCGTCTACGCCCGTTTACGCCGCGAGGCCCCGCTCTACCACAACCCGGAGCTCGGCTTCTGGGCCCTGTCGCGGCACGCCGACGTCGCGCCCGCGCTCGTGGACAGCGCGCGCTACTCCAGTGACCACGGCCCCATGATCGACCCCGGGGCCTGGACACCTCAGGCGCGGGCGTACCTGTCGTTCGTGGCCATGGACCCGCCCGACCACACCCGGATGCGGGCCGTCGTGTCCCGGGCGTTCACGCCCCGCCGGATCGCCGCGCTCGAACCCATGATCCGCGAGATCGCCCGCGCCTACATCGAGGAAGGGCTGGCCAAGGGCACGTTCGACTTCGCCGCCGACCTCGCCGCGAAGCTGCCGCTCGACGTGATCTCCGAGCTGATGGGCGTGCCGTCGTCGCGGCGGCACAAGGTACGGCGCACCGAGAGCGTCCTGCTCAAGAACGACCTCGCCACCTCCCTGACCGAATCGGGGCTCCGCAGCCTGCTGACCCTCGGCGACTACTACGCCTCGATCGTCGCCCAGCGCCGCGCCGAGCCGCGCGACGACCTCGTCTCCGCGCTCGTCGCCGACGGCGACCTCACCGACGAGGAGATCGTCGCGTTCCTGTTCCTGCTGATCGGGGCGGGCTCGGAGACCACGACCCACCTGCTCTGCGCGGCCTGGTACTGGGCCTGGCGCAACCCCGGGCAGCGCGACATCGCCTTCGACGGCGGCGTGCCGCAGTGGGTGGAGGAGTCGCTGCGCTACGACACGCCGGCGCACGTGACCGCCCGCCGTCTCACCGGACCCACCGAGCTGCACGGCGTGCTGGTGCCGCCCGACGCCAAGATGTGGCTGCTCATCGGCTCGGCCAACCGCGACGAGGAAATTTTCCCCGACCCCGACGTCTACGACCTCGGCCGTGACACCTCCCGCGCCATCAGCTTCGGCGTCGGCCGCCACTACTGCCTCGGGGCCGCCCTCGCCCGCCTGGAGGGGCGGATCGCGCTGGAGGAGCTCACCAAGGCGGTCGCACGTGACTACCAGATCCACGAGGAGGGCATCGAACGGACCACGCACGGCAACGTCCGGGGCATGGTCAGTCTCCCGACGACCGTCCGACCTGCCTGATCCGGCTGCTACCTTCTGGACATGGCTGAGATCGTGTACCCGCCGGTGATCGCCGCCGCGCGGACCTTCTTTCGCGCGCTCGACATCCGCTTCCACCTGGAGGGGACCGAGAACGTGCCGCGGAGCGGCGGAGCGGTGCTGGTGAGCAACCACATCAGCTACCTGGACTTCATCTTCGCCGGCTGGGCCGCGCACCCGGCCCGGCGGCTGGTGCGCTTCATGGCCAAACAGGACGTCTTCGAACACCGGATCTCCGGGCCGCTCATGCGCGGCATGCACCACATCCCGGTCGACCGGGGGGCGGGGGCGGGCTCGTACGCGACCGCGCTGCGCATGCTCAAGGCCGGCGAGGTGGTCGGCGTGTTCGCCGAGGCCACGATCAGCCGCTCGTTCACGGTCAAAGAGATCAAGAACGGCGCCATCCGCATGGCCCAGGCGACGAACGTGCCGGTCATCCCGGTGGCCCTCTGGGGCAGCCAGCGCTTCTGGACCAAGGGCCGTCCCCGCAAACTGCTCCAGCGCCACATCCCGCTGACCATCCTCGTGGGGGAGCCGATGTACCCCAAGCGCGGCGAGGACGTCAACAAGCACACGCTCGACCTGCACGAGCGCATCTCGACGCTGGTGGACCGGGCGCAGCGGACGTACCCGGAGATCACGCCGGGCGTGTGGTGGCAACCCGCCCACCTGGGCGGCACCGCCCCGACCCCGGAAGAGGCCGCCGCTATGGACGCAGCCGAAGCCGCCGCCCGCGCGCAGAAGGACTGACCGACGCCACGCCCGCGCCGCCCAGCGGCACGGGGGCAGCAGCAAGTCGGCAAGCCGGTGGGGCGGCGGGTGGGGCGCGCGCTCGCGGTTCCATCCCGTCGGTGGCGAGTCGTGCCCGCCAGCACCATCCCGCCGAAGGGTGAGGCACGCCCGCCAGCTCCAAGTCGTGGGTTGGTGAGGCGCGCCCGCCGACTCCACACACCGCCCGAGGGCGAGGCGTGCCTACTGGCAGTATCCCGCTGGTGGGTGAAGCGCGCCCGCCAACTCCATGTCGTTGGTGTGAGGCGCCCCCTGACTCCACACCGCCCGGTGGCGAGGCGCGTCCCCTGACTCCACACCGCCCGGTGGCGAGGCGGGCTTGTCGGCTCCACAACGTTGGTGGGCGAGGCGTGCCCCGCCACCTTCATGCCGTCAGTGGGTGAGGCGCGCCCGCCACTCCCATGCCGGGGCCGTACGAAGCGCACCCCGCCAGCGGCATCCTGTCGGCACGTGAGGTCCACCCGCCGACTCTCCAATCCGTCGGCGGGTGCGTCAGGTGGTGCCGGTGGTCAGATGGCCGCCTGGTAGGCGCTGGCGCGCATGCCCGCCAGGAGCCCCGCCGTCTGTTCCGGTGTGAACCGGCGTACGGGGTCGTGGTGCAGCAGCCCTTCGAGCAGGGGACGCATCACGCCGGCCCGGCGCGGCGGCGGGTAGGGCCCGCTGCGTGCCATGCCGAGGACCGTGGCCGCGTCCTGCCCCGGGTAGGGAGGCTGCCCCTCGACCGCGCTGTAGAGCGTGGCGCCGAAGGACCACATGTCGGCCTCCTTGCTGGCCGGGCCGCCGTGCAGGCGCTCGGGCGCCATGAAGGCGGGCGTGCCGCGCAGCCGCCGCGACGTCGTCATGCGGATGTCGCCCTCGGCCGTGGCGATGCCGAAGTCGGTCAGCACCACCCGGTCGCCGGTCAGCATGACGTTCGCGGGCTTCACGTCGCGGTGCAGCACCCCGGCCTGGTGCGCGGTGCGCAGTGCGGCGAGCAGGTGTTGCCCGATGGCCGCGACCGACTGCGCCGGGAGCGTGCCGACCTGCGACAGCAACTGGTGCAAGGAGAGCCCGTCGAGGTACTCCATCACGATCCAGAGCTTGCCGCCCTCCTCCATGAGGTCGTGGACCGTGACGATGTTGGGATGCGTCAGCCCAGCAGCCATCCTGGCCTCACGCAGCACCCGGCGGCGTACCATCTCGACCTCACCGGCCAAGGTCAGCTCCTTGAGCGCCACCGTTCGGTGGAGGAGCTGATCGAACGCACGCCAGACGACTCCCATACCCCCACGACCGGCCTCCTCGTGCAGGAGGTACCGTCCGCCGATCTTCCGCATACCATCCCCTCAGACTCGGGGATAATCATGTCACTTCAACACAGTCCATAGGGTGCCTACAGTGATCTGGTTATGTCAGGAAGTGCGGCGTCGCTGGTCAAGGGCCTAGAAATTCGATCCCGCAGGGCGTGCCGCACCAGTCCGACACCGAGCAGACACACGCCGATCGACCCCAGCAGGACGGCCGGGAGCCCCGCGAACTCCGCCACGACGCCCCCGAGAGCCGCCCCCAGCGGCATGCCGCCCATGCCGATGAGCCGGTAGGCGGAGTTGACCCGGCCGAGCAGCTCCGGCGGGATCAGCCGCTGCCGGGTGGAGATCACCAGCACGTTCGCGGCGCCTCCCAAGATGCCCCAGAGCACGGCGGTCGGGTAGAGCGCCCACGGGGACGGCGCGACGACCGGCACCAGGAGCAGCACGCTGCTGGCCAGCCAGCAGGCCGTCAGCGCGCGGAACTCCCCGAAGGCTCCGGCGACGCGCTCGGCCAGCAGCGAGCCGAGCACCGCGCCGGCGGCGAGGGCCGTCATCATCAGGCCGTATCCCTCCGGCGGCAGGCCGATCGCCGAGCCGTCGCCCACCGCCCACAGGACGAAGACGGCGAAGTAGGCGGAGTTGGCGAGGTTGAGCAGGCCCGCGGTGATCGCCAGGCTGCGCAGCACCCGATGGGCCAGCAGGTAGCGCAGCGCCTCGCCGATCTCCCGCAGCAGCGGCCCCGACACCGACTTCCCGTCCGCCTGCGTGGTGTTCCTGGCCGGACGGTACGTGCCCCGCATGCCGAGCAGGAGCGCCGCCGCGGCGGCGTACAGCAGGGCCGGGGCGCCGAAGACGGCGGCGGGCAGCAGGCCGACCAGGAGCCCGGCCACGGGCGCGCCGGCGAACTCGTTGCCGATCTGCTGGGCGCTGAACACCCGGCCGTTGGCCCGCGTGAGCTGGGAGGCGGGCACGGTCATCGGCAGGACGGACTGCGCCGAGGTGTCGGCGAAGACCTCGGCCACCCCGGCCGCCAGCACGGCCGCGAGCAGCACCCACAGATCGAGCGCCCCTGACGCCGCCAGCACCGCCGCGACCGCCAGTGCCAGGGCCCTGACGGCCCCCGCCGTCGCCATGATGCGGCGGCGGTCGGCGCGGTCGGCTATTGCGCCGGCGGGCAGCGCGAGCAGCAGCCAGGGCAGGGTGGCCGCCGCGCCCACCAGCGCGACCAGGGTGGGGGAGCGGGTCATCGACACGGCCAGCAGCGGCGCGCCGGTCTTGAGCACGCCGTCGGCGAGGTTGGACAGCGCGGTGGAGGACCACAGGAAGGCGAAGGACCGCCCGAGGCCATGGCCGGTCATGACTCACTCCAGTAGGGTGGGAAGCGTACAAGGAAAAGTGTGCACAGGTTTCTTTGCAAAGATAGGCTTGCACGTGACGAAGAGCAAGGGCTTTTCCGCTCATACGCTTGACGCGAACGCGCTGAAGTCGTTCGCGCACCCGCTGCGACTGCGCATCTACGAGCTGCTCGACGAGCGCGGCCCGGCGACCGCGACCGGCCTCGCCGTGCTGCTCGGGGAGAACACCGGAGCGACGAGCTACCACCTCAGGGAGCTCGCCAGGCACGGCATGATCGAGGTCGCGGCCGGGATGGGGCGGGGCAAGGAGAAATACTGGCGGGTCGTGCCGGGCGGCTTCAGCTACGGCGACCCGCCGCCCGACGCCGAGGCGGCCAGCGCCCTGGAGGTCCTGCTGGACGACCTCGTACGCCAGCGGGGCGCCGAGCTGGCGAGATGGCGGCAGGGGGCGTCACGGGCGCCGGCGGAGTGGGTGGAGGCGAGCGGGTTCGGGCGGCGGTCGCTGCGGCTCACCGTGGAGGAGACCGCCGAGCTGCGCGATCAGGTGCTGGAGGTGCTGGAGCGATACCGGACGGTCTCGGACGGCAGGCAGGCCGAGCCGGCGGAAGGGCGTGAGCCGCCGGCCGGGCACGTGGTGATCCACTTCGACGTGCTGCCGCTGGGCGCCGTACCCGAGGACGATCCGGCCTGAGCCGCCCCGAACGCGGAGAGGCTCAGACGATGAGCTGGAGGGCGCGGTCGGCGAGGCCCGCCGGCGCCGTACGCGGCGAGCCCGCGTCGAACGGCGGCCGCGGGTCGTACTCGATGGCGAGCTGCACCGTCTGCGCCGTCTCCTCGTCCGTGGCCCGCGCCAGCAGCGTCAGCGCCATGTCGATGCCCGCCGACACCCCGGCCGCCGTCACCACCTTCCCCTGGACGACCGTGCGCTCGCTCACCGGCTCCGCGCCGTACTCCCGCAGCAGCTCCAGCGCCGCCCAGTGGGTGGTGGCCCGCAGGCCGTCGAGCAGGCCGGCCGCGCCGAGCAGCAGGGAGCCGCTGCACACGGACGTCGTCCAGCTCGTACGCCCGTGCGCCCGCCGGATCCAGCCGAGCAGGGCCTCGTCGCCGAGCGCGTCGAAGGTGCCGGGGCCGCCGGGCACCACGATCACGTCGGGATCGGGCACGTCGTCGTAGGAGGCGGTGGCGGCGAGGCTGAGCGAGCCCCGGTCGTCGGTCACCGGGCCCGGCTCGGCCGCGACGAACGTCACCCGCCAGCCGGGCGCGAAGGCGAGCACCGTGTACGGCCCGACCGCGTCCAGCGCCGTGAACCGGGGGTAGAGAGGGATGGCCACGTGCATCGTCAACGCTCCTTGGGTGGTGAGAACCGGCGGCGGTGGTCGCCGGGCGAGACCCGCCAGTGGCGGCGGAAGACGCGGTAGAGCGTCTCGGCCGTCCCGAGCCCGCACCGCCTGGCCACCGTCTCCAGCGGATGGTCGGTGGTCTCCAGGAGCCGCCTGGCGGCGTCGGCGCGGCTGCGCTCGACGTACCGGCCGGGGGAGAGCCCGGTCTGGCGGGTGAAGACGCGCGAGAAGTGCCGCTCGCTCATGCCCGCCCGCGCGGCGAGCGCGGGCACGCTGAGGTCGGCGCGGGGGTGGGCGTTGATGTACGCCTGCAGCTCACGCAGCGGCTCGCTGCGCGGCGTCAGCGCCGCCATCGGCAGGCTGAACTGACTCTGTCCGCCGGGCCTGTGCAGGTAGACGACGAGCCCACGGGCGACCCGCCCGGCCGTCTCGTGCCCGAGGTCCCTGCCCACGAGCGCCAGCGCGAGATCGACCCCGGACAGCACCCCGGCCGAGGTCCACACGCGGCCGTCCTCGATGTAGAGCGGGTCGGCGTCCACCTCGACGTCCGGATAACGCTCGCGCAGCTCGCCGGCGCTCAGCCAGTGGGTGGTGGCCCGGCGGCGCTCCAGCAGGCCGGCCTCGGCGAGCAGGAACGCCCCGTTGCACACCGACGCGGTACGCCGCGCCGCCCCGGCCAGGGCCGCGATGCCGCCGACCAGCCCGGCGTCCGCCAGGTGCCGCGGCACCGACAGGCCGCCCGCCACCATCAGCGTGTCGATCGGCCCCTCGACCTCGTCCAGGGCGCCCGCCGCGACCGTGACGCCGTTGCCCGCGGGCACGAGACCGGCGCGCGGCGCGACCACCTCGACCCGGTAGGAGCCGGGCACGACCAGCTCGGCCGTGCCGAACACGTCGGCGGGCCCGGCCAGGTCGAGGAGCTGGAAGCCGGGGAAGACGACGACCACGATCCTCCGCTGCATGCCTTTCATGCTGGTCGCGGCGGCGGCGTGGCGTCAACGACACGACCGTTGCACATTACGCCACGAGCCCCCGGGGAACATCCGGGGCTCGGCGACGTCGCGCCGTCTGGCTCCGGCATTGGAGTGTCCGGCCACCTAGGTTACACTTATTTCAGATATCCCTTGAGGTGGAGGTGTGGCCATGACCCGCACGGGCGTTCTGGCCAGCGCAACACGTGTCGAGGCGGACAGCGGTGATCGTGAGCTGCTTGCTCACCTGGAGGCGGCTGCGACTGCCGCAAAGGCGTCGCTGGTGCTGCGGGAACCCGACGGCACCGACACCGAGTTGCCCAAATCGCTGGTGAACCTCCTGGTGGCGGCCGCGCACGATCTCGCGAAGGGCAACGCCGTCTTCGCCCTGCCGGTAGAGACTCGGCTGACTCCGAACGAGGCCGCCGAACTGCTGGGGCTGTCACGTCCCTTCGTCGCACGTCTGCTCGACGAGGGCGAGATCCCCTCTCAGTATCTGCCGGACAGCCGTCATCGCCTGGTGCGCCTCGCGGATGTCCTGGAGTTCCAGGCTCGCCGCGAACAGCGAGCGGAAGGCCGTCGCAGGATCATGGACGTCGTCGAAGAAGCGGATCTGCCCTACTGACCTCCTGGGAGCACGCCGATGGTGCGGGTCTTCGTGGATACCAACGTGCTGTTCCCGTTCTCGCTGATGGACCTGATGCTCGCTCTGACCGAGGACGCGGTGCACACCGTGATCTGGAGCGATCACCTGTTGGAGGAATGGGAGCGCGTCATCGTCCGCGAGCAGCACCGCTCCGCGTCGGCGGCGGCCCGTATCAGTGCGGCGATTCGGGAGTTCTTCGCCGACACCCGCGTGTCCGAGGACGACTACAAACACCTGTTGGATCAGTTGGCTGGTCCTGACCCCGACGATCGTCACCACATGGCGGCCGCTATCGCCGGCCGCGCTCAGACCTTGGTCACCTGGAATCTCACCGATTTCCCTGCTGCGACCTTGAGCCCCTACGAGGTGACCGTCACCGACCCTGACACCTATCTGTGCTCGCTGTTGGCGCAGAGCCCTCACGAGGTGGTCGCGGCTCTGGTCAGGATGGCGGCGGGCAAGCGGCGCCCGCCGATGACCGGTGCGGACATCACCTACGCCTTGGAGCGTGCAGGGGTGCCGGTGTTCGCCCGGAGGGCGCGCAACCGCCTGCCTGCCCCACAGAAGAGCTTTGATCCCGCCTGACAGGGCGCGGGCGTCCACACGACCGTTGCACATTACGCCACGAGCCCCCGGGGAACACCCCGGGGGCTCGTGGCGCGGAACGGTCAGGGACTCAGCCCATGTGCGGGTAACGGTGGTCCGTGGGCGGGACGAACAGCTCCTTGATCGTGCGGGCGTTCACCCAGCGGATCAGGTTGAAGATCGACCCGGCCTTGTCGTTGGTGCCGGAGGCCCGCGCGCCGCCGAACGGCTGCTGCCCCACGACCGCGCCCGTCGGCTTGTCGTTGACGTAGAAGTTGCCCGCCGCGAAGCGCAGCCGCTCCGAGGCCGAGGCGATGGCGTACCGGTCCTGCGCGATGATCGAGCCGGTCAGCGCGTACGGCGCCACGCCCTCCATCTGGTCGAGCACCCGGTCGAAGTCGCCGTCGTCGTAGACGTGCACGCCGAGGATCGGCCCGAAGTACTCCTTGACGAAGATCTCGTCCGTCGGGTCGGCGCACTCCAGCACCGTCGGCCGGACGAACCAGCCCGTGCTGTCGTCGTAGGAGCCGGTGAGCAGGTCGATGTCCGCGGACTCGCGGGCCCGGTCGATCGCCGCCTTGTGCTTGGCGAAGGCCCGCCCGTCGATGACGGCCCCCATGAACGTCGACAGGTCGCCGGTCACGTCCCCGACGGTCAGCGACTCGGCCGTGGCGACGAAGTCGTCACGCATCCGGTTCCAGATCGAGCGCGGCACGTACGCCCGCGACGCCGCCGAGCACTTCTGCCCCTGGTACTCGAACGCGCCCCTGATCAGCGCCGTGGACAGCACGGCCGGGTCGGCGGACGGGTGGGCGAGCACGAAGTCCTTGCCGCCGGTCTCGCCGACCAGGCGCGGGTAGGCGTGGTAGGAGGCGATGTTCTGGCCCACGGTGGCCCACAGGTGCTGGAACGTCGCGGTGGAGCCGGTGAAGTGGATGCCCGCGAGCGCCGGGTGGGTGAGCGCGGCCTCGGAGACGCCCTGGCCGTTGCCGGTCACCATGTTGATGACGCCGGGCGGCAGCCCGGCCGCCTCCAGCAGCCGCATCGTGAAGTGCGCGGCGAACTGCTGCGTCGGCGACGGCTTCCAGACCACGACGTTGCCCATCAGCGCGGCCGAGGCCGGCAGGTTGCCGGCGATGGCCGTGAAGTTGAACGGCGTGATCGCCAGCACGAACCCCTCAAGGGGCCGGTACTCCATCCGGTTCCACACGCCGGGCGAGGAGATCGGCTGGTCGGCGTAGAGCTGCCGGGCGTAGGACACGTTGAAGCGCAGGAAGTCGATCAGCTCGCAGGCCGAGTCGATCTCCGCCTGCTGCACCGACTTCGACTGGCCGAGCATCGTGGCGGCGTTCAGCGTGGCCCGCCACGGCCCGGAGAGCAGGTCGGCGGCCTTGAGGAAGATCGCCGCCCGCTCGTCGAACGACAGCGCCCGCCAGGCGGGGGCCGCCTGGAGCGCGTTGTCGATCGCGTCCCGCACGTCCTGGGCCGTAGCGTCGTTGGTACGGCCCAGGACGGAGGCATGGTTGTGCGGCTGCACCACGTCGATGGGGGTGCCGCCGCCGAGCCGCTGCTCGCCGCCGATGGTCATGGTGAGGTCGAGCGAGGTCCCGGAGAGCTCCTTGATGCGGTCCTCCAGCGCGGCCCGCTCGGCGCTGCCCGGCGCGTAGCCGTGGATCGGCTCGTTCACGGGCGCGGGGACGTTGCTGATGGCATCCATTTACTACTTACCCCCAAGGGCGCGAAGGAAGAAGGCGACGTTGGCCGGGCGCTCCGCCAGGCGGCGCATGAAGTAGCCGTACCAGTCGTCGCCGTACGGGACGTAGACGCGGACCGTGTGTCCGGCGCCCGCCAGGGACTCCTGCCGGTCGGTCCGGATTCCGTAGAGCATCTGGAACTCGTGGTCGCCGATCGAGCGCCCGAAACGGTCGGCGAGCAGCTCCGTGATCGCGATCAGGCGGTCGTCGTGCGTCGCCACCATGGGGTAACCCTTCCCCGCCATGAGGATCCGCAGGCATCGCACGTACGCCTTGTCGACCTCGGCCTTGCCCTGGTGGGCGACCGAGGCGGGCTCGCGGTAGGCGCCCTTCACCAGCCGGACGCGGGAGCCCTCGGCGGACAGCTCGCGGCAGTCCGCCTCGCTGCGGAACAGGTACGCCTGGATGGCCACGCCCGTCTCCGGGTAGTCCTCGCGCAGCTTGCGCAGGATGCCGAGGGTGGAGTCGACGGTGGTGTGGTCCTCCATGTCGAGGGTCACGGTCGAGCCGTTGAGCGCGGCGGCCGCGCAGATCTCGCGGGCGTGCTCCAGCGCCATGGCGTCGTCGAGCCGCTGCCCGACGGCCGACAGCTTGACCGACACCTCGCCCCGCGTGCCCAGCCCCAGCGGGCGCAGCGCCTCCAGCAGCGTGATGTACGCGCCGGCGGTGGCCTTGGCGGCGCCCGCGTCGAGCGTCTCCTCGCCGAGGTGGTCGATGGTCACGGCCAGGTTGGCGTCACGGAGGCGTTCGACGGCGACGCGGGCCTCCTCGACGCTCTCGCCCGCGACGAACCGCTCGACCACCTTGTTGGTGAGCGGGAAGCCTGACACGGAGCGGCGGACGAGGCCACTCCTGGAAGCGGCGAGCAACAGTTGACCGAGCATGTGTTCAAGTTTAGAAATCGCAGGTCAGAGGGGTCCATTGACGGGCGTAACGCCTCATGTGGCAGGCTGTCATACAAATGTATGACGCGGCAGACCTACAAGAGACCGTGGACGAGATCGCCGCCCGGCTGGGCGCCTCCGCCACGCTGGAGGACCGCTCGTTCCGGCTGCTCGCCTACGGCGCTCAGCACGGCGACATCGACACGGTCCGCCAGGAGTCGATCCTGCGCAGGCGGGCCAGCGGCGAGGTGCGCGACTACTTCGAACGCTACGGCATCGCCCGCGCCGGCGGCCCCGTGCGGATCCCGGCCGACGCCGCGCTCGGGGTCCTCGCCCGGGTGTGCTGGCCGCTGCGGCACGGCGAGGTCACCTACGGCTACCTGTGGCTGCTCGACTCCGGCGCGCTCACCGACGAACGCCTGGCCGCGGTCGCGCCGCTCGTGGCGAGAGCCGCCGCCGCGCTCGCCCAGGAGGCCAGGAGCCGCAGCGACCTCGGGCGGGGACTGCTCGCGCTGTTCTCGGCCGACCCGGAGGAGCGCGCGGGGGCCGCCATCGAAGCGGCCGGCCCGGTCACCGGCCCGGTCACGGCCATCGCGGTACGCGAGTCGCAGGAGCGGGTCGCCGCCCTGTGGACGCTGCCGCGCGGGGTGCTGGCCCGCCCCGGCTCGCCGGTCGCCCTGCTCGCCCCCGCGCACCTGGCGGGGGAGGTGGCGCAGACGGTGCGGAGCGCGTACGGCACCGCCGCCGGCGTGGGCGCGCCCCGTACGGACCTGGCCGACGCCTGGCTGAGCTGGCGTGAGGCCCGCCAGGCGTTGCGCATCGCCGAGCACTTCCCCCGGTACGCCCCCGTCGCCCGCTGGGAGGACCTGGGCGTGCACCGCCTGCTGGCCCGGCTCGGCCTGCCGGACCTGCGCGAGCTGGCGGCCGAGGTCGCGGCGCTGGACGACGAGCTGGCCCAGACCGTGGAGGTCTACCTCGACCAGGGCGGGCACGCCCAGAAGGCCGCCGCCGAGCTGGGCATCCACCGCCAGACCCTCTACTACCGGCTGGGCAAGGCCGAGCGCCTGGCCGGCCGTGACCTGTCGGACGGTGACGACCGCCTGGCCGTCCACCTGGGGCTCAAGGCCGCGCGCCTGTGCCGCCAGGAGGGCCGCCCGTAGCCGGTGCGCTCCTGAGCAAGCGAACGGCTCCGGCAGGGAAGCCCTGCCGGAGCCGGAGAGACGTTCGTCAGGCGCAGGCGGCCTCGTACACCCGGACGAGCTCCTGGCTGACCCGCTCCCAGGAGTAGCGCGAGCGCGCCCGGTCGGCGCCCGCGTAGCCGAGCGCGGTGCGCAGCGTCGGGTCCTGGAGCAGCTCGCGGGCCAGCCGCGCGGTGCGGGCGGGGCGGTCCGGCGGCACCAGCAGGCCGGTCACGCCGTCGATGACGGAGTCGAGGTGCGCGCCGACGGCGGAGGCGATGACCGGCACGCCGCAGGCCATGGCCTCCAGCGCGACGATCCCGCTCGCGGCCTCGCGCGGCACCGACACCACGGCGTCCGCGCTGCGCATGAGCTTCGGCACGGCCGCGCGCTTGACCTGGCCCAGCAGCGTCACGCGGTCGGCGACGCCGAGCTGCTCGGCCAGCACGCGCAGGCGGCGGGCGTCGCGGTCGGCGTCCAGGTCCTCGGGCTCGGGGCCGCCGGCGATGACCAGCTCGACGTCCTGCAGGCCCTGCAGCGCCCGCACGATGGTGTGCGCGCCGCGGTCGGGGGTGAGCGGGCCGACGTGCAGCAGCCGCTTGTGGGAGCCGCGCGTGGCGACCGGCCCGCGCCGCTGGAAACGCTCGGTGTCGACGCCCGGGGGGACGATCGCGATGTTGTTGCGCGGCACGCCGATGCGGATCAGCGCGGACTCCTCGTCGCCCGAGCCGGCGATGACGGCGCGGGCGCGGCGGCCGAGCGCGCGCTCGACGTCCTTGTGCGCGGTGTCCACGGTGTGGAACGTCTGCGTCACCGGCACCGACAGCCCCTGCGCGCCGGCCACGGCGGCCAGGCCCCAGGTCCAGGAGTGAGCGTGGATCACGTCGGGACGGTCGTGGTTCCACCGCTTGGAGAGGTGGTCGCCGAGGTCGTTCAGGTAGGGCAGCACGTCGTCGGCGGCCAGGTCCTTGGCCGGGCCCACGTCCAGCTGCTCCAGCGTGACACCCGGGGCCACCCTCGTCTTGGGCTTGCCTTCGGTGTTGTCACGGCGGGAGTAGATGGTGACGTGGTGCTCGCGGCCCAGCTCGCGGGCGACGGCGAGAAGGCGGTGGCGCTGGCTGCCTCCGGCGGAAGCGACGATCGCGATATTCATGGCACACCTCAGCAACGAGAAAAGCGTCAGAAGGTGTGCCTGCGTCTTAGGCACGGAAAGGCTGTGCCCTAGAGAATACCCAGCTTTGCCGCGATCGCAAACCCCCACAACTCAGACACCCCGCAGCGCGAACACCACGATCTCGTCCCAAACCTGGCCACCGGAGAACAGGTTGCGGTCCTCCTCGACCGCCTTCACCACCGCGCTGGGCTCCTGACCTGCGCATCTGGCCAGCACGTCGGCCAGACGCTCCTCGCCGTACGGCTCGCCCCGGTCGTTCCTGGAGGAGATCAGGCCCTCCGAATAGAGCACCAGCGTCTCCCCGGGAGCCACCGTCAGCGTCTCCACGCTCGTCTCCGCCTCCGGCGAGATGCCCAGCGGCACGCCGCCGCCGGCCGCGTAACGCACACCGCCGTCGGGCTGCAGCAGCACCGCGGGATGGTGCCCCGCCGACGACATCCGCAGCGTGCGTCCCTTGACGAACCCGGCCACGGCCATCACGAACATGCCCGTGCCCTGCGCCACCAGCGCTTCGTTGACCTTGCGCATCACCAGGTCGGGATCGGACTCCCAGGCGCTCAGCACCCGCAGGCCGCCGCGCACCATGGCGCTGACCGAGGCCGCCTCCTCGCCCTTGCCCGCCGCGCCGCCCAGCGCGAAACCCCAGCCCTTCGAGACCGGGAACACGTCGTAGAACTCCGCGCCCACCGACGAGCCCGGGTGGTAGACGGCCGCCGCCTCGTAGCCGGGCACGTCGGGCAGGTTGCGCGGCGCGACGCTCGCCGACAGCGCGTCCGCCGCCCGCGAACGGCTCTGGTAGCTGCTCTGGGCGCGTACCGCGAGGCCGAGCTGGAGCCCGACCTCCTGCAGCACCGCGAGATCCGCCAGCGTGAACGGCGGCCGGTCGTGCCCGCGCACCAGCGTCAGCGCGCCGTCGCCGTTGCCGATCGGCACGCACACCAGCGAGCCCGCGCCCATCGCCGTCAGCAGCGGCCCTTCGGCGGAGAAGCCCAGCAGCGTCTCGTCGTCCACCATCTCCTGGACCACGCCCGTGCGCCGCTCCAGCACCTGCAGCACCACCTGGCTGCCCATCGGGTCGCTCGCCTCGACCTGGCGTACCAGCCCCGCCACCGGCAGGTTCTTCGGCCCCATCACGGCCGAGCGGCGCGCCAGCCCGTCGCGTACGAGGTCGGCGATCACCCAGTCGGCCCACTCGGCCGCCAGCAGGCGGGTGGCCCGCGCCACCGCCACCGGGCGCAGCAGCGCCTGCTCGTCCAGCAGCAGCTTGCCCATCTTGACCAGCAGGTCCTGCCGCTTGGCCGCGGCGATGAGCAGCGCGCCGTCGGACTGCTCGGGCCGCCGCGCGCCAGGCTCGGGAAGCTGCACCTCCGTCGGCAGCGCCACGGCCGCCACCATCTGCTGCGGCTCGCCCGGCATCGTCAGCCTGGTCAGCGCCACCTGCACGGTGTGGGTGCGCCCCTGGTGCGCCAGCCGGGTCTCGAACGCCGACGGCTGCCCGGTCTGCAGCACCGACGTCAGGTGCGAGCGGAACGCCGCCCGCCGCGACACGTCCACCAGCAGCGGGAACGAGCGGCCCACCAGGTAGCCGTCCGGGCTGCCCAGCATCCGCGAGGTCTCGGGGTTGATCCGCCTGACCACGCCGCCGCCGTCGAGCACGATGACCGGCACGGGGAACGCCCGGAACACCTGCCGCAGCAGCTTCAGCTCGCGCTGCGCGCCGTCCTTCCTGCCCGCCGTGCGTTTGGGGGCCTTGCGCAGCTGCTCGCGCGCCTCGGCCAGCAGCTCGACGGCGGTGTCGAGCTCGGCGAGGGTCGCGTCGAGTGTGGGCGCCAGGTCGTTGGGGTAGGCGGTCCTCGCCTCACGCAGCGACGTGACGCGCCCGGCCAGCGCGTCCAGCGCATGTTCGAGGTCCGGCATGGTCATCCTCTGACGCTACGCTACTCGGGATATTGGTTGCCATATGGGGTAGAGGCTTATCGCTATGGAATCGACCGCCCTGATCACCCCCGGTCTCGCCCGTGACCTCGCCGCACTCGGCCGACTCGGCGAGGACACCTCGATGGAGAGCGTACTGAGGGGTCTCACCACGGCGCTGGCGGCCGGGGTGCCGGGCTGCGCGGGCGCCTCCGCCGAGCACTGGCGCGACCAGCGGGTGCTCGTCTCCGGCTCGCACAGCGAGCTGATCATGCTCGTCGAGGGCGAACGCGAGGTCGGCGAAGGCCCGTCCGTGGAGGCCAGGAAGAGCGGCGCCCGCGCGTCCGTCGCCGACGTGCTCACCGACGGCCGCTGGCCCCGCTACGACGCCCTCGCCACCCGCTGGGGCATCCGCTCGGCGCTGGCCGTGCCCATCGACGTGGCTCAGGCCCAGCTCGTCGTCGGTCTCTACTCCGTACGGCCGGGCGCGTTCTCGCCGCAGGGGGCGCACTCGCTCACCGACATGCTGACCGAGCAGCTCGGCGTCGCCATGGCCAACATGTGGGACTTCGAGGAGGTGCGCACCGACGCCGCGCAGCTCCAGGAGGCGCTCGCCGGTCGCGCGCTCATCGACCAGGCCAAGGGCATCATCATGCAGACCAGCGGCTGCTCCGCCGAGGACGCCTTCGAGGAGCTGCGCAGGATCTCGCAGCACCACCAGGTCAAGGTGGCCGACCTCGCCAGGCTCCTCGTGGAGGAGCACCAGCGCAAGTCACGCCGCTGACCCGCCGCCCCGCCCTCCGATCAGCCGAGGGCGGCGAGGGCGTCGTCGAGCGTGTCGTAGAGCGGCAGGCGCTGCGCCAGGCCCGTGATCCACATCACCTTCGACTTGGAGTACTCCACGCCGACCAGCGCGAACCTGGACCCGGAGGCCAGGCTCGTCTGCCAGTGGTGCACGATCAGGCCGAGGGCGCGTGAGTCCATGAACGTCACGCCGGCGAGATCGAGGATCACGTCGGCACCCGCCATCGACAGGTAATCGGCGAACTGCTCGCGCGTGGTCGCGTCGAGCACGCCGTCGACGCGGATCACGCTGATCCCGTCGACGGCAGACGACGTCAGGCTCAGGGCCGCCGCGGTCCCCTCGCCGTTCTCCGGCATTGTCACGCAGCAACCCTACTGTCACCGCGGGAGGGAGGAATACTTCCGGCGCCAGGGGGGACACTGGAGCCGAAGTCCAGCAGAGGGCTTTCGTCTCGAGAGTAGAGCGAGGTGTGCCTCTGCATGGGCTTTTTCACATTGCTCCCGCGGAGGCCGCCCTGCATCCATATGAGGAGCAGCGATGGCTGTGCAGGAATACGTCCTCGAGGAGATGACCGCCGAAGAGCTCCTGGCCGAGATGTCCCGGGAGGACACCCCCGCAAGCCTCAGGGAGCGGCTGCGCGAGCGCATCGTCGAGATGCACCGGCCGCTCGCCATGGAGATCGCACGGCGCTACCGCTACCGGGGCGAGCCGTTGGAGGATCTCCTCCAGGCCGCGTATGTTGGCCTGATGAAGGCCGTCAACGGCTTCGACGCGAGCCTCGGACACGCGTTCAGGGGCTACGCCGTCGTCACGATGACCGGGGAGGTCAAGCGTCATTTCCGCGACCGCACCTGGGCCATCCGGGTGCCGCGCCTGTACCAGGAGCGCCGCTCCGAGCTCAACAGGCTCGTCGCCGACCTCAGCCAGGACCTCGGCCGATCGCCGACCGTCGCCGAGCTCGCCGCGAAGATGAACATCACCGAGGAGGACGTCCTGCTCACGCTCGACGCCTCCGCCGCCTACAGCACGCTCTCGCTCGACGCGCCGCTCGGCACCGACGACGACGCCGCCTCGCTCGGCGACGTCATCCCGGAGGACGACGACACGCTGAGCACGATGGTCGACAGGGAAGCGGTCAAACCACTCATCGACGCGCTCCCGTCGCGCGAGAAACACATTCTGCTGCTACGGTTCTTCGGCAACATGACGCAGGCGGAGATAGCCGCTGAGTTCGGGATCTCCCAGATGCACGTCTCGCGCATTCTCAGGAAAGTGCTGGACCAGCTGCGTACCGAGCTGGTGGGTTGAGAAGAGAGTCGCCGGGTGAACGAGGACGTCGAGCCTCAGTCGGGCCACGCGGGCCCGCCACCCGGCGCGCCCGTGAAACGGCTCCGGTTCCGGCTGCCGGACCTGCCACAGGTCCGGCAGTTCGCTGAGGACGGAGCCCGCGACGCCGGCATGCCCGAGGAGTCCATCGGCGACTTCGTGATCGCCGTCAACGAGGTCGCCACCAACGCCGTCACCCACGGCGCCGACCAGGCCGTCATGCGCACCTGGGTCGCGAGCGGCGAGCTGGTCGTCGAGGTGCACGACGAAGGCACCTGGAAGCCGGGGCCGATGCCCGGCGCCGTGGGCGGCATGGGGCTGTGGGTCGCCCGGCTGCTGTCGTCCGACCTGACGCTGCGCGTCGGCGACGGCGGCAGCACCGTGATCATGCGCTTCCCCGGCAAGTGACCCCCGCGGGGGCGCACGCGGAACGGCCCCCCGCCTCTGGATCACACGGAGGGCCGTTCGGTCTCGGGGTGGGGCCGGCGGGTCAGCGCCGGGCGCGGCCCCGCCAGTTGCTGTAACCGCTGCGGATGCCGGCCGTGCCGACGCCCGCCTGGTGCAGGGCCAGCAGGCACAGACCCAGCAGGGCGAAGGTCATGCCCGAGAACCCGCCGGGGATCTTCGCGCCGACCAGGTCGAGCAGGAAGCCCAGGCCGAAGATGATCGCTGCGACTATCGCGAGCATGTCATCTCACCTCATCCCTGATGGTGTTCGGGTTGTGGGAGCCGTACGTGGACGTGTGCGCGCCGATCGTCCCTGCTGCCGTCTGCGGCGTCGTGTTGGGCGTCGCGTTCGTCGTCGGGGTCGAGGAGAGCGCCAGGAGACGCTCCAGGACGCTCCTGTACTCGCGCAGCGCCTGCCGGAGCTGCTCGGTGTCCGGGGTCCCGGCGTCCTTCCAGCGCTCGCGCAGGGCGGACGTACGGCTGTTGAGGCTGGCGGTCACCGACTCCACGACCTCGCTCAGCAGCCCGTCGGCGCGCTGCACGGCGTCGCCGGGGTCGTCCACGAACGCGGCCTGCAGGTCGCGCCAGCGGGACTGCACCTCGGCCGGGTCCTGGTCGAACAGGGCCACCTCGGCGGGGGCGGCGTGCGCCGGCGTCTCGGCCGGGACGGCCCCCGTGGTGGTGTCGGGGTGCGGGGGAGGGGACGGCATCGTGGTCTGCTCGCTGCGGGCGAACTCGTCGTCGTCGCCGTCGTCCAGGAGGTCGTCGTCCAGGCGGTCCTTGTCCAGGGGGTCGCGCGTCTCCGCCGAGTGGATCCTCTCGTCCTCGCGCACCTCGCGCCGATCGGGGTCGTCGAAGCCGCCGGCGTGATCGGCGTGATCGGGGTTGTCGTCCAGGACGTCCCGCCCGGTCCCGGTGGGGGTCCCGGCCACTCGTACGTCCCGGGCCTCGGACTCCTCCTCGTACCCGCGCTCGTACGTGTCGCGAGCCCGTACGTCGTCGTCCCGCTCGTCGGGACGCTTGGCCGGAACCTTCAGCTCATCGCTGCCGCTGCTCATGTCTCCCTCACCGTCCTCGGGTGGTTTCCTGGAGCAGCTCCTCGAACAGCGCGCGGTAGTGCACCATGGCCTGGCGGAGCTCCTCGGTGGAGGCTTCCTTCCTGGCCGCGCGCCCGCTGATCTCGTGAGCCGTCCGGTAGTGGTCCAGGGTGGACGCGTGCCGTACCGACAGGTCGGACAGGCGCTGCTCGAAGTCCTCAGTGGGGTAGCCCCGCTCGGCCATGACGGACGTGACCAGCTGGTCGGCCTCCGTCACCGCGAACATCGGAGCGTCCACGAAGCGCTCCTGCACCTCGGTCCACCGGTTCGCGTACGAGTCGCGGGTCTCCGGGGGGAGGGGGCGGATGTCGAGCTCCTTGAGCCGCTCCTCGCGGGCCCGCAGCTCCTCCTCGGCCTCGCGCCGGTTGTCGCTCTCGGCTACCACGCGTTCGTACTCGGGGCCGAAACGCTCACGGAGATGACTGCTGCGCTTCTGCCGCTGACCGACGAAATATGCCACAGCGGCGAGTGCCACCACCGCGACCACGACGACGGCCACCCACGCAAAGGTGGTCATGATCTTCGCCTCCGGTCTCTCAACTTGAGACCAGCGACTTCCCTCGAACGGGTAGGTAAAACTCGCCCAACCCCACTAAAAGGCCCGGATCGGCCTTGCCCGGCCCCGATCCTCCCGCCCGTGATCGGCCCTTTCGCAGCCTCCGGCTACCGCCTCTCGCCCAGCGCCTGGAGCGCATCCTCCAGCACCACGGCCACGTGCGACTTGCCCGCCGCCGCCGGGACCTCGCTGAACCCCTCGGCGGCGTCGTACCGGACGTCCAGCCCGGCGTCCACCAGCCGCTGCGCCCACCGCAGCGCCGTGTTCAGCCGCTCGGCCGCCGGTGGTCTCCCCTGCGCCGCCGCCGACAGATTGCGCAGATTGGTCGCCGGCCCCGACTGGGCGTGGGCCCGCGCCAGCTTCCACGGCAGGGCGCGGCTGTGGTCCATCATCGGCTTGGCCAGCCCCGCGGCCCGCTTGGCCTGCAGCACCCCCGACTCGCTGACCCCGAAGTGCCCCGCCAGCTCCTGCACGCTCATGCCCTGGGCGACCAGCCGTGCCAGCTCCTCCTGATCGATGGTCGGCTTCCGCCCCACCTGCCACCTCCACTACCGCTTCACGTGTGCGCGTGTACCTCCGATGTGCGCTAAGGTTATGACGTCCCGCCCCGCAGGGGGCGGCCGACAAACCGGGACGTAGCGCAGCTTGGTAGCGCACTTGACTGGGGGTCAAGGGGTCGCAGGTTCAAATCCTGTCGTCCCGACTTGTGAGAAACCGCAGGTCGGAGGTCGTTTTCGAGAAATCGGGAACGGCCTCTTCGCGTATTCCTGGGGACCAATCTGGGACCGAACCAGGACAGATCGACGCGCCTGGCTCTTTTGACCGTGGGTCAAGGGGAGAGGTTTGCCTGCCGAAGGTTGGATGCGTGCCTCCGGCGCTGCATGAACCATGTATTCCGCCGTCCCAAACCTGCAGAGTCGGGCTGTGGATTGACGCAGGATCGGATCAGTCGTCCAGGCACTCGAGAGCGTGATCACGAAGTGGCGTCACGGGCCAGCGGCGTCAGGTCGTAGGAGAGCGAGGCGAACCGTGGGCGTCCGACCAGGGCCAGGTAGAGCAGGTCATGAGCGGCGGGTGCGCCGGCGGCGGCCTCCAGTGACGCTTCCCTGACGCTGCGCACCGGGCGGCAGAACAGGCCCTGTACGGCCGCAGCCGTGCAGGCGTGCTGCGCCAGCGCTCCGGCGGCCCGCAGGAGAGCGGGGTAGGCCGGGGGTCCCTCCTCCCGCACCGCGCGCCCGACGTCGGCGGTGATGAGAACGGCCAGGTTCATGCCGCCTACGTGGATCTGCTCGGGCGGGTAGGTGAAGGCGGCCTGGACCGCCGCCATCGCGGCGCCCGGTCGTCGTAATTCCAAGGGGGACGGCGGGTGGCAGTCGTCGCACCTTCGCGGCTCCGAGGGAGACAGCGCGTACCAGCCGTCCGGCAGGCCGGTCACGTTCCTGAGCGCCAGCCGTACTCTTAGGCGCGAGGTCGCGGCAGGAGAGCCCGGCGGCGGATCCGTGAGCGCCTCGGCGACCGCCCGGGCAGCCGACTCCGGCAAGGGCCTGGGGTCGGCCGACACGCCGCGCGGCCCCAGACCAGCGCTGCGCCAGGAGGGCAAGGGCGGCAAGGCGGCGGCGGCCGAGGCGCCGGGGGTGATCGTGACGCCCGCGGGATCCGGGACGAGGGTGAGCCCATAGCCGGGCGCACGTTCGGCCAGGGCTCCCATGAGGTGCCCGGCTTCCAGCTCGGCCAGGGCCTCGGCGAGCGAGCCGTAGCCAGCGGGCAGCCGGTCCGGACGGCGCCGCAGATCCAGCCTGACCCTCCGGGCGGGGCGCGGCGAGCCGGGACCGGCCAGGGTGCGCCGGACCAGGTCGACGCGCCAGGCACTGATGCCGATCCGCAGCCAGGGCTCGATCAGGTAGGCGGCGCGCGGCGAGGGGTAGGCGCGGTGGTCGTTGAACGGGTTGTGCGGCTCCCAGCGGGCCGGGGTGAGCACGTCCGTCAGGAGCCTGGCCAGGGCGGCGCCGAAGTCACCCCAGGCCGCGAGCGAGCTCAGCGGGGTGCCTGGAACGGCGGGCGGCTCAGGCCGTACCGGGCCCTCGGCGTGCGGGCCCTTGCCCGGCCCGTGCTCATGCAAGGTGGCCAGGACGGCGGCGATGCTGTCGGCCGACGGGGCAGGGGAGTCCGTCATGAGAGGCTCCGTCACGGAAATGGGTGGGGTGGCAGGCGGTCGGGTCCACGTGTGGGGCGGCGGCCCAGGAGGGCGGGGACGCTCCAGAGCCGGTCCAGGCCGCGCAGGCGCCGGTTGGCGTGGCCGAAGGTCATCGGCAGCGTGCCCGGCACGATCACCTTCGCCGCACGCAGGCCCAGACGGTCGCGGATGACGGGATGGCTCTGGTCCACGGCGACGAGCTCCAGGCCGAGCCCACGCAGATGGCCGACGTAGTGGTCGAGAACCGCCCACAGGTCGCCGCCGGGCGGAGCGGGGGCGGGCACCGGTTCCGGAGCGTCCTCCAGGAGGAACGCGTACTTCCCTGCCGCCTCCGGCAGGCCGTACACGGCGACGTGGTCCTCCATGGTGCGGATCCGGTCCGGGTCGTCGAGCAGGCGCAGCAGCCGCTCCCTCGTGTAGTCGCCCGGCGCCCGCCTGGCCCGGTCGGCGGCGGATTCGACGTCCACGGCGATCTCCGCGGCGGCCGAGACCATCGCGGCCACCGGATCGGGATGCGCTCCTGCGGCGAAGAAGGCCGCGGGCTGCCTGCCGTCCCTCCGCCGGGCCATCGCCAGGGCGACGGGGACGCCGAGATCGTTCGTGGCGTCGAGGAATTCCAGGACGTACCCACGGTGGTCGAGGCGATCGACCAGGTGGGGCAGCAGGAGATGATCGTCCGGTACGGCGAGACGGGGCAGCGGGGTGCCCGCGTACCAGGCCATCAGGAACGCGTCGCGCTCCGCGACCTCGAAGAAGCCGTGCAGCACCGCCTCGGCCAGGCTGTTGCCCAGCCCGCAACCGCTGGAGGTCTCAGCCACGAACCTGGCCGCGTCGCTTCGTGGCAGCCCCCAGTAGGCGACGTGCTCGGGGACGAGAAGGGGCGTGGAGCGGGTGAAGGACCAGCCTTGAGCCCAGGTGGTCGGCACGTCGGGGGCGTAGGGGACCAGGGTGCGGTGGGGGTCGGTCCGGTACCGGCCGGGCTCGTGCAGGCCCAGCGTGGCGGGATCGACCGCGCGGTCCGGGCCCAGGTCGGCGAAGGCCGCCCACACCGCGCCGCCTGCGCCACCCGCCCGCGCCACCCTGCCCGCGCCACCCGTGACACCCGCGCCGGCCGGGCCGCCGTGCGGGCGCATGCCGCTGAGTCGCTCGACCGCCTCGAACAGGGCCACCCGCTCCGACTGCGCGAAGTCCCCCGTCCGGCCGAACCCGGCCACCTGCCCGTCCGGGTCACCGGCCAGCATCGCGGCCACCGTGGGCAGGGCCAGGGAGCCACTGCGTCTGAGACCTGCCACTGGGCCGTAACGCGAGTCGATGAGCGTGTCGTGGAGGCGTGAGCCCTCGGTCCTTGGGTTGTGGGTCCGCAAGGTGCCCGCGACGGCCGGCAGCGGTGCTCGGGCAGCGGGTTCTGCGGCGGGGGACGACGTCTGTGCGACGGCCGTCGCAGCCGGGGGCGATGGCTGGGCGATGGGCTCCTCCGCCGGCCGCGGTGCGCATGCCGGACATCCCTCGGTGCGGGGCATGACGGTGTGGCGGGTCATGGAGCCGTGGTCGGTCCGCAGGGCGTAGACGACGTCCGCGTGCTGCTCGGCGTCGGCGAGCATCGTGGCCGCCAGCTCCAGCAGAGCGGGCTGGAAGGCGGGCGACGCCACACCTCGCAGGGTGAGCCGCGGGTCGCCCACCGGGACGGCGGTCCCGAACGCGGCCAGCCGCTGGGTCTCGGCGCAGGCCAGGCAGACGCCGCCTCGGGGGCCCTGGACCGGGCCGATCAGGACCAGTGCGCCCTCGTGGCAGATCGGCAGTAACGGATGCCGTCTGCTCTTGGTGCGGGCGGCGAGCTCCTCCAGCTCGGCCAGGCGGTACCGGGTCAGGAAGAGCGCCTCGGCGTCCGTGTCGCGTAGCTCTGCCGCGCAGGAGCGGATCTTCATCGGGCGCGTCCGAGGACGAGCGGCCGCGCCGCGCGGGCAGGGGGTACCCGGACCGCGACCAGACCCGAAACCGCCCGCAGCCCGCCGGCCCCGGCTTCGTCCGCTACGAGTGCAGTCGGCCTGAGCGCGGTGACCCCGATTTCAGTGGCCTCAGCTGCAGGGGTCTCATGCTCGCCGGCCAGGGCTGCGAGGGCCTGCTGAAAGCGGGCCTCGCCTTCGCGGGAACCAGACGGCCAAGCATGGTCCCGGTACCCCCAGGGAAGCGGCTGGGGCGAGGGCTGCCATGCCGGGGTCGCGCCGCAGACCGGTGGACCTTCGGCGATCGACCGGCCCGCTCGGCGCGCCTGTTCCCTCGCCGTCGCCGCGAGCAGGGCGAAGGCTGCCGCCTCGCCTGCTTCGGCTTCCACCGCCCAGCCGAGGACACACCCGCGTGCACTCACCTGGGCGTGCACCACGCCGGCCGCGAGCCGTACCACCTCGATGCTCGCCGGTACGGCCAGGCGTAGGGTCAGCGCTTTCCACCAGCGGCGCGCCGCGGGGTCGTCGGCCCACTCCGCCTCCTCCACGAGCTCCACGGCCTCCGCCGGTTCCAGCCGGTCGCGATGGGTGGCCAGGCGCAGGGCCAGGCCGCGGGCGTGCAGGTGATCCATGCCGACGGCCACGTCGGAGGGCCGGGCGACCGCGGACAGGGCGGCGTGCAGGCGGGCGGCGTCCAGCGTGGTGCCGTAGCCCACCACCTCGCCACAGGCGGCCAGGTTGACGGGGAGCTGGGGCAGATCCTGCGCCTGTGGGGCGGGCACCAGGCCCAGCTCAGGATCGGCGAGGACGTCGAGTGCCGCCACGGCCTCCTCCCAGGAGAGCGCCTCGCGGGGTGGCTCGGCCTCGGGCCAGGGGTGATAGGCCATCCTGAGCGGGTCGAGGCGGGCGACCAGGACCGCGGGGTGCGGTGTGGGGGTCTCGCGCCCTTCCCGGGAGGGGTCGGGCAGCCCGGCCGCCGCGCACAGCAACCGGTGCACCGCAGCCCCGGCCACCAGTGCGCAAAGGACCTCGGGCGGCTCCGTGGTGGGCACGTTCGACAGGCGGGGGGCCGCGTCGGCGGATGCCTCATCCGCCGATGTCTCGGTGGACCCGCCCGACAGGCGGTGGGCCACGGCGGCGGCCAGCGCTGCCGCTGTGTCGGCGGAGCCCGGGGGTACGGCGTAGCCGACCTCTCCCAGGCACCCGGCCACCACGGCGAGCCGGTCGGACGCCTCCAGCGTCAGCGTGGAGGCCGGCCCCGGTACGCGGCGGTAGCGCATCCCCGCCGCGGCCAGGGCGCGCTCGGCGGCGGCGGCCGGCGCCCCCGCGCCGCAGACCGTGAACACCGTCCCGGCGAGCCGGTGCCACGCGGCGGCGGGGTCGGCCGCCGAGGACTCAAGCCAGGCGGCCACCGCGATCGGCGGCAGGTCGGGGCCCGGTTCCCCCCACCCCTGCGGCACGGCCACGAGCATGTCGTGCTCGCGCAGCTGGCCGATGATCAGCTCGATGGCGCGGGTGACCGGTTCCGGGGCGCCGGGTGGGGCGGCCAGCTCGGGGGCGGGCACGCCGCCCGCCAGGGCCGCGGCGAGATGCTCCCACAGCCGCCACAGCCCGGCCCCGCCCTTGACGGTGAAGCTCGACGTCCACCCGCGTACGTGCACCCCGTCGGCGGTGGGGGCGGCGTGGACGACCGGGCGCAGCCGGAGCACCTCCGTCATCGCGCCACCGACCCGAGGGGCGCCCCGAGCTGTTCGCGCCAGCTGGTGCCCGTCACCTGCTGGACCGCGCGGGCCATCATCGAGGCGGCCAGGTACCGCTCCATGGGGGTGACGTCGCAGACGGCCAGGAGCTGGTAGAGCATGTTCGTGCCGAACCGGTAGACGGTGAAGCTGCGGCCGAGCGGAGGCCGGGTGAAGTCCACCGAGCGCAGCGCCCGGTGGTATTCACTGACCTCGCGCGGGGCGCCCGGGTCCCAGCGCCGGGCGGTGCGCGGATCGTCGAGCAGGGCGGCGCGTGCGGCGTAGCCGGGTCCGAGCTCCATCACCAGGACGCCGTCGTCGTAGGCCTGCCCGGCCTCGGCGCGGGCCGCCGCGCTCCAGGCCCGCCAGGCCGACACGGCGGCGGAGGGCCGGTGTCCTTCGGCGATGCGTGCCACGAGGTCGACGGTCGCCTCGCGGTTGCGTTCCCAGGCGGTGTCGAGACCGTGCCGGACCCGGCCGTCCGGGTCGTGCCAGGTGAGGAAATCTTCCACGTGCGACAGGAAGGAGTGGTAGCCGTGCTGCAGGCCGTGCGGGTACTCGTCGGCGTGCACGGTCATCGCGGTGATCGCCAGGGCGATTCGGCCGGGCGCGCTGTCGCCGTCCGATGCGAGCTGGTCCAGGGCGGTACGGCACGGCGGCATGCCCCGTTCGAGCACGCGCGAGCGCAGCCGTACCAGCTCGGCCGAGCCCAGCAGCCCGGCGGCCGAGGCGTGGTCGGCGGGGGTGGTGGTGACGGTGTTGTCGGGAAAAATGGGCTCGTACGGCCCGGCGACCAGCTCCAGGCGCCCGGCCTCGCGCGAGTGGGCGAGTAGTTCGGCGGGGGTCTGCCGGTTGGTCGAGGGGTGGCGGCTCAGGTGGCCGCGCAACCGATCGGCGACCAGCTCCGCGGCAGCGGCCAGCTCCGCCGGGACGGCCGCTCCGAGCGCGGAGACCGGGTCCGGCGCCTCGGCGGCCATGCCGTCCGCGGGGTTCGCGGCGCTCATCGTGTCTGGGCCGAGTCGGAGGCGGACGCGCACGTGGGGGCCGTGGAGCCAGTGGCGCTCGACGTGCCCGCGTACGCCCGCCGCGACCGCCTCCTCCAGCGCGGGAAAGACGGCCTGCCTGAGCAGCCCCGCCTTGACGGGCTCGTAGTAGTAGCAGACGACGTCCAACTCGCTCATGAGGCTCTCCAGCAGGATTCGACGATGAGCTCGGTCACCGGTTCGTCCACGGTCCCCGGTACCGGCAGGGCCTCCACCAGGGCGATGTCCTCGGGGTACCGCTCCAGGTGGGCGGGCAGGCAGCGCAGGTGCAGCGCGTTGCCCAGATCGACGTACTGCGGCTTGGCCGCCCGCAGCTTGCGCAGGAACCCGGCCAGCGAGTCCACGGCCGTGGACGCCTCGGCGAACAGGTGCTCGGGCAGCCCGTGGCGGGCCCGGAGGCGGGCGGCGGCGACGGCGGGATGCTCGCTCCTGAAGGCTTCGCGCAGCGCGGTGGCCGCGTCGTCGGCGAACTTCCACTTGCGGCGCTGCAGCACGATCCCGTCGTGGGTCAGCCGCCCCAGCTCCGTCACCCCGCCCGTCTCGCGCCTGCCCGCGAGGCCGGACAGTGCCGGATGCCCGCACACCAGGTCCGCGGTGAGGGGCGCGGTGCGGTCCGGCAGCGAGTAGGGCACGAGGAAGCCCAGGTAGAGCACGCTCAGGGGGCGTCCGGTGGCGCGGTCGACGACCCGGACGAGCTCGGTGTCCTCGTCGTGGAGGAGGTCGAGCTCCTCGGGCGGGAGGTCGGCCCAGCGTGGGTCCTCGCCCACCTCGCGGGCGGTGACCATGGGGTGCAGGTTGGCGTTGAAGCCCAGCACCGGGCGGTATTGCACGGTGTCGGGGCCCAGGACGCGGTGCAGCCATTCCGTCACGGCCGCCGTGGCCGAGGGGTCGAGCTGGGGCAGGAAGCGGCTGGTGAACCTGGCGAACCCGGCGTAGACGTGGTTGACCGCGAGCCCCCCGCCGGGGACGGGCTGGACGAAGTAGGAGTAGGAGACCGGCCGGGCGTGCACCCAGGCGGGCAGCAGGTCCGCGGCGGCTTCGACGGCTTCCCCGGGGATCTCGCGGTCGAGCGAGTGCGGGTCGCCGGCGGCGGAGATCAGCTCGCGCACCTGCTCGCGGGCGGCCTCGATGCCGGGGTCGCGCCGCCTGTTGCCGAGCACCTGGCTCCAGACCTGCGACATCAGCTCGGTGCAGGCGGACAGGGGCACGCGGGCGCCGCTGCCGTACAGGTCGACGAACCGCTCGGTGACCAGGCGGCGGACGAACAGGTGGTGGTCGAAGAGCATGGTCAGCGGGGTGAGCCGGGCCAGCGCGGGCAGGTCGGCGCGGCCGTCCCTGGCGCCCAGGGCCAGGGGGCGGGGGAGGGTGACGTCCTCCATGAGAACCGGCACCCCGGCCAGGTCGGCGCCCACGAGCTCGCCCGTCTCCCGCCAGTCGTCGGCCAGCGCGGCGAGCGCGGCCGGGCGGGCGGCGGCGGGCAGGCTGGAGAAGGCCGCGGTGCGCTCTCGCAGGCTCGCCAGCCGCCCGGCCAGCGAGCCGCCCGCGACCACGCCGCCCGCGACCACGCCGCCCGCGACCACGCCGCCCGCGACCACGCCGTCTGAAGCCACGCCGCCGGCGGCCGGGGCGGTCTCCAGCCAGCGGGCCAGGGAGCCCAGCACGTCCGGGTCCTGCGGGTCGACCGGCCACACCGGCACGATGAGCCCGACGTCGATCATCTGTCCCACGTACGCGCCCGCCGCCTGCGCGGCCGCCGGGCCGGCGATGTTGCGCGCCAGCAGTTCGGCCAGTTCCCGAGGGGTGTGTTCTCCCTGGCGCAGGTGCCGGAGGAGGAAGGCGATCGGCCCGGTGAGGGCGAGCTCGACCCGTTCCTCCCGGGCCGCGTGCACATGGGTGGCGTCGGCCTGGGGGATGTCGCGCTGGTACACCACCCGCCCGTCGCGCTCCCGCAGGGCGGGTGCGAGCCGGTGCGGCAGGTTCACGCGTCTGCCCGGGTCTCCGAGGAGGGCGTTCAGCAGCCGGGTGACCAGGACGTGGTTGACCTGCGAGCAGGCGCGCGGCTGGGGGTCGCCGCCAGGGCGCCCGTCCCACCAGCCGAGGCCGACCGAGGTGTACCAGGACAGCGGGCTGGTCTTGGAGGTGGCGCGCAGCGCGTAGCGCAGCACGGTGGGCTCGGCCTGGCGGGCGCGCTTGTCGGGGCGCCCGGCGCACGCGGCCGTACGGTCCACGCCGTACAGCAGGTCGCGCCCGGTGAGGGTGACGGCCTGGCGCAGCGGCTCCGCCGTACAGATGCCGGCCAGGACCTCGCGTTCCGCCGTCAGCGCGTCGCCCCATCCGGCCGCGAGCTCCTGCTCCAGCCGGGCGCGTGCGCGGGCGGCGGCCAGCCACCCGGCCAGTCCGGGCACCCTTTCTGGCAGGTCGCCGAGCCGGGCCACGAGGGATTCGCGCGGCACCCGGCCGTTGTGGACGTCGCGCCGCAGCGGCAGCACCACGGCGCGGTGGAAGCCGAGGGAGTGGTGGGCGGCACTGGCCGCGAGCGCGTCGGCCAGGCCGGGCGCGGCCGCCTCCATGGTGCGCAGCAGCCCGGCCAGCTCACGCAGGGCCGCACGCCACGGCTCGGCCGCCTGGGGACGTTCGGGATACGGCAGGGCCGCGCGCCTGACCACCGCGAAGGGCGCCAGTTCGGCGCTCGCCGTACCGCTGCCTGACGGCCTGTCCAATGTGCTGGTCATCACGCATCCTCTGTGGGTGGTCCCCCGGCCACCCGTGAGCGGCCGGGGGTGTGAGCGGCTTCCTAGATCGGGTCGATGGAGCAGCAGGAGCTGCACGACATCGACAGGTTGGAGCAGCTGATGCCGGAGGCGCCGGTCTCGGGAAGCGCGACGCTGTCACGCATCGCCGTCACCGACAGCTCCTCCAGAGCCAGCTCGTCGACCTGGAAGGCGAAACTGGGCATGGCACCTTCTCTCACTCAGGTGGGTTGGATGCACGAGCAGCACGAGGAGGTGGTCAGGCACCCGGAGGCGGCGGTCTCGGGGAGGGCGACGCTGTCGCGCATCGCCGTCACCGACAGCTCCTCCAGGTTCAGATCCGTCACCTCGAAGGGGAAAGCGGTCATCGCGTGCTCCCTACTGGATGACGATGCAGCAGCAGGACGAGGATGTGGCGATCGAGGTGAACGCGCTGCAGGCGGAGGCGCCGGTCTCGGGAAGCGCGACGCCGTCGCGCATCGTGGTGACCGACAGCTCCTCCAGAGCCAGGTCCTCCAGGGTGAAGGTCAGGTTCGGCATGGGGTTTCATTCCTTTCCGTACACGTACGAGTGCGGCTGGCGGGTGGAAGGGAAGCGGCGGGCACCTCCTTCAGTCCAGGGCGCGGCGGCCGAAACCGAGCGCGCCTGCGACCGCGAACCCCGCGCCGGCCACCGCCATGACCAGCAGGCAGAGCCAGAACGCGAGGTGCGGGATCTGGGGGACCATGACCGCGCGCATGGCCTCGCTGACGTAGGTGAGCGGGTTGAGCGCGCAGACGACCTGAAACCACGGCAGCCGCTCCAGCTCCGGCCAGGGGAACTGGGTGGCCCCGGTGAACATCAGCGGCGTCAGCACCGCCGCGAAGACGGTGTTGATGCCCCGGGGCGAGACCGCGGTGCCCAGGGTCATCCCGATCGCCGAGCCCACGAAGGCCCCCAGGGCCATGACGAGCAGGGCGGGCGGCACGGAGGCGAGGGCGATCTCGGTGCCCGGCAGGACGAGCAGGCCCAGCGGGATCATGACCGCTCCGGCGAGCAGGCCGCGAACCGTGCCGAAGAGCATCTTCTCGACGGCCACCAGCCAGATCGGCAGCGGCGCCAGCAGCCGGTCCTCGATCTCCCTGCTGTAGGAGAAGTCCAGCGTCAGCGGCAGCGCGGTGTTCTGCAGCCCTCCGACGAAGGCGTTGAGCGCGACGACTCCAGGCAGCAGCACCGCTCCGAAGTCGCCGCCGACGTAGCCCAGGTCGCCCAGGACCGTGCCGAAGACGAACAGGATGAACAGCGGCTGCAGCACCACCTGGGTCAGGAAGGCGGGCAGCTCGCGCCAGGTGACGACGAGGTCGCGCGTGAGGATGGCGGCGAAGGAGCGCGCCACGGGCGGCCTGGGGGTCGCGGCCCTGGCCTCGTCGATGGTGGTCATCGCAGCTCCCGTCCGGTGAGGCGGAGGAAGACGTCCTCCAGGCCGAGGCGGGCGAACTCCACCCCGGCGAGCGTGAGGTCGTGGCCGGCCAGCGCCTTGACCACGGTGGGCAGCACCTCACCGGGATCGTGCGAGGTGTACAGGCGTACGCGCCCGCCCGGCAGCTCCTCCACGCGTTCGACGGTCTCGACGGCGGCGAGCGCCGCGGCCGCCGCGCCCTCGGCCGAGTCCAGCGCGAGCGTGAGGGTGTTGCTGCCCGGCAGCTCCCTGACCAGGGCGCCGGGGGTGTCCAGCGCCAGCACCTTGCCGTGGTCGAGGATGGCGACCCGGTCGCAGAGCTTGGCCGCCTCGTCCATCTGGTGCGTCGTCAGCACCACGGTCACGCCGCGCTCGCGCAGCTCGGCGATGCGCTCGTGCACGAACAGCCGCGACTGCGGGTCCAGCCCGCCGGACGGCTCGTCCAGGAACAGCACGCGCGGCTCGTGCATGAGCGCCCTGGCGATCATCACGCGCTGCGCCTGACCGCCGGAGAGCCGGTCGGTGCGGTCGCCCGCGCGGTCATCCAGGCCCATGCGCTCCAGCAGCTCGTCGGCCCTCCTGCGCCGCTCGGCGCGGGGCACCGCGTGGTAGGCGGCGTGGCACTGCAGGACCTGCCGGATGCTCAGCGAGCGGTCCAGGTTGGTCCGCTGCGGCACCACGGCCAGCACCTGCCTGGCCCGCGTCGGTTCCCGCAGCACGTCGACGCCCTCGACGACCACCCGGCCGCCGCTGGGACGCACCCGCGTGGTCAGCACGCCGACCGTGGTGGTCTTGCCGGCCCCGTTCGGGCCGAGCATGCCGAAGACCTCTCCGTGGCGTACCTCGAAGCTGATCCCGTCGACCGCGGCACGGGGATTTCCCCGGTAATTCTTGGTGAGATTCTCGACCTCGACAGCGTTCATTTCTTCACCGATACCGATCGCGTCGTGGAAACGGGCGAAGCGTATTCACGTGGGCTCGCGACAGTCAAGGTCCGAAAAATTGGCCGACCGCTGTCAGTACACCTTTCCGACAGCATGGTCAAGACAGCAGAAAAGCTGTCAGGTGATGGCGGCGGGACGCGGCCCATACTCCGGGAGTCGAACTCCAGCACCTGGGAGGTGAATCATGTCCCCTGCGATCACTACCGCCGACTTCGGCCTCGCCGACCTGGATCTGTCCAGTCTGCAGGTGACGGCCATGCGTGACGCCGTCGCCCTGCCCGAGACCGGCGCCTCGTCAGGATCGTCGAGCTGCGGCGGTTGCTCCACCTGCGGCTCGTCGTCCTGCTGCGGCGGTACCGAGATCGAGTGATCTACCGGCCGGGACGCCGCTTCCGCCGGAACTGCGCCCCGGCCATTCAAGAACCTTTTTACGCGCTTGGACGGGTACGTATGATCGACGTTGTCTGCCATTATTACGAGGATTTCAAGGCGCCGTTGCTGCGGCAATTCCTCATTCCGCTCGCGCGGTCTTTTCCCGGCAGCGTCCACCTCGATCGGCATTGGTTGCGCGGGCCGCACGTCCTGCTCCGCTTCCACGGTCCTGGCGATCACGCCCGGGCCGCGGAGGAGGCCGCCGACGCCTGCCGACGCCACCTGGCGGCCTTCCCCTCCACCGCCGTGGTGGATCCGGCCGAGCTGGTACGGCAGGCGGAACTGGCCGGGCGGGCCGAGCTCGTGCCCGGGCCGTACGCACCCCTCCACCCTGACAACTCGGTGCTGGTGCGCCCTGCCGACCTGGCTCCCCTGGTCGACCTGCTGGGCTCGCGGGCCGCCGTGCTCGAGCGGTGCGAGCTGCTGGCCCTCGGCCTGGGCGCGGTGGAGCGGTCACTGGAGCTGGCCGGCGACCCCGGCTCCCGCGTCACCCTCGCCCTGGTCGCGATCACCGCCCATGCCGCCGGCTATCCGGCCGGGCTGGGAGCGGGCTACCAGTCCTTCCTGTCGCACGTGGCCGACCATCTGGCCTACGAGGATCCCGACGGCGACCTGGAGGCGGCCTTCGAGCGCCAGTGGGCCGAGCGCGGCGCGGGGGTGACCGAGCTGGTCCGCGCCGTCGCGGAAGGCGGGGTGCTGCCCGGCCGGCTGGAGGGCGTCGCGGCGGCCTGGCGCGCCTGGTCGCGTGACGCGTCCGCGCACGCCGACGCCGCTCTCGACACCGCCGCCCTGGTCGGCGGCCGTAACGGGCACGCCGCCGTCGCCGCCCGTTTCGGCGGCGACACCGAGATCCGGTGGGACTTCACCCGCCGCCACTACAGCGAATACCACCAGCTGCTCAACCGGTCCGGGTTCGAGAAGGTGGCGCTGAGCAGGCCCTTCGGGCTCTACCGTTTCGGCACCAACGTGCTCTACCGCCTGCTGGCGCTGTGCGACCTGCGGCCTGTGGAGCGTTACCTGGCCGCCTACCTGTTCAGCGAGGCGGTCGAGCGCATCACCGGGCGGACGTGGCGCGAGCGGCTGGGCGGAGTTCCGGCGTGAGCGCGGAGGCGGTCCTGCGGCTGCGCCCTGTGGTGCGGGCCGGTCGCCTGCCCGCGGGTGTGCACCTGCGGTCGTGGAGCGGCGCGGTCAGCCTGGAGGGGGCGGCCGGGCTGTGGCCGCTGTGGCAGCGGCTGGCGCCGTTGCTCGCAGAGGGGGTGAGCGAGCGCGATCTCGACGCGCTGTGCCCGGAGCCCGCTCTGCGGGAGGCCGTGCGGATGCTGCTCGATCGGCTGCGGGAGCACGACCTGCTGGTGGCGGTACGGCCCGGCGACGGCATGCCGCCGGCCGTACGGGGATGGCTGGAATCGGCGGCGCCCGACCCGGACGCGGCGTGGCGCTCGCTGGGCGCGGCCAGCGTGACGGTGCGGGGCGAGGGGCGGCTGGCGGAGGCGGCGCGTGACGCGCTGGCCCGCTGCCATATCGGCGCCCGCACGGCACCCGCCTCGGACGGCCTCACGCTCATCGCGGGCGTACTGGTGGTCCGCGCCGCAAGCCTGGGCCCGACGGGGTTCGTCACGCCCGCCCTGCCCCCCGCCCAGGCCGCCGCCCTGGCCGACGCCCTGACCACCCGCCTCGCGGGCCCTCTGGCCACCCCTCACTTGCCCGACGCCCCGTCCGCCCGCCTCGCGAGCCCTCCGGCCACCCCCCGCCTGCCCGGCGCCCCGGCCACCCGCCTCGCCGACCCTCCGGCCACCCCTCACCCGCCCGGTGCGGGCCATGGGCTCGCGCCCGATGTGATGCTGGCCGAGCTGCTGGGAGCCGCGGCGGCCGACCGGATGGTGAGGGCGATCGCCGGATGGCCCGCCAGGTCCGGCGAGGTCTTGCTCGCCAAGGCCGACCCGCTGGAGGCCTCCTACCGCCCCTGGCCTCCGGCCGCCCCGGTCCCGCCCGCCCGCCGCGTCACGCTGGAGGAGGCGCTCCGGCGGGCCGCGCTGCTCACCGACCCCGACCTCGGAGCGCTGCCCCCCGCCGTCCCGGACGGCCACCCCCAGCTCCCCCTCGGCCTGGTCGTGTGCCCGCTGCCCGGCCGCGAGGTCATCGGAGCCGGTCCCACGACCGACACCGCCCATCTGGCGGCCGTTCAGGCCGCCGCCCAGGCGCTCATCGGCGAGGACCCGGCGCGCGCGGCCGTGGGCGCGGACGAGCTGCACGCCTGCGGCGTCCTCCTGCGCCGCCTGGCCGACCGCCTGGCCGCCGGGCTCGCCCCGTGGCGCGGCCCGGTCCCCGGCAGCCACTGGTGGCGCGTCCTGACCCGCCGTCTGGGCCGCGCCGTGCGGCTGTGCCTGCGCGACCTGGGCGGCGCCTGGCACGCCGAGATCGTCGACAGCGGCGGCTCCCGCCTGGGCTGGGCGGTCGAGCGCGACCGTGACGAGGCGGCGGCCATGGCCGCCATGGCCGCAGTCGGCACGCTCCTGGCACCGGGGCCGGTCACGCCGGTCTGCGGAGCCGTACCCTGCCCCGATCTCACCCCGGAGGAGCGCGACGGCGATCTGGGCCGGTGGTTGTGGCCCGCCGCGCTCTCCGCGCACGAGGAGGAGATGCAGGCCCGCCTGCGCGAGCTGACCGGCTGCCTGCCTCACCGCGACGAACGGCCCTGCGCGGTGAGCGCCGCGGGCTTCCAGATCTGGCGGAGCTGAGCATGGACTTCGACGTCGTCGTCCTCGACACCTGGACCCTGGAATCGATCATCGAGCTGGCCGCCCGCGCCGTGGACGGCGGGCCCGCCGTCCTTCCGGTGCGCTGCGACGGCGGCCTGGTGCTGGTCGGCCCGCTCACCGGACCGGGAACGAGCGCGTGCGTGGCCTGCGCCGAGCACGCCAGGATCCACGCCCTGCCCGGCCACACCCCGCACACCGGCCAGGTTATGGGCGGCTCGGTCCCGCCGACGGTCGCCGCCCTGGTCGAGCGCCTGGCGGAGCGACCGCAGGACGGCGTCATGTGGGCGATCAGGGGCGAGAGCCTGGAGGTCTCCACCCACCGGGTGCGGCCCTTCGGCGGCTGCCGGGTCTGCGCACCGCTGCCCGACGACTCACCGCGCCCGATCACGATCGCCTCGCACCCGGTCACCGGCACCGGCCTGCGCGAGGCCAACCCCCGCACGGCCGGCGCGGACGGGCTGCGTGAGGTCCTGCTGGACTGGCGGGTCGGCCCGGTGCTGCGGCTGTTCCGCTGGGGCTCGCGCAGCCTGCCCCTGGCCAGCGCCGAGTTGCCGGGCGCCGCCGACTCCTCCGAGGCGGGGTACGGCAGGGCGGAGGACTTCGCCGACGCCGAGCGGGTGGCGTTGTTCGAGGCGCTGGAGCGGCTGACCGGCATGACGCCGCGCGGCAGCCGTACCGTCGTGCGCGCCGCCCACACCGAGCTCGACCCGCACGTCGCGGTCGATCCGGCCACCCTCGGCCTGCACGAGCCGGAGTTGACGGACCATCCGGCCTTCCGCCTGACGCCCTACGCTCCCGGCCTGCCGCTCGCCTGGGTCCACGGCTGGTCGCTGACCCACGGGCGCGACCGGCTGGTGCCCGAGGAGCTGGTGTACTGGCGGCTGCGCGGCAGGCGCTCGATCTATGACTCCTCCAACGGCTGCGGGCTCGGCTCCAGCCTGGCCGAGGCGATTCTGTACGGACTGTTCGAGGTCGCCGAGCGCGACGCCTTCCTGATGGCCTGGTACGCCCGCACCCCGCTGCGGCGGATCGCCACCCCGACGGAGGACCCGCAGATCTGCCGCCTGGCCGACCGGCTCGGCTCGCTCGGGCACGATTTGCTGCTGTTCGACGCCACCAACGACTTCGGCGTGCCGGCCGTCCTCAGCATGATCCGCCGGCGCGTGCCGGATCCGCGGCGGCCGAACGCCCTGTTCGCGGCCGGGGCCCACCATGACCCGCTCACCGCCGTCAGGTCGGCCGTCGTCGAGGTCTACATCAACGCCAGGAACGCCGCGGACCCGCGCATCGTCTCCTTCGACCCCGACCGGCTGCGGCCCATGCTGGAGGATCCCACGCTGGTCTGCACGGTCGACGACCACGTCTTCGTCAACGCTCTGGCCGAGGCCGCCCCCTGGCACTCCTTCCTGGGCGGCGAGGAGACCCCCGTGTCCTGGCGCGAGGTGTGGCCCCGCCGCCCCGCCGTACCCGACCTGGGCGAGCACCTGTCGGAGTGGGTGGCGCGGCTGGCGGCGCGGGGCCTGGAGGTGATAGCGGTCGACCAGAGCGAGCCGGTCACCCGCGAGCGGCTCGGGCTGCACGCCGCCAAGGTGATCGTGCCGGGGTCGCTGCCGATGACCTTCGGCCACGTCTACCGCCGCACCCGCGGCCTGCCCCGGCTGCTGGAGGTGCCCGCGAGGCTGGGCCGCCTGCCCGCACCGCCGCGCTACGACGACCTGCCCTTCCACCCCCACCCCTTCCCCTGACGTGAGGACTGCCGTGGACACCTGGACGAGCCTGCATTGCTTCGTGCACTGGTCCGTGGAGCGGACCGACGACTTCCTCACCGGCGTCCTGGGCCCGCTCATGGCCGCCCGCCGCACGTCCGGTTGGTTCTTCATCAGGTACTGGGAGGGCGGGCCGCACCTGCGCGTGCGCGCCCTCGGCGTCGGCGACCCGGCGGAGCTGGAGCGGGCGGTGGCGGACGCGCTGGCGGACGCCCCGCCCGCCGACCTGCCCGCCGACGCCGGCTGGACGCCGCACGGGATCGTGAAGTCGATCGCCTACGCGCCGGAGACCGGCAGGTACGGCGGAGCCGAGGGCATCGGCGTGGCCGAGCGGGTCTTCTGCCGCTCCACCGAGACCGCCGTGGAGGCGCTGTCGGGGCGCTTCCCGCAAGGACGGTTGAGCGCCGCCATCCACCTCGTCCGCGCCACCACGCTGGGACTCGGCCTGGACGAGCGGGCCGCGGCGGCCTGGCTGCGCAGGCACGCGGCGAGCTGGCGGTACACCGGCGAGGTCGAGCTCCTGCCGCCCGCCGTGCCCCTGGCGCGCACCGCCAGGCTCGTGGCCGGCCAGGGCGAGGCGCTGCGCCACCTGCTGGCCGCCGCCGAGGACGACGATCTGTGCGTCCGCTGGAGCCGTACGGTGGCCGAGGCGGACGGCGAGCTGGCCGCGCGCGGGCTCGACGAGGTGCGCCGGCTGTGGATCTGGGCGTCGCAGCTGCACATGCTCTGCAACCGCCTGGGCGTCCGGCCCGACGAGGAGCGCGCGGTGTGCTGGCTGGTCGCCGCGCTGCTGGCCGCCGACGCGGGAGCCGACCAGCGCTACCTGGAGGAGTCGAAGTACCCGCCGGGGATCCTGCCGTCGCTGCCCGACGATCCCCACGGCGTGCCGTCCCAGGACCGGCCGCCGATGCCCGGACTGCCCGAGGTGCGCCTGCCGGAGGGCCCGCCGCTCAGTCTGCCGCTGGGCGAGGCCCTGGACCGCCGGGCCTCCTGCCGTACCCTCACCGGCCCGGTGGGCGCCGCGGAGCTGGGCTCGCTGCTGGGCCTGGCGTTCGGCGCCAGGGCCGACCGCACGCTGCGCTTCGGCGACGGCCCCGCCCATGCCTACCGGCGCCGCCCGTTCCCCGGCGCGGGAGCCAGGTACGGCACGCGCCTGCGTCTGGTCGCACGCGAGGTCGAAGGGCTGGACCCGGGCACCTACCACGTCGGCGAGGACGGCCGCGCCCTGCGACGGCTCGGAGCGCCGCCGGCGGACGACGAGCTGGCGGCCACCTCGATGTGGCTGACCTCGGCGCAGGTGGACGAGCGGCTCGGCCTGATCGACGTCACCCGCGTGCCCGCCGTCCTGCTGCTGACCGCCGACCTCGACACCCACCGGCCCAGGTACGGCACGCGGGCCCTGCGCTTCGCCCTGCTGGAGGCAGGCCATGTCGCGCAGAACCTGACCCTGGCGGCGACCGCGCTGGGGCTGGGCACGATCACCCTCGGCGGTTTCTACGACGACCTGGTGCACGAGCTGTTCGGGCTCGACGGGGTCGCCGAGAGCGCGCTGTACCTGCTGCCGGTCGGCCTTCCCGGCTGAGCCGTCAGCCGAGCAGTCCGTCCTCACGGGCGCAGCGAGCCAGGTCCACCTTGGTGTAGGCGCTGCGCCCGCAGTCGGCGTACTTGCGTTTGATACGTTCCAGGTACTTCTTGGCCGTGGACGGCTGGATGCCCGCCCGGCGCGCGGCGGTCTCCAGCGTGAGCCCGGAGGCGTACCCGAGCAGCACCGCCCGTTCCTGGCCCGACAGCTGCGGGCCGACCCCCAGCAAGGCGCGGATGGCGGGCGCGAGCCGGCCGGGCGCGAGAGCGGACTGCGCGGGCGCCTCCACGAGGGTGGCGTCCTCGCCGAGCGCGAAGGCGCGGTGGCCCGCGGCGCGCAGGAGCCGGAGGGTCTCGGCGCCGTCGGGCGGCCCGGCCAGGGCGGCGTCCACGACGATCACGTCCGCCCGGTCCCCCTGCCGCTCGGTCAGCTCGGGGAGGCTGCCGGCCCTGGCCAGAAGCCTGCAGCCGGGGTCGGCCGCCAGCGAGGCGGTGGCGATGACCAGCAGATCGGGATTGTCGATGATCAGGGACACGGAGATCATGGGCGCTCCAGGCGGGGAGGGGTGCGGTCCCAGTGGCGGATCCAGTGGCGGATCCGGCGGTGGATCCGCCACGGAGGCTAGACCACCCGAATGGATCACGACTGGACGCCGAATGGATCACCGTCAGCCGGTGGCTCCGGCGACGAGCGTCTCGATCTCCTCCATCTCATGCCGGTTGCCGATCCTCCCGTACAGTCCCCTGGCCTCCTCCCACGCCGCCAGGGCCTGCGCGTTCTCGCCCAGCATGACGTGGGCGATGCCGAGGGCCTTCAACACCATGGCCTGAAGGTGCAGCACCCCCAGCTCGCGGAAGACCCGCAGGGAGAACAGCAGACGCTCGCGCGCCTGCTCGAAGTGGCCGTTCACCAGGTCCCTGGTGGCCAGGCTCCGCGAGACGATGGCGCGGGTGATCTCGCCGGCCATCTCCTCGCTGAGCTCCTCGGCCGTGTCGAGGAAGGAGCCGGCGTCCGGCTGCCCGGTGAGCACCCCGCTCTCGCCGAGCACGACCAGCGCCAGCAGCTCCTTCAGCCGCACTCCGAGGCTCCTGCTGAGCCGCAGGCCCCGCAGCAGCGCCTCGCGGCTCTCGTCGTAACGGCCCTGGTAGTGGCGGACCATGCCGAGCGAGCGGAGCGCCGTCAGGTGCAGCCGGTTCACCTTGCGATCCCTGGCCCGCTCGACCACCCGCTCGAGGTGCGCCGAGGCGAGTTCCAGCTCGCCGCGCTCGCGGTAGGTGAAACCCAGGCCCGCGTGGACGAAGTCGAAGCCGGCATCGTGGCCGTGCTCCCCGGTCAGCCGTTGCGCCAGGTGCATCAGCTCCAGACCCTCCTCGCCGTGCCCCTCGGCGAGCACCGCGGTGCCCAGCATCGCGAGCGCGTGGATCTCGCCGCGGACGTCTCCCACCGAGCGGAACAGGTCGAGCGCGATCTGGGCGTGCTCGTGCATCGCGAGCGGCTGGATCATCGGCACGCTCAACAGGTAGGCGAGGTTGCGGGCCATCACCGCCCGCCCACGCGGAACGTCCTCGCCGCACGCCGCCATCGCGACCGCGTGCACCGCCTGGCTCTCCTCCAGCAGGTCGCGCATCTCGTGGAAGCCCACGCACGCCTCGGCCAGGTTCCACGCCAGGTCAGCTCGTCCCTCGCGAGCGCTCTGCGTGATCACGACCGCCAGGTTCGCCCGCTCGCTCTGGAACCATTTCACCGGATCGTCCAGCAGCAGGCCGGTGTGCTCCGCCGGCAGCCTCCTGCGGGGCGCCGGACCGCGCAGCGCGGGCAGGGTCCGGTAGGCCAGTTCCGTGTCCGCCTGCTCGGCGAGCGAGAGCCAGGTCGCGTAGGCCCTGACCCTGGCCTCCTGCCGCGCGGCCTCGTCGTCCTCCAGCGCCGCCCGCTCGGCCGCGTACAGCTTGATCAGGTCGTGCATGCGGTAACGCGGCTCGCCCGTCTCGTCCTCGTCGGCGACCGACACCAGCTGCACGTCGATGAGCTGGTCGAGCAGGCGCTCCGCCTGCTCCTGCGGCTCGTCCAGAAGGGCCGCCAGGGTCCAGTCGGCGAAGTCGGCGACGTCCAGCAGCCCCAGGACGCGGAAGGCCCGCCGTACGGCCGGCGGCAGCGCGTCGTAGCTCAGCCCGAAGGTCGCTCGCACCGCCAGGTCGCCGGCCGACAGGTGGTCCAGCCTGCGGCGCTCGTTGCTCAGCTGTCTGCGAAAACGTTCCAGGCTCAGGTGGGGCTGGGCGGCCAGGCGGGCGCCCGCCACGCGGACGGCCAGCGGGATGTGGCCGCACGCCTCCAGGATCGCGCGGGCGGCGTCGCCCTCACCCCTCACCCGCTGCTCGCCGATCAGGTGCACGAGCACGTCCATCGCCTCGTCGGGGGTGAAGACGCCGAGGTCGAGCCGGTGCGCGCCGCTCAATCCCATGAGCCGCGACCGGCTGGTGACCACCGTGGCGCAGGTGGCGGCGCCGGGCAGCAACGGGCGCACCTGGCTCTCCTCCACGGCGTTGTCCAGCACCAGCAGCACCCGGCGGCCCGCCATCCTGGTGCGGTACAGCGCCACCCGGTCGTCGAGCTCCTTGGGGATGACAGACCCGTTCACGCCCATGGACATCAGCAGCCGGTGCAGCACCGCCGCGGGATCGGCGGCGGGCCGGTCGGTGCCGTGCAGGTCGACGAAGAGCTGGCCGTCGGGGAAGTTCTCCCGCAACAGATGTCCCAGATGCACGGCCAGGGTGGTCTTGCCGACGCCGCCCAGCCCGGTGACCACCGCCGTCGGCATCGCCGTACGACCGTCGGCCGGGGAGCCGAGGATGCGCGACAGCGCCGAGAGCTGGCCGAGCCGGCCCGAGAAGTCGCTGATGTCGGGAGGGAGCTGGGCGGGGACGGGTAATCTTCCCCACCCCGGCGCGACCGGCTGCCGGCCCGCCTGCGGCTTGGCGGCCTGCTGCTTGCCCGGCTGGAGCGTGTCGGCGTGCAGAGCGAGCTCGTGGGCGGCAGCGAGCTGCGCACCCGGCCGCACCCCGAGTTCCTCGTCGAGCCTGCGGCTGATGTCGCGGTAGTGCATCAGCGCCTCGGCCCGCCTGCCGGTGGCCAGGTAGAGCTCAATGAGGACGCTGTGAACGCGTTCGTCCAGCGGCGCCATGCGGCCTATCTCCTCGGCCAGGGGCAGCACGTCGACCGCGTGCCCGTTCAGGACGGCCGATTCGGCAAAGGTCTCCAGGGCGACGATCAGCTCCTGGGCCAGTCCCGCCAGCAGCGGATGCCCCGCCAGGGGGCGCAGCTCGGCCAGCGGCTGGCCGCGCCAGAGCGCCACCGCCCGCCGCACCGAATCGTGACCGCCACCCTGCCTGGCCAGGGCGCGAAACTCCCAGAGGTCCACCTCGACCTCGTCGGTGCTGAGCAGGTAGCCGTCGCCGACGCGCGGGAGCAGGCGGCTGGCCACGCGGCTGGGGCGATCGGGTTCGAGGATGCGCCGCAGCCGTTTGACGTAGGTGTGCAGGACATTGACGGCCGTGGCGGGCGATCTCTCGCCCCACAGGATGTCGACCAGCTCTGACATCGGCGCGCAGCGGCCCTCGGCCAGGGCCAGCACGGCCAGGACGCTTCGCTGCTGGGCCGGCCCGAGGTCGAGTTCCGCCTGCCCACGATAAGCACGGAGGGAGCCGAGGATCTCTATCCGCAACGTCACCCACGGCAGTATGGAGGCAACCGCGACCAAGATCCAGGGCCCCCACGGGCGTGGGGTGCCCGGGTCCGGAATCTTGGCAGAGCCGTTCTATGTGCAGTCCCTTCGGAACACGCTTCATGGCGAGGCATCGGAAGGCCCCGCCAGGAACTGCACGAGTGAGGCGACGAACCCGCCCGCTGAGAACCGTGGGCGTGAGCGTCCGAGGTGGGTTGCTCACATCTGTGGATCTACGCTGTAAAGGAGTGCGCCGTCTACTTTGCCTGGCGTCCCTGGAGGTGAGATGCAGATCTTGACCCTCGGTCCCGCAGGACATCGGCGTGTCGTGCTGTTCGCGGCCGGCGCGGACGGGGATCAGCAGCGGCACCTGCCGCAGTTCCTGTGGCGGGGTTGATCGAAGCGCTCGGTCGGTCGGCCAAGGTTCATAAGGATGCGCCGCCGGCCTCCTCTCGGGCTTCGTGGCCGGCGTTCTCCGCCTCGACCAGGTCGTATCGCAGGCCGGTGTCCGGGCCGCTGCCGAAGACAACGGCCACCTCGTCGAGGGTGAGTCCCTCACACCAGGTGATGCACAGAGTTTCGGAGAAGTAGCCGGCGATGTCCGAGTAATGCTCTTTCATGTCGTTCAACGGCATCCCCTGTTCGTGAGCGAGCGCCGACCAGCCCGTCCTGGTCGGCACCTTGTCGAGCATCACTCTGGCCGCCGGTTCCGGCTCGGTCGATGGTCACAGTTCAGGACGGTCACGTTCGGGCCTGGCAGAGGAGTGATGAATGGCGATCATCGCGGGGCATGTCGTCGTCGAGCCGCAACAGCGTGAGCGCTATCTCGCGGACTGCGTGGGCGTCATCGAGCTGGCCCGCCGGGCACCCGGCTGCCTGGACTTCGCCGTCAGCGCGGACCCCAGCCGCGCGCAACGTGCTGTGATGCTCGCCGCCTCGGTGGCCGAGTACGAGGTCGGGGCCGTGCGCTCGCTCACGTGAGGAGCGTGCGGCGAACCCGGCGGCCGGGTGAGCAGTCTCATCGATCATGGTAAAACTGACGCCGGCGCTGCTGTGCGCCCTGGCCGCCCCCGTGCTCTACCTGGTGGTCAACCTGGTCGCGATCCAGGCCGCGGCCCACCCGGCCGGGCCGCCTCCCGCCGTCGAGGATCCCTCGAACGACTGGATGCTGGGGTCTTTGGAGAGGGAGCTCGCGGCGGCGCGGGTGTGGGCGTTCAGCATCGCCTTCGTTCTCGCCGCCGAGGCGGCCTTCCTCGGTGCCCTGAACGGCTGGCTGAACCGCCGTCCCAGTGTCGCCCGGATCGTGCCGCGCGCGGTCGTGGGCGTCGGTTATCTGCTGACTCTCGCTCTCGCCATCGAGGTCAACCCCACGAGCCCGCTGTGGGAGCTCAACGACGACAGCGCTCTCGACCGCCTCGTCCCCGCGTGGCACTTTCCCGCGCTGGTCGCCGTCGGGGTGGTGACCCTGGTGGCGGTGGCGGGCTGGTTGGTCGGCGTGGGACGGGGCCGCTCCTGACACGGTGGTGGTTTCTGGTTGATCGTGTCTTCTTGTCCGTTCTGGGAATGGGGAGGTCGTGGGGGAGCCGGTCGGTGAAGGCGAGGGGCGATGCGTGGATCTGTCGTGGTCGGCACGGACGGCTCTCCATCGTCGGCGCCGGCCGTGAAGTGGGCCGCCGCCGACGCCCGCAGGCGGGGGTTGCCGCTGCGGATCGTGCACGTCTGTGAGCAGTGGTCGCATGGCGTGGACACGTCGAGGTACTGCGCGGGCGCGCTGGAGGCGGCGGCGGACAGAGCTCGCGCGCTGAGCACGGATGTCCAGGTCAGTACGGCGATGCTGGCCGGCAACGTGATCGACGTGCTGGTGGCCGAGTCGGCGTCCGCCGACAGCCTGGTGCTCGGCAGCAGGGGCGCGGGCGGGTTCGCCGGGATGCTGCTCGGCTCCGTGGGGCTGGCCGTGGCCGGTCACGCCGCCGGCCCCGTGGTGATCGTCCACGGCGACGCCGGCGGCGAGCACGGTCCGGTCGTGGCCGGTGACGACGGCTCGCCGCACGCCCGGGAGGCCGTGGCGTACGCGATAGAACAGGCCCGCGCGCGCCAGGCCCGCCTGCGGGTGATCTACGCCTGGCGGGTGCCGGTGGTGGAGTCCTCCTGGCCGGTTCAGGGCCCTCAGCTCGCGGCCTACTTCGAGGAGGACGCGCGGGCGGCCCACGAGCGGGCGGACCGCTGGCGGCAGGCGAACCCCGACGTCGTGATCGACGACGAGCAACTGCGCGACCACCCCGTGGCCGCGCTCTCCGACGCCACGGACACGGCGGACCTCGTCGTCGTCGGCTCGCGCGGGCTGGGCGGGTTCTCCTCCGCGGTGCTCGGCTCGGTCAGCCACGGCGTGCTGCACCACGCCAAGTGCCCGGTGGCCGTGGTACGGCCACGCGAAACCACCGGACAGGAGGGACCGTGACCGGCCTGATCGTCGCGGGCGTGGACGGTTCGGCGCCGAGCACCACGGCCGTCGAGTGGGCCGCCGACGACGCGGCCAGGGCCGGCGCGGAGTTGCGGATCGTGCACGTCCTGGACCTGCGGCCGTACGAGATCTTCGCAGGCCAGCAGGAACCCCTGCGGAGGGCGGCGGGCAGGGTGCTGGCGGCCGCGGAGGAGGCCGCCCGCGCCCGGCAGCCGGCCGTGGAGGTGAGCACCCGCCTGGTGGAGGGCGTTCCCGCGGCCGTGCTGCGCGAGCAGGAGGCGAGCGAGATGGTCGTCGGCAACCGTGGCGTGGGCGGGTTCGCCGGCGCCCTGCTCGGCTCGGTCACCATGGAGGTGGCCGCGCAGGCGCGCTGCCCCGTGGTCGTCGTACGCGCCGAGCCGTGCGAGGAGACCGGCGTCATCGGGGTCGGCGTCGACGAGTCCGACACCTGCGAGCCGGCCCTCGGCTACGCCTTCGAACGGGCCAGGTCGTACGGCGTCACACTGCGCCCGATCCACGCCTGGCAGGTGCCCGTGCACGCCTTCGCCCCCGAGATCTCCTACGACCTGGACGAGGTACGCGCCTCCCGGCACCGGCTCGTCAGCACCCGGCTCGCGCCCTGGCGGGCGAAATTTCCGGACGTGGAGGTCGTCGAGGACGTCCAGAACGCGCACCCGATCGACGCGCTCACCGGCGCCGCCTGCGACCTGATCGTGGTCGGCTCGCACGGGCGCGGCGCGCTCGGCTCGCTGTTCCTCGGGTCGGTCAGCCGCGGGGTGCTCCACCACGCGCGCTGCCCGGTCGCCGTGGTACGCCCCCAGGAGTGAACCGAAAGCTCGCCCCCCTCCGCGCAGGACCCCGGCCGAACCCCTCTGACCTGGGAGAATGGCACGACGCCTACGAGGGGGAGCAGGAGAGATGGGCGCTTCGGAGACCGGCCGCCGGTCGGGGTTGTCCTCGCGGGAGGCGGACGCCCGGCTCCGCAGGGACGGCCCGAACCTCCTGCCCTCCCGCCCCCCGGTGGCGCTCTGGCGGCGGGTGGCCGGGCAGCTCCGCGACCCGCTGATCATCGTGCTGCTGGTGGCCGCCGCGCTGACCGCGATCACCGGCGACTGGGCGGACATGGCCGTGATCATGCTGGTGATCGTGGTCAACACCGGCGTCGGCGTGACGCAGGAGGTCCGCGCGGACCGCGCCATCACCGCCCTGACCGAGCTCACCGCGCCCGTCGCCCGCGTCGTACGCGACGGGGCGCAGCGGCAGATCCCCGCGGCCGACGTCGTGACCGGCGACCTGCTGGTGCTGGCCGAAGGGGACATCGTGCCGGCCGACGCCCGCGTGGAGGAGGCCGCCGCGCTGCTGGTGGACGAATCGGCGCTCACCGGCGAGTCGGTCCCCGTGGACAAGGAGCCGGGCGAGAAGGTGTCGGCGGGCACGGTCGTGGCGCGCGGGCGGGGCCGGGCCGAGGTCACGGCCACCGGCTCGGCCAGCGCGGCCGGGCGCATCGCCGCGCTGATGACGAAGGGCTCCGGCCTGACGCCGCTGCAGCATCGCCTGATGGCGGTGGGACGGCTGCTGGCCGGGGTCACCGTGTTCCTGTGCGTGGTGGTCGGGGCGCTCGGCCTGATGCGGGGGCAGCCGGTCGAGCTGATGGTGGTGACCGCGATCAGCCTGGTGGTGGCGGCCGTGCCCGAGTCGCTGCCGGCCGTGGTCACGCTGAGCCTGGCGCTGGGCGCGCGGCGGATGGCCGCGCGGCAGGCTCTCGTACGCCGCCTGCACGCCGTCGAGACGCTCGGCTCCGTCACGGTCCTCGCCACCGACAAGACCGGCACCCTCACCGAGGGCCGCATGGTCGTCCGCCACCTGTGGACCCCCACGGCCGAGGCCACGCTCACCGGCACCGGCTACGATCCCGCCGGGCGGTTCGAGGGCGACCCGCCCGCCGCGTTCGCGGACCTGCTCACCGCCGCCGCCCTCTGCAACGACGCCCGCCTCCTCAAGGACGAGGACGGCCGATGGCAGGCGCTCGGCGATCCCACCGAGGCCGCGCTGCTGGCCGCCGCCGCCAAGGCCGGCCTCGACCGCGCCGACCTGCACGAGCGCTACGACCGCCTGGCCGAACGCCCCTTCGACAGCGTGCGCAAGCGCATGAGCACCCTGCACGCGCGGCCCGGCGGCGGCGGGGTCACGGTGATCTGCAAGGGCGCCCCGGAGGCCCTGCTGCGCCCGCCAGTGCTCACCGGCGACCCCGAATCCCGCCTCCGGGCCGCCGAACAGGCCGAACGCTACGCCCGCGCGGGCTACCGCGTGCTGGCCGTCGCCCGCGCCGACCTCGCGACCGCGCCCCGCGAGGTGCCAGAGGAGAGGCTGGACCTGCTCGGGCTGGTCGCCATCGTCGATCCGCCCCGCCAGGCCGCGGCCGGCGCGGTCGCCGACTGCCGCCGGGCCGGGATCCGGCCGGTGCTCATCACCGGCGACCATCCGGGCACGGCGCGCGCCATCGCCACCGAGCTCGGCATCATCGGCCCCGGCGACCCGGTCGCCGACTGCCGCGACCTGCCCGTTCCGGACGGCGTGGCCGTCTACGCCCGCGCCACCCCCGAGCAGAAGCTCGACCTCATCGAAGGCATGCGCGCGGGCGGCGACGTGGTGGCGATGACCGGCGACGGCGTCAACGACGGGCCCGCGCTGCGCCGCGCCGACATCGGCGTGGCCATGGGCCGGCGCGGCACCGAGGTGGCCCGGCAGGCCGCCGACCTGGTGCTGGCCGACGACGACCTGGACACGGTGGTGGCCGCCGCCGAGGAGGGCCGGCGCGTCTACGCCAACATCCGCCGCTTCCTCGTCTACGGCCTGTCCGGCGGCGCGGCCGAGATCGCCGTCATGCTGCTGGGGCCGCTCTTCGGGCTGGCGCTGCCGCTGCTGCCCGCCCAGATCCTGTGGATCAACCTGCTCACCCACGGCCTGCCGGGCGTCGCGCTCGGGGGCGAGCCCGCCGACCCCGCCGCGATGAACCGACCGCCCCGCCCGCCCGACCAGAGCATCCTGCGCGCCGGTCTGTGGCAGCGCGTCGTCCGCCTCGCCGTCGTGCTGACCGCCGTCACGCTCGGCGTCGCCGTCTGGGCCCTGCACACCGGCCGTCCCTGGCAGAGCATGGCCTTCTTCGCCCTCGGCGCCACCCAGCTCGGCGTGGCGCTCGGCTCGCGCGCCCGCCCCGGCTCGACGGCCAACCTCATGCTGCCGCTCGCCGTGGCGGGGGCCCTCGTGCTGCAGCTCGCGGGCCTGTACGTGCCGCTGCTGCGCGAGCTCCTCGGCACCGAGCCCCTGGCCGCCGGCGACCTGGTCGTCGTGGCCGTCCTGTCGCTCCTCGGCTACGCCGCCGCCCGCCTGGACCGGATCCTGCACCGCGAGCCCGTGCCGCCGGCGCCCTGACCACGGAATCGGCGGGATGTTCAGGGCGATAAACATCGCATAAACATATCCGCTTATCGCATGCTTAACGGCGGCTCGCTACAAATTCAGCATGACGACATGGAAATGTCTGGGCGCTGCCTTTTTCTTGACGTGCGTGGCCGCGTGCGGAGGCGGATCGGCCGCCCCGAGCCCGGCGCGTACGCAGGAGAGCGCGGTCAAGTACGCCCAGTGCCTGCGCGAGCACGGCGTCGAGACGGACGACCCCGGCGCCGAGGGAGGCGTACGCCTGAAAGTGCCCTCGGGCGGCGAGGCGACGTTGAAAAAGGCTCAGGAAGCGTGCAAGCCGTATGCCCCCGTGGCCACCGAAAAGGGCGCCGGTGAAATCCCGGCGGCCGATCAGGCGAAATTCATCGCGTACGCGAAATGCATGCGCGAGCACGGCGTCGATCTGCCCGATCCGCAATTCGACGGCGGGCGGGCCCGGATGGGCCTGCCCCGGCAGGAGGGGATGTCTGCCGACTCGCCGGTGATGAAGAACGCCGAGAAGGCGTGCCGCCCGCTGCTGCCGCAGGGCGGCGGGCAATGAGACGACGCGCCGGCCTGCTGGCCGCCCTGGTGGCCGGCGGCGCCGTGGTGGCCGCCGTCGCCGCCCGGGAGGACGGCCCCGCCGAAGCCGGCTCGGCCGCGCCGCCCGCCAGGACGGCCGCCATCACCCGTTCCGACCTCGTGGACGAGCTCACCGTGCCGGGCACGCTGGGTTACGCCGCCCGCCGCGCCCTGCCCAACCTGGCCCGCGGCGTGATCAGCGACACCCGGCCCGAGGGCGGCGTCGTCCGCAGAGGCGAATGGCTCTACGAGGTCGCCGGCAGGCCCGTGCTGCTCATGTACGGCGAGACGCCCGTCTACCGGCGGCTGTCGCGGGGGTCGCGGGGCAAGGACGTCAAGCAGCTCGAACGCAACCTCAAGGCCCTCGGCCACGACCCCGGAAGGGTCGACGACGTCTTCACCGCCGAGACGGAGAAGGCGGTCGAGTCCTGGCAGGGCGCGAGCGGCCTGCCCAGGACCGGCCAGGTGGACGGCGCGCAGGTGATCGTGGCGCCCGGCCCTGTCCGCGTCGCCGAGGTGACCGGCGCCAAGGGCGCGCCGGCCGGCGCGACGGCCGTCACCGTGACCGACACGACGCTGATCGTGCACATCGACCTGCCGGTCACCAGCCGGCGCCTGGTGACGCCGCGGGCGGAGGTCGGCCTGGAGAGCCCGTCGGGCGAGCGCGCCACCGGCCGCGTCACGTCGATCGGCGGCGTCGCCCGCCGGCCGCGGGAGCAGGGCGGCGTGCCGACCCTCGACGTCGAGGTGACCCTGGACGGCGAGCTCGACGGCTACGACCAGGCGCCGGTCGCTGTGGCGCTACGCGGCGAGACGCGGCCCGGCGTGCTGTCCGTCCCGGTCGAGGCGCTGCTCGCGGTACGCGAAGGAGGGTACGCCGTGCGCGTCGTCGACAACGCGGGCCGGCGCCTCGTCAAGGTGACGACGGGCCTGTTCGCCGCGGGGCGGGTGGAGATCACCGGCGCCGGGCTCCGGGCCGGGACGAACGTCGAGGTGCCCGGTGATTGAGCTGATCGGCGCGGAGAAGACGTACGCGGGCGGGGTCCGCGCGCTGCGCGGCGTGGACCTGCGGGTGGCGGCGGGCGAGCTGGTCGCCATCGTGGGCCCGTCCGGCTCGGGCAAGTCGACCATGCTGCACCTCATCGGCACCCTGGACCGCCCGTCGGCGGGGACGGTGCGCATCGCCGGGAGCGACGTCGCCGCCCTCGACGACGCCGGCCTGGCCGAGCTGCGCGCCCGCCACATCGGCTTCGTCTTCCAGTCCTTCCACCTGTCGGAGCACCTGAGCGCGCTCGGCAACGTGGCCGAGGGCCTGCTCTACGCGGGCGTACGGCGGGGCGAGCGCACTCGCCGCGCGGCCGAGGCGCTGCGGCGCGTGGGACTCGGCCATCGCCTGGACCACCGGCCCGGCCAGTTGTCCGGCGGCGAGAAGCAGCGGGTCGCCGTTGCCAGGGCGATCGTGGGGGAGCCCGCGCTGCTCCTGGCCGACGAGCCCACGGGCAACCTGGACAGCGCGGCGGGGGCCGAGATCCTGGCGATCCTGCGCCGGCTGCACGGCGACGGCACCACGGTCGCCGTCATCACCCATGACAGCGAGGTCGCGGCCGCCGCTCCCCGGCGGATCCGGCTGCGGGACGGGCGGATCGTATGAGGCTCGCGGCGTCCGACGTCGTCCGGGTGGGGGTGGAAGGGTTGCGCTCGCGCCCCGCCCGCGCGCTGCTGTCGGCCTTGGGGGTCGCGATCGGCATCGCGACCATGGTGGCCGTCGTCGGCATCTCCGCCAGCAGCAGGGCGGACCTGCTCGATCAGCTCGACCGGCTCGGCACCGGTCTGCTGCGGGTCGCGCCCGGCGACACCGTGTTCGGCGGGGCCGCCCGGTTGCCGAAGACCGCCACCCGGATGGTCAGGGCTGTCGACGCGGTGGAGGCGGTGGCGTCCACCGGCCTGACCGGCGTGCCCGCCTACCGCACCGGCCACATCCCCCCGGGCAGAACGGCCGGGCTCCTGGTCCAGGCCGCCACGGCCGACCTGCTCAGGACGCTCAAGACCCCGCTGCGGCAGGGGCGGTGGCTGAACGCGGCGACCGAGCGGCAGCGGGCCGTCGTCCTCGGGGCGCTGGCCGCCGGGCGGCTCGGCGCGGGGGCCGGGGATCAGGTGTGGATCGGCGGACAGTGGTGGACCGTCGTCGGCGTCCTGGACAACTCCACGCTGGCGGCGGAGATCGACCGGTCGGTGCTGATGGGCTTCCCGGCGGCGGAGCGATATCTGGCGTTCGACGGCCACCCGACCACCCTCTACACGCGGGCCGCCGACGAGCACGTCCTCGACGTCCGCGCCGTGCTGGCCAGGACGGTGAGTCCGGAGCATCCGGAGGAGGTCAAGGTCAGCCGCCCCTCCGACGCACTGGCCGCGCGGGCCGCGGCCACGGACGCCTTCACCGGCGTCCTGCTCGGCGTCGGGGCGGTCGCGCTGCTGGTCGGCGGCGTCGGCGTGGCCAACACCATGGTCATCTCGGTGCTCGAACGGCGACGGGAGATCGGCCTCCGGCGGGCCCTGGGAGCCACCCGCGGCCAGGTGCGCACGCAGTTCCTGACCGAGTCGCTGCTGCTGTCCGTCCTGGGCGGCGCGGCCGGCGCCGTCTGCGGCGCGGCGGTCACGCTCGGCTTCGCGGCCTGGCGGGACCTCCAGGCCGTGATCCCCTTGTGGGCCTTGGGCGGCGGCCTGGCGGCGACGCTCCTCGTGGGAGCCGTGGCGGGGATCCTCCCGGCGATGCGGGCGGCCAGGCTTCCACCCACCCTGGCCCTCGCGACCGCTTAACCACCTCTTACGCCCTGAGAGAGAACATGTCCGGCATGCGGGTGCTGATTGCCGAAGACGAGCGCGTCCTCGCCGAGGTCGTGGCGAGCGGGCTGCGGAAGGAGGCGATGGCGGTGGACGTCGTCCACGACGGCTCCGCCGCCGTCGAGCGGGCCATGACCCATGACTACGACGTGATCGTCCTGGACCGGGACCTGCCGGCCGTGCACGGCGACGACGTGTGCCGCACGCTCGCCGCCGGACGGGTCCCGGCCCGGATCATCATGCTGACGGCGGCGAGCGACCTGCGCTCCAAGGTCGAGGGGCTGGGCCTGGGCGCCGACGACTACCTGACGAAACCGTTCGACTTCCCGGAGCTCGTGGCCCGTCTGCGCGCGCTCGCCCGCCGCGTCCCGCAGGCCGTGCCGCCCGTCCTGGCGCGGGCCGGGGTCACCCTGGACCCGGGCCGCCGCCAGGTGTTCCGCGACTCCCGGTACGTCGCACTCAGCCCGAAGGAGTTCGCCGTGCTGGAGGTCCTCATGCGGGCCGAGGGCACCGTCGTGAGCGCCGAGGTCCTGCTGGAGAAGGCATGGGACGAGAACGTCAACTACTTCACGAACTCGGTGCGGATGACCGTGATGACCTTGCGGAAGAAGCTCGGCCACCCGCCCGTGATCGAGACCGTGCCCGGCGCGGGCTACCGGCTCTGACCACGGGGCGGATGCCGATCCGCCGGCGGCTGACCCTCACCTACGGAAGCGTGTTCTTCCTCGCCGCCGCCATCCTGGTGGCGATCAACTACGTCGTGGTCGACCAGATCGTCAACCAGCAGGTCCTCGCCGAGGGGGTGATGATGCAGCCGGCGGGGGAGGCCGGCCCCAGGCCCGGCCCGTCCCCGGGCGGCGCGTTCTTCGCCTCGTCGGTGAACGACCAGATCGGCCGCTACCGGGAGCTGGTGATGAGCTGGCTGCTGCGCTGGTCCCTGCTGGCGACCGCCATGGTGGGGCTGGCCGGGCTGGCGACCGGATGGCTCATCGCCCGCAGGGCGCTGAGGCCGCTGCAGACCGTCACCGAGACGGCGAGGAAACTGTCGGGGGAGACGCTGCACCGCCGCATCTCCCTGGGCGGCCCGCCCGACGAGATCAGGGAGCTCGCCGACACCTTCGACTCGATGCTGGAACGACTGGACCGCGCCTTCGACGGCCAGCGCCGGTTCGTCGCCAACGTCTCCCACGAACTCAGGACGCCCCTGGCGATCAACCGGGCGCTGCTGCAGGTGTCCCTCTCCGACGACGCGCTCCCGCGGCCGCTGCGCCCCGTCCGGGACGAACTGCTCGCCGCGAACGGCCGGCAGGAGCGCCTGATCGAAGGGCTGCTCCTGCTGGCCCAGAGCGAGCGGGAGGTGACCGTCCGGGAGCCGGTGGACCTGCGCGACCTCGCCGACCGGCCCGACCTGCCGCCCGCTCCCACGGCCGGCGACCCCGTCCTGCTGGAGCGGATGGTCGCCAACCTGCTGGACAACGCGGCCAAGTACAACGACGAGCGCGGCCTCATCGAGGTCCGCACCGCCGCCTCCGCCGACCAGGTCGCCATCACCGTCGAGAACACGGGGCCCGTGGTGCCGGCCGCGCAGGTCGCCCTGCTGTTCGAGCCCTTCAGCCGGCTCGAACGCGACCGCGTCGGGTCGGCCTCGGGCGCCGGACTCGGGCTGTCGATCGTCCGGGCGATCGTCCGGGCGCACGGCGGCACGGTCGCCGCCGCGCCGCGCGAGGACGGCGGCCTGGCCGTGACCGTCAGGCTCTCTCGCGCGGCGCCCGGCGGAGTTACCGTCTGAAGCGGGTGCGGTGAGGCCCGGTCGGCACGGTCGTGGTGAGGTCGGCTTCGAGGAGATGCGCGATGCAACTGGTCTGGCTGTCCGACGTCGACGCTTCGATGATCGACGTCGTCGGAGGCAAGGGCGCCGGTCTCGGAGAGATGATCAGGGCAGGTGAGCGCGTCCCCGACGGCTTCTGCCTGACCGTCGAGTCCTACCGGTCGGGGGAGGTCCCGGAGCGGGAGCTCGTGGACGCCTACGAGCGGCTGGGCGGCGGGCGGGTGGCGGTCCGCTCCAGCGCCACCGCCGAGGACCTGCCGGAGGCCAGCTTCGCCGGCCAGCAGGACACCTACCTCGGCGTCGAGGGCGCCGGCGAGCTCGTCGACGCGGTACGCCGCTGCTGGGACTCGCTGTTCACCGAGCGGGCGGTCGCCTACCGCGCCGCCGCCGGAGTGGACGACGCCGCCATGGCCGTGGTGGTGCAGCGCATGGTCGAGCCGGTCGCGGCGGGCGTGCTGTTCACGGCCAACCCGATCACGGGCTGCCGTACGGAGATGGTCCTCGACGCCGCCCCCGGACTGGGCACCGCCATCGTCGAGGGCACCGTCGTGCCGGACCACTACGTGCTGCGCGAGGGAACGCCGGCCGCCGCGAACCCCGGCGGCTGCCTGCGCGCGGACCACCTCGAACGGCTGCGCGCGGCCGGCCTGCGGCTGCAGGAGCACTTCGGCTCGCCGCAGGACGTCGAGTGGGCGATCGACGCCGACGACACGGTGTGGCTGCTGCAGTCGCGCCCGGTCACCACGCTCTTCCCGCTGCCGCCCGACACCGGCGACACCCGGCTCTACCTGGAGTTCGGTCACATGCAGGGCATGCTGCGCCCGTGTACGCCGATGGGCGTCTCACTGCTCAAGACGGGCGCGAGCCTGTGGTTCGCGGGCGTCGGGGCCAAGATCGACCAGCGTGACCCGCTGCCCCGGCTGGTGCCCATCGGCGGCCGGATCTTCTATGACATGACGGACTTCCTGCGCAGCAAGGCCATGCGCCGGCGGCTCGGACCCGCCCTGGAGGTCTACGGGCCGCGGGTGCAGACGGCCGTGCTGCGGATGATGGACGATCCGCGGTTCGCGCCGCGGCCCGGCCTGCCGTTCCGCGTCGGCAGCGTGCTCAAGGGCACGGCGCGGCTGCTGCCGCGTACGCTCGCCGGAGTGGTGTCGAGCCTGGCCGACCCGGTACGGGCCCGCGCCCGCGCCCGCCGGGGGCTCGCCGAGATCAGGCGGCTGATCACGCCGCCCGGCCCGTCGGCGACCGCCGCCGAGCGGCTGCGCTGGGTGATCGAGGACTCGCACCGGCCGATCATGAGCCCCGACCTGCACGGCATCCTCGGGCCGCTGGTGGCCGGGATGCTCGCCAGTACGCTCCCGGCCGGGCTGCTCGGCGGCGTCGCCACCCGCGAGGAGCTCGACACCGTGCTCGGCGGCATGCCGCACAACGTGACCACGGAGATGGACCTCGCGCTCTGGGGCCTGGCCGTACGGGCGCGCGAGCACCGCGAGCTGTTCCTGGACACGCCGCCGGAGGCGCTGGCCGCCGCGTACGCCGTGGGTGAGCTCCCGGACATCGGCCTGGCGGGCTTCCTGGCGAAATATGGCATGCGCGCGGCGGCCGAGATCGACGTCGGCGTCCCCCGCTGGGAGGAGGACCCGGCGCCGCTGTTCGCCACGATGGCCAACTACCTGCGCGTGGACGATCCCGGGCAGGCGCCCGACGTGCGGTTCGAGGCGGCGGCGGCCAGGGCCGAGCGGATGGTCGGGACGCTGGCGCGGCGCGCGCGGGCCAGGCGGCCGGTGCGCGGACGGCTCGCGGTGTTCCTCATGCGCCGCTCGCGTGAGCTGACCGGGCTGCGGGAGATCGGCAAGTTCGCCTGGCTGCCGACCCTCCAGGCGGCCCGGCGCCAGCTCCTCCTCGTCGGCGCGGACCTGGTGAGGGAGGGCCGGCTGGAGCAGGCCGGCGACATCATGTTCCTGACGCTCCAGGAGGCCCGAGCCGCCGTGGACGGGCTCGACGTCCGGGCGACGGTCGCGACCCGGCGCGCCGAACACGAGCGGGAGGCGAGGCGCCGTACCGTTCCCGGAGCGCTGCTGTCCGACGGGACCGACGTGGAGACGCTCGCCCCCGCGCCACCGGCCCGGGACGGCGTGCTGACCGGCATGTCGGGGGCCGCCGGCCAGGCGACCGGCCCGGCGCGGGTGATCCGCGACCCGATGGGCGCGCATCTCGAACCGGGCGAGATCCTGGTGGCGCCGACCACGGATCCGGGCTGGACGCCGCTGTTCATGACGGCGGCCGGACTGGTGACCGAGACCGGCTCGCCGGTGGCGCACGGCCCCACCGTCGCCCGCGAGTACGGCATCCCCGCCGTCATCTGCGTCCGCGACGCCACCTCCCATATCAGGACGGGCCAGGTGATCACGGTGGACGGCACGGCGGGGACGGTGCGCGTGGAACCCGGATGATCAGGGCGGGAAGGGGATCCTGGCGGCGGCGCCGCGCGGCAGGGTGAGGCCGTCCACGCGCGTCCGCTCGTGGTCGGCCTCGACGAGGAGCCGGCGGCCCCGGAACTCGATCGGCATCGACAGCGACCCGAGCCGTTCCGGCAGGCACGGGTCGAGCCGCAGGCCGTCGGGGCGCGGCTCCAGGCCCAGGTAGCAGCGTTGCAGCATGTCGAGGGTGCCGCCCATGGCGCCCAGGTGGATGCCCTCGGCCGTGGTGCCGCCCTGCACGTCCTTGATGTCGCTGAGCGCCGCCTCGGCGAAGAACTGCCAGGAGCGGGCCCGGTCGGCGCGGGCCAGGACCCAGGCGTGGACGACGGCGCTGAGTGTGGAGCCGTGGCTGGTCCGGTCCAGGTAGTAGGAGATCGTGCGGGGGATCAGCTCGGGATCGGCGGGGTAGCCGAGCCGGCGCAGCAGGTCCAGCAGCTCGTCGGCGGTGAGCAGGTAGCACAGCATCAGCGTGTCGGCCTGCTTGGACGCCTTGTAGCGGTTGACGTCGTCGCCGTCCGCCTCCAGTGCCCGGTCCAGCCGCCGTACGCCCCGGTAGCGGCCCCAGTCGAGCTCGGCCAGGCCGGCGTAGCCGGTGAACTGGCTGATGACGCCGTCGTGGAAGTCGACCCGCATGCGCCGGGTGATGTCCGCCCAGCGGGCGCTCTCTCCGGGCCGGGCGAGGCCGAGCTCCAGGGCGCGGGCCAGCAGCCACACGGTCATGACGTTGGTGTAGGCGTTGTTGTCCAGGCCGGGGGCGGCGGCGCCGGGAAGGGCGGTGTGGTACTCGTCCGGTCCCATGACGCCGCGGATCTCGTACCTGCCTGAGACCGGGTCGAGCACGGCGAGCGAGGCGAAGAAGCGGGCGATGTCCGTCAGCAGCTCCGCGCACCACGACGCCATGGAGCCGGTCGCCAGGTGGTGCTGCCACACGTTGTAGGCGATGGCCAGGCCGACGTGGCGTTGCAGGTGGGAGACGTCCGGCAGCCAGCGGCCCGAGGCGGGGTTGAGGTGGAAGGTCTGGGTCTCCTCGCGGCCGTCGCTGCCGCTCTGCCAGGGGAACATCGCGCCGTCGAACCCGGCCGCCCGCGCGGCGGCCCGCGCCTCCGGCAGCCGCCGCCAGCGGTAGCGCAGCAGGCCGAGCGAGATGTCGGGGAAGCGCAGGTTCAGCCACGGCAGCACGAACAGCTCGTCCCAGAACACGTGACCGCGGTACGCCTCGCCGTGCAGGCCGCGGGCGGGCACGCCGGTGTCCAGGTCGAAGGTGTGCGGGCTGAGCGTCTGCAGGAGGTGGAAGACGTGCAGGTGCACGAGCTGCGCCAGCTCCGGGCCGCCCACCTCCAGCCGGGCCCGTTCCCACAGCCGCTCCCATGCGGCCTCGTGCGCGGCCAGCAGCTCCCCGAAGCCGGGGGCCTGCCCGGCCCGGCGCAGCGCGGCCGAGCGCGGGTCGTGGACGGCGGGGTCGCGGGACGTCACCAGCGCGACGATCTTCGTGACCGTCACCGGCACGCCCTCCTCCAGGCGCGGCACGTGCTCGGTGCCGATCCGGCCGCCCTCGCGCTCGGGCCGGCCGGGAACCGGGGCGTCGATCCGGGCGGCGAGCGCGGCGGTGATCCGGGAGGAGCGGGTCGTCGCCGTCAGCCAGGTCAGCCCGTCCCCGTCCCCGGCCGCGTGGTCGGTCAGGTGGTCGCCGCGCAGGTCGCGGTAGCGGGCGACGCCGTGGTTGGTGACCGTCCCGTCCAGCGTGGCGCGGACGCGGAGCGGACCCGACCAGTTCTCGGCCGTGAAGGTGGTCTCCAGCGCGGCCAGGGCCGGATCGGCCATGGAGACCAGGCGGCGCTGCCGTACCCGGGTGACCCGGCCGGCGTCGTCGCGCCAGGCCAGCTCCCGCAGCAGCACCCCGCGCCGCAGGTCGAGCTCCTGGCGGTAGTCCAGCAGCTCGGCCGCGTCCGGGTGGAACCAGTCCGACCCCGGCGTGGCGAAGGTCAGCGGCAGCCAGTCGGGCAGGTTGACCAGGTCCTCGTTGACGACCGTACGGCCCGCGACCCGCGAGGCGAGCCGGTCGTAACAGCCCGCCCGGTAGGTGCCGGGCGTGCGGTGCAGGCCGTCGGGCGTGGCGCCCCGGGTGGCGAAGCGGCCGTTGCCGAGCGTGCACAACGCCTCCCGCAGCCCCTCGGCGGCGGGATCGTAGCCCTCGTAGACGAGCGTCCAGGGGTTGGCCGGAGCGAGAGTGGCCATGGCGGTGACGCTACCCACGCGCCGCCGGCCCAGACAGGGGACGAAGGTCCTGGCGGCGGAGGGCGTACGGCACTGCCGCCGCACTCGCGCGACTGGTGTGCTGGGTACGGCACGGAGCCGCTGGAGCGCGCCGGCCCGCCGACCACGTGTGTGGTGGTAGGGCCACCCTGACGTGGGCAGGCGTACGGACAGGAGGCAGTGGCATGAAGCACATCGTTCTCGGCTACGACGGATCGGCCTTCTCGATGCAGGCGCTGGACTGGGCGCTGGACGAGGCCGAGCTCCGCGGACTGTCCCTGACCGTCGCCCACGCCTGGCAGTGGCCGTACGGCGAGGCCCCCGAGGAGGCCAGGTCCCACCTGCGCAAGGCGGCCGAGCACGTGCTGTGGCACGGCGCCGACTGCGCCCGCCACACCAGCTCCGGCCTGACCGTGGAGACGGACCTGCACGAGGGGCCCGCGGCCGAGCGCCTGGTCGAGCTCTCCCACGAGGCCGCGCTCGTCGTGGTCGGCTCGCGCGGGCTCAGCGCGCTGCCGCGAGCGGTCGTGGGCTCGGTGGCCGGGTACGTCGCCACGCACGCCCACTGCCCCGTCATCGTGGTGCGGGGGCCGGGGCCGCTGCCCGCGGCGTCGCAGCCGGGGCCGGTCGTCGTGGCCGACCGCGACCCGGACGGCGTCGTCCTGGACTTCGCGTTCGAGGAGGCCGCCCTGCGCCGGCTGCCCCTCGCGGCCCCCGCGGAATTGAGCGCGGATCTGAGCGCGGACCTGAGCGGGCGGGCGGCCCGCCATCCCGGCGTGCCGATTCAGCAGGCCGCCGACTTCGGGACCGCGACCCTCGTGGTCGTCGGCCGCCGGCGGGCCGCGCCCGCCGGCGTCGCCGCCTCGCTCCTCCAGCACGCGCCCTGCCCCGTGGCGGTGGTGGGAGGCTGAGCTCCAGCTCGGCCTCGCAGGCGAACCGTCACAATGGGGCCGGTACGAACGAGCGAAGGGAGCCCTTGATGCGCTGGGACGACATGTCGGGCAAGCGGCGGGGGGTCGTGATCGCGCTGGCGTCCGTGGAGATCGCGCTCACCGCCGCCGCCGCGGTCGACCTCTGCCGGCGGCCCGCGGCGGACGTGCGGGGCCGCAAGGGACTGTGGTGGCCAGCGATCTTCGTCCAGCCGGTGGGGCCCGTCGCGTACCTGCTGTGGGGACGGCGGAGCTGACCGGAACAATTGTGCCGTGATTCCACCGTCCTCCCGCAATGTGAGAGGACGATGGAATCGTGCGGCATTGGAGGTTTTGATCCCTCCGACCGCAGGAAAGGGGCAAACCGATCCCACGGCCCCCCTCCAGTGTTCCGCAGGTCCCGCTTGCCACCCTTTCCCCCTCTACCGTGGCCGATGGACTCGGGAAAGCGGAAGGATCAATTGTTCCTAGGAATTCTTTTCCCCGGAAGTTCGGCCGCTCGGATGCCATCATCGGATGATATGGATGCGCACAGCCCGTCCTTCGACCTCGCCTCGCCGAAAGGACCGCTGGCCGATTTCCTGATCGCCCGGCGTGCCGCGGTCACCGCGGCCGAACACGGCCTGCCGGAACCGGCCTACCCGCGCCGGGTCCCGGGGCTGCGCCGGGAGGAGGTGGCCCAGCTGGCCGGCATCAGCACCGACTACTACACCCGGCTGGAACAGGGCCGGGTCCGCACCGCCTCCCGTTCGGTGCTGACCGCCATCGGCCGGGCGCTGCGCCTCGACGACGACCAGCAGCGGCATCTGTGCCAGCTCGCCGACCCGTACACGGGGGAGCAGGCGGACGAAGGCGAGCAGCGGGTCACTTCGCAGACCGTACGGTTGCTCACCAACCTGGTCGACACGCCCGCTCTGGTGCTGGGCCGTTATCAGGACATCCTTGCCTGGAACAGGCTCGCCGCCGCCCTGCTCGGCGACCTGGCCGCCATGCCGCCCGCGCACCGCAACTACGTCCGCATGATCTTCCTGGACCCGCAGGTCCGCGCCATGCAGGACGACTGGCCGGAACGGGCCCGCGAAGCGGTCTCCAGCCTGCGCATGGCGGCCGGCACCTACCCTGGCCAGCCGCGGCTGCAAGAGCTCGTGGGCGAGCTGCTGCGCCGCGACGACGACTTCCGCGTCTGGTGGAACCAGCACCTGGTCACCATGCACCCGTTCGGGCACAATCGCGTGCACCACCCCGTCGCCGGGTCCTTCGAGCTCGACTGGCAGGCACTGAACACGGTGGACGACCAGGAGCAGATCATCATCCTCGTCACCGCGCCGCCCGGCAGCCCCGGCCACTTCGCCCTCCGCCGGCTGGCCTCATGGGCGCAGCGGCAGGCCCTGCAGCCCAGTCACCTAACCCCCGGCCCAGGAGAACCTGAGCCGGGGGGCGCGCGGTTCAGCCGCAGTGCACGTTGTTGAGCTTGACGGTCACCCAGTCCGGGACCGTTCCCTGGACGTCGATGCACTGGCCGGCCGCGGAGACGTAGACGGGGCCGGCGTAGTACGTGAACGTCCCGGAGTTGGAGACCTTGCCGCTGCCGTCGCCCCGGGAGATCACGACGCTCTTCCAGCTCGGGGTGTTGGCGTAGGCGCCGTAGCCATAGGTCAGGGCGCAGTTCTTGCCGGTGCTGGAGCTGTAGTGGACCTCCAGGGTGCCCGTACGGGTCCCGTCTCCTCGCTTGATGGGGTAGACGCCGACGCGGGTGTAGCTGCTGCCGCAGGGTCCGGCCGCGGCGGCGGGGGCGGCACTCGCCACCATGGTGGTGGAGGCGGCCAGGGCCGCACCGGTGAGGAAAGTCGCCAGCTTGCGTGTACGCACGAAGATCCTTTCGGCTTCCGACAAGTCCGATCATGGATATCACCGGCATCAGCCCCGCCACCCGTGAGACGGGCGCGATGTGATCATTGACACAAAGATCCGTTATATCCGGTAAGACCGAAGGTCAGGCCACGAGCGCGGCCGGTGCCAGGCCGAACCTGGTACGGCTCCCCGTGTCTGTTCGGGCCGGGCGGGCTCGTCATCACTGTGCCGGGCCGGAACGTGGCCCCGGTGACCAGTGAGATGAGGAGTTCGCGGTGGGCACGATCAGTGTTTTCGTCAACGTCAGTCTGGACGGCGTCATGCAGGGGCCGGGCCGGGCGGACGAGGACCCCAGGGGCGGGTTCCGGCACGGCGGGTGGGCCTCCGGGTACGCCGACCAGGTGACCGGGAAGTACGTCGCCGAGCAGGGCGGGGCGGCGGCCATGCTGTTCGGGCGGCGGACGTACGACGACGTGCTGGGCTACTGGACCTCCGTGGCCGAGGCCAACCCGTTCACCGAGATCCTGGTGAACACGCCCAAGTACGTCGCCTCCCGCCGGGCGGACACCGCGCTCGCCCACCCCAACTCCACGCTGCTGGCGGGGGAGGCGGCCGGCGCGGTCGCGGGGCTGAAGGAGCGGGTCGACGGCGTGATCAGGGTGCTCGGCAGCGGCGAGCTGGTGCGCTCCCTGCACGCGGCGGGCCTGGTCGAGGAGTACGTCCTGCTGATCCACCCGATCGTGCTCGGCTCGGGCACGCGGCTGTTCGGCGAGGGGGAACGTACCGGCCTGACGCTTCAGGAGGCGATCGCCACCACGACCGGTGTCGTGATCACGCGCTACCGGACCAAGTGACAAGAGAGGATCGGGACATGCGTTACATGTTGTTGTTCCATCACGCCGAGGCGACCGAGGAGACGGCCGGGGCCGAGGCGATGGCCGAGGGGATGCGGGCCATGGCCAGTTATGCCGCGACGCTGGAGCAGGCCGGCATCCTGGTGAGCGGCCAGGTGCTGCGGCCGTCGGCCGATTCGACCACGCTCACGCTGGTGGACGGCGAGCCGCGCATCCAGGACGGGCCGTTCGCCGACACCAAGGAGCAGCTCGGCGGCGTGGTCGTCATCGACGTGCCGGATCTGGACGCGGCCCTGGAGTGGGCGCGGCAGGCGCCGCCGCTGGCCTGGGGGAGCGTCGAGATCCGGCCCGGCGGGATGCACATCGAGGCCGGGAAGTGGGTCCCGTCCTGGTGAACCCCGGTGAGCGGGCCGCGCGGGTGGCCGAGCGGGCCGCGCGGGAGTCCTACGGCCGGCTGGTGGCCCTGCTGGCCGCCCCGGCCGGGGACCTCGAACTCGCCGAGGACACCCTCGCGCAGGCGTTCGAGCGGGCGCTGACCACGTGGCCGCGCGACGGCGTCCCCGACAACCCGGAGGGCTGGCTGCTGACGGTGGCCCGCAACCGGCAGCGGGACCTGTGGAAGTCCGCCGCCCACCGCCGCAGCCGGTCGCTGGAGGCGGCCGTGGACGCCGGCGCCGACCTCGGCGCGGGCGTCGTCACGACCCTGGACGACCTCGACGCGGACCGGATCCCGGACCGGCGTCTCGCCCTGCTGTTCGTCTGCGCGCACCCGGCCATCGCCGCCGACGTCCGCACTCCGCTGATGTTGCAGGTCGTGCTCGGGTTCGACGCGGCGGCGATCGCGCGGGCCTTCGCTGTGCCCGCCGCGGCGATGTCACAACGGCTGGTACGGGCCAAGCGGCGGATCAGGGACGCCAGGATCCCGTTCGCCGTTCCCGGGCGGCAGGCGATGCCGGAGCGGCTGCCGTGGGTGCTCGAGGCGGTGTACGGCTGCTACGCGCTGTCCTTCCACGACCGGGGGGAGGGAGACTCGCCCGCGGGCGAGGCCCGCTACCTGGCCGTCACGACCGCGCGGCTGCTCGGCGACGAGCCCGAGGCGTGGTCGCTGGCGGCGCTGCTCACCCTCACCTCCGCCCGCGCCGCAGCCCCCGGCGGCCCCTACCTGCCGCTGCAGGACCAGGACCCGGACACGTGGGACCGCGGCCTCATCGCCGAGGGCGAGGCGTACCTCCGCCGGGCCGGGCGGCCGGGCCGGGCCCCGGGACGGTTCCAGCTCGAGGCGGCGATCCAGGCGGTCCACTGTGACCGGGCCCGCGTCGGGACCACCGACTGGGAGGCCCTGTGCACTCTCTACACCGCGCTGGTCGCGATCGCGCCGAGCCTCGGCGGCCGCGTCGCGCACGCCGCCGTCATCGGGCGGGCCCGCTCGCCCGGCGCGGGGCTGGAGCTGCTGGAGGACCTTCCGGTCGAACGGGAGCGGTTCCAGCCCTATCACGCGGCACGCGGCGACCTGCTCGCCCGGCTTGGCCGGCGCGAGGGCGCGGCCGCCGCCTACACGCGGGCCGCCGACCTCAGCACGGACCCGGCCGTCCGGGCCTTCCTCAGGCGGCGCGCCGAAGAAGCGGGCGGACCCTGACGTCCGCTAGGTGTCGGCCCCCGCGTGGGTGCGGCGGCTCCGGTGGCCGGAGCCGTGCCAGTCCAAGCAGAGGACGCTGGCGTCGTCCTCCAGATGGCCGTGGCAGACGTCGAGGACGGCGGCGGTCAGCGTCCGTACGAGCTCGCGGGGATGCTGATCGGCCGTGTCCCGGATGAGTCCGGGCAGGTCGAGGCCCGCCGCCCGGCGTTCGCGCATGCCGTCCGTGTAGAACACGAGCCGGTCGCCGGGCCGCAGGTCGAGGTCCTGCACCCGGTACTCGACGGGGAACGGGAAGCCGAACGGCGGGTCGATGTGCAGCGGCACCTCCCGCACCGTGCCGTCGCGCAGGCGCAGCGGCCACGGGTGACCGGCGTTGACGAGCCGCGCGCCGGAGCCGTCCAGGGAGACGCGCAGCAACTGGCCGGTGGCCAGGGCCTGCCGGCCGTGGTCCAGGAGCGACTGGTGGATCTCCCGCGCCTGCTCGGCCAGGCAGCGGGAGGCGCGGCGGGCGCCGCGTGAGGCGTTGACCAGCAGGGTGGCCAGCAGGGCGGAGTCGACGTCGTGCCCCATCGCGTCCGTGACGGACAGGTGCAGGGTGTGCCTGTCGAGCGTGTAGTCGTAGGTGTCGCCGCCGATGTTGTCGGCCGGCACCAGGGCTCCGGCCAGCACGAACTGGGCGGCCTCGCAGGCGGAGGACGACGGCAGGAGCTGGTTCTGGATCTCGGCGGCCAGGCTCACCGGGGTGGTGCGCTGTCCCCAGAGGTAGAGGTCGGTGAAGCGGCGGTCGGTGACCACGATGTACGCCAGCGCGTGCGCGGCCTGGCTGATCTGCTCCAGCACCTCCTCGTCGAAGCGCGGCAGGGTCAGCTCCAGCAGGCCGATCGCGTCGCCCCGGTTGGTCACGGGGGCCAGCACCCGCTGTCCCTGGCTGTCATCGGGCGCCAGGGTCAGCTCCTGGGTGCGCAACGCCTCGTCGTAGACGCTGCCGGGCAGGTGGATCCGCTCGCTCTGCGGCGCACCGTCGTCGCGGATCATGCGCACCATCGCCCGGCCGACGAGGTCGAGGAACAGGAACGACACGGCCGTGGCCCCGAACCGGTCGCGCAGGTCGGCGGCGATCACGTCGATGGAGTCCGCCGGTGCGGCGTTCTCCGCCTCCGTGAGGAGCTCCTCCAGGCGGAGCCGGTCGTGGGTCATGCGCCCTCCTCGATCCCCGCACCTATTCCCTCCGCCGACCCGGGTATGACGAATCGCTTGAGGACGCCGGCCGGAGCTCGGCCATCACCCGGCGCATGTCGGAGACGGCGCGGAGCGTGCCGCGCAGCGTGCCGGTGACCTTGGAACGCCCGGTCCGCGGCAGGTAGTCCACCTCCACCTCGGCGATCCGCCAGCCGGCCGCGTCGGCGCGCAGCACCATCTCCAGCGGGTAGCCGAAGCGGCGGTCGGTCAGCCCCAGCTCCAGGAGGGCCGCGCGCCTGGCCGCGCGCATCGGGCCGAGGTCGCGGAGCGGCGCACCCGTACGGCGGCGCAGCACACCGGCGAGCACCGCGTTGCCCAGCCGCGCGTGCCACGGCCAGGCGCCCGCCGTCCGCGGCAGCCTCCGCCCCAGGACCAGATCGCCGTGCCCGCCGAGCACGGCGGCGCTCACCCGGGGGAGCTGGCGGGGGTCGAGCGAGGCGTCGGCGTCCATGAAGCAGACCACCTCGGCGGTGGCCGCGCGCAGCCCGGCGTGGCAGGCCGCGCCGAAGCCGCGTACGGGCTCGTGGACCACCCGCGCGCCGAGGCTCTCCGCGACCGCCGCCGAGCGGTCGGTGGAGCCGTTGTCGACCACGATCGGGCGGTGGCCGTCCGGTATGCGCCCGAGCACCCAGGCGAGCGCGGCCTCCTCGTTCAGGCAGGGCAGGATCACGTCGACCGTCATGACCAGGCGAACTCCTTCATCCCCGCGTCGAACTCGACGCCCGCGTGGAACCCGAGCTCGGCCCGCGCCCGCTCGGGCGAGGCCACGATGTGGCGGACGTCGCCCAGCCGGTAGTCCCCGGTGACCTTCGGGGCGGGACCGCCGCGCGCGGCGGCCAGCGCGGCCGCCATCTCGCCCACGGTGCGCGGGGTCCCCGAGGCGATGTTCCAGGCGCGCAGCTCGCCGGGACGTACGGGTGCGGACATGGCCGCGAGGTTGGCCCGGGCGACGTCGCGCACATGCACGAAGTCGCGGAGCTGGCGGCCGTCCTCGAACACCTTCGGCGCCCGGCCCGCCTCCAGCTCCGAACGGAAGATCGCGGCCACCCCGGCGTACGGGGTGTCGCGCGGCATGCGGGGACCGTAGACGTTGTGGTACCGGAGCGCCGCCGCGCGGCCGCCCGTCTCCCTGGCCCAGTTGGCGGCCAGGTGCTCCTGCGCGAGTTTGCTGGTGGCGTAGGCGTTGCGCGGATCGGGCTGGGCGTCCTCGCCGATCGGCGCGCAGGCCAGGGCCGCGCCGCAGCGCGGGCAGAGCGGCTCGAACGAGCCCAGCTCCAGGTCCCGCACGGTGCGCGGGCCCGGCCTGACGTGGCCGTCCGTGGCGCACTCGTAGTGGCCTTCGCCGTAGACCACCATCGAGGACGCCAGCACCAGCCGGTCGATCTCGTGCCTGGCCATCGCGGCCAGCAGGACGGCGGTGCCGTACACGTTGACGGAGGCGTAGCCGGGCAGGTCGGCGACGTCCACGCCGAGCCCCACCATCGCGGCCTGGTGCACGACCACCTCGACGCCGGGGAGCAGCGCGTCCAGCACGGCCGGGTCGCGGACGTCCGCGCCGGTCCGCAGGTCCAGGCCGACGACGTCGTGACCCGCGGCCCGCAGCGCCTCCGCCACGTGCCCGCCGATGAAACCGGCCGAGCCGGTGACCATGACTCTCACGCCGCCGACGCTAGCCCGGCGGGAGGCGCGCCCGGAGGAGACGTTCGCGGTTCGTAAGGCTTCTTACGAAGCGCGGACGGCGGGCCTCGCGGCGGTCCCGGACGGGGCCGGGGATGTCAGGCTGCGGGCTGTGAGCCGAAACCTGATCTTCACCGGGGCGGTGCTCGCCGCGCTGGGGGCCGTCGTGCTCAGGATGGTGCTCGGGCCGCCGGGCCTCGGCTGGTATCTGCTGGCCTGGGCGCTGTTCGCGGCGGCCGTGTGGCTGGCCCGGCGGGTGCAGGGGAAGCGGCTGGACGTGCTGGTCGTGGCCGGCGGGATCGCGCTGGCCGCGATCGGGTCGGCGGCGCCGCCGAGCAGCAGCACCGACTCCTTCCGTTACGCCTGGGACGGCCGGGTGCAGGCGGCGGGCGTCTCGCCCTACGCGCACCCGCCGGCCGACCCGGCGCTCGCCGGCCTCCGTGACGACTGGCTTTTCCCGGCCGGCTGCGCCGATTCGCTCCTGTGGCCGCTGCCGGAGGGCGGCTGCACCCGGATCAACCGCCCGACCGTGTCCACGATCTACCCGCCGCTCGCGCAGGGGTACTTCCTGCTGGTCGAGTGGCTGTCCCCGGAGGGGTCGCGGCACAAGGGCCTGCAGCTGGGCGGCTTCGCGCTGGCCGTGCTCGCGCTGCTGGCGCTGTGGCGGCTCGCGGGGGCGCGGCGGGCGGCGTACTGGGCGTGGTGCCCGGCGGTGCCGGTCGAGGCGGTGAACAACGCGCACGTCGACATGCTCGGGGTGCTGCTGGTGGTGCTGGCCTTCGGCGCGGTCCGGGGGCGCGGCGGGCGGGCGGGGGCGGGTGCGCTGCTGGGGGCGGCGGTGGCGGCCAAGCTGCTCCCGGTGACGGCGCTGCCCGGCGCCCTGTCCGGCGTGCTGGCGGGGAACGGCAGGGTGGCGGGGAACGACGCGCAGGCCGGGAACAGCGCGCAGGCCGGGAACGGCGGGGTCGCGTGGCGGCGGCTGCTCGTGGTCGGGGTGCCCGCGCTGCTCGTGGTGGCGCTGTCGTACCTGCCGTACGCGCTGGTCTCGGGCAGCTCGGTGGCCGGCTACCTGCCGGGCTACCTGCGGGAGGAGCGCTACGACGGCGGCGGCAACCGGTACGCGGTCCTGCGGCTGCTGATGCCGGACTCCTGGGCCCCGTACGCCGCGATCGCGCTGCTCGCCCTGATCGTCCTGGCCGTCCTGCGCCACGGGGACGCCGAGCGGCCGTGGCAGGGCGCGCTGCTGGTCAGCGGTTCGTTCCTGCTGCTGCTCACCCCCGGATACTCCTGGTACGCCCTGCTGGTCGTGGCGCTGGCCGCCATGACCGGCTGGTGGGAGTGGCTGGGCGTGGCCGTGGCGGGCGCCGTCGCCTACACCGACGGCCCGGCCGCCCCCGACAACCTCGGCACCCCCTTCTACGCCGTGGCCGCGCTGGCTGCGCTGGCCGGCTGGGCCGCGCGCCGCTCCGCCGGCCCGCGCCGTCATCGCCCCACCGGCGGAACACCCGTCGTCCGCAGCCCGTAAGGAACGTCTCCGTTGAGTCACCGTCTGAGTCCTCGTCATCCCGATCGCCTGCCGCAGCTCCTGGTCATCGCCAAGGAGCCGGTGCCGGGCCGGGTGAAGACCCGGCTGACCCCGCCGTTCAGCCCGGAGCAGGCCGCCGTCCTGGCCGAGGCCGCGCTGCGCGACAGCCTGCGGGCGGTCGCCGCCACGCCCGCCGCCCAGCGGGTGCTGGCGCTGGACGGGCTGCCGGGAAGCTGGCTGCCCCCGGGCCTGGTGGTGATCCCGCAGCGCGGCGCGGGACTGGACGAGCGCCTGGCCGCCGCCTTCTCCGACGCCTGCCGGCTCCGGCCGGGCCCGGTCGTCCTCATCGGCATGGACACCCCGCAGGTCACCCCCGCCCTGCTGGACGAGGCCGGCGCGGCGCTGACGGAGCACGACGCGGTGTACGGCCCGGCGGCCGACGGCGGCTTCTGGCTGCTCGGCCTGCGCAGGCCCGACCCCGCGCTGCTGCTCGGGGTGCCCATGTCGCGCCCGGACACCGGCAAGCTCCAGCTCGACCGGCTCGAACGCGCCGGGCTGAACGTGCGCCTGCTGCCCGAGCTGACCGACGTCGACACCGCCGCCGACGCCGCCACGGTGGCGGGCCAGGCGCCGGGATCCTGCTTCGCCGCCGCGCTGCGGGAGCTGGGCCGATGATCGGGGAGCTCTACGCCGACGCGCTCGCCGGGGAGAGCGCCGAACTCGAGTACGTGGACGGCACCCGCGTCCCCCTGGAGGCCGCCCGCTGGTTCGAGCCCATCGACGGCGACGAGGAGCTGCTGAGCCGCTGCGCCGGCCCCACGCTCGACATCGGCTCCGGCCCCGGGCGCCTGACGGCGGCGCTGACCCGGCGCGGCGTGCGTTCGCTCGGCATCGACATCACCCCGCGCGCCGTCGCCCTGACCCGCCGCGCCGGAGGGTTCGCCCTGCTCAGGGACGTCTACGACGACGTGCCCTTCAGCGGCCGCTGGGCGACGGCACTGCTCGCCGACGGCAACATCGGCATCGGCGGCCACCCCGAGGCACTGCTGCGGCGGGCCGGGCAGCTCATCAGGCCCGGCGGCACGGTCCTGGCCGAGGTCGCGCCGCCCGGCACGACGAGCCGGGTCGACCGGGTACGGCTGCGCCGCGGACCGGTCACCGGCGCATGGTTCGCCTGGGCGACCGTCTCGGCGAGCGACCTGCGCCGGGTCGCGCTGGCCGCCGGGTTCACCGAGGCCCGCTGCTGGCCGGCGCACGGCCGCTGGCTGGCCCTGATCCGCTGAACCCGGCGCACGGCCGCTGGCTGGCCCTGATCCGCTGAACCCGGCTCACATGAGCGCGACGGCGAGGGCGCGCCACTCGCGGCGCGGCAGGGCGTCCGCGTCGGCCGTGAGGACCTGGAGGCAGACGTGGTCGGCGCCGGCGGCCCGGTGCTCGTCCAGCCGCCGCCGGATCGCCTCTTCGTCGCCCCAGGCGATCAGGCCGTCGAACAGCCGGTCGCTCACCGACTCCACGTCCTCCTCGGTGTAGCCGAGGCGCAGCAGGTTGTTGGCGTAGTTCGGCAGCGACAGGTAGCGCCGCAGCCATTCCCCGCCGATCGCGCGCGCCTCGTCCTTGCCCGAGCAGAGGATCACCGTCTGCTCGGGGAGCAGGAGCGGGCCGTCACCCAGCGCCTCCCGCGCCTGCCGGGTGTGCTCGGGCGTGACGAGGTACGGATGCGCGCCCCGCGCCCGCTTCGCGGCGAGGTCCAGCATCTTCGGGCCGAGCGCGGCCAGCACCCGGCTGTCCTCCGGCACGGGCTGATCCGCCCGGTCCAGCGCGTCGAGGAACGCCGTCATCGCCGCCAGCGGCTTGCGGTAGCGGCCCGGCTCCTGCCGGTCCACCGCCACCGCGTGGCTCACCCCGATCCCCATGAGGAAGCGGTGGTGGTGGCCCGAGGAGAGCGCGGCGAAGGAGGCGGCGACGTCGGCGGGATCGTGCATCCACAGGTTCAGGATCCCGGTGGCCACGACGATCCGGCGGGTGGCCGTCAGGAGGTTGCCGACGGCCTCGAAGACCGGTCCTCCCGTGTCCGGCACCCACAGCGCGCTGTAGCCCAGCTCCTCCAGCTCCGTGGCCGCCTCCGCGGCCTCACCCGGGTCGCCGTAGCGCAGGTGATGGCTCCACACGCCCACACCGGAAAGATCCATGACGTCTTCTCCCTTCGTCTGGCACTGACCTGCCCAGATCGAACGCCGGTCACCCACCCGGTGACCGACGTGATGATCCGCCGGCATCCGGCCGGCGCGGGCGGGGCTCGCGGCCGGGTGGCTGGTGGACCTGCTGCTCCGGCGCGGGAGGCGGCGGGTTGGGCCGGGTGACCTCCTCGCCGCCCAGGTCGAAGCGCTCGCCGTGATGGGTCAGGGTGATCGGCGGCCCCTGGAGGAGCCGGTAGGCCGTCGCCTCCCGCGTGGCGCTGACGCTCAGCAGGCTGCCGCGGTAGCGCAGCCGGAAGGCGAGCCGGGTGATGCCGGCGGGCAGGGCGGGCGCGAAGCACATCCGCCCCCCGCCCGCGCGCATCCCGCCGAACCCCGCCACGAGGGCGATCCACGCCCCGGCCAGCGCCGCCATGTGCACGCCGTCCACGGTGTTCTTCTCCAGGTCGGCGAGGTCCATCAGCGCCGCCTCGCCCAGGTAGCGGTAGGCCAGCTCCAGGTGTCCCACCTCGGCGGCGATGACCGCCTGGGTGCAGGCCGACAGGGACGAGTCGCGTACGGTCAGGGCCTCGTAGTAGGCGAAGTTGCGAGCTTTCTGGGCGGGGGTGAAGGCGTCGCCGCGCAGGTGCATCGCGAGCACGACGTCCGCCTGCTTGACCACCTGCCGGCGGTAGAGATCGAAGTAGGGGAAGTGCAGCAGCAGCGGGTAGCGCTCGGGACCGGTGGTGGCGAAGTTCCAGAGCGCGTGCTGGGTGAAGCCCTCGCTCTCCGGGTGCACCCCCAGCCGCTCGTCGTAGGGGACGGTCATCGCCTCCGCCGCCTCGCGCCAGCCGCGGGTCTCCTCCGTGGTGACGTCGAGCGCCGCCGCGAGCGCCGGATGGCGGGCCACGGCCTCGGCCGCCTCGCGCAGGTTCCGCTGGGCCATCAGGTTCGTGTACACGTTGTTGTCGGCGACGGCGGTGTACTCGTCCGGCCCGGTCACGCCGTCGATGCGGAACCGCCCGGCCGCGTCGTGGTGCCCGAGCGCGCGCCACAGCCGGGCCGTCTCCACGAGCACGTGCAGGCCGGTCCGGCCGTCGAACGTCTCGTCCTGGGTGGCGTCGACGTACTGGGCGACCGCGTGCGCGATGTCGGCGTTGACGTGGAAGGCCGCGGTTCCGGCCGGCCAGTAGCCGGAGCACTCCTCGCCGTGGATGGTCCGCCAGGGGAAGGCGGCGCCGCGCAGTCCGAGCTGCCCGGCGCGGGCCCGGGCGAGGGGAAGCGTGGAACGCCGCCACGACAGGGCGTCCGCGACGGCTCGCGGATAGGTGTAGGTGAGCACGGGCAGCACGAAGATCTCGGTGTCCCAGAAGGCGTGCCCGTCGTAGCCGGACCCCGTCAGGCCCTTGGCCGGCAGGGGGCGCTCCTCCAGGCGCGCGGCGGACTGCAGCAGGTGGAACAGCCCGAACCGTACGGCCTGCTGCACCTCGGCGTCGCCCTCCACCTCCACGTCCGCGCCGTCCCAGAAGCCGTCGAGGAACCGCCGCTGGTCGTCGTACAGGCCCTCCCAGCCGACCAGGCGGGCGGCCGCCAGGGCCGCGGCCACCTGATCGTGCAGGGCGGGCCGCGAACGCCTGCGCGACCACCCGTAGGAGAAGAACTTGACCATCCGCAGCGTCCCCCCGGGGGCCAGACGCGTGGCCACGGTCACCCGGCTGACGTCGTCGCTGCCCTGCGCCTCGGTCAGGGTGCCGTCCGGCCCGTCGATCTCGTGCCACATGCCCGCCGCGACCCGCAGACCGCTGGCCCGGGTGCGGTGCACCATGATCGACAGGCCGTCCCCGAGGACGCTCTCCTCCGCCACCAGGGGGGAGCGCAGCACCGCGGCGGCCCGCGGGTCACCGTCCTGCGACGTCTGCGTCTCGTTGGCGACCAGCTCCGACTGCACGACGAGGTGGGTCGGCCGGTCGACGGCCTCGACCTCGTACCGGATCGCGGCGATCGCGCGATGGGTGAACGACACCAGCCGCGTGGACCTGACCCGCACCGAGGTGCCGGTCGGCGAGCTCCAGTGCGCCGTGCGCGTGAGGGTGCCGGCGCGCAGGTCGAGGACCCGTTCGTGCTGGTGCAGCGTCCCGTACCGCAGGTCGAAGGGCTCGTCGCCGACCATCAGCCGGATCAGCTTGCCGTTGGTGACGTTCACCACCGTCTGCCCCGACTCCGGATAGCCGTAGCCGCCCTCCGCGTACGGCAGCGGCCTCAGCTCGTAGAACCCGTTGAGGTAGGTGCCCGGCTCCCCGTGCGGCTCGCCCTCGTCCAGGTTGCCGCGCAGGCCGATGTGGCCGTTGGACAGCGCGAACACCGACTCGGTCTGCGCCAGCACGTCCAGGTCCAGCCGGTTCTCCCGGAGCGCCCACGGCTCGACCTCGAACGCGGGGTGCCGGATCATCCCGCGTCCCGGGAGCGCGCCCCGTGCTCCAGGAGCTCGGCCAGGTCGGTGACCACGACGTCGGCGCCGTGCTGTCGCAGCGCCTGCGCCTGCCCCGCCCGGTCGACGCCGACGACGAAGCCGAACCCGCCCGCGTGGCCGGCCGCGACCCCCGCCAGGGCGTCCTCGAACACGGCCGCCTCCGCCGGCTTCAGCGCCAGCGCCTCGGCCGCCGCGAGATACATGTCCGGGGCCGGCTTGCCCGCCAGCCGCCGCTCGCGGGCCACGACGCCGTCGATCCTGGCCCCGAACCGCGAGGCGAGCCCGGCGGCCGCCAGGACGCGAACGGTGTTGACGCTCGACGACACCACGGCCGTACGCAGCCCCGCTTCCTGGACCGCGTCCAGGAAGCGGACGGAGCCGGGGAACACCTCCACGCCGTCCCGGTCGATGATGGCCTGCACGAGCTGGTTCTTGCGGTTGCTCAGCCCGTTGACGGTCATCGCGCCGGGCGGGTCGTCCGGTGTGCCCTCCGGCAGGCTGATGCCCCGCGCCCGCAGGAAGCTCCTCGCCCCGTCCACGCGCTTCTTGCCGTCCACGTAGCGGTCGTAGTCGGCCTTCGCGTCGAAGGGCACGAACGCGGCCCCGTCCCGCTCGCGCAGGAACTCGTCGAACATCGTCTTCCACGCCGCGGCGTGCACGGTGGCGGTGCGCGTCAGCACGCCGTCCATGTCGAACAGGCACCCGCGAATCCCGTCAGGCATCCCCAGCATTCGTCCCCCTGAGGGAGGTGAATACCCCGGTTGACCTGCGAATACCCGTCAGCCGTCGGCCGGGACGGCGGGCAGGACGCCGTCCAGGCAGAGGCGGTGGCGGGCGGCGGCGATCGCCTCGGGGGTGGTGGCGAACACCTGCCCGGCCTCGTCGAGCCGCGAGACGACGCCGAGGGCGCGCAGCGGCCGGTGGTGGCCGTCGCGGATGCCGGAGACGTACACGGTGATGCCGCGCCGTTCCAGGCGGGAGATGGCGTCGCCGAGCACCAGCGCGCCGCTCGCGTCCACGGTGGTGACCCTGGACATTCGCAGGACGACCACCGAGACGTCGGCGACCTCGGACAGCTCCAGCAGGAACCGGTGCGCGGCCGCGAAGAACAGCGGCCCGTCCAGCCGGTAGGCGACGATGTGCTCGGCCAGCAGCGCGTGCTCCTCGGCGTCGTGGTCGCCGGGCAGGTCCGGGTGCAGCGGCATCGCGTCCAGCCGCACGTCGCGGGCGATGGCGCGCAACGCCAGCGCGCCGGCCACGACCAGGCCGATGATGACGGCGGCGACCAGGTCGAGCGCGAGGGTGGCGATCGCGGTCAGCGCGAGCACGAGCGCGTCGGCCCTGGTGGAGCGGAGCATGGCCGCCACCGAGCCGACCTCGACCATCCGTACGGCGGTGGCCAGCAGCACCCCCGCCAGCGCCGCCAGCGGGATGCGGGCCACGAGGTCGGCGGCGGTGAACACGATCACCCCGAGGATCGCCGCGTGGGCGAGCGCGGCCAGCCGGGAGGAGGCGCCCGAGCGTACGTTGACGGCGGTGCGGGCGATCGCGCCCGTGGCCGGCACGCCGCCGAACAGCGGCGCCACCAGGTTGGCCAGCCCTTGGCCGAACAGCTCCCTGTCGGGGTCGTGCCGGTGGCTGACGCTCATGCCGTCGGCGACGGCGGCCGACAGCAGCGACTCCAGCGCGGCGAGCGCGGCCACCGCGACGGCGGGGGCGATCAGCGAGCCCAGCGCGCTCACGTCGAGGAAGGACAGCGAGGGGGCGGGCAGCCCGGAGGGCAGGGCGTCGATGCGTGTCACCGGCAGCCCGGCCAGCTCGGCGACGACGGTGGCGGCGGCCACGGCCAGCAGCGAGAACGGCACGCCCGGCCGCAGGCGTCCCCCGGCCAGCATCACCGCCGCGACCGTGACGGCCATCGTGAGCGCGATCCAGTCGGGGTGGGCGGCGAAGGCGAGCACCGCCTGCCAGGCCACGGCCAGCACCTTGTCGCCTTCGGGGGTGGGCACGCCGAGCGCGGCCGGCACCTGCTGCAGGCCGATCACGCACGCGATGCCCAGGGTGAAGCCCTCCACCACCGGCGCGGGGACGAGCGCCATGTAACGGCCGGCCCGGGCGAGGGCCAGCCCCACCAGCAGCAGCCCGGCCAGCACGCCCACCGTGAGCACGCCGGACGCGCCGTGCGCGTGCATGATCGGCACCAGCACCACCGTCATGGCCCCGGTCGGCCCGGACACCTGCAACGCGGACCCGCCGAAGACGGCGGCGAGGGCGCCCGCCACCACCGCCGTGGCGAGCCCGGCCTCGGCGCCGAGTCCGGAGGAGATGCCGAACCCGAGCGCCAGCGGTAGTGCCACGATCGCCACCGTCAGCCCGGCGAGCAGGTCGCGCCGCGGATGACGGCCCATCGCGGCCAGGTCGGCGCGGGCGGGCAGGACGGAGCGCAGGCGGCCGAGGCCCGCCGCGAGCACGGGATTCACCGGTGGTCGGTCTCTTCTTCGAGCAGTTCGCTGAGCAGCGCGTGCCGGCCCGACAGCTTGGCGCTCAGCAGGGCGCGGGCCGCCCGCAGCAGCTCGGCGACGTCGCCGCCGGACAGCGCGTAGACCACGGTCGAGCCGTCGCGGCGGGCGGTCACCAGCTCGGAGCGGCGCAGCACGGCCAGGTGCTGGGACAGCCCGGTCGGCTCGACCTCGATCGCGGCCAGCAGGTCGCGGACCGGCTTCGGCCCGTCCTGCAGCAGCTCCAGGACGCGAATGCGCACCGGATGGCCCAGGAGCCTGAACAGCTCGGCCTTGGCTTCGTACAAGGGCACCGACATCACGTTCGCCATTCTGCACGCAATTGCGAAAGTTCGCAATTCGTCAGCTGCGAAGACTGGCCCGCGCCCTCGACCGGCTCCCTGCGGCATAAGATGCCGGATGCCTGAGATGAACCTGCGCCATGCCGTCCGCGCGATCGTCCTCGACGACGACGACCGCATCCTGCTCTGCCGCCTGGCCTTTCAGAAGACGATCGTGTGGGCGGCCCCCGGCGGTGGCGTCGAACCGGGGGAGGCGCCGCTCGCCGCGTTGCGGCGCGAGCTGGATGAAGAGGTGGGGCTGGCGGTCGAGGCCGACCCGCCGCACGTGTGGCACCAGCGGGTGGTCGCCTCCGGGCACGCGGCGGGCTACGACGGCGTGGTCAACGACTACTTCCTCGTCCGCGTCCCGGCGTTCGCGCCCCGGGGCGCGCGGTCGGACGAGGAGCTGGCCGCCGAGCACATCGACGCCTTCCGCTGGTGGACGCTCCAGGAGATCGCCGGCTGTCGCGGGCCCGAGCAGTTCTCGCCCCGTGACCTGGCGACACCGCTGGCGGCGCTCCTCGCCGGTGGCCCGCCGGTCCGGCCGGTGCCCCTCGGCCTGTAGGGCTACGGGCGGCAGGCGGCGGTGGCGAGGTCCCAGAGCCGGTCGGCGGCGCCGGGGTCCACGGACCAGGCCGCGACGCCGCCGGTCGCGTCCGGGCCGCCCGGCACGACCTCGGCCTCCTGGTTGTCGTTGGAGAAGTAGCGGCCGGTTACGCCGTCCAGCAGCGGGGACGCGGCGAGCAGCACCGAGGTGGCGGCCCCCTGCTCGGGCGTCTTGAAGTAGCCGGGGGTCAGCAGGTTCCCGTCGTCGTCCATCGCGCCCATCGCCCGCATGGTGGCCTGGTCGACGTGCCGCTGCAGGTTGGTGTGGACGTAGCCGGGCTCGTGGGCGTTCGCGGTGACGCCGTCGGCGGCCCAGCGCCGGGCGACGGCGACCGCGAGCAGCACGTCGGCCGTCTTCGACTGCGCGTACGCGGCCCACGGATCGTACGGGCGGCGCTCGAAGTGCGGGTCGTCGAAGTCGAACGGCGCGCGCAACTGGGCTCCCGAGCTGACCATGACCACCCGCGCGCCGCCCGCCTGCCGCAGGTGCTCGCGCAGGCCGTCGATCAGGGCGAAGTGCCCGAGAAAGTTCGTCGCGAGCTGGAGCTCCCAGCCGTAGGGGGTGGTCCGGCGGGCAGGCAGCGCCATGATCCCGGCGTTCGCCACGATCGCGTGCACCGGCCCGCTCCACTCGGCCACGAAGCGCCGTACCGACCCGAGATCGCTCAGGTCCAGCGCCCGCTGCCCGTCGGCGGGACGGCGGGTGGCCACCGTGACCTCGGCTCCGGCTCCCTCCAGGGCCCGTACGGTCTCCGCGCCGATCCCGGAGGCGCCGCCGGTCACGATGACGCGCCGCCCGGTGAGGTCGACGCCGGCCAGGATCTCCGTGGCCGTGGTCCTGGCGGTGAAAGGGGTGCTGATGCGTGTCATGAGGCCAGCCTAGGAACGCCCGGCTGGACGTGGAATGAGACAGCGTCGAGAATAGTTGCGTGAGCGTCCAGCAAGCTGATCCTCTCGAAGAGGTTCTCACCCTCGTCGGCACCACCAGCCGCCTCTCCGTCGGGCTGGCCGCCGGAGGGGAGTGGGCGCTGGCGTTCGACCCGCCGGAGGGGGTCAAGTTCAACGCGGTCCGCCGCGGGCGCTGCCTGCTCACCGTCGAGGGCGTGCCGGAGCCGATCGAGCTGGCCGAGGGCGACTGCTTCCTGCTCGTCCAGCCGCGCGCCTTCACCCTGGCCGGCGGCGCGGGCGTGCGCCCGGTCCCGGCCGGGCCGATCTTCGCGGCGGCCGCGGACGGCGTGGCCCGCGTCGGCGACGGCGCGGACGTGATCCTCCTCGGCGGCCGGTTCGACTTCGGCGAACGGGCCAGGGAGCTGCTGCTCGACGCCCTGCCACCGCTGATCCACGTGCCCGGCCACACCGCCGAGGCCGCCACCGTCCGCTGGGCGCTGGAGCAGATCGCCGCCGAGCTGCGCGCCCGGCCGCCCGCCTCGACCCTGGTCACCGAGCATCTCGCCCTGGTCATGCTGATCCACCTCCTGCGCCTCCACCTGGCCACCGCCGGCCCTGGCGGCACGTCGGGCTGGCCGGCCGGGCTCACCGACCCGGTCGTGGCTCCCGCGCTGCGGGCCATGCACGCCGACCCCGCCCGTGCCTGGACCGTGTCCCAGCTCGCCGGGGTCGCGGCGGTGTCCCGCTCGACGCTGGCCGCCCGGTTCAAGCAGGTCGTGGGGCAGGGGCCGCTGGAATACCTGACCGGCTGGCGCCTCGAACTGGCCGCCGCCCGGCTGCGCCGCGGCGACGAGACGCTGGAGGCGATCGCCCGTCAGGTCGGCTACGGGTCGGTGAGCGCGCTGAGCAACGCGTTCAAGCGCCGCCTCGGACTCTCGCCCCGCGACTACCGCCGGCGCGCAGGACGGTGACCTCTTGTCTCAGCCGTTCCCGGGCCTCAGCGCCTCGGCACGAATCGGACGATCAGCGGTTCTGAGCCGTTGGACGAGTGCGGCAAGCTCGTCGCGTTCTCGTTCCACGGCCTCCAACCGGGCGCGCAAGCCGGCGATGCGCTGACGCAGCACCTGCTCGGTCTCCGGTTCGGTGCTCTTCCAGAGCCGTACGGACCTGTCGTCGGCACTGGCCAGCAGGATCCCCTCCGGATGGAAGGCGATGGTCCTGACAGGAACGCCGTGGTCGACGACCGGACCACGCACCAGCCGCCCCGTGGAGACGTCCCACATGTGCACCCCCTCGTCACGGTCGACGCCGGCCACCAGGTGCCCATCCGGGTGGAAGGCCACTGCCACGACCCTGGCGGTCTTCGCGACGAGCGGATGACCCTCGGTCCGCCAGGTTCTCGTGTCCCACAGCCGCACGGCTCCGTCGTAGCCGGCGCTGGCCAGCAGGTGTCCGTCCGGGTGGAACGCGAGGGCCCGGATGCCCGCTGGGTGATCGGTCAGCGGCTCGCCCAGCGGCCGCCACGTCATGGCATCCCAGAGCCGGATGGTCTTGTCGTAGCCGGCGCTGGCCAGCAGATGCCCGTCCGGGTGGAACGCCAGCGCCCACAGACCTGCGGCATGGCCGGTCAGCGGCTCGCCCAGTGGGCGGCCGGTCCTCGCGTCCCACAGCCGCACCATTCTGTCGTCGCCGGCGCTGGCCAGCGCATGCCCGTCCGGGTGGAACGCCACGGCCATGATGGCGTTGGTGTGGCCCGCCAGCGGACTGCCGACCGGCCGCCCATTCCCGGCATCCCACAGCCTGACCGTGGTGTCGTCTCCGGCGCTGGCCAGCAGGTGTCCGTTCGGATGGAACGCCAGTGCCCGCAGAGCAGCAGTGTGGCCGGTCAGCGGGTCGCCCAGTGGGCGGCCGGTCTTCGCGTCCCACAGCCGCACCATTCTGTCGTCGCCCGCGCTGGCCAGCGTGTGCCCGTCCGGGTGGAAGGCGACGTCTCTCACCGGAAGAGCGTGGTGGCCCAGCTCGGCCACCGGCTGATACTGCGGCGCTTCCTCGCGCGGGACGGATGCTGCGGCCGGCGGCTCGGGCCGCGTCTTCCTGGCGGCCAGCCACAGGGCGTGGAAGGTCGCGACATCGCCGTTGAGGGCTTCGACGACGAGTTCCAGGTTGCCCCACTGCGGCAGCCTCCGGCAGCGGATCACCGTATGCGCAGTGGTGTGGCTCATCGCCTGGGTCCGGTGGGCCAGAGCACGGAAGCTGGGCTCCCCGGCATGCAGATGCAGCTCCCGCAGGCGGGAGCGCAGGATCGCCAAGGCGTCCCCGCTGCCCGGAGCAGGCGTCTGTCGGATCACCCTTCGATCATCGCAAGACGCCAGGAGCGACGTGTCAGGAATCGTCAAGCACACCCGTGTCGTCATCCACGTGTACGACGCCGTACGGCTTGGTCAAGTCGCGTCAGAGTTCGGAACACATCGTCAGCGGGGCTCGCACGGGGCACATCCTGGTCTCACACCACCGGCACCCACATGGGGTCCCCCGCGCACTCACGGAAACGAGATCGCGATGATGCTGCACTTGACCGCGTTCGCCGCGCTCGGCACTCTGCTGCTGATCGCGCTCGCGTCGACCTATCTGTTCTCGGCCGATTCCGGCCGCCGTTCGCGGGCCCTGCGCCTGCTGAAACTCCTCCTGCGACGCTGATCTCCGGCCCTCCCGGACGGGCTGCTTCCTGCCGGGTGCGGGTCAGAGACCCGCCTCGCGGGCGCGGAGGATCGCCTGGGCGCGGTCGGCGACCTGGAGCTTGGCGAGGACGGCCGAGACGTGGTTGCGTACGGTCTTCTGGCTCAGCCCGAGCCGGGCGGCGATCTGCGGGTTGGTCAGGTGGCCGGCGATCAGGGCGAGGATCTCCCGCTCCCTGGGGGTCAGCGCGGGCAGGGGCGCGGCCGTCTCGGCGCGTCCCCCTGACGGCGGGGAGAAGTAGGCGGCCAGGCGGGAGGCGAGCGCGGGCCCGAAGACGGCGCCGCCCTCGGCCACCGTCTGCACCGACCGGACGAGCTCGGCCTTGCGCGCCCCCTTGACCACGTAGCCGCGGGCCCCGGCCCGGACGGCGGCGAATACCGAGTCGTCGTCGTCCGACATGCTGAGCACGAGCACCCTGATGTGCGGGTGGTCGCGGGTCAGCCGCTCGGTCGCCGCGATGCCGCCCATGCCGGGCATGTCCAGGTCCATGAGGACCACGTCCGGCTGGATCCGGCCGGCCAGCGCGAGCGCCTGCTCCCCGCTGGCCGCCTCGTCGGCGACGTCGATCCCCTCGGCCGTCGCCAGCAGAGTGCGCAGCCCGGCACGGAAACCCGCGTGGTCGTCGGCCACCAGAATCCTGATCATCCCCCGTCCCCTTCCCCGTTCGCGGGCAGCTCGACCCGGACCCGGGTCCCGCCGCCGGGGCGTTCGTCGATCGTGCACGAACCGCCCAGCTCGGTGGCCCGCTCGCGCATCGACGCCAGCCCGACCCCGCCCTCGCCGGGGGCGTCCCGGGGGAGGCCGCGGCCGTCGTCGGAGATCTCCAGTCCCAGCGTCCCGTCCGCGAGTTCGACCCGCAGCCACGCCCGCGCCGCGGCGGCGTGCCGGCGGGTGTTGGCCAGGGCCTCGGTCGCGATCCGGTACGCGGCCGCCTCGGTGGCGGCGGGCAGCGCGGGCAGGTCGTCCGGCGCGCGCACGTCCACCCGTAGCCCGGACGGCTGCCTGGCCGCGTGCGCGCGCAGCGCCCCGATCAGGCCGAGGGAGTCGAGCGCGGGCGGGCGCAGCCCGTCGACCAGCGTCCGGACGTCGGCCAGCGCGGTCTCGGCGTCGTCCACGATCTCGGCGAGCAGTTTCCGCGCGTCCTCGTCCGCGACCAGGTCGTGCGCCGCCTCGGCGCGCATGGTCAGCGCGGCCAGGGTGGGGCCGAGGCCGTCGTGCAGGTCGCGGCGCAGCCGGCGGCGCTCCTCCTCCCTCGCCATGACCAGGCGTTCGCGGGAGCGGCGCAGGTCGGCGGAGAGCCGTACGGCGTGCACGGCCACCGCGACCTGCCTGGCCAGGTCGGCGAGGACGCGCAGGTCGCGGGGGCCGAACCCGCTGTCGCCCGGCCGCGGCGCGAGCACCAGGCCGCCGACCCGCTCGCCGTTGTGCGTCAGCGGCAGCCGCAGCGGCTCGGCGGACGGGCCGCCCCCGAGGCTGTGCTCGTGGCGGGCGCCGTGCGCGGTCTCGACCGCCACGTACGGCAGGCGGAGCGCCTCGGCGACCGACCGCGCGATGCCGGGCAGCACGGCGTCGGGGTCCGCGGCGCTCTCCAGCCGGCGGCCGAGCCGGGTGAGCGCGGCGTACGGGTCGTCGCGCTCGCCGTACGTCAGCAGGTTGACCCAGGACTGCAGCCGCTGCCGCAGCGGCGCGAAGGCGAGCGCCACCAGCCCGGCCGCCAGCACCGACACCGGCAGGTCGCCGGAAGGGAAGAGCGCGCCGAGGTAGCCGACCACGAGGATGTAGCCGCCGGTCACGCAGCCCGACAGGAGCACGTACACCAGCGTGCGGTTGATCACCAGGTCGATGTCGAGGAGCCGGTGGCGCAGGACGGCCACGCAGATGGCGACCGGGATGAGCGTGGCGCCCCCGATGCCGACCACTTCCCACAGCACGCTGTCCGACGGCCACGGCGAGCCGGGATGGTCGTCGGTGAGCCCGGCCGCGAGCCTGGCGCCGATCACCACGGTCTCCAGGCCGACGACGTACACGAGCCAGGCGATCTGCCGGCGTTCCGCGCCCTCGCTGCGCCGGGCCCGTACGGCGAGGTCGGCGGCGCCCAGCAGGAACACCGCGGGCAGCAGCAGGGTCAGCACCGTCTCCGTCACCTGGGCCGCGCCCGCCAGCGCGGGGACGCCGAGCGGGTTGGGCACCCCCGGCCCCAAGCCGACCTGCTGGTTGCTTCCCGGACGGAACGCGTTGGCGACGGCGGCCAGCGCGGCCACGGACGCCGCCACGGCGACCGGCGCGCGCAGGCGCGGGGAGGAGAGCCGGCCGGTGGGGAAGTACAGCGGGATCAGGGTGGCCGCCAGGTTGGCCGGGATCCACAGCCAGGTCTGCGGCCAGGCCAGCGCCGCCGCGAACGGCAGCCCCGTGCGCGAGCCGAGGATCGCGTAATGGCCGCACGCCTCCATCAGCGCGAAGCAGAACGCGCTCAGCGCGAGCAGCCGTCCCACCCGGTGGCCCGGCCGGTGCGCGCCGATCAGCCCGCCCGCCACCGCGCATCCCGTCACGAACAGCAGGTGGACGATGGAGAGCGGGGCGGTGCCGTCGGCGAAGGCGAGGACGCAGGCCACGGCAGCCAGGGTCAGGGTCAGCGCAGTCAGGGGCAGCGCGGTCAGGGTCAGCGCGGTCAGGGTCAGCGCGGTCAGGGTCAGGGCGCGCCATGCCCGCGCGCCCGCCCGTACGCCCCGCGCCGTCGCCGCCATTCGCCCCTCCTCGGGCCACACCGTATCCGCACCTGGTCCCGGTCCGGCCGGGACAGTGTCCCGGGAGGTCCGGGCGTTCCTCCCGGGGAGGCGGGGACGAGCGCCCGCGCGGCGCGGGACGGGGCCTCGCTTCTCTGGACGGGTGCTGAAAAATCCTGACGCGTTCCGCCGGACGGTCGCCGGTGTCGCCCTGCTCGCCTGGCCGGTCTTCCAGTTCCTCGCCTTCCTCACCTCGCCGCCCGGCGCCGAGCACGACCCCGAGGTCTTCCGTACACACGCGACGACCGTCCAGGTCAGCGCCCTGCTCTACGTCTGGGCGGCGCTCAGCCTCATCCCGGTCGTCCTGGGGCTGGCCCACCTCCTGCGCCGGCGCGCCCCCCGCGCGAGCGGGATCGGGGCGGCGCTCGGCCTCGTCGGCGCCGGTCACGGCCTGACGCTGTTCACCACCGACTTCTACGACCTCGCCCTCGCCCAGTCCCTGCCCGCCGACCAGGCCGAGGCCGTCACGCGGCGGGCGAACGAGCTGTGGGGCTTCGTGTACGGGATGCTGCTGCCCGGATTCCTGCTGCACGTCGGCCTGATCACGCTGCTGGTGACCCTGGCCGCGGTCAAGCTGGCCCCCTGGTGGGTGCCGGTCGCCGCGGTGGCGGGCACGATCGTGCCGTTCGTGACCATGACGCAGGCCCCGGTCGTGCAGTCCACCGGCTCCCTGCTGCACCTGGCCGCGTACGGCTGGATCGCGCTCAGGGTGCTGCGCATGCCGGACGCCGAGTGGCACGGCCTGACCGTCACGGGGCCTGGCCGAGCGTGAGCCGTCGGTTGACCGCGCGGACCAGGTCCTCCGGCAGCTTGAGCACCTCACGGTCGTAGGTGAGCAGGCCGTTCAGCTCGTCCTCGACGTCGGAGAGCTGGGTGTAGACGGTGGCGCTCAGTCCGTGCCGGATCGCCGGGACGATCTGCTCGGCGTGCAGCCGGGCGAACGCGGCGCCGAGCCGTTCGGGGGTGTCGTAGCGGCGGTAGCCGAAGTTGCGGTCGTTGAAGGTGTGGCCGTCGACCCGCAGGCCGTACCCGCCGTACTCCGACAGCACGAGCGCCCGCCGGTCGCGGCGGCGGCGCGGCGCGCGGAACCGGCGGAAGTAGACGTGCAGGCTCCGCAGGTCGCCGGCGCCCTGGTCGTGCCAGCCGCTGGCGTGGTCGACGGTCCTGGTCGGGTCGAGCGCGGCCAGCTCCCGGGCGACGCGGGCCGCGTCGAACTGGCCCCACCCCTCGTTGAAGGGCACCCACACGGCGATGCTCACCACGTTGCGCAGGTGCTCGACCGTCTCGCGCAGCTCGGCCATGAACCGGTCCCGGTGCGGCCGGCCGAACCAGCGGTCGGGCAGGTGGAACGGGACGAACGCCGGAGCGGTGACGAGCAGCGGGTGGTAGCGGCCGCCGGCGTTGACCATGTCCTGCCAGACGAGCATGCCGAGCCGGTCGCAGTGGTAGTACCAGCGCAGCGGCTCGATCTTGATGTGCTTGCGCAGCATGGTGAAGCCGAGCCGCTTCATGGTGACGATGTCGTGGATCATGGCCTCGTCGGACGGCGGCGTGTACATGCCGTCGGACCAGTAGCCCTGGTCGAGCACCCCGGCGTGGAAGTAGGGGCGGCCGTTGAGCATCAGGCGCGGCACCCCGCCGGCGTCCGTCCCCACCCCGAACGAGCGCATGCCCACGTAGCCGCGCACCCGGTCGGCGCCCAGCTTCACGGTGACGTCGTACAGGAAGGGGTCCTCAGGGCTCCACGGCCGGACGTCCGGGATCGGGACGCGCACCGGCCGCCCGGCGGGGACGGTGGCGCGGGCGACGACGGACCCGGCGGCCAGGATCTCGACGTCCGCCTCGCCCTCGGCGGCGTGCACGGTCACCTCGACGCAGGATTCGGCCAGGTGTGGGGTGAGGGTGAGCCGCTCCACGTGCACGCCGGGCACCCGCTCGGCCCACACGGTCTGCCAGATGCCGGACTGCGGGGTGTACCAGATGCCGCCCCGCTCCAGCTTCTGCTTGCCGCGGGCGTGCGGGCCGGTGTCGGTGTCGTCGCGTACGGCGACGGTCAGCACGTTCGCGCCGTCGCGCAGGGCGGCGGTGACGTCGCAGCTGAACGGGAGGTAGCCGCCGGTGTGCGCGCCCACCTCGACGCCGTTGAGCAGCACCCGGCAGGTCTGGTCCACCGCGCCGAAGTGCAGCAGCACCCGGCCGCCCGTGCCGAACCCGTCGGGGAGCATGAGGGTGCGGCGGTACCAGAGGGTCTGGCCGGGCATGAGCTGCCGGCCGACGCCGGACAGCTCGGCCTCGGGCGAGAACGGCACCACGATCTGTCCGTCGTAGGCCGCGGGCTCAGCGTCGTCCTCGGTGATCGCGTAGTCCCACCGGCCGTTGAGGTTGAGATAGCTGTCGCGGACGAGCTGCGGCCGCGGATACTCGGTCAGGACGGCGTCGGGATCGAGCTCCCTGCCCCAGCGGGTGAGCATGCTCATGCGGCCTCTCTCTTGCGCAGTGCCAGGACGGGAACGGCGATCAGCAGCAGCACCGCGGCGGCCGCCAGGAAGATCGCGGGCGTGGGCACCTGCCTGAGCACGCCCAGATCCTCGTAGTAGGCGTCCGCGCCGCGGATGACGAGCGCCCCCACGTACGGCCCGATCAGCATCGGGATCAGGATCGCGAACACCATCCGCAGCCCCTGCACGTGCCCCGCGTGCTCCGGCGGCGTGTGGTCGCGGACCAGCGCGCCGATCGTCGCGGCGACCAGCATGAACCCGGACATCATCACCAGACCGGCCGCGATGACCGGGACCGGGCCGCGCGCCGGCCACATGGCCAGCAGCCCGATGGCGTAGATCCCGAGGGCGGGCAGCAGGAAGCGCCGCTTGCCGACGCGGTCGATCAGCCGGCCGCAGCCGACGGTGACCGCCGACGCGCCGGTCAGGACCACGCCGAGGACGACCGCGTACGCCTCGATCTGGAGGTAACGCTGCACGTAGATGATCAGGTAGGGCAGGAAGATCTGTGTGGAGACGCCCCAGATCGCCCACGCCGCCAGCAGCAGGTAGAGGCCCGGGTTGGCGCGCATCGCGCTGGGGCGCAGGCCGTGGAAGATCGCGTCCAGCGCGCCGCCGCGCGCCCGGGGCAGGGCCGGGCGGTCCCGTACGAGGAACCACGCCACCACCCCGACCACGGCGATGACCGCACCGATCAGCAGGAAGAACTCCCGCCACCGCCCGGCCCGGGTGAGCGGGTCGAGCGCGCCGAAGACGGCCAGCATCGACACCAGCGGCATGATCGCGAGCACCGACTCCACCCGGCCGCGGACGGCCGGCCACGTCACGTCGGTCACCCACGCCTGGAAGGCGGCGTCGTTCGCGCCGGAGCCCAGGAACGACATCACGCAGTCGAGCACGATGACCGCGATCATGGCGATCAGCACGGCGTTCGCGGCCGGTGCGAGGCTTCCCACGGTGTCCACGGTGACCAGCCCGAACGCCGCCGTGGCGAGGCCCCACAGGACGTAGCCGGCGGCGATGAAGGCCCGCCGCCGGCCCGTCCGGTCGGACAGCGCGCCCACCAGCAGCGTCGCGACCGTGGCGGTGAACGCGCTGGCGGCGACCATCGTGGCGATGGCGGTGGGGTCGTCGGTGATCGTGTCGTAGAGGAAGACGTTGAGATACATGTTCTCGACGGTCCAGGCGAGCTGGCCGACGAAACCGAGCACGATCATGGCCGTCCAGCGGCGGGGGCCCAGCCGGGCGGTGACTGGTGTGATCACGGGCGACAGCGTACGGCCGTCGGATCGTCGTCGGGTGGCCGCCCCAAGGCGAGGGCGGCCACCCGATCGGTGTCATCGCTCGGCTTCACGCGCCGCCACGCAGGTGTCGTCGCCCGCGCGGCCGTCGAGCCGGTGCGTCACCACGTCGGCGGGGGCGCGCGGGGTGTCGTCCGCCTTGCCGCCGAGGATGTTCTCCACGCCGGCGGCGACCCCGTCGAGGGTCACCGGCAGCCTGCCGGCGCGTGAGGTGTAGTCGGCGGAGTCGACGTCGCAGAACACGGACAAAGACGCCCTCATTGGGTTGTCCGCGGCACAGCCCTGCTTCAGCCGCGGGGCGCGTACATGATGACCAGGACGCCGACCAGGCAGACCACCGCTCCGACGATGTCCCACCGGTCGGGGCGGAACCCGTCCACCACCATGCCCCAGGCCAGCGACCCGGCGACGAACACCCCGCCGTACGCGGCCAGGATGCGGCCGAAGTTCGCGTCCGGCTGCAACGTGGCGACCAGTCCGTACAGGCCGAGCGCGACGAAGCCGGCGCCGATCCACAGCAGGCCGCGCTGCTCGCGCACCCCTTGCCACACGAGCCACGCGCCGCCGATCTCGGCGAGCGCGGCCAGGGCGAACAGGGCGAGGGAGCGGACGATCGTCATGCCTGTAGTGAACCGCATCGCGGCGCCCGCTCTGACCTGCAACGGGACGGTTGGGTGGGGCCGTCGTGGGCAGCCGGTCAGGCGGAGACCGACGAGAGGAACCGCCATCATGAGGGAAGTACATGCCCGGCCGCTCGCCCTGGTGACGGGCGCGTCCAGCGGCATCGGGTACGAGCTGGCCAAGCAGTTCGCCGGGCACGGCTTCGACCTGATCGTCAACGCCGAGGACCCGGGCATCGCCGACGCGGCCCGTGAGCTGCGCGAGCTCGGTGCGTCCGTCGAGGCCGTCCAGGCCGACCTCGCCACCCACGACGGCGTCGAGCGTCTCTACGAGCGGGTCACGGCCGGCGGCCGTCCCCTGGGCGCGGTGGCGATCAACGCGGGGATCGGCGCCGGCGGCCCGTTCGCCGAGACGGACCTGGCCGGGGACCTGGAGGTCGTGGACCTCAACGTGCGTTCCGCGGTGCATCTGGCCAAGCTCTGCCTGCGTGACATGGTGCCCCGGGGGGAGGGGCGGGTGCTGTTCACGTCGTCCATCGCCGCCACCCAGCCGGGGCCGTTCGAGGCCACGTACGCGGCCTCGAAGGCGTTCCTGCTCTCCTTCTCCGAGGCGCTGCGCAACGAGCTCAAGGACACCGGCGTGACGGTGACGGCGCTGATGCCGGGCCCGACCGACACCGAGTTCTTCGAACGGGCGGGCATGGAGGACACCCGGGTCGGCTCCGGTAAGAAGGACGATCCCGCGCAGGTCGCCGAGCAGGGGTTCGAGGCGATGATGAAGGGCGAGGCGTCCGTCGTCGCCGGGTCGTTCAAGAACAAGGCGATGGCCGGCGCGGCCAAGGTCATGCCCGAGAAGGCCAAGGCCGCGGCGCACCGCCGGATGGCGGAACCGGGCTCCGGCGACCACTGAGCGGATCTTCTTGTACGTCCCCTCTAGCGATCTTTGCAGCATGCAACTATCGTGAATTTGGGCAAATGCCCAAGGCGGTCGTACAAGAAGGGTCCGTGATGCCGGAGACGTCGCTCGAACGCGGCCGCGCCACCAGGGAACGCCTGCTGCGCGCGGCCGTGGCGCTCATCGGCGAGGCCGGCTGGAACGGCGTCACCACCCGCCTGGTCGCCGAACGGGCCGGCGTCGCGCCCGGTGTCGTCCACTACCACTTCGGCTCCGTCACCGAGCTGCTGACGGCGGCCGCGCTCGGTTTCGTCCATGAGCTGATCGGCCAGATCGGCGAGGAGCTGTCCCGCCGGCCCGACCCCGAGGCCGGTCTCGACTGGCTGATGGGCGCCGTCGCGGTCTACGCCGGCGACGATCCGGCCTCGCTGCTGGTGGCGGAGACGTACCTGGCCTCGACCCGCGTCCCCGAGCTGCGCGACCGGCTCGCCGAGCTCGTCCTCGGCTTCCGCCGCACCCTGGCCCGCTGGCTGGCCGGGCACGGCGTCGAGGACCCCGACGCGGTCGCCGCCCTGCTCGCCGCCGCGATCGACGGGCTGATCCTGCACCACCGCCTCGACCCGGGACTGGACGTCGCCGCGCTGGCCGGGCCGGTACGGCGGCTGCTGCGAAAGGAGTGACCCATGAAGGCCCTCATCTGCGGAGCCGGCATCGCCGGCCTGGCGCTCGCCTGGCACCTGGAACGCGACGGCTGGGACGTCGAGCTCGTCGAGCGAGCGCCGGCCTTACGCACCGGCGGCTACATGATCGACTTCTACGGCGCGGGCTACGAGGTGACCGAGCGCATGGGCCTGGCCACCCGCCTGCGCGAGCTGCGCCACCCGGTGCGCGAGCTCGACTACCTCGACCGCGACGGCCGGCGCACCAGCCGGTTCGTCCTGCCGCCCGGCTTCTCCCGCGTGGTCAGCCTGCCGCGCGGCGACCTCGCCAGAACCCTCGCCGAGGACGTCGTCGCACCGGTCCGCTACGGCGTCACGATCGAGACGATCCGGCAGGACGCCCACCAGGTCGAGATCACCCTCACCGACGGCACCCACCGCACCGTGGACCTGCTCGTCGGGGCCGACGGCGTGCACTCCCGCGTCCGCGAGCTGGTCTTCGGCCCCGAGGAACGCTACCTGCGCCACCTCGGCCATCACGTCGCCGCCTGCGTCCTCACCGATGCGGAGCTGAGCGCGCAGGTCGGGCTGCGCTACCGGATGCTGACCGTGCCCGGGCTGATGGCGGGCGCGTACGCGCTGGCCGAGGACCGGCTCGCACTGCTGTTCCTGCACCGCGAGCCCGACCCGGCCCTGCCGGCCGACCCCGCTGCGGCGCTGCGCCGGCGCTACGGCGACCTGGGCTGGATCCTGCCGGAGACGCTGCCCCGGCTGCCCGCCGACCTGTACTACGACCAGGTCACCCAGGTGCAGATCGGCTCCTGGAGCCGCGGCAGGGTCGTGCTGCTGGGGGACTCCTGCCAGGCGGTCTCGCTGTTCGCCGGACACGGCGCGTCGATGGCGGTCGCCGCCGCCTGGGTCCTGGCCGACGAACTGGCCGCCGGCGACCTGCCCACGGGGTTGACCCGGACCGCCGGCGATCTGCCCACGGCGCTGACCCGGTACGAGGAGCGCATGCGGCCGACGATCGACGAGGTGCAGGCGTTCGGCCGCCGCTTCATCGAGTGGATGGCGCCTTCCAGCCGCCGCCGAATCGCCGCCCGCGACTGGCTCCTGCGCGTCGCCGCCCTGCCCGGCGTCAACCGCCTGTTCCTCAACTCACTCACGCCCGGCGGCCACGACCTGATCACCAGCAGAACCGACCAGCTCACCGCCCGCGGACAGCGCCGCACGGCGTGACGGCCCCCGGATCGCTCTCACCGGGACCGGAGTCATCCGGTGTCATCCGGCGTCCTGACGCGGGCCGGTCCACGACTCCGTGACCTGGCCGCCGGGCAGCGCGATGTCCAACTCCCTGCACCAGGGTCCCACCGGCGTCCACACCTCGGGCGGCGTGAAGCTCAGCCGAAGCCGACGGGCCGAACGGGGGACCGGTCCGCCCAGGTTGCGAGTCCCGTGCGCGGCCGCCTCGCCGTCCGGATCGAAGGCCCCGCTGTTGTGGTCGTCGTAAGAGGTGCCAAGGTCATCTTCGGCGAACATCATCCAGAACCAGAAGAACCGCCCTTTGGTGTCCTCCTCGTGTTGCCGTATTCCGGGAACGAACTCGTAGTGCAACGCGGCAGCGGCGTCCGCCAGCTCCAGCCCGCGGGCGACCACGTGGTGACCTTCCACCAGTTCCCCGAGATCGATGTCGAAGACGATGTCGAGACGCCTCCGCCCGCCCATTCCGGCGAGGTAGGCGTCGGTGGCGGTCCGCGGCGGAATGTTGAACACGCCCTCCAGCATCGGGCTTGATCGAGCCGGCCGGCCACTCGATATCCAACCTCCGCCACCGCCAGCATGATCTCGACGCGCGGCGATCGAACCGGGCGTTTACCTCGTGCTTCCATCAGACCCCGCTGTCGAGGCCGATTTTGACGGCTGCTTGGCACCGTTGTGCGTGCCATGGCGCGGACACTGAAAGGAGGGATGAAAGCGTCGGCAATGACACGAGTTGGCGCGGGCGCTGTCCGCACCGCACGAGGCCATGAGCACATTCGGCACGTCTGCATCAGCCGGCTCCCACACTCGAGCCGCAGAGGAACGAACGCCGTGTCCCGTCACCGCGACCCCGGCCAGCAGTACGGCTGCCCACCCCTCCCCATCAACGGCCACGTGGCGTACACACCGCCACCAGGCCCGTCGCGAAACACCTGGTGCAGCGGGCTCCCCACCGGAACGGCCATCGCACGGGGAAGCAGCCAACGCGCCGGCCACCAGCCGCCCGACCCCAGACTTCGCCGTACTGCCCGCCCACCCACGATGCTCGCCGGAACGAACCGACTCGCTTGGAGGTGCCCATGTCGACCCAATGGGATCTCAGACACCGGCTGAACAAGGCCATCAACGCGCACGACGTGTCCAGCGTGCTCGCCTGCTACAGCGAGGACGCCGTCTTCGTCTCACCGGCGGGCGTCGCGCAGGGACACGACGAGATCGGCTGGGTCTACCAGCAGAACTTCAGAGCGTTCCCGGACTTCCACATGGCGGCGTGGTTCGAGCTGGGCGACTGCGACAACCCGGTCTGCACCGAATGGACCTACACCGGCACCCACACCGGCCCGCTCCTGATGCCGGGCGGGCGTGAGATAGCGGGCACGGGCCGCCGCATCACCATCAGAGCGAGCTGCGCCGCCCACATCTCCAACGACAAGATCGACTCCCATCGTGAGTACTTCGACCAACTCGAGCTCTACAGTCAGCTCGGCTTCGGACTGGTGGAGCTGGACCAAATCGATGTGCGATGACCACCCGGGAGTGTCAACTTAACGGCTGATCTTGGTTGTCGATGTGGTCAGAGGTTGGCAGGGGTGAGGCGGCGCGACCACCCAGGCAGGCCGATCGACTAGCTGGGGACCGCCCGGGGCCCACACGGTGTGCGTGGGTCGGGACGGCGCGCCGGCCCCTCTCTGTCAGACTGCGGTACGACATGCCACGGTCTGATTTCCCCCCTCGCAAGATCAGACCCAGCTCCGATGTGGCCCAGCCCTGCTCTGCGAGATCGTCGTGGCCATGTTCACGCCACTCGTTCTCTCCCTGACGCTCCTCGGCTCCGGCTTCCAGACCCAGCAGACCCCCGCCTTTGACTGGGCCGCCTGCCCCGGCGACAAGGTCGGCATGGCCTGCGCCGATCTCCAGGTCCCTGTCGACTGGCAGAAACCCGACGGCCGCAAGATCGCCCTCAAGCTGGGCCGGCTGAAGGCCACCGGCGTCTCCGAGGGCTCGGTCCTGATCGCGTACGGGGGTCCCGGCGCCCCCGGCATCGCCATGACGCAGGAATACGCCCACTGGTGGGCCAACCTGCGCAAACGGATGGACATCGTCACCTGGGACACCCGCGGCTACGGCGAACAGTTCGGCGGCCTCAGCACCGGGCTGCCCTGCGTCTGGACCCGCGTCCCCTTGCCCGAGTTCCCCGCGGACGACGCCGACTTCGGCCGCCTGTCCGACACCAACCGCGGGCACGCCGAAACCTGCCGCAACAAGGACCCCGAGCTGTTCGCGAACATGAGCTCGGCCGACCACGCCAGGGACATGGAGGCCATCAGAAAGGCGCTCGGCGGGTCCCAGCTCAACTTCTACGGCGCCTCATACGCGGGCATCTACGCCCAGGACTACGCTCGGCTGTTTCCCAGCAAGGTGCGCACGATGGTGATCGACGGCACGATCAGCCACGTCGGCGACGACTGGACCGCCGAGATGATCGAAACGGCCAAGCTCAACGAGAAGGTCTTCGCCCGCTTCTTCGACTGGTGCGTCGGAGAGGGCAAGTGCCCGGGAACGCCCGCCCAGTGGCGTGGCCTGATCGCCAAGGCCGAGCGCTCCCCGATCCCCGTCAAGCCCGTCGGCATCGCCTACACCAGCGGCGACCTGCAGGCACTGGCTCTCGGGCTCGCCATGCGCGGAAAGGACAACTACCCCAAACTGGCCGCGGCCATCGGGAAGGCCGTACGCGGCGACGCCTCCGGCTTCGTGCCGGACCGCGGCGCCCGCTACCCCGACCAGACGACCGGCGTCACCGAGTGCACCGACTGGCCACGCGCTGCCAACCGGGCCGACCTCGACAAGGCACTCGCCCGCGTCCGCAAGGTCGCCCCGAACGCGGGCGCGGCCAACACGCTGTTGACCGGCACCCTGGCGTGCATCGGCTGGCCGGTGACCGTCACCAACCCGCCCGCCCCGCTGCCCAAGGGCCTTCCCCCGATGCTCGGCGCGGGCGCCTGGCGCGAGTCCGACACGGTGGCCCGCGTCCTGAAGCAGGTGCCCGGCAGCGCCACCATTCACGACGACGAGCCGGGGCACACGCTGTACGGGTTCAACGCGTGCGCCCGTGACCACATCGACCGCTACTTCACCGACCGCACCCTGCCCGCCGAGAGCACCTCGTGCTGATCGGCAACGTCTGCGACGCGGCGCGTCGGGGTGCGCGCTACCAGTGCGGTACATCGCGGTTGAGGAACCGGGAACTGCACGCCACCATTCTGTTGTCCCATCCGGATCGCCGCCCTGACAGCCCTCTCCAGGCCGGCCGGCGGACGAGGGGTGCCGGTAGCGCTTGAGGCAGGCTGAGGCGCCCCGCCAGTTCTCCGCTTGTCCGCTCGTGTCGAACGCCTCCGACCTCGACTTGCGTTTCTTGCCGGCGGGATCGATCCAGCGCACGCGGGCACGGTAGGCGGACGAGCGATCCGGCCTGTGCTCGATGCCGGTCGAGAACGACACTCCCTGGGGGACTGTACGGTTCCGGCCCTGGCCCACTTCCGGTGGTGACGGAACGTGATCAGCCAAGCAGGATGCGGTGGCGGAGGAGGGCAGGCCAAGTACGCCGGAATAGTGAAGCGGGCCGGTGAGGCGCCGTTCCGCGCGGGAGGCGAGGCGACGGCCCTTGGCCGTGCAGACCGGTCTGCGGAATCCGGCGGCCGGTGCCAGGCGTGGCGTCGGGTGTCCCTGTGTCGCGCCGGCGCTGCGCCGGGCCGCCGCAGCTCTGAACCCGCGGCACCTCGCCTTTCGATGCCCGTGGCAGGGACGCCGTACCCTTGTGCGGTCGGGTTCAGGCAGGTGCAACGACCTCTGCCTGGCAGGCGAAGCACATCAGTGTGTGCTCCACCACGTGGCCCTGCTCGAACCGCTGACCCAACTCGACGGTGTACTCGTCGCACTCAGGGCACGTCCAAGGGCCGGACTCGCCCTGCTTCGCCGAACGAATGATGTGATTCCACTCATCGTCATTCATCCCGGGATCCTACAGCTCTCCGGGGCGTCGGCTGAGGCTGAGATGCCGGCTCCCATGAGCGACGGCCTCGTGTACGTCGATCTGGCGGGCGGTCCCTGCGATGGCGGGACGCTTCCGATGGAGCGGTCCGCGCTTGCCGAGGCAGGACCGGGGTTCGGCTTCGTGCCAGAGGACGGCGGCCACGCTCGGATGTCGACCCGCGTGACCGTCATCCGGAGCTGGCGGCGTGGGCCGCTGGGGATCGCCGCGACGTCGAGCGCCGGGGCCAGGTCGTCGTCAGGTTCGTCCCCACCTGGCGGCGGCACCGGTCCAGCGGGCCGACGCGGCGGCCGTACTCGCCAACCGCGGCTGCCAGAACCAGTCCGCCGTTCACGACGGCGGTGAGGTCGACGACGGCCAAGCCCGGGGACTGTAAAACTAACGGCAGATCTGATGATCAAGGAAGAGCCCCTTGGCCGACAGCGACAGGACCATCTCGTCCACGCCGGACAGCCGGCGCTGCCGCTTGCGCACCAGCTGGGGCTCGAACGTGCCCGCCACATCGCGCGGCACCCGCACCTGGACCGGGCGGACGTCGGTCACCACGGTCTTGGCGCGACTGCCGTTGCGGCCGTTGCGGCTGTCCTTCCCGACCGGGTCGTGCCTGTCATAGCCCAGGTGATCGGTGATCTCGCCGTCCAAGGCCGACTCCAGCACCCGCTTGGTCAACTGCTGCAGCAGCCCGCCCTCACCGGTCAGCTGCAGCCCCTCGCTACGAGCCCGGGTCACGAGCATCGAGATCAGCTGCTCGTCCGTCATCGAGCGGTCCGGCTCGACAGGCAGTTCGTTCATGGACAGCGACTCCACGGCGGTCTCGGACATCAGGCGTCTCTTCCTTGATCATTAGATCCGCCGTTAGTTTCACAGTCCCGGGACGGGCGGAACCGGATGGTTGGACGGAACCGGTGGTCCGACAGGACCTCATGGTTGAGCGGAACCGGTGGCGACGGGACCTGATGGTCGGGCGCGATCGGTGACCGTGGGGAGGCACATGGTTGGGCGGGACCGGTGGCATGGCGGGGTGCTGGTGGTGGGGCGGGACCGGTGACCGTGGGGAGGCACATGGTTGGGCGGGACCGGTGGCATGGCGGGGTGCTGGTGGTGGGGCGGGACCGGTGACCGTGGGGAGGCACATGGTTGGGCGGGACCGGTGGCATGGCGGGGTGCTGGTGGTGGGGCGGGACCGGTGACCGTGGCGAGGCACATGGTTGGGCGGGACCGGCGGCATGGCGGGGCGCTGGTAGTCGGGCGGGACCGGTGACCGTGGCGAGGCATTGAGCGGCGCAGGACCCGTGGTTCTGGCGGGGTGCTGCGGGTTGCGGGACGGGATGGTCGGGTGCGGCCGCCACGCCCAGGCCCCCACTGGACTGTCGTCGCAGCTGCCTGCCGGGCGTCCGCCGTGAGTAGCGAACGGCGGGGACGATCGGAGACCGGCCTATCTCACCTCCTTGCGAGACGCACGGACGACTCCGGCCAGCAGCGGGAACACGATCCACAGGGCGGTCGATGCGGCGAGCCGCAGGAAGTCGACGCCGGCCCAGTCGCCGGCCGCGAGGGGAGCGGTGGTCCTGTTGAAGTCGAGCCATTCGGCGAGCGTCCGGCCCGTGGTGCCGAGCAGGGCGACGGCGCTCCACACGGCGGTGCCGCCCAGGCAGACGACGATGGCGGCTGGCGCGTTGAGCAGGAGCGCGCCTAAGGCGGTGCCCATCATGACGAAGAGCACGTTCGTCGCCGTCCAACCCGCCATCGTGGCGAAGGTGAGGTCCCAGTGGGCGGGGGTGCGTTGCGCGGCGCTCGTCAGCGCGGTCGCGGGGACCGCGACGAGCAGCGCGAACAGGCTGGCCACGACAGCCGTCAGCGCCGGCGGGATCGCTTTGGCGACCATCACCCGCCATCGCCGGGGTTCCAGCACGAACGTGGTCAGCGCCGTGCGATGGCTCCATTCGCCCGTCACCGCGAGGACGCCGAGCACCGGCAGGAGAGTGGCGTAGCCGATGCCGGCCGTCCACACCAGCCGCTGCAGGCCGGGGCCGCTGTAGAGGCCCCGGCCGACGATCGCCGCGACGGTGAGGCAGAGCAGGCACGCGGTCAGGATCTTGGCGCTGCGGGTGTCGAAGAGCTTGCGGAGCTCGACGGCCAGCAAGCGGTGAAAGGGGATCGTCACTTCTGGCTCCGGTCTGCGGATGCGGTCAGTTCGAGGAAGGTCTGCTCCAGGCTGCGGCCCTGGTTGAGCTCGGTCACGGTGCCCTGGACGAGCACCTTGCCGTCGCCGATCACCACGATGTGGTCGGCGACCTGTTCCACCTCGTGCAGCAGGTGGGAGCTGAGCAGCACGGCGCAGCCGGCGTCGGCCAGGTCGCGCAGCAGCTCGCGCAACCACCGGATGCCCTGGGGGTCGAGGCCGTTGGCCGGCTCGTCGAGTATGAGCGCGCGTGGCCTGCCGAGCAGCGCGTGCGCGAGGCCGAGCCGCTGCCGCATGCCGAGGGAGTAGGAGCCGACGGCCCGCCGCGCCTCCTTGGCCGACAGGCCGACCAGCGAGAGCACCTCGGCGACCCGCGACCTGGGCAGCCCTAAGGAGATGGCGCCGAGGGTCAGTGTCTCGCGCCCGGTGCGGCCCGGATGGAACGCGCCGGCGTCGAGCAGCGTGCCCACCTGGCAGGCGGGACGCTCCAGCTCACGGTAGGGACGCCCGAGCACGGTGGCCGACCCCGAGGTGGCGCGGGCGAGCCCCACCAGGATGCGCAGCGCGGTGGACTTGCCCGCGCCGTTGGGGCCCACGAACCCGGTGACGCTGCCGGGCCCGACCGTGAAGGACACGTCGTCGAGCGCCCGAACGTCCTGGTAGGTCTTGCTGACACTGTTGAACTCGATCACGGGCTCAAGTTCATCGCGAGCGGGGCGGTCCGTTCATCGGATCCAGGTCGATCGTCGTATAGACCCAGGGTGGTAAGGCGATCGACCCAGGTAGCTGGAGCAGGGCCGAAGAATTCCTAGGCTTGGACGCGTGCACGACCGCCCTGACTATCAGCCGCCCCTCGACGGATGGGGCGTCGCGCTGCGTTACCTCGCCGCGCTGGCGCCGATCCTCTTCTACGGCACGGTCTGGGTCTGGGTCGTCGTGCACCATCCGGAGCGGCTGTCGCGCGCCCTGGTCGACGCCGGCCTGAGCCTCGTGGGGCTGGTCCTCATGCGGTGGAGGCGCCGGTGGCCGTGGCAGGTCGCCGCCGTGACCGCGCTGCTCACCGCGCTGTCCAGCATGGCGACCGGCCCCGCTCAGGTGGCGTACGTGTCGCTGTGCACGCACCGCCGCTGGCGGCAGATCATCCCGATCGGGGTGCTGCTGTGGGCCAGCATGGGCCTGTACGCCGTCTCGAACGGCATCACCCAGCAAGGCGTCATCGGCCTCGCCACCGGGACGGCGATCCTCGCCGGGCTGACGGTCTTCGGCCTCTACCTCCGTTCCCTGCGCGACGCCGACCTCGCCGCCGAGCGGGCGGAGCGGCAGCGCATCGAGCAGGCCAAACTGACCGAACGCGCGAAGATCGCCCAGGAGATGCACGACGCCCTGGCCCATCGCATGTCGCTGCTGGCGATGCTCGCCGGAGGTCTGGCCTTCCGCACCGACCTCGGTCAGGAGGAGATGCGGCAAACCGCGCACGCCATCCAGCACAACGCCCACCAGTCGCTCAACGAGCTCCGCACCGTGCTCGGCACCCTCCGCTCCGACGGCGTCACCGCCGCCCCGCAGCCGACCCTGGCCGATCTGGAGGAGCTCTTCCACGAAGTGCGGACCGCCGGGCAGAAGGTCGCCGTGACCGACGCCGTCGAGCAGCGCGACCTGCTTCCGACGCAGACTGGCCGCAACGCCTACCGGGCCGTCCAGGAGGCGCTCACCAACGCGCGCAAACACGCGCCGGGCAGCAGCGTCACTGTCGAGCTCGACGGACGTCCGGGCGACGGGTTACGCATCCGCGTGAGCAACCCCGTGCCCTACGGGGCCTCGGGCGGGCCCGGCGGCAGGCTGGGTCTGGTCGGCCTGGGCGAACGGGTACGCCTGGCGGGCGGCACGATCACGCACGCTCAGCAGAATGGGCGCTTTGTCCTTGATGTTCGGTTGCCGTGGGAGGCTTGACCTGTGATCCGGGTGGTGATCGTGGACGACGACCCGATGGTGCGTACGGGCCTGCGCCTCATCCTGGGCGGCGGATCCGGCGTGGAGATCGTCGGAGAGGCGGGCGACGGCCGGGAGGCGCTGGGCGTGATCCGCGACCTGCGGCCCGCCGTCGTGCTGATGGACATCCGCATGCCCGGCCAGGACGGCCTGGTCACCACCGAGGCGCTGCTGTCCTGGCCCGAGCCGCCGCGCATTCTCGTGCTGACCGCCTTCGACGCCGACGACATGGTGCTGCGGGCGCTGCGCCTCGGGGCCGCCGGGTTCCTGCTCAAGGACACCCCGCCGGCCCGGATGATCGAGGCGGTCCGTGCCGTGGCCGCGGGCGAGCCGGTGCTGTCGCCGAGCGTCACCCATCAGGTGATCGCCGCCGCCACCGGCGGGCACGAGCGGGGCCGCGAGGAGGCGCGGCAGGAGCTGGCCAGACTGACCGAGCGGGAGCGGGAGGTCGCCATCGAGGTGGCCCGGGGCCGCTCCAACACCGAGATCGCGGAGCGCCTCTACATGAGCACCGCCACGGTCAAGGCCAACGTCACCCGCATCTTCGCCAAGCTCGGCACCGACAACCGGGTGCAGGTCGCCATGAAGGTGCGAGATGCCGGCTTCGTGTGATCCCGGTGAGGCGCCCGGCCAGTCCCTCCCGGACGACCGGAGACCAGGTCGAGAAGAAGATCACGTCCGCCGTGCGTTGATCAGGTCACGGTCGCCCGTCCCTGACCTCGCCGGTGGGGAAGTCCTCGGTGCCGAGCACGCGCAGCAGCTCGAGCCGCTCGCGGGCCTCGTCGTCCGCCGGGGTGAAGACCAGCAGTTGCTGCCCCTGGTCGGGGGTGACCAGGGTGGTGCAGTCCATCACCAGCAGGCCCACCCGCTGATGCACCATGCTCTTGCGGTCGGTACGCCGGACCGCCACCTCGTGCTCGGCCCAGAGCCGGCGGAAGTCGGCGCTCGCGGCCAGCAGGCGTTCGACGAGCCCGGTGACCACGGGGTCGCCGGAGCGGCGGCCGGCGACCGCGCGCAGATCCGCCACGAGCTGCCGGGCGTGATGCTCCTGCTCCTCGGGCGGGTGGACGGCGCGTACGGCCGCCTCGGTGAACCAGCGGTAGACGAGGTAGCGGCGGTCCCCGGTGAGGCCGGTGTGGTCGCCCATCAGCAGGACGGCCATCCGGTTCTGCGCGAGGAACTCGCCGAGGTCGGACAGCACCACGGCCGGGGTGTCGCCCAGCAGATCGAGCATGCGGATCAGCCCGGCGCGGGCCAGCCCGGCGAGGCCGTCGGCGGGCGGGGGCCGGTGCCCGGCCAGGTGGAACAGGTGGTCGCGTTCGTCGTCCGACAGCCGCAGCGCCCGCGCCAGCGCGCCGAGCAACTGGACCGACGGCTGGCTGCTGCGGCCCTGCTCCAGGCGTACGACGTAGTCCACCGACATGCCGGCCAGCATCGCCACCTCCTCCCGGCGCAGGCCGGCGGCGCGGCGGCGGGGGCCGTCCGCGAGGCCGACCTCGGCCGGGCGGATCGCCTCCCGGCGGCGGCGCAGGAAGTCGGCGAGCTGCTCACGTTGCATGACGCCATCCTGCCCGCCGCCACTGGGCCGAGCCAGGGAGGGGCGCTCCCACGCTGAGCCGTCCATTGCCTCAGCCTCGGTCGAGCGCTGTCTCCACAGCAGCCAGAATCCCCAGTCTCGCTGGCGTCCGGCGCACCTGCGTCAACCACCATGGGCAGTTGGTGTGAGCGTGGACTCCCCGATCGTGCGAGCGCATCAGGTTTCGGCCGGGCTGGCGGTCGCAGGGGAAACCTTGGTCGCGCTGGAGCAGGCGCTGACCGGGGAAAGGCCGGCTCCGCTGCCGGAGCGGCCGCCGGTGCCGCGGGTGCTGCGCCCCAGGCCACACCCGAGGCCGGCGCGTCACGGCCGCACGAGCGCGCTGCCACCGGGCGACAACGCAAGGCGCAGGCGAAGGCCGCCGCGCACGGCCGATCCCGGGGCGGGCTGAGCAACAAGATCCATGCCGCGGTCGATGCCGCCGGGCTGCCGCTGGTCTTCGTGCTCATGCCCGGCCGAGCCGCCGACTGCCCGCGATTCACCACCGCCCTGGACAAGATCCGCGTGGCCGGACCGGTGGGCCGGCTGCGGACCAGCCCGGCTGCGGTGGCCGCGGACAAGGCCTACTTTTCCAAGGCCAACCGCGCCTACCTGCGCCGCCGCCGAATCGGCGCGGTCATCCCGGAGAAGAATGACCAGCAGGCCAACCGGAGGAAGAAGGGTTCGGCCTCATTCGGGGCCTGTCCCGCCGCCCCCTGTTGAGCGCGGGCGAAGCTGTCGGGCCAGATCGACGCGGGGCTTGGAGCAGTCGGCGAGCGGGCATACCGTCACTACGCCGTCGCGGTCCCTGAGGGAGGGTGCCATGGCAGGTATCCAGCGTCTACGGAAGGGTGCCTTAGCGGGGGTTTACCTGGTCGGGATGGCCCTCTACTTCGGCCTTTGGATCTACCTTCTCTCCCGGTCCGCCGTGGGCATCATGATCTTTGACGGCCTCTCCATCGTGCGGACTCTGTGGGGGTTCGTGGTGGACGTGGTCGTCGATGCCGTGAGCGTTGTGAGCGGCAACGGCTCCCCGTACGGCCAGAGGTTGGGCACTGGGGCTCTGGGCAGCGTCCTGCTGGTGGGCTCGGCCGCGTTCTGCGTGGTCGTGATGGTGGCGCAGGTGTGCGCGGCCGTCTGGAAGGCTTTGCGGGAGCGACGCCGAGGAGCGGTAGACGGAGGATGATTTTCGCGTCCGCCGGTGTCGTCACCTTCCGGCATGCGCGGGATGCTCATCATGGTGGCTGTTCCCGGCCTACCTGACCTGGCTTGATGGTCAGTGTCGCGCGCAAGGTGAGGTGCTGAGAACAGCCTTCAGCGCCTTCATGGTCACTTGCGGGGGGAGGCCGCCCCACCGGTCGCGAAACGCGCCCCGACCGTGTGGCGGGCGACGGCCGCGGGGGTGTGCGCGGCCTGGGCCGGCGTGCCGTAGACGCCGTTCGGCACCTGCTGCTTGGCCGTGGTCGGCGTGCCCTGACAGCGGGAACTCCTCGCCCTTTTCACTCATGCATCGCAGGTCACCGCACCCTCCCCGATGACAGGGAGGGGTGCTCCCATGATGAACGCTCCGCTTCCGCCCGTCCCGGACCCGGCCCAGGGTGGGGAGGGACGGAAACGACGTGACGACAAGGAGAAACCTGATGCGGACGCGAACCCTGGGAAGCACCGGACCGGCCGTCTCCACGCTGGGTCTCGGCGCGATGGGCATGTCGGGCGCGTACGGCGAGGCCGACCGCGCGGAGAGCATCGCCACCGTGCACGCCGCGCTGGAGGCCGGCGTCACCCTGATCGACACCGGCGACTTCTACGGCGCGGGCCACAACGAGCTGCTGCTCGCCGAGGCGCTGCGCGGCCGGGCCCGCGACACGTACGCGCTGAGCGTGAAGTTCGGCATGCTGCTGCGGCCGGGTGGCGGGTTCGGCGGGAACGACGCCCGTCCCGAGGCGGTGAAGAACTTCCTGACGCACTCGCTGACCAGGCTCGGCACCGACCACGTCGACATCTACCGCCCGGCCCGGCTGGACCCGGCGGTGCCGATCGAGGAGACGGTGGGCGCGATCAAGGAGCTGGTCGACGCCGGGTACGTCCGGCACATCGGGCTCTCGGAGGTCGACGCGGCCACGATCCGCCGGGCGCACGCCGTGCACCCGATCGCCGACCTGCAGATCGAGTACTCGGTGATCTCCCGCGCCGTCGAGGCGGACGTCCTGCCCACGTTGCGGGAGCTCGGGATCGGGCTGACCGCGTACGGGGTCCTCGGGCGCGGCCTCATCTCCGGGCACTGGACCGCCGGCCGCGCCGCCGGGCCCGGCGACAGCCGCGCCTTCGGCCCCCGGTTCGCGAGCGGGAACGTGGAGCACAATCTCGCCCTCGTGGCCGAGCTGCGCCGGGTCGCCGAGGCCAAGGGCTGCACCGTGGCGCAGCTCGTCATCGCCTGGGTGGCCGCGCAGGGCGAGGACATCGTGCCGCTGGTCGGCGCGCGTACCCGCGAGCGGCTGGCCGAGGCGCTGCCCGCCGCCGAGCTCCGGCTCACCGCCGACGACCTCGCCGCGATCGAGAAGGCGGTGCCGCCGGGCGCGGCGCGCGGCGACCGGTACCCGGCGGCGTTCATGGCCGGGCTCGGCGTGGGCAACTGAGTCCCGGGCCGGGGGAGGCTCAGGGCGTGATCGGCGTGGGCAAGTGTGCCCCGGGGCGGGGGAGGCTCAGGGCGTGATCGGCGTGGGCAAGTGAGCCCCGGGGGCGGAGGCTCAGGGCGTGATCGGCGGGCGGCGCTTGTGCTCGGTGCGCTGGTAGCGGTCGATCAGCACGGTGAGGGCGGCGGCGTCGACCGGCCTGCCCTCCAGGAAGTCGTCGATGGTGTCGTAGGAGACGCCGAGCACCTCCTCGTCGGCCACGCCGGGGTTCAGCGTCTCCAGGTCGGCGGTCGGGACCTTGCACACCAGGGCGGCCGGCGCGCCCAGCGCCTCGCCGACGGCACGCACCCGGCGCTTGGTGAGGCCGGCGAGCGGGACCACGTCGGCCGCGCCGTCACCATATTTCGTGTAGAAGCCGGAGATGGCCTCGGCGGCCTGGTCCGTGCCGACCACCAGGCCGTCGTGCGCGTTGGCCACCGTGTACTGGACGATCATGCGCTGGCGGGCCTTGACGTTGCCGAGCACGAAGTCCTGGTGCCGTTCGTCGCGGAAGACCAGGCCGGCGGCCAGCACGCCCTCCAGTGAGGCGTCGCTCGCGGGTTTCACGTCCACCGTCATGACCCGGTCGGGCCGGATGAACTCCAGCGCGAGCTGGGCGTCCCGCTCGTCGGCCTGCACGCCGTACGGCAGCCGCATCGCGATGAACGTCGCCTCCCGCCCGGCCTCGCGGACCCGTTCGGCAGCGAGCTGGCACAGCCGGCCCGCCACGGTGGAGTCGACGCCGCCGCTGATGCCGAGCACCAGCGCGCGCCGGTCGGAGGCGGTGAGCTGCGCGGCGAGGAAGGCCACCCGGCGCTCGGCCTCCGCCGCGGCCTCGAAGGACGCGCTCACCTGGAGCTCCTTGGCGATCTCCTGCTGCTGGGACGTGGGCGCGGGGGCGGTCAAGTCTGCTCCTCAGTCGGTCGTCGGGGGTGTTCGCGCCGCGTCCGGGGAGATGGACGCGGACACCGTACTGTGCCCGGCCGAGCCGAAGTTGAACGGGCTCACCAGATGTTGACCGCCTTCGGCGCGAGGCCGAGGGCGGCGAGCGCGGTCACTCCCGCGTCCGGCGTGCTCCCCGCCGGCGAGCAGGAGGGTCCGCGCGGACTGGTAGGGGCAGCCGACCGCGTCGAAGGCGTCCGCCGTGGCGAGCAGGGCGTCCCGGTCGCCGTCGAGTACGGCGGCGGCCCGCGCCACGAGGGCCTCGGCGACCGGATTTCCGGCCACGGCGGCGCGAGCCTCGGTCACGTGGCGGCGGGCGCCGGGGTCGCCGGCGAGGACGACGGCCTCGGTGCGGAGGGCGACGTACCAGTGGTGCCAGATCCAGCTCACCCATTTCCAGACCTCGCTCGCCTCGGGGGCCATCCGCTCCAGCGCCTCCCGCGCCTGCCCGCGGTGCAGCAGCAGCATGCCCTCGAAGACCGCCGCGTAGCCGTGGGCGCGCTCCGCCGAGACGTCGAGCCGGTCCAGGATCTCCCGCCAGTCGCGCTGGGCGTCGTGGTCGTCGCGCAGGCCGTGGACCATCGCCACGGCGGCCACCGCCGGCCCGAGATGGGCTCGCGCCGGGCTGCCCGCCCGTCGCCAGGCGTCGAGCAGCCGTACGCTGCCGGCCAGCACCTCCTCGATGTTGCCCGCCAGCGCGTCCACCATCAGCGGCGCCCGGTGACCGACCTCCGCCAGCGACGGGTGCGCGTCGAGCTGCCGGGCCCACCGGCA